>DEHZ01000003.1 GCA_002352205.1 Flavobacterium sp. UBA2787 | reverse complement strand
ATTTTTCATTAAAAAGATAGAAACCCCATGAATCTAAATCTTAATTTAAAAAAATCTTATTTACTACTACTAGTGTTTATTTCGCAATTTTCTTATTCGCAAGAAGGAATAGCGGTGTATTCGGATTATTTAACGGATAATTATTATTTAATCCACCCTTCTATGGCTGGTGCTGCCAATTGTGCAAAACTAAGAGTGACCAGTAGAGCACAATGGTTTGGTCAAGAAGATGCTCCAAGTTTAAGTACAGTGAGTTTTAATGCTGGTGTTGGAGAGCGTTCCGGTGTTGGAGCTATTTTGTTTTCGGACAGAAACGGTTATCATTCACAAAAAGGAATTAAACTAACCTATGCTCACCATATCATGTTTTCTAGAAGTGAAATTGATTTGAATCAGTTGTCATTTGGTATTAGTGGAGCTTTGGTTCAGAGTCAATTAGACGAAACTTCTTTTATCGATAACCAACCTTTTGATCCAATCATCGGAGGGATTTATCAAAAAGATTCTTATTTCAATTTAGATTTGGGAGCATCTTATAATTACTTAGAATTTTATGCTCATTTCACAGTTAAAAATGCAATTGCAAATGTAAGACGTGAAATTTATACTGAGTTCGAATCAGATAATTTAAGAAAATTCTTATTGAGTGCCGGTTATGTTTTTGGAAGCAGTGACCGTTTGCAATGGGAGCCCTCTATCTTATTTCAATTAGTGGAAGAAACAAAAGAGAAATCAATTGACTTGAATTTAAAAGTTTATAAAAATGTAGATTTTGGTAAAATTTGGGGAGGTTTGTCTTATAGAAGAAGTTTTGATGGAGCACAATATGTTGATGGAAATAGTGTTAATGATCAACGTTTGCAATATTTCACACCAATAGTTGGTGTAAATTATAAGCAATTTATGTTTGCGTATACCTATTCTTATTTGGCTGGTAATGTTCGATTTGACAATGCAGGTTTCCACCAAATCACGTTAGGTATGAATTTATTCTGCAAGCGAGATAAATATCAATGTAATTGTCCTGCTATTAACTAATAAATTACATCCCGGCTCTTGTCGGGATTTTTTTTGAACTATGATAATTAAGTCTGTAAACGGGAAATCTCCTGTTATTCCAAGTGATTGTTATGTGGCTGAAAATGCCACCATCGTTGGCGATGTTCAGCTAGGTTCTCTATGTAGCATTTGGTTTAATGCTGTGGTGCGAGGAGATGTTCATTTTATTAAAATTGGAAACAAAGTAAACATTCAAGATGGTGCGATAATTCATTGCACGTATCAAAAGCATCCAACCATTATTGGCAATAATGTTTCAATTGGTCATAATGCCATTGTTCATGGTTGTACAGTTCACGATAATGTTTTAATCGGAATGGGAGCAATTGTAATGGATAATTGTGTGATTGAAAGTAATTCCATTATTGCCGCGGGTGCTGTTTTAACCCAAAACACGCATGTTGAATCCGGAACTATTTATGCAGGTGTTCCTGCAAAGAAAGTGAAAGACATTGATCAATCTGATTTTGCCGGAGAAATAGATCGAATTTCGAATAATTATGTGATGTATTCCGGATGGTTTAAGGACGAATAGTTTTAAAAGTCTTTTTCAATTACGAGGTATTTATTTTTTAGAATCGATTTTAAAACCATCGGATTATAATTGGTATAGAAGATTTGCGAACTTTTTTTCTCGCTACTGAGTAAATTAATTTCCATTAAAATATTTTTTGTCTGACGGGCTACAGCTTCGCCGGAATCAATAATTTTAATATGTTTTGGAATGATTTTCTTTATTTGAGGAATCAAGTAGGGGTAGTGGCTACATCCTAAAACCAGATAATCAATATTTGCTTTAATCATAGGTTCCAAATAGCTTTTAAGTAAAAGTGTCATTTCATTTGATTTCATTTTACCCTCCTCAATCAATTGAACTAAACCAAATCCAACTTGCTCAACAATTTTTGTTGTGGGGTAATTTAAAACACTTTTACTAAACAATTCACTACTTAGTGTTCCTTTGGTGGCTAAAATGCCAATAGTGTGCGTTTCAGAGCTTTTTGCAGCAGGTTTAATAGCAGGTTCAATTCCGATAAAGGGAACGTTATAACTTGCTCTAAGTTCATCTATGGCATTAGTGGTGGCAGTGTTACAAGCAACCACAATTAGTTTTGCATTTTGATTTAATAAAAATTCAGTATTTTTTTTGCTCAACGCAATGATTTCTTCTTTCGATTTTTGTCCGTATGGTGCATTCTTGCTATCAGCTAAATAAATAGTGTTTTCATTTGGAAGTAAAGTGTGTATTTCTCTCCAAATTGAGGTTCCGCCAATCCCGGAATCAAATAAGCCAATCGGTGCTGAATTTGTCATACATCAAAAATAAAAAAAAACTGCTCAATTCCCGTTAGTTTGGGTGAGCAGTTTTTATATTTTTTTATAGATTTTTTTTAGAAACCTAAGTCTTTTTTAACATCCAAAGTTAAATCGGTTCCGTCTGCAAAAATGGCAGAGTTTACATCAATTACATAGTTGAAACCTTTCGCTTTTCCAACTTTAGCAATAGACGCTTTGATTTTTTCCATTAATGGTTTTGCCAAATCAGATTCTTTTTGTTGTAACTCTTTTTGAGCAGTTTCTCTGTAGTCTCTGATTCTTTTTTCCATATCCTGCACTTCTTTCGCTCTTTCTTCGTTTACTTTTTCAGTTACAGTTCCGGCTTCTTCATCATATTTTTTCAATTTTGCATAATATTCATCAGCCATCGTTTTGAATTCTGCATCATATTGTTTGCTAAGCGTTTCTAATTGTTTTTGAGCTTCAATCATAGCAGGCATTTTCGTAATCAACTCATTTGTATCTACATGTGCTATTTTTGTTTGTGCAGTAATTGTTTGACTTGCACTGAAGAATAAAATAGTCGCAATAAATAAAGTTTTCAATTGTTTCATCATTTCTAGTTATTATTAATTATTGTTTTCGTTTTCTTTGTTTTCGTTTTGTTTTTCTTCTCTTGCTTTTTTAGCGGCTTCTCGATCGGCTAATATTTTTTGTTTACGTTCTTCAATTTGTTTTTTTCTTTCGTCTAATTTCTTTTGTCTTTCTTCTTCGGCTTTTTGTCTTGCTTCCGCTGCTGTTGGTTTTGCAGTTTCTGTTTCTGTATTTCCTTCTACTTTTTCTTCAGTAGAAGAATTACTTTCTGTTGTTTTGCTCTCTTCTTTGTCATCTTTATCAGAAACTGTGCCATTCTTTTTTGCGTCACGTTCTTCTTTCATTTTAGCACGTTTGTCATCAAAGTCTTTTTTCTTTTGTTCGGCAAGTGCTTTACGGGCTTCAACAATGCTATCTCGTTTGTTTTTGCGTTCTTCTAGAATTTTTTTACGTTCTTCCAATGCAGGATTATTATCATCTTTATAATCTTCAATACGTTCTTGTTCTTCCAATGCTTTAAGTTGTTTTTTACTCATTTGCTCACGTTTAGAAGCACGTGTTAAAGTACGAATAACTTGATCACTAATATTGTGTCTTTTTGCAGCAAAAAGAACCGTTAAATCAGAGGATTTATCTAAAATAAAATCGAATTTTTTAGCTTCTGCTAAGTCTTGAACAGCTGTAAAAACTTGATCTTGGATAGGTTTAATCAATACAGCTTTCTGCACAATTAAATCGCCGTTTGGACCAAATCTTTTTTGTTGGTATTCAATAAGTTCTGTTTCAAGAAACTTGATTTCCTCTTCTTTTTCTTCAATCAATTCCTTTGTTAAAAGCACTTTTTCATTGTTAAGGCTTTCTTTAAACGCATTGATTTCATTTTGTTTGGTTTCAATTTCTTGTTTCCACTTTTGAGCTTTTAGTTCTAATTGGTTTTTAGCTTCCGTGTAATCCGGAACATTTTGAAGGATATATTCCATATCAATATAACCAATCCTAACACCTCTGGTTTGTGCCTCTGTGGCTACTCCGGAAAGTGTTAAAAGCAATAAAAAAACTAATTTCTTCATATTCTTTAAAATTATCATGTAAATATAACAGAAATTAACAATTAAAATTGTTGTCCGATGATAAAATGTGTTTCCCATCCATTTTTTTGTGTCTGGCCCGGCACTGCATCAAAGCCGTGACCAAAGTCAATTCCTAACAATCCAAAAGCGGGCATAAATACTCTTAGACCCATTCCGGCAGACCTTTGAAGTCTAAATGGATTGTATTCTTGAAAATTATTGTAGGATGCTCCAGCTTCCAAAAATCCTAAAACATAAATAGATGCAGCAGATTTTAGTGTGATTGGATATCGAAGTTCCATCGTGAATTTATTGTAAATTGTTCCACCATCTGTTGATGACAGCGATTGATTTGGATAACCTCTTAACTGAATAATTTCTCTTCCATCAAGGGCAAAGTTAGCCAAACCGTCTCCACCAAGGAAGAATCGTTCAAAAGGCACTAATCCTCTTTCGTTATTGTAAGCTCCCATAAATCCAAATTCGCCTAAGGTTCTAAATACAAGAGCATTTTGATTAGTTCCGGCAATTTTGGTATACCAATCAACTTTCAATTTTATTTTATAAAATTCTAACCAATTAAATCTTTTTTGATCAACTTTACTTTGGTCAACAGCAGCATCTTGAAAGTTAGCTTCGGAAACCGGAGTTCCACTTTCATCAATTAAAGTGCCAATTGGTATTATATTTCCTGTAACAGGATCGCTTGTTTCTTGAGTAGTTCTTAGTTTATACTCTTTCGTATTTCCTAAATTTTTATAATCTATTCCATTAAATAATGAATAGGGGGGAGTGAATTTTGCACTGATGGAAAATTCAGACCCATAAACAGGGAAAATTGGATTGACCCCTTTGTTATTTCTTGTTAAACCAATTGTATAGGCCAAATTTCTTGCTGACCCATCTCCAAACGTAAATAAACCGGTGTTATAATTATTCAAATCATAGTATTGAAAACTAACAGATTGTGATAATACGAAGAAATCATCCGGCACAGTTAATCTTTTTGCAATACCTACAGAAAGCGACGTTATATTAAAACTTCTACTTCTGTCTACATCTCTAGTTTGAAAATTATTTAAAAACTGTTTGCTATGCGATAAGGATGTAGAAAATTGAATTGGTTTTTTCCCACCTAACCATGGTTCAGAAAATGTTAAGCTATAGGTTTGGAAGAATGAACTTCCTTGTAAACGTAGCGACATGCGTTGACCATCTCCCATTGGAAGCGGTTTGTAGGCATCTTTCTTAAAAATATTCCTAGCAGAAAAATTGTTAAATGATAAACCTAATGTTCCAATGAAACCTCCACCTCCATAACCACCTTGAAGTTCAATTTGGCTTGATCCTTTTTCAACAAGGTTATATTCAATGTCAACTGTTCCTGCAGCAGGATCTACGTTTTTAAATTTTGGATCAATTGCTTCAGGATCAAAGAATCCTAATTGACCAATTTCACGAATGGTTCGCACTAAATCTTCTTTGCTGTATTTTTGTCCAGGTTTTGTACGAAGTTCACGATAAATTACGTGGTCGTTGGTTTTGTCGTTACCAACTACAGTTATTTTATTAAAGTAGGCAAGAGGACCTTCTAGAATTCTGATTTCAAAATCTATGGTGTCATTGGCCGTGCGAACTTCTACCGGATTGATAGTAGAAAACAAGTATCCGTTATTTTGATATAAATTGGTGATATCGTTGGCTTCTGGGTTTTTCTTGTTGGCAATTCGCTCTTGAAGCAGCACTCCGTTATAAGTTTCACCTTTTTTAATACCTAAAATACGGCTTAAACCCTCGTCTGTGTAAATGGTGTTGCCTAAGAATTTGATATCCCCAAAATAATATTTTTTACCTTCTTCTACTTTAATTTTAATGTCAACTGTATTCTTTTTGTTGTTAAAAGTTACACTGTCATAAATTATTCGTGCATCGCGAAAACCTTTTTCTTTGTATTTGTCAACCAAACTAACAAGGTCTTCTTTGTATTTTTCTTTGATAAATTTAGATCCTTTCCAAAATCTTCCCGGAAATTTGACTTTGGTGTTAGACATGGCACCTCTTAGTTTGCCGTCTTTTATTTCTTCGTTTCCTTCAATATTTATGCTTGAAACTTTGATTTTTTTACCTTTATCAACATTAATTACCATTTTCACTTCGTTTCCACTAGTTGTGTCAGGAATGGTGTTAATGGCTACTTTTGCGTTATAAAAGCCATCTTTTTTATACTTATTTTCAATAGTAGTTTTAGTTGTAGTAATCAAATTTTCGTTTACAACTTTACCTTTTGTTAAGTTAACTTCTTTAAGTAAAGTTTCTGCTTTGTTCTTTTTTAATCCTTGAATTTTGGCCTCATTTAATTTAGGAAGTTCAACCATGTTTAATTCTAAGAAAATGGTGTCTCCTTTGATACTATTGATATACATGTCAATATCGCTAAACAAACCTAATTTCCCAAGTTTTTTTATAGCTGTACTGATTTCTTCACCGGGAACAACAATTTTTTGTCCTTTTTCCAATCCGGAGAAAGTAACAACGGTTTGTTGATTAAAGGTTATTTTTCCGGTTACTTCAACACCACCTAAAATGTATTGAGAACCTCTTTCATAAGCTGAAGATTCTTGTGCTTTTAACTGAAAAATACTTCCCAAAAAAAGTATTGCAAAAAATGACGTAATGTTTCTCAACACGTTTCTATTATTTAATTTGTTCACTTGTTTTTCCAAACCTACGTTCTCTTTTTTGATAACTAATGATAGCTTCATATAAATGTTGTTCTCTAAAATCCGGCCAAAGCACATCGGTAAAATATAATTCTGCATAAGCAATTTGCCATAACAAAAAATTACTGATTCGATGCTCTCCACTGGTTCGTATTAATAAATCAACATCCGGTAGATTGTGTGTGTAAAGATGTTGATTAATAATTGTTTCATCAATAGATTCTGGCGAAATTATATTATTTTTAACTTTATCACTTATCGCTTTTACTGCGGAAACCAACTCTTCTCTGGATCCGTAACTCAAAGCGAGTGTTAAAGTCATTCGTTTATTTTCTTTTGTTTTGTTAATTACTTCTAAAAGTTCTTTGTGTGCAGTAGCAGGTAAAAGCGATAAATTGCCAATAGAATTTAGTTTAATTTCGTTTTTTTGAAGTGTTTTCAATTCTTTTTTTAATGATTTTATTAATAAATTCATTAAAGTATCTACTTCTAATTTTGGACGATTCCAGTTTTCAGTTGAAAAAGCATACAGTGTAAGATTTTCAATTCCCAGTTTTGCACAATTTTCAACCGTTTCTCTCACCGATTTTGTGCCTTTTTCATGACCAAACGCTCGGAGCATTCCTTGTTGTTTTGCCCAACGACCATTGCCATCCATAATGATAGCAAGATGTTTTGGTAAGTTGTCTTTATTTATTTGTTCTTCTAAAATCATTTTATTCCGGACAAAAACATGGGTTTTCTCCAAATGTATAAGTTAACGTAAACCCGGTAAACATATACCAATCTTTACTGTTTATATTTCCAAATTGCAGAGGGGTTAGATTTTCGTTTTTAGGATTGCTTCCATCTAAATTGTCTGTAAACGTAAAACGTGCTCCAACCTCAAAGCCAATAACTAAATCTCTTGTCAATTTTGTCTTTAAACCAACAATCATTGGGATTGCTAAATCTGCATCCTGATAATCTTCGGTTGCTTCGCGGTCTGTGTAATATAATTCTTTGTATGCAAAATAACTTAAACCTGTATAAACATAAGGGGTGAACTGCGGTTTCATACTATGCAAATCAAATTCAAAAAAATTAAATTCCATTCCTGCCGAAGCTTCATGAATAGTGTTTTTAAAATTCAATCCTCTTAAGTTTCTGTCTGCTACATCTGAATCTAAATCATTTGATGAAATTTTTCCGTAGGTGTAGCTAAATCGATAGGAGTGTCTAGTGCTTCTGTTCCACTTGTAAATAATTCCTAAAGCAACATCGTTTGGTGCAATATAGGTGGTTGGTCCAACATCACCAATATAATTCGCCCCACCGGCAAAAATGCCTATTTCGTTAATTTGGGCATTTAATCCAGCATAAATGAGTGTAAAAAAAATAGCAATTCGTATTCTAATCATCGATTTTGAAATAGCGTGCAAATATAACAATTATGACTAGTTTACAGTCAAATAATTGGTATTTATCACAAATTAATTTCAAAAAAAACGGAAATAAAAGGATAGTAGTATAGTAAAATGGGTTTATTTTTTTACAAAACAGATTAATTTCTTCTGTCAACGCCCCATAATAATTTATTTCGGAGGGTTTTTAGAAACGTTTCGTCTTGAATTTCAACCATATTAATTTTAAATTGCGTTTTTTTAATAGTTAAAACAGTTTCATTATCCATCGTTGCAATTCTACTGTCTAATGAAACTAAAAACTGCGGTTCTCTTCCTGAAACTTTTAAAATAATCTCTGTTTTATCAGGAATAACTAATGGTCTCGCATTCAGATTGTGAGGAGCAATGGGTGTAATTACTAAACTTTTTACATCCGGTGTTAAAACCGGTCCGCCGCAACTTAACGAATATCCGGTTGATCCGGTTGGTGTAGAAATGATTAAACCATCTGCCCAGTAAGAAGTTAGATATTCCCCGTTTAAGTACGTTTCAACCGTAATCATCGAAGTGGTATCTTTTCTGCTGACAGAAATTTCGTTTAACGCAAAATTTATATCTTTAATTTCTGTGTTTTTTGGACTGCTGTCTATACTTAATAATGTTCGTTTGGAAACGGTATAATTTTTATTTAGAATGGACTGCAGAAATAACTCAATATTTTCTTTTTGAACTTTTGCTAAAAAACCTAATCGACCTGCATTTACTCCTAAAATGGGAATGCCGGAATTTCTTACGTAGGTTATGGCTCTCAAAATTGTTCCATCACCACCAATACTTATCAAAAGATCAAAACTGCTGTCTAAATCTTTGTAGGTGGAAAATGTTTTGTATTCTTTTTTTAGAATTTCTTCGGCATATAAAATTTTCAAAAAGGCTTCTTCTATCACTAATTCAACATGATTGTGATTCAAATAAACAAAAATGTCTTTGATGATAGGTCGGGTATCGTTTTGATAATATTGTCCGAAAATGGCAATTTTCATGCTTAGATATTTAAGTATTTATCTAAATAATCTGAACGTTCTTTCAAATTGTTCAAATAATTATCTTCTTGATGTTCAGAAACGATTTCGTAATTGTATCTTCTGAATGTTTGAATAATTTCATTCATTCCGCCAAGCGAAAGTTTGATGGTAATTTCAACATAATCCGAATTTGCTTCCGAAATAAAAATTCCCAAAATTTTACCATTGTTGGTTTCAATAATTTGTGCAACTTGACTCATCGAAAAATCAACGGTAGGTTTTTTAACGATAATGATTCCGCCTTGTTCCTTTAAAAAAGGTGTTTCTGCAAAAAACTGAACAATATCATTTAATTCATAATACCCTAAATATTTGTTCTGCTCATCTAAAACCGGAATTAAATTGGTGTGATTTTGTGCAAAAACTTCCAAAACATCCAACCAAATCATATTATTTCGGGCAAAAAAACCTTCTAAAGTATAACGGTATTCAATCACCGATTTGTGATTATCAAAAGTGATGACATCATCGGCAGCAATACTTCCAATGTATATTCCTTCTTGAAGAACAGGAAAATGTGAAAACGTTAAATCGGCAAAAAAATCTTGAATGTTTTCAATGGTTTCTTTGCTTTCAAACGGTTTAAAATCGTTATTTATATAGTTCGTTATTTCTAACATAGCCATTTAATTTCGTTGCAAAATAATCAAAAAATACGACAATTGAGGTTCTTTAACTTTGTATTTTTGCAATCAGATTCTTAAATTAATTTTTTTAATATGACAAAGTTAAGCGTAAATATCAATAAAATTGCAACACTTCGAAATTCCAGAGGCGGAAATATGCCAAATGTAGTGCAAGTTGCCAAAGATGTGCAGCGTTTTGGGGCTCACGGTGTCACGATTCATCCTCGTCCGGACGAGCGTCATATTCGCTATCAAGATGCTCGCGATTTGAAACCGATTGTTTATACGGAATTTAATATTGAGGGAAATCCGGTTCAAAAATTCATCGATTTAGTTTTGGAAGTAAAGCCGACTCAAGTGACTTTAGTGCCTGATGCCGATGATGCTTTAACTTCAAATGCCGGTTGGGATACCATCAAAAACAAAGATTTTTTGATAGAAGTTATTCAGGAATTTAAACGAAATGACATTCGAACTTCCATTTTTGTTGATCCGGTTTTAGCAATGATTGAAGGTGCAAAAATCATCGGGACAGACCGAATTGAATTATACACCGAAGAATTTGCTCATCAATACAGTTTAGGAAACAAAGCTGGAATTAATTCATATGTTGAAGCAGCAATTTTATCAAATCAATTGGAAATGGGTGTAAATGCAGGTCACGATTTAAGTTTAGATAATATTCAATTTTTCAAAGAAAATATTCCAAATTTATTGGAAGTTTCCATCGGTCACGCTCTCATTTGCGAATCACTTTATTTGGGAATCGAAAATGTGGTCAATATGTATTTGCATAAACTTAAATAGATTTTTTTTTCAATCTTTAATCAAAATAAATTCAAATGTTATATTCTAAAATTGAAGGAGACGGAAAGCCGCTGATTATACTTCACGGTTTTTTGGGTATGTCTGATAATTGGAAAACACTCGGAACACAATTTGCAGAAAAAAGTTTTCAAGTTCATATGCTCGATTTGCGAAATCACGGTCGAAGTTTTCATTCGGATGAATTTAATTATGCTGCAATGTCCGAAGATATTGTGGCGTATTGCAATTTTCATCAATTAGAAAAAATTGATATTATTGGTCATTCGATGGGAGGAAAAGTGGCGATGTTTTTAGCGATAAATCATACGGAATTGATCGATAATTTAATAGTTGCCGATATTGGGCCAAAATATTATCGTCCGCACCATCAAGACATTTTAGAAGGATTAAATGCAGTTGATTTTTCATTAAAACCCGAAAGAAGCGAAGTCGAAGATATTTTAAAGAATTACATTCCTGATTTTGGAACCCGTCAATTTTTAATGAAAAGTTTATATTGGAAAGAACCCGGACAATTGGCATTCCGATTTAATTTAGATGTTTTTAATACAGAAATTGAGCAAGTAGGAAAAGCTCTTCCGGAAGAATCACATTTTGAAAAACCAACTTTGTTCATTAGAGGCGGAAACTCAAGATACATTTTAGATGAAGATTTTGACGCAATTAAAACACAATTTCCCAAAGCTGAATTTGAAACAATTCCAAACGCAGGTCATTGGTTGCACGCAGAAAATCCGCAATTATTTTTTGAAATTGTGATGAAATTTTTAAAACCTTAATATTTTTTTGTATTTTTAATAAAAATTAAATTTATGGGTTTACTTCTTCGAATTCTTATCACCGCAGCATTAGTGATGTTAATCTCAAATTTTTTACCGGGAGTAACTGTGGGAAGTTATCTGCAATCGATTTATGTTGCTATCATTTTGGGTTTACTTAATTTATTTATCAAACCAATCATTGTGTTGTTCACGTTGCCGGTAACCATTCTAACTTTAGGACTTTTTTTATTGGTAATCAATGCTTTTATAGTATTGTTATGTAGCAATATTGTTGGTGGATTTCACGTGGAATCGTTCTGGACGGCATTATTTTTTAGTATAATTTTATCAGTATTTCAATCTGTCGTTTATAAATTAACCGGCGGAGATGAATAATTTTTAGACTTGATTTGTTAAAATTCAAGTTATTACTGTTGGTTGGGTTGCAAAAAAGTTATACTTTTGCAACCCAATTTTAGTATGTAAAGAAATGAATATTACAAGAACCAATGTAGATAGTTTGAATGCGGTAGTAACCGTAGCAGTTTCTAAAAATGATTATGCTTCTAAAGTAGAAAAAGTGTTGGCCGATTATCGTAAAAATGCCTCCATTCCAGGTTTTAGAAAAGGAGCTGTGCCAATGAGTTTAATCCAAAAACAATATGGAAAAGCAGTGTTGTTGGAAGAAGTAAACAAAGTTTTACAAGAAAATTTAAATAAATATTTAGTTGAAGAAAAATTAGATATTTTAGGAAATCCGCTTCCAAAAGTAACGCAAGATTTTGATTGGGATAAAGAAGATTTCACTTTCGATTTCGAATTAGGTTTAGCACCTGAATTTACAGTTGATTTATCTTCAAAAAACAATATCACCAGTTATACAATTGTAGCCGATGATAAAATGTTGAATGATCAAGTAGAGAGAATCCAAAAACAATACGGAAAATTAATTTCGAAAGATACCGTTGAAGAAGGAGACGATTTGAATGTAACGTTCACAAACGAAGCAAACGGAATCAACAATACAACTTCGATTTCTTTGGATGTTTTTAAAGATAAAAAAACTGCAAAAAAATTCATTGGCAAAAAAGTAGGTGATGTAGTAGAAATCGGAACCAAAGGTTTATTTGATGATGACCATAAATTAATGGATTATTTAAAAGTTGATCACGATTTAGTGCACGGTTTAGATATTGAAGTTTCGGCTAAAATTGAAGGAATTACAACTAGCGAAAAAGCAGAATTAAATCAAGAATTATTTGATAAATTGTTCGGAGAGGGAAATGTAACTTCAGTTGATGGCGTAAAAGCCAAAATCAAAGAAGATGCTGAAAAACAATTTGTTCAACAAGCCGATCAAAAGTTTTTAAATGATGTAACTGAATTTTTATTAGAAAGTACAAAATTTGATTTACCATCAGAATTTCTAATCAAATGGTTGCAGAATTCAGGAGAAAAGCAATTAACAGAAGAAGAAGCAAGAGAAGAATTTGCTAAATCGGAAAGAGGTCTTCGTTACCAATTGATTGAAGGTAAGATAATGACAGAGAATAACTTACAAATTACTTTTGAGGATTTGAAAGCTTTCACATCAGAATTAATCAAAAAACAAATGGCTCAATTTGGTCAAATGAATCCTACTCAAGAGGACATTGACGGAATCGTAGCCCGCGTACTTTCTAACCAAGATGAAGTTAGAAGACTATCAGAGCAAGTGATGAGTGAGAAAATGATTGCGTTATTTAAAGAGAAAGTAAAAGCCAAGTCAAAAGAAGTTTCCTACGAACAGTTCGTTAAAGAAATGTACGGAGAATAAATATTTTGAAAAAAAGTAGTATATTTGGGCGTCGAATGTCAATTTGACGCTCTTTTACGTTTAAAAGAGCAAACAAAAATTAGCCTATTTTAAAGATGAACTTCGGAAAAGAATTTAAAAAATTTGCTACAAAACACCATGGTGTTAACAGCATGTACTACGATAAAATTGTAAGCGGAATGACCCCTTACATCATTGAAGAACGTCAAATGAATGTTTCGCAACTAGACGTTTTTTCCCGTTTAATGATGGACAGAATTATCTTTCTGGGAACAGGAGTAGATGATTATGTAGCTAACATTATTCAAGCACAATTATTGTTTTTAGAAAGTGTTGATGCTTCTAAAGATATTCAAATTTACATCAATTCACCGGGCGGAAGTGTATATGCAGGATTAGGAATTTATGACACCATGCAGTATGTAAAACCAGACGTAGCAACGATTTGTACAGGTATGGCTGCTTCTATGGGAGCTGTTTTATTGTGTGCCGGAGCCGATGGAAAACGTTCAGCGTTACCTCATTCAAGAGTGATGATTCACCAGCCATCGGGCGGAGCTCAAGGAGTTGCAACCGATATGGAAATCAACTTGAAAGAAATGTTGAAGTTAAAAAATGAATTATACGAAATCATTGCAAAACATTCCGGTCAAACAATTGAAAAAGTTTACCAAGATTCTGAACGCGATTATTGGATGATTGCCGATGAAGCAAAAGAATACGGAATGATTGATGAAGTGTTAAGAAGAAAATAGTTGTAGGAAATCGTTTTTTACCAATTACCTTTAACCTATAACCCATTACCATAAATTATGGCCAAAGAAATGTTGGAATGTTCTTTCTGTGGAAGAAAGAAACCCGAAACAAATTTGTTAATAGCCGGAATTGATGCTCACATTTGTGATAAATGTATCGATCAGGCACACGGCATTGTTTTAGAAGAGCTAAAGCAAAGCAAACATTCCCATGGATTGGGTGATTTGGTACTTAAAAAACCGAAAGAAATCCGTGCGTTTTTAGATCAATATGTAATTGGTCAAGACCAAACCAAAAAGGTAATGTCTGTGGCAGTTTATAACCATTACAAGCGATTGATGCAAAAAAATCATGATGATGAAGTTGAAATTGAAAAAAGCAACATCATTATGGTGGGTCAAACCGGAACGGGAAAAACATTGGTTGCCAAAACGATTGCCAAAATGTTAGGTGTGCCGCTTACAATTGTAGACGCAACGGTTTTAACCGAAGCAGGCTATGTTGGTGAAGACGTTGAAAGCATTTTAACCCGCTTATTACAAGTTGCCGATTATGATGTGGCAAAAGCCGAAAGAGGAATCGTTTTTATTGATGAAATAGATAAAATTGCCCGCAAAAGCGATAATCCATCCATCACGAGAGATGTTTCAGGTGAAGGAGTTCAACAAGCTTTATTGAAATTGTTGGAAGGAACAGTCGTTAATGTTCCACCAAAAGGAGGAAGAAAGCATCCGGATCAAAAATTTATCGAAGTAAATACTCAAAATATCCTTTTCATTGCCGGCGGTGCTTTTGATGGTATCGAACGAATTATTTCAAAACGATTAAATCGTCAAGCGGTTGGTTATAGTGCTTCGGCTAATTTGGATCAAATCGATAAGGATAATTTGATGCAATACATCATCCCAAAAGACATCAAAGATTTTGGATTAATTCCTGAAATCATCGGTCGTCTTCCTGTTTTGTCATACATGAATCCATTAGACAGAGAAACATTGCGAGCAATTCTTACCGAGCCTAAAAATGCCTTAATTAAACAATACAAAAAATTGTTTGAAATGGATGACGTTGCCTTTTCAATTTCAGAAGAGGCGTTGGATTATATCGTAGATAAAGCATTAGAATATAAATTAGGTGCTCGTGGATTGCGTTCATTGTGCGAAGCCATTTTAACCGATGCTATGTATGATTTACCAAGTTCAGATGAAAAAGTCTTGCACATTGAAAAAAGCTATGCAGAACACACTTTGAACAAAAATATGTTGCAACGATTAAAAGCAGTTTCTTAGAATTACTTACTATACTAAATCAAACTAATCCTGAGGTTTTTGCTTCAGGATTTTTTGTGGGATTAATGTTGTGATTTTCCTTTTCAATATTGATATCACAACCTCTTGGGCCACAGCCGAGTCTTCTTGGGCCGCAAGAATATAAAGTAAATAAAAGTAGAAGCAAAAGTATTTTTTTCATATTACACTTGTTCCGCAAACTGCATTCGTAATAATTGCTCCAAATAAGTTCGCTCGTTTGAAAGCCTTGGAATCTTGTGTTGTCCGCCCAATTTATCGCGTTCTTTCAACCAGTCATAAAATAAATTTGGTCTGGCGACATTTATTACCAATGGATTTAATGTCATATTATTTCGTCGTTTGGCTTCGTAATCTGAATTGAGTGATTGTAAAGTATCGTCTAACACTTTTTTGAAATAGTTAATGTTTTGAGGTGATTTTTTAAACTCAATTATCCATTCATGAGCTCCTTTTTCTTTACCTTCCATAAAAATAGGAGCAACGGTGTAATCAATTACTTCCGATTCGGTTTCATGACAAGCTTTTGCAATGGCTTGATCGGTGTTTTCCACAATCAATTCTTCTCCAAAAACATTGATAAAATGTTTCGTTCTTCCGGTAACTCTAATTCGGTACGGATTTAAAGACGTAAACCTAACCGTATCGCCAATCAGATAACGCCATAAACCGGAATTGGTAGTAATCACTAAAGCATAGTTTTTAAACAATTCTACTTCCGCCAAACGAACAATTTTTTGCTCTGGTGTGCCAAAAGTATCCATCGGAATAAACTCATAAAAAATTCCGTAATCCAACATCAACAACAATTCATTGGAATTATTCAAATCCTGAATGGCAAAAAAACCTTCGGAAGCATTGTATATTTCGTAATAATTAAAATCGTTGCTTGGAAACAGTTTTTTGTATTGTTCACGATATGGATCAAAGCTTACACCACCGTGAAAATACACTTCAGCATGTGGCCAAATTTCCAATAAATTTGTTTTACCGGTTTCTTCCAACACTTTATTTAATAAAACCAACATCCAAGAAGGAACGCCGGCCAGACTAGTTACATCTTCATAAATGGTTTCCTGAACAATAGCCATCAATTTAATTTCCCAATCGCCCATTAGCGAAACTCGGTTGCTGGGTGTGGAACTAAATTCGGCCCAAATAGGCATGTTGTCAATCAAAATAGCTGATAAATCACCAAAAAAAGTATTATTATCTTCGTATAATTCTTTGCTTCCACCAAGGCGAAGACTCTTCCCTACAAACAATTGCGAATCTTCATTGTTGTTTAAATACAAACTCAATAAATCTTTGCTGGCTTTGTAGTGACAGTTTTCCAAAGCTTCGCTACTCACAGGAATAAACTTGCTTTTGGCATTGGTAGTTCCGCTTGATTTGGCAAACCATTTTATGGTAGTTGGCCAAAAAATATTTTGCATTCCTTTGCGAGTTTGTTCGATCAAAGGCTCTAAATCTTCATAGGTTGAAACCGTAACCCGCTCTGAAAAAGTTTGATAATTTTTTATGGAGTAAAAATCATACTGCCTGCCAATAACCGTGTTTTCCGAAGTTCTGAGTAACGAAAGAAGTAATTCCTCTTGCACTTCATTTGGGTATTTCATAAACAATTCAATTTGATGAATCCGTTTTTTTAAGATCCAGGTAGCTATTGAATTGATAATGGGTAGTGGCATTTTTTTCTATTTAAATAAGTTCAAGAATGTTTTGAAATTTGAAAATACAAAACCTAACTTTACAACTTCATCAAAAATAATAATTTTTAGTGAACGTAGGACTTTAATTATCAAACTTTCTTTTTAATGACATACGAAGGCGTTCTAACAAAAATGCAAACCGAACTCGGTAATCCAATTCAATATTATTTGGTGTTTGAAAACAGTTTTTTAAACCTCAATCAATTGTTAGACAAAGAAATGGAAATTACATTTCAAGGTTATCAATGTTTGAATTGTGGAAAGAAAAAGAAAATTTTCCGTCAAGGTTTTTGTTATGATTGTTTTATGTCGAGTCCGGCTGTGGGTGATTGGATTATGAAACCAGAGTTAAGTACGGCTCATTTAGACATTGAAGACCGCGATTTGACGTATGAAAAAAGAGTACAATTGCAACCGCATGTTTTGTATTTGGCCCTTTCAAGCGAAGTTAAAATTGGCGTAACCAGAGGAACACAAGTGCCTACTCGCTGGATAGATCAAGGAGCTTCACAAGCCATTCCTATTGTGGAAGTTCCAAATCGCTATTTGGCCGGAATTGCCGAAGTTGCCTTGAAAAATCAATATATTGACAAAACAAATTGGCAAAAAATGCTTAAAAATGAAATTCTTAAAGTTGACTTAATTCAAGAAAGACTGAAAGCGGGAACTTATTTACCACAAGAAGTAAAAGAATATTTCTCAGATCAAGATCCAAATATAGTCGAACTGCACTATCCCGTATTAGCTTATCCTAAAAAAGTAACGAGTCTAAGTTTAGATAAAATACCAAACTTTAAAGGAAAACTTTCAGGTGTAAAAGGACAATATCTACTTTTTCAAGACGGAACCGTTTTTAATATCCGAACCTTTGAAGGCTATGTTGTTAAAATTCAAATCTAGTTGTTAACTATTACGATTTCGAACACTAATTCTTTAAGTTAGATGTAATATTCTCAATAAAGACTGACATTCGTCATGTTTTTTACGCTTATTTGGGCGGAAATTTGTCTCATAATTCAAAACCTCACAATTATGAAACGATTATTCAACCTAGAAAAAGGCATTTTGCTATTGATTTTCATAGCAACTTCTACCTTCGGTTTCGCTCAAAAGACACTTACACTTGATGCAAAACCACAATTAAAAATTTCCGGAACTTCCAGTTTGCACGATTGGGATATGGTTTCAGAATCGGCTACCGGAAAATTGGTAGCAACTACTGAAGGAAATAAATTGATAACCATTAATTCTCTGGTAGTAGAAATGCCGGCCGAAAGCATTAAAAGTGGTAAAGGCGGAATGGACAAAAATGCCTACAAAGCACTAAAAACAAATCAATTTAAAACTGTAAAATTTGATTTAAAATCATCTACTAAAAATGCAGATGGAACTTGGAATTTTACCGGAACTTTTGCCATTGCCGGAGCAACTAAATCGGTAACGCTAAAAATCAAAGAAACTACAATAGGAGGTCAACCTGTTTTTGAAGGAAGTTATTCTTTTAAATTGACCGACTACAAAATCACGCCACCAACCGCTTTAATGGGAACCGTTAAAACCGGTGATGATGTTAAAATAAGTTTTACACTAAAATTCAAATAATTCTAAAATCAACCTCTAATTAATTAAAAAATGAGAAATCTATTTACACTTGCTCTTGTATTGATAAGTACATTAGCTATAGCACAAAAACAACAGTATCAATTAGACAATTGGCGACCTTATGACAAAACAGGATTATCCATGTTTGAGGCTCCAAAAGATACAACTACCACTTTTGAAAATGTAAAAGTGAGAATCGGTGGTGCATTTGCTTTGCAATATCAAGCATTAGATCATGAAAATAATGCTGATGCGGTTTTAAACACAAATGGTGTTAATACCAATCAATTAGCTAATTTAGGAAACAACTTTAACTTAGCAACAGCCAATTTTGATATTGATGTTGCCTTGTATGATGGAGTAAACCTTCACTTGAGAACATATCTTTCTTCTCGTCACCACCCGGAACCTTATGTAAAAGGCGGATACATCCAAATTGATAAATTAGATTTTATCAGCAAAGGATTTATGGCAGAAACAATGAAGAACCTTACCATCAAAATTGGTCACATGGAAAACAATTATGGTGATGCTCATTTTAGAAGATCAGATAATGCGTTAGCAATTTATAATCCATTTGTAGGTAATTATATCATGGATGCTTTTACCACAGAAGTTGGTGCAGAAGTTTACTACCGCAAAAATGGTTGGATTGCTATGCTTGGAGCTACCAATGGTAAATTAAACCAAACAACTAACGCTCCTGGTGTAACAAGTCCTTCAGTAATGGCAAAGTTAGGGTATGATAAACAATTGAACACCGATTTACGTTTCAGATTAACAGGATCTTTATATAATACTGCTCAATCTGCAAGAACATACCTTTATGGAGGTGACCGTGCAGGATCTAGATATTATTTTGTAATGGAAAACACGTTGGCTACATCTTCTGCAAATTACTCTTCAGGTTTAATTACTCCTGGATTTACAAATGAGTTGACAGCGATTATGATTAACCCGTTTGTGAAATACAAAGGATTAGAGTTCTTTGGTATGGTTGAAAAAGTAAGCGGAAAAACCAAAGCTGAAGTAGACGAAAGAGATTTTACTCAACTTGGAGCAGAGTTAATTTACCGTTTCGGTAAAAATGAAAACCTATATGTAGCCGGTCGTTACAACAACGTAACTGGAGAAACTCTAGCCAACGAAGATGTAGACGTGACTCGTTTCAATATTGGTGGTGGTTGGTTTATGACTAAAAATATTTTGGTTAAATTTGAATATGTTAATCAAAAGTATGATGGTTATGCTAAAACAAATATCTTAAACGAAGGTAAGTTTAACGGATTTGTTGCTGAGGCTGTCATTGCTTTCTAAAACAAACAATATGCGTGTTTTTGGTCTCATATTAGTTTTAACAGGAGTACTGTTTTCAACACCTAAAGATTATCTGTTGGTCAGTACGAAACAGTTCACTGTTCAGGGTACTACTTCAATTGGAGGTTTTGAATGTAACTACGATATGAATACTAAAGACACGCTGTTTTTTAATCAACCCCATAGAACAAAAAAAATCTCGCACAGTGTTCCGGTCAAAAGTTTTGGATGTGGCAACTTTATTCTAAACAATGATTTTAGAAAAACATTAAAAGAAAAAGAATTTCCAAACGTTAGAATTGAACTTTCAAATTTTAAAAAGAGTGCCGAAAATTACAGTTGCGATTTAACTTTGAACTTGGTTGGAAAACAAAAAATCTATAAAAATCTCCCTTTGAAATATAATAAAAATAGCTTAGTTGGAAATATAACATTACAATTCAGCGATTTCAATCTTACTCCTCCTAATAAAATTGGTGGAATGATAAAAATTAAAGAAGAAATTAAATTGTCTGTAAGCTTACAAACAGAATAGTAGAGTTAGTTATTTAGTTTTAAAAAGAACCCCAAATTGCACGTTTCAATTTGGGGTTACTTTTTTTATTCTTTTTTCTTCTTATTAAACAAACTGTTTAAACCTTCTTTTACTTTGTCTTTCACAACTTCTTCGGTTTTGGTTTGTACTTCTTCTTTTGTTGCCGGAGTTGTGGTTTTTGTAGTGTCTTTAGGATCTTTGTTTTGGTTTAACAAATTGCCCAAAGCAGAAGTTCCTTGATTAATAAGTTTTTGCTTCTGATAATCCACCAATTGATTCACTAATTTTGTTGTAGCTTGTTTGGTATCAGTGCTTACTTTAGGATTAGAAAAATTACCGGTAAGCAATGCGGTAATCGGAATTGATTCCACTTTTGCAGCATCAGCCGGAGATAATTTTGCAATTAAACTATTAATCTCAGTTCCCAGATATTTAGCCGGTACATCAAATTTTACATTATAATTCATTGCTTGATCAAAACCATGCGAACCACCAACATTCAAAGTGATGTCTTGGTATTTGATGTCAAAAGGCTTCACGTTTACTTTTCCGTTTTCAAACGATAAACTTGTTTTTAAATCATTCAAATTCACTTTTTTCAAATCAATAAAATTCACTTGATTGTCCAAAGCACTCAATAAAGTTGAGTTGGAAGCATTCACCGTTGTAGAAAGTAATTGTCCAACCAAATCTCCCGTTAATGATTTTAAATCCGGTGTCATTTCTTTCGCATCCAAATTACCTGAAAGTTTAATAGTAGAATTCAATTTTCCATTGATGATATTAGCAATCGGAGCAATGCTTTTCATCATATCCAACTGTGTAAAAGTTTCACTAATGTTTACAGAACTTAAATCTAAATTCATTGCAAATGTTGGCACTTTTGTTTTGGTAGAAACATTTCCATTCACACCAATCATACCACCAAAAATGTTTGTTTTCACATTTTCTAAGGTTACTCGTTCATCTTTCACAATTAATTTTCCGGAAACATCTTTCAACGTTAAGTTATCATACAAAACAGTGTTTGCTTTTGCGTTTAACGTAACATCTAAAAACGCAGGAATCTTCATGGCTTCACTCGGTTTTTCACCTTCTTTGGTTGGTTCTTCCGCTGTCATGAAATCATTTACAGCCAACTGATTGGAAGTCATGTTGAAATTCCCTTTCAAATTCTGATCGTTAAATAAATAGCCATAGAAATTTTCTAATACACCATTTACATTAATGTCGCTTTTTCCGGTTTGTGCCGCAAATTTCTGTAAGTTTAACGTACTTGGATTAAACTGAACAATCGCTTCGCTAATGTTCATTCCTTTGCCGTTTTCATCCACATATTTAAATCCGGTTACACTAACCAATCCTGCATTTTGAATATTTTGGTATTGTTCTTTTTCCACCGATTGCATATCAAATTTTGTTGTTACATCTGCTTTTAAAATTCCTGAAAGCGGCGTGTCTAACTTAATTGGATAAGCTTTGCTGAGGTTTCCTAAATTAATTGTTCCTTTCAAAGCGGCATCAACCAATGGGTTTTCTGAAACATTTCTAATATTTGCTTTCGCATTAAAAACATCTTGATCAATTTTAAACGATAAATTATCAATGTTCACATACGTGTCGTTCATCAAACCGGTTTCGTTTTTAATTTTTGTATCAATGACGATGTTTTCCACTTTTTTAGGTAAGTCGGGAAACTTAAATGAAGCATTATTAGATGCAATTTCCAAATTAAACTTCGGAATCGTTGTCTCAGAATACAATCCTTTTGCAAAACCCGAAACTTTAAAATCTCCCGTAGTTTGAATTTTATCTAAATCACCTTTATATGCCGACGGAACCAATCCTAAAAAGTTTTTAAACGATGAGGTTGGGGTGTTAAACGTCAAGTCATATTGCTGTCCGGCTTCCACCAATTGAATAAATCCGGCAAATTTTAAAGGCAATTTGTTAATCAACGCTTCATTATCTTTAAACTCATATTTGCTGTTTTCCAAATCAATTCCCAAAACCGCATCCAACGTTAAAGAAACGTCTTTCATATAGTTGGTTTTATCCATATCCAAACTCATCATGGCGTTGGTTTCAGTATCTAAATCCAGTTTTGAAGCGGCAAAATTTCCGGTTCCGGTGTGATTAATTTTATCAACAACCATCTTGATTTTTGAACTTTCATCCAAAAAAGTAAACTTCAAATTTTCAATCGAATAACTCTGAATATTCATCGCAAAAGGCTTGCTGTCCGAAGGTTTTTCTTCTTTATCGTCTTTCATAGCAATATCAAAATTGCCAATTCCGTCTTTGTTAAAAATGATGTTCACAATGCCATCAACACTCGAAAACGACTCCAATTCCATCGCTTCGCCATCCGATTTAAACAATTCTTTCACCGACATTTTCAGGTTCAATTCGCCTGAATAAAACAGCGTATCGCCTTCAAACGGAGCTTTGTTAATAATGCTCAACTTGTCAATAGTCACATTCGCAAGCGGAAAACTCTTAAACAAACTCAAACTCACATCTTCAAACGCCACATTGGCATCCACATTTTCGTTAATCGATTTCAACACTAATGCCTTGATTTTGTCTTTGAACAAAAACGGTGCAGCAGCCAACGCAATAATGACTACCAACAAAAAAATACCTAAACCTTTTAAAATTTTCTTAATCATAATTTTACATTTATTTATATGGAGCGAATCTATAGTTGTGTTTGGTTACGTAATTCCTGCCCTCCTTTCTAGTCTCGTTTTTCAAACGAGAGCTAACCAGTCGGTCAGGGCTAGACGGGTTTCCATTTTCGTTTTCAGCGGTTAGTCCAAACTTAGCTCTTCGCCACGAGCAAGGTTAAATCGCTTTTGAAAATAATAAACCGCAGCATACAAAACGGGTGTGTCTAGAATGGCTATCAGCACTTTAAACAAAAAACCGCTCAGTAATAATCCGGGAAACAAATCCCAACTCAATATTTTAAAACTACACAGCAAAAATAATACCGCAAATGTATCAACAAATTGTGAGGTAAAAGTAGAAAAGTTATTTCGCACCCAAAGCATTTTTCCTTTGGTCACTTTTTTCCAAAAATGAAAGATATAAATATCAATGTATTGTGCCGCCAAATAAGCAATCATCGATGCCAAAACTGCCAAAGCTGTCTGGCCAAACACTTTGGAAAACAATGCGTCATCAACCGGAGAATTTTCAATTGCAGGAGCAGCATTTGCCACATAAATAATCAATAACGAAAACACTGAGGCAAAAATTCCAGCCGTCACGACTTGATTGGCCTTTTTCTTCCCGTAAACTTCCGAGATAATATCGGTAATTAAAAACGTAATAGGGTAGGGTAGAATTCCCACCGAAATTTCAAACCGATAAAGACCGAAAAAATCCCAATAAAAAAATTTCTGAAAAATTAAATTCGACACCACCAACGAAGCAATAAACATGGCTCCCAGCGTGAAATAAATTTTATAGGCAAACAGTTTGTCTTTTGCTTCCAATATTTTTTTAACAAAAATAATAAATTAGCAAGGAAACAGTTGTTAACGAAAATAAAAAACCTGACAGTTTTAAGTTGCTGTCAGGTTTCTGTAATTATTTAATTTTTAACTCAAAAGGCATTAGCGTTTGAATGCCGGTTCGAGCTGTTGCTCTTTTTACTTGTTGTAGTGTTTGATAAGCTTCTTCGCCAATTTCTTCCTTAATCATAGCTTCTTTCGATTTCATAAAAGGAATTCCGTTTTGGTCTCCTAAAAACTGCATAAATGTTTTATCAAATTCAGGATAGTTTACCGTTTTGTATTTTTTGATTTTTGCTAAGGTAGCGGCTTCGCTCAACGCAACATCTAAACCACCTAATTTGTCAACCAAACCATTTTGCAATGCTTCAGTTCCGGTCCAAACTCTTCCTTGTGCAATAGCATCTACTTGTTCAAAAGTCATTTTTCTTCCGGTAGCAACGCGGTTTACGAAAATAGTATAAATGTTTTCAACAGATTCGGTAGTTACTTCTTTAAATTTTTCATCAATCGGTTTAAATGGACTGTAGCCAATAGCATGCTCATGGGTTTTTACTTGCGAAGTACTAATTCCGATTTTCTTAGACAATTCGGTCATATTCGGCAATACTCCAAACACACCAATCGAACCGGTAATTGTATTGGGTTCTGCTATAATTTTATCGGCATTACAAGCAATATAATAACCACCCGAAGCAGCTAAATTACCCATAGAAACAACAACTGGTTTCACTTTTTTGGTTAATTCAATTTCTCTCCAAATTAATTCTGATGTCAAAGCACTTCCGCCTGGGCTGTCAACACGAATCACTATTGCTTTTACTTTTTCATCTTTTCTGGCTTCTTGCAATGACGTTCTCATGGCACCTTCACCAATTACATTTACATCACCTTCGCCGCCCATGATTTCACCTTGAGCATAAATAATGGCGATTTTGTCTTTAGAATCTATTTTTTGAGGCGTTTTTGATACGTTTTTAGCATAATCCATAATAGCTATGCTTTTATAATCCTCATCTTTTTTAACTTTCAACGCTTTTTTAATTCCGTCGTGGTATTGATCTTCATAACCAATTTTGTCAATCAGCTTTTTAGATTTGGCCATTTCAGGAGTTCTAGCCGATAATTTATTAGCAATACTGTTTAATGAATCTACCGAAATGTTTCTGCTTTTAGAAATGTCACTTACAATCGAGCTCCAAGCCGAGTTCAACAAAGCAGTCATTTGTTCTCTGTTTGCTTCGCTCATTTCGTTTTCCAAAAACGGCTCAACCGCACTTTTGTATTTTCCATGACGAATTACTTCCATTTTTACGCCTGTTTTTTCCTGAATATCTTTAAAAAACATGATTTCAGAAGCAAGACCTTTAAAGTCCATTTCGCCCACAGGATTCATATAAATCGTGTCGGCAACCGAATTGATGTAGTATTCACCTTGTGTGAAATAATCCGCATAGGAAACAATGAATTTTCCTGATTTTTTAAAATCAATCAATTTGTCTCTCAAAGCTTTTGATTGAGCCAAACCTAAACTACTGTTGCTATTTAAGATTGAAATACCTTTAATTTTATCATCAGTTTTGGCATTGTCAACTGCGTTTAGCACATCAATTAAACCTACTGATGCTTCTTCATTTAAAATAGTTACCCAAGGATCGGTGAATTTTCCGGTGTAATCTAACGACACATTTTCCATATCTAAAACCAATACAGAATTAGATTCAACTTTTGCAACATCAGAACCGCTTCCGGCAATTGCTCCAACAATCATTAAGCCAAAAAATAATATCATAAAGAATACAAATAATCCTATGATGGTGGCCAATACATTTCCTAAAAATTTCATTTTATGTTTTTTTTAATTGAATATTGTTTTCCTAATTAGTAGTCTTTCATTGCATTATGTTACACTTCGTGCTGAAAGAAATTCATAATTACAGAAACTTATTAACATGGTTGGCAAAGATACTTTATTTCTGAAATAGTTTTAGTTATTTTGCTCTACCATGAATAATCAAAGCCAAGTCATTTTATCTTTAGGAAGCAATTTGGGTAACCGTCTGGAAAACATCCAATTGGCTATCATTTCAATTCATAATACTATTGCTACAGTTGTCAAAGTTTCTTCGTTATATGAAACACCTTCGTGGGGTTTTGAGAGCGAACCGTTCTATAATTGTGCATTGGTTTTGCAAACGTCAAAAGGAGCAGAACAAATTTTAGACGAAGTTTTACAACTTGAAACCAAATTAGGAAGAGTTCGAAATAACGAAGAAGGTTATCTGCCAAGAATAATTGATATTGACGTAATTACTTATAACGAGGAAATCATCAACACCGAAAGATTAAAAGTTCCTCATCCGCATATGCAAAACAGAAAGTTTGTATTGTTACCCATGCGTGATTTGAATTTAGATTGGCGACATCCAATTTTACAAAAGTATTTGCCGGAATTAGTTCAATTAGCAGAAGATAAAAGTAATTGCAAAGTAGTCCAGAAATTAGAAGCTCCACTGGAGAAAATAAATCTTCAACAGTTTAATTACATTGCCATTGAAGGAAATATTGGTGCAGGAAAAACCACATTGTCATCCAAAATAGCTGAAGATTTTAATGCAAAATTAGTCTTAGAACGTTTTGCCGACAATCCGTTTTTGCCTAAATTTTATGAAGATCAAAGTCGGTATGCTTTTCCGTTAGAAATGTCTTTTTTAGCCGACAGATACCAACAATTATCGGATGATTTAGCACAATTTGATTTGTTTAAAGATTTCATTGTAGCCGATTATCATATTTTTAAATCATTAATTTTTGCAAAAGTAACGTTGGCAGAAGATGAGTTCAGACTTTACAAAACCATGTTTGACATTATCCACAAAGAAATGCCAAAACCCGATTTGTATGTTTATTTATATCAAAATACAGATCAACTTTTAGAAAATATCAAGAAAAGAGGCAGAAGTTATGAAATGCAAATTCCGGCAGAATATTTAGAAAAAATCAATCAAGGTTATTTGGATTTCATCAAAACACAAACCAATTTGAACGTTTTAATCATTGATGTTTCCGATAAAGATTTTGTAAATAATCAAGAAGATTATATTTTTATTCTAGACGAAATAGAGAAAAAAATAGCCGGATAAATTACCTTTTTAATGAAAAATGCCCTTTTCGTTCCGCTGTAGCATTATCAATTTTCAAAACATACCAATAATCATCGGCAGGTAGATTTTCACCTTCAAAAGTTCCGTCCCAAAAAGGATTACTTGGAACAATTTGTTTGATTAATTTTCCGTAACGATTGAAAATGGACATAGAAGAGTTTGGATAAAACTCCATCCCTTTCAAATAGAAAACATCGTTTTGACCATCGCCATTAGGTGTAAAAAAAGGTGGAACCAAAAGCACAACGAAGGTTTCCTCGTCGGAATAACCACAATTGTTGATTTTCTCCCGCACATAGGCTGTGTATAATCCGCCTTCGCTAACAGTAAACAAATTTGAATCTTGGTAAGTAAAACCATCAATTGAATATTCATATTCACCGTTCCCTGAAGCAATAATTTCAACTGAATTGTCTTTCACAACAACTGTTTCAATTACCGGAATATCATATTGAACGATGGTAAAATTTTTTGTTTTAGAACAATTTCCTGCTGCCAAAGAAGTTACGACAACCGAATAATTCGAATTGTTATTAACTTGAATGGTTTGTGAACTTTCTCCGGTTGACCAAAGATACGTAGCATTTGACACACCCGCATTTAAGGTGATGACAGTTCCTTCACAAAGAGTTACCGTTTCGTCTTCCACATCCGGCAAATCGTAAACAAAGACATCTACTGGAATTCTATTTCCAGATGAGCAACCATTATTTATTGCTTCTGCATAAAACGTAGTATCTTCTGAAATAATTGGAGTTGTGAATGAAGTTCCCGTTCCTAAAATAGTTCCTCCCGTTTCAACAGCATACCAATTGATTGTTCCCGCAGTTGTAAAAGCAGTTAAGACAGTTGAATTTTCTCCACATACCGGATTCGGATCAACAATTGTAACTGTCGGAATTTGATTTATTGTTGCCGTTACGGCTGTTCTTGTTCCGGTTGCACAACCAATCTCAAACGCATCGATATAGTAAGTTGTTGTTTCAGTTAAAATTGGTGTTGTAAAATTGTTTCCGGTAGCCAAAGGTGTTCCTCCGGTTTGTGTTGCATACCACTTTATTGTTCCGGCAGAAGCATTGGCGGTTAGTGTTACCGAACCATTTCCGCAACTTGATTGACCTAATGAAGAAGTTATACTCGGAATAGTGATGGTTGTGCTTGTTGAAATCTGCAAAACCGGATCGCCGGGCATTCCGCCATATTCCACAATATATCCTTTGGGTTGATAATCGCCACTCGCTTCACCAGTATTGGATAAATCATTCCACGAACCAGGAATGCCCACACCGGGAGCCGTTACATGAGCATAATCTTCATTACCGGCATTATTTGGCTCACCATTATTCCAATTGGCATAAGTGGGTGTTGAACCATTTACTCCACCGTTCCAAAAAATGTTCCCTATTTCGGGCCCAGTCATCCATTTCCAAATCCCTTCGATTTCTTCATCGCTTCCGCCAATCCATCCTGCACCGGCAGCTTGCTCACCAGAAAGCTGAGCTTCGTCTGGAGCTGTAATGGTAGCTAAATAGCCTTGTAAACCGTAATAAGTCCTGTTAGCTGCTGCTGTTCTTGCAGCAGACCAAGTAATTCCAATATTCGGAACATATTCATAATAATGACCATTTGAAGGCAGATAATTGGCTTGTCCTACCGTAATGGAAAAAGTTCTAACACCTGTAGGATTTGCTGATGAGTTTGAAAAAACAACATCTTCTATAGCAGCAATTAAATCTACATAAGTTGGCTGAGCAGAAATTCCTGTAAGTGTAAGTTTACCTGTCAATGCATCCCAACTTGTGGCAATGGTTGGATGAGTTCCTGTTAAAGTTAATATATCCTGACCATTAACATATCCCGATGAAATTTGAATGTATATTGCGTCAATTCCAGTATCATCTGGATCGGTAATTGTCATGTTAGTCACTATTTTCATCTGCGAACCCGGACAATAAATTTGATTTCCGGTTGCAACTAAAATTGGAGCATCATTTAAAATTGTAGGTTTTTTTTCTTTTTGATTTGATGAAGAATTTATATTCATCAAAGGCGAAAAGTAGCCAAAGCATAAAAATAAAAGTATAAAAGTGTAGCGAAGTATCGAAAATCCGTTCATTTTGTAAAAGTAAGAAATTGAGAACAAAAATTGAATAAACAATTGCTAATTTCCTTCTAAAACGGTGAACTTTTTAAATAAATCCCACACGACAATTCCGGCACTAACTGAAATATTCAGCGAATGTTTTGTCCCCAATTGCGGAATTTCAATCACACCATCACATTTTTCAATGGCTTGTTGCGAAACGCCTTTGACTTCGTTGCCAAAAATTAAAGCATATTTTTTTTCCTTTTCAACTTCAAACTCATTCAACATAATCGAATTTTCAACTTGTTCAATAGCAAAAACGGAGATATTTTCAGCTTTCAATTGATCAATCACCGTCAAAACCTCTTTTTGATATTCCCAAGTTACCGTATCAGTTGCACCTAAAGCCGTTTTGTGAATTTCCTTGTTGGGAGGAGTCGCTGTAATGCCACACAAATATATTTTTTCAATCAAAAAAGCATCCGAAGTTCTAAAAACCGAACCAATATTATGCAAACTTCTAATGTCATCTAAAATAATGATGATGGGTGTTTTTTGAGCATCTTTAAACTCATTAATATTTTTGCGTTCCAGTTCAGAATTGGCTAATTTTCTCATCTTGCAAAAATAAGTAATGAATTTGAATTTTTATATTTGATATTGAAATTGATTTTTGCGATTGTCATTGAATTTCCCATTGCCATTGAAATTTTATTTCCGTATTTTTGAAACCAAACCTAAAACCGAACCCATTGTCAGCCAAAGCTACCGTCGTCAAAGAACCGAAAGAAACACCTTTAATGAAGCAATACAACGAAATCAAGCGGAAATATCCTGATGCTTGTTTGTTGTTTCGTGTGGGTGATTTCTATGAAACATTTGGCGAAGATGCCGTTCGGGCATCTCAAATTTTAGGCATTGTTTTAACCAAAAGAGGTGCCGGTTCTGAAACTGAAACTGCCTTGGCGGGTTTTCCACATCATTCGTTAAATACGTATTTACCAAAACTGGTCAAAGCCGGACTTCGGGTTGCGATTTGCGATCAATTGGAAGATCCAAAAATGACTAAAACTATTGTGAAACGTGGTGTGACCGAATTAGTCACTCCAGGCGTTTCAATGAATGATGAGGTATTGCAATCCAAATCGAATAATTTTTTAGCTTCAGTTTATTTTGGTAAGAAGCAAATTGGCGTTTCATTTTTGGATGTTTCAACAGGCGAATTTTTGACATCTCAAGGAAATGAAGAATACATTGACAAATTATTACAAAATTTTAGTCCAAGTGAAATTTTAGTAACCAAAAATCATAAACAACATTTTAGAGAAGTTTTTGGCGAAGATTATCACACTTTTTTTCTGGAAGATTGGGTGTATAATGAAGACTATGGCAATGAAGTATTGACAAAACATTTTCAAACCAATTCTTTAAAAGGATTTGGAATTGAAGAAATGCAAGAAGGGATCGTCGCTTCGGGTGCAGTTTTGTATTATTTATCGGAAACACAACACAATAAAATTCAGCATATTACATCGATTCAACGCATTGCAGAAGATGCGTATGTGTGGATGGATCGTTTTACAATTCGAAATTTAGAGTTGTATCACAGCACCAATCCCAACGCGGTCACGTTATTGGATGTGATTGACAGAACCCTTTCGCCGATGGGTTCACGATTGCTGAAACGCTGGTTGGCTTTGCCTTTGAAAGATGAAGCTAAAATTCGATCACGCCACGAAGTGGTGAGTTTTTTAAAAGATAATTCAGAAGTTTTACAGAAAATTCAATACCAAATTAAGCAAATATCAGATTTGGAACGATTGATTTCCAAAGTCGCAACCGGAAAAGTTTCTCCTCGTGAAGTGATGAATCTTTGTCATTCGTTGGATGCCATTATTCCAATCAAAACCTTGGCTTTGGCTAGTTCAAATGAATCGTTAAAAGCGATAGGCGATAGTTTGCACGCGTGTGATTTATTGCGTGAAAAAATTAAATCGACTTTGAATCACGATGCTCCGGTTTCCATCAACAAGGGAAATGCGATTGCGAAGGGAATTCATCCCGTCTTAGATGAATTAAGAGCGATTTCCACTTCGGGAAAAGAATATTTGGAAGGAATTGAACTCAGAGAATCGCAAAAAACCGGAATTTCATCATTGAAAATTTCGTTTAATAATGTTTTTGGATATTATATTGAAGTCAGAAATACACATAAAGATAAAGTTCCAACTGAATGGATTAGAAAGCAAACCTTAGTAAATGCCGAACGATACATTACGGAGGAATTAAAAGAATATGAAACTAAAATTTTAGGAGCAGAAGATAAAATTCATCAATTAGAATCGCAATTATTTGAACAATTGGTGATTTGGATTGGCACCTATATCAAACCCGTTCAGTTGAATGCGGCTTTGGTTGCTCAGTTGGATTGTTTGAATTCGTTTACGCAATTGGCGATTGAAAACAAGTATGTTCGACCAATTTTGGATGATTCGTATGAATTAGAAATTACGAACGGTCGTCATCCTGTGATTGAAAAGCAATTGCCGGTTGGTGTTCCTTATATTGCAAATGATGTTTTTTTGGATAGAGATTCGCAACAAATTATTATGATTACCGGTCCGAATATGTCGGGTAAATCGGCTATTTTGCGACAAACGGCTCTAATTGTGCTGTTGGCTCAAATGGGAAGTTTTGTTCCGGCAGAAGCGGTGCGAATGGGCGTAGTGGATAAAATATTTACCAGAGTAGGAGCGAGCGATAACATTTCGATGGGTGAATCGACTTTTATGGTTGAGATGAATGAAACCGCTTCAATTTTGAATAATATTTCTGAAAGAAGTTTGGTTTTATTGGATGAAATCGGGCGAGGAACCAGCACGTATGACGGAATTTCGATTGCGTGGGCCATTGCGGAATATTTGCACGAACATCCTAATCGTCCAAAAACGTTGTTTGCCACACATTATCACGAATTAAATGAAATGGAAGTCACGTTTGACCGAGTGCAGAATTTTAATGTTTCCGTAAAAGAATTGAAAGATACCGTTCTTTTTATTCGAAAATTAGTGAAAGGCGGCACCGAACACAGTTTTGGTATTCATGTAGCCAAAATGGCGGGAATGCCACAAACCGTGATTCAAAAAGCACAAAAGATTTTAAAGAAATTAGAAAAAAATCATTCGAGTGAAGAATTATCCGGCATAAAATCTTCGAAGGATGAATTACAACTTAGTTTTTTTAATTTGGATGATCCTTTGTTGGAAGAAATCAAAGAAGAAATTCTAAACTTAGATATAAACACTTTAACTCCGGTTGAAGCTTTAATGAAATTGAATGAAATTAAGCGAATGCTAACCAAAAAATAAATGCTATAACTTTAACTTTCAAAACATTAGTTTTTGAAGTAAATTTTTTTGCAAAAAACGCTTGTAAAAGTAAATAATTATAGTACATTTGCATCCGCATTGCTAAACAAGTAGTGCTGTTCTTTTAAAAAACCTGTACGCGAAAATAGCTCAGTTGGTAGAGCGCCACCTTGCCAAGGTGGAGGTCGCGGGTTCGAATCCCGTTTTTCGCTCTTCTATCTTATAATGCAAGCAGTTTGCTCGCATCAGGCTCGAGTGGTGGAATTGGTAGACACGCTGGACTTAAAATCCAGTGGGCAGTAATGCCCGTGCGGGTTCAAGTCCCGCCTTGAGTACAAAAGCTTCATTTGTTTTTACAAGTGGAGCTTTTTTTTATTGATTTATTTTGAAATTTATTTGATAATTAAGCAGAAATCTTTGTCACAGTTTTTAACTTTAACAAAGATGAAATTTGTATTTAAATAAAAGATTACTTAGTTGTAATAACAATCTTGTGGAAGCATCAAATCTTTGTTGTTTATCAATTATTCCATACTTTTTACTATTGCTTCAACTTTACTTTTGAACTCTTCGTGTTCAAGTTTGCGGATAAGATCATTCGTCTTTTTTACAAATTCAGAAGCTAATTCTTTGTCTTTAATTTTATATTTTATTTCTTCTCTGAATACTAGGTTTCTTGTGTATAAAATGTCTGGATTAGATTTATCAAGAATTTTAAAACGATAATTTTTTTTACTTTGTTTTGTTATTATTTTATATTTTTTTGTGTTTTTGAACTCAATTTGAAGACTATCAGACACCAGTTTGTTTTCGGTTAGTTTGAGAGTATCTTTAGTTACGCCCCAAAAAATTCCCATTCCAGAGGTGTATCTTTCCAAAAGATAAGTTGTATCACTAATTTTTAGAAGAATATTTTTTTGACGAATCAAAAAACCTCTTTTTTTTGATATAAAACATTCAGAATATGATGGTTGTGCATAAATTGAACAAGTGAATACGAGTAAAATTAATATTAATGTGTTTTTCATTTTTTTTTAATTCAGGGTTTAGCAGTTTGCTATTTTATTAAATAAAAATATAAATTTTTTGCGATTCTTTGTCAAAGTTTTAAACTTTGACAAAGATATATGTCTGTTGAATTTTCATTTTGCTACAAAGTTTATGGTCAGTTACATGAATGATAGCCACTCGCCAAGGCTAAAGATTGTTATTTCAACTTTGTCGTCTTTCACATTGACAAGGTTGAGGAAGTTTAGACTAATAACTGTGACTGAAGACTAAAATGATGAGATCCTTCCTTCGTCAGGATGACAAGATTGGAGATGCAGATACTGAAAACTGCGACTGTGACTGAAAACTAAAACTCTTTTGAAAATCAATTTCTTTTGAAATGCTTTGTTGCACTGAATCCGCGTGAGGGATAGCAGCGAAAAGCCCACAGAGAGGAGGCACGACGAACGAGGACTTGTAGCGGATAGCCCGACCCGGAGCTTGCGAAGGGGCACGCCCAAATTTTTTGTTTAAAGTTAAAAGTTTCAGGTTTCAAGTTGACTCTTAATTCTGAACTTTTGGTGAAATAATTTACTAAAAAACAGCTGTTTTCGTTCACTTTAAGGCAAAAAAAATCCCGAACAAGTCGGGATTAGTTTTTTTGTTAGCTTGTTGCTAATTACTGAGCTGGAGTTTCAGCTGGAGCTTCAGTAGCTTGAACTGTAGAGTCAATTACTTCAGTAGCTTCTTCAATTACTTCAGTAGCTTCTTCAACAACTTCAGTTGCAGTTTCGTCAACTACTACTTCAGCTTCTTTTTCTTTACAAGATACTACTGTTAAAGCAGCAACAAATACTAAACTTAAAATTACTTTTTTCATCTTACTAAATTATAAAAGGTTAATTATTAATTCGGAGCAAAGATATAAATTTTTTGGTTCAACAAAATATTTTACGAAATATTTTTAAAAAAAAATAAACTATTTGTGTTTCAAACGTTTGAGTCCCTATTTTTAGGGTGTTTTTAAATAATAAACCCCTTTTTTGAAAGGGGTTTATGTAAGATTTTAGTCTGAAAATTTTATTTTTTTGCTTTTTTGCCAACTACTTTCATTTCATTTATCAAATGTTTCGCTCCGGCATACTTGTCAATCACGAAAAGTACGTAACGAATGTCGACCATAATATTTCTGCAAATGGCCGGATCATAATAAATATCGCTCATGGTTCCTTCCCAAACGCGGTCGAAATTTAAGCCGATTAAGTTTCCGTTTTTGTCAATTGCCGGACTTCCTGAATTTCCGCCTGTCGTGTGATTTGTTCCGATGAAATTGACCGGAAGTTTTCCGTTTTCGGCATATTGTCCGTAATCTTTGTTGTTGTAGAGTTCAATTAATTTTGGTGAAACATCAAATTCGTAGTCGCCTGGAACGTATTTTTCCATCACACCGTCTAAATAGGTCACCGAACTGTAATAAACCGCATCGCTTGGTGCGTAGCCTTTTACTTTTCCGTAGGTTACACGTAAGGTTGAGTTGGCATCAGGGAAAATGCGGGCTTCTTTTGGACTTAATTCCAAAATTCCTTTCATATACGTGCGTTGCAAAGCGGTGTTTTTAAGGTTGATTTCTTCGTATTTTGGAACTACGTTTTTGGTGTAGGCTTCGGACAACATTTTTACGAATGCAAATCCGCTGTCGTTGTTTAATTTTTCAAGAACGGTTTTGGCATCGCCGGTTAACAATTCTTTCAAACCATTGTAGTTGGTTAATTTTGAAGTTTTATAAATTTCAGCTGTTTTGGCTTTTAAATCTTGGTTGAGTAAAGCTTCGGGTAAAAATTGTTTTGGAGATTTGATTGCGTATAATTCAATTAATTGCTCCATTACTTTTTCGTCAACAGTAGCGTTGAAATCTTTGTATAAATCGGCAAATCCGGTGATGAAATTTTCTTTTCTATCCATAAAAGCTTGTTCGCCTCTAGTTTTGTGAAGATTTTCCAATTGAACCAAACGGTAACCAAAACTTAATAATTCTGTGTTACGCATTACGACTTCCATAAAATAATCACGGCTTAATGCATACGGAGCGATTTCAGCGTAATTTTTTTCAAATTCTGAAAGTAAGTTGCCGTATTCGGCTTGTTTTCCGGCTTTCGCCACTTTATTCATAAAATCTTTTTCGAAATTTTTCTTGATTTCAACCGCATTAGATTTTTTTAAACCTTTGGTTTCGCCAATCCATTTTTTCCAATAGTTAGCTACTGATGCGTATTTGGCAGCATATTGAATTTTAATTGCTTTATCTTTTCGCATAAAACCGTCTTGCACTTTCAAAGCGGCATCACGAATTTCGATTTTGGCAGGATTGAGTTCGTTTACAATTTGTTCTACTGCAACAGCAGGCAAATATTCTTGCGTTCTTCCCGGATAACCAAAAACCATGGTAAAATCATTTTCTTTTACACCGTCAATAGAAACAGGGAAAAAGTGTTTTGGAGTATATGGAACATTGTCTTTGGAATATTCTGCCGGACGATTGTTTTTGTCTGCATAAATTCTGAACAACGAAAAATCTCCGGTGTGACGTGGCCAAACCCAATTGTCGGTATCAGAACCAAATTTTCCGATGGATGATGGTGGTGCACCAACTAAACGAACGTCTTTAAATGTTTCGACTACAAACCAAATGTATTGATTTCCGTCGTAAAACGTTCTGATTCGGTTTTCTTGCCAACTTTCTTTGGGTAAAGAAGTAGTTAATGCGGAAATATTTTCTTGAATTTTTTTCTGTTTGTCGGCTTCGTTGGAAATGGATTGTGTGTTTTCCAATACTTTTGAAGTGACATCTTCAATTTTTACGATGAACGTAACCACTAATCCTTCGTTTGGAAGTTCTTCGTCTAAACTCATTGCCCAAAAACCTTTTTCCAAATAATCATTTTCAACGGTGGAATGCGACTGAATTTCACCGTAACCACAGTGGTGATTGGTTAATAAAAGTCCTTTAGAAGAAATCACTTCCGATGTACAGCCGTTGTTGAAATGCGGTACAGCGTCTTTCATGCTCGATTTGTTTACATCGTAAATATCTTTGGCAGACATTTTCATACCGAGCGATTTCATTTCTTTTTCGTTCATTCCTTCCAAAAGTGACGGAATCCACATGCCGCCTTGTTGGGCAAATGCAGAAAAGGAAAGAAACAGGATGAGTAATCGTAAAAATTTCATAATGAGTTGTTTAGTAAGTTCTTATTTTACAGTGTGTTTGAATAATTTTCGTTTGTGTTCTTCGAAATCGTTTGCAATATACAATTTTTGAGCAGGATGATTGTGCGGTTCTACCTCCAAATAAATGATTTTTAACGATAATTTATGAGCTTCTTGACGAATGAAATTGAGCGTTTGTTTGCCAAAGCCTTTTCCTTGTGCAGTTTTTTTGATGAATAATTCGTCTAAGAAGGCAATTCTTCCTAGGTATTCAAAACTAAAAACGAAGGTGAGAATGACATAGCCAACGATTTCATTTTCATTCAAAATTAGCCATGCTTTTCCGAGGTTTTCATCTTCAAGAAATTGATGAAAGAGTTTTTTGGATGTTTCAATTTCAAAAGGATAATTGTCGATGGAATAAAATTCCTCCATCATTTGAAGAATTTCATCAATCTCTAAAACTGATAATGGTTTAAAGGTTGTCATTATCTAAATGATTTAAAATAATGTCTGTTGCTCCTTTGTTCATTTGCACGAAAGTGCTGCAAATATGACCTTTTTCGTGTCGGATATCTTCGTTGGAAAGTAAGGTGGCGAAAGTTTCATTCAATTCATTTTGATTGGAAATTGAAACACAACCTTCCATATTTACTAATGCTGTCGCTTCTGCAAAATGAGAATAATTGGGTCCGATTACAATTGGAATGCCAAATGTTGCGGGTTCTAAAATGTTGTGCACACCTGGATTTCCGAAGCCGCCGCCAACGTAAGCAATGTCAGCGTAGTTGTAGATTTTGGTTAAGATACCTATGGTGTTGATAATGAATACATTATATTGCTGTAGAGACATTGCATGCAACGTCTGTAAGGAATCCGAATAATCCGAAAATAAAATTGATTTTTTTGTAATCGATTTTTGCAATTCCAAAATTTGTTCCGATTTAATATTATGTGGAGCAATGATAAATTTCACATTTTCAGATGAATTATTAATGAAATTCACCAATAATTCTTCATCTTTTGGCCACGAACTTCCAATGACAATGGTGGTTGTGTTGTTTTTGAATTCTTCAATAAAATCTAATGTATTATCTCTTTCTAAAATTGAAACTACGCGATCAAAACGAGTATCACCTGAAATTTTTACATTTTGATAACCTAGCGATTGTAATAGTTTTTTGGATGATTCATTTTGTACAAAAAAGAAATCAAAAGCAGTTAAACATTTTCTGTAAAATCCGCCATACCATTTAAAAAACACCTGATTTTTTCTAAGAATTCCTGAAATTAAATAGGTTTTTATTTGTCTTTTTTTGAGTTCGTTGAGGTAATTAGGCCAATATTCATATTTAATAAAAAACACCATTTCAGGATGAGTTAATTCTAAAAATTGTTTAGCGTTTTGTTGCGTATCTAGTGGAAGATAAATAGTCAAATCAGCCATTGAATTGTTTTTTCTAACTTCAAAACCCGAAGGAGAAAAAAAGGTTACAATAATTTTATGGTTGGGAAATTTAATTTTGATTTTTTCCATCACGGGAATTCCTTGTTCAAACTCGCCTAAAGAAGCCGCGTGAAACCAAATCGTTTTATCATTCGAAGAGATTTTCTGTTTGATTATTTCAAAAACATTTTTTCTTCCATCGACAAAAAGTTTCATTTTCGGATTGAAAAGAGCAACGATTTTCAGTAAAAATCCGACAAAATGAACCAATAAATTATATAAAAAAAACATATAGCATAAATTGTGTCGCTAAAATACATCACTTTAAAGAATTTTCATTGTTATAACTTCCTAAATAATTACTTTTGTTATATTATTAAGGTGAACTCATTCAAAATGAAAACATCTTGCACTTTAAAATTAAATAAAAAGTAATGCGTAAACTTCAAATGGTTGACTTAAAAAGTCAATACGATAAAATTAAGACTACAGTTGATGCTTCAATTCAAGAAGTTTTAGAAACCACAACCTATATCAATGGACCGAAAGTTCATGAATTTCAAAAAAGCTTAGAAGATTATTTAGGTGTAAAGCACGTGATTCCGTGTGCAAATGGAACTGATGCTCTTCAAATTGCTATGATGGGATTGGATTTAAAGCCAGGAGATGAAGTAATTACAGCCGATTTCACTTTTGCGGCTACTGTAGAAGTAATTGCTTTGTTGCAATTAACGCCTGTTTTGGTAGATGTTGATATGTTGAATATGAATATTTCGCTAGACGGAATCCGAAAAGCAATTACACCAAAAACTAAAGCTATTGTTCCTGTCCATTTATTTGGAAGAGCCGCCAATATGGAAGCGATTATGCAAATTGCCAACGAACATAATTTATATGTTATCGAAGATAATGCACAAGCCATTGGAGCTAATTGTCGTTTTTCTGATGGAACAAAAAAGAAAGCCGGAACAGTTGGTCATGTGGGAGCAACTTCTTTTTTTCCTTCAAAAAATTTAGGATGTTATGGTGATGGTGGAGCGATTTTTACGAATGATGATGCTTTGGCTCATACGATTCGTGGTATTGTAAATCACGGAATGTATGTACGTTACCATCACGACGTGGTTGGGGTTAATTCGCGTTTAGATAGTATTCAAGCCGCAGTTTTAAATGCAAAATTGCCATTGTTGGTTAGTTATAATGCCGCCAGACAAAATGCAGCACGAAGTTATTCAAAAGCATTTGAAGGGCATAAAAATATTGTTGCACCAACCATTTGTGAAGTGTGTGATTGTCACGTTTTTCATCAATATACTTTACGAATCATCGATGCTGATAGAAATGCGTTGATGGATCACTTGCAAAGCAAAGGAATTCCGTGTGCTATTTATTACCCAATTCCGTTACATTCTCAAAAAGCGTATGCAGATGTTAGATATAAGGAAGAAGATTTTCCGGTAACAAATCAATTAGTAAAAGAAGTGATTTCTCTTCCAATGCATACTGAATTGGATGATGAACAAATTAAATTTATTACCGATTCAGTTTTAGAATTTTTCAACTAATCATATAAAAAACATGAAAGTACTTGTAACCGGAGGCCTTGGATTTATTGGTTCTCACACTGTTGTAGAATTACAAAATGTAGGTTTTGAACCTGTTATTATCGATAATTTATCAAACTCTTCCATTGAAGTGTTAGATCGAATTACCAACATTACCGGAAAGAAACCACTTTTTGAACAAATGGATTTAAGAGATAAAACTTCGGTACAAAATTTCTTCAAAAAGCACAATGATGTTTCGGGTGTAATTCATTTTGCCGCTTCCAAAGCAGTAGGCGAAAGTGTTGAAAACCCTTTGTTGTATTATGAAAATAACATCAATGCGTTGGTTTATATATTACAAGAATTACAACAAAAAGAAGAAGCTCATTTTATTTTCAGTTCGTCATGCACTGTTTACGGTCAAGCCGAAAAGATGCCAATTACCGAAGATGCATCCGTTCAACCGGCGATGTCGCCTTACGGAAATACAAAACAAATTGGTGAAGAAATTATTTCTGATGTGGTTAAGGTTTCGAATATCAATTCAATTCTTTTACGTTATTTTAATCCGATTGGAGCTCATCCAACAGCAGAAATAGGTGAATTACCGATTGGAGTTCCACAGAATTTAGTACCATTTATAACACAAACCGGAATTGGATTACGACAAGAACTATCTGTTTATGGAGATGATTATCCAACACCTGACGGAACCGCCGTTCGCGATTATATTCACGTAGTCGATTTAGCAAAAGCTCACGTTGTTGCCTTACAACGATTAATCGAAAAGAAAAATTTGTCTAAAATTGAAACGTTCAATTTAGGCACGGGAACCGGAAGTTCTGTTTTGGAAGTAATTACTGCTTTTGAAAAAGTTTCCGGTAAAAAATTGCCTTATAAAATTGTGGGTAGAAGAGAAGGTGATATTACATCGGCTTATGCCAACACAGACAAAGCAAATAATGTTCTAGGCTGGAAAGCACAATCTACGTTAGAAGAAAGTTTGGCGAGTGCTTGGAAATGGGAACAGAAAATAAGAAGTTAAGTTTTAAGCAATCATTCTACAATAACCAATTTAATAAAATAAAAAATCCTCACCTTTTACAGTGAGGATAATTTTTAACTATTCTGAAAGTAATTAGTCTTTTTTCAAAGCCTCTTCCGTTTTATCAGCAGCATTTTCTAGAGCTTCTCCTGTTTTATCAACGGCGTTTTCAACTGCTTCACCAGTTTTGTCAGCTGCATTTTCAATTGCATCTCCGGTTTCGTTTGCAGCATTTTCAATGTCGTTTCCAACAGATTCAACTGCATCTTCTACTTTTTCCTCTGTTGTTTTTTCTTTACAAGAAACAACAAATAAAGCTCCCATCAATACTAATCCTAAAAGTGTTTTTTTCATTTTGTTTATGTTTTAAAAGTTAATAAATCCTAATTATCAAATCAAGTGCCAAACTATTATTAAGCCGAAATTGTCTCCACTTCTTTGTTTATTTTATTCACCAATCCAACCAACACTTTCCCTGGCCCAACCTCTGTAAAGCTTGTGGCACCGTCGGCTATCATCTGTTGAACCGATTGCGTCCATCGCACCGGAGCCGTCAATTGAATAATTAAATTCTTTTTAATTTCTTCCGCATCCGAAACCGCACTCGCTGTTACATTTTGATACACTGGGCAAATCGGTGTAGAAAAAGTCGTCGCTTCAATCGCAGCCGCCAATTCCTCTCTCGCTGGTTCCATCATTGGCGAATGAAAAGCTCCGCCAACAGGCAAAATCAACGCACGTTTTGCACCTGCTTCTTTCATTTTTTCGCAAGCCAGTTCCACCGCTTTATATTCGCCCGAAATCACTAACTGTCCCGGACAATTGTAATTGGCCGCCACCACAACACCATCAATCGAAGCACAAATATCTTCCACAATTTTATCTTCTAAATTCAAAACCGCAGCCATTGTAGAAGGCGTAATTTCACACGCTTTTTGCATGGCCAATGCACGTTTCGAAACCAATTTCAAGCCGTCTTCAAATGACAAAGCTCCATTGGCAACTAAAGCCGAAAATTCGCCTAACGAATGTCCCGCCACCATATCCGGTTTAAAATCGGTCAACGTTTTTGCCAAAATCACCGAATGTAAAAACACCGCTGGTTGTGTGACTTTTGTTTCTTTTAACTCTTCCGCAGAACCCTCAAACATAATGTCTGTAATTCTAAAACCCAAGATTTCATTGGCTTTTTCAAACAATTCTTTGGCCAAAGCCGAGTTTTCATATAAATCTTTACCCATACCGGTAAACTGAGCTCCCTGCCCCGGAAAAACGTATGCTTTCATATTTATTTTAAATTTAGTTCATCAAAGTTATAACAAAAGTACTATTTATTTTTTTTGGAGCCGCAGCGTTTGGGCTTTTTTGGAATCGCAGTTCCCGCTGTCCGTTTCAATCTTTNNAAAGATTGAAACGGACAGCGGGAGCAGAAAGGAAATTACTCGCATTTTTGGAAACAAAAAACCCGACAAATTTGCCGGGTTCAAAATCAATCAATCAAAACAATTACTCCATCGGAATATCCATCAACAAAATTTCTGCATCCGAAGTTGAAGTAATTTCTAATTTTTCTGTATCCCAAACACCTAAAGCATCTCGGGTTTCTAACGTTTGACCGTTAATCGTTACACTTCCGGAAATCACAAACGCATAAACGCCATTTCCTTCTCTTTTTATAGTGTAACTTTCAGTCAATCCTTTTTCAAATTTACCTAAATGAAACCACGCATCTTGATGAATCCAAACACCGGCATCTTCCGGATTTGGCGATAAAATTTGTTGTAATTTGTTTTGTCGATCGTTTACGTCCAACGTAATTTGCTGGTAACGAGGTTCCACATTTTGCTTATTCGGAAACAACCAAATTTGCAATAATTTCGTTCTTTTGTCAGCATTTGGGTTAAATTCACTATGTCTAACTCCGGTTCCCGCACTCATCACTTGAACATCGCCAAATTTGATGGTTTCTGAATTTCCCATACTGTCTTTATGAGCCAAATCACCTTCCAACGGAATAGTTATAATTTCCATATTATCGTGTGGATGCATTCCAAAACCCATTCCACCAGCAACCGTGTCATCATTCAAAACTCTCAAAACACCAAACTGAACTTTATCCGGATTGTACCAATTGGCAAAACTAAAACTGTGGTAAGCATTCAACCATCCGTGATCAGCATGACCTCTTTCATTGGCTTTGTGTAAAACTGTATTTTTCATAACTAATAGATTTGTTGTTATTTACAGTACAAATTTACAACCATAAGAAAGGTTTTGCACTTAATGTAGATTAAGAAATGTTGTCGGTTGTCGGTTGTCAGATTGTAAACTGAGACTGCGACTGCCTACTTCTTAAGCATCCGACTTTTCATCTTACTAAAAAACTCAGGAGTTACACCTATATAAGAAGCAATCTGTTTTTGAGGTACTTTTTGAATGAGTGTTGGATATTTTTTGCAGAATTTTTCAAAACGATCTTCGGCAGATAAACTTAAGTTATCCATCAATCGTTCTTGATGAGCAACCAATGAGTTTTCGGTTAAAATTCTGAAAAAACGTTCCAGTTTTGGAATTTCAAAATACAATTGCTCTTGATTTTCTTTGGACAACAAAACCACTTCCGAATCTTCTAAAACTTCAATAAACAAATTGCCCGGTTTTTGAGAAAGCAAGCTGTACATGTCGCCAATCCACCAACCTTCGCAGGCAAAATGAAGAACATGTTCCACAATATTGTCATTGATGTTGAAACTTCTCAGTAATCCCGAATTGACAAAATAAGAATGTTTGCAAATTTCTCCGGCATTGTGCAAAATGGTTTTTGCTTTGAAGTGGTGAACTTCAATTTTTGATAAAAACAATTGTTCCTCTTCTAAAGTTAAGGAAATGTGTTTAGAAATGTTTTCAAGAATGGATTTCATTAAGTCAAAAATACAATTTTAATTTTATAGAAATGGTATCTTTGAAAGATTGAAATTTAAAGAATGAAAACCGAAAAAGATAAAATGTTAGCCGGCGAAATTTATTTTGCAAATGATAAAGTTTTAGTTGCAGAACGATTACGAGCCAAAAAGTTATTACATAAATTAAATGTGACCGAATATGTAATGAATGGAAATGCAAGAAATATTCTTCATCAACTGATGCCAAACGCTCATAAAAGGCTTTATGTTGAACCGCCATTTCACTGTGATTATGGTTACAATATTTATGCAGGAGAAAATGTGTATTTCAATGTCAACTGTGTCGTTTTAGACACGATGAAAATAACGATTGGTAACAATGTTTTCTTTGGTCCAAACGTTCATGTTTACACAGCAACACATCCGCTAAATCCAATTGAACGACGAACGGTTGAATTTTCCAAACCAGTTTCTATTGGCAATGATTGTTGGATAGGCGGAAATACAGTGATTTGTCCGAGTGTTACAATCGGGAATGGTTGTACAATCGGTGCCGGTTCGGTTGTTACAAAAGATATTCCCGATAATTCATTGGCGGTTGGAAATCCTGCAAAAGTGATAAAAAACTTAGATTTTTAGTAGATGTTAGAGTAAAAATTTATGTTGATTTATGAATGAACAGAAACCATTTTAGCGGCTGTTTCTGCTTTTTTTACAATATCTTCCATCGGAGTTTCTAATGTGTCATTTACCAAGGCAACACCCATTCTTCTGTACGGTCGTGAAGTAGGCTTTCCAAAAATTCTGAAATCTGTTTTAGGCAAAGCAGCAATTTTTTCGATACCGGAATAAGTAGGATGATATGAATTTTCAGCAGCTAAAATTACCGCACTTGCTCCGGCTTTTTCTAAGGTGATTTCAGCGATTGGTAAACTCAAAATGGCTCTTAAATGCAATTCAAATTCATTGAAATTTTGTGTTCCGGCTAAGGTAACCATTCCTGTGTCATGTGGTCTTGGTGATAATTCGGAGAAATAAACGCCTTCATTCGTTAGGAAAAATTCGACTCCAAATAATCCGGCTCCGCCTAAGGATTCTGTCACTTTGCGAGCCATTTCTTGAGCTTCCAAAATGTCTTTTTCTGAAACATTTGCAGGTTGCCAACTTTCTTGATAATCGCCTCGTTCTTGTCGGTGTCCAATCGGAGCACAAAATAAAGTAGGTAAATTATTGTTTTGAGTCACGGTTAATAACGTGATTTCGGAATTAAAATTGACAAAAGCTTCAACGATTACTTCTACCACATCACCACGAGAACCTTCCACAGCATAGTTCCAAGCTTTGGCAATATCTTCGGTTGATTTGATGGTTGATTGTCCTTTTCCGGATGAACTCATCAATGGTTTCACTACACAAGGAATTCCAACTTCTGAAACTGCTTTTTCTAATTCATCTGCTGAAGTGGCATAGCGATAATTTGCCGTTCGTAATCCTAACTCTTTTGCTGCTAAATCACGAATGGCTTTTCGGTTCATAGTGAAATTTGCTGCTTTGGCAGACGGAACAACGTTTATGCCTTGTTTTTCGTAGTCATAAAAGCGTTCTGTTCTAATGGCTTCTATTTCGGGAACGATAAAATCGGGTTGGTGTTTGGCTACAATTCGGTCGAGTTCGGCACCGTCTAGCATATTGATGATTTCAAAACCGTGTGCCACTTGCATTGCGGGAGCATTTTCATAACTATCGACTGCAATGACGGTTTGGCCAATTCGTTGTGCGGCGATGACAAATTCTTTTCCGAGTTCTCCGGAACCGAGTAGGAGGATTTTTGTTTTCATATTTTAATTTAGCAGGGTTTGCGTGAGGGATAGTAGTGGAAAGCCCGCAGCCCAAAGGTTGAGTTTTTGCGGGTTGTGCCGGCGACCAAAGAAGCCGAGCACAACCCGACAAAAACCAACCTTTGGACGAGGACTTGCAACGAACCTGCCTGCCGGCAGGCAGGAAGCCCGACCCTTGTGGTCACGCCAAAGTTATTAAAAAAGCCCCAAGTTTCCTTGAGGCTAACTAAATATTATGATAAAACTCCTTTGATTCTTCGCATTGCTTCGGTGAGTAATTCTTCGCTGGTTGCATAAGAAAATCGAATGCAATCGGGGTTTCCAAAGGCATCTCCGGTTACGGTGGCTACGTTGGCTTCGGCTAACAAATACATCGAGAAATCGGTTGCGTCTTTGATTAAGGTTCCGCGTAATGTTTTTCCAAAGAAGGACGATACATCGGGAAATACATAAAATGCACCTCCCGGAACGTTGATTTTTAGACCCGGAATTTCTTTGATTAAACCTACGACTAAATCTCTTCTTTTATGGAAAGCTTCCACCATGTAATTCAACACTTTTGGGTCGGCATCCACAGCGGCAATCGTAGCTCGTTGAGCAATAGAATTGGCTCCTGAAGTCACTTGGCCTTGCATTTTTGTACACGCTTTCGCGATAAATTCCGGTGCTCCGATGTAACCGATTCTCCATCCTGTCATCGCAAATGCTTTGGCGACACCATTTACTGTAATAGTTCTTTCAAACATTCCCGGAACGGAAGCAATGCTGCAAAAAGTTCCTGAGAAATTAATGTGTTCGTAGATTTCATCGGCTACAACATAAATGTTTGGATACTTTTCCAACACTTTTGCAATGGCTGTAAATTCTTCACGGCTATAAACAGATCCGCTTGGGTTGCAAGGCGAACTGTACCAAATCATCTTGGTTTTTGGTGTGATAGCTTTTTCTAATTGTTCGGCGGTGATTTTAAAATCACTTTCTACGGAAGTTGGGACTTCAACTGGAATTCCTCCTGACATTTTGATGATTTCGTAATAACTCACCCAATATGGAGCGGGTAAAATTACTTCATCACCATCATTCAACATACATTGAGCAATGTTGTAAAGTGATTGCTTTGCACCGGTGGAAACAACAATGTTTGCCGGTTTATAATCTAAATTGTTATCTCTTTTGAATTTTCGACAGATGGCTTCTTTTAGTTCGGCATAACCATCAACAGGCGAATAAGTGCTGTAGTTTTCGTCGATTGCTTTTTTTGCCGCTTCTTTAATAAAGTCGGGCGTGTTAAAATCAGGTTCGCCTAAACTTAAACTGATGATATCTTTTCCTTGAGCTTTTAATTCTCTCGCCAATGCTGCCATAGCTAAGGTTTGAGAAGTAGATAAATTGTTAATTCTATCCGATAACGAATTCATTATAGTTGTGTTTTGTGTGTTTAAATTTTAAAAAGTAATCTGCTTATGCCAGTTGTGGTTCTTGACCCAACTCTTTCAAATGTTTAAAGTGAGCGATAACCGCAGCTCTCATGGTTTTGAATTCGTGATAAGGAAGATTACATTCTTTGGCAGTTTCTCTCACAATATCAGCAATTTTACCGTAGTGAACGTGACTGATATGAGGGAAAATATGGTGTTCGATTTGGTGATTTAAACCACCAGTGTACCAATTTACAATCCAGTTTTTAGGAGCAAAATTAGCAGTCGTGAACAATTGGTGAATTGCCCAAGTATTTTCGATTTCACCATTTTCATCCGGAACAGGATTAGTTGTTTCTTCTACAACGTGAGCTAATTGGAAAACGATGCTTAAAATTAAACCGGCTGTGTAGTGCATTACTGCAAAACCAAGGATAACTTTCCACCAAGTGATTCCCATAACCATTGGTAATACTAACCAAATTGAGAAATAAATCACCTTAGTGATGATTAAAGTAGTCCATAAAATTTTAGGACTTTTAGGTTCACCATATGATAATTTACGTTTCATGTAGGCTCTCATTTGTTTAAAATCAGTAGTGATCGCCCAATTGAATGTTAACAAACCATATAAAAAAACAGAGTAATAATGTTGAAATTTATGAAAATATCTCCATTCAGATTGTTTTGAAAATCGGATAACTCTACCAGCATCTAAATCTTCGTCGTGACCAACTATATTGGTATAAGTATGATGTAAAACATTGTGTTGTACTTGCCAATTGTAAACATTTCCGGCAAGAATATAAATGCTTCCACCCATAATTTTATTTAACCAAGGTTTATTGGAGTACGAACCGTGATTTCCGTCGTGCATAACGTTCATTCCAACTCCGGCCATTCCAACGCCAATTACGACGTTAAGTAATAGATACGTCCAAAATGGCATATCCATAGCCAAAAGGAAGAAGTAAGGTGTTAAGAAAATAGTAAACATCACTATCGTTTTAAGGTGAAGTTTCCAGTTTCCGGTTTTTTGTAGATTATTTTCTTTGAAGTAATTATTAACTCGACTATTAAGCGTTCTAAAAAACTTTAGATTGTCTTCTTTAGAAAATGTGGGAATTGTGGTATTCATGTAATTAAAAATTTTTTCAAAGGTAAGTATTAATATAAATCATAACGTTGAACAAACAATAAAATTTCAACACCAAAATGTTTACTTTTGTTAAAAATAGCACAACATGGAAGAAATTTTAAAGTATTTTCCTAATTTATCTGAAAACCAAGTAGTTCAGTTTGAAAAATTAGGTCAATTGTATCCCGAATGGAATGCCAAAATCAATGTAATTTCCCGAAAGGATATTGATGAATTGTACGTGAAACACGTTTTACATTCATTAGGCATTGCCAAAGTGATGGAATTTCAACCGAAATCGACAGTTTTGGATGTGGGAACCGGCGGTGGTTTCCCCGGAATACCGTTAGCGATTTTGTTTCCGGAAACTCGTTTTTATTTGATTGATGTGATTGCCAAAAAAATAAAAGTAGTCAATGAAGTAGCTACTGCTTTAGGTCTAAAAAATGTAAAAGCCGAACAATTGCGTGCCGAAAATGTCAAAGGAGATTTTGATTTTATCGTAAGCCGAGCCGTAACAAATATGCCTGATTTTGTCTCTTGGATAAAAGACAAAATCAAAAAGCAAAACAACCACGAACTTAAAAACGGAATTTTGTATTTAAAAGGTGGCGATTTAACCGAGGAATTAAAAGATTTTCCTAATGTTACTCAATATAATTTAGCCGATTATTTTTCGGAAGAATTTTTTGAAACGAAGAAAGTGGTGCATTTGCCGTTGAAGTTTAAAGTGTAAAACCACGAATGCACAAATTTATTAGTGCATTCGTGGCTAAATTTTATGATAATAAAATTAATTTTTAATCAACTTCTGCACAAAACTTCTTTCAGCAGATTCAATTTTGATAAAGTAAAATCCGTTTGATAAATTAATTTCTAATTGATGGTTTCCTTCGATAGAAATGTTATTTTGAGAGAAGACTTTTTTACCTGAAGCATCAACAATCGAGATAGTTACGTTTGAAAGTAAGCTTGAACTATACATTTCAATCGTATTTTTAATTGGGTTTTTGATTAAAATATTTTTAGATAAAATTGGTTGTTCAACAGATAAAGGTTCGTTCAAAATTTCATTCAAAGCAAATTCTACATTTCCTGCTGATAACGTCACGTGATCTTCATTTTCTGTTGGTACAAAAGTAGCGACAAAAGGTGTAATTGAAGCATCCGTTACATTTGCATACCAATTCGGATTGGTAATTGCCAATGAACTCAAGGTGGGAATAAAACAAAAACGATCAATTGCTAAATTTGCTAAAAAATCATCTATTGTTGGGTTGCCACTTCCTGCCTCTACAAAATCAGCCATATTAAATAATCCACCAGGAGCAGAATCGAATCCGGAAGAAGTTGCCGGAGAAGCAGCATTCGCTTGGCTGGTTAAAACAGTTACCCAAATAAATATAAATTGTTGTGCTCTAAATCGGCTTACCAATTGATTTGAAACGCCTGCCGGTGGTGTAAAACGAATATCAAAACGTGCTCTTTGCGTGTCGGAGGCATTCACAATATAATCATTTAACACAAACATTCCCGGGGTTCCGGTCATGGTTCCGCTACCGCTTCCGTTGCTGATTGCCACATTTCTGGTTTCTGTTGGAAATCCCATTGCGTTTAATTCATTTTGAAATGCCGTTCTAAAATTCGGAGCACCGGTTGGCAATTGAATGGCATTATCAAACTCGGTCGCACTTCCGGTTTGCAAATGACCGCTGTAATGATCGAGTAACATTTGTTTGGCCGCAGGACTTGACAAAACACTATTCACAATTTCTTGAAGCGTTACATCACCCAACGGACCATTTGCCATATAATTAAAAAGATGTTGAAACCCAATCGGAACATTCGCTCCCAAATGTGGAGAGTCAAACGAAATATACAAACGAGTGTCGTGTTCCATATCGTTTTGTTCCATGTATCGCAAGGCATAACGCGAAATGAGTCCGCCCATACTTGGTCCAATCACGACATTTTTTTCTGTTCCTACTTTTTGAGCATTAATTTGATTGATAAGTTCAACTAAAATCATCGCATTTCGTTGAATAAAATCGGCTCCACCATCAATCACTACTCCGTCTGCGGGAGAGTATTGCGGAAAGTTTAATACAACGATATCAAAACCTTCGTTGCGAACAATATCGGCTAAGTTTTGATCTGTTCCGCCATAATTCAATAAAGAATAAATCAATTCGGTGTTTCTCGTATCGCCAGGATCAAATCCATCAACCAAAAAAATGGGTTTGTCTAAAACTTGGTCAACATTGTCTAAATAAATTTCATATTCGCCTTGACCTAGATAAGGAGCACTTTCGCCAAAACCTTGATATGGAATTGAAGCCGTTATGTTTTGTGCTAAAATTTCATTTCCGTTTCGATTGGCCAAATTTGAACTTCCTTGAACATCGAAAGTTGATTTGATGATTTTACTCTCTCCATTTGTGAATTCAATTTTAAATGAAATTGATTTTTTGCCGGAAGTTGCAAAATCTACTTTGAAAGGTTGATTAACTGAAACCGTTAGCCACAGATCATTCTCAGTAAAACTGATGTAAATGGCTTGAATGTTTTTAGACGTTGTGTTGAAAATATTTTTGTCTTTTAAAATAAATTCAACTGTTTTGTTTTTTGATTTGGAAACCAACGGAGCCATCAACGCAATTTCGTGTTTTTGAAAAGCATCTGCAGATGGATTATTTAAAACAAATTGATTGTTATTTTTAGAAATGATGTTATTTTCTAATGTTTCTGTTTTGATGGTTTCTACTTCGGAAATTAAGATTGAAAGCGGAATTTGTTTAGAAAAAAAAGCATCATCCGCTTCTTTTTTCAACACTTCATAACTGGGTAAACGTTGCAAAAAATCAGCTCGTTGAATTTCGTGATAGACTTGTCTGAAGTACATCGCAGAAATTTCATCCTTTTTGGTTTTTGTAATTTTAGAAATATCAAATACCTGATTATATAAAATCTTAGTTTGCGTGTGTTCTTTCAATAAATCATATTCTCCTTTTTGAGCAAAAGAAAATAAAATTGAAAATAAAGCGAAAAAAGTAATTTTTGTTTTCATTAGCGAGAGATGATTTTTGAGGTTAATTGGTTTATTTCTATCAAATATAAAAAAAAGTCCGAATAGTTAACATTCGGACTTTTAAATTTTTTGATTTATAGTTAATTAACCCAAAAATGGATAGCGGTAATTTTCAGGTGTAACAAACGTTTCTTTGATTGTTCTTGGCGAAACCCAACGCAATAAATTTTGTGCAGAACCCGCTTTGTCATTGGTTCCGGAAGCTCTTGCTCCACCAAAAGGTTGCATTCCAACCACGGCTCCGGTTGGTTTGTCGTTTACGTAGAAGTTTCCGGCACAATTTTCCAGGGCTTGCGTTGCTTCGGTAATGGCGTAACGGTCTTGACTAAACACAGCTCCTGTTAAGGCATATTCTGAAGTTTCATCAATTAATGTTAAGGTTTCTTTCCATTTTTTATCATCGTAAACATAAATGGTTAAAACCGGTCCGAATAATTCGGTTTCCATTGTGGCATATTTTGGATTGGTGGTTAAGATAACCGTAGGTTCGATAAAATAACCAACTGATTTATCATAATTTCCACCGATGATTACTTCGGCATCTTTGTCTTTTTTAGCTTGATCGATGAATTTAGCTAATTTATCAAACGAACCTTCGTGAATTACAGCGGTAAAGAAATTAGAAAAATCTTCGGGCGAACCCATTTTGATGGTTGCCATTTCCAATTTTAATTCGGCTTCAACAGCTGGCCATAAACTTTTTGGAATATAAGCTCTGGAAGCTGCCGAACATTTTTGTCCTTGAAATTCAAAAGCTCCGCGAATTAATCCGGTGGCTACTTGTTTTACATTGGCACTTGGATGAGCGACAACGAAATCTTTTCCGCCTGTTTCGCCAACGATTCTTGGGTAGGTTTTGTATTTGTGAATGTTGGTTCCGATTTTTTTCCAGATTTCTTTGAAAACAAATGTTGAACCGGTGTAATGAACTCCGGCAAAATCTGCGTGATCAAAAATAGTATCGGAAATCATCACAGCATCTCCAAAAACAACGTTGATTACACCATCAGGAACTCCGGCTTCTTTAAAAACATCGATGATGATTTTTGCTGAAAATACTTGACTATCACTTGGTTTCCAAATCACAACGTTGCCCATCATTGCTGCACTAGCAGGAAGATTGGCGGCAATTGCGGTAAAGTTAAAAGGTGTGATGGCATACACAAAACCTTCTAACGGACGGTATTCTACACGGTTCCAAACCGAAGAATCGGAAGCGGGTTGATCGTTATAAATTTGCGTCATGAATTCGACATTGTATCGCAAAAAGTCAATTAATTCACACGAAGCATCAATTTCAGCTTGGTGAATGGTTTTGGATTGAGCGATCATTGTGGCGGCATTGATTTTAGCACGATACGGTCCGGCAATCAATTCGGCTGCTTTTAAGAAAATAGCGGCACGTTGTTCCCACGGCATAGCTGCCCATGCTTTTCTAGACTCTAATGCGTTTGCGATTGCTTTTTCTACGTGACTTTTTTCGGCTAAATGATAGGTTCCCACGATGTGTTTATGATCGTGTGGTGCGGTCATATTGCGGGTATTTTTGGTGCGAATTTCTTCGCTACCTATATATAATGGTACATCGATTTTGCTGTTCCACATTTCTTTGTAAGCCATTAAAACAGCTGCTTTTTCAGGACTGTTGGGAGCGTATGATTTTACGGGTTCGTTAATTGCTTTGGGTACGTGAAAAAATCCTTTTAACATAAGTGTGTTGTTTGATTATTAGACATTTTGGTAATTATATAATTCTTTCTGTGTGAATTATGTAATAGAACACAAAAGTACAAAGGTTTTTTTGAATTTTTGATAACTGTGTTTGTATTTTAGGGAATTGTTAGGACTCCCGACTAGCCCCGATAGAAGTGGACCATGCCTACCGGTAGGCAGGAAGCCTTTTGCAGGATTGTTGCATTTTTTCTTGGTAAAAAAGAGCGACCTTGGGAGCTACTTTTTTGCCATAGAAAAAAGCAACAAGACAAAAAAGCTTGCAACGGATAGCGGGAAATAGCTTCTGGAAATTAATTTAAAGCAAATGGAGCTCCTAACTTGAAAGTAGGTACAATGACTCTGAAATTGCGGGTTGACGTGAAATTAATCATATTAAAATGACCTCGCATGGCTCCAAAAGGCGACGACAATAAACAACCTGAACTGTAGGTGTGACTTTCGCCGGGTTTTAGAACGGGTTTTTTTCCGATAACTCCTTCGCCGTCAACGATTTCTTTGTGGTTGAGTGAGTCAAAAATTTCCCAATGCCGCGACATTAATTGTACGGAATCTTTGCTGTGGTTTTCGATGGTAATGTGGTAACTAAAGGCAAAATGAAGCTTGTAGTTCTTGAAGTAAGTGCCTTCAAAACTAGTAGTAACTGAAATTTTTATGCCTCTTGTTATTTGTGAAACCATAATTTAATACAACAAAAATCCTATAAATAAAACCAAAAGTGCTACAAATGAAGCAGTTGTTGGTAATAGAAAGTTCAAAATTACAAATTTTAAAATTGTTTTCCACCTACTTTGTTGATAAAAATTTCTTAATGCTTTGTAAAAATAAATGGGCGTTATGATTAGAAATATCCAACCTAAGTCTAAACCTGTTAGTAATCCGATAATTTCTACTACAAATATGATTAAAAACATGAATGTCATAAAATTGAAGACAAAAACCATGTGTTCTGCGTAGGATAATTTTTTTCTGTAATATAAAACAGCAAATACAATTGTTAAAAAGGGTAAAGAAATAAATAAAATAAATGGCAGTTTGTCTAACAAATAATCAAAAAATAGCTCAAAACCGTTTTTGCCAAAATTGTCCTCTTCATTCAATTTTTTAAATTGATAGGTTTTTTTGAGTAAATACAAATTCCATTTTGATTTTTCATGTTTTAGTGAATCGAGAATCTTTGGCGGATAAGTTGTTTTAGAATGGTCAAAAAAATTGGCATATGTTTGAACTTTTCGAGACGTTCTCTTTAAAAAACCAAAACCTGCAATTTGTTTTTCGGTGTAAAATTTTTGCTTTTTTAAGGTATCCTTTTTTATTTTAATATTATTGTTGCCAAGGCTGATTTGAACGGGTGATTTTGGGTCGTTTAAATCGAGTGAATCTTTAGTTGTTTTTGTAGAATCTTTTTCTTGACTATTTTGTTCGCTTTTTTTGATGATAGTCTGGTCCAAATCAACAATTGTCTCTTCGCTGAACTTGGTAACCAAACCGCTGAAAATAAAATAGATTAGCGATACGCTTAAATAAAACCGAAACGGATTGGCATATGTTTGCCGTTTACCATCAATAAATTCTTTTGCAGCTTTGCCGGGTTTGGTAAAAAGTTTTATGATGGTATTTTTTACCTTGGAGTCATAGGCATAAAAATTAGCCAAAAACTCATCTACAAAGTCTTTTAGACTTAGTCTTTTGGTGGTGTTTTTTTGTCCGCAATTGGGGCAAAATTTATCTGAAATGTCTAGCGGATGATTACAGTTTAAGCATTTTAATCCGCGGTAATTTTTAATTTCTCTTGTAGATTCAGACATATATTATTTGATAATATCAACCGAACTTGCCATTCCTTTACCGATTACGCGGTCAAAACGATCGTTGTTGGCACGGTAATAAACTATACAAAAATAATTATTTTCCGTTTGAAAAAAGTTGCCATCTAATGCATTCTCAAAATCTACTAGGCCATTAGAATCGGCTAATGTGTATTCATAATTTGTAAAACCTTGTTTAACAATCAAGGCTTTTTCATAGATGCCTTTTTCTTTATTATAATCCATTTTATATTCCGGTGTCAAAGCATAATTGTTGAACATTCCGGTAATATAAATATCCTTTTTACCATAATAAGTCGGAGCACTTAGAGTAAAAAACACCCATGAATAATCAGCTTCCACGTTAACATTTTCTCTTGCACCCACGTTGTTAATCAAAAAGTTTCCGTTATAGTCAGGAAAATAAGTGTATTCTAAGTTTCCTCTGCTGGCATTAGGCATTAAATAGGTATTATAAATTCCTTTTAATTCAATATAACGAACATTGTTCACTGCATTTCGAATGTCTTTGTTTTCATAAAACAAAAATTCATTTCCTGCCCAAAACTGGGTTTCTTTATCGTATTTATAAATCAAATCGTTGCCTAATGTAAACATTGGTTTTACGTTGGTAATGGCGGTGTTCCAAATCCCATTTTTCAACAACATAATTTTAATATTCTGAATCGGATTCTGCAACAACATATTGTTAGGCAAAATCGAAAATTCTAAATTGTGCTTCTGATTCAAAACCCGCACATCACGAGCACTTTTCACTTGCATTGGAACCGAAACCAAATCTTCATATAAAATAAACTTTCTTGAAAAAACCAATTCCTGACTGTTGTTAAAGATTTTCAACATATAATTTCCACTCACTTTAAAACCTTTAGTAAACTGATTAGGAAATGAAACTCTGTAATGCGAATACAATTGCAACGTATTGAAAGAATTTTCATAATCTATAATGCGTTGATTGTCCAATCCCACAATATATTCATTCAAATTCAACTGCGATTTTGTCCAATTATAATCGCAATGCGTGATTGTGTAATAGTAGTTTGCTTCATCGCCATACAAATCATCAAAAACAAATTGAAAAGGATCACCCAACCTAAAAATCGGAATCGCATTAATGTTATTCTGAATAAACGTAGCCGTTTTAATGTTATAAGGCGGAGCAATTTCTTGTTCAATTTGAGCCAAAGAAACAGAACAGATACAACAAAAAACGAGTAAAAAAAGGTTTCGCATGAGAGAATTTTTTAATCAAAAGGTAAATATACTATTTATTTGCTAACATAAAAGATGCCACATAATTTTCCGATAGAATATTTTTTAAATTTTTTGGAGCGAAAGGTTCGGGCATTATCAGCTAGCCATGTTCCCGCTTTTCGCCATAGTTTTTGTTCTGAACACCAGAACAAAAAGCTATTGGCTTCAATCGGGGCTGAGGAGGAATTCATTAAAAGTGAATCATTTCGATTGAAAATCAAATCGTTATTTAGAATTAATATAAATAAATGAAAAACCATTAGACATTTGTTAATCATGTCGCTCAATTGTTATTTAATTTTTAAATTTGCACCGTTTAAAATTATGTAAAACTATTTACTAATCATATCTTCATAAAATATGTCAAAAGACATTCGAATCAAGAAAGGGTTAGACTTAAAACTCGTTGGAGAGGCAGAAGCAAAAGTTGATGCAACTTCACGATCACAAGTTTATTCCATAAAGCCTTCTGATTTTCATAAAGTTACACCAAAACTGGTGCTTAAAGAAGGAGCCGAAGTTAAAGCAGGAGAAGTCATTTTTTATTCCAAAAACGATGAAGCAGTAAAGTTTGTTTCCCCCGTTTCCGGAAAAATTAGTGAAATCAAGCGTGGAGAAAAAAGAGTTATTTTGGAAATCAACATTCTAGCCGATGCACAAGACACTTTTGTGGAGCACGGAAAGAAAAATCCAAAAGAAATGTCAGCAGAACAAGTAAAATCACATTTACTTGCTTCAGGATGTTGGCCTTTCATCAAACAACGTCCGTATGATGTTGTAGCAACTTCCACCGATACTCCAAAAGCAATTTTTATTTCTGCTTATAATTCGGCACCCTTATCTGCCGATGTTGAAGTGGCTTTAAAAGATAAATTAACTCAATTTCAAGCCGGAGTTGATGCTTTATCAAAATTAACCCAAGGAAAAGTTCATCTTTCGGTAAACGGAAAAGTAAATTCAATTTTCAGTTCTGTTTCGGGAGTAGAATTACATAAAGTTTTTGGTCCGCATCCATCAGGAAACGTTGGTGTTCAAATTTCCAAAATTGACCCAATCAATGCAGGAGAAAGAGTTTGGATTGTTGCACCACAAGACGTTGCCATCATTGGTGATTTATTTTTAACCGGAAAATTTGATGCAACCAAAGTAATTGCATTAACCGGTTCAGAAGTAACAAAACCACAATATTATACCGTTCGAATTGGAGCTCAAATGAAAGAAATTGTTTCCGGAAAATTAGCTTCAGATAATGTTCGAATCATTTCCGGTGATGTTTTCACAGGCGATAAAGTTTCAGCAAACGGAAATTTAGGCTATTATTCAAACACTGTAACGGTTATTCCGGAAGGAAATCAATACAGAATGTTTGGTTGGTTGCCATTTGCAGGAGCAAATAAACACAGTATGCAACGTACAGCTTTGTCTTGGTTAATGCCGGGGAAAAAATATGTTGCTGATACAAATTTAAACGGTGAAGAGCGTGCATTAGTTGTAACTGGCGAAATGGAAAAAGTAATGCCGTTGGATATTTATCCAATGCAATTGCTAAAAGCTTGTTTAGCAAATGACATCGATAAAATGGAAAGTTTAGGAATCTACGAAGTAGCTCCTGAAGATTTTGCTTTGATAGATTACACGAATACTTCTAAATTAGAAGCTCAAGTAATTATCAGAGAAGCATTAGATTTAATGATTAACGAAGTAGGTTAAAAATATAGCTATGAAGTTTTTAAGAGATAAAATAGACCAAATAAAAAAGCCTTTCGGAAAAGGTGAAAAATTGGAAAAATTTGCACCGGCTGTCAATGCATTGGACACATTTTTATATGTTCCAAATCACACAACTAAGCACGGAGCTCACATTAGAGATGCAGTAGATTTAAAGCGTACCATGATTACGGTAGTTTTGGCTTTAATTCCTGCATTAATTTTTGGAACTTGGAATGCAGGTTACCAAAGTTTGTCGCAAATTCAAGAAGTAGTTCCATTTATGGATGCTTTGGTTCACGGAATGTGGAAAGTATTGCCTATGATCGCCGTTTCTTACGGAGTTGGATTAGGAATTGAATTCTACTTTGCCATAGTAAGAGGTCACGAAGTAAACGAAGGATACTTAGTAACCGGATTGTTAATTCCGATGATCATGCCAATCGACTTACCATTATGGATGTTGGCTTTATCTGTTATTTTTGCAGTAATTATCGGTAAAGAAGCCTTCGGAGGAACCGGTATGAACATATTAAACCCTGCATTAACCGCTAGAGCATTTGCCTTTTTTGCTTATCCAACTTATATGTCTGGAGATAAAGTTTGGGTTTCAGATGCCACTACAACGGATGCAATTTCTGGAGAAACAATTTTAGGAAAATTAGCTGCTGGGCAAGAAGCAGGTTATGATACGTGGAGTATGTTTGCGGGAACCATTCCGGGATCTATTTCAGAAACATCTGTACTTTGGATTCTAGTTGGTGCCGCCATTTTAGTCATCACCGGAGTTGGAAGTTGGAGAATCATTGTCAGCGGATTTTTAGGAGCTGCGTTTACCGCTTTCTTATTCGAATTATGGGGGGCAAATCCTTTAATGAACTTTGGTATGAGCCACCTATTAGTAGGAGGTTTAGCATTTGGTATCGTATTTATGGCAACAGATCCTGTATCTGCCGCTCAAACAACCAGAGGAAAATGGATATATGGGTTTTTAATTGGATTCTTTAGTATTTTAATTAGAGTTTTCAATCCGGCTTATCCGGAAGGTGTGATGATGGCGATATTATTATTGAATGTATTTGCACCAACCATCGACCATTATGTGGTGGAAGGTAACGTCAAAAGAAGAAAGAAAAGAGTTGCTAAACAATTAAAAACTGCTTAATCATGGATAGAAATAGTAACGGATATACGTTTTTATTTGCCGGAATTATGGTGGTAGTCGTGGGAGCTTTGTTAGCTTTTGCAGCTACTTCATTAAAGCCGATGCAAGATGTTAACGTAAGAAATGAAAAAATGCAAAATATTCTAACTACTGTAGGAGTTACCGGAATCAGTAGAGAAGAGGCACAAGCAAAATTTGATGAAGTAATCAAAAGTGGTTATTTAATTAATGCCGATGGTACTGCAACTGAAGATAGACAGAAAACGTTTGAAATTGATTTAAAAACGGAAGTAAAGAAAGATGTAGCTCAACAAAAATTTCCACTATTTGTAGCTGAGAAAGATGGAGAAACTTTTTACATCATTCCGCTTCGTGGAGCAGGTCTTTGGGATGCAATTTGGGGTTATGTTTCTTTAGAAAAAGATATGAATACGGTAAAAGGTGTTGTTTTTGATCACAAAGGTGAAACACCTGGTTTAGGAGCTGAAATTACTCAGCCTTGGTTTTTAGATCGTTTTGTAGGTGAAAAAATATTTACAACCGAAGGTGAATTAGTTGGAATTGAAGTAAAGAAAGGATACACTGGCGGAAACGATAAAGACGATAATAAAGTAGATGCAATCTCTGGTGCAACGATTACCGGCGATGGAGTATCAGCGATGATCAAAGAAAGATTATCTCATTACGGAAATTATTTTTCCAGTCAAAAATCTAAACTTGCACTAAAAAATTAGCATTATGTCAGAAGAAAAAGAACCGTTGTTCTCAAAGAAAAATAGAACATTGTTGTCTGATCCATTCAATGATAACAATCCAATCACCGTTCAAGTATTAGGAATTTGTTCTGCGTTAGCAATTACTGTTCAGTTAAAACCGGCTATCGTTATGGCAATTTCGGTATTAGTAGTTTTGGCAGCCAGTAACGTAATTGTATCGTTAATCAGAAATTTAATTCCAAACAGAATTAGAATTATCGTTCAACTTGTAATTGTTGCTTCGTTAGTAATTTTAGTTGACCAAGTTTTGAAAGCATTTGCCTATGATGTTAGTAAACAATTATCAGTATTCGTAGGTTTAATTATTACCAACTGTATCGTAATGGGACGTCTGGAAGCTTTTGCTTTAGGAAATGGACCATGGAAATCATTTTTAGACGGAATTGGTAATGCTTGGGGTTACGGAGTAATCTTAATTGTAGTAGCGTTTTTCCGTGAATTACTTGGTTCTGGCAAATTGTTAGGTTATGAAGTTTTAGGAAATGTTACTGATAAAACCGGACTATATGCTTACGGATATGAAAATAACGGTTTGATGTTATTATCGCCAATGGCATTAATAGTAGTTGGAATCATCATATGGATTCAACGTTCAAAAAACCGTAAATTAATTGAAAAACACTAATCATAGCTTAGCTATTAAATTATTATAACATGCAAGAATTAGCAAGTTTATTTGTAAAAAGTATTTTCATCGAAAATATGATTTTCGCCTACTTCTTAGGAATGTGTTCCTATTTAGCGGTATCAAAAACAGTTAAAACAGCCGTTGGTTTAGGTGTTGCTGTAATTTTCGTATTAGCGATAACAGTTCCAATCAACTACTTATTGGATAATTATTTATTAAAACAAGGAGCATTAGCTTGGTTAGGTGAAGATTATGCCTCTTTGGATTTAAGTTTCCTTAGTTTCATTATGTTCATCGCCGTAATTGCTTCGATGGTGCAATTAGTTGAAATGGTTGTTGAAAAATTTGCACCGGCACTTTACGGAGCTTTAGGTATCTTCCTTCCATTAATCGCAGTTAACTGTGCAATTTTAGGAGGTTCGTTATTTATGCAACAAAAAGATTTCGGAGGAATTTCCGAAGCAGTAACTTATGGTTTAGGTTCAGGTATCGGATGGTTTTTAGCCATCTTAGCCATTGCTGCCATTCGTGAAAAAATTGCTTATTCACACGTTCCTGCTCCATTACGTGGATTAGGTATTACTTTCCTCATTACAGGTTTAATGGCGATTGGTTTTATGAGTTTTATGGGAATTAAAATATAATTAAATAAGATACAATATAATGAATACACCAGTAATCTTAGCCAGTGTTGTAGTTTTCCTAGTCATCGTTTTCCTTTTAGTGGGAATGTTGTTAGGAGCCAAATCAAAATTACTTCCATCCGGTCCGGTAAAAATTAAAATTAACGGAGAAAACGAATTAGAAGTAGAATCTGGAAATACACTACTTACTACACTTGGAAACAGTAAAATATTTCTTCCATCTGCCTGTGGTGGCGGTGGAACTTGTATACAATGTAAATGTATTGTAACGAATGGAGGAGGATCAATTCTTCCAACAGAAGAACCACATTTTACAAGAAAAGAAATTGCCGAAGGATGGCGATTGGGTTGTCAAGTGAAAGTAAAAAACAATATGGTTATCGAAGTACCTGAGGAGGTTTTCGGCATCAAAAAATTTGAAGCAAAAGTATATTCAAATTATAACGTTGCTTCGTTTATTAAAGAATTCATTGTTGAATTACCGGACGATATGCATTATGAAGCAGGCGGATATATTCAAATTGAAATTCCTAAATGTGAAGTAAAATATTCCGATATTGATATTACTGCTCATCCGGAAGAACATCCTGGTGAACCTGATAAATTTAAAGCAGAATGGGATAAATTCAATTTATGGCCATTAGTGATGAAAAACACTGAATTGGTTGAAAGAGCCTATTCAATGGCTTCTTACCCGGCAGAAGGAAGAAAAATTATGCTAAATGTTCGTGTGGCTACGCCGCCTTGGGACAGAGCTAAAAATGGTTGGACATCGGTTAACCCTGGAATTGCATCATCATACATTTTCTCAAGAAAAGCAGGTGATCCTGTAATTGTATCTGGACCTTATGGAGAATTTTTTATCAATGAAAGTGAAGCAGAAATGTTGTATGTTGGAGGTGGTGCCGGAATGGCTCCAATGCGTTCACATTTATATCACCTATTCAGAACTGTAAAAACAGGAAGAAAAGTGACCTATTGGTATGGTGGTCGTTCAAAACGGGAATTATTCTATGTTGATCATTTTAGAGCTTTAGAAAAGGATTTCCCGAACTTTAAATTCTACATGGCTTTGTCTGAACCATTACCGGAAGATAACTGGAAAGTAAAAGACGGAACAAGTGGAGAAGGCGATGGTTTTGTTGGATTTATTCACAACGTTGTAATTGATAATTACTTATCTAAACACGAAAATCCGGAAGATATTGAGTTGTATTTCTGTGGTCCACCAATGATGAACAATGCTGTTCAAAAAATGGGTGAAGATTTCGGAATGCCACCGGAAAACATTCGTTTTGATGACTTTGGAGGATAGTCCAATTTTAATAAAATACTTAAACCGATTCAGAAATGAATCGGTTTTTTTATTTTTAGTAAAGTTTTTTAGCATAAATTTGTTAATATTTATACACACATATTATTTATTATGAAAAAAACATTCAAAATCGCAGCTCTATCACTATTGATGGCTGCAGCAGTTGTTTCTTGTAAAAAGAAAGCAACTGAGCCTGTTTCAGTTGAAACACCAGTTGAAGTTGTTGAACCAGCTCCAGTAGAACCCATTCAAGTTGAAACTGTTTCTGCAGTTTCTCCCGAAGTAGTGCAAAAAGTAAATGATGCTTTAAAGGATTTTCCTAACGTTAAAGCAGAAGTTGTTAATGATGAACTTACCATTACTGGAAAGGTTACTCCAGATCAAGCCAGAGCAATCAAAATGTCTATTGATGCATTAAAAGTTGGTAAAGTAAATTATAACTATACTAATTAATTCAAACTATGACATTATCCAATAAATATGCAAGTGTTGTAGCAGCTGCTCAATCTGCAGGAATTAATAATTTACAAGTAGTAGAACAAGATGGTATTCTTTATGTTTCCGGAACTACTGCATATAATAAATCAAAAGATGCTGTTTGGGATGCATTAGGACTAATTGACCCAAATTTTTCGGCAAGTGATATTAATGTTGATGTTCAAGTAGCTGGATTAGTTCCCGGTACAACTTTAGTTGTAGCTACTGAAAGCAGTAACTTAAATATTAGAAGAGAACCTTCCACAGAAGGATCAATTGTTGGTAAAGCTGCAAAAGGCGAAGTGGTTACTTTAGTTGAACAAACGTCAGACGAGTGGTGGATAATCAGAACCAAAGACGGCGAAGAAGGTTATGCTTACGCAAGATATTTGAGAGCATAATTTTTTAATAAAAACGATATAAACCGATTTAGAAATGAGTCGGTTTTTTTATGTATAACAATTAAAAACTTACCTTTGTGAAATGGAAATTTTATCAGATCAAGACCTCCACAACATAGCGATGAATTATGTTGGTAAAGAACTCGAAAGCCAAGGGTTTGAGTTCATCGCAGTGAATAGTCAACTTAAGCGACACCCTCAATTTGTTTGTGTTGACAAACCAACCAATACACTGCATTTTGTTCTGGTTACTGTTTTCGATTATCCAAATAATCCGGAAGAATATGATTCAATTTGGATGGAAACGTTTAAAGAACACGCTACAAAACTCAAAGCAAAAGTTCTTTATGCCGGAGTAGGAATTGCCAATGCTTTAGATTACGAAAAACCAGTTACAAAAAATCAAGATTATATCATCAATTACAATGGAATTAAAGAAATTAGTTAGTGTTTTCGTTTTTGCGTTTCTTATGATTAGTTGTCAAGAAAATCAAAAAGAAAAGATTTTTGTAATTCAAGGAGAAGCACAAGGAAGTACGTATGCCATAAAATACATAAACTCTACAGAAGTTATTAAAAAATCATCAATCGATTCGTTGTTATTGGCTTTTGATATGTCACTTTCCACCTATCGACCAGATTCACAAATTTCAAAAATTAATGCTGGAGATTCTACAATTGTAGTTGATGATTTTTTTGTGGAAACGTTTAAAACTTCGCAAAAAATTTATCAAAAAACAAATGGCCTTTTTGATCCAACAATTGGTGTTTTGGTCAATGCTTATGGTTTTGGTCCAACTAAAGAAAAAATAGATTTAAATCCATTTAAAGTTGATAGTTTGCTACAATTTGTCGGTTTTGATAAAGTTAAATTAAATGAAAATAAAACCATTTCAAAAAAATTCAATCAAACCTATTTTGATTTTAATGCCATTGCTCAAGGTTATTCTGTGGATGTTGTAGCTGATTTTCTAAAATCAAAAGGTATTCTAAACGGAATTGTTGAAATTGGTGGTGAAATTTTTGCTTTTGGTAAAAATACCATAGAAAACAAAAATTGGGTAATCGGTATTGATGATCCAACTCAAAAACCGGAAGAACGAACATTAATCGCCAAAATTAAATTAGAAAACCTCGGAATGGCAACATCAGGAAATTACAGAAAAGTAGTGACCGATTCATTATCCGGACAAAAATTCGTTCATATAATCAACCCCAAAAACGGACTTTCTCAAAAAGGTTCAATCTTAAGTGCGACCGTTTTAGCATCAAGAAGCATTGAAGCGGATGGTTATGCCACTGCTTTTATGATTATGGAAATGGAAAACATCAAAAAGTTACTTCAGTCAAGACAAGACTTATATGTTTTACTAATTTATTCTGACGAAGAAAACCAAATTCAACAATTTAAAACGACTAATTTTCAGTCACTTATTTTAGAATGATTCTAAAAGTAGGTTTTTTCGTTAAAGAAAATATAATAAGTTTTAACATTTGAAGTTATACATTTAGATTTACAAACCATTAAATATTTTTATATGAAAAAACTAAACAAACTATTCTTGTTTTTGTTAGCATTACCATCATTGGTTTTTGCTCAAGAACTAAAACTTGACAGTCCGATTCCGATGGATCCTTCAGTGAAAACCGGAAAATTAAAAAACGGATTAACGTATTACATTAAAAAGAATGCGAAACCTGAAAACAAAGTTGATTTGCGACTTGTCATCAACGCAGGTTCCATTCTTGAAAATGATGATCAACAAGGTTTAGCTCACTTTATGGAGCATATGTGTTTCAACGGAACTAAGAACTTTCCAAAAAATGAATTAGTAGATTATTTACAAAGCATTGGTGTAAAGTTTGGTCAGCATTTGAATGCTTACACAAGTTTCGATGAAACTGTTTATTTTTTACCAATTCCATCTGATGATCCTGAAAAATTGGAAAAAGGTTTTCAAATCATTGAAGATTGGGCTTTTAATACAACGTTAACTCCCGAAGAAATTGACAAAGAAAGAGGTGTTGTTTTAGAAGAATATAGAATTGGTTTAGGTGCAGACAAGAGAATGATGGGTCGATTTATGCCAAAAATGATGTATAATTCACATTATGCAAAACGTCTTCCTATTGGGCAAAAAGAAATTCTAGAAAACTTTACTTATGATAAAGTGGTTAATTTCTACAAAGATTGGTACAGACCAAATTTGATGAGCGTGATAGTAGTTGGTGATATTGATGTGGCTGAAATGGAGAAAAAGATTATTTCTCATTTTTCACCTTACAAAAACCCTAAAAAAGAACGTCCAAGAACTAAATTTGATGTTCCAAATCACAAAGAAACTTTTGTTGCAGTAGAAAGTGATCCCGAAGCGGCGTTCACTCAAGTGCAATTGCTTTATAAAGATTATGATGAGCCAAAAGTGGTTAAAACAATTGGTGATATGAAGGAAGAACTAACTATCGGTTTGTTTGCTACAATGCTAAACAATCGTTTAGAAGAAAAGAGAAATTCACCAAATCCACCTTTCACTTATGGTTATTCGTATTATGGAGGAACGTATGCTAAAACAAAAAAAGCATTCCAATCTTTCGCGATGGTACCTCAAGACAAGCAATTAGAAGCTTTAAAAATTCTAGTTGAAGAAAATGAAAGAGTAAAAGCTTTTGGTTTTACAGCTGGTGAATTAGAAAGAGCTAAAACTGAATTTTTATCGCAAATCGAACAACAATACAACGAAAGAGATAAAACAGAATCAGAAAATTATGTATGGGAATACCAAGGTAATTTTCTACAAAATGATCCGGTTCCAGGCATAGAGTGGACTTTTAAAACCATGCAAAAACTATTGCCAACTATATCAGTGGAAGAAACCAACAAGTTGATTAGCGGTTACATTAAAGAAGATAATAGAGTAATTATTTTAACCGGACCCGAAAAAGAAGGTATGGTTAAACCAACCGAACAAGAAGTTTTAAATTCAATTAAAGTTGATAAATCTTCTATCACTGCCTATGTTGATGAAGCTGTTGCTGAAAGTTTACTTAGAAACCCTGTAAAAAAAGGTTCTGTTACCAAAAAAGAAACAAACGATAAAATTGGAACAACAACGTTAACTTTATCAAACGGAGCTAAAGTAACCTACAAAAAAACAGACTTTAAAAATGACGAAGTTCTTTTTGAAGCTCTAAGTTTTGGAGGATCAAATTTAATTGGTAACGAAGAATACGAAAAAGTGCAATGGGCAATGGGCGGACTTACGGAGGCCGGTTTCTCCGGAATGAAATTGAATGACATCAATAAATTCATGACCGGTAAAATTGCAAGAGTTAATCCGTATGTAGGAGGAACGCAAGAAGGTTTTAGAGGTTCAGCAGCACCAAAAGATTTAGAATATCTTTTCCAAACCGTTTATGCTTACTTTACTGATTTGAATATGGATAAAGAAGCGTTTGAAAGTTATAAAATCAAACAAAATGGTTTTATGGCTAATATGAAAGCCATGCCAACAATGCATTTTCAAAATGAATTATATACTTATTTGAATCAAGACAACCCGCGTTTCAAAGGAATTTTACCAGATGATGCCGCTTGGGAAAAAACAGATTACGAATTAGCATATAAAAAATACAAAGAGCGTTTTGCCAATGCAGCCGACTTCCATTTCTATTTTGTTGGAAACATTGACGATCAAAAATTAGAAGAATTTGCAAGTCAATATTTAGCTTCATTGCCTTCCAACGGAACAACTGAAAAAGCTGTTGATTTAGGCTACAGAATGTTGAAAGGCGACTTGAAAAAAGTGGTTAAAAAAGGTAAAGATCCAAAAAGCACAGTTAACATTATGTTCTATGGCGATTGTAAGTATGATGCAAAAGAAGCTTTAGCTTTAAGAGCTGCCGGAGAAGTTCTTACCATTAAATTAATAGAAGAACTTCGTGAAAATGAAAGTGGTGTTTATGGAGCAAATGCCAGAGGAAGCATGAACAAAGTGCCTAACGGAAGCTATAATTTCACAATTAATTTCCCTTGTGGACCTGAAAATGCAGAAACATTAACGCAATCAGCCTTGAGAGAATTAAACAAAATTATCGAAAATGGTCCTGAAGAAAAAGATGTAAACAAGTTCAAAGAAGCCGAAAAATTAGATTACAAAGAAAAAATCAAGCAAAATAATTATTGGATGTCTTATCTAACCCGTTCATTTACTTATGGAGTTTCAGCAGATGAAATTTTACAAGTGGAACAAAAAATAGATGCAGTTACTGCAAAAGACATTCAGGCTGTTGCTAAAAAATACCTTTCAAAAGATAAGGTTGTGGCGATGTTAATGCCGGAGGAATAAAACACTAATAATATGATTTTATTTACTAGCCCACGGTTTCAACCGTGGGTTTTTTTTATCATTGAAAATGATAAAATAAATAAAAATTATTTAAAACAAACCGGAATAATTTCCCCTTTTGCCAAACAATATTTCTCCACCAAATCAGGTGAAATTTTGGAAGTATAATCTTCTTCAACAACTCTAAAACCAATGCTTCTCAATTTGTCAAAATAATCTCTGCCATATACACGAACATGATCATACTGACCAAATATTTTTGCTCGTTCTTTTTGATCTGTAATTGAATCATCCGAAAAAGTGGTAGCTCTCGACAAATCTTGCGGAATTTGAAAAATCCCCATCCCACCCGGTTTTAAAACTCGGTACAATTCCTGTATTGCTTTTGTGTCATCCGGAATGTGCTCCAAAACGTGGTTGCACAAAATCACATCATACGAATCATCTTTAAACGGAAGATTGCAAATATCCGCTTTCACATCTGCCAAAGGCGAAAATAAATCAGTAGTCGTATAATCTAAATTCTTTTGATTCCTAAAACGCTTGTAAAACGCTTGTTCAGGTGCAAAATGTAACACTTTTTTTGGGGCTGTAAAAAAATCGGTTTCATTATTCAAATACAACCATAACAACCGATGTCTTTCCAACGAAAGTGTACTCGGAGACAAAACATTATTGCGTTGTTTTCCATAACCGTATGGTAAAAACATCTTGAAACTTTTTCCATCAATTGGATCTGTAAACCGACTTCCTTTCAATAAAAATTCTAAGATTGGTCTTGCCACATAACTTAACCGAATAAGAATGGGTCGCGGAATAGTATTTAATATAAGCTTAAAAACTTTTTTCATTACATCTTAGTTAGAAAGAAGATTATGACAAAAAGAAATGAGAAGATGGTCATTACTCCTAAATACAATCCAAAAAATAAAAGGACATATTTAATGCCTGAAAAAATGGTTTGTTTTAAATTTTGATTGTACAATTTCTTTAAAATGTATACTGTATAAAATACAAATACGATCATAAATAGAGTAGCATAACTTTGAAAAGTCATCCCTAATATGCTAACCAATAGTACTTGTAAAACCAACGATATAAAACCTAGATTTGTTTGAATGTAGCTATTGAAAACCAAATGTTCAAAGAAATTATGACCTCTTTTATGATAAACTATGTAACTTGTAAGTGCATAAATAGGCATAAGTAACAAAATCAAAAAGTTGTAATAGTTCATCATAGCCTCCATAAAAGGTTTCATGTCAATCTTTGGAGCTTTAGCACCATTTTTTGTGCTATTAGAAACCCCGTCAGAAATTCCTTCAGAATATTCCATGATAGATTCCATCGGAAAGAATTTATAGAAAAAAACAGCTACCGTTGCATACAAAATAATATAAGAAAAGGGGTGAAAATATTTTTTTCTCGCCCCACTAATATAAGCCTCCAAAACATCCTTCGGATTTTTGAACATCCCAAAAAAGGTTCTCCAAAAATTATTATCCCAACTAAAAAACGGACCGATAAATTCCTCCCAAGTTCCTTTCAAAGAAAGTCTTTCATCAACTATTTTAGCACCGCAATTAGGGCAATATCTTGCATTAGGATCGATGGAATAATCACACGTTTTACAATTCATAAGTTGAATGTTTTATTTCAATTAAATGCCATGAAAGCAGAAATTTCAACGTCTAGTCTCCCCCTCCTTTGGAGGGGGTCGGGGGGAGGTTTATAAAGCTTTCCTCCTAAACTCCTTCTCTTCATCACTCACAATCCCCAACGCATCATACACATATTGAAACGTAGAAAGCAACTCCGGTTTCCCATCAATCAATGCCACATTATGTTCAAAATGAGCACTTGGCTTCATATCTGCCGTCAAAATCGTCCAACCGTCTTTTAGTTGTTTAATGTTTTTTGTCCCCATATTAATCATCGGCTCAATCGCAACCACCATACCTTCTACAAACAATTTTCCGCGACCGCGTTTACCATAATTTGGCATTTCCGGATCTTCGTGCATTTTTCGTCCTAAACCGTGACCAACTAATTCACGCACAACACTATAACCATGTGATTCACAATAGGTTTGAATCGCATTCCCCACATCTTCCACACGATTGCCAGCCTTAAACTGACGAATGCCAACATACAACGATTCCTTCGTAATTTTCAATAACCTTTTTGTTTCAGGAGCCACTTCGCCAATCTCAAAAGAATACGCGTGATCACCATAAAATTCATTCTTCAAAACACCACAATCCACCGAAATCACATCGCCACTTTCCAACGGTTTATTGTTCGGAATCCCGTGAACCACCTGAGCATTCGGACTCATACACAACGAATTCGGAAAATCATACAAGCCCAAAAACGCAGGAACGCCACCGTGGTCACGAATAAATTCTTCCGCCAATTTATCTAAATAAAGCGTTGTTACACCAGGCTTAATCTCCTTTGCTATCATACCAAGCGTTTTCGAAACCAGTAGCGAACTCTCTCGCATCAACTCAATTTCTTCTCGGGTTTTCGGAATAATCATAATCAAAATTTAAAGAGGCAAAGGTAAACAAATTTATCATTTTTTTTAAGAAGCAAAATCCCGCTATCCGTTCCAAGCTTTTTTGTCTTGTTGCGTTTTTCTAAGGCAAAAAAAGAGCTTCCGTTGGTCGCTTTTTTTTGCCAAGAAAAACTGCAACAATCCTGCAAAAGGCTTTACACTACTATCGGGGCTAGAAATCCCAAAAACAATGAGAAATATCAGGTTTTAAACAGTTTTTCACCCTTATCTTTGTTCAAAATTTAGGAAATATGAGCAAATATGTTACCGCAGAACAAGCAGTTCAAGTAGTAAAATCAGGCGATAGGGTTTACGTTCAGGCTGCTGCTGCTTCACCCACCGTTTTAACCAAAGCTTTAACCCAACGAGCATCCGAACTAAAAAATGTAGAAATTTGTCACCTTCACACCGAAGGCGAAGCACCGTATGCCAATCCGGAATTAGCAGCAAGTTTTCACGTCAATTCTTTTTTCATCGGAGCCAATGTTCGTCATACACTCAAAGCCGGAAACGGTTCTTATACACCGGTTTTTCTGAGTGAATTACCCAATTTGTTTCGAAAGAATGTGTTACCGTTGGATGTTGTTTTCATACATGTGTCGCCACCGGATAAGCACGGATATTGTTCGCTCGGAGTTTCCATAGAAGCTTCCATAGCAGCCATTGAAAACGCAAAAATTGTGGTAGCACAAGTCAACCCAAATATGCCACGAACTTTTGGCGACGGAATTCTACACGAATCAGAAATTGATTATTTAGTAGATGTTAACGTGCCAATTTACCCTCATCACATCGAACCCTTCACTCCAATAGAAGAAAAAATAGGAGAATTTGTCGCATCACTTATCGAAGATAAAAGCACACTCCAAATGGGAATTGGGTCCATTCCGAACGCCGCTTTAAGCAAATTAACCAACCATAAAGATTTAGGATTACATACCGAAATGTTTTCGGATGGCGTGATCGATTTGATCGAAAATGATGTCATCAATTGCAACTACAAAGGAACAACTCGCGGTCGTGTTTTAGCTACTTTTTTAATGGGTTCCAAACGACTTTATGACTTTGTAGATGACAATTCATTCATTGAAATGAAAGAATCTTCAGCCGTGAATGATACGGCACGAATTCGTAAAAATCCAAAAATGGTTGCCATCAATTCCGCCATCGAAGTTGATGTAACCGGACAAGTTTGTGCCGATTCCATCGGAGGAAAAATGTATTCCGGAGTAGGAGGCCAAATGGATTTTATGCGAGGAGCTTCATTGAGTGATGGTGGAAAAGCAATTATTGCACTTCCATCCCAAACCAAACGAGGCGAAAGTAGAATTGTACCGTTTTTAAAACAAGGAGCAGGTGTTGTCACCACGCGTTCACACGTTCAATACATCATCACAGAATACGGAATCGCAAACCTTTACGGAAAAACACTCAAACAACGCGTGGCAGAAATGGTCAAAATTGCCCATCCAAATCACCGTGAATGGATTGATAAAGCGTATTATGAAATGATGGATATTAAAAAAATGATTTGTTGATAGTAAACCTGACAGGTTTTTAAAACCTGTCAGGTTTAATTGTTTATTCATTAAACTGCGGATTAGCAATCAACTTAAACAAATCGGCATTGGCAGCAAAAAATCGAAATTCGGTTTCAATTTGTTGTAAACTTGTGCTTAGCAAACTGTTTTCTCTGGAATTAATTAAAAACAACGAACTTTCTCCATAAAAAAACATTCTTTCTTCGGCATCGAGCATCGTATTAAAATCATCAACCAATTCATTCGCAATTTCAATTTGATTTTTCAGTGAACTGATTTCTTCCAATTGATAATCGATTTTGTTTCTGAGTACTTGATCTTCAAATTTCAAATCTAATTCAGCGTCTTGCAATTTCAATTTGGCAATTTTAAAATTTCCTCTTTCTTTTCTCAAAAACAAAGGAAAACTAAAATTTATGCCATACTTATAATTCACAGTATTAAAATCCCTCACAAATTCCGGTTCCGATAAATAATTGTAATTCAAATTGATGGTTGGTTTCAATAAATCGCCTTTCAATCGTTTATCAACCTCTAGAATTGAAACTTTATTTTGTAATGATCTAATTTTTGGATGATTTTGAAAATCAATATCGGCTAACAATAAACCGTTTGTTTTTAATGTATTTTCAACCTTTTTTTCTAATTCTGTTTCCGGCGAAATACCATCTTGTAATTCTAACGGAAGATTATTTTCAAACCATAAAAAATTTGACAATTCCAATTTCGATTTTAGTAATTTTAACCGTGATTGCTCTAAATTTAATTTTCGGGATTTAATCAAAATTCCGGCTTCAATGCTATCAATGGCTGGTCGATCTCCGGCAGTAATTAATCCTTTAATTCCATTAAAACGCACTTCCGCATTCGTTAAAAAAGTTTCATATAATTTGTATTCATTATAACTTCTATACCAATTAAAATAGCCGTTTGCTGCTGCATAAAGCACGTTGGCTACTTCCAAATCTCTTTCGGCTTGTGATAAATTGGCATAAATTTTAGCTTTTCTCAAATCGGCCATTCGGTTATTAATGAGCAAACCTTGACCAATCGGAATAGAAATTCCTGCCATCGCCAATCCATTTGGAGGTACAGTATTTTGCGGATTCAAATACACACCTTCCATTTGATCAAAACCGGCTTTAATTTCAATTCCGTACCAAGTTGGAATTTTAAACGTCGCATTTAATAAGTCATAATATTCCGTTGATTTGAATTGTTTATTTTCATAGTCCACTTCAATTTTTGGATCAAATCCACCACGAGCTGCAATAATTCCGGCTTGAGCTTGACTCACTTCTAAGTTGGCTTGCTTGACCAACGGATGAAATTGCTTGACATAACCCAAATAAGCATCCAACGTCAAAATAGAATCCGATGCACTATTTTGCGACCAAGAAATAGCGGATAAAAACAGTAAAATTGGCAAAATTCTTTTCATCAAATTCCTATTTTTTAGTTTCTGTGGTTTGTGTTGGCGTATAAAAATTCGGTGGAAATCCGTTTAATTTTCGCCACAATTCATACCAAATTGGAACATTATCTAGTAGAGCAAATGTTTGAGCACCCGCACCAATGTTGAGTTCTTTTGGCCACGGTTTGTCGTTTGGATCTTGGGCAATTAAAACGCGGTATTTTCCATTCACACTAATAAAATTTTCGACAGCAATAATTTCGCCGCCAAATGTTCCGTAGGAAGAATTGGGCCAGCCGCTAAAAACGATGGTTGGCCAGCCATCAAACCAAACTCGCACTTTTTCACCTTTGTGAATTAACGGCATATCGATGGGTTGAATATACGTTTCAACCGCAATATCATATTTTGATGGCATAATGCTCACGACAGGCGTTCCTTCTTTAATCGTTTCACCTATTCCCGATTGCAACGCACGGTTCACATACCCATTTTGCGGAGCTTTGATGTAATAAAGTTCATTCCGCATTTTATAATTCGTAACCTGATTCTGCAATTTATTCACTTGAGCTTCCGTGTCAAATTGACTGCTTAATGCGGTAAAACGTTCGCTTTGAGCCTTCGAAATTTTATCGGTATATTCTGCTGTGATTCGATTAATTTCAACTTTTGCATTGATTAATTCGTTTCTGGCGGTTAATAATTTATTTTGCTGTGTGATGATTTTTGCTTCTGCATCTTGCAATTTCAATCGTTTGTCCTCCACATCGGTCATTGGTTTTAGACCTTCTTTATTTAAATCTTCCGAACGTTTAAATTGGGTTTGAGCAATTTTAAGTTGCGTTTTCACTGCTTCCAAATCCATACTGTCACTTTTTACTTTCAAAAGTGATTGTTCTATTTTGTTTCTGGCTTGTTCTAATTTTAAAATTCGTTCGCGTTCAATAGCGGCAATTTGAGACGAAAGTGAGTTGGCTTTTCCTTCATACGATTCTTCCGAAAGCATTTTCGCCTTCATTTGGTTTTCGGTATTATCTACCAAATTAGGGTCAAAATAATCTTCTTTTACCTCCGAAATAAATAAAATTGTATCACCTTTATTCACATATTGACCTTCCGCCACATACCATTTTTCAATTCTACCGGCAATTGCTGTGTGAATTGTTTGCGGACGTTGTTCAGGTGAAATGGTGGTCACAAAACCGGTTCCTTGAATATTTTGCGTCCAAGGCAGTAAAACAAACAGAAAACTTCCGATAAAAAACCACATTAAAAGTCGATTAAACGTTTTAAAATAACGTCTTTCACTCAATTTCCGAATGGTTTTAAACCGAGTTAGATTTACTTTTTCGTTGATATTATTTTTAGCGATATTCAGCATATTACTTTGAATCTGAAATTAATTTTCCTTTTTCTAATGTTATAATTCGGTCGCATTTTTGTTTCCAATACTCATTTTTGGAAGTGACTATTACCGTCCAATTATTTTCTTCTGACAAAATGAAATCGATGATTTCTTTACTTTCATCATCATCCATTTTATCAAAAGGATTTTCTAAAAATAGTACAAGAGGATCATTTACTATTGCTCTTGCTAAAAGAATTTTTTGTGACAAAGAAGAGGGCAGCTGCTTACCTTCGGTAAGAATTTTTTCGTCTAATCCTTTTGGCATTTTCTTTATAACTTCGGTTAATTTAATTTTTTCCAATACTAATTTTAATTTCTCTGTAGATACATTCGGATTTTTGAAAGTTATATTTTCAGAAATTGTGCCTTCAAATAGTGATTGACCTTCAGTAATTACACCAATTTGAGCCCGATATTGTTCGAAATTTATTTTATTATAATGTTCGTCGTTAATATAAATTGAACTACTATTAGTGTGAATCAATCCAGCTAAAATGCGAAGCAAAGTTGTTTTTCCGGAACCATTTCTTCCATCCAAATATATTTTTTCGCTTTGGTGGATGTGAAGCGAAATTGCGTTTAGGATTTTCTTGGTAGAATCTGGAAAAACAAAATTTAACTCATCAATTTCAAAGTGAATATTTTTATAACAATAGGTGCTTTCGGAGGTTTCATCTTCTTCAATTTCCATGTCAACCACCTGACCAATCTTTTCAATTGAAGTTAATACATCGTAAAAAGTTTCTAATCCAACGATGATTTTTTCAACCGAATTAATCACTAATAAAATGATGATTTCTGCAGCCACAAACTGACCAATGTTCAATTGTTGATTGATTACTAAATATCCACCAATCAATAACAAACCAGCCGAAATTAAAGCTTTGAACCCAATTAATTGAATGAATTGTCGTTTAATAACTTCAAAATGACTTTCTCTGGATTTGAGGTATTCGGTCACTAATTTATCGTTTTTGGTCAATGCAAATTCCGATTCTATTTTACTTTTAAAACCAAAATAATTTCGAGCAATTTCCTGAATCCAATGGGCTACTTTGTATTTGTATTTTGATTCGGTTAAACTTGTTTTTAGGCCGGTTTCAAAAGAAATCCTGAAAATTAAATACAAGACAATGAAAAGTAGAAGTCCAAAAAGAATGAATAATGGATGATAAATTGAAAGTAAAAGTAACCCGAACACAATTTGCAACAACGATTCAGAGTAATCCAAAATTAATTTTGCGACACTTTTTTGAACAGTTATTGTGTCAAAAAAGCGGTTCGCTAATTCCGGCGGATAATTGTTGTGAAATTCGGTGTATTTGATTTTTGGAAAACGATAGGAAAATTCGAATGACGACCGAATAAATATTTTTTGTTGAATGGTTTCAGTAATTCTCAGTTGCATCAAGCGTAAAATTCCATTAAAAACCACACCTAAAATTACTACAGCAACGAGAATAATCCATGACAAACTAACTCGTCCTCCTTGAATAAGATTGATGATTGCTTGAACTCCTAATGGCAATGAAAGACTTACAATTCCTGAAAAAATCGCATAAAAAAACACTTGATAAATGTCTTTTTTATCTAATTTTAATAAGTTGATAAAACGTTTTAGAGGAGATTTTGATGATTTTTCCATAGTTAGTTAATCTGTTTTAAAACTAATGATTTGAAAAATTCAGTTGGTGTAATAGTATCTGAACAATCCGTTATCGATTTAAAGTGATTTTTTAAAAAATGTTGATGTAAAGCCCCTTCCACAACAGTGGAAATCAAACTTTTTGCATACGGAAATTTCGGATTTACATCGTTTACCATTTCAATCATTCGATTAATTACGCGTTTGTAAATTAAAAAATACCCTTCTTTATTTTCGTCATCTACTACTTTTGTTAGATATGATTTAGAGAATTCGCAAATGATAATCTTGTTTAAGATGACTTCGTTAATGTGTGGTTGATTATTATCTGTAGTGATTTCTTCGGTTACAATTTCAATCGCTTTCATCAATTTATCTTGTGGGTTTGAAATGCTGTTAGTGGAAAGGACTAATTTGAATTCTATCCAACCCCAATACCAAGAACTAAGATACAATAAAAGTTTGTGTTTACTTTCAAAATAGCGATAGATTGAACTTTCATTCGAACCAATTTTTTGACCTAATTTTTTAAATGTAAAATTATCAAACCCAATTTCATCAATCAACAAAATACTGTTTTCAAGAATTTTTTTGCCCAGTTCAGATGTCTCCGGATCTTTGACATATATTTTTGGACTGATGTTTATTTTGATGCCTTCCAAAATGTTTTTCATACGCTGAGCTTTACAAAAATAAATTTACAACGCAAAAGTAATAGTATTACTATTGATTTAGAAATTGATTAACTTAATTTTAATAGTTGTTAAAGTTTGAAATAAAAAAAGTCCCGTTTCGCAGGACTTAAACTTTATATTTTAAAATGTAGATTATCTCTTCAAACTAAAATTAGATCTAAATTCCAGTTTATTCCCATCTTTAGTATAAATCGCTTTAAACCAATAGTCATCAGATGGCATTGGTCTTCCGTTGAAAGTTCCATCCCAACCGTTGCCGTTTTGACCAATTTCTTTGAGTAATTTTCCGTAACGATCAAAAATATAGATGTGGTTAATTTCAATAATAGGGGAGCCAATAATTTTCCAAGTATCATTAAAACCATCACCGTTTGGCGTAAAGAAAATTGGGAAATCTAACACGGTAAATGTGGTGCTTATTTCATCACAACCAAATTTATTACGAACTCTCAAAACAAAATCACCGGCAGGAATATTTGTGAAAACCGGGCTTTCTTGCCACAAATCCGGAATAATCGAATATTCATAATCTGCTGATGTTGGTGTAGCTGTTGCGGTAATAGTATTCTGGTTTTCAAATCCGATAAGGTTTTGCGGAGAAATTGTAACAGCATTTGGAGCTAATGTTTTTATGGTTGTAAAATTAAAAACGCTCGAACAAAGAGCCACATTAGAAATATTTGTTACTAGAACAGAAAAATTTCCTTCGATATCCGTTGAAAATGTGCTTGAGGATTCTCCTGAAATTTCATTTCCTGAAAGAGCATCAAATTCGGTAAACCATTCAAAAGTGTAATCTGTTTCGTTTAGCAAAGTTCGTATGAAGGCCTCTCTTAAGATATTTCCGCTTTCATCAATACAGATATAATAGGGAAATGTTCTTAAATTATTTTCCGGAAACGGACGTACATAAAGGTTTAATTCTAAAACTCTAAAACAGGCCAATCCAGTCTCACTGTCAAAATTTGTGGTGCTAGTTACACGAACATAAATTGTTTGAAAATCTTGAACAGTATTGGTAAAATTAGTAGGGTTTGGAATAAACGAATTGTTATTGCTTTGAGCATCAATAAAATTTTCAAAATATCTGATAACAATATTATTTAAATCAGAAGGCCCGGTAATTTCAGTTGTTCTCTCTGTTAAATCAAAACTAGCAAAACCGCTATCATCACATTTTTCTATAGGAGTAGGGTTGGTCAAACTTCCCGGAATAGTTACTACTGCCAAATTTAAACTAGTTGTTGAGAAGCAATTGTTATTGGTAGGGTCAACAACTTTTACCAAAATAGTTTTTGTAGATGATTCATAAGAATCCGGTTGTGGAATGAAATTATCAGCCGTTAAATCGGCCTGCGTTTCATAATAAAAAACCTGATAATTTGAATTTCCACCTGTTATTTGATTATTTCTGAGGGTTAAATTAAAAGCTGAAACTGTATCGCCACAAATGGATATTTCATTTGGTGTAAAAATTATCGGATTAGTAAAAACTTCAATCGTAAAATCAACAATCAAAAAACACTGAGTAGCCGTATCAAATAAACGAATAAAAATGTTATTATTACCAACCGGAAAAGCTTGAGGAATGTTTTTATTTAAAGCACTAGAATTACTTTCTGCTAATAGAAATGTTCTGAAATAAGTTGCTTGAACTGTTGGATTTTGGTTTAATAAAGCTTCCGTGTCAAAACTGTTTAAAACAATACTTTCATTTTCACAAATAGCTATGGAAGTGACAGTGTTTTGAAGTGGTGGTGTAGTAATTTCTACTTGAAATGTACCAACACCCTCACAAATATTATTGGTTTCTACTCTTGTGTAAATAGTTTGAATTCCAATTGGAATTTGAGACAAATTCGTCAACTGATTTGTTTTTACAGAAGCATCAGTATCTGTCAAATAAAAAGTGATTTCAACCGGATTGCCTCCAAAAAAGTTAGTACGAATAATGTTTTCTTGTGTAGAAAAATCTACTAATCCAAAATTTTGGTTTAATGCAGGACAAACCGCTGCCATATCCGGATAAGATGACAAACTTGTTGGATTAACTGTTAAAGCAATCGAAGCAACAGTTGATGAGGTACAACTTGGCGTTGCATTTTCATTTACCGCAATCACATAAATTGTCTGATTTGGAGTGGAATTTACAAATGCTTCCGGAGTCAAAATAGGTTGTGTTAAACCGCTATCTAAAAAATAAAATAGCGTTAAACCTGAAACATTATTGGTAATTTCATCATACGCTTCCGTTAAATTAGTTGTGGCAATACCGTCGTTATTTGGAGCAATATAATCACATTGTTCCATTGCTACAGGATTTGTATTGAGCACCGGAATCGAATTTATTTGAATGGAAACGGTATTAGAATTGCCAACACAAATACCTTCTTCAGTTACTTGTAAATAATAATCTGAGGTTGAATTAGAAGCTTGAATTGCTGTAGAAACAACTAATGTTACCGAATTTTCTCCCACTAAAGCAATATTGTTTTGATACCACTGATAAGTTAAATTATTCAGATTTCCAGCATTTGTAATTGCGGAATTTATCGTAAAACTATCATTATCACAAATCGAAGCATTGTCTAAAATGACAATTTGAGGAGTGTCATAAATAAAAATTGAGTTTGAAATAACTTCGTTACAACCACCATTTTTGACACCTAAATTATATTTTCCGGGAAGAGTTGGAGTAAAATTGTCATTTGAAATTCCAAAAACAGCCACATCATTTCTGTACCATTGATAAATCGGATTGTCAACAAAAGAATCAAAGAGATTTTGATTCGAGATAGTACCTTGCAAAATCGGATTTGAGCTTAAACATTCTGTTGCTGTATTTTGTATAGAAACCTCCGGTAAGACAAAGAATTTTAGTTCAATCTCTGCCTCACTTACAGGTAAATTATTCATATCCACTGTTGGGTCGGTGCTATCATAAGCGGTTGTTTCAACCCGATAAGTCCCAGATTCTGCAATATCAGCTAAAGTGTTTGTGCTTATTGTGCTGTCTGTAATAGTACTTAGCACCACATTGTTTCGATACCATGTATAATTAAAACGTAAATCGGTTACATTTCCATCAAAATCAGTAACATCTATGGTTGCCGTAATACTTTTTGTCTCCGGTTTGCAGTATTCAGTTTGTGTAATTTCGTTTCCACTATCATCAGTAATTTCGACCGAAGATAAAAAGCTACAATCTGAACTTCCGGTTCCACCAATTTGAGAAATGGATATTTCTCCTGGTTGATTTGAATAATTATCTATCAAAAGTACATATAATTCCCCCACTTGTCCATTAGGAATATTTACAATTTCAATATCGCTGGCAGACCAACTGCAATCAACTTCTTGAGAAATATTTAATTGACTACAAATGTTATTTAAATTAGTAAACGGACCCCATAGAACGAAGTCAACATCTGTTCCCACACCGCCATTGTTTACTTGACTAATTTGTAATACAATATTCCCTGGTGTTTGAATTTGAATAAAAAACCAAGTTGGACCTCTAAAAGGTTCAAGAATACAAGTTGTCTGAAAAGTTTCGCTATTGGCTCCCGTTGAATTCTGAAACGGAATACTTGTAGCACAAGATTGATACGCTTCAAAATTAGATTGAAATTCTGCACATGACGGAGCACCCCCTTGAGCAAAAGTGTTTTGAATGATTAAAATCCAAAGTAGAAAAAAAAATTTATGAAGTGATTTCAACATAGTTTATAGTAAGGAATGCCTTGTCATTACATCTGGTTTTTCAATCCCCATCAAGGTTAAGATGGTAGGAGCAATGTCACCTAACACACCATTATTAATTGCTTTTATTTCTTTATCAACCAAGATAACCGGAACAGGATTGGTTGTATGAGCCGTATTTGGCGAGCCATCTGAATTCATCATTGTTTCACAATTTCCGTGATCGGCAATAACGATGGTGGTATAATTATTTGCTAAAGCAGTTTCGATTACTTCTTTTACACATACATCAACGGCTTCACATGCTTTGATAGCGGCTTCCATCACACCGGTGTGACCAACCATATCTCCGTTTGCAAAATTCAAACAAACAAAATCAACTTCACCTTTTTTGAGTTCTTCTACCAAAGCATCTTTTAATTCAAAAGCACTCATTTCCGGCTTTAAATCGTATGTTGCTACTTTTGGTGAGTTTCTTAATATACGGGTTTCGCCTTCAAACGGTTCTTCGCGACCACCGGAAAAGAAGAAAGTTACGTGTGGATATTTTTCTGTTTCCGCAATCCGGATTTGTTTTTTATGGTTTCTTTCCAAAACTTCACCCAATGTTTCTGTGATATTATCTTTGTTGTAAATTACTTTGATGTTTTTATACGTTTCATCATAATTTGTCAACGTTACATAATACAAATCCAATTGGTGCATATTTTGTTCATGACAATCAAATTGGGTTAGAACTTCGGTCAATTGTCTTCCTCTATCGGTTCTAAAATTGAAGAAAATGACCACATCTCCGTTTTTAATGGTGGTTAATGGTTTGTCATTTTCATCGACCATCAAAATAGGTTCAATGAACTCATCGGTTATATCATTAGCATAATTATCTTGAATACTATCAATAGCATTTTGAGAATGCTTTCCTATTCCATTCACCAATAAATCATAGGCCAACTTTACTCTTTCCCATCTTCTGTCTCTGTCCATTGCATAATAGCGACCAATAACAGATGCTAATTTTGCGGTGGTATTTTTGCAATAATTTTCTAATTCTGATATAAATCGAACACCTGATTTTGGATCCACATCTCGACCATCTGTAAACGCATGAATATAAACGTTGTTTAAACCAAAATCTTGTGTAGCATCAACCAATCCTTTTACATGATCAATATGAGAATGCACGCCACCATCTGAAACCAATCCTAAAAAATGAACATCTTTATGATTTGTTTTGGCATATTGAAAAGCTTCTTGCAACACTTTTTCGTTGTTCAATGTCTTATTTTGAACCGCCAAATTAATTCGTGTAAGTTCTTGATAAATAATTCTTCCGGCTCCTAAATTCATGTGACCAACTTCTGAATTCCCCATCTGACCTTCTGGAAGACCAACATTTAAGCCATCAGTGCGTAATTCGGCATTTGGGTAATTTTGGTATAAAGAATCAATAAAAGGCGTGTTGGCATGGTCAATTGCAGAAACTTTTGGGTCAGGCGAATGTCCCCATCCGTCTAAAATCATCAGGATTACTTTCTTGTTCATAGGAAAAAATTTGACGCAAAGATAATGAAATACGGCTTTCTGAAAGTATGATTTATACTTTTTTAAACCAGTTTTTGGCTTTGTTGTAATCAATAAAATAGCGAACACTCACAGAAAAAACGTGGTTTAAATTATCTTCAAACACATTATTGAAATTTGAACCGTAGCTTTTATCAATTTCGTTGGAAAAATTCTGAGCATTGTTTCGATACAAAGCGGTTATTTGACTTCCCGGAGCAAACCACCAAGAATAAGACAAGTCAAAATTCCACAAGTTGAAATTAGCGTCTCTATTGGTTGTGTAATTGTTGTTTGGTGTAAAAGTTCCATCTTCCAACAACGTGTGAAACTGAACATTTTCGGCAAACGACCAATAATGTCTTGTTGTTAAATTCAATGTCATTTTATTATTGATGGCATATTTTCCTGAAATAGAATTGGTTAAAGTGGTACGATTTCTTTCAGCTAAAATAATGTCGCTTTCTGAAAAATCTACCCAACCAATATCGCTGTTTTGACGAGAAAAGTTGGTGGAATAAATTAATGTCATTTTGTCGTTAAAACGATATCTCGGACTAATAAATAAACCATAGTTCATACGATTTTCTTGATCAAAAATTCTAATTGAAGGTTCAATGTCCAATGCAAATTTTCTATTATAATTAGATGAAAAATAAATCCACGCATTTCCACTTGCCGGAAAAGCCAATGGTCTGCCAGCAACTCTTGATTCATAAAAATTATAAGTAACAAACGGACTTACCAAAAACCCATATCCAATGTAATCGTTTTTTAAAGTATTGGAATTTACATTCAAATTAATCCAATGATCTTGTGCTTTTCCGGTAGTGTTTTCAAGTTCAATGTAATAATTTGTATTTAGGTTAAAGGAATTGAATAGTTTGGTTGGATTTAAAATTCGGTAATTAAAATTCGCTGCTACATTGTGATAATTCGTTATGAAATTGATACCTAAATCATTGATGTCAAAATCTTTTGAAACATATTGAGAAGCAATCGAATAACGATATTTCCCGAACGTTTTTCCAAAATTCATATACGTTGAATAACCATTTCCTTTTACATCATCATAAATGCTACTCATTTTTAAATCGCCGGAAAAATTATATTTGTTTCCTTTAGAATTGATGTCATACACAATTCCGGTTACGTTGGCATCTCTAAAATCACCCACTCGTGTTACATTGGTGTTGATAAACGAAACTGAGGAATTTTGGTTAAATCGTTGATCAAAAACCAATACATTATAATTAGATAAGGGTTCAACTAATTGATTTCGAACTTCATTTGTATCGGTATTTCTAACTCGAGCATACGTTTTTTCGGTAATGGCATTTAAAAAACCTATTCCCAAACCTTCTGCTGTTCTTCCTGAAACTTTTAAAGCATTCAACAGATTTACCGTGCTGGGATAACTTTCAACCGTTTCGTTTTCATTTGTTGCAGGTGATGAAGATGGAGGTCCGCCAATTCTTCGTGAATAAACCAAATTTCCTTTGGAGAATAAATCCGTTCCTTCCGTAAAAAAAGGTCTGTTTTCATTAAATTGTTGTTCAAACGGGCCTAAATTTAATTCCACATTATCAAAAGCGGCTTGACCAAAATCAGGAACCAAAATCGCATCTAATGTAAATGAATCGTTGATGCCGTATTTGATATCCATTCCGGCTTTAAAAGTGCTTTCTGTTCCCAAATTGTTTGATTCCACATAGCCCGAAGTATAGGGAATAAAAAATAGTCGAGTAGGGGTTTTGATGTTTTCAATTCCTTCCAAAACACCGGCTTGATTGATGACAGAACCAACTGCTCTGTCGATTTTGCTCCACGTTACTTTTTGTCTGAAACGACGAATTTCTCTAAAAAAATTTACACCCCAAGTTTGAACATTTTCTTTTGAAAAACGAAGAGCTGCATACGGAATTTCCATTTCTACCACCCAACCATAATCGGTGATTTTTACTTCGCTGTTCCAAATGGCATCCCACGAAAAATCTTCATTATTTTCGGTTGCCAAACAATCCATTTGAACTCCGGAAGCGGAAACAAAAAATCGAAAATCTTGCTGACCATCGTTAAAACCGTTAACGAAAATTCCGAAATGGTCTGCTGTTCCAAAAATATCCCGTTGTGTAATTTCTTTTTCTATTTTGGCTGGTTCATTGTCGTATAAAATTGCTCCTATGTAAATGGCATTATCATCATAAATCACTTTAACTTCCGATTTTCTCTCAGGAGATTCCGGCACACCATTATCCGGTTCGAGCATAATGAAATTATTGGCTACAGGTGTTTTCATCCAAACAGCTTCATCCAATTTTCCATCAATAGAAATAGACTCATCGACACGAAGAGCAGTTGTTTTTTTCTGGCTGTACGATTGGGTTATTCCTATTATTAAAAATAAAACGATGAAAAAGAGTGGCCTGATTGAATTCATAATTCAAAATTAACTATTGGATTTAGAGTAACAATTACTTTATCATTTCATTAAGAAATATTTTATAAAGACGTTAAAGTTTCGTTATGTTACATTTTCGCGATACGAATTGTAGTTTTTTTCCGTTTTCTGCTTAGTTCTCCCATTGAAAGTGAGCTAATTTCCAAAAAAGTTGACATTTAGTTTAAAATAATTTGGTTTTAAACTTTTAATTTATATTTTTGGCATCCCAAGTCTAATTTTTAACCTGTAGATTACCAATGAATTACAAGATTTTATCGGTTTTGTTGTTTGGATTATTTTCATTCACAACACCATCAAATAATACCACAGACCCTAAAATTATCGCATCCAATACCAAAGTAACTTTTGAATCAAAAGTGAGTTCTTTGTACAATAATTTAGATGCTAAAAATTTTAAACTTCCGCAATTAGAGAGTTTTACCAAAGCGTTAGAAGGTTTTTACCAATTAAAGCAAAAAGGTTTAATTCAAAACGATATCTTGACACTTGTCGATTTTAGTTTGTCTGCCAATTCCAAGAGAATGTGGGTAATTGATATGAGCACCAATACAGTTTTATATCATTCTCTAGTGGCACACGGAAGAAATTCAGGTGAAGAATTTGCTACCACATTTTCGAATAAATCAGAATCATACCAAAGTAGTTTAGGTTTTTATCTTACCGGAGAAACATATCAAGGAAAACATGGACTTTCGCTTCGATTGGATGGTTTGGAAAGAGGAATTAATGACAAAGCTCGCGAAAGAGCCGTTGTGATTCACGGTGCAGATTATGTGTCTGAGCAATTCATCAAACAAAACAAACGTTTAGGAAGAAGTCAAGGTTGTCCAGCGTTGCCGGTGGAATTAAACCAAGAAATCATCAAAACGATAAAAGACAAATCATGTTTGTTTATTTATCATCCATCAAGAAGTTATAAAGTAGCTTCGAAATTAATTTCGTAGTTTTTTATACAATTCGGCATCCAAACCGTAAATATCATCTCTAAAAATCAGTAGATTTTTATCGCTCCAAGCTGTCCAATATAAAAGGTGCAGGTAAATTGGTTTGGTAAAGTTTACATTCTTTGTTTTGGATTCTGCCAACACTTCATCGATTTTTTCTTTATTCCAATTAATAGAATCTGATAATAAGTATTCTGTTAATTCAAACGGGTTTTGTACCCTTACGCAACCGGAACTTAATGAACGATTTTCTCGCTCAAAATAACCTCTTGTATTCGTGTCATGCAGATATACCGAAAACCGATTTGGAAACATAATTTTAACCAATCCAAGCGAATTGAAGCTTCCCGGAGATTGCACATAACGGTACGATCTTCCTCTCGCAGGATTCCAATCATACGGACTCACAACAGTGCTTCCGCTATAAATTGTAATGTTTTTGGAAGCAAAATAGCCTCTGTTTTTGGTCGCTGCCGGAATTACGTCTTCTTTTAAAATTGTGGGAGGAACGGTCCAAGTTGGATTAAAAACTACATAACTCAATTTGGATGATAAAATAGGTGTGCTTCGACTTGCTTTACCCACAATAATTCGATGTGTTTTTACCGTATCTTTTTCTTTCACCACCTGCAACGAATAATCGGGAATGTTGATGATGAGGTATTCTTTTTCAAAATTTCGCGGAAACCATCGCCAGCGTTCCATGTTGGCAATAATTTGCTCTTTTCTTTTTTGCTTGGTAAAATTCAGCGATGCAATTGTTCCTTTTCCAATCACACCATCAGGAGCTAAACCGTGCCGACTTTGAAAGTTTTTAACGGCATTAAACGTGGTTTCATCATAAATATTAGTCAACGAATCCGGTTTTTTCATGTCGTACCAATAGGCGAGCCGTTTTTTTACTTCGATTAACACATCATTTGTATCATTCAGTACAATTTTGTCTTTGATTTCCAGTTTTTTGAAATTTTCATCCGGGAATTGGTCAATTAGTTTTAAACTTTGTTTTAGTTTTTGATAAATAATGTGATTGGGTTTTACTTCATTCACAGCAAAATCAAACGAATCTTTTCGCTGAAAATTCAAAAGCAATTGTTGCACATCGATTTTGTTTTCTTTTAAATCCCAATCTTTGTATAACTCTTTTGGGTTTAAAGAACCTTTCGCCGTTTTTTCTACATACTTTTTTAAATTTTCTGTAAGCAAAACATCGTAGTCTATCAATTCTTTATCTGATAAGGTTGGAATTGATTTTTCTAATTTTTCGATTTTTTTTAAATCGAAGTCTTTTGGATTCAACCCTTCTTCTGCCACATTTTTTAAAATGGTAAGTAGCGATTCCCTGCAATTGAATGCCAACCAAAACGTTCTGTTTTCATTTACTTGATAAAAAGCAGCAAGAATAGAATCGTTTTTTTTGGATAGAAAAGTGGAGTCGATGACCAGTACTTTTCCCTCATCGGTAATTTCAATGGCGGGTGGTTTTTTGACAGCATCAGGATTTTTTTTCTTGTTACAAGAAATCAAAATGAGTACAAAAAAAAGTAGGTAAAAATGCTTCATAGCAACTAAGAAATCGGGTTCATTTTTTTATACATTACAAAATGAGTGCCAATATCGCCAATTTCAAAAGGTTTTCCGTGAATGGAATAGTCTGCTTTTTTATAAAACGGAATGGCGGTTTCGCGTGCGTTGAACCACAATAGGTTACATTTATATTTTTCTGCAATTTCTTCTGCTTCGTGAAGTAGTTTTTCGCCGTAGCCTCTTTTTTGATGATGTTTTAAGACTGCCATTCCACGAATTTGAAACTGTTTTTCTTCGTTGAACTCTTTGTTTTGGGTTTTAAAAAGCGAAACAACGCCAATTAAAGCACAATTAATAAACAGCCCAAGATGAATGGTGGATTGCAAATTATCTCCTTCAAAGTGGCAGGTTTCCAACGGTTTTCCTTCCCGAAGAACGGGATGCCTCACGGAATAAGTGTCCAAAGCTGTTATTTCTTTTAAAGTAAGCATAATTTCTCTCGTAAAACTTGGAAAACTAAAGGTATAACTTTTTCAGAATAAATTGGTTATAAATTCTATTAGCTTTTTGATAATTTTTTTGAAAAAAAATTTGCAACAAAGAAAACTATTTGTCTATATTTGCACTCACAAACGCAGTTCATCGAACACCAATGAAAATAAGCCTTTGTGAGATAAAAGCGGAAGTAGCTCAGTTGGTAGAGCTCCAGCCTTCCAAGCTGGTTGTCGCGAGTTCGAGCCTCGTCTTCCGCTCTGCTAAAACCTCAAATGAAAATTTGGGGTTTTTTGTTTTAAATAATCTTAAGTAAGATACTTAAATCCTACCCAATTAATAAAAATTAGTATTAAAAAAAAAGCTAAAAAATTTTTGAAAGAATTATTTCTTCTATTTTTATATTTTTGAATTAATTCTTCAAAGTTTTCTAAATTATTGACATTTTCAATTTTTTTTAATTTTTTATCCGATAACCAAACAGAGTTTATAAATTCTTTTAAAAATAGTTTTAATTCTCTAAATGCATTACTTTTTTGATTATTCACAAATTCTTCTTCAACAAATTGCCAAAAAGGTCTTTTTTTTTGTTTCGTAAAGTTTAAAGAGAAATGATGAGTAATTGCAGAAATATACAATAAGTAGACAATTATGAACATAAATGTAAAGTATACTAAATCAATCATATTTCATTTTATTAGTAGTTATGTTACTTTAAGAATGTGGGTTTGTTTTATCTTCATTCCTCAAATTATATTCAACTGCAGCAACTATTTCCCGATAATTTTCAATTTCAGCTTGAGAAATATTGATTTCTATACCGTTTTTCAGATGAATAGTGGTTAAGAGATACCCATCACTTATGAATCCTGCTTTACCTTGTTGTCTAATTCTAATAGAACTAATTTTTGAAATATCTGAATAACTAAAAACCACAGATTTATTTTTGAAATAATCAGCTTCAATTTTAGTTGAGCTAACTCTAATTTCTTTGACTGTATCTTCAGAAAAAATCGGCGTAAATAAATACAATAAAATTAAAATTGTTATTGTAGATCCTAACCAAAAAGAAATACTTGAAGTGTCAAGACCCCATGGTCTATAAGATCCATAAAGCAATGAGCCGATTATTGTAAAAATAAATATATAAAATACATATTTAAATACTTGTTTGATTTATATGCTACAGATACAACTTCGATAAATTGATGTGTGTAAAATAAACAAAATAATTTTTTATTTGATTTATAGTAATCCATTGAATTAACCTATGATTGTTATTTAGAAATTAATAAAATTTTCTCTAATAATAGATTATTTCCGTGCTTTCAGTGTTTTCAGTGAGAAAAATTATTTACAAAAATCCCTCCATCTCACTCCCACTTTCCACCTCAATCGCTTCTTGATTCTGCAGAAATAATCGTGCGGATAATTCTCCTTTTAAAACAATTTGGTCGCCTTTTACATCGAGCCAACTACCTTCTCGCAAACCAATAACAGGTTGTGCGTTAAACTGATGAAACTCTTTGATTCGGGTTTCACGGGTTTCACCCATGTGTATCGATTGCAAATCTGCATCCAAGTAGTGCGGATTCAAATTAAACGGAATGGCTCCCAACGTTTCAAAACTCGGCGGATAAATAATCGGCATGTCGTTGGTGGTTTGCATCGTGAGGCCGCAAATGTTGCTTCCGGCACTGGTTCCCAAATAAGGTGTGCCGTTTTCGATGACTTTTTTGAGCGTTTGCATTTGGTTGTTTTGGTGGAGTTGCGTAACGAGTAAAAATGTGTTGCCGCCTCCGGTAAAAATACCTTTCGCTTTTTCGATGGCTTCGGTTGGATTATTGAATTCGTGTAAACCTCTCACTTCTTTGTTTAACAAGGCAAAAAATGTTTTTACTTTTAAGGTGTAATCATCATGTGAAATTCCGCCCGGTCTGGCATACGGCACGAATAAAATAGTTTTGCATTGTGCAAAATGAAGTTGTAATTCGGGCAATAAATACTCGAGGTAATTTCCGCCGTGTAGGGTAGAAGTGCTGGCAATAAGTAGGTTTTTCATCTGTATTGTTTTTACAAAAATACGCATCGTGGCGATTGGATTTTCATCAGATTAACAAAAAATTACAAAGTTGTTGGGAAATTCTTGGGAAGCATTTGTAATACTTTTACTTGATTCAGTGGTGAATACTAAAATTTTGTTTCAACTTTGTTGTTAAATTGTAAAAAATTGGTAGAAAGTTATAAAATTAGTTTGCTCGATGAGCAAAAGTAAAATTGTCATAATCGGTTTTTTGTTTTGGGTTCCATTGCTATTTTCGCAAACAACTATAAAAGGAAAAGTTGTAGTGAAAGAGCAATCGGCAGAAGGCGTTCATGTGATTAATTTAGTTTCGGAAAAAACAGCTGTAACCAACATCAACGGAGAATTTTCTATAGAAGTGAACGAAGATGATTTACTCGTTTTTTCTGCCGTTCATTTGGATTATTGGCGGAAAAGTATTTCTGCAAACGATATCAAAAAAGGTTTTATTGAAGTGGAAATTACACCCAAAGAAGTGAAATTAGACGAAGTAGTGGTAACGGAATATACCAAAATCAATGCTCAAGATTTGGGAATCATCAATTATAAACCCAAAAGCTATACCCCGGCAGAACGTCGTTTGAAAACCGCAACCGATTTAGATCCAACGTTGGGAGCAGGTACAATGGTAGGCGGATCAATTTCGTTGGACCCTTTGTTTAATTGGATTTCCGGCAGAACAAAAATGTTGAAAGAAGAACTTGAAGTGGAAAGAAAAGAATTTCTCCGCGTAAAATTAGATAGTTGGAATGAAAATCATTTTTATATCACTGAACTTAAAATTCCGGAAGAATATGTTGACGGATTCAAATATTATATTGTCTATGATGAGGAATTAACGGGCTATTTGAATTCAAACAGCAAAGTGCTCGGTAATTTTCGAATTATAAAATTAGCAGAAGATTATTTAGTTAAACTGAATGCCGATGAATAGAATTTTACTTTTTTCAATAATCTTTTTCCATCTTACTGTTTTTGCTTATTGCCAAAAGCAGATTCATGGTATTGTAAAAGTTGAAAACGCTTCTAGAGAAGGAATTCATGTCACCAATTTGGTTTCGGAAAAAGCAACAGTTACCAATGAAAAAGGTGAATTTTGGTTGGAGGTAAAAGAAGACGATTTACTAGTTTTTTCTGCTGTTCATTTGAACTATTGGCGAAAAAGTATTTCGGAAAACGATATCAAAAATGGTTTTATTGAGGTAATTATGACCACTAAAGAACAAAAATTAGATGAAGTGGTTGTCACAGAGTACACCAAAATCAATGCTCAAGATTTGGGAATTATTGATTATAAACCAAAAAAATATACACCGGCAGAAAGAAGATTGCGAACAGCCGAAAAATTGAAATGGTACAGCCCACTTTTAATTCCGTTAGGAGGAATGAGTGTTGACGGCCTTATTAATCAAATTAGCGGACGAACAAATCAATTAAAAAAAGAGGTTCAAATTGAAAAAAAGGAAATATTACTAAAAAAGTTGAACGATTGGTATGAAAATGAATTCTACGTCAATCAGTTAACTATTCCGGAAGAATATATAAACGGTTTCAAAGTTTTTGTAGTTTATGACGACGAATTTATAAATTACCTTAATTCTAATGATACTACTAATGGAAGTTTGCGTATTTCTAAATTAGCAGATGAATTTTTAACGTACCTTAACACCGATGAATAGATTTTTTTTGTATCTTATAATCTCAATTTTAACCACTATTTTTAGCTATGGTCAAAAAACAATTTATGGTGTTGTAACGGTTGAAAACGCCTCCGCAGAAGGCATTCATGTTACCAATTTGGTTTCGGAAAAGGCAACCATTACAAATGAAAAAGGTGAGTTTTGGTTGGATGTAAAAGAAGACGATTTGATTGTTTTTTCTGCTGTTCATTTAAATTATTGGCGAAAAAGTATTTCGGCAAATGATATTAAAACAGAAAAAATTGAAGTTGTAATGACCGCCAAAGTAAGTGAATTGGATGAAGTGGTAGTCACAGATTATTCCAGAATTAATGCAAAAGATTTAGGTATAATAAATTACACACCCAAATCATATACACCTGCCGAACGAAGGTTGCGAGCAGCTTCATCTGGTCCGGTTGATATAGTATTGAATTGGATTTCGGGGAGAACTAAAATGTTGAAAAATGAAGTTCAAATTGAAAAAAAGGAATTCATGATCATTTGGTTAGATGATAATTTTGAAGATACAGATTTTACAAATACATTTAAAATTCCAGCGGAATATGTAAAAGGATTCAAATTTTATGTGGTGGAAGATATTGATTTAGCCCAAGCCATTCAAGCCAAAAATAAAACACGTGTTACTTTTTTGTTAGGAGAATTGGCACAAGACTTTTTAAACTTTTTAAAAGATGAAAAAAAATAAACTATTACTCTTTTTGACTTTGCTTTTTGCTCAATTTTCTTTTGCACAATTAGGTTCGAGAGAAATTATTAATGGGCAAATTATTTCCGATTCAACAGCAATTGACAACGTTACGGTATTTAATATTTCTTCGAACAAAGGAGCTGTAACCGATAAATTTGGTTTATTTACAATGTATGCCAGACCATCGGATACCTTAGTTTTTTCAAGTGTAATTTTTAAATCGAAGAAATTGGTTTTAAACGAAAATGATTTTAAAGTCATCGTTCTAAAAATTAAATTGGAAGAGTTTATCAACGAATTGGATGAGGTTATCGTAACGCCTTCAACTTTAACAGGTGATTTAGAAAAAGATGCCAAAAACATCAAAGTTACTGATAAACAAAGTGCTTTTAGTAGTAGAGAAATTGCCGATATGCAAATGGAAAAAGATTTTCAATCTACACAATTCAACACCGCGATGCCAAGCGATTTATCAATTCCATATGGGATGGATTTTGTGAAAATAGGTAAAATGGTCGGCAAATTATTTACAAAAGACAAACCAAAAAGTGAACCGATGGTTTTTACAACGAATAAAAATTTCCAAGAAGCAGTGAAAGACAAATTCACCTATCATTTTTTTACTGAAACGTTAGGTTTGAAACAAGAAGAAATAGGTTTGTTTTTGAATTATTGCGACTCCGATCCAAGTGTGAGAAATCTACTTGCGGTGAACAAAGAAATCGATTTAATTGATTTTTTAATTAGCAAAAGCAAAAAGTACAAAGAACTTCCAAAAGATTAATTATTTCTATGAAAAATAAAAGATTTGTTCTTTTTTTGATTGTATTTTCATTGGCTATTTCGTCGTTTGAAATGCATAAATTTTACGTTTCTGTCACACAAATTAATTTTGCTCAAGACAAAAAAAACATTCAAATCACTAGCAGAATTTTCATTGATGATTTGAACAATGCGTTAGAAAAAAAACATAAAAAGAAATTTTACATCGGATCAACGAAAGAATCAGAAGAAGAAATTCAACTTATGAAGAATTATTTCAATGAAAATTTTTCTATCAAAGTCAATAAAAAAATAAAACCAACTGTTTATTTAGACAAAGAAGTCGAAGAAGATGTGATTATTTTATATTACGTTATCCGCGATGTATCAAAAATAAATTCGTTAGAAATAAAAAACACTACACTTTTTGACTTCCTTCCTGAACAACAACACATCATTCACACCCAAATTTTGGGTAAAAAATTAAGTGCTTTGCTGACTTTAGAAAATCGTGAAGAGTTGTTAAATTACTGATAAAAATCAAACTACAATTCTAAAATGCTTATTTTAGTTGCTTTAAATTTTTAATATGAAAAAGTTTTTACTTTTACTTTTCGTTCCAGCCTTATTATTTGCTCAAGAAAAGACCCAAACCAAGCGTGAGCCGGGTAGGTATGATACCAATAAGTTTAGCCAAATGTATGATTTATTGGCTACACCCAATATGTTCAGAACGGCTTCCGGTGCTCCGGGACCGGCTTATTATCAGCAGCAAGCTGACTATAAAATGGATATTGTTCTAGACGATAAAAACAAACGTTTAGACGGTGTTGAAACCATTACCTATCACAACAATTCTCCGGATGAATTAGAATATTTATGGGTTCAATTAGACCAAAATATGCGTTCCCGTCAATCAAAAACACCATTAATTGACAGTCAAAAAATGGATGGTGCAATGCCGGTTGATGGTTTTGTAAAAAAACATATGCAAGAAAGTTTTGATGGTGGTTTCAACATCGATTATGTACACGATGCTTCTGGAAAACCACTTTCACATACCATCAATCAAACGATGATGCGAATTAATTTGCCAACACCTTTAAAACCAAATCAAAAAGTTTCTTTCTCTATCAAATGGTGGTACAACATCAATAATTACAGAATAGATGGCGGTCGTTCCGGCTACGAAGAATTTGAGAAAGACGGCAACAGATTGTACGTTATTGCACAATTTTTCCCAAGAATGGCAGTGTATAATGATGTAGAAGGTTGGCAAAATATGCAATTTTGGGGACGTGGAGAGTTTGCTCTTCCGTTCGGAAATTATGACGTTAACATCACCGTTCCTGCTGATCACGTTCTGGAAGCAACCGGCGTTTTACTCAACCGAAAAGACGTTTTTACTTCAGAGCAAATCAAACGCTACGAACAAGCTGAAAAAACATTCGACAAACCGGTTTTAATCATCACACCCGAAGAAGCAAAAGCAAACGAAAAAGGCTTTTCTACCAAAACAAAAACGTGGAAATTTAGAGCAGAAAACGTGCGTGATTATGCCTTTTCTTCTTCCCGAAAATTCATTTACGATGCAATGGCGGTAAAATTGGATACCAAAAATGTGATGGCGATTTCACTTTATCCAAACGAAAGTAATCCGTTGTGGGAAGAATTTTCAACCCGTGCTGTGGCTCAAACGTTGATTACGTATTCACGTCACACGTTCGATTATCCGTACCACAAAGCCATTTCTATTTCTGCCGAAGATCAAGGAATGGAATATCCAATGATTTGTTGGAATTACGGTCGTCCCGATGCCAACGGATTTGTGTCAGACCGCATAAAATACGGAATGATTAGCGTAATTATCCACGAAATCGGACACAACTATTTTCCAATGATTGTCAATTCCGACGAACGCCAATGGTCTTGGATGGATGAAGGTTTGGATACATTTTTGCAATATTTAGCCGAACAGGATTTTATCGAAAATTACCCATCAAGTCGCGGACCGGCGAGCAAAATAGTGCCTTATATGAGTGGCGACCAACGATTTTTAGAACCGATTATGTCCAACTCTGAAGGCATTCACCAATTTGGAGCAAACGCCTATTCCAAACCCGCAACCGGATTGAATATTTTACGAGAAACGATTATGGGACGCGAGTTGTTTGACCACGCTTTTAAAACCTACGCCAACCGTTGGAAATTCAAACATCCTACGCCGGAAGATTTTTTCCGAACGATGGAAGACGCTTCAGCCGTTGACTTAGATTGGTTCTGGAGAGGCTGGTTTTTCTCCACCGATTATGTGGATATCGGCATCAAAGAAGTCAAGCAATATTTCGTAACCGATGAGCCAACTACCGAATTAAAAGATGTGAAAGCCCGCAGAGGTCGCTTTGGAACCGCGACCGGACCTTATGTTTATTTGGTGGAATCCAATCATAAAGAACTTAAAAATAACCGCAAAAAAGCATTGGCAAACGAAGATATCAGTTCGCTGAACGAGTTTATTTCAACAAAATTTACACCCGAAGAAAAGGCAAAATTAAAATCGCCAAAATATTTCTACGAAGTAGAATTTGATAAACCGGGCGGAATGATTATGCCAATTATTGTCGAATTACAATTTGAAGACGGAACATCAGAAACACATCATTTTCCGGCACAAATTTGGCGAAAAAGCAATCAAACAGCTACGAGAGTTTTTGCTACCGGAAAGCCAATCAAAAAAATTCAGCTTGATCCAAAATTGGAAACAGCCGACATTGATGTAACCAACAATACATGGCCAAAAGAAGCAGTAAAATCAAAATTTGACGAATTAGATAAATCAAAATAAAGAGCTAATCCTGCTATCCACTGCAATATTTTACCGTTTTTTGCAGATTTTGTAAGTCAAAAAAAGAGCTTCCTCTGGTCGCTTTTTTTTGCCAACAAAATCAAGCAAAAAACGGCAAAATATTTCCGCTGCTATCAGGGCTAAAAAATCTTCGTACATTTGCAGTCAAAACAACAATAGGATTATGTTTGGAATAGGAGGAGGAGAATTCATACTCATCATATTAGTGGTACTCATGCTTTTCGGATCCGATAAAGTTCCCGAAATAGCCAGAACCTTAGGCAAAATGTTTCGTCAACTGAAACACGCCACCGATGATATTAAAAGTGAAATCACAAAAAGTGCCGAAGCTAACGGAATAGACACTAATAGCATCACTGGGGGAATTTCGGAAGAAATTGATAAAGTAAAACAGAGTTTTAACAGCACAGTGAATTCAACAACAGGAGTTGACACCAACTTTACAACCGAAATAGAAAAAGCAAAAGAAGACATCGAACAAATTACCGGACCTATTAAAAGACAATTTTAGCCTTGGAAGAACTCATTCAACTCGACAAAGATTTATTTCTATTTCTCAATAATTTAGGCTCAGAGCAATGGGATGGATTTTGGTTAATCATCACCAAACAAATCTATTGGTCTCCAATATTTATTTTTGTTTTCTACTTCATCATCAAAAAAATTGGCTGGAAACAATTTGGAATTTTAGTACTTTTTTTGGCGGCTTTAATTACATTCACAGACCAATTAACTAATCTTGCCAAATATATGTTTGAAAGACTTCGCCCTTGCAACGATCCAACGTTAGAAGGTTTAATTAGAATGAAAGAAGGTTGGGCACGAAAATCATTTGGCTATTTTTCCGGTCATGCATCCAATTCAATGGCAACCACGACTTTTATTTTTTTTCTATTTAGAAAACATTTTAAGTATTTATTTTTGTTATTCCTTTTTCCATTGATTTTTGCTTACAGTCGCATTTATCTCGGATTACATTTCCCTGCAGATATTATTTCAGGCTATATTTTCGGAATTTTTACCGGAACTTTATTTTATCGTATTTATAAAATAATGCAGCCTAAGTATTTCCCGACCAATTAAAGCACCCGACTAACAGTTAATCCATCTCGAATAGGCAACAACACCGATTCCACTCTTGGGTCGTAGTTCAATCGTTGGTTGTATTCCAATAAAATTTTAGTACTCAAATCACCTTCTTTCAGAGGCTCAATCACTTTTCCGGACCACAAAACATTATCCGATAAAATAATACCGCCTTTGCTCATTTTCGGCACAATCAACTCATAATAGTTGAGGTAGTTTTCTTTATCTGCATCAATAAAAACCAAATCAAATTTTGTTTCTAAGGTTGGAATAATATCTACAGCTTCACCCAAATGTTGCACAATCTGACTTCCCCAAGGCGATTTATCAAAATATTTCCGTTGAAAATCAACTAATTCTTCTTTAATATCAATGGTATGAACGATGGCGTTTTCTTGCATTCCTTCACATAAACATAGGGTAGCATAACCAGTGTAGGTTCCAATTTCCAAAATAGAAGTTGGTCGAATTAATTTCGATAACATACTCAAAACCCGTCCCTGAAAATGTCCACTCAACATTCGAGGCAACAATATTTTTTGGTAGGTTTCTTTGTTTAATTGAGCTAATAATTCCGGTTCATCTTGCGAATGAGCCGTCACGTAATCTTCTAAATCTTCGGAAAGGAAATGCATGTAAAATGATTTTCGACAAAATTACAAATTACAAATCAATCAATTCCGTAAATAGTTGCTATTTTTGCACCATGAATACCACCAAAAAAGACATTCGGGCATTAACCAAAATTCAACTACGAGATTTTTTTGTAGCCAATGGCGACAAAGCTTTCCGGGGCAATCAAGTGTATGAATGGTTGTGGAGCAAAAAAGTATATTCTTTTGAAGATATGACCAATGTTTCCAAAGAAACCCGTCAAATGTTGGAAGATAATTTTGTTATTAACCACATCAAAGTAGATCAAATGCAACGCAGCGAAGACGGAACCGTTAAAAACGCCGTTCGTTTGTATGATGGTTTGGTGGTAGAAAGCGTTTTAATTCCAACCGCAACCCGAACCACCGCTTGCGTTTCCAGTCAAGTAGGTTGTAGTTTAGATTGTAATTTTTGTGCAACGGCTCGTTTAAAGCGAATGCGAAACTTAAATCCCGATGAAATTTACGATCAAGTCGTAGCCATCGATAATGAAAGTCGTTTGTATTTTGATCGACCGCTTTCTAACATCGTTTTTATGGGAATGGGCGAACCATTGATGAATTATAACAACGTCATCAAAGCCATCGAAATGATTACTTCGCCGGAAGGATTAGGAATGTCGCCCAAACGAATCACACTTTCCACTTCGGGAATCCCTAAAATGATTAAAAAAATGGCCGATGAAGAAGTGAAATTCAAATTAGCTGTTTCACTACATTCGGCTATTGATGAAATTCGTGCTGAAATTATGCCGTTTTCCAAAAGTTTTCCGCTGAAAGAATTGCGTGAAAGTTTAGAATATTGGTACCAAAAAACCAAAAGCAAGATTACCTATGAATATGTAGTTTGGAAAGGAATCAACGACGATAAAAAATCAATTGATGCCTTGGTGAAATTCTGCAAGTATGTGCCTTGCAAAGTCAATTTAATTGAATATAACCCAATTGATGATGGGATGTTTCAACAGGCTTCGGATGCTGCTTTGGATGAATATGTGAAAGCATTAGACAAAATCGGCGTGATTGCCAAAGTGCGAAGAAGTCGCGGAAAAGATATTGATGCCGCTTGTGGTCAATTGGCCAATAAAAACGAAGCAGTTTCCTAATAATTCAAGTTGTGATTTTCTAACTTTCTAACTATCTTTGAACTTTCATGAAAATCACCGAACAAATCAAGCAACCCATCATCAAAGAGATGGAACTTTTTGAAAAAAAGTTCTATGAATCGATGTCTTCCAAAGTGGCGTTGCTCAACAGAATCACCTATTATATCGTAAACCGAAAAGGAAAACAAATGCGTCCGATGTTTGTTTTTCTGACTGCCAAAATGGTATCGGAAGGTTTTGTAAACGAAAGAACCTATCGCGGTGCTTCGGTTATCGAATTGATTCACACGGCAACTTTGGTTCACGACGACGTTGTAGATGACAGTAATCGCCGTCGCGGATTTTTTTCTATCAATGCGTTGTGGAAAAACAAAATCGCCGTTTTAGTGGGTGATTTTTTATTATCCAAAGGATTACTGCTTTCCATTGATAACAATGATTTTGATTTATTGAAAATCATTTCTGTTGCTGTTCGTGAAATGAGTGAGGGCGAATTACTTCAAATCGAAAAAGCCCGAAGATTAGATATTACAGAAGATATTTATTATGAAATCATCCGTCAAAAAACAGCTACGTTAATAGCTGCTTGTTGCTCGCTTGGAGCTTGTTCTGTTTTACCCGAGAATCAGGAAATCGTAGAACGGATGCGAAAATTTGGTGAATTGATCGGGATGGCATTTCAAATTAAAGACGACTTGTTTGATTATACCGACGATGCCATAGGAAAACCCACCGGAATTGACATCAAAGAGCAAAAAATGACATTGCCGTTGATTTATACTTTAAATAATTGTACGCCAAAAGAAAAAAGTTGGCTTATCAATTCCGTTAAAAACCACAACAAAGACAAGAAAAGAGTAAAAGAGGTAATCAATTTTGTGAAACAAAGCAACGGACTGGTTTATGCAGAAGAAAAAATGGTTTCTTACCAACAAGAAGCTCTTCAGTTATTGAATCACTTTCCAACATCACCTTACAAAGATGCTTTGATTTTGATGGTGAATTATGTTATTGAGAGGAAAAAGTAGTGTTCAGTTTTACAGTTTTCAGTCTCAGTCTCAGTTTTCAGTCTCAGTCACAGTTTTGTCATTTTGCAAGATGACGAAGTTGAAATAAAAATCTCCTGCGAAGCAGGCAAAAACTGTTTTTGAAATAAAAGTTTATCAAGCGTAACTATTTTTTGTTATTTTTAAATCATTGAATTTTAGTTAATTGTAACTTTTTTCAATTTTTTTTCAAAACCCATGCAACTAAATTCAAACTTCATTCGTCTATAACTATAGAATCTGATTTTAAACAAATTGTTAAACGGAACTGACCATTTACCAATTACAATAAAAAATGAAAGTAATCAACTTACATCAAGACGAGAAAAACACAATCCGATTGGCTGTCGAAAATAACCGACACGCACAGCATCAGATTTACACAAAATTTTCGCCAAAAATGTTGGGAGTTTGCAGACAGTATATCAAGGATTTGCAGCAAGCCGAAGATGTAATGATTACCGCTTTTATGAAAGTTTTTTCTAGTTTGAAAAATTTTGAACACAAAGGCAGTTTTGAAGGTTGGATTAGACGGATTATGATAAATGAATGTATTTCGTTTATCAGAGTTCAAAAACAAGTAAAGTTTATTGAAGACGAAACTTTTTTTGAAGAAAGACATAACGACATCGAAAGCAAATTTTCAGTTGATGATATTCAGTTTCTCATAGATAGTTTACCGGATGGATATAAAATGATTTTTAATCTTTACGCCATCGAAGGTTACAAACACCAAGAAATTGCAGAAATGTTAGGTATTAATGAAGGAACATCAAAATCGCAATTATCACATGCCAGAAAGATGCTTCAGAATCAGATTAACAAATTAAAGAATTACGACAATGGAACCGAATAATATAGATAAACAAATCAAAGAAAAGTTGAATCAACGAGAGATTCAGCCTTCTGCCAATGCTTGGGATCGTTTGGATGCCATGCTTTCAGTAGAAGAACAAAAACCAAAAAGAAGTTACAAGTGGCTTTCTATTGCGGCAGTTTTTGTTGGATTTACGCTGATTGGAATTTTTATGATGAACAAAGAAAATTCAACTGAGAATGTAATACTATCCAACCCAATTGTTTTGGAAAATGAAACTAAATTGATTGAAAATGAGTCAACTCCTAAAATTGAAAATAATTTATCTGAAGCAAAAGAAGTTGAAGCAGTCGTTCATCAATTAACCAAAAAAATAGAAAAGCCATCTACTGAAATCAATCCAAAAAAAGATTTTCTGTTGGATAATCATTCTAAAAACGAGGAACTAATTGTTGAAAGTCAACCAAAAGAATCAACAGCCAAATACATCAATGCCGAATCGCTTTTGGCCGAAATTGAAACCGGAGAAAAAATTGAAATTCCGAATATTTCAAAAAAACCATCTGTAAAAGTTGATGCTAATGCATTGCTTTCTTCGGCAGAAAAAGAAGTAGATGAAACATTTAGGGATAAAGTTATTCAATCGATAAACAAAAAATACAATTCGGTAAAGTCAACCTTGGCCAATCGAAATTACGAGTAAAAACAATCAAATCACGAACAGTTAAATTTTAAATTATGCAAAAAATTATCCTTTATGCAGCAGTATTGCTATGCACGTTAGTTACTCAAATGTATGGTCAGGAAACATTTGATGGTAGGGCAAAAACCATTTCTGAAAACATCAAAAAGATTACTTCTGAAGAAAAAGAAGCCCTTAAACAAGAGGTAGAAGACATCAATAAATTGTTAGAAAACGGAACAATTACAACCGAAAAAGCAGAAGTTGAAAAACGAAAAGCAGCCGAAGTGAGAGCTAAAAACATTGAAGAGAAAGTTGCTCTGGAAGAAGCTAAACTGCAACAATTGGTTAAAGATGCGGTTGATGGTAAAGTAAAGCATTCTGAAGAAAAGGTTAAAGGTGGAACAACTATTATTTTAGGTTCTAGTGCAAATGATTCCATTGGAGAAGATCACACAGAAATTAATATTGGTTCCATGAAAATTTTCAAAGGCGAAAAAGAAAAATTCAAAAGAAATTCAAAACGAACTACTTCTCAATTTGTCTTTGCTTTCGGATTAAATAATCTTGTTACGGATGGAGACTCCGGTTCGTTGGAAGACAGCGATTACCGTGTTTGGGGTTCACATTTCTACGAATGGGGTTTTACTTATAATACCAGAATTTTCAAAAATAATAACTTGTTGCACGCTAAATACGGTTTGTCTTTGATGTATAACAATTTACGTCCTACCGATAATCGTTACTTCGTAAAACAAGGTGAACAAACCAATTTACAAGAATTTGATTTGAATTTAAAAGAAAGTCGTTTTAGAAATGTAAGTTTAGTTTTACCCTTGCATTTAGAATTTGATTTTACACCAAAATCGGTTAGCGAAAACGGTGATACGAGATTTAGATCACATAAAAGTGTCCGACTTGGAATTGGAGGATATGCCGGATTTAATATTAAATCGAAACAAATTCTAAAATTCAATGAAGACGATGTTCGTGTAAAAGTAAAAGAAAAAGGCGATTTCAACACGTCTGATTTTACCTATGGTTTATCAACGTACATAGGTTATCGTGCCACAAGTTTGTATCTAAAGTACGACTTAAATCCGATGTTTAAAAATAATACAGTTGATCAAAACAACATTTCGTTAGGTTTGCGTTTCGATTTCAATTAAAATTTGTTTGAGTTAATATACATTTGTTTGAAAGGTGTTTTCGTCAAGAAGCACCTTTTTTTTATTGTTTTAATTCCTTATTTTTAAAAACTGAATTGTACTTTTACAGGCTACGAAAAAACACCAATGATTAAGCAAAATACCATCGATTTAGTTTTTGAAACCGCCCGAGTTGAGGAGGTGATTGGTGATTTTGTGCAACTCAAACGTGCCGGTAGTAACATGAAAGGGTTGAGTCCGTTTTCCAATGAAAAATCGCCTTCGTTCATGGTTTCTCCGGTAAAGCAGATTTGGAAAGATTTTAGTACCGGAAAAGGCGGAAATTCTGTTACTTTTTTAATGGAACATGAGCATTTTTCGTTCCCAGAAGCTATTCGGTATTTAGCCAAAAAGTACAATATTGAAATTGAAGAAACCGTTTCAAGTGACGAAGATAAGCTGGTTGCCAATGAAAAAGAGAGCATGTATTTGGTCTCCGAATTTGCGAGTAAATATTTTCAATATGTTTTGTGGGAAGAGGAGGAAGGCAAAGCAATCGGATTATCGTATTTTAAAGAACGCGGTTTTTCAAATGAAACCATCAAAAAATTTAATTTAGGTTATTCACCAAACACGTGGGATGCGTTAACCAAAGAAGCTCTCGGAAAAGCGTATAAATTAGAATTTCTTGAAAAAACCGGACTCACAATTGTTGGCGAAGACAAGCAATTTGATCGATTCAAAGGTCGTGTGATGTTTCCTATTCAAAGTATGTCGGGACGAGTACTCGGTTTTGGTGGACGAATTTTGACGAATGATAAAAAAGCCGCCAAATATTTAAATTCTCCCGAAAGTGAAATTTACCATAAAAGCAATGTGCTTTACGGAATTTTTCATGCCAAACAATCCATCGCCAAACTCGATAATTGTTTTTTGGTAGAAGGTTATACCGATGTGATTCAAATGCATCAAGCCGGAATTGAAAACGTTGTTTCGTCTTCCGGAACGGCTTTAACACCAAATCAAATTCGATTAATTAATCGATTGACCAAAAATATTACTGTTCTTTTTGATGGTGATGCGGCAGGTTTACGAGCATCCATTCGCGGAATCGATTTGATTTTGGAAGAAGGAATGAACGTTAAAGTTTGTACTTTCCCGGATGGAGATGATCCTGATAGTTTTGCCAAAAAAACACCGTATGATGAATTGGTCAAGTATTTAGATGAAAATGCTAAAGATTTTATTCAGTTCAAAGCTTCTTTATTGATGCAGGATGCCAAGAATGATCCCATCAAAAAAGCCGATTTAATTCGGGATATGGTGATTAGTATTTCAAAAATTCCGGATCGAATTAAACGTGAAATCTACATTCAGGAATGTAGCCGAATCATGGATATTTCGGAAGATGTTTTGTTTAGCACGTTGGCACAAATGGCTCAAAAAGATTTGTCTGAAGCCAACAAAAAATTCAAACAAGAGCAAAAAGTATTTGATGTTGTTAAAAATGATTCAACCGAAACCATCGCTAAAATTGATGTTGTTACGTTATTGGAAAAATCGATTCTGGAAATTCTACTATTATATGGTCATCATGAAGTGGAATTTGAAAATGTTTTTATTCAATTTGATGAAAATGGAAAAGAATTAGAAATCATTGAAAAAGTTAATCATAAAATCTATGAACGCATTTATTTGAGTTTACAAGAAGACGAAATTGAACTGGCTAATCCGATTTTTAATGCCATTTATATTGATTTAGTTGCTCAATTTCATCAAAATGAATTGTTTGACAAGAATCATTACCTCAATAATTTAGTTCCCGAACATGCCGAAGTAGTCACTGATATTTTAATGAATGATGAGAAATATCAATTGCACGGATGGTTAGATAAAAAGCAAGTTTTTGTAAAAGAAAAAGACGATTTAGAAATTCTCTCGCGATTGGTTACAGAAACAATTGTTACGTTTAGAGAATACCTAATCAATAAGCTAAATCAAGAATTAATGCTTCAAATTCAAGCGGAAACGCCTGAATTTACTCCTGAAGAAATTATAACAATGATAAATGATTATAATAAACTAAAAGTAAACATCACTCGACGAATAGGTAGAATGCGTTCGGATTATAACTAAAAAAAGACCTCTAATTTGAGGTCTTTTTTTCTAAGTATTTTTATACAATCTCTAATGTTTTTGCTTTGTTAACTAAGTCTACCAAATTCGTCACATTCAATTTTGTGAGTAATCGCAATTTATAGGTGCTGATGGTTTTTTCGTTCAGTCCCAAAATTTTAGAAATTTCATTGTTCTTTTTTCCATCACTCAAAAAACGCAATACCTCAATTTCTCTGTTAGAAAGTTTTCGGTACAATCTTTCGCTTTTGTTTTGCTTAGCAATAAGAGCTAAACTTTTCTTAATGGCATCGTTAAAAATAACAGCACCATTATTTACTTTCACAATTACATTTCCAAGTGTTTCTAATTTGGATGTTTTGTGCAAATAGGCAGAAACACCCGCTTTTAAAGCGTTTGGAGCATAAATGTTTTCCGAAAGGTTACTGAAAATAATAATTTTAGTACTCGGAAATTCTTTAAGTATGTACTTCACTAAGTTAATACTCGTTAGCCCTTCAAGCTCCAAGTCTAAGACTAAAATGTCAATGGGTTTAATTTTGAGCATGTCCAAAATCATATTGTAGTTACCCACATGGCCTACAATACTTATTTCAGCATGATCTTTAAAGTACGATTTCACTCCGAAGTGTACAACGGGTTGATTATCGGCTAAACAAACTTTAATCATAATAAGTGGTATTTAGTTAGAAAATGATTAATATTTTTTTAGGGCTGTTAAAGATACTATATTTTTTTTTAATGGAATGTAATTCTGACAAAAAATTTTAAGAAAAATTTTAGATTTGTCTTAAAACTTTAGGAATTTCACAAACAGGTATAGCGTTCATCTTGTGTTTGTTAGCATTATTGAGCCTTTTGTATATGTTAAAGACTTCTAAATTCCGCCCATTAAAATCTGTAGTATTTTTACCTGCTTCGTCCTGAAGCATCGCCCATTCTAATTCGTCATAACTTGCTCCCAACTGATCTTCATCCGAACGATCGTCGCCAAATAAACCATCTGTTGGAGCTGCGGTTAAAATAGAATCCGGTACTTTTAAGAACCTTCCCAATGCATACACTTCCGATTTCATCAAATCGGCAATCGGACTCAAATCTACTCCGCCATCGCCATATTTTGTATAAAAACCTACGCCAAAATCTTCTACTTTATTTCCGGTGCCGGCAACAAGTAATCCGTGAATTCCTGCAAAATAATACAAAGTCGTCATACGAAGCCTTGCTCTTGTGTTGGCAAGCGATAAATTTAATTTAGCTTCGTTTTCAGAACTTGGAACATCTTTTTTAAATTGTTCAAACGTATTGCTTAAATCAACAGAATCACTTTCAACATTTGGAAAACGTTTTTTTAACTGTGCAATATGTTCCTTTTTTCGACTAACATGCGAAGCCGCCTGATGAATAGGAAGTTCAAGACAAAGTGTTTTTAATCCTGTTTGAGCACAAAGTGTCGATGTTACGGCACTGTCAATTCCACCGGACACTCCCACAACAAAACCATTTACTTTTGCGTTTTCTGCATACGTTTTTAACCAATTAACAATGTGTTCGTTTACTTTTTCTACATTAATTGTTGTGTTTTTTTGTGTCATTTTTTAAAGGGAATACGATTTGGCAATGTATATTTGCATTGAAATTAATGTGGTAAAAATAGAAAAATACATTCAATTTTCTAAATCAAATTAATGTTATCATAATTCAAATCATAATGAGAAAAATCATATTATTTTTTCTAGTTGTTTTAGTTGCTTCGTGCGATAAAAAGTCTAAAATAGAAAAACAAATAGAGGAGATTCCTGTTTCACTTACAGTTGAACGTTTCGACAAAATTTTTTACGAAACTCCAGTAGAAGATTTTCAAAAAATGAAATCAGAATATCCGGCTTTTTTCCCAAGTCAATTTCCGGATAGTGTTTTTGTGAGCAAAATGAAAGATACTTTGTACCGAGAATTGTATCACGAAGTGCAAAAAAAATACAGCAATTTTACACCGGTACAAGAAGAATTGGAAGAAGTTTTCCGTCGTATAAAATTTTACTTTCCCAACCAAAAACTACCTTCAAAAGTAACAACATTAATTTCTGAAATGGATTATCAAAATAAAGTAATTTATACCGATAGTCTTTTGCTGATTTCGTTAGATTTGTATTTAGGAAAGGAACATAAATTCTATGAATTCCCAGATTATTTCCGTCAAACTTTTCAACGATCACAAATTATGCCCGATGTGGTTTCCGATTTTTCTACTCGCGTGATTGCTCAACCTAGAGAAAAAACATTTTTAGACCAAATGATTTATTTTGGAAAAGAAATGTATATCAAAGATTTGATTCTTCCAACTTATGAAGATTTTGATAAAATAGGATACTCTAAAGAACAGCAATTATGGTGTGAAGAAAACGAAGGCGAAATTTGGCGATACTTTATAGAAGATAATTTATTGTATGATTCCGATACCAAGTTAGTACAACGTTTCATCGCTCCGGCACCCTTTTCTAAATTCTATCTTGAAATTGATGCCGAGTCGCCGGGAAGAACCGGAGTTTGGATTGGTTGGCAAATCGTTCGTTCTTTTATGAAAAATAATGAAGTATCTTTGGACGAATTTTTAGCAATGGATGCGAAAGAAATTTTTACCCGATCAAAATATAAACCTAAAAAATAATGAGTTTGATTACTTCTGAAATAAAATTTGACGTTACTTTAGATGAAAATAAAGTTCCTGAATCGTTGAAATGGACTGCCAAAGACGGTGGAATAGAAAATCAAGAAACAAAAGCGATTATGCTTTCGGTGTGGGATTCTAAAGCGAAAGAATCTCTTCGAATTGATTTATGGACTAAAGATATGCCTGTGGATGAAATGAAAATCTTCTTTCACCAAACATTAGTGGCAATGGCAGATACATTTCAACGTGCCACAACTGATGATAAAATGGCCGATACGATGCGTGATTTTTGCGAATATTTTGCCGAGAAATTGGAATTGAAAAGTTAGAAATTATTGTTTTTAAACATTTCCTGATTTATTTCGTCAATAAAAGAAAGTAATTCTTCTTTTCCGGTTGATTCTGTTGCCGAAGTAATAAAGTGTTGCGGCATTTCTTCCCAGCCACTGGCTAAAACTTGTTTTCTGTAGGCTTCAATGTGGGAATGAATTCGGGTTTTGCCAACTTTATCTGCTTTGGTAAATATGATGCAAAACGGAACTTCGGTTACGCCCAAATACGTGAAAAATTCCAAGTCAATTTTTTGAGCTTCTAATCGAATGTCAATCAATACAAAAGCACAAACCAGTTGTTCTCTTTTTTCAAAATAATCAGTCACAAATTGTTGAAAGACTTCTTTTGATTTTTTAGAAACCTTTGCATAACCATAACCCGGTAAATCGACCAAAAACCAATTGTTATTTATTTTAAAATGATTAATTAACTGTGTTTTTCCCGGTTTAGATGAGGTTTTTGCCAAACTTTTGTGGTTAGTCAACATATTAATCAACGATGATTTTCCTACGTTTGATCTTCCAATAAAAGCATATTCCGGAAGCGGGTCTTTCGGGCATTTGCTTACTTCAGAATTACTGATTACAAATTCGGCAGTGTTAATTTTCATAGTATTTAAGTAAAACAAAAAAGTCCATTCGGACTTTTTATAGTTTATTTTTTTCTAACCATTCCAACATGATTTTGTTAAACTCATCCGGATGTTCCATCATCGCAGCATGTCCACAATTATCTATCCAGTACAAATCTGAATTCGGTAATAATTTGTGAAATTCTTCGGCAACTTCAGGTGGCGTGACTTTATCGTCTTTACCCCAAATCAAACAAGTTGGGGTTTGCATTTTTGGCAAATCTTTTGCCATATTATGTCGAATGGCACTTTTGGCAATAGTTAGTGTTTTGATTACTTTAATGCGGTCATTTACAATTGCAAAAACTTCATCTACCAATTCTTTTGAAGCCATTTCCGGATTGAAAAATACATTTTGGGTTTTTAGTTTGATGTATTCATAATCACCTCTTTTTGGATAACTATCACCCATGGCACTTTCATAAAGGCCTGAGCTTCCGGTTAGTATTAATGCGGCAACTTTTTCAGGATACATTTTTGTGTGATATAAACCAACATGACCTCCCAATGAATTTCCCAATAAAATAACGCGTTCAAATCCTTTGAAAACAATAAAGTCTTTTACAAATTTTGAAAAAGCTTTTACGTTGGTTTTTAAAATGTTTTGTGTGTATAATGGAAGTTCAGGAATAACGACTTTATATCCATTTTTTGGAAAAAAATCAGCTACTCCGCCAAAATTGCTCAAACCGCCCATAAGACCGTGCAAAACAATAATTGGAGTTCCTTCTCCGGCTTCAAAATAAGTATATTTTCCTTCTTTCTTAAAGTTTTCTTTCATCAAAAATGAGATCTTTCAATTCAACACAAATATATGATTTTATCCATAAAAAAGAAGAATTGTACTGTTTATTTGAAATGAATTTTAGGGTTCGATTAAAAAAAATGCACCAATTGGATAAGTGGTTAATTATCAACATTTTTTCAAGTCAAGTCAATTCATCCAATATAACACAAATCATATAAAAACTGAAGCCAGTTTGTTAAACTGTTGAATATTTTCTTTCAAACTGTACAATTCTAAATGTTTTGTTAAATAATGTGCAATAATTCAGTTGGTTACCTCGAAATCGTTTTGAAGAGCAAAGTGGTAAAACTTATTAACAAAGTGGTATTTTGTGGTAAATTGTGGTAAAATGTTTTTATATTTGCTATCAAACCATCAAAATTGTAACTCCTTGAATACCATTGTTGGAACATATGAGTGTAAAGTCGATGCCAAAGGAAGGCTGCTCTTGCCTGCTCCTTTGAAAAAGCAGTTGGCTGCTTCATTGCAAGATGGTTTTGTCTTGAAGAGATCGGTTTTTCAGCCGTGTTTGGAATTGTATCCGATGGCAGAATGGAACGTTTTGATGAATAAAGTCAACAAGCTCAATCGTTTTGTGAAAAAGAACAATGATTTCATCAGAAGATTTACTGCTGGTGTAAAAGTTGTTGAAATCGATGCGTTGGGTCGTTTGTTGGTTCCAAAAGATTTAGTGGTTTTTGCTTCTATTTCCAAAGATATTGTCTTGTCTTCGGCGGTTAATATTGTGGAGATTTGGGATAAAGATTTATATGAAAAATCAATTGATGATGCAACTATCGATTTTGCTGATTTGGCAGAAGACGTAATGGGAAATGTTAATGATGATGACAATGGAATATCATAATCCGGTTTTGTTAAAAACATCCGTTGAAGGTTTGACAATCAAGCCGGACGGAGTTTATGTAGATGTGACTTTTGGTGGTGGCGGACATTCAAAAGAGATTTTGAGTCAGCTAGGTCCGAATGGGAAATTATTCGCATTTGATCAAGATGAAGATGCGTTGGCGAATGCTTTACCTGATGAACGATTCAAATTAATTAATGAAAATTTTAGAAACATCAAACGATACTTGCGATTTTATGGTGTGAAAGAAGTAGATGGGATTTTGGCAGATTTAGGCGTTTCTTCGCATCAATTTGATGTAGCTGAAAGAGGTTTTTCTACCCGTTTTGATGCAGAATTAGATATGCGAATGAGTCAAAAAGGAGAGTTAAATGCTTTTATGGTTGTAAATGAATATGATGAAGCTACACTTAAAAAAGTATTTGCTGAATTTGGTGAATTATCGAATGCGGGAGCGATTGCTAATACAATTATAAATGCACGAAAAGATATTCCAATTAAAAATACGGAACAATTAAAACAAGTTCTTTCAAAATTTTTACCGGCTCATAAGAGCCATAAGATTTTGGCTCAGATTTATCAAGCCATCCGAATTGAGGTAAATCAAGAAATGGAAGTTCTAAAAGAATTCTTAGAACAATCATTAGATATTCTGAAACCTGGTGGAAGATTAAGTGTGATTTCGTATCATTCTCTCGAAGATCGTTTGGTAAAAAGATTTATGAAAAACGGAATGTTTGAAGGCGAACCTGAACGTGACTTCTTTGGAAATTATTCTGTGCCATTCAAATCAATAGGAAAGTTGATTATTCCTGATAATGCTGAAATTAAAATAAACAACAGAGCTCGTAGTGCCAAATTGCGAATCGCTGAAAAAAAGTAAATGAAAGCCGGAATATACGACATATTAAAAGCAAGATTTCTGGTTAATCAGGATGCGGTTAAAAACTGGCGATTCATCGTATTTCTAATTGCATTAGCAATGATAATGATTGCAAATATTCATCATTACGAAAAAAAAATATTCAGAATTGTTGAATTAAATAAAGAAGTTAAAGAACTGCGTTCAGAATTTGTAGATCGTCGTTCAGAATTAATGAAATTAAAAATGGAAAGCACCATTTCTAAAAAAATGGAAGAAAAAGGAATATTTCCTTCCAACGTGCCTCCAACAAAAATAAAAGTGGTTAAACCGAAAGAAAAAACATTAACAGAAAAAATATGGAAGTAACAGATAAACATATCTCTTACCGAATTTATTTGGTTGCCGTAGTCGTCTTTTTGATGGCTATTGGTGTTGCTGTTAAGTTAACCAATATTCAATGGGTTGAAGGTGAATATTACCGAAAGTTAGCCAAAGAACGAAGTGTGAAAAACTTCGTAATACCTGCAAATAAAGGGAATATTTATTCTTCTGATGGAAGTTTATTAGCAACCTCTATCCCAAATTATAAAGTTCGTTTTGATGCCATGGCTCCCAAAAAAGAAGATTTCGACAAAAATCTTCAACCACTTTGCGATTCATTGTCAAAACTTTTAGGGAAGCCATCACAGTTTTATAAAACAGAATTTTTACGAGCGAGATCAACAAAGAACAGATACTATTTGGTAGCCAGAAATTTGAGTTATACCGAATACATGAAAATCAAAAGTTTTCCACTATTCAATAAAGGTGCTTATCGCGGTGGAATCATAACCGAACAAAAAACAGTTCGTGAACATCCGATTGGGTTAGTTGCAGAACGAACCATAGGTTATGAACGAATCAGACCAAACGGAACTCCGGACGGAAAAGGAATCGAATGGGCGTTTAGAGATTATCTAAACGGGAAAGATGGAAAACGACTCATGCAAAAAATGGCAAAAGGTCAGTGGAAACCTATTCGCGACGAAAATGAAGTAGAACCACAAGATGGTTATGACATCATTTCTACAATCGATGTTTACATCCAAGACATTGCTCATCACGCTTTGCTGAAGCAGTTAGAATATTATGAAGCAGAGCACGGTTCTGTAGTGGTAATGGAAACGCACACCGGTGAAGTAAAAGCTATTTCAAATTTAGGAAGAGACAAAGACGGGAATTATACAGAAACCGTGAATTATGCCGTAGCAGAATCACATGAACCTGGTTCTACCTTTAAATTGATTGATTTAATTGCTCTTTTTGAAGATAAATTGGCAGATACAAGCAGTGTTTATGATTCAAGAGGTGGTGAAATAACATATTATAACAGAAAAGTACGTGATTCTAAAAAAGGAGGTTATGGTAAAATTTCGCTTGGAAGAGGATTTGAATTGTCTTCTAATACAGTTTTAGTTCAAGCAGTTCATGACAATTATAAAAGTAATCCTCAAAAGTTTGTAGATCATATTAAACGTATGAAATTGCACGAACCACTTGGTTTACAAATAAAAGGAGAAGGTAAACCTAAAATTCCACAACCCGGTGACAAAAATTGGTATGGCACCACTTTGCCTTGGATGGCTTATGGGTACGGAGTTTCAATGACACCACTTCAGACCTTGACTTTATATAATGCTGTGGCAAATAACGGTGAAATGGTAAAACCATTATTTGTAAAAGAAATTAAAGAATGGAACAAAACCATTAAAAAGTTTGATAAAGAAGTGATTAATCCAAAAATTGCCTCACAAGAAACAATCGACAAAATAAAAGCGGTTTTAGAAAATGTTGTCAAAAAAGGAACTGGTTCTAAGTTGTATTCCAAAGATTTTTCGATGGCAGGAAAAACAGGAACAGCTCAAATGGGCTATTCAGACAAGGCTAATTTGTATTATGCTTCGTCATTCGTAGGTTATTTTCCTGCAGATCAACCAAAATACTCTTGCATTGTTGTGATTCACAAACCTAGTAAATCCAAAGGATATTATGGTGCAGATGTTTCCGGTCCGGTTTTCAAACGAATTGCACAAAAAGTGTTTACCGATGTTCCTTCAACCAATGAAGTGAAAAGTTTAGAGAAAAATATTCCAATACAAGACAAGAATTATGACACCTACTATACCAATTCATCTAAAGAAATCAAAACCATTCCAAATGTAAAAGGAATGTCCGGTATGGATGCATTGGCCTTATTAGAAAATTTAAAAATAAAAGTAAAAATCATTGGAATCGGAAAAGTAAAAAAGCAATCCATTCAACCCGGAGAACCATTACTGAAAAATAGCACAATTATATTAGAATTATCGTGATAACGCTAAAAGACATATTATATAAAGTAAGCATTGAAGCGGTCAAAGGTTCAACTGATGCCACCATCAATAAAATTGAATTCGATTCACGAAAGGTGGAATTGAATGATGTTTTTGTGGCCATTCGCGGAACAATTTCAAACGGACATGATTTTATCGAAAAAGCCCTTAATCAAGGTGCTGCTGTAATTGTTTGCGATACTTTTCCTGATATAATTGTTAATGGAGTAACCTATATTCAAGTAAAAGATACCAATTTGGCATTAGCTTTCTTGGCTTCGAATTATTATGAAAATCCATCGCAAAACTTAAAATTAGTTGGAATTACCGGAACAAATGGCAAAACAACAATTGCTTCTTTGTTGTATCAATTATTTAAAAAAGCAGGTTATAAAGTTGGATTGCTTTCTACCGTAAAAATTTTGGTTGATGAAGAAGAATTTCCAGCCACACATACTACTCCGGATTCACTATCGATAAATTATTATTTGTCAGAAATGAATAAAGCCGGTGTTGAATTCTGTTTTATGGAAGTCAGCTCACACGGAATTCATCAAAAAAGAACAGAAGGTTTGCTATTTTCGGGTGGAATTTTCACTAATCTTTCTCATGATCATTTAGATTATCATAGCTCATTTGCAGAATACCGCGATGTAAAAAAATCATTTTTCGACCATTTAGCAAAGTCAGCTTTCGTGTTAACGAATGTAGATGATAAAAACGGCAATTTGATGTTGCAAAACACAAAAGCAAAAAAGTTGACTTATGCTCTAAAATCGTATGCCGATTACAAAGCTTCCATTTTAGAAAATCAGTTGAGCGGATTATTATTAAAAATAAACGGAAACGAAGTTTGGGTAAAATTAATCGGAACATTTAACGCCTATAATTTACTGGCAATTTATGGAACTGCTGTCGAATTAGGGCTAGATAGTTTAGAGGTTCTTCGATTATTATCAGAATTAGAAAGTGTTTCAGGACGTTTTCAATTCATCGTTTCAGATGATAAAATCACCGCCATTGTTGATTATGCTCACACACCCGATGCGTTGGAAAATGTGTTAGGCACAATCAATGATATTCGAACCAAAAACGAACAATTAATCACAGTCGTGGGGTGCGGAGGAAATCGAGATAAAACGAAGCGTCCAATTATGGCCAATATTGCATCTACTTTAAGCAACAAAGTCATTTTAACGTCAGACAACCCAAGAGATGAAGATCCTACGGATATTTTAATGGATATGGAAAAAGGTGTTGAACCGCAAAATCATCGCAAAACATTATCCATTTTAGATAGAAAACAAGCCATAAAAGTAGCTTGCCAATTAGCAAAACCAAACGATATTATTCTGATTGCCGGAAAAGGTCATGAAACCTATCAGGAAATCAAAGGTGTTCGTCATCATTTTGACGACATGGAAACCGTAAAAGAACTATTAGACGAACGAAACCAATAGAACCGATATGCTGTATTATTTATTTGAATATTTAGACAAAACACTCGATGTTCCCGGAACAGGAGTTTTTCAGTACATTACATTTCGTTCAGGTTTGGCGGTTCTTTTATCGCTATTAATTTCAACCATCTTTGGAAAGAGAATTATCAATTTTCTTCGAAATCAACAAGTTGGGGAAACGGTTCGTGAACTTGGTTTAGAAGGTCAAACCCAAAAAGCAGGAACACCAACCATGGGTGGATTAATCATCATTTTAGCCACCTTAGTTCCGGTAGTTTTATTGGCAAGATTGGATAATATTTATATCATTTTGTTGATTGTTACCACATTATGGATGGGAACAATCGGTTTTATTGATGATTATATTAAGATTTTCAAAAAAGACAAACAAGGATTAAAAGGTAAATTCAAAGTAATAGGACAAGTTGGTTTAGGTTTGATAGTTGGTTCGGTTTTGTATTTCAATCCGGGTGTTACCGTTCGAAAAGATACGCAATTAACCAATGTTCAAACTACAACGCAAACAGTTATAAATCCTGCTTCTTTAGAAGAAAAATCGACATCAACAACAATTCCGTTTTTCAAAAATAACGAATTTGATTATGCCGAAATCCTTTCCTTTTTAGGCGATGGTTATCAAGATTGGGCTTGGTTAATTTTTATTCCGATTGTAATTTTTATCATCACAGCTGTTTCAAATGGTGCCAATTTAACCGACGGAATTGATGGTCTCGCAGCCGGAACTTCCGCTATTTCTGTGCTTACACTTGGGATTTTTACATTCGTTTCAGGTAATATTATTTTTTCCAATTACCTGAATATTATGTACATCCCCAATTCGGGAGAAATGACGGTCTTTATCTCCGCATTTGTGGGTTCACTCATTGGATTTTTATGGTACAACAGTTATCCCGCTGCCGTTTTTATGGGCGATACAGGAAGTTTGACCATTGGCGGAATCATTGCCGTAATCGCCATTGCCATCCGAAAAGAATTGCTAATTCCTGTTATCTGCGGAATTTTCTTAGCCGAAAATTTATCAGTGGTAATGCAAGTCAGTTATTTTAAATACACCAAAAAGAAATTTGGCGAAGGAAGACGAATTTTTCTCATGTCGCCCTTGCATCATCATTACCAGAAAAAAGGCTATCATGAAAGTAAGATTGTAACCCGATTCTGGATTGTAGGGATATTGCTGGCCATTTTATCAATCGTAACCTTAAAATTAAGATAATGCGATTGGTTGTGTTGGGAGGAGGAGAAAGTGGGGTGGGAACCGCCATTTTAGGAAAGAAAAAAGGATATGATGTTTTTCTATCCGATTTTGGAAAAATAAAAGAGAATTACAAAGAAGTTCTGATGCTTAATGGTATTGCTTGGGAAGAAGAAAAGCACACCGAAGAGATGATTTTAAATGCCGATGTGGTAATGAAAAGTCCCGGAATTCCTGATAAAGTGGCAATTGTCAAGAAATTGAAAGTAATGCAAATTCCGGTTATTTCAGAAATTGAATTTGCGGCACAATTTACAGATGCGATTACTGTCGGAATTACAGGAAGTAACGGCAAAACGACAACCACCATGTTAACCTATCATCTCCTTAAATCAGGAGGGTTAAATGTGGGATTAGCTGGAAATATAGGAAAGAGTTTTGCATGGCAAGTGGCTGATGAGGATTTTGATGTGTATGTGCTGGAGTTAAGCAGTTTTCAGTTAGACGGCATCATTAACTATAAACCGCATATCGCCATTCTCACCAATATAAGCCCAGATCATTTGGACAGATATGAATATAAGTATGAAAACTATATCGCTTCAAAATTTAGAATAACAATGAATCAAACCGAAGATGATTATTTGATTTACGATGCAGATGATGAAGCAACAACAAATTGGTTAAAAAACAACAAAACAAGAGCACAATTAATTCCATTTTCGCTTAAACAAAAGCACCAAATGGGAGGATTTATAAACAACGACACTATGGAAATGTACATCAACGAAGAAGAATTTACAATGGAAACCAAAACAATGGCTTTGGAAGGCAAACATAACATGAAAAACGCAATGGCAGCAACTTCTGTGGCTCAATTGATGCGTATCAGAAAACAAACTATTAGAGAAAGTTTGTCGAATTTCCAGGGAGTGGAACATCGTTTGGAGCGTGTGTTGAAAATCCAAAATGTACAATATATCAATGATAGTAAAGCGACGAATGTAAATGCTACATTTTTTGCTTTGGATAGCATGTCCACACCAACGGTTTGGATTGTTGGTGGCGTTGATAAAGGAAATGATTATTCAGAGTTAATGTCAATGGTTCGCGAAAAAGTGAAAGCCATCATTTGTTTGGGAGTTGATAATAAAAAAATTATAGATGCTTTTGGAAATGTTGTCGATGTGATGGTAGAAGTAACCTCCATGAGCGATGCCGTTCGAACAGCCCAACATCTAACAGAAAAAGGCGATACTGTTTTATTATCACCAGCTTGTGCGAGTTTCGATTTGTTCGAAAATTACGAAGATAGAGGAAGACAATTCAAGCAAGCAGTACGCAATTTGTAGGGAGTTTTGAGTTGGGAGTAAAGAGTTTGATTTTTGATATTGTTATTGAAATTGATATTTGTAATTGAAATTAAATATGTTAGCACTAATAAAAAGTTTAAGAGGAGACAAAGTCATTTGGGCATTAATAGCCCTATTGGCTCTGTTTTCATTTATGCCGGTTTTTAGTGCGAGTAGCAATTTGGCTTATGCCGGAAAAGGTACCGGAAATACAGTAAGTTATCTAATAAAACATTTAGTACACGTGGCTCTTGGATTCTTTATCATATATCGAATTCATAAAATCCCGTATCATTATTTTAGAAGTATTTCAAGAATTTTATTGCCCTTTATTTGGCTATTACTCGCCTATACATTGTTTAAAGGAACAGTAATTGCAGGTGCTAATGCAAGTAGATGGATTCAAGTGCCGTTTGTTGGAATTTCGTTTCAACCCTCCACGTTAGCTTTTATTGTGTTGATGATTTTTGTGGCTCGTTATTTATCCAAAACCAGAGAAGAACCACTCACATTCAAATCGTCATTTATTGATTTATGGCTTCCGGTTGGAATCACATTGATGTTTATTCTTCCGGCTAACTTCTCCACGGCAGCATTGATTTTTGCAATGGTTTTAATGTTGGTTTTCGTTGGAAAGTATCCGTTAAAATATATAGGAGCAGTATTGGGAATCGGAATTGTATCATTAGCATTTTTTATTCTGATAGCCAAAGCATTTCCAAATCCGTTAACAACTCGTGTCAATACATGGGAAGCTCGTATCGAACGTTTTTTTAACGATGACGTTCAAGATCCGGACGAAGTATATCAAATTGAAAGAGCAAAAACAGCTATAGCAACCGGTGGAGTATATGGATTAGGACCAGGGAAAAGCGTTCAGAAAAACTTTTTACCACAATCTTCTTCCGATTTTATTTATGCCATTATTGTCGAAGAATTCGGATTAGCCGGCGGATTAGCAATTCTGGGAATTTATCTTTTGCTATTTATTAGAATTGTAATAGCAGCTCACAAAGCTACTACCTTATTCGGAAAATTAGTCGTCGTCGGACTCGGTTTTCCTATCGTGTTTCAAGCCATGATTAATATGGGAGTTGCAGTTGAATTATTACCCACAACCGGACAGACATTGCCTTTAATTAGTAGTGGAGGAAGTTCCATTTGGGTAACTTGTTTGGCATTGGGAATCATCATCAATGTAACCAAAAAAGAAGAAGAAATTGCTGCCGAAAATAAAGAAAAAGCCATGCGAGATGCGGCTCTTCAAAAAATGATTGACAAGCAATTGAAAGAAGATGAAAAGGCTTTGATAAAATCTGAAGAACAAAAAGAGGAAGATTATTCTATCGAAGATAATCCAATGAATGCAGTTTTAAACAAAAGTTAAGATGAGCAGTTTTAAATTCATATTAAGTGGTGGCGGAACCGGTGGACATATCTACCCGGCGATTGCTATTGCCAATGAATTGAAAGCTCAATTTCCCGATTGCGAAATTTTGTTTGTCGGTGCAAAAGATAAAATGGAAATGCAAAAAGTGCCACAAGCCGGATATCCAATAAAAGGGTTGTGGATTGCGGGTTTACAACGAAAATTAACTTTACAGAACTTAATGTTTCCGGTAAAAGTCATTGATAGTTTAATAAAATCAAGACGAATCATAAAAGCATTCAAACCGGATGTAGTTATCGGAACAGGAGGTTTTGCCTCAGGTCCTTTATTGCGTGCTGCGGCTGTAATGAATATTCCAATTGTGGTGCAAGAGCAAAACTCTTTCCCCGGAATTACCAATAAAATTTTAAGCAAAAGAGCCTCTGTGATTTGTGTGGCGTATGATAATTTAGAACGCTTTTTTCCAAAAAATAAAATAAAATTAACAGGAAATCCTGTTCGCGAAGATTTGCTTTCTATTGATAATAAACGACTGGATGCGTTGACTTACTTCGCTTTGGATGCAACAAAAAAGACATTGTTGGTTTTAGGAGGAAGTTTAGGCTCAAGAAGAATCAATCAGCTTATTGCAAAAGAATTGGATTTTATAACTAATCAGAATATACAAGTGATTTGGCAGTGTGGTAAACTTTATTTTGACGAATACAGTCATTTTAATGAAAAGCCCAATGTGAAAGTTGTATCGTTTGTTGACAGAATGGATTTGGCTTATGCTGCGGCAGATATCATTATTTCCCGTGCTGGAGCTTCCTCTGTTTCAGAACTTTGTTTAGTGGGCAAACCGGTCATTTTCATTCCGTCTCCCAACGTAGCAGAGGATCATCAGACCAAAAATGCAAAAGCAATTGTAGATAAAAACGGAGCAATTTTGTTAAAAGAAAGTGAGTTAGACGGAAAATTTCAACCTGTTTTTTCTCATCTAATTGACGATGAAAATCATCAAATAGAATTAGGAAATCAAATCAGGAAATTGGCTAAACCCAATGCAACACAAGACATCGTTAAAGAAATTAATAAACTAATAAAAAAATAAAGAAGACTTTATGTCCTTTAGCCTTTGTGGCAAAAAAAATATGAATCTAAATCAAATCCATAACGTTTATTTCATAGGAATCGGAGGAATCGGAATGAGTGCTCTTGCCCGCTATTTCAGCTTTTTAGGAAAAGAAATTGCCGGCTACGATAAAACCGAAACCGAACTTACCAAAGAATTGGAAGCGATTGGAATGCAGATTCATTTTGATGATACTATTGATAAAATTCCATCAAGTTTTGATAAGGAAAACACATTGGTTATTATCACACCAGCTGTTCCGACTTCGCATAGCGAATGGAATTTTTTCAAAGAAAAAGGCTATGTCATAAAAAAAAGAGCAGAAGTGTTAGGAATCATTACCAAAGACACCTATTGTTTTGCTGTTGCAGGAACACACGGAAAAACAACAACTTCCAGTATTTTAGGACATGTTTTGTATGAATGTGGCGTCGATGTAACCGCATTTTTAGGCGGAATTGTAGAAAATTATAATTCCAACCTAATCGGAAACGGAAAAACAGTAACTGTGGTGGAAGCCGATGAATTTGATCGTTCTTTTCTTCACCTTCATCCAAACATGGCATGCATAACCTCAATGGATGCCGATCATCTGGATATTTATGGAAATTCGGATGCTATTGAAGCAACATTTGTAGAATTTGCTGATAAAGTGGAAGATAAAAAATTGCTTTTCACTCCAAAAAGTTTACCACTCAAAGGAATGAAAATTGCCATTGAAGAGGAGGCCGATTTTACCGCTTTCAACATCAGAATAGAAAATAGTGCTTATGTTTTTGATGTAAAAACACCATCCGAAACAATTAAAAATATACATTTCAATTTGCCGGGAAGACACAATTTAATGAATGCTCTCATGGCTTTGGCAATGGCAAAAACATATGGATCCCCAACCGACGGTATTGCCAGAGCTTTGAGCACATTCAACGGAATTAAACGTAGGTTTTCCTATCAAATTAAAACAGAAAAATTGGTTTTTATTGATGATTATGCACATCATCCTACTGAAATAAATGCGGTTCACCAAGCCGTTAGTGAATTGTATCCCCAACAAAAAGTGTTGGCTGTTTTTCAACCGCATTTGTTCAGTAGAACGAAAGATTTTGCAGATGATTTTGCTAAAAGTCTTTCTCAATTTGATGAAATTATTTTGTTAGATATTTATCCGGCAAGAGAACTTCCCATGGAAGGAATTACCTCACAATGGCTATTGTCTAAAATCGATAATCCAACCAAAAAATTAGTAACAAAAAATAATTTAATAGAAGCAGTTTTAGCCTCAGATGCAACCGTAATTGTAACCATCGGAGCAGGTGATATTGGCGAATTAGTTAAACCGATAAAAGAGCGATTAAATGAAAAAGTATTTTAACTGGACAAATTTGCGTTTAGTGCTGATGGTCATGCTTTTGGCTTTTTTGTATTCATTTACATCCAAAAGAAATGAGAACAGAAAATTGCAAAATGCAACTGTTGAATTTCAAGATGGCGAGCAACTTTTTGTAACACATGAAACGGTTAATAAATTGTTAATAGAAAATAAAAAAGATGCTTCCAGTATACGGAAAGTTACGTTAGATTTGAATGATTTGGAAAATACCATCAATCAACACGACATGGTTGAAAAAGCAGAAGTCTTCGTGAGTGTAGATGGTCATTTAAAAGCAGTTGTCAAGCAGAAGACACCAGTTGCTAGAATATTTGAAAGGAATGGTTCGTATTATATTGATTATAAAGGAACTAAAATGCCATTGTCAGCTATTCACACTGCTCGTGTTCCGCTTGTTTCGGGGGGGATAAACGACAAAAACAGAGACGATTTAAACGAATTATTTCGAATGATTCATGACGATGAGTTTTTGAAAAAAAATATCATTGGTATTCAAGTTTTGCCCTCGGGTAGCTTGAAAATGAAGAACAGAAATTTTGATTATGATATTGATTTTGGAAAAACCATCAACATGGAAAAGAAATTTAGGAATTACAAAGCCTTTTTTCAAAAAGCAGTTCAAGATAGTTCCATACATGGTTACCAACTAATTAATCTGAAGTTCACGCAACAAGTAGTTTGCACAAAATAGAAGCACATGAAAAATGAAAACATCGCAGTAGGTTTAGACATTGGTACCACAAAAATTGTGGCCATGATTGGTCGTAAAAACGAGTATGGCAAACTCGAAATCTTAGGTGTGGGAAAATCCAAAAGTTTGGGTGTTCACAGAGGAGTGGTTAACAATATTACGCAAACTATTCAGTCTATTCAAACGGCTATTGCAGAAGCAGAAGAAAATTCGGGCTACATGATCAAAGATGTGGTGGTGGGAATTGCGGGTCAACATATCCGTAGCATTCAACATAGCGACTACATCAGCCGTAGTAATCCCGAAGAAGTAATTTGCGACAAAGACATTGAGCAATTGATTAATCAAGTGCACAAATTGGCTATGTTGCCCGGTGAAGAAATTATTCATGTGTTGCCACAAGAATTCAAAATCGACGGTCAAGCAGAAATCAAAGAACCTATCGGAATGTATGGCGGAAGGTTAGAAAGTAGTTTTCATGTGGTTGTTGGTCATGCCGCTTCCATCAGAAACGTGGGCCGATGCATTCAAAGTGCCGGAATTGAATTGTCGGGCTTAACCTTGGAACCACTTGCTTCGTCTGATGCAGTTTTAAGTCAAGAAGAAAAAGAAGCCGGTGTAGCATTAATTGATATTGGTGGTGGAACAACCGATTTAGCTATTTTTAAAGACGGAATAATTCGTCACACAGCTGTAATTCCTTTCGGAGGAAATGTGATTACCGATGATATCAAAGAAGGATGTTCAATCATCGAAAAACAAGCTGAATTGCTAAAAGTAAAATTCGGATCAGCTTGGCCGGGAGAAAACAAAGACAATGAAATTGTTTCTATTCCTGGATTGAGAGGTCGTGAACCAAAAGAAATTTCACTTAAAAATCTTTCAAAAATAATTAACGCTCGTGTGGTTGAAATTATTGAGCAAGTTTTTGATGAAATTAAATCGTATGGATGTGATGATCCAAAAAAGAAATTGATTGCCGGAATTGTTTTAACAGGAGGAGGTTCGCAATTAAAACACATCAAACAATTAGTAGAATATATCACCGGAATGGACACCAGAATCGGTTATCCAAATGAACATTTAGCCGGAAATTCCGATGAAGAAATGTCAAGTCCGTTATATGCTACCGCGGTGGGATTAATGATGAATAGCATCAACAACAACACCAAAAGTGCCATTTTGATGTCAGAAATGGAACAATCAATTCCAAAAGGAGTAACCGTTGAAGAACCAAAAATTGAGTCTGTTGCCGAAACCCCAAAAGCAGCAGAACCAAAAAATGAAAGTACAGAGAATAAAATCAAACGTTCTTTCTTTGATAAATATGTAGAGAAGATAAAAGAATTTTTAGATAATGCAGAATAGAACCTAGTTCTGCACGATTAAGAAATTTAGAATGAATTAGAAAAACCAAGTAGTATGACAAGCAACTCAGATTTTGGAAACATTTCATTTGATTTACCTAAAAATCAATCAAATGTAATTAAAGTAATTGGTGTAGGTGGAGGCGGAAGCAACGCTATCAACCACATGTTTAAACAAGGGATTAAAGGAGTAGATTTTGTGGTTTGTAACACCGACTCACAAGCACTTCAAAATAGCCCTGTGCCTAATAAAATCCAGTTAGGTGTAAACCTGACAGAAGGATTAGGTGCCGGTGCAAACCCGGAAGTAGGTCAACAGTCTGCCTTAGAAAGTATGGAAGACATTGATAAATTATTGGATAGCAACACCAAAATGATTTTCATTACCGCAGGAATGGGTGGTGGAACCGGAACTGGTGCAGCTCCTGTAATTGCTCAAATGGCCAAAGAAAAGGATATTTTAACAGTAGGAATTGTAACGATTCCATTTCAATTTGAGGGTAAAGTTCGCTCCGAACAAGCTATGTCCGGTGTAGAACGTTTGCGTAAGCAAGTTGATTCACTTATCGTTATCAACAATAATAAATTAAGAGAAGTATATGGGAATCTTGGTTTTAAAGCCGGATTTTCGAAAGCAGATGAAGTGTTAGCTACTGCTTCTCGCGGAATTGCAGAAGTTATTACGCACCACTACACGCAAAACATCGATTTAAAAGATGCTAAAACTGTGTTGTCAAACAGCGGAACAGCTATCATGGGTTCTTCTATTGCAGAAGGCGAAAACAGAGCCAAAGATGCTATTGTTTCTGCGTTAGATTCACCGTTATTAAATGACAATAAAATTACAGGAGCCAAAAACGTATTGTTGCTTATCGTTTCCGGTTCAACCGAAATTACGATTGATGAAATTGGTGAAATTAACGACCACATTCAAAACGAAGCAGGTCATAATGCCAATATCATCATGGGAGTTGGTGAAGATGATTCGTTAGGAGATTCTATCGCAGTAACCATTATTGCTACGGGTTTTAATGTGGAACAGCAAAAAGAGATCGTGAATGCTGAGCCTAAAAAAATAATTCATTCGTTAGAAGAGAATCAAACCAATACGATCGACTTGAGTCAAAAAATTGTGGCTCCGATTTTAGATGTTGCCATTGAAAAAGAAACACCAAAAGCTTCAACAGAAGACAAAATTGTTTTTGAATTAATTGATGAAATGGAAGTGGTAGAACCTAAAATGGTTTCAGAACTAATTCAAACAACCGATTTAATCAGAAATATAGATGTTGCGTATGAAATCGTTTCACCTTTTTCAGAAAACCATTTGTTTGCTACAACACCGGAAGTTCGTGAAATTATCGTAAAAGAACCTGAATTTGTGATTGTTGAAAAAGAACAAGTAACCTTGTCTTTTGATTTATCAATTGATAAAACGGTTGAAGCAGAAGAAGAAAAAACAGTTCTTTTTGAACTTGACCCGATTGCGACAAACGAAATTATTGTGAATGAACCAAAGCAGGTTATTCCAATGACTGAAGTGAATGAAACCGGAGTTGTACGCTATTCTTTAGAGGAATATATGGAAATTGAATCCGAGTTGTTGAATTCTAAACCAGTTGTAAATGTGGTAGAAGAACCAATCAATGAAGAAATGAATATTACGATGAAAAAAGTGGAAACACCTTCAGCATTCACACCTTCATTTGATGAAATCAATCCAACAGCAGAATTAACCATCGAAGAAACGTTAAAAATGCGTGCCGATGAAAGAAGAAAAAAATTAAAAGAATTCAATTATAAGTTTCACAACAATTCTTCTCGTTTAGATGAGATGGAAAAAGTGCCGGCTTACAAAAGAATGGGAGTGGATTTACCAACAAATTCACCTTTAAATAATCAATCCAGAACATCGTTGGGAACAGATAGTAATAATGATACTCAATTGAGGTCAAATAATTCTTTTCTGCACGATAATGTGGATTAACTAACTCAAACAAATCCTTTTTAGCCCGAAAATCAGAACATGATTTTCGGGTTATTTTTTTTATCTTTGCAGGCCGTTAAGAATTAATTTTAAAGGATAATTTAAAAATAGACAGATATGAGTTTACAAAGCCAAATCAATGAAGAAATTAAAAACGCTATGCGTGCCAAAGATACAATTGCGTTAGAATCATTACGTGCCGTAAAATCAGCTATTTTGTTAGCATTAACAGAAGGTGGTGCAAAAGATGAATTGTCTCAGGAAGATGAAATTAAACTTTTGCAAAGATTGGTAAAACAACGCAAAGACAGTGCAGCAATTTATGTAGAGCAAGGCAGACCAGATTTGGCAGACCCAGAAGTTCAACAAGCAGCTATTATTGAAAAGTTTTTGCCAAAACAACTAACTGAAGCAGAAGTGGAAGCTGTTGTTGCTCAAATCATTACAGAAAACGGATTTTCAGGAATGGCTTCTATGGGTCAATTAATGGGAATAGCCTCTAAACAATTGGCAGGAAGTGCAGACGGAAAAACAATTTCAACAATTGTAAAAAAGCTTTTAGCATAAAATAAATTATTGTAGATTCGCACTCTCAAAATAAAACGGCCTCGTAGTTCAACTGAATAGAATATCAGATTTCGGCTCTGAGGGTTACAGGTTTGAATCCTGTCGAGGTCACGAATAAAACCAATAGGATGAATAAAATNNATTTTATTCATCCTATTGGTTTTTCAAAGCGGAGCTTTGTCAGGATGGACGAAGTCAATCCTGATTTGTGCGTTCACTTGAGCGTATTTTTTTATTGGTTATATTCTCAAAGCGAAGCTTTGTCAGGATGGACGAAGTCAATCCTGATTCGTATCTTCATTTAAACATATATCTCTTATTAGTTGTACTCAAAGATGAGATTTGTCAGAAAAGACAAAGTCAATTATGTTTTTATACAAGGAGAAAAAATACATCCCATCCTAAATCAAAGAACATGTTTTTTATTAGCTCAATATTTTTTTCTTTCATGCCAAATAAATTGAACAACTTTTTTCGTGTAAGTAATTGTTTTTCAATTTATTAAAAAAAGTTCATTTGTATCTATGAAAATATTCCATATAAAATTCACAATAATTCAACTAAATAATGTATTTATGCAATTAATTCTTAATAATTCAATTAAATAACCACGTAAATCATTATTCATGAAAAAATTATTGCTTGTTTTTTGTATTACTATCTCAATGTTGAGTTATTCACAAAAGAAACTTTCTGCGGATTATTCATATAAAGTTAGTCAGCCATATAAAGTATTTGATGCTGCAAAGAAATTTTATTTTGCAAAAGGTAATCAGGCAATGACTGTTAAAATACATAAAGATGAGGTGCTGATTCAAAAATTTAATACAGATCAACCTTCGTTTGCAAAAGAAGAATTATATGAAAAGAAATTTCCTAAGAATTTTGTAGTTGAAGATATACTTGAAATTAATAATAAATTTTATTTTTTCTATTCTTCATGGGATGGTGACAATGAAAAGGAGCAGTTGTTTTATAATGAAATAGATTTTGAAAAAGGAGAATTTGTGGGTTCTTCAAAAATGTTGTTTGACGTAAAAGGTAAAGTTACAGGAACATCAATGGGTTTCTCTGTACAAGACAAATTTCCTTTTTTACTATCTCATGATAAAAAAAATATCTTGATTAAATATAGAAAGAAACCAGAAGTTAAAAGAGACGTTAATAGTTATGATATAATTGGTTTAATGTCATTTGATGAAAATTTAGTAAAAACTTCTGGAAATGAATTGAAAATGCCATATACCGAAAGAAGAATGGATAATTTAGATTATCATCTTGATAATGATGGGAATTTATATTTGCTTACAAAAGTCTTTCATGATGATAGTAATAAGGATAAAAAGAAAAAGAAAGACGAAGAAGCAAATTATCACATAGAATTATTTTTTGTTAAAGCAGGAACTTCTAAAATTGAGATTACTAAATTTGAAAATAAAGAAAAATTCATTAATAAACTATGGATCTTTGATACACCAAATAATTTCTTAGTTTGTGGTGGGTTTTATAGTAATGGAAAAGGAGAAAGAAATGACTCGGATGGGATTATGAGTTTTAAAATAAATAATACTGGAGGGATATATGATGAAGTTTATCATGATATTCCATTGGAACTTTTAAATATGTTTGAAAGCAAGAAAACAGTAAAAAAGAATGAGAAAAAAGAGGAAAAAGGAGAAGAAGCTAAATTTAAAGACCTAAAACTTAAAAATCTAAATGTAGATAAAGAAGGTAATGTTGTTTTGATTGGAGAACAAGATTTTGTTATTGCTTACACAAATTCAAAGGGAAACACATATTACAGGTATTTTTATCAAGATATCTTCGCTGCTAAAATTAATAAAGCAGGAGGATTAGATTGGATGAAAAAAATCCCAAAAAATCAATATGGAACCCAAGGTCAGTCCGGAATGTCTTATAAATATTTCTTTGCCAATAACAATCATTACCTTGTGTTTTTAGATAATATCAAAAACATTGAAATTGCAACAGACAAGGCACCTGAAAGACATATGGACGGAAAAGGAGGGTATTTAACGGCAGTTAAAATTGCTGATTCTGATGGGACTTTAAAAAAAGGATCAATATTAAATGCAAGAGAAGTTGAAGATTTTAAATTACATCAATTTTCAACAAACCGGGTTTTCAAAGTTTCTGAAAATGCTTTTATGTTTGAAGCATATAAAAAGAATAAAGAAGATGTAATGATTAAAGTAGAATTGAATTAATCTATAAATATGTTTAATCTAAAATAAATAAACAATGAAAAAAGTAGTATTTTTTGCAATTTTTTTAATTTCTTGTGCAGTGAGTGCACAGAAAGTTAAAGTTTTATCGGGTGATTTTAAAAGCCTAAAAGGAATTTCTGAATACAATTTAGAGTTTGATTACAAAGATATCAAAGTCGATAAATTCAAAACAGAAGAAGAGTTTTTGGCAGATAAAATGAAAAAAAGAGAAGAAAAAGGAACTGATGAGGAATTTAGAAAGTCTTGGTTCGCCGACAGAGAGGAAAGATATGAACCAAAATTTATCGAATCTTTCAATAAAAGATTTGATGATGGTGAGATTAAAGTAGCAAAAGGTTTGTCGAGTGCAAAATATACCATGAGTGTTAAAACAGTTTGGATTTCTCCCGGATTTAATGTTGGAGTAGTGCGAAGAGATGCTTATGTTACAGCAATTGTTACAGTTTATGAAACAGCAAATCCTTCCAATGTTTTGGTTTCAGTTCAATATGAAAAAACACACGGTGAAGGAGCAATGGGATATGACTTTAACTCAGGTTACAGAATTTCTGAAGGATATGCAAAATTAGCAAAAGAATTAGCTGCAGGAATTAAAAAGCATACAAAGAAGTAATAGCATTCTAAAAGAAAAAGCCGTTGAAATTTTTGTTTCAACGGCTTTTTTAGTTTTATAAAATTCTTCTAAGTTTCTTTCTCCATATTAATCATGTGAGCCATATTTTTAATCACATTGTCATGCTTTTTAACAAATGGATTGCTTTCATCCCAAACATATCCGGCCAAAACTGCACAAATTTTTCTTTTCACATCCGGATTTTCCGGTTGATGGAAGAATAAAGTTTGCAAATTACCAGTGTACCATTCTTTTACATAAGTGGTAAACACACCAATTCCACTTTTCATATATCCGGTAAATTCAGTTTCCCAATCTACGGTTTCTCCTTTAAATTCTTTGTGAATTAATTTGGCGGCCAAAATTCCTGATTCGGTTGCAAAAGCAACACCGGAAGAGAAAACCGGATCTAAAAATTCTGAACTGTTGCCTGTTAATGCAAAACCATCTCCATACATTTTTTTTACCGAACGGGAATAGTTTTCTAACTTCACGGGATCAAATAAAAAATCTACATTACCAAAACGCTTGATGTAATAATCAGACAATTGAATGGCATTACGCAATGCTTCAGCATTATTTTTATCTGATAAAGAATTGATAAAAGTTGTTGGTCCAACCACACCAAGACTTGTGTTTCCATTCGAAAACGGAATCACCCATAACCAAACTTCTGTTTCTAAAATATCAAAAGAAATCAACGTTCCTTCTTCGCCTTCCGGACGATTCACATCTTTCACATGGGTAAAAATAGACGAATGAGGGTCTAATTTCGACGGAGTATCCAGATCCAACAATCGAGGCAAAACCCTTCCGTAACCACTTGAATCAATAATGAATTTTGCTTTTATTTCTTTTAAATTTCCGTCTTTATCTTTTATAACGGTTGTTGAATTTTTTCCTTCAAAAGATAAAGAGATTACCTCACTTTCAAACTCTAGATCAACACCTTTTTTAATAACTTCTTGTGCCAATGTATTGTCAAAATCAGCTCTGGGCACTTGCCATGTCCAATCCCAACCTTCGGAATACTTATCACTAAAATCAAACACACAAATTTCTTCACCACGAATAAATCGAGCTCCTAATTTCTTCTCAAAATTCATGGCATCGAGTGCAGGAAATAATCCAACTTCATCAAAATGATCCATTACTCTGGGAATCAAACTCTCACCAACAACAAGTCGAGGAAATTTTGTTTTTTCAACAACTTTTACCGAAACACCATTATTGTGTAAATAAGATGCTGAAACACACCCGGATGGTCCAGCTCCAATTACCAAAACATCCACTGATTCTGTTGTCATTATTTCTTTTTTTTGTATTTTAGAATATAGTATCTTTGCCGTTCAAATGTAATTACATTCCCATTAAATTAAAAATAAATTCATAAAAAAATTAGTAAACAAAAATAACTATAATGAGTGTCATTGGAGAGTATTTAGACTTGGAACAATTTGTGTCAATCGTTTTTAAAAATGATAAAGCAGAAATAAGTGATAAAGTTTTAGAAAGAGTAAAAGAAAGTTATAGTTTTTTAAAAGAGTTTGCTCAAAATAAAGTGATTTATGGCGTAAATACTGGCTTTGGTCCAATGGCTCAATACCGTATTAAAAAAGAAGATCAAATTCAATTACAATATAATTTGATTAGAAGCCATTCCTCAGGAACGGGAAAACCATTAAATCCATTCTTTGTAAAATCAGCTATTTTAGCCAGACTAAATACACTTTCATTAGGGAATTCAGGTGTTCATCCATCGGTTATTCATTTAATGAAAGAATTTATAAACCGCGATATTACACCCTTAATTTTTGAACATGGTGGGGTAGGAGCCAGTGGAGATTTAGTACAACTAGCTCATTTAGCTTTGGTTTTAATTGGTGAAGGTGAAGTGTTTTACAAAGGTGAAAGAATGGCAACGCAAGAGGTTTTTAAAATTGAAAATCTTCAACCTATTCAAGTTGAAATCCGTGAAGGTTTAGCTTTAATGAACGGAACTTCGGTGATGACAGGAATTGGCGTTGTAAATGTTTTTCATGCTCAAAAATTAATCGATTGGGCTGTAAAATGTTCGTGTGCCATTAATGAAATTGTTTCTGCGTATGACGATCATTTGTCTGCTGAATTAAATGAAACTAAACTTCATTTTGGTCAACAGGAAATCGCCAAAATAATGCGAAATAATCTAAACGATAGCCAGCTCATCCGAAAAAGAGAAGATCATTTGTATTCGGGTGAAAATAATGAAGATGTTTTTAAAGAAAAAGTACAAGAATATTATTCATTACGTTGTGTGCCGCAAATTTTAGGTCCGGTTTTAGATACTGTAAAATCAGTAGCTTCGGTGTTAGAAAAAGAAATAAATTCTGCCAACGACAACCCGATTGTTGATGTAAAAAACAAACACGTTTATCATGGTGGTAATTTTCATGGCGACTATATTTCACTTGAAATGGACAAGTTGAAATTGGTAATCACAAAATTAACCATGTTATCTGAGAGACAATTAAATTATCTTTTGAATTCAAAATTAAACGAAATTTTGCCTCCTTTCGTAAATTTAGGTACCTTAGGCTTCAATTTCGGAATGCAGGGAGTTCAATTTACAGCCACATCAACAACAGCAGAAAACCAAATGTTGTCTAATCCAATGTATGTGCACAGTATTCCTAATAATAATGATAATCAGGATATTGTTAGTATGGGAACCAATGCAGCAGTGATTACTGGCAAAGTAATTGAAAATGCATTTGAAGTGTTAGCCATCGAAACAATAACGATTGTTCAAGCTATTGATGCGTTAGGATATGATGATAAAGTTTCTTCAATTACAAAGAAATTATATGATGATGTGCGTTCAATTATACCGGAATTCAAGGAAGATCAAGTGATGTATCCGTACATTCAAAAAGTGAAAGAATATTTAATGTCAATATAAGTTAGTACTAACCAAAACATTTATAAACATGAAAAAGCTTACTCTTTTAGTAGTGTTGTTTGTTCAGTTCGTAACAGCACAAGAATTTGCCTTAGTAAAACAAGGTGACAAATTCGGTTATATTTCCAAAACCGGAGAATATGCTATATTACCAAAATTTAAAGACGCCAAAAATTTTTCAGATGGATTGGCTGCCGCTTTAGACAACGGGAATTGGGGATTTATCAATTCAAAAGGAGATTGGGTAATTCCGGCTACTTTCACAAAAGTAAAGTATTTTAACAGTGGTTTGTGTTTGGTTGAAAAAGAAAAAAGATGGTTCTACATCGATAAAACCGGAAAAGAAATGCAAATGCCGGTATCCGAAAAATTATATGATTTTGAAGATGGAGTAGCATTCATTCGTCAAGGAGAAAATATAGGTTTGATTAATCCAAAAGGAGAAGTGATTTTACAACCAAAATACCAAGTGATTAAATCTTTTGAAGGAAACTACGCACGTGTGAAAAACAACGACAAATGGGGAATTATTGATAAATCCGGAAAAGAAGTTGTGAATACAGAATATGATGAAATTGGGAATTATTATAAAAATACAACTTGGGCCAGAAAAGGCGAAGCGTTTGGATTAGTAAAAGCAAATGCATTCAAACAAGTGGAAGGAGCCGATAAAATTTGGGATTTCCATTCAGAAGATTTAACCTATGCCAGAAAAAATAAAAAAATGGGCTTTATCGATTTAAATGGCAATTGGGCAATCGAACCAAAATTTGAGAAAGTAAGGGCTTTTTCTAAATCATTAGCTCCTGTTTTAGAAGGGAAAAAATGGGGTTATATCAATACCAAAGGTGAGTTTGTTGTTCTACCGATGTATGATGATGCCGAAGTTTTTTCTGCCGATGGTTTAGCGGCCGTAAAATCAAAAGATTGGGGTTTTATTGATGCAAATGGAAAATTAGTAATTCCAACAAATTATCAAATTACTGCCGTTGGATTTAGTATGTTTAATAGTGAAGACAAGGGATTCGTAAACGGTTTGGCACGGGTAAAAGCAAACAAAAAATGGTGTTTTCTTAAACCGGATGGTTCAATTTTAGGAAATCAATATTTTGATAACGCCGAACTTTTTCAAAAATAAAATAAGAATAAAAAAGTATAATTATAGTATGAAGTGTGCATTAATAACCGGTGGTTCAAGAGGAATTGGGAGTGCTATTTGTCAAAAATTAGCCGAAGAAAGTAATTACCACATCCTTATCAATTACCAAAGTAATAAAGAAGCTGCCGAAAAAACGCTTCAGGAAGTAATCAACAAAGGAGCAACCGGAGAAATTATTCAATTTAATGTTTCCGATGCTCAAGCAGTTACCGCTGCTTTATCAGATTGGCAGGAAAAAAATCCTGAAGCTATCGTAGAAGTTATCGTAAACAATGCCGGAATCACAAAAGATGGTCTTTTTATGTGGATGACACACGACGATTGGAGCAATGTGGTAAATACTAGTTTGAACGGTTTTTTCAATGTTACAAACTTCTTTATCCAAAAAATGCTTCGTAATAAATATGGTCGAATTGTAAATATGGCATCAGTTTCCGGTGTAAAAGGAACTGCCGGTCAAACCAATTATTCTGCAGCAAAAGGTGCAATCGTTGCAGCTACAAAAGCATTGGCTCAAGAAGTTGCTAAACGAAATATCACCGTAAACGCAGTAGCTCCTGGATTCATCCGTACAGACATGACTAGTTCGCTTGATGAAAGTGAATTAATAAAACTAGTTCCAGCCAATCGTTTCGGTGAAGCAGAAGAAGTGGCCGATTTAGTGAGTTTTTTAGTTTCCAAAAAAGCAGGATACATTACAGGGGAAGTAATTAATATTAATGGTGGGATATATTCTTAACTAAAATAAGAATGGATAGAAGAGTAGTTATTACCGGAATGGGAATTTATTCCTGCATTGGAACTTCGTTAGACGAGGTGAAACAATCACTCTATGAAGGTAAATCAGGAATTGTTTTTGACCAAGAAAGAAAAGATTTTGGATTTCGTTCTGCCTTAACCGGAAAAGTGCCAAGACCAGACTTGAAAGCTTTGCTCACCCGAAGACAACGAATCAGCATTGGAGAAGAAACCGAATATGCCTACATGGCTACCATCGAAGCGTTGCGAAATGCAAACATTGACGACAGTTTTTTTGACTCAAACGAAGTAGGAATTCTCTACGGAAACGATAGTGTTTCAATGGCAATCATTGAAGCAACCGATATAATTCGAGAGAAAAAAGATACAACTTTAATTGGTTCAGGGGCAATTTTTAAATCGATGAATTCTACCGTAACGATGAATTTATCTACGATTTTCAGATTACGAGGAATCAATTTAACCGTAAGTGCAGCTTGTGCAAGTGGTTCGCATTCAATCGGATTGGGTTATCATTTGATAAAAAGTGGTTTACAAGACACCATTATTTGCGGTGGAGCTCAAGAAATAAACAAATATGCCATGTCGAGTTTTGATGGATTAGGTGTTTTTTCTCTTGACGAAGCAAATCCATCCAAAGCATCCAGACCATTTGACGCTTCTCGCGATGGATTAGTACCAAGCGGTGGCGGGGCAACTTTAATTTTAGAAAGCTATGAATCGGCCGTAAAACGAGGAGCTCCAATCATTGCCGAAGTAATCGGTTACGGATTTTCTTCTAATGGAGGTCATATTTCAACTCCCAATGTTGATGGACCTTCCACAGCTATGAAACGTGCGATGGAACAAGCAAACGTTACACCCGATCAAATAGATTATATCAATGCTCACGCCACTTCAACTCCTGTTGGAGACGGTAATGAAGCCAAAGCAATTTTTGAAATTTTTGGAGAAAATAATACTCCTGTAAGTTCTACAAAATCAATGACAGGCCACGAATGCTGGATGGCCGGAGCGAGTGAAGTAATTTATTCTATCCTCATGATGCAACACTCTTTTATTGCTCCAAACATCAATTTTGAAAATCCCGATGAAGATTCTGCAAAATTAAATATTGTTAAAAGTACAATAAATTCAAAAATTAATATATTTTTGTCGAATTCCTTCGGATTTGGAGGAACAAATTCAGCACTTGTAGTTAAAAAAGTATAATTTTAAAAAATGAATAAAGCAGATATTATTGAAACTATCAATGGTTTCTTAGTAGAGGAGTTTGAGGTAGATGGAGATACAATTTCTCCAGAAGCTAATTTAAAAGACACACTTGGATTAGATAGTTTGGATTATGTTGATTTGGTTGTTACAATCGAATCTAATTTTGGTGTAAAGCTAGGTGAAGCAGACTTTGTGGGAATAGCTACCTTTCAAAACTTTTATGATTTAATTGAAAATAAGATTAAAGTAAAAGAAAAAGTATAACCGTCATGAGCAAGTGGGACGGAAAATCGAGAGGAACACTACTGGGTTATAAAATTTTTGTTTTTTGTATAAAGAAGTTAGGAATCAAAGCATCATATTTTGTGCTTTATTTCGTAGCTTCTTACTATTTTTTATTTCTAAAGAAAAGCAATCAGGCCATTGGTTATTACTTTAAAAATAGATTAGGATATTCAAATTTTAAAACCAAAATTGCTGTTTATAAAAGCTATTTCACTTTTGGACAAACTATAATTGATAAAACTGCTATTTCTGTTGGACTTCGTCATCGATTTACCTACGAATTTGATGGGATTGATGTGCTCAAAGATCTTTTAGCTCAAAAAAAAGGCGGTGTGCTTATCAGTGCTCACATCGGAAATTTTGAAATAGCCGAACATTTTTTTGCAGACATTGATTTAGATTGTCAAATAAATCTCGTTACTACTGACTTAGAACACACCATCATCAAAGAATACTTGGATAGTATAGCTCAAAAATCTTTCATAAAATTTATATTTGTAAAAGAAGATATGTCGCATATCTTTGATATTAATAATGCTTTAGCAAACAATGAGTTAATTTGTTTTACAGGCGATCGTTATTTTCAAGGAACGAAATGCTTAACAGAAGAAATTCTTGGCAAAGAAGCAAATTTTCCGGCAGGACCGTTTTTAATCGCATCCAGATTGAAAGTTCCTGTGGTATTTGTTTATGTAATGAAAGAAAATAACCTGCATTATCACCTTTATGCTAGAGAAGCACATACAAAATACCGAGACGAGAAAGGATTGCTCAAAACATACATTGAAAGCGTGGAATATATGCTAAAAAAGTATCCATTACAATGGTTCAATTATTTTGATTTTTGGGATGATATAAAAACTAACTAAATAATGATAGCTAATCAGATTTCTCTTTAGCTAACGACCCACAACGTGTATGGAAGAATTTGATTCAATCATTATTGGTTCAGGAGCCGGCGGATTAACTACCGCTCTTTGTTTAGCAAGAGCCGGTCAGAAAGTTTTAGTGTTAGAACAACACGATGTTCCCGGTGGTTGGTGCCATAGTTTTACCTTAAACGGTCAACGTTTTAGCCCGGGAGTTCATTATATTGGCTTGTTAGCAGAAGGTCAATCAACCAACCAACTCTATAAAAGTTTAGGCATTGCCAATGACCTGATTTTTTTCAGAATGAATAAAAGGGGTTATGATCATTGCCACATTGGAGATTATCGATTTGATTATCCTGCCGGCATCGAAAATCTTAAAAATAAACTCGCTTCTGAATTTCCGCACGAAGCAAAAAATATCAAAGAATACCTTTCGTTAATTGAAAAAGTAAATTACGAACTTCAGTTAATCCCGAAATTAAAGGGACTTTGGCAAAAAATAACTGTTCCTTTTCGCACGAAACATTTTGGAAAATTTGCTTTATTTTCACTAAAAAGAGTGATTGGTTGGCACATCAAAGATCCGATGGTTAAAGCAATTTTAAATGCTCAATGTGGCGATCACGGACTTCCTCCAAACAGAGCCAGTTTTCCTGTTCATTGTTCAGTAATGAATCATTATTTTGAAGGAGGTTATTATCCAATGGGCGGCGGCGGCGGAATAGTCAAAGCCATGACAACCAAAATTAAAAGTTTTGAAGGAGTAATTAAAACAAAGCAAAAAGTCAGCAAAATTTTACTCGAAAATAAAAAAGCAATAGGTGTAGAATTGCAAGATGGAAAACGTTTTTATGCTAAAAATATCATTTCAAATGCAGATCCATCGACTACTTTTTTAAAATTTATCGGAAAAGAAAATTGCAGTGAAAAATTACTCAAAAGACTTGATAAAACTCGCTATTCTGTAACTTCATTGATTTTGTTTTTAACGGTAGATATTGATGTTACTATTTTTGGCATTGATTCCGGAAATATCTGGAAATTCAAAAATGAAGACATCGACGGACATTTTGATGTGCTTACTAAAGGAAACATTACCGAAGGCGAAGAATTTCCTGCTCTTTTTATGAGTTGCACAACACTCAAAGATCCGGTTAGTTTTAATGGAAGATATCATAATTTTGAAATTGTAACGTACGTTGATTTTGACAGTTTTAAGAAATTCAACCAAGAAGAGTATCACACACCAGAATACGAAGAATTCAAGAACAAAATCATCGAAAAATTCCTAAATACTGTCGAAAAATTAATTCCGCCCGTACGACAAAATATTGTTCAAGCCGAATTGGGAACTCCTAAAACAAACCAATTTTACATCAACAGCACTAGAGGAAACGTTTATGGAACTGAAAAAACATTGCGTCAAATTGGTCCTTTTGCTTATAAAAATCAAACAGAATTCGAAAATCTCTATTTGTGTGGAGCTAGTACTTTATCGCACGGTGTAACAGGTGCAAGTTATTCCGGTTTGGAAGCTGCTGCAAGGATATTAAATTGTAAATCAACCGATTTTCTTATTGATGATGAATCGCAAAAGATAACCATTTTTGATGCAGAAGATTCTTCTACTTGGAATGAGTATGTCTTGGCAAAAAGAGAAGATAAAATCAGAACTTTTAAAGAAGTAAAAATTCAATAGAATTTATTTATTTTTTTTAATATCTTTAAAAACCAACGAAAGGAACAATGAAGTAATGAAAAACGTTATTGTAATCTATTACACTCAATCAGGACAATTAGAAAAAATTGCCCAAAATATAGCCAAACCACTCTTGAATGACGAGGAGATTTCGGTTACTTTTTATAACATTGAAATGGAAAAACCTTTTCCTTTTCCTTGGCCAAAAGCTGATTTTTTTGATGCATTTCCTGAATCATTTTTGCAAATTCCGGCACCAATTCATAAGCCTTCACAAGAGATTTTAGGCAAAAAATATGATTTGGTTATTTTGGCTTATCAGGTGTGGTACCTAACACCTTCTGTTCCAATTAATTCATTTTTAAAAAGTGATTTTGGTCAGAAAATTATAAAAGATACCCCGGTTGTTACTGTAATTGGTGCAAGAAATATGTGGATAATGGCTCAGGAAAAAATGAAAAATATCCTTAAAAAAACGAATGCTAAATTAGTGGGAAATATTGCTTTGGTAGACAGACATATTAACCATATTAGTGTAATCACCATCGTACATTGGATGTTTACAGGAAAACAAACAAAATATTTAGGTTTTTTTCCAAAACCGGGAGTGGCTGATGAAGAAATTTCTAATTCATCTAAATTTGGTGAAATCATCGTAAAACATTTAAAAATTAATCAATTTGATTCTCTTCAAGATGAATTAGTCGCCAATAATGCTGTAGAAATTAGACCTTTTTTAATAGAAATGGATAAAAAAGCCAACAAAATGTTTACCAAATGGGCAAATTTTATCATAAAAAAAACGGATTCAAGACCAACATGGTTAAAATTCTTTAACCTATATTTGTTCATAGCGATATGGATAATTTCGCCAATTGTATATATATTGCACCTTTTTTCAATTCCTTTTAAAACTAACCAAATTAAGAAAGAAAAAACTTACTATAAAGGAGTTTAATCTGCCAACTGAATATATGTTTGAAGTTTACATAACAAAATCTGGAAAATTTTTGCCAAACAAAGCTGTTTCTAATGATGAAATGGAATCTTTTTTAGGTTTAATTAATAATTCCGCTTCAAAAGCACGAAAAATTATTCTTCGTAAAAACGGAATCGTCTCAAGATATTATGCGTTAGACGAAAATAGTGTTCCAACACACACCAATGCAGAATTAACTAATTTGGCAATAGAAACACTGTATGATGATTCATTTAAATCAACAGATGTAGAAGTGCTTTCTTGCGGAACATCTACTCCCGATAACTTATTACCATCTCATGCGGCAATGGTTCACGGTTTGATGAAAAATAAATCGGTAGAATTGAATTCATCTTCAGGTGTATGTAATGCCGGAATGAATTCATTAAAGTTTGGTTTCCTTTCAGTTAAATCCGGAAATTCAAAAAATGCGGTTTGCACAGGTTCAGAAAGAGTTTCAACGTGGTTGCTTGCCGATAAATATGAAGCAGAAATTGTGCATGAACAGAGCATTGAAGAACATCCAATTTTAGCATTCAAAAAAGATTTTCTTCGTTGGATGTTGTCCGATGGAGCCGCTGCTTTTTTATTGGAAAATAAGCCAAAAGGCGAAAATCCGTTAAAAATTGAATGGATGGAAGCTTTCTCCTATGCTCACGAATTAGAAGCTTGTATGTATGCCGGGGGTGATAAATTAGAAAATGGCGAAATCAAACCATGGAGTGATTTTCATTCAAACGAATGGTTAGAACAATCGATTTTTGCCATCAAACAAGATGTGAAATTATTAGACAAATATATTTTGGAAAAAGGAGCAGAAAGTATGAAAGCTGCTTTGGACAAAAACAATATAAATCCGGACGAAATAACCTATTTTCTTCCACATGTTTCTTCGCATTATTTTGTAGATAAATTGGCAAAATCATTAGCTGAAAAAGGAATAGAAATTCCGATGGAAAAATGGTTTATGAATTTAAAAGATGTAGGAAATGTTGGTTCTGCTTCTATTTATTTGATGGTGGAAGAAATCATGAATTCCGGAAAATTGAAAAAAGGAGATAAATTATTGCTTTCAGTTCCTGAGAGTGGTCGTTTTTCATATGCTTATGCCTATTTAACTGTTTGCTAAATGGAAAATGTAGTTTTACCAATTTTAGATAAAAACTTTGTGGAAAATTTAATTCCGCAAAAATTTCCATTCGTCATGGTTGATAAGCTGATTGATTTTAAGGAAAATGAAATTGTCGTAGGCTTGACAGTTCCTGAAAATAACATTTTTGTAAAAGATGAAGTTTTTCAAGAATCAGGTTTAATTGAACACATGGCTCAATCAGTAGCTTTATACACAGGATATCAGTTTTATTTGAAAAAACAACCTGCTCCGGTGGGCTATATCGGTTCAATAAAAAGCATCGAAATCAATCATTTGCCCAAATTAAATGATGAAATTGAAACAGTTGTAACGGTTCTTCATGAATTTATGGGTGTAACTTTGGTAGATATTTCATCTAAATTAAACAGTGTTGAAATTGCCAAAGGACAAATGAAAACTGTTTTAGCAAATTAAAATATGCAGCCTCTGGAAAATTTAATCGAAATACAAAATTATCTGCCGCATCGTGCTCCGATGTTAATGGTTGATTATATTGTTGAGTTTAATGAAGATGAGGTTGTGACTGTTTTTGAAATTAAAAATGATAATCTTTTTGTTGAAAATTCTTTTTTTTCAGAAATAGGATTAATTGAAAATGCGGCTCAAACCTGCTCATCTATTGTAGCAAAATCCTATTTTATTGATGATAATCACAATGAAAAAGAAGATGTAAGTGTAGTTGGTTTTATCAGCGGAATAAAAAAATTGCAAGTTGATTCCTTACCACAAGTTGGGAATACAATTCAAACAAAAGCAAGTTTAATTTCCAGATTTGATGCCGATGAATACAAAATATGTAGTATGAAATGTACCACTTATTTTGAAACCGAATTACTTTTTGAAGCCGAGTTAAACCTCTATATCCAGAAAACGAATTAATGAAAAAGGAAGAAGTACCTCAGGATAAGGGCAATTTGTCCAAAAATAACATCAAAGAATTGTGTTATGCAACCGATGAAAATGGCAACTATACCACTGCTTTAAGCACTGGTTGGGAACCCAAAACCATTGCATTGCAAAATTCTCTTCAAGATATAAACGAACGGATTGAAAAAGCAAAAGAAGATGTGAAAAATGGTATTTCAAGTCCAATTGTTTACTTCATGGAAGTGCATAAAATGGATTGGGTTGTATTATCTTCCTATGTGGGAATGTGGATTTGGAGAATAAAAAGACACAGAAAACCATCCGTTTTTAAAAAATTAAGCAATAAAGTCTTATCAAAATATGCCGAAGCTTTTGAGATTTCTGTCGAAGAGCTAAAAAATTTTAAAGGAGAATAATGGAAACAAATTTTATTCATCATCAATCCGCTCATTGCGAAAATGGTGTTGCTTCCAATCTCTTGAAGCATCAAGGAATTAATATTAGCGAACCAATGGTTTTTGGAATTGGTTCCGGAATCTTGTTTTTCTACCTTCCAATCTTAAAAGTCAATCATGCTCCGGCAATTAGTTACAGACCAATGCCTGGTTTTATTTTTAACAGAGCTGCAAAAAGACTCGGTATTAAAGTAAAGCGAATTAAATTTTCAAACGAAAAAAGTGCTCAAATTGCATTAGAAGAAAATTTAAGAAACAATATTCCTACCGGACTTCAAGTAGGTGTTTATAACTTAACTTATTTCCCGGATGAATATCGCTTTCATTTCAATGCTCACAATTTGGTGGTTTACGGCAAAAAGGACAATCATTTTTTAATTAGTGATCCTGTAATGGAAACCGTTACGACCTTAACAGAAGCTGAACTGGAAAAAGTTCGTTTTGCCAAAGGTGCGTTAGCTCCAAAAGGTCAAATGTATTATCCGATTCATATTCCCACAGAAATTGATTGGGAGGGAGCCATTAAAAAAGGAATCAAAAATACCTGCCGGGAAATGTTAGCACCAATTCCAATTGTGGGTGTAAAAGGAATTAGAATGGTCGCCAGAAGTATTCCGAAATGGGCCGATAAAAAAGGAAATAAAATAGCCAACCATTACCTTGCTCAAATGGTTCGCATGCAAGAAGAAATTGGCACCGGAGGCGGAGGGTTTCGTTTTATTTATGCTGCTTTTTTACAAGAAGCCGCTCCAATTCTAAAAAATGAAAAATTGTATGAACTTTCCAAAGAAATGACCAGAATTGGGGATTTATGGAGAGATTTTGCTGTAAATGCTTCCCGTGTTTATAAAAACAGAAGTAGCCAAACTGATGTTTATAATAGCCTTTCAAAAGAACTTTTGCACATTGCCGATTTAGAAGAAAATTTCTTTAAAATGCTCAAAAAAGCAATTTAAGCTTTCATGAAAAAACCCATAATTCATATCGAACAACTTTTTAAAAAGTATAAAGATGCCGATGATTTTTCAATAAATAATCTAAATTTAGTTATTGAAGAAAAGGAAATCTTCGGATTATTGGGGCCAAACGGAGCCGGAAAAACAACGTTACTTTCTATTCTTTGCGGATTAATCAAACCTACTTCAGGGAAATTTTCCATCAACGAATTATCCTATCAAAAAAACGCAACAGAAATTAAAAAATTAATGGGCGTTGTTCCACAAGAATATGCATTATATCCAACCCTGACAGCAAGAGAAAATTTGTTGTATTTTGGAAGCATGTATGGTTTAACAGGAAAAGAATTAAAGTCAAAAGTTGAACAATCGTTGGATCATTTAGGTTTATTGAAGTTTGCCGATAAAAAAGTAGAAACATTTTCAGGCGGAATGAAAAGGCGTGTCAACCTGATCGCCGGAATTTTGCACAATCCGTTAATTTTATTTTTAGACGAACCAACCGTTGGAGTAGATGTTCAATCGAAAAATGTAATTATTGATTATTTGAAAGAACTCAATTCCAAAGGAACAACCATAATCTACACTTCTCATCATTTAGTTGAAGCTCAAGATTTTTGCACGCAAATTGCCATTATCGACAGAGGTAAAATCTTTGCTCAAGGAACGCCAAAACAATTGATTGCAGAAACAGAAAAAGCATCGAATTTAGAAGATGTTTTTATTTCATTAACCGGAAAAGAACTTCGCGATGTTATATAAGTTTTTCATGTCGGTTTACAAAGAAACGCTGCTACTCAAAAGAGATTTTGGTGGTTTGGTGATACTTTTTGTAATGCCACTCATTCTTATCATCACCATCACACTCATTCAAGATGGTACTTATAAATCGATGTCTGATGTAAAAATTCCAATTTTGTTAGTGGATAATGATAACGATACAATTTCAAAAACAGTTCGTCAAAACTTGAATGAAAGTGGTTCGTTTGAAGTGCTAACCCAATTAAACGGTAAAGATATTACGGAAGAAGTAGCTCAAGAAGCCGTTTTTAAAGGAAAATATCAGTTGGCAATTATAATTCCGGAAAAATTAAGTTCCGATTTGCAATTAAAAGTAAATCAAAATGTGGATCGAATTGTTAGCTCGTTTGGGTTAACTGATTCCATTTCTTCCGAAGTTGAAAATCAGAAAATAGAACCCAAAGAAATAAAGTTATATTTTGACCCCGCAACGCAATTGTCGTTTAAGAATGGAGTAAAAAATGCCATTGACCGAATGATTTCTCAAATTGAAACAAGCTCTATTTACACCACTTTTCAAGAACAATTAGGCGAAGGCGACGAACCCGTTTTTGAACAAGAGAGTTTTATTTCATTTAAAGAAATTGTACCAACTATAGATAACAAAGAAATTTTACCCAATTCGGTTCAGCATAATGTGCCGGCTTGGACATTGTTTGCCATTTTTTTCATCGTTGTGCCGCTGTCCATCAATATTGTTAAGGAAAAAAGCCAAGGAACACTCGTTCGTTTAATTACCAATCCTGTTCCTTATGCCGTGGTTATTGCCGGAAAAACAGCAACTTATTTGGTAATATGTATGATTCAATTCTATTTGATGGTTACTGTTGGAATTTATCTTTTTCCACACATCGGCTTACCTGCTCTTGACGTAAGCGGAAAATTATTTTTAATGAGTATCGTAGCCATTTTTGCCGGATTAGCAGCAGTTGGTTTCGGAATTTTATTGGGAACATTAGCCAAAACACAAGAACAATCTGCCCCATTCGGAGCAACTTCGGTGGTGATTTTAGCAGCGATGGGCGGCGTGTGGATTCCTGTTTTTGCTATGCCAAAAGTGATGCAATTCATCGCACATATTTCACCAATGAACTGGGGATTGAATGCATTTTATGATGTTTTACTCCGAAATGGCGGTGTTTTAGAAATTTTGCCCGAAATAAGTTTATTACTTTTGTTTTTTATAATCACAGTAACCATTGCAATCGTTTATGACAAAAAGAAAAGAGCAGTATGATGAAGCTTCGCAGCTAACTATTTCCAAAGATATCAGGGTGCGATTTAATGAAACCGATCCGCTCGGAATTGTTTGGCATGGCTATTACATCACTTATTTTGAAGATGGGAGAGAAGCCTTTGGTCGCGAACACGGAATTTCCTATCTCGATGTGCATAAATATGGCTTTACAACACCAATTGTAAAATCGGTTTGTGAGCACAAGCTTTCTTTACGTTACGGCGATGTTGCCAGAATTGAAACTACTATTGTTGACACTCCGGCAGCTAAAATGATTTTTAGATATAAAATTTTTGATGCCAATAATGAAATTGCCTGTACCGGCGAAACAATTCAGGTTTTTGTGGATGTAAACGGAAATTTATCGTTAAACAATCCTCCATTTTATGAAGAATGGAAACGAAAAGTCGGGCTTTTAAAATAATTTTTTGATGAACAATAAAAGTGTCTATATCACCCAAACCAATTGCATCACTCCGTTAGGTTTTGACGTCTATTCCAATTGGGATGCACTTCAAAAAGGTAATAGCGGAATTCAACTCCACAAAAATGTTGGAAATTTAGAACAATTTTACGCTTCTATTATTTCAACTGCTCAATTGGATGAGGTTTTCAATAAAACTGTTTTTCCATTTTCTATTTCAGATAAAAAATTTACCAAATTAGAAAAAATGTTGCTGTTGGCTTTATTGCCTTTGGTTGAAAAACATCAAATTTCAAACCGAACAGCTTTTGTTTTTTCAACTACAAAAGGAAATATCAGTTCGTTAGAATTAGAATCAAATCCGGTAAAAGAAGCTCAATTGGCTTTCTTAGCTAAAAAAATAAGCTCATTATTTGGTTTTACAACCGAACCCATTGTGCTTTCAAATGCCTGCGTTTCAGGAGTTTTGGCAATTGCAGTCGCTAAACGAATGATTCAAGTAGGTGTTTATGACGATGCTTTTATTTTGGCGGGTGATGAGGTTTCAGAATTTGTGTTATCCGGATTCAGTTCATTTCAAGCCATGAGTGAATTACCTTGTAAGCCGTATGATTCAGAACGAAATGGAGTTACTTTAGGTGAGGCAACTGCAGCAGTTTATATAACTTCAGATAAAGATAAAATTGTTTCAAATGATATAAAGATATGTGGTGATGGAGCAATAAACGATGCCAATCACATTTCCGGGCCATCAAGAACCGGCGAAGGATTATTCAGAAGTATTGAAAGTGCACTAACGGAAGCTAATATTACATCAAAAGAAATCGATTATATTTCCGCACACGGAACAGCTACTTTATACAATGATGAAATGGAAGCAATTGCATTCAATAGATTACATTTGCAAAACGTTCCGGTAAACAGCCTCAAAGGATTTTACGGTCACACGTTGGGAGCTTCCGGTTTGTTGGAAACAGTTATCGCGATAGAAAGTGCCAAACGAAACCAATTGATTGTATCAAAAGGATTTCAGAATGACGGAACAACCCAATCTATTGCTGTGATTAAAGAGAATAAAAATTGTGAAATCAATTATTTTTTAAAAACTGCTTCCGGTTTTGGAGGGTGCAATACAGCTGTAATTTTTGAAAAGATAAACTAATTTGGAACGTAAATTTACCATAACAACTTCCTGCAAAATTGAAGCAAATGCAATTTTTATCAATGATGAAAAAGTGTTTGATTCAGACGAGGTTTCGTTTGCAGAATTTGCTAAGTCTGCTTATAAAAATTTCGGAATAAATTATCCAAAATTTTTTAAAATGGACAATTTGAGTAAATTAGCATTTTTAGCATCAGAAATGGTTTTAAGTGAACAAATAGTTGCCGAATCAGAAAACAATATTGCTTTGGTTTTTGCTAACCAATCATCTAGTTTAGACACCGATGTAAAGTACCAGCATTCCATTGATGACAAGGGAAATTATTTTCCAAGTCCTGCCGTTTTTGTTTACACGTTACCAAACATTTGTGTAGGAGAAATAAGTATTAAACATCAGTTAAAATCTGAAAATGCTTTTTTTGTTTTTGAAGAAAATAATGAAGTATTTTTGACGCAATATGCCAAATCACTTTTACAAAGTAAAAAAGCAACAAAAGTGCTTTGCGGATGGGTAGAATATTTTGAAGAAAAGTATTTGGCAAAACTATTTTTAGTAGAATAATAAAACAAAGAACAAATAATAATATGGAAGCATTAAAGCAAGAATTAAAAGCAAAAATTATTGCAGCATTAAATTTAGAACACATTTCTGTTGAAGAATTTGATGACAACGAAACATTGTTTGGAGACGGAATTGGTTTAGATTCAATCGATGCTCTCGAATTAATCGTTTTGTTAGACAAAGATTACGGTATTAAATTAACCGATCCAAAAGAAGGAAAAACCATCTTTCAATCGGTTGAAACAATGGCTAATTACATCGCTGCAAATCGTACAAAATAAATAATTGTTAATGAATAAAAGAGTTGCAATAACCGGAATGGGAATCATTTCTTCAATAGGAAATTCTGTTGAAGAAAACTTTCAATCGTTAAAAAGCGGTAAAATCGGTATTTCTACTATTGAAAATTTAGAAACAATTCACAAAGAGGTAATTAAGGTGGGTGAAATTAAATTAACCAACCAACAATTAGCTCAAAAACTCAATTTGTCTGAAGACAACAATTTTTCCAGAACAACTTTATTAGGTGCAATTGCTGTTTGCGAAGCCATTGAAAATGCCAACATTAGCAACATAAACGATTGCCGTAGCGGTTTTATTTCTGCCACAAGTGTAGGCGGAATGGATTTGAACGAAAAATATTTTTATGAATATTTTAAAGATGAATCAACGAGACGATTCCTCAATAGTCATGATGCAGGCGATTCTTCTCATCAAATAGCCGATTATATTGGTCTGAAAGGAATGGTAACAACTGTTAGTACTGCTTGTTCTTCTGCTGCCAACGCCATTATGTTAGGTTGCAGATTAATTCAATCCGGGCAATTAGACCGAGTGATTGTGGGCGGAACCGATGCTTTGGCGAAATTCACCATCAATGGATTTAAAACGTTGATGATTTTATCCGATACATACAACACACCTTTTGATAACGACCGAAAAGGTTTAAATCTCGGTGAAGCAGCTGCTTTTTTAGTGTTAGAATCCGATGAAATTGTTCAAAAAAACAATAAAAAAGTATTGGCTTATGTCAGCGGTTTTGGAAATGCCAACGATGCTTTTCATCAAACAGCTTCCTCAGAAAATGGTGAAGGAGCTTTCTTGGCCATGCAAAAGGCTTTCAAATTAGCCAATCTTCAACCCGAAGATATTGATTACATCAACGCTCACGGAACTGCCACACCCAACAACGACTTGTCTGAAGGTAGAGCTATTTTGAGAATTTTTAAAGATAGTGTGCCCGATTTTAGCTCCACAAAAGCATTTACAGGTCATACATTAGCTGCTGCTGCTGCCATTGAAGCAGTTTATAGTGTGTTGGCTTTGCAACATAATTTGGTTTTTCAGAATATGAATTTTAAAAAACCAATGGAAGAGTTTAATTTGATTCCACAAACCACATTGAAAGAAAAAAACATCAACCATGTGCTGTCGAATTCGTTTGGTTTTGGAGGAAATTGTTCAACCGTTCTATTTTCTAAAAGTAAATGAAAAAGAGTTATATCAACGGAATAGGATGCATTTCTGCTCAAAAAACAGTGGATTCCAATTTTTTATCAGAAATTGAAATCAACACTACAGAAACAGTGTTGAATGCGAAGCAACCTTCTTATACCGAAGTTATTTCGCCTTCTTTCATCAGAAGAATGGCAAAAGGTGTAAAAATGGGAATCTTTACATCCACACAAGCCTTAAAAGAAGCCAATCTTGAGGTTCCCGATGCCATTATAACCGGAACCGGATTGGGATGTTTGGAAGATTCTGAAAAGTTTTTGAAAGCCATTTTAGATAATAACGAACAGTTTTTAACGCCAACTTCTTTTATACAATCTACTCACAATACTGTCGCGGGACAAATTGCTCTTGGGCTACAATGCAAAGGATATAATTTTACGTACGTAAACGGAGCAGTTTCTTTTGAAACAGCATTGTTAGATGCCAAACTTCAAATTGAAAGTGACGAAGCCAATTCGGTTTTAGTGGGTGGAATTGATGAAACGGCTCAACATAATATTGATGTGCAACGCATTGCAGGAAAAATTAAAAAACAAGAAGATGTACCTTTTTCAGTTTTAAATCCTACTTCTAAAGGAATGATTCTGAGTGAAGGAGCCAGTTTTTTTGTATTGGAAAATCAGCAAAAGGAAAGTTCTTATGCAACTTTGGAAGCTATTTCCATCCTAAATTCATTGGAAGTTGATGAAGTTCAGGGTTATGTAAAAACATTTTTGAGTGATAATAAAATCAATCCAAACGACATAGATTTAGTTGTGTTGGGAAATAATGGTGATGTGGAATTTGATGTTTATTTTAATCAAGTTAGCGATTTATTCAACACAACTTCGCAAGCCTATTACAAACATTTGAGCGGAGAATTTTACACTGCTTCGGGATTCGGACTTTGGATGGCATCAAATATATTGAAATTACAAACTATTCCTGCTGATGTGAAGATGAATTCTGTTGAAAAAGGAAATTATCAAACCGTTTTACTTTACAATCAATACCGAGGAAAAGACCATAGTTTAACCTTAATCAAAAAATGCTAAAACATAAAAAAATAGTTCTTTTTTGTGTTGCTGTTGTATTGGTTTTGTTTACTCTCACCTTTTTTACAGCAGTTCATTGGACATTTTTTTTGCTGCTTTTTTTAGTTTGGTTGGGATTAACCGCGTGGGGATCGTTTGATATTCGATTGAATTATTTTACCAAAGCGTATTCATCCAAACCAAATGCTACTTCTAAGGAAATTGCGTTGACATTTGATGATGGTCCTCACGAAATGACCGAAAAAGTGCTTGATTTGCTGAAACAATTTAATGTGAAAGCCACTTTTTTTTGCATCGGACAACAAATCGAAAATAGTCCCGAGCTTTTTAAAAGAATTATTGACGAAGGCCATCTGGTTGGTAATCACAGTTATTCTCATTCTGAAAATTTCGGATTTTTTTCTTCTCAAAAGGTATTAGATGAAATTACAAAAACAACAAAATTAGTTCATCAATTGTCAGGACTTAAAATGAATTTTTTCAGGCCACCGTTTGGTGTAACAAATCCAATGATTGCCAAAGCAATTTCTAAAACAAAGCATCATGTTATTGGTTGGAATATTCGTTCATTAGACACCGTTTATGAAAACGAAAATATTATTTTTGAACGCGTAAAAAACAAAGTTAAACCGGGCGGAATTATACTGTTGCACGATACTTCTCAAAAATCTGTCAATGTATTGGAACGGTTATTGCTATTTTTGAAATCAGAAAATTATTCCATCGTTTCTGTGGATAAACTTTTAAATCTCTCGGCTTATGAAAATTAGGATATTGCTTGTTGTTTTATGTATGAATTTTGTTGTTTTTGCTCAAGAACAGAAAATGTCTGCAGCTGAAATTTCTACATTTAAAACTTCGGTTGAAAAAGAAACTAAAACAATCAAATCATTAAAAACTGATTTTATTCAATACAAACACCTCAGTTTTTTATCAAAAGACATTGAAACTTCGGGTAAAATGTATTTTAAATCGCCTAATTTATTGAATTGGCAATATACCAATCCGTATCAGTACAGTATTATTTTTAAAAATAATAAAGTTTACATCAACGATCAAGGAAAAAAAAGTAGCATTAATGCCGGAAACAGCAAAATGTTTGAAAAAATAAATAAATTGATTGTAGGAAGCGTGAGCGGAAACCTGTTTGACGACGAAGAATTTTCAATTGAATATGTCAAAAACAAAGAATTTTATATCACTAAATTAACTCCTAAAACGGCTACAATAAAAAAATATATCAAATTAGTGGAATTGTATTTTCCAATTGGAGAGTCAACTGTTTCCCAAGTAAGATTAATTGAACCATCGAACGATTTTACCAAAATTGTATTTAAAAATAAACAGCTAAATGCCAAATTTGATGATGCGGTTTTTAATCAGTAGTGGGTTATTCTTGCTTTTTGTTTCTTGCAAAACGTATGAAATTCCAAACGCAACGAAGATGGAAAGTAGCCAAAAAAACTTTCAAAACCTTTATTTTTCCGATTCTGAAAAAGATTATGTTTACAAAGCAAATATTGACGTTTATGGAAAACAATTAGGAGGAATTTTTGTAACCAAAAAAATCAATGACACTCTACATCGTGCCGTTTTAACTACTGATTTTGGAAATACATTACTCGATTTTGAAGTCTCAGAAAATAGTTTTAAACTGAATTATTGTGTGGATGAATTGAATAAGAAAATTGTACTGAACACATTAAAAGATGATTTTAGATTAGTATTCAGACAAAATCATAAAGTAGAAGAAGTTTTTGAAAATCAATCACAAACAATTTACAAAGTATTAGACGGTAAGCGTTACAACTACTTAACCAAAAATAAGTCAGATCAAAAGTTAATTCAACTAGCACATACAACCAAAACAAAAGAAAAACTTGTTATTCGCTTTGAAGGAAAAAACACTACTTTTGCCGAAAATATTACCATTGAACATAAAAATATTAAATTAAAAATAGAGTTAAATCAAATTAGTAATTAATTAAAATTGACATGAAAAAAATCGTTATTGCCTTTTTGTTTTTCTTCGGATTAACACATGTAAACGCCCAAGTAACTTTTAAACCTGGACTTAGAGGTGGTTTGAATTTGTCTAAAATCACACAATCTGATGCTTCCACAAGTACAGATTTTTACATTGCAGGTTTTGGAGAATTGAAACTTACAAAATATTATACTCTTCAACCGGAAATTAGCTATTCCAGACAAGGTGGAGATGATGTGTTGGTTGAAGCTTATAATAATCAAACAGGAGATTATGATGTATTTAAAGAAGATATTTCTGTTGATTACATTTCCTTTGCTATTGTGAACAAATTTACTTTTAAGGATAAATTTAATATGCATGTTGGACCAACAATCGACTTTCAAGCGGGACAAAACAGATTTACTCAATCTGATGTTGATTTAGCATTCATTTTTGGATTAGGATTTAATGTCACTAAAGATTTATCACTTGAAGCAAGAGTTAAAAAAGGAATAATCGATATTTATGAAACAGATTATTTTAGCAGTAATTCTTATGACGTTGGTGACTATAATACTAACTTTTTGTTTCAGTTAGGCGTTTCCTATACTTTTGATATAAAATAAACTTTAACTATTTTTAATCATGAAGAAGTGTTTAGCAATTTTCGTTTTTATTTTTTCAGGAACTTTGGTTTCAAATGCACAATTTGAGTTTAAACCCGGTTTGAGAGGTGGGGTTAATATTGCAAAAGTTACAAACTTTGAAGTTGATTCAAAAACTGATTTTTTTGTGGGAGGACAATTTGAATTAAAATTTGTAGATTTCTACTCTTTACAACCTGAGGTAATTTATTCAAGACAAGGGTTTAAAGCAGACAATGACAACTATTCAATTGACTATTTATCTTTGGGAATTACAAATAAATTTACTTTTGGTGGTGGATTTAATGTTTTAGTTGGTCCAACTATCGATTTTAAAGTAGGTGATAATTTACCAACTTTTTTTAGTGATGAATTAATCGGAGTAGATTTTGCTTTAATGGGCGGAATCGGTTATACTTTTGAAAATGGTTTAGCTGTCGATGTTCGATTTAAACAAGGTTTAGTCGATATCTTTGGGGATAATTACAACGAATACAACGACGAAAACGGCAATGGAAATTTTGATGAAGTGAAACTAAATCAGTTATTTCAATTCGGCGTTTCGTATTCTTTTGATTTAAAATAAAAAAACGTATATTTCATATAAAAATTAACCCATGTTACTAAAGGATTTCTACACAGTTGAAAATATCGAGAAAATTTCAGATGAAAAATACAATGCCACTGTTTTTTTAAATAAAGAACATGCCATTTTTAAAGGTCATTTTCCCGGAAATCCTGTAACGCCCGGCGTTTGTATGATGCAAATTATCAAAGAGCTTTCTCAGGAAATCTTGGGAAGTTCTTTGATTTTAAAAAGCTCTTCCAATGTCAAATTTATGGCATTAATCAATCCGGAAGTAAATCCAAAGCTGCGACTCGAATTAGATTTTAGCGGAGATTTAGATTCAGAAATTAAAGTAAAAAACACTACTTTTTTTGATGAAACTGTTGCGTTAAAATTATTCAACACCTACAAAATAGCATAATTTGAAGTTTTTATTTTCCATAGTATTTCTAATTTTTTTCTCCGGTAGTCAGGATCTTTCAACCGTGAGAGAAGATTATATTAATGCTTCAAAATCAAAGGAAAAATCTGAAGAATTTAGTGATGCAATGGCAAATTATGCCGGCGATAATAAAACAATGTTGGCCTACAAAGGTGCTTCAATCGCACTGAAAGCAAAATTTGCATCAGACAGAAAAACAAAAAAGGACCTTTTTACAAAAGGAATTCAAATTCTTGAAAAAGCATTGAAAGCAGATCCAAACAATGCCGAAATTAGATTAATCAGGTTAAGTATTCAAGAAAATACACCCAAAATCCTTAATTATAAATCGAATATCCAAGAGGATAAAAAGCTTATTTTAACTACATTTGACAAGCAAAACAAAGCATTAAAAGAACATTTAAAAGCTTTTGTCAACCAATCAAAATCGTTTACAGCACAAGAAAAGGAGTTAATGGCAAACTAACCCTAATTTTATGAATGAAACCAATATCAATAGTAAAATTAAAGCGGAAACGTGCGTTATTATTCCAACATACAATAATCAAAAAACACTTCAACGAGTTATTGATGGTGTTTTAAATCATACAAAAAACATTATCATCGTTAACGATGGTTCTACAGACGAAACGTTTTCAATTTTACAAAAATATCCGCAACTCACACAAATTCATTTTCCTGAAAACATGGGAAAAGGAGTTGCTCTGCGAGAAGGTTTTAAAAGAGCAAAACAATTAGACTATAATTTTGCCATTACGATTGATTCTGACGGGCAACATTTTCCAAACGATATTCCGCTTTTTTGGAAAGCTTTGGAAGAAGAAAAGCGAGATGTATTACTCATCGGAAGCCGAAACATGAACCAAGACGGAGTTCCAAAGAAAAGCAGTTTTGGAAACAAGTTTTCTAACTTTTGGTTTTGGTTTGAAACCGGTATTAAACTTGACGATACACAATCAGGTTATCGCTTGTATCCATTAAATTCAATCCCAAAAAAATTTTTTACCCGAAAATTTGAATTTGAAATAGAAGTCATCGTTCGAGCGGCTTGGAATGGAATTCCGGTAAAAAATATTCCTATCAATATTTTATATGATCCAAATGAGCGGGTTTCACATTTTCGTCCGTTTCGCGATTTCAGCCGAATTAGTGTGTTGAATACGGTTTTGGTAATCATCACACTACTTTACATCAAACCAAGAGATTTTTTTCAAAAATTGGTAAAAAAAAAGTTTAAAGATTTCATTCGCGAAGATGTTTTAGCCAGTTCAGATTCAACTCTCAAAAAAGCATCGTCCATCGCTTTGGGTGTGTTTATCGGAATTGCTCCTTTTTGGGGTTTTCAAACCATTTTATCCATTTCTTTGGCCGTTTTATTTAGGTTGAACAAAGCTTTATCTTTCGCTTTCTCAAACATAAGCTTTCCGCCAATGATTCCGTTTATTATTTTCGGGTCATTAGAAATAGGTTCTTTTTTTGTGGGAAATACAAAACCACTTCGATTTGATAATTCTATCACATTGGATGTTGTAAAATCCAATTTAACACAATATCTTGTGGGAAGTTTTGTATTGGCAACTGTAGCCGCAATAGTTTTTGGAGTTGGAAGTTATTTGTTACTTTCGCTGTCCAAAAAATCGATTAAATAAAAAGGAACATGCAACAATTTTTTATTGCAATTTATCGCTTCGTTGAGCGAAAGAAACTCTTTGCTATTGCAATAGCTGTTGCATTGTTGTGCTTTTTTGGATTTTTTGCTTCTCAAATTCAGTTTGAAGAAGACATTACTCGAATTATTCCCAAAAGTGAAAAATCGGATGTCACGGCAAAAGTCCTTCAGCAAATTAATTTTTCAGATAAAATAACCGTCATTATTGAAAAAGATAAAAATGGTTCTGAGGATGATTTGATTGAAACGGCTACTGCATTTTTAGAAAAAACCACTTCACTAAATCAGTATATTGAAGAAATTCAAGGAAAAGTAGATGATGATAACATTCAACAAACCATTGAATTTGTGTATGATAATTTACCACTTTTTTTGGATGAAGCTGATTATGCATTAATTGATAAAAAACTCAACAACGATAGTATTGCTGTTCAAGTTGAAAAAAATTATAAAACCCTAATTTCGCCAACCGGAATTGTGGCTAAAGATTTCATTTTAAATGATCCGATCGGCATCTCTTTTATGGGTTTAAAAAAGTTGCAGGAACTCAATAGCGGTGACGATTTTCAGTTGAAAGATGGTTTTTTAATTACCAAAGACAGTTCCAAATTATTACTATTCATCACCCCAAAATTAGCCGGAACCGAAACTGAAAAAAGTCAGTTGTTTGTAGAGAAACTGCAAGAAATTCAGCAACAGCTTAACGATGAGTTTAAAGGAAAATCCGAGTTAACTTATTTTGGTTCTTCCTTTATAGCTGTTGCAAATGCTAAACAGATTAAAACAGATATCTTGACAACGGTACTCATTTCACTGAGTCTTTTGGTTGTGATTTTGATTTTTTTCTACAGAAATATTTTAGTGCCAATTATCATTTTTATTCCAACTCTTTTTGGAGTAGTAATTGCGATGGCGGTTTTATATTTTATAAAAGACAGTATTTCTGCAATTTCATTAAGTGTTGGTGCAGTTTTATTGGGCATTACGATTGATTATTCGTTGCACATTCTCACGCATTACAAGCACAACAATAATGTAGAAACACTTTATAAAGACATTGTAAAACCATTGCTAATGAGTAGCGGAACAACAGCCATTGCTTTTTTGTGTTTGCTCTTTGTTCATTCTGAAGCATTGAAAGATTTGGGAATTTTTGCTGCAGTTTGCGTCATGGTTTCTGCCATTTCATCACTTTTGATAGTACCGCATTTATATAAACCAAAAGAAATAACAGAAGAAAAACCCGATTCAGTTTTAGATAAAATTGCTTTTTTTTCGTTTCATAAAAATAAATTTTTAATCATTTCTTGTTTGATAATTGTTGTGGTAAGCTTGTTTACGTTCAAAAATGTAACTTTCAACAACAATTTATCCGAACTTAATTATGTTCCCGATGAAATTAAATTGGCAGAAAGCAAATTAGAAAACGCAACGAATCTAACTTCAAAATCGATTTATCTAACGTCTTATGGGAATTCGATTGACGAAGCATTAGCACATTCCAACACAATTTATAAAGATCTTCTAAAACGAAAAGAAAATAAAGAAATTTTGACCTTTAGTTCCATCGGTGGATTGGTTTTGTCTGAAAACGATCAAAAATATAAAATTGAAAAATGGAAAACGTTTTGGACATCGGAAAAGAAAAATTTTCTCCAAAAAAGTTTGATTGCAAACGGTGAATCGTTGGGTTTTAAAAAAGAAACGCATCAACAATTTTTCAATTTATTGAATGGAGAGTTTTTACCAATACAATTCAGCGATTATGAAGCTGTAAACGCATTGTTTTTAAAAGAATTTGTTTCCAAAAAAGAAGGTTTTTATACTATTTCTTCTTTAGTGAAATTAAATTTGAATGAAAGAGAAAATTTTGTAGAAGCTATTGCAAAGCATGAAAATTTAGTTGTAATCGACCGAAAACACATGAATGAAACCTTTTTAGGTCAATTACGTGATGATTTTACTAATTTGATTAATTATTCACTAATTGCCGTTTTACTGATTCTTTTTGTCTTCTTCAAGCGAATTGAATTGGTAATTTTAAGTGCAATTCCAATCGTAATAACCGGAATTGTGACAGGCGGATTAATGAATTTGTTCGGTTTGCAACTCAATATTTTTAGCACAATTGTTTGTACGATGATTTTTGGACTTGGAGTCGATTTCAGCATCTTTATGACCAGTGCGTTGCAAAAAGAATATACTTATGGTAAGAATGTTTTACCAACTTACCGAGCATCAATATTAATGGCGGCTATCACAACTATTCTGGCAATTGGAGCTTTGATTTTTGCCAAACATCCTGCTTTAAAATCCATTTCAGCCGTGTCGCTCATCGGAATTTTCTCGGCATTAATCATCACATTTGTTTTCTATCCAATTCTGTTTACAATCTGCATCATCAATCGACCAAAAAGAGGAAATTCGCCCATTTCACTTAGATTGTTGGTGCATTCCACACTTTCTTTTATTTATTATGGAACCGGTGGTTTAGTTTTTTCTTTTTTTGGGAGGATAATTTTGTATCTCTTGCCCGTAAATGCCAAAACAAGAACAAGTTGGTTTAGAAAAATCATTTCTAAATTCATGAAATCGGTTTTATATTCCAATCCATTTGTTAAAAAGAAAATTGTGAATTTACATGATGAAAAGTTTGAGAAATCGGCCATCGTTATTGCTAATCACACTTCTTTTTTAGACACGTTAGCAACCGGAATGGTAACGCATCGTGTGATTTATTTGGTAAATGATTGGGTATATAAATCGCCTGTTTTTGGCGGAGTGGTTCGCTTAGCGGGCTATTATCCGGTTTCGCAGGGATTAGAAGGCGGAGTTGAACATTTGAAAAAAAGAGTTGAACATGGATACCTTTTGATGGTTTTTCCCGAAGGAACACGTTCTGAAGACAATGATATTAAGCGTTTTCACAAAGGTGCATTCTATCTAGCAGAACAATTTAATTTGGATGTTTTGCCGATTTATATTCATGGAAATGCAGAAACACTTCCCAAAGGAGATCATATTATTTATGATGAAAATATTACAGTAATAATTGGCAAACGAATTGAAGCTTCAGACGCTTCTTTTGGAGCAAACTATTCAGAAAGAACCAAGTCGATTAATAAACTTTTCAGACAGGAATTTGCTAAAATTAGAAGTGAAAGAGAAGACGAAAATTATTTTAAAAACAAACTATTTTTAAGTTTTCTCTACAAAGAATCAGAAATTATCGAAGCTGTAAAAGCTGATTTTGAAAAGAATAAAAGCATATATTTCAATCTGAACGATCATATTTCTTCGTCCGCAAAAATTCTTCATTTTGCGAATGATTATGGTCAATTAGATGTTTTGCTCACCTTGCAACAAGCCAAAAGAAAGATTCAAAGTTATATACTTGATGAAGAAAAAAGAAGTGTAGCAAGAACTAATTATTTAGTCAAAAAACGTGATATTTGTTATGTTGATCAATTGACTGAAATTGGTAATTTTGATACCTTACTAATTTCTTCAAAAACAGAAGAATCAATTTTGACTGATTATATTTCCAAGCCAAATAAAATCATTTTACTTAATCATTTTGAATTGAAAGATGTTATTCTAAAAGCAGGATTCAATATTTTAAAAGAAGAAAAAACCAAATTAGTTTTTATAAAATCGTGAATTTGAAAAAGAAATATGATGTTGTCATTGTGGGAAGCGGTCTTGGCGGTCTGGTTTCTGCAATAATTTTGGCAAAAGAAGGAAAAAGTGTTTGTGTTTTAGAAAAAAACAACCAATTTGGTGGCAATCTGCAAACCTTTGTTCGCGATAAAACTATTTTTGATACCGGAATTCACTACATCGGCGGATTGTCTGAAGGCGAGAATTTACACAATTATTTTTCATACATCGGAATCATGGAACATCTTAAATTAAAAAAGATGGATGAAGATGGTTATGATGTTATCACTTTTGAAGGCGATGCTAACCAGTATCCTCATGCCCAAGGCTATGAAAATTTTGTACAACAATTGTTGAACTATTTTCCTGATGAAGAAAAAGTACTCAGAGAATATTGCGAAAAAATTGTTTATGCCTGCGATTCATTTCCGCTTTATAACCTTAAGAGTGAAGGTGGTTATCAAAATGAAGTGCTTTCTATCAATGCAAAAGCTTTATTAGATGAATTAACGTCGAACGAAAAATTAAAAGCAGTGTTGGCCGGTTCAAATTTCTTATATGCAGGTGATGATTACAGAACACCATTTTATGTACATGCACTTTCAGTTAACTCCTATATTCAAAGTTCTTGGCGATGTTTAAATGGCGGAAGTCAGATTACTAAGCAGCTCATCAAACAGTTGAAAAAGTATGGTGGAGAAACGTATAAGCACAGCGAAGTGGTTGGTTTTGGTTATGAAGACGGAAAATTAGTTTCAGCTAAAACGAAAAATGGTAACGAATACTTTGGTGACTTATTTATTTCTAATATTGAACCCAAAACTACTTTAAAATTAATAGGGAAAGATAAATTTAGAAAAGCGTATTACGACAGAATTCAAAGTTTAGAAGCAATTATTGCTCCGTTTAGTATCTATATTGTGCTAAAACCGGAATGTTTAAATTATAGAAATTATAATAATTACCACGTAAAAGATGCCACTCGAATTTGGAAAGCGGCCGAATATACCCAAGAATCTTGGCCGGAATGTTATATGATTTCGATGAATGTTTCAGAAGAAAATCAAGTTTGGGCTGAAAGTTTAACGGCAATAACCTACATGCGTTTTGATGAAGTGGAACAATGGGAAAATACTAAAAACACAGTTGCCAATAAAGAAGACAGGGGAGAAGAATATGAAAAATTCAAGAACGATAAAATTGAAATTTTTCTAAAAGAAATCGAAAAGAAAATGCCAAATATCAGAGAATGCATTAAATCGGTTCATGCTTCTACGCCACTTTCTTACAGAGATTATATTGGCGGTCACAACGGGAATTTATATGGTTATGTAAAAGATTCAAACAACCCAATGGTAACTTTTATTTCCCCAAAAACTAAGATCGAAAATCTTTTTCTTACCGGTCAGAGTATCAGCATGCACGGCGTTTTAGGTGTAACAATTGGAGCTGTAGTAACTTGTTCTGAAATTCTCGGAAAAGAATATTTGGTAAATAAAATCAACAGCGAACTCAAAGCGAAGGAATGAAAATTGTATTCAAAATACTACTTTTTCTTTTTATTGGAACCACTTTTTTGTCTTGTGGAATTTCCAAATCGCTTCAGGATAAACCACAATTAGCTTCATCTGAATTTAAAAAACCATTCATCGAAAAAAGGAATGATTCTCTTTTTGTTTCTGGTGAAAATTTTATAATCAAAAACAAACAACAACTCTGGGAACTCCATGTGTCGGGAGATGAATTACAAAGAGGATTATTAATTGGAGGTTTATCCGAAGATTTATTTTTAAACCAAGAACGTATTTTTTTTTCTAAAATACAGGAAATGGTTCCGTCAACCTTCAAACAGAAATTATTACGGCAATTTCTAAAATGGTATAACCGGAAACTATATCTACATATTCCGGAAGAATTTAAAACCGAAATCTACGGAATTTCCGAATATGCATCGGAAGATTTTAACTCCATTGCACCCAAGTATTTAAGAAGTCTTTACCTCCACGGAGCCCACGATATTGGTCATGCTTTGCAGGATTTGGCTTTGGTGGGCTGTTCATCGATGGCGGTTTGGGGCGATAAATCGGAAGATGGTTCACTACTCATCGGCAGAAACTTTGATTTTTATGCCGGAGACGATTTTGCAAAAGATAAAATCATACTCTTTGTTAAACCCGAAAAAGGAATTCCGTTTATGAATGTTACTTGGGGCGGAATGATTGGCGTGCTTTCCGGAATGAATGCAGAAGGCTTGACCGTAACTATCAATGCCGGAAAATCGGATATTCCGTTGGTGGCCAAAACGCCAATATCAATTGTAACGAGAGAAATTTTGCAGTATGCTTCCACGATAGATGAAGCCATTGCAATTGCCAAAAAAAGAGAAGTTTTTGTTTCTGAATCAATTATGGTGGGAAGTGCCAAAGACAAAAAAGCGGTTTTGATTGAAATGGCTCCCGATAATTTTGATGTGTATGAAGTTGAAAATTCCAATCAACTTGTTTGTTCCAATCATTTTCAAAGTAAAGCTTATCAATCAGATGAGCGAAATGTGGAACATATTAAAGAAAGTCACTCGCAATATCGTTTTGACCGAATGAATGAACTGTTGGAAGAAAAAGACAAAATGACTCCTGAAAAAATGGCCGAAATTCTTCGAAATAAAGATGGTCTTGCCGAACTCAAAATCGGATTTGGAAATGAAAAAGCTCTCAATCAGCTTCGGGCTCATCATGCGGTGATTTTTAAACCGGAACAATTGATGGTTTGGGTTTCTTCCAATCCTTATCAATTGGGCGAATTTGTAGCGTATGATTTGAAAGAAGTTTTTAGTAAAATGAAAGGGGATTTTACAGTTTCTGTGAAAGAATCTGCTACTATTCCAAAAGATGATTTTTTAAACACGAAAGAATATGCCGATTATGAAAAGTTTAGAATTTTAGATCGAAAGTTGGATGAGGTTTTAAAAGAAAAGTTAACTTTGGAAACAGGGTTTGCTAAGGAATATCAAAATTTAAATTCTGATTTTTGGTTGGTTTATGCAAGAATTGGAGAATATTATTATCAAAAAGAATGGTATAAAGCAGCTGAAATTGAATTTAAAAAAGCTCTGGAAAAAGAAATTACAACTGTTCCTGATAGAAAAAAGATAGAAAATTATTTAAAGAAAATTAATAAAAAAACAGGATGATTCCAGCGATAGAAAAGGCTTCGGTTGAAGAAATTTATGCATTTCAGAGTGAAAAACTTAAGGAATTATTGGCCTATTTGAATCAAAATTCACCGTTTTATAAACGATTGTTTTCGCATCATTCAATTGATATCAATGCGATTCAAGCCTTGGAAGATTTGCAACAAATTCCCGTTACAACTAAAACAGATTTACAGGAATTCAACGATGATTTTTTTTGTGTTACACGAGATAAAATTATTGATTACGTAACCACTTCGGGAACATTAGGAAGTCCTGTAACCATTGGTTTAACCGATAATGATTTAGAAAGATTAGCCTATAATGAAGCCATTTCGTTTCAATGTGCCGGAATTCAAAAAGGCGATGTCGTACAGTTGATGACCACGATGGATCGAAGATTTATGGCCGGATTAGCTTATTTTTTGGGATTGCGAAAACTAGGAGCGGGTGTCATTCGCGTTGGTTCCGGAATTCCGGAATTGCAATGGGATTCCATTTTAAAATATAAACCGGCCTATTTAATTTCAGTACCATCTTTTTTATTGAAATTGATTGAATATGCTGAAAATCATCAAATAGATTATAAATCATCAAGTGTAAAAGGGGTTATTTGCATTGGCGAAGCATTGCGGGATCAGGATTTTAATCCCACTTTGCTTTCGGATAAAATTACTCAGAAATGGCCGATTCAGTTATTTTCATCTTATGCTTCTACCGAAATGAGTACGGCTTTCACCGAATGTGAAAATTTTATTGGCGGTCATCATCATCCGGAATTAATCATTGTGGAAGTTTTAGATGATGAAAATGAGCCAGTTCAACAAGGCGAAACAGGTGAATTAGTCATTACCACTTTAGGAGTAGAAGCCATGCCGCTTTTGCGATTCAAAACCGGTGATATTGTTCAGTTGCACACCGATGCTTGCCAATGCGGAAGAAATTCGTTGAGATTGGGCCCGGTGGTTGGTAGAAAACAACATATGATAAAATATAAAGGAACCACTTTGTATCCGCCGGCGATGCACGATTTGCTTACTTCTTTTGAGGAAGTTGAAAATCATGTTATTGAAATTTTTACGAACGATTTAGGAACAGATGAAATTTTAATTAAGATTGTTACTACGAATAATTCGGAGGCATTTATTCACGAAGTAAAAAATCATTTCAAGGCAAAATTAAGAGTTACTCCAAAATTAGAAGTCGTGACAAAAGAAGATTTACTACCAATTATTTTTTCTCCCGAAAACAGAAAACCAACTACGTTGATTGATAAAAGAACGAATTAGTAAATTGATTAAATAACCACAAAAAGTATAGTGATGGATGGCATGAACGTTTTTATTTTGGTTATTTTATTATTAGGATTTGTCTTGTTTTCAATTGTTGTTTTTTATGTGGTGGAGTATTTTTATGCCAAACTATTTCACAAACCAATTTTTGTGCATTTCTATTTTTCACCAAAAACGTTGACGCAAGAACAGCAGCGAATTCTAAGACATAAAATTGCTTTTTACAACCGTCTTTCGGATAAAAAAAAGAAACATTTTGAGCATCGGTTGGCAACTTTTATGGCAAACTATCAATTTATTGCCAAAGAAGATTTGGTTTTGAATGATGAAATAAAAGTTTTTATTGCTGCTACAGCAGTTAAGCTAACTTTTGGTATGCGTAAATATTTAATTGATGTGTTTGACAAAATCATCATTTATCCAGAGCCGTATTACTCTACTTCCAATGATGCTTGGCATAAAGGAGAATTTAATCCCAGAATGAAAGCCATTGTTTTTTCATGGAAAGATTTTTTGGAAGGATATGAATACCACAATGATAATTTGAATTTAGGCTTACATGAATTTGCCCACGCCATACATTTTCAAGGGTTGAAACGAACAGACAAGAGCTCAATTCTTTTTGCCAGAAATTATAATGCAATTTTAGATTATACGGCTCAAAAACAGGTGGCTCAGAAATTAATAGAATCTAATTATTTTCGAATTTATGCTTTTTCAAACAGTTTTGAATTTATAGCCGTTTTGTTGGAACATTTTTTTGAAACACCGGATGATTTTAGAAGAGAATTTCCTGAATTGTATGAAAAAGTAAGAAAAATGATAAATTTTCAGATTGAATAAGATACAAAAAAAGTCTCAATTAAACTATGATATCTGTCATTTGTGTGTGGTCATTTAATGCTGAAATTTGTTTAGAATTAAAGCAGATTAAGATGAAAAAGCAGGTTCCGGTTTCGACCATCATGACAAAAAATGTTATTAAACTCAATTTAACGGATGATTTGACTAAAGCAGAAATGCTTTTTAAAAAGCACCATATTCGGCACATTCCGGTTGTAAACAGTAATAAAATTATAGGAATGTTGAGTTACACCGATTTGTTGCGTATTTCTTTTGTCGATGCTGTTGATGACGAAGATGAAGTGGTAGATGTTACAGTTTACAATATGTTTACTGTTGAACAAGTCATGGCCAAAAAACTTGTTACCGTTTCGCCAGAAACCACCATCAAAGAAGTGGCTGAAATTTTATCTTCAAGAGAATTTCATGCACTTCCTGTTGTAGAAGGTGATTTGTTGGTTGGAATTGTTACAACAACAGATATAATAAAGTATTTGTTGAAACAGTATTAGTTTTTAATTATCCAATAACTTCTTTAAATCCGATATCGTCTGAGTCGGATTTTCTGCTTTAAAAACAAAATTTCCTGCTACTAAAATATTTGCTCCGGCTTCGGCTAATTGTTTAGCGTTTTTGTTGGTTACTCCACCATCAATTTCAATTAAAGTTGAAGCGTTGTTGCGAGTGATGATTTCTTTTAATTCTTTTACTTTTTTATATGTTTTTTCAATGAATGATTGTCCTCCAAAACCTGGGTTTACACTCATTAAACAAACTAAGTCAATATCGTTAATAATGTCTTCTAATAAACTAACCGGCGTATGCGGATTCAAAGCAACTCCAGCTTTCATTCCTTCGGCTTTGATGGCCTGAAGTGTTCTGTGTAGATGAGTACAAGCTTCGTAATGAACTGTTAGGTTGGTAGAGCCCAATTGAGCAAATGTTTTGATATAGCAATCAGGGTCGATAATCATTAAATGAACATCGATTGTTTTTTTTGCATGTTTTGAAATGGCTTCTAGAACCGGCATTCCGAAAGAAATGTTGGGAACAAAAACGCCGTCCATAATGTCGATGTGAAACCAATCGGCATCGCTGGCATTAATCATTTCAATATCGCGTTGAAGGTTGGCAAAATCGGCTGCTAAGACTGAAGGAGCAATTAACGTTTTTTTCATTGTGTTGTTGTAGTTGTTGTTTGTGCAAAAGTAAAATTTTAAAGGCAAATGGGGAAGTGTTTTGTGTAAAACCTGAATTTTCTTTTTGGCACGGATTTGCGTGAAGGATTGAAGTGAAAAGCCCGGAACAAAAAACGCCAATTTTCTTGAGTCAAAAAAGCGACCAACGGAAGCTCTTTTTGGGTTTTAGAAAATGGTGTTTTTTGTGAGGACTTGTAACGGAAAGCCTGACCCTTGTGGTCACGCCCATAAAAAGCAAAACTCCGGGAACCCGAGCGTAGCGAACAGACTGGAGTTTTGCTTCCCAAAAAAGCAAAACTCCGGTAATCAGCCGGAGTTTCAATCATCAATCAAAAAACGAACAGTTTAAACTGTTTGTAATTTTACTATTTTTAGTATATACGTGTCAATTTTAGACTCGCAAAATACGAATTACTTTTATAAATCAAAGGCAATTGGTATAGAAAAAATTTATCCTAAATAAGTTTTTAATATTTTACTTCTTGAGGTGTGTTTTAATCTACGAATTGCTTTTTCTTTAATTTGACGAACACGTTCGCGAGTTAAATCGAAGGTTTCTCCGATTTCTTCTAGGGTCATTGGGTGTTGATCGCCTAAACCAAAGTACAAACGAACTACGTCTGCTTCTCTTGGGGTTAGGGTTTCTAATGAACGTTCGATTTCTGTGCGAAGTGATTCATGAATTAATTCTCTGTCAGGATTTGGTGACTCACCTGAACGCAAAACGTCATATAAATTTGAATCTTCACCTTCAACTAAAGGAGCATCCATGGATAAATGACGACCGGAGTTTTTCATTGACTCTTTTACATCATTTACAGTCATATCAAGTTCTTTTGCAATTTCTTCAGCAGAAGGTGGTCTTTCGTTAGATTGCTCTAACAAAGCATACATTTTGTTGATTTTGTTGATAGAACCAATTTTGTTCAATGGCAAGCGAACGATACGAGATTGTTCTGCCAAGGCTTGAAGAATAGATTGACGAATCCACCATACTGCGTATGAAATGAATTTGAATCCACGGGTTTCGTCAAAACGTTGTGCGGCTTTAATTAAACCTAAGTTTCCTTCGTTAATTAAATCGGGAAGTGTAAGTCCTTGATTTTGATATTGTTTAGCAACAGATACCACGAAACGTAAATTAGCTTTAGTTAACTTTTCCAAAGCACGTTGATCGCCGGCTTTGATGCGTTGAGCTAATTCTACCTCTTCATCGGCTGTAATTAAATCAACCTTTCCAATCTCTTGTAGGTATTTGTCTAGGGAAGCAGTTTCACGATTAGTAACCTGCTTGGTGATTTTAAGCTGTCTCATTTATTTTCTACTTGAATAATAGTTTCATGTAGTTATACGTAAAGAGATAAATAAAAGTTACAAAAACTAAAAAAAATTATTTTAAACGATCTTTTATTTCTTCGTTGCCTGTTTCTCGTTGGCTAGCTGTAAGTTTTTTATTTCCAAATTTATAGGTTACACCAAGTAAAATTTTTCTATCATCATAATAGCTGTTGTTCAGCTGTCCAACATTATTTACAACACTAGTAAAATCGGCTTGATAACTTCGGAAAACATCGGAGGCCATCAATATAAAGTTTAATCCTTTTTCTTTTAAAGAATAACGAAGTCCAAGATCGAGTTTGTTGTATTGTGTGGCAGAAAAATAATAATCTCTTCGAGCACTATGAAATTCATAGTTTAACTCTGCTTTTAGCGATTTGTTTTTGTTTAAGTTGAATGTATTGTAATTGTAAAAATGATATTGAAATCCATTTCTTGCTTCGGTGGGAACATCTTTGATAAATGCAGTTACATTGTTGTAACCATTGATTGTGTTTGAACTTTCCCACCAAGAAATTTTATCAAAATAGTAAGTGATAGTGCCTCCAAATTGATATCTATCTACATAATTATCTCTAAAATAGCGTAATGTTGTTTCATCATCGTTTGTTTCAACTACTGGTAGTTGCATACTTCCGTCAATTGTATTGGAATAATAAATCTTGAAACTTAAATTTTCTTTGAAGTTGTAATTTATTTCATAATTATCGGTGAAAGAAGGTTGTAGGAAGGGATTGCCTTCTGCGTAGGTAAATGAATTCACATATACTCTAAATGGATTCAAATGCCAAAAAACAGGTCGACCAATTCGTTTACTGTAATTGACTGAAAAATTGTGGTTTTCATTGTGAGTATACGTCAAATATATCGAGGGAAATAGTTTATTGTAGCTGAAATCATTTACTTGATTTTGTGAAACATCCAAAGAAGTAGTTGTGCCTTCTACGATTGTGTTTTCATAGCGGAAGCCTACTTGGGTTTGCCATTTTTCACTAAGTGATTTTTTGAAATTCACGTAGGCAGATTGCGTGTTTTCAGAATAATCAAAATTGTTGGTTTGATTGATGTCTAAAACGGGCACTCCGCTGGAAAGATCAAAAAAAGCAATATTACTTTTGTTTTCAACAAAGCTTACTTTTCCTCCAAAACCATAGGTTGCCCATTTGGTTGGCAAATCAAAATCTACTTTTCCACTGTAGTTTAAGATTTCTTGCAAGCTGGTATTATTAGCGATAAAACTAGAACCAATTTGAGTATTTTCAGGAGAAAGTTCATTAGTGGTAAAGGTTCTGTTTTGATCTTCTGCGTAATTAAAATAATCAAAATCAACCGAAATTTGTTTGCCCAAAGTGTCCAGTTTTTGAATGTAATAAACGTTTAATGAGTGATTAGAACTTTCGTTTTTATTAAAACCTTTAGTAAAAAAAGTTGATGTAATAGCATTTGTAGAATTATCTGAAACAGCAGTAATATTTCTGTCTGCAGTGTCGGGATTGTCTAGCAAACCGATGTATTTTGTTCCGATACTTGCCTTTTCGGATATTTTGTAATCTAAAGTAAAGGCAAGACGGTTAATGTCACGTGTATCTTTTCTTTTAGTACTTCCATCCCAACTTTCTGTTTCAAATTGGTTTGATAAGTTTTCCCAATATTTGTCATGACCACTTTGTCTAATGTAATCTGTAAAAAGACTTAATTTATTTTTGTTAAAGGTAAAACTGACTCCGCCCAAATAGGAAGGATATGAATTTTGCATGTAATAATTACGAAGATTAACTGCCCAAGAATCTTCCTGTATTTTTTTCAATTTGATATTAATCAAACCGCTGTTTCCTTCTGCATCATATTTTGCAGGAGGAGTAGTAATCACTTCAATATTTTTGATGCTTTCGGAACTAATTCCTCGCAAATAATTGATTAATTCATTGCCGGATAAATTAACGATTTTGTCATCAATCATTACACTTACAGTACTTTTCCCTACAATACCAATTTGACTTCCAGACACAAAAACACCTGGTGTAGCTTTTAACAATTCAAAACCATCGCTACCGGTAGAACGGATGCTACTTTCTACGTTAAAAACAGTTCTGTCAACTTTATTTTCAATAATTCGTTTTTTAGATGTCACTTCCACTTCACGAAGTTGCGTTGAATTGTCAAATGACTCCAGCGTACCTAGATCAATATTTTTATCCAGACTAAAATCAGTTTGATAAATAACTGTTCCAACAAAGTAAAAACGAAGTGAATATAAACCCGGTTTATTTTTTATTGTAAAATTTCCATCTACATCAGTTATAGCTGAATTAACAATATTTCCCTCACTCAATAATATAATTTCTGTTCCTTCAATACCTATTTTGTTCTCGTCGATAATTTTTCCAGTAATAGAAAATTCCTGACCAAAAACAGTTGTTAAACATAGTAAATGAATAAGAAGTAGAAATCTTTGTATTGTGGAAGTCATAGTTTTTTTTGTGGCTCGTTATTGCAAATATATAATAATTGTTAATATATTCACAAATGTAGTAGTTGAATTACAAAAAAAATCAATAAAAAACCCGATTCAATTTTGAATCGGGTTTTAGATATAGTAGTAAATTAAAATTAATCTTTCTTCGGAGTAATTTTATTTTCTTCTGATCTTGGAGGTCTTGGTAAAAGAGCTTTTCTGGAAACTTTCTCTTTTCTTGTTTTTGGATCCACTCCTAAGTATTTCACTTGGAAAACATCGCCCATGTTTACTACATCGGTTACGTTTTCAGTTCTTTCCCATGCTAATTCTGAAACGTGTAATAAAACTTCGTTTCCTGGAGCGGCAGTATATTCTACAACAGCACCAAAATCTAACATTTTGATTACTTTTACTTCGTAAGCTTCACCCATTTGTGGTTTGAAAAGTAACGAATCAATTTTAGCTAAAACTGCTGCAATTCCATCAGGATCTGTTCCTAAGATTTCAACAACACCTTGCTCATCAACTTCGTTGATAACAATAGTTGTTCCTGTAGCTTTTTGTAATTCTTGAATTACTTTTCCACCAGGTCCGATTAATGCACCAATGAAAGCACCAGGAATTGTACGCATGATGATTTTTGGAGCGTGTTTCTTAACGTCAGGTCTTGGAGTAGCAATCGTTTCAACCAATTTACCTAAAATGTGTAAACGACCTTCACGAGCTTGATCTAACGCTTGCTCCATGATGTCATAACGCAATCCGTCGATTTTTATATCCATTTGACAAGCGGTGATTCCGTCTGCTGTTCCGGTTACTTTAAAGTCCATATCTCCTAAATGATCTTCATCACCTAAGATATCAGATAAAACTGCAAATTTTTGTCCATCTGTAATCAATCCCATCGCAATACCTGAAACAGGTTTTACCATTTGAACTCCGGCATCCATCAAGGCCATTGTTCCTGCACAAACTGTTGCCATAGAAGAAGAACCGTTTGATTCTAAAACTTCAGAAACAATTCTGATTGTGTAAGGACATTCTGCAGGAATCATATTTTTTAAAGCACGTTGAGCCAAGTTTCCGTGACCAACTTCTCTTCTTGATGTTCCTCTTAACGGTTTTGCTTCACCGGTTGAGAAAGGAGGGAAGTTATAATGCAAATAAAATTTTTCTTCACCTTGTTCTGATGGCGAGTCAATTTGATTCGCTTCTCTTGAAGTTCCTAAAGTTACTGTAGCCAACGCTTGTGTTTCGCCACGTGTAAATAAAGATGAACCATGAACCGATGGCAAATAATCAATTTCACACCATATTGGTCTGATTTCAGTTGTTTTTCTTCCGTCTAAACGAATTCCTTTTTCAAGGATAACATTACGAACCGCTTCTTTATTTGTTTTGTAGTAATATTTTCCAACTAAACCGGCTAAATCTGCATTTTCTGCATATTCTTCTTCAGTAAATAAAGCTTTACACTCTTCTTTTACTAAAGCAAATTTTTCGCTTCTTTCGCTTTTTCCTGAAGCTTCTTGAGCAATCGCATAACATTTGTCATACGCTGCTGCTTTTACTTTGGCATAAACAGCTTCGTCTTCAGGTTCTCCTTCGTAAGTTCTAATTTCTTTTTTGCCAAACGCTTCTTGTAAACGCAATTGAGCATGAATTTGAACTTTAATTGCTTCGTGAGCAAATTTAATGGCTTCCACCATTTCTTTTTCTGAAATTTCTTTCATCTCACCTTCAACCATTGCAACAGAATCCAAAGAAGCTCCAATCATCATGTCGATGTCTGATTGTTCTAATTGAGTTCTGCTTGGGTTAATGATGAATTTTCCATCCACTCGAGCAACTCGAACTTCAGAAATTAAATTGTAAAAAGGGATATCGGAAACAGCTAAAGCAGCAGAAGCAGCTAAACCGGCAAGAGCATCTGGCATAACATTTTCGTCATGACTCATTAATTGAATCATAACTTGTGTTTCTGCGTGATAATCATCCGGGAAAAGTGGACGTAAAACACGGTCTACTAATCGCATGGTTAATACTTCACTGTCGCTTGGACGGGCTTCTCTTTTGAAAAAACCACCCGGAAATCTTCCTGCAGCGGCAAATTTCTCGCGATAATCTACTGTTAAAGGTAAAAAATCAACATTTGGATTTGCTGTTCTGGCAGAAACAGCTGTAGCTAAAAGCATACAATCGCCTAAGCGAACCACTACAGAACCGTCTGCTTGTTTCGCTAGTTTTCCGGTTTCGATCGAAATGGTTCTTCCATCTCCTAAATCGATAACCTCTTTTGTTACGTTTGGAATCATAAAAATTCTAATTTGGTATTAATTATTAGGTTTAGTTGTGTTGTTGTGTGTAGTTGTTGTGTAACCCAATGAAAAACCAAACTTTTTTATTCCTTACCCAAAAATGCAATCGGGTACTTTACTTTAAAATATATAAAACAAAAAGGGGCACAAAGCCCCTTAGTTGATTATTTTCTAATTCCTAATTCTTTAATTAACTCACGATATTTCACAACATCTTTTTTCTTTAAGTAGTCAAGAAGACTTCTTCTTTTACCTACCAAAAGTACTAATGAACGTTCAGTGTTGTAATCGTGACGGTTTTTTTTCAAATGCTCAGTTAAGTGAGCGATTCTAAAAGTAAAAAGGGCAACTTGTCCTTCTGTAGAACCAGTGTTTTCAGCTTTTCCTCCGTGTTTTGCGAAGATTTCAGCTTTAGTTTCTTTCGTTAAATACATTCCAATATTATATTAAATGATTTTTATGTATGAATTTAGGATTTTCCTAATTCGGTTGCAAAGGTAATTTTATTTTTTTAATGGACAAGTTTTTCTAAAACAACTTTGCAACTTCTTCGTTTACAAATTCTAGAAATTTTTCATCTTTTTTGGTGAAAGGATCCAACACATGACTGTCGATGTCTATTTGACCAATGTTTACGCCATTCACAAAAAGTGGCACAACAATTTCAGATTTTACAGTAAAACTACAAGCGATATAATTGTCTTGAGCAGAAACATCCGGCACTACAAAATTTTTGTTAGATACTGCAACTTGTCCGCAAATTCCTTTTCCAAACGGAATGATAGTATGATCGGTTTCTGCACCAACATAAGGTCCTAAATGTAAAGTTTGGGCCTCGTGATTGGCAAAATAAAATCCGACCCAATTGTAATAATCCACTTCGTCGTGAAGTAACTGACAAATTTTTTGCAATTTTTCTTCTCGTGAAAGATCAAATAAGGTTGAAATCTCACTTATTTTTGGTTTTAAGACGTCCAAATTCATAGCTTAAATTTTTTACAAAGTTAAAACTTCAAAACTGCATTAATTTACATATTTTTGTTAAAAATTACGTTTTGAAAAAGCACATTCTTCAATATAAGCCATTTTTAATTTTTTTATTAAAATTCTTCCTTAGCTACCTTATTTTAACGGTTTTGTACCAATTTTATTTGAATTCCTTTGATAGTTCTTCATTTGAAGTGGATTCAATTACTGAAATTGTAAGTGTTCAAACGCAACAAACTATTGAACTTTTTAACTATAACTCGCATTTAGAGCCTCATTCTAAACAAAATTCTAACCTGCTTTTTGTAGAAGAAAAAAATGTCGCCAGAGTAGTAGAAGGCTGCAATGCGATTAGTGTAATTATTCTTTTTATCGCTTTTGTAATTGCCTTTAAAGGAAATTGGAAAAAAACAGTATTGTTCATTTTGGCGGGTTCAATTCTTATTTATTTGCTTAATATTGTTAGGATTGCCTTGATAGCTATTGCTTTGTATCATTATCCTCAACATGAACACCTTTTGCATGGCGTAGTTTTTCCGTTGTTTATTTATGGCGTAGTTTTTTTATTATGGGTTATTTGGGTAAATAAATTTTCAGTGTATGCAATACAAAAAAAAGCCTAAAATAGTTGATTTTCTTTTGATTGGATTGTGCGTGCTTGCTTTAGCATTTATTCGATTTTTTGAAGAAGCTTTATTTTATGATCCTTTTTTAAAGTATTTTAAAAATGATTACCTCAATTTACCTTTTCCTGATTTTAATGGTATTGGACTTTTTTTTAGTTTGCTTTTTCGATATGTTTTAAATGCTTCTTTATCTATTGCGGTGATTTATTTTTTGTTTAAAGATGTATCGCTTACCAAATTTGCTTCGGTACTTTATCTGGTATTATTTTTAATTCTTATTCTGATGTTTTTTGGAATTGTTTTGTTTTTTGATGAAAAAAGCAATTTCATACTTTTCTATGTTCGAAGATTCATCGTTCAACCTTTATTTTTAGTACTTTTTGTGCCAGCTTTTTATATTCAAAAAAAGCATTCTTAAATCGTTTTTTCGTAACTTTATAGTATAAATTTTAGCGTTATGAAAGTAACCAAATTTTCAGGCGAGCTAGTTTTATTCGATAAAGAAAAACTTCAACATTCTTTGCGGAAATCAGGAGCGGATGAAGATGCTGTATTTCAAGTGATGCATGAAATTGATAAGCAATTATACGAAGGAATTCCAACCAAAAAAATTTATAAACTCGCTTTTCAATTACTTAAAAATTTTTCAAATGCTCATGCGGCTCGTTATAATTTGAGATCGGCTGTCCAAGCTCTTGGTCCCGCAGGTTTTTACTTTGAAAAATTTATCGCAAGATTATTTGAGATAGAAGGATTTCAAACACAAACCAATTTGATTTTAGACGGAAAATGCATTTCGCATGAAGTTGATGTTTTGCTCAAAAAAGAAAATGTAGTTTCAATGATTGAATGCAAATTTCATGGAAACCAAGACGCCAAATCCGATGTGAAAGTACCACTCTACATTTTGTCTCGATTTAATGATTTAAAAGAGAAAGATTTTTCGGTTTTCGGATCAAATTATCAAATAAATCATTGTTGGATTGTAACCAATAATCGATTTACAGATGATGCTATAAAATTTGCAATTTGTTCAAACTTGAATCTATTAAGTTGGGATTATCCAAAAGGCAACAGCTTGAGAAATAAAATAGATTCCGCTCAAATTTATCCTGTGACTTGCTTGACAACTTTAACGCAGCTTGAAAAAGATAAATTATTAATGCAAGAACTCATCACCGTGAAAGATTTGATTAATAAATCGGAATGGCTTTCAAAAATCGGGTTGAGTAAAAATCGAATCAAAAACATTCTAAAAGAAGCAAATCAATTGTGTAATGTAATTCATTAAAATCATGAAAATTCATTTTTTAGGAGGAACAGGAACTGTGACAGGTTCAAAAACAGTAGTTGAACTTAATGAAACCCGCATTTTAATCGATTGTGGTCTGTTTCAGGGAATCAAATCATTGCGTGATTTAAATTGGCAACCGTTAGCAATCGAACCTGCTACGATTGATTTTGTGCTACTCACGCACGGCCATCTCGATCATTGCGGTTGGTTGCCAATATTAGTAAAAAATGGTTTTAAAGGTAAAATATTTTGTACTGCTCCAACCAAACAAATCGCTAAACTTATCCTTGCCGATAGTGCAAAAATTCAGGAAGAAGAAGCATCCAAAGCAAATCAAGAACATTTTTCCAAACACAATCCTGCAGAACCTTTATACACCGTAGATGATGCCGAAAGAGTAACGTCTTATTTTAGAGCCGTAGATCAGGAAATTGAAGTGAAATTAACCGAGAATAGTTATTTTAAATTTTTTCAATCCGGACATATTCTCGGTGCTTGTTCCATTGAATTAAATGTTGACGGGAAAGTACTCGTATTCTCCGGCGATGTGGGTCAAGATGATGATGTGTTGATGTATCCGCCCAAAAAAACACAGAAGGCCGATTATGTTTTTTTAGAAAGCACTTACGGTAATCGTCTTCATCCACAAAATGATGTGCTTTTGGATTTGGAAATGATTATTAATACAACCATTAACCGAGGAGGAAATGTGGTGATTCCGAGTTTTGCAGTCGAACGTGCACAAACAGTTATGTATCTTCTTTGGCAATTGCGTTTGCAAAATCGAATTCCGGATATTCCTTATATTATTGATACGCCGATGGGAATTAAAGTATTGGATATATTTAATGATAATCCGAAATGGCACAAATTAAATCCAAATCAATGTGAAGAAATGTGCAGTATGTTTTCGATGATTTCCGATTTTGAAGACACTATCAATGCCATTTATGACAAAAGACCCAAAGTGGTTATTGCTGCAAGCGGAATGATTACCGGTGGAAGGGTTTTGTCCTATTTAGAACGATACATTATAAAGCCTGAAAACACGGTAATGTTAGTGGGTTATCAAGCCGAAGGAACTCGCGGAAGAAAATTATTAGAAGGAGCAAAAGAAATCAAATTTTTCGGAAAATATTATCCGGTTGAAGCTGAAGTAGTGTTGGTAGAAGGACTATCCGCACACGGCGACCAACAAGACTTACTTAATTGGTTGAGCGAATTAAAACAAAAACCTCAAAAAATATTTTTAGTTCACGGTGAAAATGAAGCGGCGGACACCTTACGAACAAAGATTTTTGACAAGTATGGATTTGAAGCAACTGTTCCGCTTTTGGGTCAAGTTGTTGAGATTTAATTCAATTAACAGATTTTTTGGAAGCTAGTAATCAAAAAAAAGTACCTTTGCAGTATGAACTTCAAAAAGTGCACGAGTATTATTATGGCTTTTTATCTGCTGATTTCTTCCAGCGGATTGGCTTTTAATGTGCATTATTGTGGTGATACGATTGCCTCCGTTTCCTCCGTTTTTACTACAGACGAACCATGTGTAATGGATGTTCATCCGGAAGAAAAATCGTGTTGTGCAACTTCGTTAGAAAATCACGACGGTTGTTGTTCTGATGAAACAATTCAAGCCGATTTTGATGAGGTTGTGATTAAGCAGCTGCAGTTTGACTTCGATTATGTTTCGGTTTTACCAACTGTTGAATTTTCTTTTTATACCAATAAAGTAGAGTTAATCAACGAGCAATTGTTTGATTATTATTGTGATGCGAATGCTCCGCCACTCTATCAATTGTATTCCCAATTTGTTTTTTACGCCTGATTTTAATTTAAACTAGATTTCACTTTTGTGAAAAAATTACGTTTAATTTAAAATCATTTTTAATGAAAAAACAACTTATAATTTCATTATTTTTATTGTTTTCCACTTTACTTTTTTCGCAAGAAAATGTAACCGGGAAAATTACTTTTGATGATAATCAGCCTCTTCCGGGAGCAAATATTTATTGGCAAAACACACAAATTGGTGCTGTTTCAGACGATAAAGGAAACTTTTCGATTCCTTTTACTGCCGAAAACACGTTTTTGGTAATTAGTTACGTAGGTTTTCAAACTGTTACTTTAACGATTACAGAACCCAAATCAATTACTCAAAACTTAGAATTTGATAACACCCTTGACGAAGTTACGTTGACAAAAGTCAGAAAGTCTCTTCAAAAGAATTATATGGCTGCTGCCAATGTTCAAACGATGACAAGTAAAGAATTGCTCAAAGCTGCTTGTTGTAATTTATCCGAAAGTTTTGAAACCAATCCATCAATAGATGTCAATTTTTCGGATGCAGTTTCCGGAAGTCGTCAAATTAGAATGTTGGGATTAACAAGTCCATACATTTTGATGACAGAAGAAAATATTCCGGCTATTCGGGGTGCTTCTCAAGCGTATGGACTCTCCTTTGTGCCCGGTACTTGGGTGGAAAGCATTCAAATTACCAAAGGAGCAGGTTCCGTGGTTAATGGATTTGAAAGTATTTCGGGTCAGATTAATTACGAAATGATTAAACCGCAAGATGATATTCCGTTCTTTTTGAATGCATATGGTTCAACCGATTCGCGATTTGAATTGAATACACATTTTAATAAAAAACTGAACGATAAATGGGCAACCAGTTTGTTCCTTCACGGAAATGCGAGAGTTTCTAAAAACGATATGAACGACGATAGTTTTTTAGATAACCCAATCGGTCAACAAATTAATATGATAAACCGTTGGCAATATACCGATGCCGAGAATGGCTGGGTGAGTTTCATCAACTTTCGATATATGAATGATGAAAAACAAACAGGTCAAGTTGATTTTGATCCGGATAGAGATAGAGGAACAACTAATTTCTGGGGTTCAGAAATCAATACAGAAAAATTAGATATTTCATCAAAAATAGGTCGGGTTTCAACCGAAGTTCCGTGGCGAAGTTTTGGGTTTCAAAATGCGTTTAATTACCATAAACAAAATTCATATTTCGGTTTAAATCAATATGATATTACGCAACGAAGTTTTTATTCTAATTTGATTTATAATTCGATTATAAGCAATACGTTACACAAAATTGCAACCGGTTTAAATTTTACTTACGATCAGTTTGATGAAGTGGTGAATGTCTCCGATTTCAGTAGAATTGACAATTCGGTTGGTGCGTTTTTTGAATATACGTATTGCAATGATGACGATTTGAGTTATGTTTTGGGCGGTCGAATTGATTACCACAATCGTTTAGGAGTTTTTGTGACGCCAAGAGCACATTTACGATACAAACCTTTTGAAAAAACCACTTTCAGAATTTCTGCCGGAAGAGGAAAAAGAAGTGCAAATATTTTTGCAGAAAATCAACAACTTTTTGCTTCATCACGTCAATTTCAAATTTTAGATACAGGCGGAGAAATTTATGGTTTGGATGCTGAAATTGCTTGGAATTATGGTGTGAGTTATTTACAAGGATTCAAAGTATTTGGAAAAGAAGCCGAATTTTCGGTTGATTTTTACCGAACCGATTTTCAAAATCAAGCCATTGTAGATGTTGATTTTAGTCCGCAAGAAGTACTTTTTTATAACCTTGACGGAAAATCATTTGCTAATAGTTTACAAGTGGATTTGAGTTATGAAATTTCAACTCATTTCAATGTAAGAACAGCCTACAAATATTATGATGTGCAAACTGATTATACAATTGGTTTAGTAGAAAGACCTTTGCAAGCTAAACATCGTTTTTTTACAAACATCGCTTATGAAACGCACGTCAAGGAAAAAGGACAACAATGGAAATTTGATTTCACTTACAATTGGTTAGGGAAGCAACGTTTGCCAAGAACACAATCTAATCCTGAAGAATATCGTTTGCAGGAGTTTACTAATCCGTTTTCGGTGATGAATGCTCAAATTACCAGAACATTTTCGAAAACATTTGAAATTTATCTTGGTGCAGAAAACCTTGGAAATTATCAACAAGAAAATGCGATTTTAGGAAGTAATGATCCTTTTGGCTCATATTTTGATAGTTCAATGGTGTATGCTCCGGTTTTTGGAGCAATGTTTTACACAGGTTTACGTTTTAAAATTCAGTAACAAATACAATTAAAAAAATCAAAATCAATAACAAAAAACAATAATAAAATGAAAAAGTTAATTTTAGTACTGATGATTTCTTTAATGGGAATTTCAGTTCAAGCTCAAGAAAAGAAGAACAAAAATGCGAAATATGACATCGAAGTAAATGGTAATTGTGATATGTGTAAAAAACGTATCGAAAAAGCTGCCTTGTCTGTAAAAGGTGTAAAGTCTGCCGTTTGGCACATTGATCATCAAGATTTGCATTTAGTTTTGGATGAAAATAAAACAACGATAGATCAAGTTCATGAAGCAGTTGCAAAAGTTGGTCACGATACAGAAAAAATAAAAGCAACAGATGAAGCTTACAATAATTTGCACGGCTGTTGTAAGTTTGAAAGAAAGCAATAAATTAAAAGTTCCGATAACGATATCGGAACTTTTTTATTTAAATTCATTTTAAATCGAAAATTAATCTAATTTTACATCGTTTTAGGTAAATAATGTGAGAACAATAAAATCAGTTTTAGAAAAAAACAAAGGATTATTTTCTTTCCTTCTGGTCTTTGTTGTGCTATATACAGGATCTATCAGAGGATTACTATTGGCTGATTTAGCTCAGAATCACGTAACCTCTCAAAAACATTCTTCAAACAATCATTCCGAATGTGATATTCATGCGGCTCAAACAACAGTATTTACTGTTGTTAACCAAGCAAAAACTGCGGAATCTGAAATTGATGAAGTTCATTTAGATTTTACATTTCCAAAATCCAATTTATTTACGTTTGTTTTTATTGAAAGACAGTTTTTCTGTCAATTTCTCACTAAAATAAATGTAGATAAATTACCTCTTTACGACTTATACTGCAATTGGAAAATACATTTGTCTTAATACAATATTAGTTTTTAAGATTTCAATTTTTTATTGAAAATCAATAACTTATGTATTAATTCAACTTCATTAATTAGTGAAAACAACTATCGATGGCTTTGATGAACATGCTGTTCTTCATCGTCTAACTCATTATTTACCGGCACAAAATCCGTTGAAAGACTTTGTTCATCACAATACTTTACATGCTTTTCAACATAAAAAATTTCATGAAGCATTAGCCAAAGCAACCACCATTTTTGGCTATAAAACCTATTTACCTTTAGAAGATTTCAGGAACCGATTCAAAAAAACTGAAATTAATGAATCCGTACTCAATTGGGTGATTGAAAAAGAAAAAGGAAAGGAGAATATTTCTGTTTGGAAAGATAAATTACTCAATCAAAACTATGATGAATCGGTTAAAGCCAGAATAGGAAATTTACGTGCCAATTGGAAGAAAGAATACGCTATCAATCTAGAAAAATCAACTCATAGTTTGCTATTTCGGGTGTTGTGTAGCTATTTAGATCAAGGCATTGCACTATGGACTTTTCCTGAAAAGGCTACTGGTTTTTTAGCTGCAATTAAAGCTTTGGAACAAAATACTTCTCAAAGTTTGTTTTCTTCAACAAGAGTAAAGGAATTGCTTTTTAAAAATGCATCCATTACAGAATTACTCGAAATTGTGGTTGGAAAGCAAGAACTTTATGAATACTATTTATTTGATCAACAATTCGCTCATCCCGGATGGAGTGGGATGATTGCCACTATCGAAACAAATCCCAGTTCGCTTTTAGATACAAGACCAATCACTTTTGAAGAGTTGGTTAAGTTTGAATTATTGCTCGAAATTGATGTTTTAGACAAAAAATTCAATAGTAATTGGTCGCCACTCGGTTTAAAAGTTCGTTCTCATGAATATAAACTTTTTGAACCTATAAAATACAACGAATTGTTTGAGGTTCTTTCACTTTGGCAAAAAGCGTTTGAGTGGAGCTTTTATGATCAGGTGTTAGCAAGCGTGAAAGAAACAGAACAAGTTTCTGTCAATTCTGCTCCGAGTTTTCAAGGATTGTTTTGTATGGATGATCGTGAATGTTCTTTTAGAAGACATATTGAACACCAAGATGCTAAAGCAGAAACATTCGGAACAGCAGCTTTTTTCAACTTTGAATTTTATTACCAACCGGTAAATGGAAAATTTCATACCAAATTATGTCCTGCTCCGGTTGCACCAAAATTCCTTATTAAAGAAGAACAGAGAAAGAAAAAGCATGTGAAAGATTTTCATTATCACAAGCATTCTCATTCGTTGCTTTTTGGTTGGGTAATTAGTCAGACGCTCGGATTTACTTCGGCTTTTAAATTGTTCTTAAACATTTTTAGGCCATCTATGTCTCCGGCTACAACTTCTTCATTTAAACATTTGCATAAAAAAGCGAAACTGCATATCGAAAATCAAAATCTTAATGATAGAGAAAGTGATTTACAAGTCGGTTTTACCATTGAAGAAATGACGAATAGGGTAGAAGGTTTATTAAAAAGTATTGGTCTCATCAAGAATTTTTCGTCACTTGTTTACGTTGTCGGACACGGTGCTACCAGTGTGAATAACACACATTATGCCGGATATGATTGCGGTGCTTGTTGCGGAAGGCCAAGTTCTGTGAATGCTAAAGTTGCTTGTTTTGCCGCCAATCATCTAAAAGTTAGGGAAATGTTGAAAGAACGAGGAATAGAAATTCCTTTGGAAACTCAATTTCTGCCCGCTCTACACGATACAACCAGAGATGAAATTCAATTTTATGATGAAGATAGTTTAAGTGAATTGAATCTAAAGTTACATCTTCAAAATCAAGAAATCTTTTCAAAAGCACTTCAGAATAATGCGAAAGAACGTTCAAGAAGATTTGATACTATTAATTCTTTTGATTCACTTGAAAAGGTGCACAAAAATGTAAAAAGAAGATCTCTATCATTGTTTGAACCTCGACCGGAATTGAATCATGCTACGAACGCGATGAGTGTTGTTGGAAGAAGAAGTTTGTCTAAACAATTGTTTTTAGACAGACGGTCGTTTTTGAATTCTTATAATTATCAAATTGATCCTTCAGGTGATTTTCTTGCGGTTATTTTAGGACAAGTAGCTCCAGTTGCCGGCGGAATAAATTTGGAATATTATTTTTCCAGGGTTGACAATCAAAAGTTAGGTGCCGGTTCAAAATTGCCACATAATGTCATGGGTTTAATTGGTGTGGCCAATGGAATTGATGGTGATCTTCGTCCCGGATTACCCAGTCAGATGATTGAAGTTCATGATCCTATCCGATTGCTAGTAGTAGCAGAGCATTTTCCGGAAATTGTAAAAAATGCAATTACCAAAAATCCATCAACTTTTGAATGGTTCAAAAATGAATGGGTAAAACTTGTCGTAGTTCATCCGGAAACGAAACAACTTTTTGTATTTGAAAATGAAGATTTTGTTATTTATCAAGCCATTCAAAAAACAAATCACATTCAAAACGAGTTGGAAGTTGATGTTAAAACAAAGGAGAATTTACCCATTTCAATTCTAAAAACAGCGTAAGATTATGGAAAATATACTTCAGTTTTTTTTATTGTTCCCGATTTTAGGTTTCTTAATCAGTGTGTTTTTACCTGAGAAAAAAGAGAAATTAATTTCAGGAATTGCTTTTAGTACTGTTTTTATTCAGTTTTTAGGCATTGTTTTATTTAGTGTAATTTGGATTTGGAATGATTCACCGGATTTGAATCTCAAGGAAACGACGATTTTCAGAACATCACATTACGAGTTTTTCATCGATTTCTATTTTGATAGAATTACAGCCGTTTATTTGTTTGTTGGTGCTCTGCTCACATCGATGATAACCACTTACAGTCGCTATTATCTCCATCGTGAAAAAGGATATAAACGTTTTTTTACCACCGTTTTATTCTTCTTTTTTGGATATAATTTAGCTATTCTGTCCGGTAATTTTGAAACGTTGTTCATTGGTTGGGAAATTATCGGAATTTCATCTTTTCTATTAATTGCGTTTTACAGAGAACGCTATTTACCGGTTAAAAATGCCTTCAAAGTTTTTTCGATATACAGAATTGGCGATGTTGGATTATTGTTAACGATGTGGGCAAGTCACCATTTGTTTCATGAAAATATCACTTTTATGAAGCTAAACAATTATGAATTGGTGAATGAACATTTGCAAAATCACTCTTTAATTGGTGTTTTTATTGCGTTATGTCTTGCTTGTGCAGCAGCCGCAAAATCGGCTCAAATTCCTTTTTCATCATGGTTACCCAGAGCAATGGAAGGACCAACACCATCTAGTGCAATTTTTTATGGCTCACTTTCAGTTCATTTGGGAGTGTTTTTAATGTTGCGAACGTTTCCTTTTTGGGAACATCAAACGTCGATGCGATTTGCAATTGGATTGATGGGATTAACCACTAGTATTATGAGTTCTTTAATGGCTAGAGTACAGTCATCTGTAAAAAGTCAAATTGCCTATAGTTCCATTTCGCAAATTGGTATAATTTTTATTGAAATTGCTCTTGGCTTAGAAGTGTTGGCACTTATTCATTTTGCCGGGAATGCTTTTTTGCGAACGTATCAGTTGTTAGTTTCTCCTTCGGTAGTAAGTTATTTGATAAGAGAGCAGTTTTACACTTTTCAACCTAAATCTGAAAAAGATAATTTTTTCCTTCCAAGAAAGATTAAAAATACACTGTATGTTCTTGCTTTGAAAGAATTTAATTTAGAATCATTTTTGAATTTTGTTCTGTGGCGACCTTTAAAAATAATAGGTAAGTCTTTGGATTTTTTGAATATCAAAAGAGTTTATTTCTTTTTTATACCGCTTTTTGCTTTGGGAACAATTTCTTATCAATTCAAAGAGATATTGCCAACTGAGTTAACATCCGTTTTACCCGAAATTTTTGCCGGAATAGGTTTGGTATTTGTTTTTAAATCTTTCTCAGAACGTAAAAGTCCGTTTTTGGGTTGGATTTTAATTGTCATGAATCATTTTTGGATTGCTTTAGCCATCGTTTTTAATGAACATGTAACCGTAAACGAAATTGCTTTTTATCTAGCCGGAATTATTGTTTCAGGTGCAATTGGCTATTTGGCATTGCTGAAATTAAAGAAAATGGAAAAACGAATCGTAATCAGTCAATATTTAGGACACGTTTATGAACACCCAAAATTCGCTTTTTTCTTTTTGTTGGCAACATTAGGTATCACGGGTTTTCCAATCACTTCAACCTTTATTGGTGAAGATTTACTTTTTAGTCATATTGCGAGTAATCAAGTTGTATTAGCCTTTTTTGTAGCTTCTAGTTTTGTAGTTTCCGGAATTGCCGGAATCCGAATTTATGCTCGTTTATTTTTGGGACCTCATGTAAAAACATATCATGAGTTACCTTATCAATCATCTTAATATAAAATCATATGAAAACAAAAAAATATATTCCTGCTGATGGTTTAGCAGGATTAAAAGAAAATTTTAAAACCGATGCTATTTCAGGTTTTATCGTCTTTTTATTGGCATTACCTTTGAGTTTAGGAATTGCAAAAGCATCAGATTTCCCTCCCATTATGGGATTAATCACAGCAATTATCGGTGGAATTCTCGTGAGTTTTTTCATGGGCTCGCGATTAACCATCAAAGGTCCGGCAGCGGGATTAATTGTAATTGTTGCCGGAGCTGTTTCCGAATTTGGTCAAGGAAATTCTGATTTAGGTTGGAAATTAGCATTAGGAGCAATGGTTATTGCAGGATTAATACAAATTCTTTTTGGAATTTTTAAATTGGGAAAATTAGCCGATTTTTTTCCACTCTCAACCATTCACGGAATGTTGGCGGCTATCGGAATCATTATTATTGCCAAACAAATTCCGGTTTTGTTGAATGATAATCCGATGTTAGCCAAAGGAATGAATCCGATTGAATTGTTATTGAACATCCCTAAATTCATAGTTAATTTGGATACAAAGGCAACATTTATTGGCGTAGTCAGTCTAATAATAATGTTAGGTTGGCCATTTATTAAAAATAAAACTATTAAGATGATTCCGGCTCCACTAGTGGTTTTACTTTTTGCTATTCCGGCCGAATTAGTAATGGATTTTGCTCACACAGAACCGCCTTATGCTTTGGTTAAAATTGGAAGCTTAACAGAGAGCATTCATTGGAACGTTGATTTTTCAGGAATTAGTCAAACCGGAATTTTTATAAAATATGTTATTATGTTCGCTTTAGTTGGTTCATTGGAATCATTGTTAACCGTAAAAGCGATTGATTTGGCAGATCCTTTTAGAAGAAAATCAAACGCAAATAAGGATTTAATAGCGATTGGAATAGGGAATACCTTTGCTGCTTTTTTGGGAGGATTACCTATGATTTCAGAAGTAGCCAGAAGTTCATCCAACGTTACTAATGGAGCCAAAACACGATGGGCAAACTTTTTTCACGGCGTTTTTATTCTTCTTTTTGTATTGTTAGCGGCTCCACTGTTAGAGATGATTCCAAACGCAGCATTAGCCGCGATGTTAATTACAGTGGGAATAAAATTGGCTCATCCAAGAGAATTTCTTCACATGCTTCACATAGGAAAAGAGCAATTAATTATCTTTTCAGGCACAGTTATTGTGACACTTTTTGAAGATTTATTGGTGGGAATTGCGTTCGGAATGTTGTTAAAAATGATTATTCATGTTATGAATGGCATACCAATTTCTTCCTTTTTTAAAGCCCAAACAATTGTTTCTTTTGAAGGAAATACGTATTATGTGGAAATTGATAAATCGGCCATTTTTTCAAATTATTTAGGAATTAAAAGAAAGTTGGAGGAAATTCCGCCAGGCTATCAAGTAATTATTAATTTGAAAAAGACTAAATTAGTTGATCATTCGGTTATGGAAAACTTAGAACATTTTAAACATGATTATGAAGCTCATGATGATGGAGGAACAGTAACTATTCTTGGATTGGAAAACCATAAACCATTGTCAAATCATCCGAAAGCATCAAGAAAAATGACTATAAGTTTAAACAAGATGAATTAATTTAAGTATTTATCTACTTTTACTTTTGTGAAAATAGAGTAATTTAAGCCACATTTAAAAAAAAGTAAAACGCAGAACCTTGACATCGAAATAAACAGCATTTGCTAAGACGGGAATCATACTCATAAATTAAAAGCAGAATAGTTGGTTTGTACTCAATTTCATAGTTGTTGCCTGTATGAGAAAAAGGAATTAAATTGTAAAAAAGACAGTAATATGAAAATGAATTGGATTAAAAAAAGTTACGTTCTAGTAGCACTTTTTGCTATGATTAGTAATGGTTATGCTCAGAATAAAAACGAAGATCAAGCAAACTGGTTTGCTTATGTTGGTCAAATTAAAATTGCTGAAAAAATTGGAATTCATGTCGAAGCTCAGTTTAGGCTAGATGATAATTTAAACTATTCTCGTCAAAATTTATTTAGATTGGGCGGAATCTATCATGTCAATTCAAAGTTGAATTTGGCTTTAGGATATGGTTTAATAAACACATACAGTCCAACTTTTGATGATTATTTTGGTGAAAACAGAATTTGGCAGCAATTGGTTTATAATCATAAATGGAAGGAAGATAAAAATCTAATGAATCATCGAATTCGAGTTGAACAGCGATTTGTGGACAGATTGGGAGTAGTTAATCAAAATACAGAGGTCGTAGCTACTCATTATCAAAATCGATTCAGGTATTTAAACAGAAATTTGATTCATTTATCTAATTTTAAAAATTCTAATAATACGTTGTATGGAATAATCCAATCAGAAGTATTTTTGAATATTGGTAGAAATAAGATTAATTCCAAATTCTTTGATCAAAACCGATTTTTCACCGGTTTAGGAATTCATTTCAAAGAACAAACCCGAATTGAATTGGGTTATATGAATCATTATTTAAATTTAAGTAGTGGTTCCGATTTAATGAATCATACGCTTTCATTTTCAATTTTGCAAAACCTAAGTATTTAATAAAAAACAAAATCCGTCAAGAATTTCTTCAAGACGGATTTTTTTATTTAGAATGACTAATAACTAGATTTTACATCATCCCCGGCATTCCTCCACCCATTGGCATTCCTCCGCCGGCATTTTCTTCTTTAATATCAACCAAAGCACATTCAGTTGTTAAAATCATTCCGGCAACAGAAGCAGCATTTTCCAAAGCAACACGCGTTACTTTTTTCGGATCGATGATTCCGGCTTTTAGCATATCAACATATTCATCGGTTTTGGCATTGTATCCAAAATCACCTTTTCCTTCGGCTACTTTTGCTACAACAACTGAACCTTCTAAACCTGCATTTTCAACAATTGTTCGCAATGGCGATTCAACCGCACGAGAAACAATTTGAATTCCGGTTGCTTCATCAGCATTATCTGCTTTTAAAGAAGCTAAAACGTTTTTAGCTCTCAATAAAGCAACTCCACCACCGGCAACAATTCCTTCTTCAACAGCTGCTCTTGTTGCGTGTAAAGCATCATCAACTCTGTCTTTTTTCTCTTTCATTTCTACTTCAGAAGCAGCACCAACATAAAGAACGGCAACACCTCCAGCTAATTTAGCCAAACGTTCTTGCAATTTTTCACGGTCATAATCAGAAGTTGTTGTTTCCATTTGAGCTTTAATTTGGTTAACACGATTTTTAATCAAATCACCATTTCCTGCTCCGTTTACAATAGTTGTATTGTCTTTATCAATAGAGACTTTTTCAGCAGTTCCTAACATTTCTAACGTTGCGTTTTCTAATGTGTAACCACTTTCTTCAGCAATTACAGTTCCTCCGGTTAAGATGGCAATATCTTCTAACATCGCTTTTCTTCTGTCACCAAAACCTGGTGCTTTTACAGCAGCAATTTTTAAAGCTCCTCGTAATTTGTTTACTACTAACGTTGAAAGAGCTTCTCCATCAACATCTTCTGCAATAATTAATAATGGTTTTCCTGATTGAGCTACCGGTTCTAAAACTGGTAATAACTCTTTTAAAGAAGAAACTTTTTTATCATATAATAAAATATATGGATTTTCTAATTCCACATTCATTTTTTCAGGATTGGTTACAAAGTAAGGCGATAAATATCCTCTGTCAAATTGCATTCCTTCTACTACATCAACGTAGGTATCCGTTCCTTTTGCTTCTTCAACAGTGATAACACCTTCTTTACCTACTTTTCCGAAAGCAGTAGCGATTAATTCGCCAATTACTTCATCATTATTAGCAGAAATCGAAGCTACTTGTTTTATTTTTTCAGTAGAACTTCCTACTTCTTTGGCTTGTTTGCCTAAGTCAGCAACAATGGCTTCTACTGCTTTGTCAATTCCTCTTTTTAAATCCATTGGATTTGCTCCGGCTGCTACGTTCTTTAAACCTTCCTTCACGATGGCTTGAGCTAAAACCGTTGCAGTGGTTGTTCCGTCTCCGGCTAAATCATTGGTTTTAGAAGCAACTTCTTTCACCATTTGAGCACCCATATTTTCCAACGGATCTTTCAATTCAACTTCTTTGGCAACCGTTACACCATCTTTGGTTACTGTTGGTCCACCAAATGATTTGCTGATTGTTACATTGCGACCTTTTGGTCCTAAAGTAACTTTTACTGCGTTTGCCAATGCATCAACACCACGTTTTAAACCGTCGCGTGCTTCAATGTCGAATTTTATATCTTTTGCCATTTTTATAACTATTTAAATTTGTTTGTTGTTTTTAATTGAATTTTTTATACAATTGCTAGAATATCATCCTCTCTCATGATGAGGTAATCTTTGCCATCCAATTTTAATTCGGTTCCGGCATATTTCCCATATAAAACGGTATCGCCAACTTTTACGGTCATGGTGTGGTCTTTTTTACCATTTCCAACTGCCACAACAATTCCTTTTTGTGGTTTTTCTTTGGCAGTGTCCGGAATAATAATTCCTGAGGCTGTAGTTGTTTCGGCTGCAGCCGGCTCCACTAAAACGCGGTCTGAAAGGGGTTTAATGTTTACTGACATAATTATTTTATATTTTAATTAAATTAAGTTTGACGATTTCCTAGTAGTCAGAAATTATGCCAATTGAAGTAAACTGACATTTTTTCAGCATAATTCTATTCAAAAAAAAATCCCGAAAAAATTCGGGACTTTAATATATAAATTCAAAATTAATTATTCTGTTACAGGTGCAGCTTCAGTTGGAGCTGGCGTTGTTGCAGGAGTAGGAGTTGCTGCAGGAGTTTCGGTTCTTGCAGGAGTTACATCCTTATCAATTGTAACTGTTCCGTTACCATCATTAAAAGCTAAACTTGAAAACATAATCAAAGCAATCAAAATGATGCCTAATGTCCATGTACTTTTATCTAAAAAGTCAGTAGTTTTTTGAACTCCACCAATTTGTTGAGAGTTTCCAAAAGTTGATGATAAACCACCACCTTTAGGGTTTTGAACCATGATAACGATGATTAATAAAAAACAAACAATTGTTATTAATACTAAAAAAACTGAAAATCCCATGCTATTGATTATTTTGTTGTAAAATTTTAATGTCTTTAATTCGGTCTGCAAAGAAAATACTTTTTTCCGGATATTTCAAAATTAATATTTCATAAGCTTGAATTGCTTTGCTATATTTTTTTTGTTCCAAGTAAACGCGAGCTAATGTTTCTGTCATCAAGTGTGTTGTATCGCTTGTTTCTATTGGTTTTGAAGGCGTTTCTACTAACTCTCTGGCAGGCGTTATTTTTGGATTAGTTTCGATAAACTTGTCAATTATTTCTAATTTTTTTAGTTTATCAGTAGTGTTTTCCTGCTTTTTTTCCTCTTTTTGAACTGAATTTTCAATTGAAAAAGTTTCTTTTTTCTCCTCAATTCGTTCAATTGGTTTAAAACTTGCCAATTGTAACCATTCTTGAAAGGAGTGTTTTTCGTTTTGTAAAAATGTAATTGGTTTTCCAATTTCCAGTTTTTCTTCAATTTCCGGAATTACTTCTTCGGATGAAGATTCAAAACTGTTTTGGTCTATCAATACAGCTTCGTTTGAAATTGTTTCTTCAACAGTTTCTTCTAAAATTTCTAATGAATTAGGTTCTTCTTCGACGTTAACGTCTTCAACTATTGTTTCAGAAATTGTTTCTTCTTCTGTTGAAATAGTCACAATTTCATCAATTTCTGTAGGAACGATTTCAGTTAGAGTGATTTCTTCTGAAACTTCTTCAATAATTGGATAATTATCCAACTTTACAAAATCAATGTCGGATGATTCAAATTCAACGGTTGGTAAAACGTTTAAATTATCTATTTCAATTTCATCATTAGTAATTTCTTCTTTGGAATCAATAATTTCCAGTACATTTTCAACTTGTGTAGGATTTTGATGAACTTCACTTTCTACCACTTCAATATCCATCAACAAAGCTAATTTTTGTTCATAAATATCTTTTTCAATAATTGTAAATTCATCTGAAGTAATAAAATCAAACAAAATACTACGATCTGTAGTATGAGCAGCTGTTTGTTTTAACGCAAAATTATATTTGTAACTATCTTGATTATACAAGCCTTTGAGATATAATGCACGAGCACTTTGAAAAAAGGGGAAACTATCCACTACGGTTTCCAAAGCTTTTGCTTGCTTTTCGTTCACCGCGTTGGGGTTGTTGAGTAAGTATGTATATTCGGACAGGTTCAATTCAGTTGTTGGTTGTTGGTTGTCTGACAAATTTATAAAAAATTAACAAGGTAAACTTACTAAATTTTATAATCTACCATTTTGCTAACGACGCATTAAAAATATCTTGAGTGATTCGTTCGAAAAGTTCCAATTTTGCTGCTGCTAACGTTGGTCCAATTAATTGTTGTTCTGCCGGATAATCATAGAAAAATGAAAACGATTTTTCAAAATCATCAGCTTCTTTTTTGGTATTGGTAAACCGAACATTTACCGTCATTGTTACTCTGTTTTGAGCTGTTCGTTGATCGGCAGTGGCAGTCATTGGCGAAATTCTGAACCCAGTAATTTCTCCTTCATAAATTAAATCTGCACTACTTGTGGTTAAATTCAAGTTGGTTTGATTGACAATTAATTCTTGAAGTGCAATTGTAAAATCACGTTCAAGACCCGGCTCAATTAATTCGGCATTATTTTGGAAATAATTGACTTGAAAGGTATCTGCATCTATCTTTCCGGTTCCGGTGAAGTTGTAGTATTTGCAGCTGTTTACAGCGATTATTGTTGTTAGAAATAGACAGTATTTGATGATTTTTTTCATGATTCTACAAATCAAATTGTTTAATTTTTCGATATAAAGTTCGTTCCGAAATGCCTAATTCATCTGCAGCAGCTTTTCGTTTGCCTTTGTTTCTGTCTAATGCTTTTTTGATGAGCTCAATTTCCTTAGCATCCAGACGCAAGGTTTCTTCTTCTTCCACAGCTTCGGCAAAAAGATAATTTTGATCATCATCTTCGTCTTCGAATTCCTCTTGTTGCGAATTATTTTGGGTTGGAATCACACCCATTCTTGGCTCTTCAAAATCAATTTCGGTATCTTCTTTTTGGCCGTAGATTTTTTGAATTAAATTTTTATTGGCTTCCTGCACTTTTGAACTGCCATTTTGCATTAATTCTAACGTCAGCTTTTTCAAATCGTTCAAATCACTTTTCATGTCAAAAAGTACTTTGTATAAAATTTCACGTTCGTTACTAAAATCACTTTCCGCCTTTTTGTCTTTGATAACAGCCGGAAGATTTGAACCTTCTTGAGGTAAATAAGCATATAATGTTTGATAAGAAATGTTCCGATTGGTTTCTAAAACAGAAATTTGTTCGGCAATATTCCGCAACTGACGGATATTTCCGCTCCAGCGATATTTCAACAATAAATCAACCGCATTGTCATCTAACTTGATGGGCGGCATTTTGTATTTCTGACTAAAATCGGCGGCAAATTTTCTAAATAATAAATGGATATCGTCTTTTCGTTCACGTAACGGAGGTAAGTTTATGTCAACTGTACTCAAACGATAATATAAATCTTCACGGAATTTACCTTTTTCAATTGCATCAAACATATTGACGTTTGTGGCTGCAACGATCCGAACATTTGTTTTTTGTACTTGCGAGGAACCTACTTTAATAAATTCACCATTTTCTAACACACGAAGCAAACGGACTTGGGTTGTTAATGGTAATTCGCCTACTTCATCCAAAAAAATGGTTCCGCCATCGGCCACTTCAAAATAACCATCACGAGCACCTGTTGCTCCGGTAAAGGAACCTTTTTCGTGACCAAAGAGTTCACTGTCAATTGTTCCTTCCGGAATGGCACCGCAGTTTACAGCTATATATTTTCCATGCTTTCTATGCGAAAGAGAATGAATAATTTTTGGAATACTTTCTTTTCCAACACCACTTTCACCAGTCACCAAAACCGAAATATCGGTTGGAGCAACCTGAATGGCTTTTTCTATCGCACGATTGAGTTTCGGATCATTTCCGATAATTTCAAATCGTTGTTTTATTGCTTGTACGGATTCCATGTTTTGTTTCAAGTTTCAGGTTTCAAGTTTCAGGTTTCAAGTTTCAGGTTTCAAGTAGGGTAGTTAACCTGAAACTTGAAACCTGAAACAAAAATTAATTCATCACTTCAGAATAACCAACCGCTTCTCCAATTAAAGTGGCAGCGGTACAATCGTTGATTTTTACCATCACAAAATCACCAACTTTGTAATTTTCTTTTGGAAAAACAACCACTGTGTTTTGAGAATTTCTTCCGCTCCAATGCTCGGTAGATCGTTTGGATTCTTTTTCAATTAAAACTTCTACTTCTTGACCTATAAAACGTTTGGTTCTTTCTAATCCTAATTTTTGTTGTAAGTCGATGATTTCGTTTAATCGTCTTTTCTTTATTTCTTCCGGCACGTCGTCTTCCATTTTTCTGGCGGCTAATGTTCCCGGTCGTTCCGAATAAGCAAACATAAATCCGAAATCATATTTCACATATTCCATCAAACTTAAGGTGTCTTGATGATCTTCTTCTGTTTCTGTTGGGAAGCCGGTAATGATATCCTGCGAAAGCGAAATATCAGGAATAATTTCATATATTTTGTCCACCAACGCCATGTATTCTTCACGGGTGTGTTGACGGTTCATTTCTTTCAAAATTCTAGTGCTTCCGCTTTGAACCGGTAAATGAATATAGTTGCAAATGTTGTGGTATTTAGCCATGATTTCAATTACTTCCACATGCATATCTTGCGGGTTGGAAGTAGAAAAACGAAAACGCATCTTCGGAAATTGAACGGCACACATTTCAAGTAATTGTGTAAAATCAACTGCTGTAGCTCGTTGCATTTCGGTAGCTTTATCGAAATCTTTCTTTAATCCACCACCATACCATAAATAACTATCTACATTTTGACCTAAAAGCGTTACTTCTTTAAAACCTCTGTCTGATAAATCTTTGATTTCTTCTAAAATACTTTGTGGTTCACGACTTCTTTCACGACCACGGGTAAATGGAACAACGCAAAAAGTACACATATTATCACATCCGCGAGTGATGGACACAAATGCATTCACGCCATTACTGTTTAATCGAACAGGAGAAATATCGCCATAGGTTTCATCTTTAGATAAAATCACATTGATGGCATCACGACCTTCTTCAACTTCTTTTAATAGGTTTGGAATGTCTTTGTAGGCATCGGGACCAACGACCATATCTACAATTTTTTCTTCTTCCAAAAATTGACTTTTTAATCTCTCGGCCATACAACCCAAAACACCCACTTTCATGGTTGGATTGATTTTTTTAACGGCGTTGTATTTTTCTAAACGTTTGCGAACGGTTTGTTCAGCTTTATCACGAATAGAACAAGTGTTTACTAAAACCAAATCGGCTTCTTCCAAATTTTGGGTAGTGTTATAACCTTGTTCATACAAAATGGAAGCTACGATTTCACTATCAGAAAAATTCATCTGACAGCCGTAACTTTCTATAAAAAGTTTTTTTGTATTACCTTCTTTTTGTTCTAAAACTAAGCTGGTTCCTTGCTTGTTTTCTTCAATTGTCTTCTCCATAATCGATTTTATCTGAAATCAGTCAGCAAAGATAATACTAAAATTGAAAATGTGACAAGATGGCAGATGTTGTTTAACAAAATATTACCTCAAAAAAATAATTTAAAGTGTCATTTTATTTTCCAAAAAACAATAATTAAAAAAAAACCATACTTTTGTTGCCAAACAAACATGTACATGGCAAAGAATTTAGTTATCGTTGAGTCACCGGCAAAAGCAAAAACAATCGAAAAATTTTTAGGAAGTGATTATCAGGTAGAGTCCAGTTACGGGCACATTGCCGATCTTCCTTCTAAAGAAATCGGGGTTGATGTAGAGAATAATTTTAAACCCAAATATGAAGTTTCTGCAGATAAAAAAGCTTTAGTGAGTAAACTCAAAACGTTATCTAAAAATGCTGAAATGGTTTGGTTGGCGAGTGATGAAGACCGAGAAGGAGAAGCAATTTCATGGCATTTAGCCGAAGAATTAAAATTAGATCCAAAAAAAACTAAGCGAATTGTTTTTCATGAAATTACAAAATCGGCTATTCAAAAGGCAATTGAAAATCCACGTTCTATTGATTATAATTTAGTAAATGCTCAACAGGCCAGAAGAGTTTTAGACCGTTTGGTGGGTTATGAATTATCACCGGTTTTGTGGAAAAAAGTAAAAGGCGGTTTGTCTGCCGGGCGTGTGCAATCAGTTTCTGTTCGTTTGATTGTGGAAAGAGAGCGAGAAATTCAAGAGTTTACTGCTCAAGCCTCTTATTCTGTTACGGCAGAATTCGCCAATGAAGCGGGAAAAACCTTCAAAGCCAAATTGCCAAAGAATTTTTCAACTAAAAAAGAAGCAGAAGATTTTCTTCAAAAAAATATTGGTTCTTTATATAAGGTATCGGATTTAGAAACAAAACCTACCAAAAAATCTCCGGCCGCACCGTTTACAACTTCTACGTTGCAACAGGAAGCAGCTCGAAAATTATATCTTCCTGTTGGAATAACCATGCAAATTGCACAACGTTTGTATGAAGCTGGGCACATTACTTATATGAGAACAGACAGCGTCAATCTTTCGCAAGAAGCAATGGCAGCTGCTCAGGCTGAAATTACTCATTCGTATGGAAAGGAATTCAGCAAACCAAGAAATTTCACCAGTAAATCAAAAGGTGCTCAAGAAGCTCACGAAGCAATTCGTCCAACGGATATGTCAAAACACACCTTAAATATAGACAGAGATCAAGCACGTTTATATGATTTGATATGGAAAAGAACGTTGGCTTCGCAAATGAGTGATGCCGAATTGGAACGTACCAATGTGAAAATTGAAGCGAACAATCATAGCGAACATTTTGCTGCAACCGGAGAAGTGATCAAATTTGAAGGTTTCCTAAAAGTATATTTAGAAGGAAATGATGAAGATGATGAAGAACAAGAGGGAATGTTACCGGCGATGAAAATCAACGAACGTTTGGCTAATAATTATATTACTGCAACAGAACGTTTTTCAAGACCTGCAAGTAGATATACTGAAGCTTCTTTGGTGAAGAAATTAGAAGAATTAGGAATTGGAAGACCATCAACCTATGCACCAACTATTTCAACTATTATCAACAGAAATTACGTTGAAAAAGGAAGCTTTGAAGGACAAGAAAGAAAATACAACCAATTAACTTTAAAAGGAAATGACATTAAATCAGTAGTTTTAACTGAAAATGCCGGTTCTGACAAAGGAAAATTGGTGCCAACAGATATTGGGATTATTGTAAATGACTTTTTAGTAAAGAATTTTTCTACCATCTTAGATTATAATTTCACTGCAAAAGTGGAACAAGATTTCGATGAAATTGCTGAAGGAAATGAAGATTGGACAAAAATGATGCGAGATTTCTACAATCATTTTCACCCAATTGTTAAAAATGTTGAAGAAAATGCCGACAGAGAAAGTGGCGAACGTATATTAGGAAAAGATCCAAAAACAGGAAAGCCGGTTTCGGTTCGTTTAGGAAAATTTGGACCAATGGCTCAGATTGGTGATATTGATGATGAAGATAAACAATTTGCCAGTTTAGGAACCGATCAAAATATTGGAACCATTACGCTAGAAGATGCTTTAAACTTGTTTTTATTACCAAAAAATTTAGGCACCTATAAAGGAGAAGAAGTTGAAGTGAATAATGGTCGTTTTGGGCCTTATGTTCGATTTGGTAAGACATTTGTTTCGTTGCCGAAAGGCGAAGATCCTTTGGATGTTACTTTAGAAAGAGCACAAGAACTAATTGATGAAAAAAATCAAGCTGATGCTCCAATTGGAGAATATGAAGGATTGCCGATTCAAAGAGGTGTTGGTCGATTTGGTCCATTTATCAAATGGAATGGAATGTTTATTAATGTAAGTAAAAAATACAATTTTGATAAATTATCGCAATCCGATTTAGTTGAATTGATTGAAGATAAGCAGCAAAAAGAAATTGACAAAGTTATCCATGATTGGAAGGCTGAAGGAATTAAGGTTGAAAAAGCCCGCTGGGGTCGTTCGGTTATCACCAAAGGAAAGGTTAAAATTGAATTGAACAAAGATGTTGATGCAGAAAAATTAACGTTAGCTCAAGTGCAAGAATTGATTGAAAAGAAAGCACCGGCTAAGAAAGCACCGGCCAAAAAACCTGCAGCAAAAAAGACAGCTACCAAAAAAGCACCGGTAAAAAAGAAATAATTTATGGCATTTGATTTTTTAGAACCTGTTGAAGAGGCGGTTTTAGACTTTGTAAAAAATCTAAATTCGCAAACGCTTGGAAAAAAGTGTGTATTCCATACGCACGAAGATTTTCCGGATTTAAACAAAATTAAAATTGCAATAATTGGTGTTTTAGATAATAGAGGAAGTAATTCTAATGAAAGTGTAGATCTAAGTTTGATTAGAAAAGAATTTTATGCACTTTATCCGGGCAATTGGCATTCAACCATTGCTGATTTGGGTGATATTCCGCAAGGAAATACACAAGAAGATACATATTATGCTGTTTCCAAGATTGTTTCAGAACTAATAAAGAAACAGATTGTTCCTATTGTTATTGGTGGTTCTCAGGATTTGACTTATGCAATCTACCGCAGTTATGACAAGTTGGATCAAATGGTTAATTTGGTTGCAATTGATAATAAATTTGATTTTGGTAAAGATGAATCCAGAAATACTTCAGATTCCTATCTTTCTAAGATAATTATTAAAGAGCCAACCAACCTTTTTAATTATAGTAATTTGGGATTTCAAACCTATTATAATTCCCAAGAAGAAATTGATTTAATTGAAAAATTATACTTTGATGCCTATCGTTTAGGCGAAGTCAGCACAAATCTTTCGTTGGCAGAGCCCGTTTTTAGAGATAGCGATATCGTTTCAGTAGATTTAACATCCATAAAATCAGCAGATTCAGGAAATTTTGTTACTTTTACACCAAATGGTTTTAATGGTAAAGAAATTTGTGCTTTATCAAGGTATGCCGGACTAAGTGATAAAGTTTCTTCATTTGGAATATTTAATCACAATAATTTGAAGAATGAAAGCGTTTTGATAGCTCAAATTATATGGTATTTTCTAGAAGGATATAATTTTAGATCCTTAGAATACCCAAATTTGAATCAAAATATATTTTTAAAATACATCGTTCCTGTTGACGACATCGAGCTCATATTTTTTAAGAGTCCAAAAACAGAAAGATGGTGGATAGAAATACCATTTATTTCAAATGTTAATAATAAATTAAAAAAAAATACGTTATTGCCGTGTACACATGACGATTATTTGCGAGCTTGCGACCAAGAAATACCGGAAAGATGGTGGAAAGCACAACGAAAGAATCTAATATAATTAAAGATATAATCTTACAAAAATAATAAAAAGATGTATTTCATCGACAAAATATGTATTTTATCGATTTTTTTCTTTTTAGATTTGAAGAATATATTTAGTTTTGACACAGAAAATAAATTTTACCATAAATAATTGCATTTTTAAAAAATTATAAATAGGTTTACGGCCTTAAAAATTCGAGTACATGATAACCCAAATTTATATGAAGAAGTTCATCGCATTATCAACGATTTTAGTAACACTGGTTAGCTGCGGTTCCAGTGACAAGGGAGAACTTGTAGGAGTTCAAGGTAAAAAATGGCATCCTGAGAAACCTTATGGTATGACATTGATTCCTGGCGGAGCGTTTATTATGGGTAAATCAGACGATGATTTAGCTAATATTCAAGATGCACCAACCAAAACGGTAACAGTTCGTTCGTTCTACATGGATGAAACTGAAATCACAAATAGTGAATACCGTCAGTTTGTTGAATGGGTAAAAGATTCTACTATTAGAATGAAATTAGCTATTCTTGCAGATGAAATGGGTCAAACTTCAACTGGTAACGCCGGAAAAAAAGGTGGTGGAAGCATAGGCGATTATGCTTTTGCTGATGCAGATCCTGAAAAAATGACTCCTTACGATAAATATATGTATGAAAACTACTATAGTGTTGGAACGGATGATGATCAATTTGCCGGTAGAAAATTGAACAGAAAAGTAAAATTGATTAAAGAAACTTCAAAATATCCGGATGAATATTATGTTGAGGTAATGGATTCAATGTATTTACCTGCTGCCGAATCATATAATGGTTTGAGAACAATTGATGTAAATAAATTAGAATTCAGTTACACTTGGATGGATATTCAAGCGGCAGCTAAAGCTAAAACAGGAAAAAGATCAGACTTTATCAGAAAAGAAAAAGTTAAAGTATATCCTGATACGACTTCTTGGATTAAAGATTTTGCTTATTCATATAATGAACCAATGCACAACGATTATTTTTGGCATCAAGCTTACAGTGATTACCCTGTAGTTGGAGTTAAATGGACGCAAGCCAAAGCATTTTGTGCATGGAGAACATTAAATAAAAATACTTACAGAAAGAAAAAGAAACAAGAATTTGTTAACTCTTTCCGTTTACCAACCGAAGCAGAGTGGGAATATGCTGCTAGAGGAGGTCTAGAATCTGCAACTTATCCATGGGGAAGTTTATATGCTAAAAACGACAGAGGTTGTTATTTGGCTAATTTCAAACCAAATAGAGGGGATTATGCAGCTGATGAGGCTTTATACACTGTAGAAGCAAAATCATACGAACCAAATAACTATAACTTATACAACATGTCCGGAAACGTTTCAGAGTGGACAGATTCATCATATGATGCTGCTGCTTATGAATATGTTTCAACAATGAACCCAACAGTAGGTGATTTGAAAAACAAACGTAAAGTTATCCGTGGTGGTTCTTGGAAAGATGTTGCTTACTTCCTTCAGGTAAGTACAAGAGATTATGAATATGCTGATTCTGCAAGGAGCTACATCGGATTCAGAACAGTTCAAGATTATATGGGAACACAAACTACTGGAAACAGAATGACAGGTAGATCAAAATAAACCAACAAATTTAAATTTTTAACCAACTTTATTATATTAATTAACTTAACTAACTAAAATTTATTATTATGGCACTTTTAAGTAAAAAAACAATGAACTTTGCTTATGGAATGGGAGCTGCGGTTGTTATCGTAGGAGCATTATTCAAAATTATCCACTTTGAAATCGGACCTTTAACAGGAAACGTGATGTTAACCATCGGTCTTGTTACTGAAGCTATCATTTTCGCATTATCTGCCTTCGAACCAGTTGACAACGAATTGGATTGGTCTTTAGTATACCCTGAATTAGCAGGTGGAGAAGCAAAAGAAAAAGGTAAAAAAGAAGAAGCTAAAGATGCTCAAGGTTTATTGTCACAAAAATTAGATGCAATGTTGAAAGAAGCTAAAGTTGACGGTGAGTTAATGACAAGCTTAGGAAACAGCATCAAAAACTTCGAATCTGCTGCTAAAGGAATTGCTCCAACTGTAGATTCAATAGCAGGTCAGAAAAAATATAGCGAAGAATTATCTATGGCTGCTGCTCAAATGGAATCTTTAAATAGTTTATATAAAGTTCAGTTAGAAAGTGCTTCTAGAAATGCAGAAGCTAATAAAGAAATTGCTGACAATGCTTCAAAATTAAAAGATCAAATGCAAGCTATGACAGCTAATATTGCTTCCTTAAACAATGTTTATGGTGGAATGTTGTCTGCAATGGGAAATAAAGGATAATTAGTTTTATCAATTTAACAAACAATTTAAAAAACTAATTAGAAATGGCAGGAGGAAAATTAACCCCTAGACAGAAGATGATTAACCTGATGTACTTGGTTTTCATCGCGATGTTGGCACTTAACATGTCAAAAGAAGTATTATCAGCATTTGGATTATTTAATGAGAAATTTGAAAAATCTAACGTTGCTGCGGTACAAACTAATGAAGCAATTTTACAAACTTTAGCTCAGAAGGCTTCGGAAGATCCAAAAAACTTCCAAGGACCAAAACAAATTGCTGATAAAGTTACTAATTTGACTAAAGCTTTTTACAGTTATATTGGTGAATTAAAAGCTGGTATAACTGAAGGTGTGGAAGTTGATGAGGAAACAGGAAAGTTGCCTTACGAAGCAATGGATAAAGCAGATGCAATTGACTATACTTGGTTTAAAGGAGATGGATATACCGAGAAAGGTAATGAAGTATTAGCCACCATAAACAAATATAGAGAAGACGTTAAAGCTGCTGTTGGTACTGATAAAAAATATAAGGCAATAGTTGATGACTTAAATTCTAAATTTAATACTGATGATGTAAAAAATAAGGAAGGGATCACGGTACCTTATCTTGATTATCATTACAGAGGTTTTCCAGGGATAGCTTCATTAACAAAATTATCTGCTATGCAAAGCGATGCTAAATCAATTGAATCAAGTTTATTGAATGCTTTGATTGGTAACACGTATCAATCTACAGCTTCATATAGCAATTATCAAGCGATTGTAGTACTAGACAAAAATGCATATTTCCAAGGTGAGACAGTTACTGGAAAAGTTGTATTAGGTCGTTATGATGCTAACACAACGCCTACCAAATTTGTTGGTCCGGGTAAAATTGAAAACGGTCAGGCTGTTATCTCTTTAACGGCTGGTGCAGTTGGTGAACAAAATATTAATGGTCAATTCGTTTTCGTAGAAGATGGAAAAGAAATCCCATTAAAATTTGAAGGTAAATATGTAGTTGTTCCTCAACCAAAAGAAGCTACAATTTCTGCTGATAAAATGAACGTAGTTTATAGAGGTGTTGTAAACCCAATGACTATTTCATTCGCAGGAGTATCTGATACTGATGTAACTGCTTCAGGTCCAGGTTTAAGTAGAGCTTCTGGAACAGGAAAATACAACATGAGTCCAGGTCAAGGGACTGAAGCTGTTATTAATGTAACTGCTAAACTTCCGGGAGGGAAAACGGCAAGTTCTAAAAAAGTATTTAGAATCAAAGGTATTCCTGCACCAGTAGGAACTATCGGTGGTGAAATGTACGGTGCTAAAGGACAAAAGTCTAGATTAGCTGTTTCTCAAATTGGTGCGAAACTACCTGATTTTGATTTCGATGTTAATTTAACGGTTACTGGCTTTACATTTAAAGCTCCAGGTCAAGCTGCAGTAATTGTAAATGGAAACAGAGTAAACTCTCAATGTGAGGCTGCTATGGCTAGAGCATCAAGAGGAGATGCTGTTACTATTACAGACATTAAAGTAAGACTTGAAGGTTCTGACATCATGTTGCCTAGAACTGCACCTATAGTTTACGAAATACAATAATTATAATACTGCCACGTTATCTTATAATAACCTACAAAAGAATAAAGATGAAGTTAAATACAATAGTAGCATGTTTGTCAATCTTGTTTGTATCACAAATGAGTCATGCACAGTCTAATCTGTTAAATGCTAAAACGCCTGACGAAATTGGAAAAAAAACTGCTGCCCAAATGGAAGCAGATAATGATAAACCACTTCAGTATGGTTACGTACACGACAGAGATGTATTGATGGGTAAAATGGTTTGGGAAATCATCGATTTAGATGAAAGAATCAACTTTCCATTATATTTTCCTGTAGATACAGCTAATATTGGTAGAGATAGAAGATCTTTATTCGATGTATTGATAAAAGAAATAAAGGCAGGAAGAATTACTGAAGTATATTATGATGATTATTTTAATTCTAAAAAAACATTATCAGACATGTCTTCATCTTTCACTTATATAGATACTACAAATGCTGGTAGGGAAGAGATTAATACGTTTTATGATGATTACAAATCCGGTCGTAAAGTTTTAGATCCTCAGTATATCGATAAAAGAGAATTAGGATCTATAGACGTATCTGGTTATAAAATCAAAGGATATTGGTATTTTGACAAACGTCAAGGTGAAATGAAGTACCGTTTATTAGGTATTTGTCCTGTTTCTCCTGAGGCTCGTGAGGTTGGCACAGATAATCCGGATGTAATCGAATTGTTTTGGGTATATTTCCCATCAACAAGAGATGTGTTACATGAATGGAAAGCTTTCAATGATAAGAACTCGGCTATGCCAATTACGTTTGACCACTTGTTAAATTCACGTCGTTTTAGTGGTGTGATTTACAAAGAAGAAAATGTGTATGGAGATAGACAAATTCAGGAATACATGAAAGATAACGCTCTGAATCAACTTTTAGAATCTGAAAGAGTGAAAGAGAAAATCAGAAACTTCGAACAAGATATGTGGAATTATTAATTCCATAAATTAAATAACAAAAAACTCTTACTTCACGGTAAGAGTTTTTTATTTTTGCACTATGACAGATTATTTACTAGTTGGAGCCGGATTAGCCGGAATTGCGTTTGCAGAAATAGCACTGCGGCACAACAAATCAATTCACATTTTCGACAATAAATCTCAAAATTCGTCCACAATTGCAGGTGGTTTGTATAATCCTGTTATCCTAAAACGATTTAGTGAAGTATGGCGATCGCAAGAACAAGTTGATTTAGGAAATCAATTTTATGCTCATTTGGAAGAAAAATTGAAAATAAAATTAGATAATAAAATTCCGATTTATCGAAAATTGTATTCCGTTGAAGAACAAAACAATTGGTTTATTGCATCTGACAAACCTAACTTAACTCCTTTTATTTCTCCCAAAATAAGTTATAATAAATATAACGGTATCAATTCCCCGTTTGGTTTCGGAGAAGTGCTTCAATCAGGATATGTTGACACAGCCGCCTTATTAAAAAATTATCACGCTTATTTAATCGAATCAAATCTATTACAATTCGATTCATTTCAATATGATAATTTAAATATAAACGATGATTTCATCGAATATAAAAACAACCAATACAAAAACATCATCTTTGCAGAAGGATTCGGAATTCATTCAAATCCGTATTTTTCAAATTTGCCGCTAGACGGAACAAAAGGTGAACTGTTAATCATTAAATCAAAAGAATTAAAACTAGATGTAATTCTAAAATCATCCGTCTTTATAATTCCATTAGGAAATGATTTATTCAAAGTAGGAGCCACCTACAATTGGGAAGATAAAACCGCAACACCAACTGAAGAAGGTAAAAACGAACTTTTGTCCGACCTAAAATCGCTCTTAACAACCGATTTTGAAGTAATAGATCATTTTGCCGGCGTAAGACCAACCGTTAAAGACAGACGACCAATGTTAGGAACACATCCAAAACATCCAAAATTACACGTTCTAAATGGTCTTGGGACACGCGGAGTAATGCTTGCTCCCGACATGGCAAAAATGTTGTTTGAAAATATAGAATACCAATTTCCTTTGGATAAAGAAATCGATATCAAACGTTTCAAAAAAATTAGTTGGGACTAATGCTTGGCTTCTTTCCAATTTTTGTCATAATGAACAAACATATTAATCCAAATATTTCTCGCTAATCGCAAAATGATCGGAAAAGTAATAATCAATGTCGCTACAATAGCAATAAAAGAATGAATTAAACCTAATCCGATAAAAACATTTGAAATGATAAAAGCGGCAACGCCAAAAGCAATACTTAATCCGTAGCTAACATACATTGCACCATAAAAAAAGGAAGGTTCCATTTTATATCGTGTACCACAATGGCTACAAGTTTCATGCATTTCAAAAATTTTACCCATTTTAAATGGATTTTTTTCCAAATACATACTTTCTTCTTGGCATTTTGGACAACTTCCTGTTAAAATGCTATTCAGTTTGGATCCTTTTTTTAACATTTGCAAAAATTTTACACAAAGGTATCAATTAAACACATTAACCTTTGTAACATTTGTAACAATATTATGCTAAATATACACAATTTATCGGTCTCCTTTGGAGGAACATTTTTATTTGAAGAAGTCACTTTCCGTCTCGGATCAGGTGACAGAGTTGGATTGGTGGGAAAAAATGGTGCCGGTAAATCAACGATGCTCAAAATTTTGGCAGGAGATTTCAAACCCGATTCCGGAAGCATCGCCACCGAAAAAGAAGTAAAAATGGGTTTCCTTCGTCAAGATATTGATTTTGAACAAGGAAGAACCGTTTTAGAAGAAGCCTATCAAGCCTTTGAAGAAATCAAGAAAACCGAAAGACGAATTGATGAAATTAACCATCAATTAGCCACCAGAACCGATTATGAAAGCCAAACCTACTCCGAATTAATCGACGAATTAAGCGATGTAAATCATCACTACGAAGTTTTAGGCGGTTATAATTATGTGGGCGATACCGAAAAAATTCTCCTAGGTTTAGGTTTTAAACGTGAAGATTTTGAAAATCAAACCGAAACTTTTTCCGGTGGATGGCGAATGCGAATTGAATTAGCCAAATTACTTTTGCAATCCAACGATATTCTGCTACTCGATGAGCCAACCAACCACCTCGATATCGAAAGTATCATTTGGTTAGAAAGTTTCTTACGCAATTTTCCGGGTGTAGTCGTAATTGTTTCACACGATAAAATGTTTTTGGATAATGTAACCAATCGAACCATCGAAATTTCACTCGGAAAAGCGTACGATTTCAACAAACCCTATTCACAATATTTAGTTTTAAGAGAAGAAATTCGCGAAAAGCAATTGGCTACCCAAAAAAATCAAGCCAAAAAGATTGAAGAAACCGAAAAATTAATCGAAAAATTCCGAGCCAAAGCTTCCAAAGCATCGATGGCTCAATCGTTAATTAAAAAACTCGATAAAGTAGAGCGAATTGAAGTGGATGAAGACGATAATTCCGTGATGAATATCTCATTTCCCGTTTCACAAACGCCAGGTCGAGTAGTCATCGAAGCTGAAAATGTTACCAAAGCCTATGGCGACAAAACCATTCTAAAAGACATATCATTATTAGTTGAACGTGGAAGTAAAATCGCTTTCGTCGGTCAAAATGGTCAAGGAAAATCAACGTTTATCAAAGCCATCGTCAACGAATTCAACTACCAAGGCTCAATAAAACTCGGACATAACGTGCAATTGGGTTATTTTGCCCAAAATCAAGCTGAATATTTAGACGGCGAAATCACATTGTTAGAAACCATGGTAAACGCTGCAACAGACAGCAATCGTTCGAAAGTTCGCGATATGTTAGGTTCATTTTTGTTTCGTGGCGATGACGTAGAAAAAAAGGTGAAAGTACTTTCCGGAGGCGAACGAAACCGTTTGGCTTTGTGTAAATTATTGCTTCAGCCCATCAACGTTTTACTGATGGATGAGCCAACCAATCACTTAGATATTAAATCAAAAAATGTTCTAAAAGCAGCTCTAAATAAATTTGAAGGAACCTTATTATTGGTTTCTCACGACAGGGATTTTTTGCAAGGAATGGCTAACACGGTCTATGAATTCAAAGACCAAAAAATCCGTGAATATTTGGGCGATATCAACTTTTTCTTGGAACAACGCAACGCAATGAATATGCGTGAAATTGAGAAAAAGGATGTGGTTGCTACTGCAAATTCCAACAAAGATTCAAAATCGATATCCTACGAAGATCAAAAGAAAAGCAAATCGCTTCAAAACCGTTTGAGTAAGATTGAAAGTCAAATTAAACAACTCGAAATCGACATTCAGAACGACGACAAAGCGTTGGCTTCTAATTACGACAAACACATTGAAGATGCCAATTTCTTTGTTGCCTATAATAAGAAAAAACAAGAATTAGACAAATTATTAGAAGACTGGGAAGTGGTTCAAGGCGAAATTGATAATATGTAGCCAATCCAGCTTCCTGCCTGCCGGCAGGCACGGTCCGTTCCAAGTTTTTATGTTTTTTGCCAAAAATTTATCAGGGTTACAAGAGCTTCCGTTGGTCGCTTTGTAACCCTGTAAATTTTAAGGCAAAAAACACAAAAAGCTTTCCACTGCAATCTGGGCTAGGGGTTGCGGGTTTGAAAGTTACGGGTTGCGGGTTTCGAGTTAGGAGTTTCTAGTCACATAAAGCAATACAAGTTTTCATAAACTTAGTGACTTTCTTTCTTCGTGGCAAAAAATAACCATTGCGTAGCAATCTCATTCATTATATTCCGTGTTTTCTAAGTTTTGTCATTCTGAAAGATGACAAAGTCGAGATAGGAATCTCCCGCCTAGGCTGGCAAAACCCGTAACCCGCAACCTTCAAACCCGCAACTATTTAAACGGATTCCTCTCCTTCCACTCCGTCTCCGGTTCCAAATAACAAAACAACTGCTCCATTTTTCGGTTAATCAACCCATTCGAATGCTGAATGTAACCCACCATTTCCTCCGGTTTTGCACCCACCGAACTTTTGATTTCCAAAGCAGTTCTGGCAAAAATAATTTCCTTAAAACCTTTATTAATCGAATAGGCAATCATATCATACAACATATTCAAATACAACATTTTTTCCCGCTGAATGGTTTCATCATAACCTAAAAAGTAGGTGTCCATCTGACTTCCGTTTTTTATCAACGTATTAAAACCGATGAGTTTTTCGTTTTCAAAATAGCCGTAAAACAAGAATTTATCTTTCAGTTGTAATTTCATTACGCTAAAATGATTCTTAGCCAAAAAGAACGTATTAAAAGGAGCGTTTTTTGCCACGTGAAAATACAATTCATAAATCGTTTCTTCCTGAGCAATAATTTCTTCCAAATTCATTTTTCGCTTTTCAATTCCTTCGGCTTTTTTACGGCAACGTTTGTATTGATCACGGTATTTTTTAGACAATGAAGCAATGTAATCATCAAAGGATAACCAATTTTCAGAAACCTTGAAAACCATATTCGGTTGTGTAGAAAATTGATAAAACGGTTCAAATTCTTTCTCAGGAAAATGATTGATTTCAGTTTTATCAAAATCTTTATAAGTTGTCAAATGAACTTTTTTGCCTCTTTTTTTCAAAATCAACTTAATTTCCAATTCAGCTTGACGAACTAATTCAACTCCTTTCTCAATATCAATTTCATTCGAAAAAGAAAAAGCATTTTGACCAGTTAGCATATTGTTTCCAATAAACAAAACGTGTGAACAGAAGTTTTTGAAAATAAAATTTCGAACTGCTGTTTTAACACATTTATCTCTTTCTCCAAATGATTCCAATTTGTTCAAATCTAAAAATTGAGCAAGAGCAATTCCAACCAATTTATCAGATTTATATAAACTGATAAAAAAGCAATCCATATTTGTGGGTTTAGACTGTTCTAAAACAGCTAAATATTCTTTCGACAAAAAGATGTTGGATGTGGCTAATGCATTCCAATCACTTGGCAAATCATTAGTTGAAGTAACTATTTTGAAAAAACAGGAAGATTCCAAATGAAGAATGTTATTTTAAGCGATAAAGTTAAAGTTTGAAAAAGAATAATAAATGTTATTTAACTTTATATAAATAAAAAAATATGAAAATATATACTGAAAAAACAATTCAAGATGAACTTGAACAATTAAACGATTGGAAATTCAAAAATAATTCCATCCAAAAAGACTTTGAATTCAAAAATTTTTCTAAAGCTTTAGCATTTATTGTCCAAATAGGTATTTTGGCGGAAAAGCAAAATCACCATCCGGAAATTAAAAATGTGTACAACAAAGTTTCGCTGCGATTAACTACGCACGATAATGATGGTGTAACCGAAAAAGATATTAAATTGGCATTAGCGATTGATAAAATTTAAACCCAACCGCAAACAATTGCTCCCATGATTGTCATCACTACAATCCAATAACCGCTGTGGATAAAAATATATTTCCACGATCTTCTTTCAAACAATCCATTGATAGCAATTAGCGGAAATGCAAGAAATAATCCGGACATAAATCCATGTAAAGCTCCATGTTTGAAAGTTCGGAACGCCGTACCGTAGTCTGCCATAAATGCTGCATAAGAAGGTTGAGCAGCAGCTTCTAATTCTGGTCCGCCAACCATTCCTAATGCTCCAAATTGATGAATAGTCAAGATTTGCATAATCATTGCAATCATAACAGAAAAAATGTAAGTTAATCCGAAAATTTTAACCATACTGCCTTTTTTCAAATCTTCTTCGGTTAAGCCGGTTTCTTTCATCCAAGCCTTTCCAAACAAAGGACCATACCAAATAAATCCAACAAGCAATGTGGTTAATGCGGCCACAAAAACAGGGTAAAAGTTTATTTCCATACAATAAGAGTTTTTGATTAGTAACTCAAATGTAGAATTTTATTAAATAACTTGTTATAGAAATGATAAAAAAAAGTGTTACAAATTATTAAAAAGATAAACTTCCTGCTAATTCTCTCAAACTGATTTCGGATTGTTTAGCCTGCAATTCTGCCGATGTTAGACGAATTACAGCATTGCCATAATTTTCTTGAGCAGTTCTAAATTCAATTGGAGCAACTGACCCAATTTTGAATTTTTCTAAAGTGATTTCTAAATTTTGTTTGGCAATTCCTTCATTTTTTCTTTCCAATTCAAGTAATGAAAGATTAGAAAGATAGGATTGATATAATGAAGCAACTTGTGATTGAATTAGTTGTGATTGTCTTTCAATTTGCAATTGTGTATTTTCTAATTGAATTTTGGCTACTTTTTCGTTTCGGTTCTGATTGAAACCGTCAAATATATTTAGAGTTGCCGAAAAACCATACACAAAATTTCTTCCGGTCGACTCGGTCACGAAGCCAAAAGGTGTTTGCGAACGAATTAAATTATAACCACCTAAAAGACTAATTGTGGGAAAACGATTGGCTTTGACTTGCTTTAATTCATATTCCTGAATTTTTTTGTTTATGTATTGAATTTGAAGTTGTGGATTTTGCTTTTCTGCAGATGAAAGAAGATCCGGTAATAATAGTGAACTATCTATCGAAATAACATCTGAAACTTTAAAATCGGTATCTAAAGGACGAACCAAAAGCTCATTTAACGTTACTTTTGAAATGCTATATTGTTCATTTAATTGAATTTTGGCAGATAAATCCGCATTCAAATCAACTTCTGCATTCAACACTTCTAATTTAGAAGCTTTTCCGATTGTAAGACGATTTTTAGCTGTTTTCAAACGAAATTCAGAAACAGAAATAATGCTGTCAATCATTTTAAGTTGTTGCTGTTGAGTGGATAATGTGAAATACGTTTGATAAACAGCACTTACTCTACTCAAAACCGAAAGTTTTAATTCAGTGGCTCCTAAATTTTGCAATTCTTTTAGCTGATTATGACGAGCAAACATTCGAAAACCATCAAAAATGGTCCATTCTATTCCAACACCATAATTAATATTTACGTTTTGAGCACCGTCAATTTCAATTTCGTTACCACTTGCTTGTGTTTGAGTCTGGTTTAAAATAGTGTTATTGTTAGTAACGGTTCCATTAATATTAGGAAGCATTCCGGCATTTCCAATAGTCACATTTTCTTGATCAATTCTCAATTCATTTTTAGCGATGCGAATATCAAAATTGTTTTCAAGTGTTAGGGAAACCGCTTCTTCAAGTGTTAAAACAGGTTGAATTTGACTCCACACCGGAAATCCAATCAAGAAAATTATATAGGATAGAAGTATTTTTTTCATAACTAATTTAAACAGATTCTTTATCGTATTGGTCTAAATTATCAAACTCTGGACGATGTTTTTTCTCTCTTGACCACATTAAATAAACGGCCGGAATTACATAGAGAGTCAAAATTAACGAGAAAATTGTTCCGCCTACAATTACAATTCCCATTCCCATTCTACTTTGAGAAGCTGCTCCAATGGAAACTGCAATTGGCATCGCACCTAACGCTAGTGTTAAACTTGTCATTAAAATTGGTCGCAATCGTGACTCGGAAGCCTCCATTACGGCATCGTATTTGGATTTTCCCTGTTCGCGTAATTGGTTGGCAAATTCTACAATCAGAATTCCGTTCTTAGTTACCAAGCCAATCAGCATGACGGTACCAATTTGACTAAATATATTCCAAGTTTGACCGAATAACCATAGTGAAAATAAAGCTCCGGCAACAGCCATTGGAACAGTTAAGATGATGATAAACGGATCAATAAAACTTTCAAACTGTCCGGCTAAGATGAGGAAAATCAATAATAAAGCTAATCCAAAAGCAAACATCGTATTCGAGCTGCTTTCAGCAAAATCGCGTGATTCTCCGCCTAGGTCGGTTGTAAATGTTTCGTCTAACACTTTTTCTTTAATTCGTTCCATTGCTTCAATTCCGTCGCCGATACTTTTTCCGGGAGCTAACCCCGCAGAAACTGTGGCCGACATATATCGATTATTGTGAAACAATTGAGGAGGACTGCTTTGTTCTTCAATCGTTACAACATTATCCAACTGAATTAATTGTCCCATGCTGCTTCGAACAAAAATAGCTGCCAGATCGAGCGGTTGATCGCGGTCTTTTTTATCAAATTGACCAATAACTTGGTATTGTTTTCCATTCATTAAAAAATATCCAAATCGCTGTCCGCTCAACGAAAGTTGAATAGTTTGTGCCACATCTAAAACAGATACACCTAGTGATTCTGCTTTTTCACGATTAATGGTGATATAAATTTCAGGTTTGTTAAATTTTAAATTTACATCAGTAATCGAAAATGTTGGATCTTTTGAAGCTTCTTCCATAAATTCCGGAATTTTTTCTTCCAACATTTGAAAGTTTTTCGCTTGAATTATAAACTGAACAGGTAATCCGCCACGACGGTTTACAGAAATAGTCGGTTGTTCTGAAACAGATGTTTTGGCATCATTATAACCTTTGGTTAAACCGGTAAGTTGTTGTGCAATTTCCTTTTGCGAACGCTCTCTATCACCCGGATCTACTAATGAAACACGAGCAAATCCGCGATTAACAGAACCGGCACTAAATCCGGGGGAAGTAACAATTAAACTCACGTTTTTTTCCGGAATAGAATCGGTGATTAATTGGGATACATCTTGCATAAATCGATCCATATAATCATAGGTTGCTCCTTCCGGTCCTGTAACATTCAATAAAATCATACTTCTGTCATCATAAGGAGCTGTTTCTTTTTGAAGAATGTTATAAAATAATACAGACAATCCTAAACAAGCAATCAAAATGGGAAAACTTAGCCACTTCTTTTTTATAAATTTTTCTAATGACGAAGCATATCCTTTATTTAAGTTTTGATAAAAAGGTTCTGTCATTTCATAAAATTTCGAACGTTTTTGTTTTCCGCCTTTCATTAAATAAGCATTCAACATCGGTGTTAAACTCAGTGACACAAAGGCGGAAATAAGTACGGCCGCTCCAATGACAATACCGAATTCTCGGAATAATCGGCCTACAAATCCTTCTAAAAATATGATGGGAAGAAAAACCGCTGCCAATGTAATCGAGATGGAAATTACAGCAAAAAAGATTTCATTGGATCCTTTGATAGCTGCTTCTATCGGCGACATACCTTCTTCTACTTTTTTGAAAATGTTTTCGGTTACCACAATTCCATCATCCACTACAAGTCCGGTAGCTAAAACAATTGCCAACAACGTCAGTACATTAATTGAAAACCCACATATGTACATAATGAAAAACGTAGCAATCAAAGAAACCGGAATATCAATCAACGGACGAAATGCAATTGCCCAATCTCTAAAAAATAAGTAGATTACTAATGTTACTAACAATAAGGCAATTAACAACGTTTCGGCAACTTCTAAAATTGCTTTTTTGATGAATTGAGTTGTATCAATGGCGACATTCAACTCAAAATCTTTGGGTAAATCTCTCTTTAATTCTTCGTATTGTTTGTAAAATTCTTCAGAAATATCGAGATAATTTGTTCCCGGTTGAGGCGTTACTGCTAATCCAATCATGGTTTGACCGGCATCACTCAAACGGGTTTCTAAGTTTTCGGCTTCTAAACTTGCTTTGGCAACATCGCTCAAGCGAACAATTTTATCGCCATCCGATTTTACGATTATGTTGTTAAAATCTTCTTCGGTGGATAAATTTCCTAATGTTTTAACCGTTAATTCAGTATTATCTCCCGTTAATTTTCCTGATGGAAGTTCAACATTTTGACTGTTTAAAGCATTTAGAACATCGGAAGCTGTGCAACCATAGGCTGATAATTTGACTGGATCAATCCACAAACGCATGGCATATTTTCGTTCGCCCCAAATTCGCACACTACTTACTCCGGGTATAGTTTGAAGACGTTGTAAAATTACATTTTCGGCATAATCGGTAAGTTCCAACACGTTTTTGTTGTCACTTTTCATCGTCATTGTTAGAATCGGATCGGAATCGGCATCTGCTTTAGAAACTACAGGTGGCGAAGTAATATCATCCGGTAAATTTCGGATGGCTTGAGACACCTTATCACGCACATCATTCGCGGCTTCTTCCAGATTTTTACCTAAATTAAATTCGATAGAAATAACGCTGGTGCCTTGAGCACTTGTGGATGAAATATTTCGAATACCATCAATGGAGTTAATGGCTTTTTCAAGCGGTTCTGTAATTTGCGATTCAATAATATCGGCATTTGCTCCGGTATAACTGGTTTGTACAGTTATTTGAGCCGGATCAATCGACGGAAATTCGCGAACGCCCAAATAGGTGTAACCGATAATTCCAAAAAGCACAATCATCAAATTCATGACAATGGCTAAAACGGGTCGCTTGATGCTTAAGGTTGATAAACTCATGCGATTTATTTTTTTATGATGTTAACTTTGACATCTGCACCTGGTTTTACGGCCATAATTCCTGATGTAATAAGTGTGTCGCCAATTTTTAGTCCGGATGTGACTAATATTTCCTTTTCGTTACGATTTCCGGTTTCAATGATTACTTCTTTTGCTTTACCTTTTTCAACAACGAAAACTTTTTTCCCGTTTTGAATTGGTATGATTGCTTCATTTGGTATTAAAATGGCATCATCCAAATTTTCTAACGGAAGCGATATATTGGCAAATGTTCCGGGAATTAATTTACCGTCTTTGTTTTCGGCAATTGCTCTAATTTGAAGTGTTCTTGTTGATTGATCAACAGCCGGTTCAATAGCATAAATGGTTGCAGCATACGATTCTTTTCCGCCTGCAGTTGTGAAGGTTAATTCGGAATTTATCTTCATTAAAGAAGCATATTTTTCAGGAATTGAAAAGGTGATTTTTACTTGTGTAGTATTGACCAATTTGGCAATTAATGTAGTTGGTGTAACATATGTTCCTGGAGAAATTGAACGTAAACCTATTCGACCTGAAAAAGGAGCAACAATAGATGTTCGAGCAATTTGTGCCTGAATTAATTGTGACTGTGCTTTGGCTGATTGAAATTCTGCAGAGGAAATTTCATATTCTTCTTGACTTATTGCTTCTTTTTCCAGAAGTAATTTAGCTCTTCTTTCATTTTCTGAAGCTAATGATTGCATTGTTTTGGCTTGCGATAATTGAGCTCTTAATTCGATATCGTTAACTTTAATTAATTGTTGACCTTTATTAACAATGCTTCCTTCTTTAAAGTAAATTCCTTGAACAACGCCAGAAACTTCACTTCGCAATTCAATTTGCTCATTAGCATCGATACTTCCGGAAAGGGTAAGTTGATTGGAAAATTTTTTTGGTTCAATAATTAAACCATTTGTAGTAACTATTGCTTTTGTAGCTCCACTTTTATTGTTTGAATTGTCTTTTTCTTTGTTACTAAAAATCCTGTAAACAATCAACGAAAGTAATCCTACAACAAGTAGAATTAACACAATATTTTTTATTTTCATAGTGAAGTCAAATAGGTACTGGGTTAATTATGGTATCGGACAAATTTACTTTATATAAAATAAAATGTTTTTGTGGTTAATCTTTATTTAACATATTTTATTGATAATTAACAAATGTTTGGATAAGTTAATTTGATGAGTTCAATTCTTAAAATTTAATAGCTTTATTGTAAGAAAAGTATAAATATATGTCGAAAAAGATGTATTTCATCGATAATATTTGCATTTAATCGAAATAAGTTATTATATTTACTTCATCAAACCCCAAATTTAATTGATACATGAAAACTATTACATCTATATTATTCGTTTTCTTTTTTACTTTATCAGCTTTTGCAGAGGTATCTACTTCTGAAAGAGAAGCTTTAATCAAACTTAATCAATCCACCAATGGAAGCCAATGGAAAATCAAATGGGATTTAACTGCAGCTACTTCAACTTGGTATGGTGTTAAGATTAAAGACAATAAAGTGGTTGGTTTAGCTTTACCAAACAACAACCTAGATGGTCAAATTCCAACTGAAATTTCTAAATTGCAGTATTTGGAAACTATCAATTTATTTAAAAATAATCTTTCTGGTAATTTGCCTGCTTCGATAGGTGATTTAAAAAGCCTTCAAACACTGAATGTTTCGTTCAATAAATTAACAGGTTCTATTCCTGCTTCAATAGGAAAAGCAACTTCATTGAAAGTGATTGAATTATACATGAATTCGCTAACCGGTTCATTGCCTCAAGAAATAGGACAATTAACACAATTAGAAAACCTTTCTCTATTTAATAATTCATTGCAAGGAGAATTACCAAGTTCATTATACAGCTTAAAAAACTTAAAAGTTTTGATGTTAAACAGTAATAATTTTTCAGGTAAATTGAGTTATGAAATTGAGAATTTAAAATCTCTTGAAAACTTAAGTTTATTTGAAAACAACTTTGTTGGACAAGTTCCTTTTGAAATAGAGAAATTAGACAACTTAAAAGAAATGAATATATCATACAATAAGTTCAATGGATTGATTTCGTATGCTTTGGCGAAGAAAGATACTTTCCAAATGACTATGTTAAACGATAAAGGAGTTGCGGTACGTTTACCGTTGCTTACTGACAATACTGGAGTAGTAGGTACTCCGGATTAATTTTCCAAAATACAAATACCAACCCCACTAAAAAACTTGCTATCCCCAAATAGCAAGTTTTTTTATTATGTGATAATGAGATAATGTGGCAATTTGTCAATTAGTTGATGTGGCAATTTGTCAATATGGGAAAATGGAGAAATGCAAAACAGTATTTGAATAAAATACGCTACTTTTTATACTCTTTTCATATACTATCTATACTTCAGGTATAGCGAGTTTTACTATTGACGTTAAAAAAGAGAATACTCTGTGTCAATTTTTCTTAGTTCCTTTCTTATTTCAAGATACTTTTTGACTATGAGTTTACATTTTTTGAAATAATTTTTTTCACTTTTAATTAAATCAGCATATTTTTCAGCAGTATTTTTTCTAACAGTATATCTTACTCTTATATAATCTATAATCTTTTCAAATTCAGATTTGCCTTGGTGAATAATTTTATTTTTCATAGATAAAAAAGATAAATAAATTCGATTTTATTTCCAAAAGAACGCATACAAAAATACCAACACAATCATGACCGCGAAAGCACTAATGTTGAAAGTTGAAGTTGTTTTGAATGTTTCTCTTCGTAATTCAAATCCTTTGCTGTCATCAACACCTTTGTTTTGAAACCAGCTGATTAAGGCGATAATGGCCATTGTTAGTAAGGTTGTATAGCCCATTTGATCTAAGAACGGAACGCTTGGGAAAATACCTTCCAGTGAAGTTCCGGCTGCCCATCCTTTCGGACCGATTTTAAAGAACATAGCGATCGGAATAGACAATAATGCTCCCCAAATCGCTGCTTTGTTTGTGGTTTTTTTCCAGAAAAGTCCTAGTACAAAAATGGCTAAAATACCCGGACTCACCACACCGGTATATTCTTGTATGAATTGAAAAGCTTGGTTAATTCCTCCTAATAAAGGAGCAACAATTGCACCTATCGTCAAAGCAACAGCAGCCGTAATTCTGCCTACTTTTACCGTATTTTTATCATCTGAATTTTTATTGATGTATTGTTTGTAAATATCCATCGTAAAAATGGTCGAAGTAGAATTCAGCATTGAAGCTAATGACGAAACAATTGCCGCTGTTAAAGCAACAAAAGCTAATCCTTTTAGTCCTGTTGGTAAAAACTGAATTAGCCAAGGATAGGCTTTGTCCGCAGCACCATCACTCGGAATATTGATTAAACCATTAGCACCTAAACGAGCTAACATTTCAGGATCATTTACAATTACGTATGCAGCAATTCCCGGAATTACAACGATAAAAGGGATTAATAATTTTAGAAAAGCTGCTAATAAAATTCCTTTTTGAGCTTCTTTTAGTGATTTTGCTGCTAATGCACGTTGAATTATATATTGATTGAATCCCCAATAATATAAATTCGCCACCCAAAGTCCGCCAATCAAAACGCCAATTCCGGGTAAATTCAAATATTCCGGATTGGATTCATCTAAAATCATAGAAAATTTTGACGGTGCTTTATCATAAATAATTCCTAATCCTTCCACCATTCCTTCTCCGTTTGATACCGTGTTTAAAGCTAAATAAGTTGTGGCTAATCCACCAAAAACTAAGAAAACAACTTGAATGGAATCGGTCCAAGCAATCGAAGCTAATCCACCATACAATGAATAAGCGGCAGCAAATAATGATAATCCGATAATCGCCCACATCATATCAACACCCATCACGGTATTCATCGCCAAAGCACCTAAATACAGTACAGAAGTGATGTTGACAAACACATACAACGCCACCCAAAATACAGCTAAAATTGTTTTTAAATTGGTAGAAAATCTTTTTTCAACAAATTCAGGAATGGTATAAATTCCTTTTTCTATAAAAATGGGAAGAAAATATTTCCCAACAATAATTAACGTAATGGCCGCCATCCATTCATACGACGAAATCGCTAAACCCACTGCAAATCCGGAACCCGACATTCCAATGAATTGTTCAGCAGAAATATTAGCTGCTATTAGCGAAGTACCAATTGCCCACCACGGTAATGATTTACTGGCTAAGAAATAATCTTCTGCATTTTTTTGATGCCCTTTTTTATCACGAGACATCCAAAGTCCGACACCTAATATTAAGATAGCATAGCAAATAAAAACAACGTAATCTAAAGTTTCAAAACCTGTATTCATAGGAAAAGGGTTAGTTTATTATTTTAATTTATAATGCAATGTAGGTAATTCTCTTAAAACAGCGGCACTTTTTTCGGGTGAAATGTCTCGTTGAGCTTCGCCTAACATTTCATAGCCCACCATAAATTTTTTTACAGTCGCACTTCGTAATAAAGGCGGATAAAAATGCATGTGAAAATGCCATTCCGGATGAGCTAAGCGGTCAGTTGGTGCTTGATGAATACCGGATGAGTAGGGGAAAGAGGTTTCAAAAAGATTGTCATATTTAACGGTTATCGTTTTTAAAATTTCAGCAAATGCCACTGTTTCTTCTTTTGTCATGGCGATGATGGTTCCGAAATGTCTTTTGCTGATAATCATTGTTTCATACGGCCATGTTGCCCAAAACGGAACAACGACAGCAAAATGATTATTTTCCCAAACCAAACGTTCTTTTGATTTTAATTCTTCGTCCAAATACTCTTTTAAAAGGCTGACTTTATGTTGCTCGTAATATTTCTCAAGATTTTTTTGTGTTTTTTCCACTTGGGTTGGTAAGGACGATTGTGCCCAAATTTGTCCGTGCGGATGCGGATTACTGCAACCCATCACCGCTCCTTTGTTTTCAAAAATTTGCACATGGTTGATGAAATCGTAATTGCCTAACTCGATGTATTGTTCTTTCCACGTTTGAATGACTTTTTCAATCTCACTGATTTCCATTTCAGGAATGGTTAAATGGTGCTTTGGTGAAAAACAAACCACTCTGTTGATGCCTCGTTCCGGTTTGAGTTTAAAAAGGGGAGAAGTAGATGCGGTATTTTGTTCGACTTCCTCATTTAATAAAGCTGAAAAATCGTTTTCAAACACATAGCAATCGGTATAATCCGGATTTTTTGTTCCATTTGAACGTTCGTTTCCGGGACATAAATAACACGTTGGGTCATATTCGGGAAGGGATTCGGTTGAATTACTTTCTTTTTGCCCTTGCCACGGACGTTTGGTACGATGGGGGGAAACCAAAATCCATTCATCCAAAAGTGGGTTATAACGGCGGTGTGGATGTTCGTTGGTATTAAAAGATTGCATAGGTTTAGTTGGCTTTGTTTTTGTTTTTAATTTTTGACGTTCCTTTGGCAATTTTTACTTTGTAATGATTCAACTGAATGCCGAATTTCTGCAGATACGCTTCTGAAATTTTTTCAAATAGTGTTTCTTCGCTACCTTTTTCAACTAAGTTGATGGAACAACCGCCAAAACCGCCTCCCATCATTCGTGAACCGATTACTTGCTTTTCGTTTTTAACAAAATCAACTAAAAAATCGACTTCTTCGCAACTTACTTCGTATTCTTTTGATAAACCTTCGTGGGTTTCAAACATCAATTTACCCAGTTCTTCAAAATTATTTCGGTCTAAGGTATACACCGCTTCATTGACTCTTCGGATTTCATTTATCACAAAATGGCAACGCTTATAAATCGTTTCGCTTAATTCATTTTTCAATTCATTCAATTGAGTTTCTGTGCAATCTCTGAATGTTTTTACGAGTGGGAATCGATTTTTTATAATCGCTAACCCTTTTTCCACTTCTTCTCTTCTGGTGTTGTAGCCGGAGGTAAGGTGAGTGTGTTTTACGTTACTGTCGATTAAAAGTAAGGAATATTTTTTAAAATCGGCAGTATGGTATTCATGTTCTAATGAAGTGCAATCTAACTTGATTACTTTGTTTTTTTTACCAAATACACTGGCAAATTGATCCATAATGCCACATTTTACACCTACAAAAGTGTGTTCGGATTTTTGACCCATCAAAGCAATTTCTTCTCGAGATAAATCTAATTTGAATAGTTTATTCAAGGCATAGCCAAATCCGCATTCTAATGCTGCGGAGGATGAAAGTCCTGCTCCCATGGGAATGGTGCTGCTAAACACAATGTTAATTCCTTTTAATGAAAAGTTACGTTCTTTGAGTTGATGCAAAACACCTAACATGTAGTTGACCCACATTTTGTCAACGGGTTTTACTTCTTCTTTCCAGTTGAATTGATAGGATTCATTCAAATCTTTGGCGACCAACGTACATTCATCTGTTTTAGAAACTGAAACTGCAAAGCAAATGTATTTGTTGATGGCGGCCGGTAACACAAAGCCATCATTATAATCAACGTGTTCACCGATAATATTGATTCTTCCCGGGGAAAGAAAAACAGCTTGAGGTTCGTGTTGGAAAATTGTTTTAAAATGTTCCGTCGTAGCGGAAATTAATTTCTTCTTCATCTTATTTCAGTTCAAGTGTAGCTTCTTTCAGGTTGGCTGATTTAGCTTTGATTTTAATTGATTTTTTTAAGTTTTTTGTGCGAAGTAAAATCGTAGCAATACCCGCTTCGGCAGCAATTGGATTCTGTCCGATTAACTCGGCATTTTCTCCTTCAATTGAAAATTCTACTGAATTAGTTGCATCCGAAACAATGGTTCCGTTTGCATCCATAATTGAAGCATAAATAAATACAACATCAGGAAATTCCGGATTGATTTTTACATTCGATTCATCAAAAGTCAACTGAATTGAACTTGCTTCTTCAGCAGATTTTACAACATGTTCCGAAACTTTTTTACCCTCTAAAAATCCTTCTGCCCGTAACGTTCCTTTTTGAAATAATGGAATTTTAAACACAAAAGGTGGATGTGGTAATTCTTCTGAAAATGCTGTTAATGATGGTTTTTGTTTCCCAACTAATTCATCATTTAAATACAACGCCACTTCATCGCAATTACTAAACACAGTGACATCTAAACTTGATTTTTCATTCCAATAATTAGCAATGTAAACCATCGGACCCGAAACTAAATCTTCGTTTAATTTTACCGTTGGCGAACGTTGGCTTTGGTAGAAATAATGAGCAAATTTTGGTATTCTGAAAATATCGCTGATGCCTGAACTTTCAATATCATCGGCATAACCACGGTTATAATCAAACATTAGCCAATTGGCTTGACCAATGGTGTGTTTTCCTTTTAAATTTGAATTGAAGGCTTCTTGGTAATTGAAGGCTTGTTGCAACAATCGTTTTTCGCCAAAACCACGCAATTGACGACTCGTGCGTTCGTCTTCTTTTAAATTTGAATAGGCCGTTTGGTTGAAACCGGCATTTTGAGCATAATATTCCCAATCACCATATTCGGCAATAAATATTTTGCGGTTTCCTTTTTCGTAGTTGTTCCAATAGTCGGGAGCTTTCCCGTGTTGGCGGGCCGGAATGTAAATGTCGTAATTCGGATTGTCTATCCAACCAGCTGTGTAAACATGAGCATAAGGCAATTCCGCTTTTAAAATTTCATTGGCTTTTTTCATGTACGGTTCTTTGATGTCGCTTTCGTTCAGCGAAACTTCCCAAAAAATGATACTGGGATGATTTCGGTCTCTTCTCGAAAAATCACGGATTTCTTGATAGGAGTTTTCAATGAATTTTTCATCACCCACAAATTGCCAACCGGAGATGCAATTCATTACTAGTAGTCCTACTTCGTCACACGCATTTAAGAACGCTTCGGATTGCGGATAATGCGACAAACGAACAAAATCGAATCCTGCATTTTTGATTTTAACAGCATCACGGTAATTGGCTTCGTCTGAAAGAGCATAACCAATGTACGGATATTCCTGGTGGCGATTGGTTCCGTTGATGAATAATTTTTTATGATTCAAATAGAAACCATCTGCTTTTAATTCTGCTTTTCGGATTCCGGTTTTGATGATTTGGCTGTCGACTGTATTATTTTCAGAAATTACATTGACAACCACTTCATACAAATCAGGTTGTTCAATTCCCCATAACGATGGATTTGAAATTTCAATGTTTTGGATGATGGATTCATCTGTTTTGGAAGCAATCATTACTTCTTTAGTGGTGAATTCTGTTTTTTTATTTTTAGATGAAAAGGTAATTCCTAACTTAATTTTTTTAGGTTCATCTGTTTCGTTTTTTATATGTACTTTGACAATTCCGCTTGCTTTTTCTTTGGAGATTTTATCAAAATGAACCAAAATTCCACCGCCGTTGATTTGATTGGCATGCACCGCATCGGTAATGTAAACCGAATTTGTTTTTAGCAAATAGACATTGCGGTAGATTCCACCATAATAATTGAAATCTAATGTTTTTAAGGTTTTTCCGGGTGGGATTTGTGGATTGTCTTCGTTGTTGACTTTGACAATTATGGTGTTGTTTTTTTCTTGAACAAAATCGGTTGCATCCACTGTAAAGGGTAAGTAGCCGCCTTGGTGATGGGTGATGAGTTTTCCGTTTATCCACACCCATGCTTCGTGCATGACACCTTCGAAATAGAGGAATACTTTTTCGTTTTCTGTTTTCTCTACATCAAACTTTTTTTGATACCAACAATTGCCTTGCCATTGGTTGTTGACCACCAAAGGTTCAATTTGTGCGGTGTGTGGAATGGTTACTTTTTCCCAATTTAATGAGGTGGAATCTTTTGTAAATGTCCAATCTGAACCAAAGTTGGTTTTTGTGCGATTGGAATTGATTACTTCTTTGCCACAAGAAAAAAGGAAAAGGGAACTTAGAAATAAGAGTAGGTGTTTTTTCATTATATTGAATGATGATAATTTATTTTGAATAATAATTTTAAGTCGTTTTACTCCTTTGTTTTTTGCCAAGGATTTAGCTGATTAAACGGATTGGAAGGTGTGAATACTTTTGCTTTTTTATTTTTTACCATATAAGTAATGTAAGTTTTAAGTCGTTTCAAACCTTTGTTTTTTTGCCACGGATTTTACTGATTAAACGGATTGGAAGGTATGAATACTTTTGCTTTTTTATTTTTTTATCATATAAGTAATGTAAGTTTTAAGTCGTTTCACTCCTTGGTTTTTTTGCCACGGATTTTACTGATTAAACGGATTGGAAGTTGTGAATACTTTTGCTTTTTTATTTTTTTACCATATAAGT
>DEHZ01000015.1 GCA_002352205.1 Flavobacterium sp. UBA2787 | reverse complement strand
GTTGGGTTGGGGTTAACGGTGACGGTAATATCAAAGGTATCAATACAAATATTCGGTGCTATTCCTACGGAGGCCGTAACACTGTATACTACATCAATCGGTGCATTAGTAGCATTGGTTAAAGTTTGACTTATACTTGTTTGTGGCGTCGCTTCGTCAACCGCTCCAGTTATTCCAGCAGCTACTGCAACTGTCCATGTATATGTGGTTCCTAATGGAACTATATCTGAACCCCCTGAAACCGGAGTTACAGAGAATGTTCCTTCAGAGCAAATAGTTTGAACTACATCAGCTATAGAAGGTAAAGGATTTACCGTTAACGTAAACGAATCAGTTCCATAATTTGACGGAAATGCAATTTCTACAACCCGAACATAAATTGTTTCATTTGTACCACTATAAGTATCTGCCGGAGAAATTGGAAAATCTCCTGTATTGGCATCTGCTTGCGTGTTGTGATAAGTAACTTGGTACAACATCTCATCCAAACCGTTCAAAGCAATTAAATCATTCTGGGTTAAATCGAAAATCTCAAAATCATCACCAATAGTAACTTCATCACATAAAACTAAATCTAGTGATTGAGGATCAACTGTACAAGGAGATTGAATAAGCTCGAATGATTGAATGCTAATACATTCACTTCCGCTAAATATATCAACAACTCCAACATATATAATTTCACCAGATCCTGAACTTACATAAGCTGTTGGATTTGGAATATAATTAAAAAAATCAAAATCTTCCGGTGTTAGTGCATAATTTAGTTCAAATGCAAAAGGATCTAAACCGTTTAAAACAATTGGTGTATTAATTGTTAAATCATAAACATTATTAGGTGCACAATTCACCAAATCAATTGGTTCAGCAACGGGTATTGGGGGATAATATTCTATGGTAATAGTATCAGTAATAGGACAAGCCGGGCCATAAGGAAAAGCAATAACTGTATAGTCACCAGGCTCTGAAACAACAAGTGTAGGACTCGTTTCATCAACAATTAAATCAGCACCAAAATACCACTGGTGAGGAATGGATGGGTCTAAACCTGTATCAAGCACAATAGTATCCCCTTCACATAATGCAGTTCCACCAGCTTCAACGAAATCAGAACCTAAATCAATTGGATTAACATTAAAACTATTCGCTTGAAGAAAAACGGCAGAATCATAACCATTATCACCTACATTAGCAATTGCCAGTTTGATGTGATAGGTTTGACCACACTCAACATTTGCAAAAGCTGTTAAAACAGTTGTAAATCCGTCATATTGAATTGATGTACCACCACAATTATTAACATAATATTGATCATTATCACCTCCCGGTAAAACAGCAGGACAGCCAGGTGAATATCCTTCGTTTAAAGAGTTAATTGTAATTGGAATAGTCGTACTGGGGACTAAAGCTATATTTGCTGCTCCTCCAGTAAAAGTGCCTGTAATACCCGGACCACTAAGAAAAAATCCAAACACATCATTAAAAGAAGAATCAACAAATTCAGGATATTCTTCTGAGCCAAAAACAAAATTAAAGCTTACGGTAGTTCCTGTGGGAACAAAATCAAATTCTAAAACTGCTTTGTTTTGTATGCTCCCACTTGCTAAAATAGCCAAATCTGCATCTCCGGAAGCAGTTACAACAGGTTGAGAGGCTGAACCAATGTTATTTGGACCTAAAGCCAATTGAGCACTTCCTGTTGCCAAAATTACACCTGAAGATATACCTAAATTAGTAGGAGTTACTCCTGTAGTAAAATAACCCACCTGTGGGCTTTCAGTATTCGCTGGAGCACCATTAAATGTAATATTTGAGACAGTTACACCATTACCCAATAGCGTATTTTGAACTAATTGTGCAGGAGTAAATGTTGTGTTATTGACAAATAATTGTGCACTTACACAAAGGGGTAAAATAAAAAGAATGAATAGTAGTTGTTTTTTCATAGTTATTAAAAAAATGTTTCAACAACGATGATTGTCAAAACACTTGATAAAGTTGTGTTAATAAAAATTTAAAGTTCAAATATAACTAAATACAAAAAATAACTTTGTTAAATTTGCAGAAAAAAGCTCAAATGACTAAATTATCAATAAAAGAAACCCAAAATCCGGCTATTATAAAATTTGAATTTGACGATTTTATTACAAAAAATAAAGGTTACGAATTCAAGAATATCGATGAAGCTAGTGATAGTCCACTAGCTCAGCAGTTGTTTTATTTACCGTTTGTTAAAACTGTTTTTATATCGGGAAATTTTATTGCCATTGAAAGATATAGTATTGTTCAATGGGATGATGTAAAAGATGCTGTTGCAGAACAAATTGAGGAATTTGTTAAAAACGGCGGTATAATTATCAAAGAATCGACTATTGAAACCAAAAAACTTCCGGTCACTATTTATGCTGAGTCTACGCCAAATCCGTCAGTTTTGAAATTTGTTGCAAATAAAATACTGACTTCAAAGACCGCTGAATTTAAAAATATTGATGAAGCTTTTCCTTCCGCTTTAGCGAAAGAATTATTTAAATTTCCGTTTGTTAAAGAAATTTTTATGGATGAAAATTATATTTCCATCACAAAATATAACAGTGCAGATTGGCAGGAAATTTCAAACGAAATTAGAACTTTTATCAAGGAATATGTTGAAAACGGAAATGAAATAATCAACGAAAGTTTATTGGTTTCGATTCCAAAAAATGAAAAACAGGAACTTTCTAATTTTGATTCGCTTGATACGACTTCGCAACAAATCATCAACATTTTAGAAGAATATGTAAAACCGGCAGTTCAAGCCGATGGTGGAAATATTCTTTTTGATTCGTATGACGAGAGTGAAAAACGAGTAAAAGTTGTTTTACAAGGAGCTTGCAGTGGTTGTCCTTCCTCAACATTTACATTAAAAAATGGTATTGAAAACATGTTGAAAGACATGCTGAATGACGAAGCCATCAAAGTGGAAGCCATCAATGGATAAAAACTAAAACGCTTTAAAAGTAAAAATCCTTGAAGTTTTAAATTTCAAGGATTTTTTTGTGCCTATTTTTTATTCTTCACATGAACATTGAACTCTTGAAAAAGTTCTAATAAATTCATCGTAGCTTTAATTAAATCATTTGTCTCCAAAAGTAAAGCGAAATAAAGTTTACTGTTTTTTGGACTTGTTTCTACGGTTCTGATACGTGTAATTTGCTTTTGAATTAACTCAGAAACATTGTTTAAAATAGTAGCTTTTTCACGCAAAACTAAATCTAATTGATCAAAGTTTTTGTTTTCAAAAATAGTTTCTATTGAATCAAATAATTTTTGAACATCGGTATCAATGCTTTTCAAATCTCTTATTTGATTGAATTTTAATTGCTTGTGATTATTGTTAATATGTGAATAACTATTTTGAGTAATAAATGCCAACGACTGAATCATATCTTGCAAATAGCCCAAAATCATGATATAAAACTTACTGGCTTCTACCGAAGTTTCGTCAAGATTTTTAATGAAATAGTAAACATTGCCTTTTAGTTCATCTACTTCTTTTTCGAGTTTTTTAAGTGCTTTTTTGTTTTCTTTTAATTTATTTAAATCTTGTAATCCTAAATTATCAACAACATCACTGTAAATTTTATTTGTTGCTCCAATTACCCGAGATATTTGCATAGAACTTTCACTGATAATTTCATTAATCGTAACGATATCTTCTCTTTTAAGCTTTACTAATTCATCTGCTTCTTTTTGCTTTTTACTATGTCTTCTAGAACTTCTGTAAAGAATGATTGCTAATAAAACCAATAAACCAATAAAAGCATAAACCTCACCTGTTTTTAATATAAAAGCCATCACAAAAGCTCCTAAGAAAGCTACCATTGCCGTTACAAACCATCCTCCAATCACATTAAAAACGCCTGCTACTCGATAAACAGCACTTTCTCTATCCCATGCTCTATCTGCAAAAGATGTTCCCATTGCAACCATAAAAGTTACATAAGTGGTTGATAAAGGTAATTTTAATGAAGTACCAAGAGAAATTAAAATACTGGCAATCATTAAATTAACCGAAGCTCTCACCATATCAAATGCAGGTTCGTCTTTTCGTTTTTTTCCTTTTACTTCCGGTTTTTCAAATTGTTTGTCTATTTTTAATTGGATGGCTTTTGGTAGAAAATAATTAATTGCCATCCCTAAATAAACTCCACTTCTAACAATAAATCGAGATAACATATTAGGCGAAAATTTTTCAACACCATCACCTTGACGGGATAAATTTACCCCGGTTTCAATTACACTTCTGGCTTTTTTGGATGTCCAAAGCGTAATCACCATAACTAATCCTGCAAAAGCAAGAAAATAAAAGGGTGCTACTATATTTTCATTAGCCAAATCACCCATCATCAATTTATCTCCTGAAAGTCCAGAAGCAGTAAAAATTTCATAGGAATTATAAGCTGCAATTGGCACACCAATAAAGTTAACTAAATCATTTCCTGCAAAAGCAAGTGCTAAAGCAAATGTTCCAATTACAATAATAATTCGAAGAATATTTACCTTAAATACACTTATTAATACTTGAGAAAGTAATGTGAAAAACACAAAGTTAATTCCGATAATCATCAATTGATTGTCTTGAATCCATCCATAAGTATCTTTACTTATAAAAGAAACTCCTTTTAATCCTTTAATTAAGATGAAAAAAGTAATCGCAGTAATCGCTAATCCACCAAACAAAGAACCAATATATTTTAATCGTTTTTCATATTGAAAAGTAAATATTATCCTGGATAAATATTGCACCAAACTACCTAGCCCAAAGGAAAGTAAGACCGAGAGCAATATACTGGATACAATTTCAGTTGCTTTTTTAGTGTTGATGTAATTACCTAAACTTTGCGTGCTATCTTCAGAAATATAGATATGATAAAGTGCCAAACAAACAGCCGCTCCTAATAATTCAAAAATGATGGAAACCGTTGTAGAGGTTGGTAATCCCATCGAATTAAAAACATCCAACAAAAGAATGTCTGTAATCATTACTGCCAGAAAAATGATCATGACATCATTAAAACTAAACATAGACGGAATAAAAATACCGCTTCGGGCAATCTCCATCATTCCACTAGAAAAAAGAGCTCCAACAGCAACTCCTAAACTCGCAACAATCATAATTGTTTTGAATGAAACTGCTTTTGAACCAATAGCCGAATTTAAGAAATTTACCGCATCATTACTCACGCCAACTACTAAATCTAATAAAGCCAAGATACCCAAAACAACGAGCATCACTACATATATTTGTTCCATTACAAATGGTTAATAATTTAGTGCAAAATTCCGTTAACTATTTCAAACTAATGTTAAGCGAATGTTATCAATTTAAGATGTATTTTTTTGAGAATTTAACAAAAATCATTATCTTTAATTCTTAAATCATATCATTATGGCAATATTAAAAGTTATCGAAGTCCTTTCCAGCTCAGAAGTTAGTTGGGAGGATGCTACACGCAAAGCAGTTGCTCAAGCAGCAAAATCATTAAAAAACATCCGTTCTGTTTATGTTCAAGACCAAAGTGCAGCTGTCAAAGACGGTCAGGTTTCAGAGTTTAGAGTGAATTTAAAAATCACTTTTGAATTAGAATAATCAATTAAAATCGTAATTTTAAGCGTTCTCAAAAGGAACGCTTTTTTTATACTTATGAATGAACTAAAATTAGAAACCAGCCCCTACTTACTTCAGCACGCCAACAATCCGGTGAATTGGAAAGCTTGGAATACACAAACATTAGCGTCTGCAAAAGAAAATCAAAAACTCATTTTAATCAGCATTGGTTATTCTGCTTGTCATTGGTGCCACGTGATGGAACACGAAAGTTTTGAAGACGAAGAAGTGGCAAAAACAATGAACCAACATTTTGTCAATATTAAAGTAGATCGCGAAGAACGACCAGATGTGGATGCCATTTATATGAAAGCCGTTCAATTGATGACCGGTCGTGGTGGTTGGCCGCTCAATGTGGTGTGTCTTCCGAATGGAAAACCTGTTTGGGGAGGAACGTATTTCAGAAAAAACGATTGGGTTAATACCTTGGAACAATTACAAGAATTATATCAAACGCAACCCGAAAAACTGGTTGAATATGCCGAAAAATTGCATGAAGGAATTGAAACTTTAGGTTTAACTGAAGAAAAATCAACTGAATTTGACATCACTATTTTAGATACTTTCTTAGCAAAATGGCAAAAAAGTTTCGATTGGGAATTTGGTGGCTATTCTCGTGCTCCAAAATTTATGATGCCGACAAATTATCAGTTTTTGTTGCAGTATGGTTATTTGACTAAAAATGAAAAACTATTAGAATATGTCGATTTAACATTAACAAAAATGGCTTATGGCGGAATTTTTGACACAGTTGACGGTGGATTTTCACGCTATTCGGTTGATGTAAAATGGCACGTTCCTCATTTTGAAAAAATGGCGTACGACAATGGCCAACTTTTATCGCTTTATGCGAATGCATACAAATTGACAAAAAATGAACTTTACAAAAAAATCATTGAAAAAACTACCGCTTTCATAGATAAAGAATGGTTAACCGATGAAGGGGCATTTTTTTCCGCTTTGGATGCGGATAGTTTAACAACTGAGAATCATTTAGAAGAAGGTGCTTTTTATGTGTGGACGATTGAAGAATTAAAAAATTTAATTCAAGATGATTTCGTATTATTTTCCGAAATCTTTAATGTAAATGAATTTGGACATTGGGAACACGGAAATTATGTTTTGATTCAGAAGGAAAGTTTGGATGAAATTTCAGAAAAAAATCAAATCTCAATTGATGAACTTCGACTGAAAAAGAAAAATTGGGAACAAATTCTATACAAAACAAGAGAAAAAAGACTAAAACCTCGCTTGGATGACAAATGCATCACCTCTTGGAATGCCATTTTGTTGAAAGGTTTTGTGGATAGTTTTAAAGCGTTAGGCGATGAAAATCATTTGAATATAGCTATAAAAAATGCTCATTTTATTGCGAATAAAATTTGGTCATCCGAGGGAAATTTGATGCACACTTACAAAAATGAAAAACCTTCCATCAATGGGTTTTTAGAAGATTATGCGTTTGTAATTGATAGTTTTATTTCTCTTTACGAAGCTACTTTTGATGAAAATTGGCTTTTACACAGTAAAAATTTAACTAATTATTGTTTGGATCATTTTTATGATGAGAAAAAACAATTGTTCCGTTTTACGTCCGATTTGGATGAAGCGTTGATTTCGAATCATTTTGAAATTGAAGACAATGTGATTCCGGCTTCCAATTCAGTTATGGCGAGTAATTTATTTAAACTAAGTATTTATTTTGATAATTCGCACTACGAGGAAATTTCACGTCAAATGGTTTCTCAAATCATTCCATCGATTGATTATCCTTCAGCTTTTTCAAATTGGTTAATCGCAGCAATGCATTTTTCAGATTATCAGAAGGAATTAGCAATTTGCGGAGAAGCGAGTTTGGTTCATTTGAAAGAAATCAATCAAAATTATTTTCCTTCGGTTCTTCTAGCGGGCAACAAAAAAAAATCAGATTTACCCTTTTTACAAAATCGATTTGTAGAAAACGAAACGATCTTTTATCTCTGTCAAAATAAACTTTGCTTAGCCCCAAAAAATACTATTTCTGAAGTTTACAAAGATTTAAATTACTAATTATAAAAATGTTAGCAAAAATCAGTAGATTTGACACTCACTTTAAACACTAACCACAATGGGACTAGGAAGTTTTTTTAAAAATTTGTTTGGTTCGGCCAAAGAAACCGCATCAGAAGTTGCCGATAAAGCAGAAATTGTTTTAGATCAGGCAAAAGAAAAAGCTACAGAATATGCTGCAAAAGCAGAAGATTATGTAGAAAAAGCAGTTGAAAACGTAAAGGAGTCTTATCCTGAAGTAAAAGAAAAAGTAGAAGATTTTGCCGAAAAAGCAAAAGAAACAGTTTCAGAATATGCAGAAAAAGCTGGCGATGCAATTGAAAATGTCGTGGATGATGTTAAAGAAAAAGTAAGTTCATTTACTTCATCTGCCAAAGAAGAAACAAAAGAAGCAACTTCGAATTTTGCTGAAAAAGTAGAAGAAACTTCGGAAGAAGTAAAAGAAAAAACAGTTGAAGCTGCTGCATTTGCTACTGCAAAAACAGAAGAAGTTGTTGAAACTGTTGAAGAAAAAGCAGAAGAAGTTTCAGAAGATTTGGAAGAAAAAATCGATGAGATTAAACGTCCTGCAGACGAAAACGCTGACTAAATTTTAAGTTTTCTTTAAAAAGGATTTCTTATAAAAATCATACCTTTGCAACTCTTAAATCACTAAATGATTTGAGAGTTTTTTTATGGATTTAATTGTTGTAAATACTGATTACGTAACAAAATACTGGGATTATTTCACCAAAGTTTTGATGGAATATTCTCCGAGATTAATCTCAGCCGCTATAATTTTAATTATCGGTTGGACAGCTATTCGATTAATTAAAAAGTTAATCGTTAGGATTATGACCAAACGGGAAATGGAACCTACTTTATCAAAATTTTTAGCTGATATTTTAATTTGGACATTAAAAATTTTACTTTTTGTAACAGTTATATCAAGACTTGGCGTTGAAAACTCCTCTTTTGTAGCGATTATTGGTGCTGCCGGACTTGCGGTTGGTTTATCTTTACAGGGTTCGTTGTCTAATTTTGCTGGAGGTGTTTTAATTATCATGTTCAAACCGTTTAAAGTGGGCGATTTTATAGAAGCACAAGGCGTTTCGGGAACAGTAAAACAAATTCAAATTTTTGTTACGCAATTAGCTACGGTTGATAATCAAATTATATTTGTTCCCAATGGAGCTTTATCAAACGGAACAATTATTAACTACAGTTTTGCAACCACTCGAAGAGCCAATTTGGTAATTAGTGTTAGCTACGGTTCTGATATTAAAAAGGCAAAACAAATTGCGATGGAAGTGATGGAAAATCATCCTTCTGTTTTAAAAGACCCTGCTCCTGTAGTTTTGGTAAGTGATTTAGCCGATAGTTCAATCAATTTAGCAGTAAGACCATGGGCAAATTTGGAGGATTTCTTTACTATGCGATCAGATATTTTAGAGCAAATAAAACTTAAATTTGATGAAAATGGTATTGAAATTCCGTTTCCTCAACGCGATATTCATATTAAAGAAGCTCTTCCTAAGAAATCATAAAATCCTTTAAATAAAGAGGTTCAAAATAAGCTACATCTTCAAAGCGATTATTCGTAAATAAGGTGTAGCTTTTTTTAGTCATTTGTTTTGCGGATGGATAAATAACATCATCAACAAACACAAAATTATCTTTTTGAAGAAGTGTTTTCGCTTTTTGAGAACTATCTCCAATAAAATAAATGGTTTGATTTATATCTGAAAACGAATCTTCGGTTAGAATTTCTGCTTTTGTCTCTCTAATTTTTTGATGGTTTTTATCGAATATAGCTGAATAAACCTCCATTCGTCTCGCATCAATCATCGGAACAATCACACCTTCTTCAATTGCTATTTGAGAAGCTAAAACTTCCAAAGTATCAACAGCAATTAAAGGAATATCTAATGCATAACACAACCCCTTTGCAGCAGAAACACCAATTCGCAAACCGGTATACGAACCAGGACCTTGGCTAACTGCGACGGCATTCAAATCTGAAAATTTTAAGTTTGCTTCTGATAGAATTTCTTCAATAAAAACATGCAACTTTTCTGCATGTGAATAACCCATTTCTGCTATTTCTCTACAAACAATCATTTCTCCGTCTTTTGCTAAAGCAACCGAACAATTTTTTGTGGATGTTTCTATGTTAAGTATATAGGCCATAATTGAAATTGAATGTGCAAAAATAAGACATAAAAAAAGGAAACTAAATTTTTAATCTATTTTCCTTTTCAATTTTTTAAACCAAAGTTATTTTTTCTTTTCCTTGGTTTTTTCTTCTTCCGTTTTTATAAAGACTAAATCTCCTGAATTTAAATCTTTAGTAACAGTTGTATACGGTCCAACAATTACTACATCTCCTTTTTTCAAACCTTGAATTACTTCGATGTTTGAATCATCTTGAATTCCGGTTTTAATAATTCTGATTCTTGCTTTATCGCCGTCTTTTACAAAAACACACTCTAATTTTTTATCGGTTTTTTGAACAACTGCTTCAGTATTATCGCCTTCTTCCGGTTTAACCTCAACTTTATTTGAGCTCAATGTATCCGATTTCATTACTACAGCACTAATTGGCACAGCTATTACTTTTTCTTTTCTTTTGGTAATAATATCAACCGTTGCGGTCATTCCTGGTCTAAATGGAGAATAACTGTCGGGCTTCCCTTCCAATAAATCCATGTATGATTCCTTTAGAATTCTAACTTTTACTTTAAAATTTGTAACCTGATCGGCAGTTACGGCATTGCTGGCAGAATTTGAAATGCTTGTAACAATTCCTTTGAATTCTTTTTTCAAATAGGCATCAACTTCAATGTTGGTAGAATCGCCAACACTAACTTTTACAATATCATTTTCATTTACATCAACTTCAACTTCCATATTATTCAAATTGGCAACACGCAAAATCTCAGTTCCGGTCATTTGTTGAGTTCCCAAAACGCGTTCACCTAATTCTACTGAAAGTAACGATACAGTACCATCAGCCGGTGCATAAATGGTTGTTCGACCTAAGTTGTCTTTTGCTTCGGTTACAGTGGCGGCAGCACTCTGAACACCATAATAAGCAGCTTGTTTTGCTGCTTGAGCACCTTCAAAAGTAGCCACTACTCTATCCCATTCAGATTTAGAAATAATTCCCTTGTCAAAAAGAGTTTTATTTCTGTTATAATTAGCTTGGGCTTCTTTAAATGTTGCATCAGCCTGACTCAGACCTGCTTTGGTGTTAGACAATCCTGCAACAGAACGATTCAAACTGGACGTATATAAATCGGGATTTATTCTAACTAATAAATCACCTTTTTTAACTAATTGACCTTCTTTGATTGGCAATTCAATGATTTCTCCCGAAACTTCAGAAGATATTTTAATTTCTGTTTCCGGTTGAATTTTACCGGTAGCAGAAACGGTTTCAATAATTGTCATTTCATTTACAGCAGCAGTTTCAACTTCTTTTCCTTTGTTTTTATTGCCGATTACACCTGTTTTTGATAATACAATTAACAGAATAATCAATCCTACTGCGATTCCTAAAAAGGTATATATTACTTTTTTTGACATAATTATGGTTTTTGAATAATTGGGATTCCGAAATAAAATTCTAATATTTTGGTTCTAAAGATGTAGTCATATTTGGTTCTGAGAACTTCAGATTGTGCATTTACTAATAACGTTTGTGATTGATTGAAATCGAAAGCATTCATCAAACCAACATCATAACGTTCTTTGGCGTAATTAAAAGCTTCTTGCCTGGCTTCTGCAGTTGTGACCGCTGCTTCGTATGATTTCAATGCTCCTTTTACATCTGTAAATGCGGTATAAACATTTCTTTCTAACGTTAACTCTTCTTGCTCATAAGCAATCTTGGTTCTTTCCAAAGCTACTTTTGAACGTTGCACATTGTTTCGAGTTGAAAATCCGTTAAAAATCGGAATCGTTAACTGAACACCGAAATTTTGCCCTTTGTTATCATCAAATTGATCAAAAATTGGAGAAGGACTGCCTAAAACCGCATTAAAATTAGGTTGTAAAACATTTTGATTTGTTCCTTCCACCACACCAATTACCGAAGTTGGATTAGAAGGATTCAATTCTATTCCTGTTACACGATCTAAATTGGAAGCTCTTGTGCTAAAACTATAAAAACCTTGTAATCTTGGTTGATAAGCTCCTCTTGCGATAGAAACATCTTTTTCAGCAATTTCTAAATTAGTCTGAGCTATTTTTAGTTCTGTTCTTGTTTCTTTTGCTTTTTGATAAATTGCTTCCGGAGTTTGAAGTAATAATGGACTTTCGGTAGCTTCGTACTCTCTGTCGATGATATCAAAATCTTTAAAATCTTCTAATTGTAAAAGTTGAGCAAGACTAAGTTTAGAGATTAATAATAAATTTTCTGCATTAATAACCATTTGTTGACTAGTTGCAACAGTAGCCTTAATGTCCATTAAATCTCCTCTTGGAATAACTCCTGCCTCTAACAACTGCTCAGAACGTTCCATTTGTCGTTGATTATTGAGCAATTGTTCATTTTGAACTTTTAAATTTTCTTTGTTGAACAAAATCTGTAAAAAGGCATTCGCTACATTCAAAGCAATATCTTCTTGCATTTTTGTTAATTGATATTGACTGGCTATTTGTGATAAAGTTGCTCTTCTAAGTCGGTATTGATTTTGAAGACCGTTATAAATATCAACGCCAACATTAAAGCCGGCAGAAGTAAACTGCGTCGTTTGATTTTCTAATAAACCTGTTGTAATATTCTGGTTTAAACCAATATTCCAAGAGTGAGAAGCCGTTGCATTAGCAGAGGGCAGAAAACTTCCTATTGCTGAACTGCGGTCAATGTCTGCTAACTCTTTATCGAGTGCTGTGTTTTTAATCGAGATATTGTTTTCCATAGCATGGTTCACACACTCTTCTAATGTCCACTTTTTTGATTGAGAATAGGATGTAACTCCGAATAAAATTATCCAAAACCAAACTACTTTTTTTATTGTCGAACTTTTCATTAGAAATTTTTGAAATAGTTGCTGCATATAGAATACAAATTTAATTCATTAGAATTTTATACCCATAGGACGCATAAATTATTTTTGTGTTACAACAAAATGAAAAAATCTGAAAATAAATTACATTTACACTCTCAAATGAAATTTGAAACAATGAAATATCTTTTAATTCCCGTTGTACTTTTTATTATAGTTGTTATTTTATCGTCTTGTTCTACTGCAAAAAAGTTAGACCTTATCAAACCAGAACCTGATAATGCGGATCCGGTTGAATATGAAACAACGACTTCGTTTATTAATCTTCCTGTTACTATTCAACTTAAGGATATTGAAAATCAAACCAACAAATTATTAAATGGGTTGATTTACACCGATTCTATTTTAAAAGATGATGATTTAGAATTAAAAGTTTGGAAACAAGCTCCCATTAAAATTGAAATGGAAAAAGAGGGAAATATTACCAAAATAAAAACCACTTTACCATTAAAAGTGAATGGAAAATACCGTTATGGTTTTGAAAAAATGGGAATTAGTCTTTATGACACCAAAGAATTTAACCTCAATGGCGTTGTCACGTTAATTAGTGATGTTGGTTTGACGAATTGGCAGCTTAAAACAAACACAAAGATTAAATCGTTGGACTGGACAGAAAGTCCTTCTGTGGTGATTGCCGGAAAAAATATTCCGATTACTTATCTCATCAATCCTGCTGTGCGGCTTTTTAAATCGAAAATTGAAAAAAGTATAGACGATGCTATCAAAGAATCCTTGGATTTTAAACCACAAGTTTTGGATGCGTTAGACCAAATAGCAACTCCTTTTGAAATGAGTGAACAATATGCCAGTTGGCTCAGAATTGTTCCGATAGAATTGTATGCTACCGATGCAATTTTACAAAAAAAAGAAATCAAATTAGAAATGGGTTTAAAATGTTCGATGGAGACAATTGTTGGAAAAACTCCCGAGAAAAAATTTGATAAAAATAAAATTGTGTTGAAACCCGTTGCCAAAATGCCGGATCATATTTCTGCCAACATTATTGCAGTTTCAACCTATGCAGATGCTTCCAGAATAATGACTCAGAATTTCAAAGACCAAGAGTTTGGAGATGGAAAGCAAAAAGTAAAAGTCACAAAAGTAGATCTTTGGCATAAAAACGGCAAAATGATAATCGCTTTGGACATGCTTGGAAGTATAAATGGAACAGTATATTTAGCAGGTTTTCCTCAATATAATGAAGAAACTAAGGAAATTTATTTTGACCAATTAGATTATGTTTTAAATACAAAAAGTTTCTTAGTTCGTTCTGCAAATTGGTTGGCTCAAGGGTATGTTTTACGTAAAATTCAGGAAAGTTGTCGTTATTCTATCAAACCTAATTTGGATGAAGGAAAAGCAAATGTGATGCAATATCTTCAAAACTACTCGCCAATGAAAGGTGTTTTTGTAAATGGAAAGTTGGATGACTTTGAGTTTCAAAAAATTCAATTAACCAACAAAGCCATCTTAGCTTTTATAAAAGGAAGCGGTCAAGTGGATGTAAAAATTGATGGGATTGAATAATCAGGAAGTTATTTCTGATGCAGGTTTCTTCTTAAATTTCATTCGATAAACCACATAAAAAACAATGGCAACCATGATGTAAGGAAAAGCCATGAGATAGACAATTCCGTCGTTAACGGCTTCGGCTTTAGAACTATCTCCTTCGCTTTCCAATGCTGCTCGGCACATGGCACATTGAGCAGAAGATGAAAATCCGACAAGGAAAATGATAGCAACTATTGAATATTTTAAAAATTTAGTAAACATAATACGGTGCAATCATTAAATAGACAATCACGCCGGTGACTGCTACATATAACCAAATTGGGAAAGTAATTTTAGCGATTTTTTTGTGTTTATCAAATCGTTCTGCCAAGGCTTTAACGTAGGTTATCAAAACCAACGGAATTACAGCAATCGAAAGTAAAATGTGCGAAATAAGAATAAAGAAATAAACATAACGAATTGCTCCAACTCCACCAAAAGGTGTGCTATCGGTAGTCATATGATAGGCCACATACATCACTAAAAAAACAACAGAACAAGCAATTGCACTTTGCATCAAGTTTTGATGCATTTTTTTGTTACCATTTTTAATCGCGTAAACACCCAAAATCAATAACATAGCGGTAATCCCGTTGATGAATGCATAAATTGGAGGTAAAAATGTTAATGGCTTAACATCTATTCCGTAATCTTTTAATTTTACCTTAAATAAAATTGCCACTATCACCGGAACAGCGATTGAAAGAGTAATAATTAATGCATTGAATTTCTTTTCAATCGAATACTTTTCGTCTAAATTACTTTGTTCCATGTTATTTTTCTTCTAAAAGTACTTTGATATCTTGTTTTAGGGATTGAATTCCGGTTGCTTCAATTCCATCATAATATACAATCGGATTTCCAAAATCGTCTTTACGACTTCTAATGTTGCCGTTTTTATCAATTAGAGCAAATAATCCGGAATGTTCAAAACCACCATCACTCTCTTTGTTTTCTCCGGCAAAAATACTAAAACCTTTGTTAGCCAAGTCATAAATATACTCTTTATCACCAGTTAAAAAGTTCCAATTTGGATTTTTAACACCTAAATGTTCAGCATGCTCTTTTAAAACTTCGGATGTATCGTGAGCCGGATTAATTGTGATAGAAACAATTCCGAAATCGTTTTGATTTTTTTCAAAATGATTTTGTAATTCCACCATGTTTTTATTCATAATCGGGCAAATAGTTGGACAGGTTGAGAAAAAGAATTCAACCAAATAGACTTTACCTTCATAATTTTTATTAGTAATGGTTTCACCGTTTTGATTTGTTAGGCTGAATTTTGGAGCTTTGCCAATTTTTATCAATAAATCTTCCGATGTTTCACTTTGTCCCGGCGTATTCAGGCGATCTATTTTGGTAACATCATCATTTTTAATTCTATTGATGATTTTGGGGATAAAAATAATTCCAAAAACCAATATAATAAACGATATTCCGATGTATGATTTATTTTTCATGCTGTTATTTTTTTCTTTCGGCACTGTTTTTCTTTAATGCCAAGCGGTACTCTGCTAAAATAATTTTGATATCATCGCCCATCTCATTGTGCAAATCTGCCGCTGAAATAGAGTTATAACCTTCTTTGTATTCCGGCTCTCCTTTTTTATTCTTTCCTTTTCTCCCTCTTAAATTTCTCTCTTTATCGATGATAAAAACATTTGGAGTTCTTAAATTTTCATCTAACTGAGCGATTAAATTTAATTTATCATAATAGGTTTTAATTTCTTCAGGAGAAGCAAAAACATAATTCCATTTAGACATATCAGAAATTCGGCCTAATTCTTCTTTTAATTCAATTGTTTGTTCTTCAGTTCCTATCGGAGCGATACAAATTAATTGAAAATCTTTGAAACCCATTACCTTTTCATATATCTTTTGGTTCAGGTTAAAAGCATCTCCTTTATTATATAAAATTTCTGTTCCAGGAAAAACCAAAACAGTTATTTTATCATTTAATGAAAATTGCTCTCCATATTTATTTTTCCAATTATTTAAGTCCGGAATCGATTTTGTAACGGTTGGTAAATGAGTAAAATTATGCACTCCGGAAGCAAAGAAAAGATAAGCTACGATGGGAAGTATAAACAAAGAAAACAGAACTATATTCTTTTTCATTTCAATTGCATTTTATTTAGTGCAAAAATAAAAAAAGGTACGCAAAGCGTACCTTTTTATTTAACTAATATCGTGTTAAAAATTCCATTTAATAAAGGAAGTTTTATAAATCTCATAAACATAATCACCTTCCAACAAAAAGATTAAAGCAATATATAGAGCAAGGAATATAAATGTCCAAACTACAGCTCTTCTTAAACTTGCTTTTTCATCTCTCATGTGCATGAAATCCCAAGTAATGTAATAAGCTTTTACAATAGTTAAAACTAAGAAAATTAAGTTCAAGGGAATCAAAAAGACTAAAGGAGACAAAATAATGTTGATTAAGGTCGCTCCTAAACCACCTTCAAAAGGAGTGATCCAAGGAGTCATTAAACCGGCTGGTTTGTAGATACCTAATACTACTTCTATTGCTGTAATGATAGAAAGTAAAATCAGTACACCCCAAATTTTTTGTTCATTCGACTTAAATTTAAGTCTTCCTCTAAAAATTGCTAAGTTATGTTCGTGTGCCATTTTTATAATGCTTTTTTAAAATTATACTAAGTAGAAGAAGGTAAATACAAATACCCACACTAAATCTACAAAGTGCCAATATAATCCAACTTTTTCAACCATTTCATAGCTTCTTCTCTTTTCATATGTTCCTAAAATAACATTTAAGAAAATGATAAAGTTGATTACCACTCCTGAAAACACGTGGAATCCGTGGAAACCTGTAATAAAGAAGAAGAAATTAGCAAACTGTTTGCTTCCATATTCATTTCTAACCAAACTTGCTCCTTGAACAACATGAACCGCATCGTTTAAACGAGCTAATGATTCTTCTCTTGTTAAAATGGTTTTATGCTTTTCTTTATTTAAAGTTGGATGAACTCCTTTTTTATCATTTTTATCAAAATAGGCTTCTTGTGTTCTAACATAAATGTTTGGGTTGGCTTTAAAACCTTCTACTACTTCTGCAACAGAATAATCCGGCAAACTAGCTTCACTTGTAAACCAAATACCGTTTTTACGTTCGTGTTGCACACGATCTTTTGGCAAAGTAACAGCTAAATCTGATACTTTGTATCGTTTTCCTTCTGCATCAACAAATTGGATAATACTTCCGCCTTTTGTTTCAATTGCACCATATTCACCTTTGATAAAGTTTTTCCATTCCCAAGCTTGTGATCCAACGAAAATCAATCCGCCAATAACGGTTAAAAACATATAAAAAGCTACTTTCGATTTTTTCATGTGATGACCTGCATCAACGGCAAGAACCATCGTTACAGATGAAAAGATCAAGATAAAAGTCATTAACGCCACATAAAGCATTGGCAAATCATGACCGTGCAAAAAAGGAAAGTGATTAAACACTTCATCGGCAATTGGCCAACTATCGGCAAATTTGTATCGAGAAAAGCCATAAGCTGCCAAGAATCCTGTAAAGGTTAAAGCATCTGATAAAATGAAAAACCACATCATCATTTTGCCATAGCTAGCTCCCATTGGCTCGTTTCCGCCGTCCCAGATTTTTTCTTCAGTTGTAGTAACTGTCGCTCCCATATTTAGTTATTAGTTAAAAAGTTCCCAAATTTACATTTTTTTTCTATTAGTAAAAATAGAAAAATAAAAACAACAAAATCCATAATATATCAAGAAAATGCCAAAACATCGCACCTAGCTCAATTCCAAGGGTTTGGGTTGAATTGTATTTTTGTTTAAAATGATTATAAATTATAATTAAAAGTGCTATTAGCCCTCCAAAAAGGTGAGCCATATGCAAAATTGCTATGATGTATAGAAAAGAAGTGTTTACTGTACTTTCGCTCCCAGTAAAAAAATATCCTTTTTCGATGATTTGACCAAATCCTATAAATTGGAAGATTACAAACAAAATTCCCAATCCTAGTGTTACAAGTAGCCATAATGATGTTTTGCTTCGATCATTTTTTCTAATTGTAGTTAATGCCATATGAAACGTTAGGCTACTAATTATAATAATTATTGTACTGATGATGAATGCTTGAGGCAACTCAAAATCTTTAAGCCAATCTTTTCTCGAAGTACTCACGATGTATGCACTGGTTAATCCGGCGAACATCATTACCATGCTAATCATAGCAAACCAAAGCAACAATTTATACGATTGTCCTTTTCTATTTTCGTGTTCTTGAACGGTCATTTCCATAATTATCGTAAAAATTTATCCGCAATATAAACCAACTGGAGAAGGGTTATATAGCTCACACTAATCAACATTAATTTTCTGGCAGCTTTGCTGTCGCGTTTTTTATACAATTCAAATGCGGAGTATAACATCCAAATTCCGAGCAAAAATACAACAATTGCTGAAACCGGCGTTAAATATAATCGACTTCCTACTATTCCGATGTGCGGAAAAATTGCAGGCAACAACGAAGCAATAATCAACCAAATGGTATATAAAATAATTTGCAAGGCTGTTCCTTTGTCTTTTTCTCCGGTTGGTAGCATAAAAAAACCTGCTTTTTTGTAATCGTCATACAAAAACCAACCAATTGCCCAGAAATGAGGGAATTGCCAAAAGAATTGAATTAAAAATAAGGTTCCTGCTTCTAAGCTAAAATCATCGGTTGCGGCTACCCATCCCAACATAAAAGGAATAGCTCCCGGAATGGCTCCCACAAAAACGGAAAGTGGCGTAAGGGTTTTTAAAGGCGTATAAACACTGGTATATAAAAATATTGAAATCGCCCCAAACATCGCTGTTTTAGGGTTTATCAGATATAAAATTATCAATCCAATTAGGGTTAGAACCGTAGCCAAAATAAATGCTGAGTTTACCGACATTCTTCCCGCAACAATTGGTCGGTTTTTGGTTCTTTCCATCAAACTGTCTAAATCTTTTTCAATGATTTGATTAAACGCATTAGAAGCTCCAACCATGCAATATCCACCAACGGAAAGCATTAATAGAGTAATCCAACTGAAGGTTGAAATATCTAAAATACCTAAAAAGTAACCTGCTATTGAAGAAAAAACAACGCTAATAGACAACCCGGCTTTAGTGATTTGCTTGAAATCAAAATAAAGAGATTGAATTGTAAACGAATTGTGGGTAGCGTTCAAGACTTGTTTCATTGTTTTTAAACTTCGGCAAAGATACAAATTAGAAACTTTAAAAAGAATTGAACAAATTAGAAAATTGGTGTTAAATTAATAATCAAAATACCAATTAAATAAATCGGCTCTCAATCCAACAGAAAACCAAGTGGTATCCTGCTTAAAAGTTGTTAGCGTATTTTGTGTTGGATCAAAACTTCTATAAATCAAATTGGCAAAAACTTTTAGGTTTGAAGCAGGATTTACTAAGTAACCCGCTTGCAAATCGGCAATCATGATTGTGGTTTTGTTACCTTGACCAATGCTTACGCCGGTATCAAAAGGTCTTTGATCATCATAATCTTTGTAAATGTTTCCTCCATAATTCAAGGAATTTTCTGCTGTGTCAAAATCCAAACCACGAATACCGTAGGTTAATTTTGCATCACCAAACCATCTTCCTTTAAAATAACGGGCAATGGCTACGACTTCTCTGGCATTTCCACCCCATTGATGACCTAAACTTTGGTTATTGTGACCATAGTTTGTGATTGGAGTGCTGTGTGAATAAACATAAGGCCTGATGTGGTTATATTCTACTTGTAGCAAAAGATTTTCTATATTAAAAGCATTATAATATTTTGCACCTACTTGATAGCCAAATTTATTTTTCCAACTTTGATTAGCTTCTTTCACATCTGCTAATGAAAATTCATCAATTAAAAATTGACCATACAAACCAACTTGATTGCTCCATTTATATTTTGCGGTTAATCCCAAAAGAGCATTTCCTGTTTTGGAAGATGAATTAAACTCAACTGTTCTGTAGAAAATTATTGGATTTACAAAACTGAAATCGAAACCTCTGTCGTTAGTATTTGTCCAAATTACAGATTCAAAAAAACCGATATTTAATCGTTTAGATGCATTCCAACTTAAATAATGATTGGCCATGTATTTGGTTGAATACGTTCCGTCGACAGTTACTTCCGGACGGATATCCTTTAACCACATATATGTATTAGTATATTTTATCTTCCAAAAAGTTGTATTGATTTTGAAATATGGATACGGACTAGCTCCATCACTTGTTAAAAGCGAACGATAACCATCACCAATAAAATTTCTTCCGTAACCCAATTGAAGGTTAATAAAATCACTTGGTGTGTAGGTTAAATTTGCTTCTGATAATGGAAAATCATACGAATCGTCTTTGAATCTTTTAGCAATCCCAACTCCGGGAATTACGGCTGGATTTCCACCCGAAGGAGCAATACTTTCGGCATATTGGTTGTAATAATCAGCAAATCTTCCTTGACTTTCATAAATGGAAGTTGTAAAATTTAATTGCTTTCCTAAACCTCCTTGAATTTGAAGTCCTCTGGTATTATGATACGTATAACTTGCTTCGCTTGGACTACTTTTACCGACTCTTAAATCTAAAATCGGATTCATCGTAAACCAATAGTCTTTCCCTTGAATGGCCACTAAATTTTCGTTCCAAAATTTTCTTCCCCACCAACCGGTTTTATTTTTCATTAATTTTTGATTGGCTTCTTCCAAATTATAATATTTATTTACTTCGGAATAAGTATATGGTTTTGAAGCCGTGTGATTATTTGAGCCAACTTGATTTAAAGCTGCATCAAACTGAGCATAATTACTGTGGGAAAAAGGTATGTTTAAATGACTTTGAAATTGAGGATTCGAAAATTTTTCATATTTGATATTGTCGTATTCATCCAATTCATTTTTATTGACTTTGAATTCGGTAGTACTTTTTTTAGCAGCTTCTTCTTTTGCTAACTTTGCCTGAACCGGATCTTGTAAGGGTATATTTATACGAATAGAGTATCTTGAATAGGTAGGATTTCCTGCATACGTTGGTGGACCAATAGAATCCATTTCACTAAAAACACGCTTAATTTCTTCGTTCAGTTCAGGATAAGCTGCATCCGAATATTGCATGATGAATTTTCCTTCACTATTAACTTCAAACAAAACAATAAAATTTCCTTTAAAATTATTGTCTATCACATTTTGTGGAACTTTAAAATTTGTGAAAACCTTTTGTTGCACTTCATCATAAAAACAGCTCTCTAATTCTTCATTGAATTTATTTTCACAAGATGGAAAAACCGGAAACTGTTCTACTTTTTTGTCTTGAGACCACAAAAAATTGGAAAACACAACAACTAAAATAATAATATAATTTTTCATTTGAGTCATAATTAATAATTATTAGAAGCAATTAATCCTTTTGCAATTGCTTTTGCTGAAGAAGTTCCAATTCTTTTAACGCCAAGATTGATCATTTCGATTGCTTCTTGATAGGTTCTAACTCCTCCAGCCGCTTTTACCGGCAAAGGCGAACTATTTTCCAACATCATTATTACTGTTGGAACTGTTGCTCCATTCGGTTTATTATCTTGTGTTTTGTAAAAACCTGTAGACGATTTTACAAAAACCGATGAATAAAAATCTTCCTTAAAATTAGCAATCACCACATTTTTTATTAATGCAGATAATTGAATGATTTGTTGATCTGAAAGAGCGGCAACTTCAATAATCCACTTTACAGTTTTGTGATGTGATAAGCCAAGTTGAGTACATTTTAAAACTTCTTCTCTCACCTTATTGGTTTCACCGGCTTTGAACAATTCATAATTGCAAACAAAATCCAAATCATCTGCACCATCTTCAATTGCTTTTGTTGCTTCGGATAGTTTTTCTTCTAGAGTTGCAGTTCCTTCATGAAAACCAATAACAGTTCCAATCAACACTTTTGATTTGGCTTCGGAAATCATTTTTTTTGCCAATGCAACCATGTCCGGTCTAATCATAATGAGTTTGAAGTGTTCTTCAATGGCTTCTGAAATGAAACCTTGAACCACTTTTTTATTTTCCTCAAAAGACAATCCGGCTTGCTCAGGTGTTTTTAAATAGGTTGAGTCTAAAAAATGTTTGATATCCATTGCGTAAAAATAAAAAATCCCACCGAAGTGGGATACTTTTTGGGTATAAATATTTTAATTATTTAATTTAAACGTAATTGGAATTTTATATCGCACATTTACCGACTCCCCTTTTAGTTTTCCAGGTTTTAAATTTGGTAATTTACTGATAACCCTCAAGGCTTCTTTTTCTAAATCTTTATCGTTGAATTTGTCAGCATTTGCAGGTTTTACTCCTGAGATAGAACCGTTAGCATTGATAATAAATTCAACTAAAACTGAGCCTTGTTTATTATTTTCTTTCGCTCTTTCGGGATAACGTAAATTTCTTTGCAAATACTTTTTCATTTGCTCATTGAAACAGGCTCTTTGAGCATCACCTTTTAAACCTGAACAAGCTACAAAAGTTGGTAATTCGTCTAATTCACTTCCATCATATAGTTCCTTTTTAATTGGTAAAGCAGCTATTGGTGTTGATGTAGTTTCTGGTTTAATTATTTCTTCAATTGGTGTATCATCTGGAGTGGATGTTTCTAAATCCTCAGGATCCGGATTATTATCATCAATCGGTGTAAAATCATTAATTACAGGTTTTTTTGGTGCCTCTTTTGGTTTAGGTTCTGCCTTAGCAATTTCTTTTTGAGGTTCTTTTTCAACGGTAAAATCATGAATGAAGGGCTTCTCTGAGATGTCAACAGGTTCTCTTCTCTCAAAGGTATCAAATTCAGAAACTGGAGTTTCTAATTCAATAATAAAATAAACGGCAATTAAACTTGCCAAAAGCCCTAATTGGAAATAAATTTTTCCGTTGTGCTTTACGTTTGGGTAGTCATCTAAATTTCTCATGGTTTCTATGGATTAGTTATAAAAAAAAGAAACCAAAATTTATGCCAAAAAAAATAATCCACTCAATTTGAGTGGATTATAAGTTAATTTATCTAAAAAATTATTGATCTAATTTGAACGTAATCGGAATACTCATTGTCATTCTTACTGGCTTTCCTCTTTGTTTTCCTGGAATCATCTTAGGCAATTTAGTCATAATTCTTTTAGCTTCTTTTTCCAAAGACGGATAAGGTGCTCTCATATTAGCAATTGTTACACTTCCATCTTTTTCAATAACAAAACTCACGAATACTTTTCCTTGATGACCTGCATCTATTGCAGCATCTGGATAACTAAAATTTTTCTTGATGTGTGCTTGAATTTTATCTTGAAAACATTCTTTTCTTTTGTCTTTTGGAACGCTTTCACAACCAGGAAACAATGGCACATCTTCAATAATTGCGAATGGCACATCAACATCCGGTTCTTCCACTTCGGCTACAACCACTTTTTCAGCTTTTACAACTTCTTCCTTTTGGTTGGTTTCTGTAGATTGAATTTCAACTTCTTTGATTTCCTTTTTATCTTCTACGATCTTAATTACCTCAGGAGCTGGCGGTGGCGGCGGTGGCGGTGGCGGTGGTGTATTCAATTGAACTGTCACAGGAACATCCTCATCTAAGAAACTGTTATCTACAGATTTAGTAAGTCCCGACAAATCTTTTTCGTAAGTTTTTAACTCTATTGCTAGGTATGATAATATTGCAATAGCAGCTAATCCAAGTTGAAAATAGAGTGCACTATTTCTTTTAGGATCAACATTAATGTTCTTTTTTGGTTCCATGATTCGTTAATTGAGTTGCTAATATAGCTATTTATCAAAAATATTAAAATTATTTTATAAAATTTAACCTTTCCCTATTTAAGAAGACTACAATTGTAGCTACCAAACTTCCAAAAGAGTTAACTAAAGCATCTGCAAATTCAGGCTTTCTGTTTTCAGTTAAAACACCTTGCAATATCTCAATAATTATGCCATAAAAAACCGCAATTACAAAAGAAATAACGAGAGAGCGTTTTACACCAACTTTGTCAACAAAATTCAAAATAAGTAACAATGTTAAAATAAAATAAAATATAAAATGAACGTATTTGTCTCCATTTTTAGGAGAAATTTTTGGCAAACCATTCAAACTTACCAAGCTTAGTGTTGTGATAAATACAATCCAAAAAACCAAGGCAAGAAGAAGAAAGTTTTTTTTATGCACCAATTAATTCTTTATAGTCGTCGCTGCTTAATAAATCAGCAAAATCAGCCGGGTTTGAAACTTTAATTTTAATCATCCAACCATCTCCATATGGATCTGTATTTACACTTTCAGGCTTGGTTTCAAGATCTTCATTAAACTCTATAATCTCACCTGCTAATGGTAAAAATAAATCTGAAACGGTTTTAACAGCTTCTACTGTTCCAAAAACCTCGTCTTTATCTAGCGTTTGGTCAAGGGTTTCAACTTCCACATAAACAATATCGCCTAATTCTTTTTGAGCAAAATCTGTGATTCCTACTGTGGCAACATCCCCTTCTAAACTAACCCATTCATGGTCTTTTGTGTACTTTAAATTTGATGGTATATTCATTATTGTAAATTGTTTGTACAAATGTAATTTTTATAGGATTATTTTAAACTATTTTTCGGTTAATTTTTCTGTTAATTTCCAAAATTATATCGCAAGGTAAAACCGGCTCTAATGTTGGTTAATGGGAAAGCTGTGGAAATTACTGCTTTAGAAAAAGTATGGTCATAAAAGAAAATAGCCGTAAGATTTTTACTAAAAGCATAATCAGCTGTTAATTTTGCAGACCAAATATTCTGTCCGCCGGATAATTGATTGTTATCATAATCTAAATAGCGTACGATTGTTTTATTATCTCTAAAAGAAAAATCCGTTCTAATGTTAATATCACTTTTAATAACTCCTTGCGGATTATCGGCTAAAGCTGAAGTGAAAGTTACATCTTTAAATCGGAAACCTAGTCCAACCACATATTCTAAACCTTGAATTTCTGTTAGTAAATTATTATCAAAACTCATAGACAATGCTCTGTCTTTTTTCATTTCAGCTAAAAACTTGAAAGAGTTTTGCATTTCAAAATCAACACGAATTAAAGGATTGAATTGCTCAACAAGGTTAACATTTTGCACAAGTGTTTTATTGTAAAAATTACCCCCTTGATCTAATTGATTAGGATTTTGTTCGTATTCAAAATTAGATCGGAATGAATTTATTGTGTATGCTGCTTTGTAACTGTGTTGTAATGAAAAGCGTTTAAACCTATCTTTAAAGAATTTATAACGCATTAAACCGCTATATTTAACAGTCCAATTTGGAAGTGGAATGTCTCTAAAAGCACTTAATGAAACTCCTCCCGATTCTTTACCCGAATAGGCTGCCAAGAAAGAAGGAATTAAAACTGCCTGACTATTTCTACCAAAACCAACCGGAAAACCAAAATTTGGATCTGAAGAATCTGTAATTCTTGGAATATCTCCAACATAATATTGTGCTGCCAAACGATTTGCAACATCTAAACGATTATCTCTAAAATCTTGAAAAGCAGCTGAATTAAACTCGTCACTTTTGCTGAAAGCAGTTTTTATTAACACGGTAGAAATTGAAAAATTTCCGGTTGTATATGGCGATCTTGAATTATAAATACCGCTTTCCACATCATATTGTTCGGTATAATTCTCCATATAATTTCTATCGGCAGTTAAGTCGATAGTAAAATCCGGAAACAAATCAACTTTTGCTGTAGCGTTTAATTGTTTTGTAACAACTTGCGTAAAGTTTTGATTAAACTCAGGATAAATAGTTAACCAACCTCTTCGGGCAGCTTCGTATCGCACATCATCTTGAAGTCCAAAAACGAATCCCGTAGTTGGTTTTGAAGTTCCGAAAAAGCCTAACGATTGTGTATATCCCGGTAAAACAGTACCTTCATTTTGAGTATAATTTATTTGGATGTTTTTTACACTCGTTACAACTCCAATCAAACCATCAAGAAATACATTTCCTTCCGATTGTTGAGGCTGTCTGGTGCTTACAATTTTTTCGCCAGGTTTTGGTGCGGCAGGTTTTGGCTTTGCGGCAGGTTTCTTAGGTCCTTTTGTTAAACCAATATACTTATAAAACATATCCATATTCATGGTTGCATTTAGTCTATGCGAAGCAGAATTTTGAATAGTATTTCCTAAATCAAAAACAAATCCATCTTCTGTTTCAAATGTAGATAAAGCATCGGAAGAACGCATCCAACTATAGGTTCCTGTGTATGAATAATTCGATTTTAAGAAACTTAAAAAAGGTAGTTTATTCAAAGGAAGTTCATAATTCAACACAAATTGTTGGTTATGTTGATCGGGTGTACCAACACTCCAGTAATCGTCAAAAATTCTGTTTTCTTCTTCCGGAAATCCTTCATCATCAAAATAGTTTCTAACAATATTACTTCTACTTACTGTATAATTAAGTTTTAACGATTTAGTTAAATTAAAATTGAAACCGTATTGATAGTTAAATAAATAATTTCTTCTGTATAAAGCAGATAAAGGGATTCCTTCAACTTCAACCTGTCTAAATTGCTGACGGTTAAACTGTCTTATTACATTGCTACTAAAGTTAATGTTAGACGGAAGGTAATTAAAATTAAAGTCACTCAATAATTTCCAATATTGAGATTTCTTCATAAACTTATTACTTTTTAGAGGCTCAATCGGCTTGTTTTGGAAAGTATGTGCATAATCCACCGATGTTCTGGTTTGCTGATCAATAAAATCTTCAATTTCATAATTATGCTTTTCTACTTCATTAAACGAATGAGAAAGCGTGAAATTTTCAACATCATACACACGAGCTTTTTGTTCCGCTCCTCGTTCTTTTCTAACACCTATAAAGTTTATACTTTTTCGTTTGGTATAATCGACCGCTCTTTTTTCAATATTTTCTCTTTCTGCAGCATCTGGCGTAATATCCAACAACTGTTCAAGTCTTATATCTTGGTTAAAAGGATCATATTCCGGTGTGATAGTTTGTTCACCAATAGCATAATTAAATGGTAAATTGATTCCCCATTTTTTTGGGAGCAACTGGCCAACATTAATATTTGTAACAATATCATACTGTTGCATATCTTCACGACTTCTTTCATTTACACCTTGTTCTAAAGCTCCAAAACCAATAGTACTCATTCGTCCTGTGGCTGAAACAGTGGCAAAATCTGCTGCATTGGCATCTACATTCAAAATAGCTGCATATCCTCCTTTATTTTTTAAACCGGCTACACGTAATTCGTTGAACCAAACTTCTCCGCGAATACTTTCTAATTCAACTTGACCGGTTTTGGCATTTCTCAAACCAATCATCAACGTTCTTACTAATCCAAAGTTTGGATTACCTTTTATACCTAAACGAAGTTTATTTGGTTTAGACGCTGCCGAAGGATCCAATTGATCTTCATCTTGGAAATAAATTTCATCGGGATTAGGATTTGCTCCATTGATGGCTAAAATTTTAAGTTGAGTAAGCAAGGCTAAATTCAAATCGATTTCATTTGCTTCGGGCCAAACTTCTTCCGGAACAGTTGCTCCGTGAGGTGTAACTTTCAGCGGAATTTCAACTTGATAGAAGTTTTGTGTAAAGTCATTTCCAAAACGAATAAAGGCGACCATTTCATCATCCAACAATCTATCCGCATCAACATTATTTTCTATTGCTTCGGCATGGATAAACATCTTTAGTTTTTCAAACTGACGCATATCTACCTCTAAATTTTTGAAAACAGCTCTTGAATCTTCAGGCTCCAAACCACCGGGAAGACTTGTATTCTTTTTAGCAACACGAAGTGAAAGTGATTGTTCGTTTTGATTGATAACTGTATTATTGTTATACAATTGTTCACGATCCACTCCTGGCGGCATTACATATCGAATAGGTGTTCTGTTGCTGTTTTCTTGAATATTAACCGACTGAACATCAAAAGCGGTATTATCATCTTCGTCTTCTTCAATTGTTTCATTTGGATCTAATGTTCCTAAATATCTTCTCCATTCACCACGAACTAATTCTAAAACACCAAAACGAACTGTCATTTCTTCGGTAAATCCGGTCATGAACATTCTCATGAATCGAATGGAACGAAAATCTGAAATACTTCCTATCTTGTTTTGAAATTGAGACACAGGAATCTTAAATTGAAGCCATCTCGCTTCAGGTAAACCAGGACCGCTACTGCTTGGTGGAGTTGCAGGAACAGAAACAATGTCGGTAATATAATTTTGACCAACAGTCATGTTAGGAGAAACATCAATTTTATATTCAAAATACGCATTAATCGTATTCATCGTATTATCTCTGTTGATATCTTCCGCATCAGGCAATGTTGAATTTCCTCGATTATTATCAGAAACATTCACCGGAGAATTTCGTTCTAATCCGTTATAATTTTTGTAGCGTTCGATTACGTCACCGGTAGCATCCAAATAGAATTGATAGTTATCTGCAGCAGGATCTTCAAAAGAGGAGAATTGAGGTGGTAATCCATCCAATTGAGCTTCTTCTTCATCATTTACTCCATCTAAACCAACATCTTGCAAAGCTCTGTTACCATCTTCGGTATCAAAAGCATAAATTAACGATTGAGAAGCAGGAACTTTACCCCAGAATGTAGGAATGGTAGGTTGTGTTGAACCAACTCCCGGCAAACCATTTTCATATTGTTTTCTTCCGTCTTTTAAAACATCTTCTGAAATTTCTCCTAAGTTTAAATAAATTTCTCCTGTATTTGTTGGATTAAACTCATCTGTTCCGTGATAGGGATCCATCATCCAAAACTGAATATACTCCACATTTCCTTGCTCGAAATTGGTAGAATTGATGGCTCGCATAATTCCTCCAAAGTTTGTTTCCGGATTTGGCAAGGTATTATCCGTTGTTGTATCAGGATTGTAATTGTATGGACCTCTTTCCGTTGGAAAATAGGTTAAATCTAAGGTATTAATAACCGTTTGTTGACCTTGAGCGATATCGGTTACAGGGAAAATTTCATTAATGAAAATCCTTCTGGTTTTATTCAATGCCATTTCTTCGTCAGAAATACTGCCGGGTCTCTGACTAGTATAAAAAATTGGGTCAACGGTGTACCATGCTAATTTAGCTCTTTTAAATCCGGTATTTCTTCCTGTTAAGGTTTCACCAAAATTATAAGTACTTTCATTATTGTGAAGTGGAACACTAGATAAGCTCCAAGCCAAAGCTGATTTCATATCGATAGTGGTTTGAGAACCTTCAAAATCGTCTACATATAATGTGGATTCGCCATCAAAATTATCTGCTTTTGGTGTATCTGGTTTTAAGAATGCAACTTCACCACGTACTGAAATATTGGAAGGAACATCTGTATCAATATTTGGTAATTTATTTACTAATCGTGTTAAAAATGGTAGTTCTGTTGAATAATTTCCGTTGAATCCAAAAATAGAATTATTGACCGATTCTTGACCAAATGTTGATTTCTGAGTAAATGGTCTTTCGGTCATTCTCAAATAAGTTGCACCTATTTGAAACTTTTCTGAAAATTTATGATCAACATTCACACCCATAAATCGTCTGGTTTGCTGACCGAAAACGGAGTTGTTTTCTACCGAAATGTTAATTGGTGTTCCGGAAGCCTGAAGTGAAGGATCTAAAATTCTAACTCTTCCAAGTTGATAGTTTACGGTATAGTCAATTCCTTCTGCTAAAGTACGACCACCAGCTGTTACAACTACAGAACCTCTTGGCACGTTGAATGCTCCAATTGGAATTCCATCGCCGCCTGTTGATTTATAACGTCCACGTAGTAAAAACTTATTTTTTTCGCTATCCTGAAGTGCAGCTGCTTGTGTGCTACGGTACATACTTCGAAAAACATATTTATTTTGATTGGCATTATATCCTGAAACTGTGTTGTTATAATCTTCGCCCGGATTTGATTTTAATTTTTCAAATAAATGTTCACCAAAAGGTTCTACGGTTGTAAAAATCAATCGCCCGTTTTGACTGTCAACTGTTAAACCGGGTATGAAATCATAGAATCCATCTCCACCTTGTTGCGGGTCATTGGTGTAATTTAAACGGTCAACATTAAAAACTCTTAGCAAAGGTGTTTCCGAAACTTCATCTTCCGGAGAAGGTAATGGACTGGTTAATGTAATATAATTTAAAGGGGATGGATCTGAATACAAGATATTAAATCTAAAATCCTCTTGTTCCAGTTGAAATGCTCCAGGTATCTGATAAATGTTTTTCATCATCAAATTCCAAATTGGCATATCAACATTGGTTAAATTGCTTTTCAACATCTTTAAAACCAAACATTGTGTTACCGGAATATTTGTTCCAGAATCTACAACTGTTGATTCTACACCGTCATTTCCAAACTCCCCTACTTGATAAACATCATCTCCAATTGTATATTGATAGGCCACCGCAATCACTTCATCATTTGCTAATTTTTGTTGAAGCGAAATATATCCTAATTGTGGATGATAGGTAAATTCGTTAGTTGTTAATTTTCTTGCATTTTCCAGTTTTGAATAGTCTAATCCTTCTACTGCATTGTAGTTAAAACCTTCATTTGATGTTACTATTTCTCTGATTTGCGGACGTAATAAACCACTACCACTTTGAATCAAAGCAGGGTCAAAATCGTTGTTTGAGTTTTTGGAAGGCGTATTGCCAATTACATTAAAAAATCCTGGTGGAATTGGACTAATTCCAACCACTTCATCATCAGTCAATCCGGGTAATTGAGCTTCACCTAAATCTTGAAGAGCGATAATGTTTCGTAAATTATTCCCCTCTTGTGAAGTGTTAATTCTGTTTTGACGATTCGTAATCCATACTTCAATACGTGTTATTTGTACACGGCTATCAATCATTGGGTATTGTCTCAAAGAGGCATCATATCGACTTCTAAAATATTGTGAAAGGAAAAAGTGTCTGTCTGCATCATATTCCAATGCAAACATTTGAAAGTCTTGCACTGTTCCACCACCTTCAGCGGTTACGGATCGAGTTTGCGATTTCTGTTCAGAAAAAACACCGGTAATCGTTGTTCTTCCAAATTGTAATTGAGCTTTTACCCCAAATAAACTCTGTGCACCACGAATTAAAGTATTATTTAGCGGCATACTAACGTTACCTACTTCTAGTTTTTGCAAAATAGCATCTTCTTCAGGTGCATATTCTAACTTAATCAAGTTTTGAAAAGCAAACGTTGATTGAGTGTCATAATTGGCATTCACGTTCAATCGCGTACCCACTTTTCCGGTCAAACTCATGTTTATCCGTTGGTCAAAATCAAAAGTAGTTGTCGTTCTGTTTCGTGGTGAAAAAGAAGGATTATCTTGTTTAGTATAGCGAACTCCCAAATCCATTTCAACCGATCCACGTGGCTGAACATCAATGGTATTACTTCCAAAAATAGTTTCAAAAAAACCGGAATTTATATAATATCGCGGTAATAAATCTTTTTTACCTTCTTCTGAGCCTTCTTTATTACCATCAATTGCATCTAATTTTTGTTTAAAATAATTACGCATCGATTCACGAAGAACCAATTCTTCATATTCTTTTGGTGTTAAAATAACAGGATAATTGATGTTGAATTCACCTAATTTACTGTTGTAAATATAACGATCAGTAACCGGATCATAGGTGTAAGCGGAGACAATACTTGGTGGATTATTTAATTCTACTTTTCCAACATTATAACCAACTGAATCTATGGGAGTTTCTAAATCATCATCTTCTTGTGAAAATGCGGCGAAACTTAAAAGTAAAATGAGCCAAAAAAAGCATGCTTTAATTGACACAACAAAATTATAATTATACGTAGTTTTCAAGAACTATAAATTTTTTAATGCTTGTTTAATGATTGATTCGATCGTTGCATCGGGGCTTTCTCTCACAATTTTTTCTACTGCTTTTTCTGCTAATTTTTTGTTAAAACCTAAAACTTCCAAAGCAGATAACGCTTCATCTTTATTTGTATTGTTTGACGACATAGAAACTTCGTCTAAATCATACACTTTTAACACTTTTTCTTTCAAGTCTAAAATTACTCGTTGTGCTGTTTTAGTTCCAATTCCTTTTATGGATTGAATTGAAACCACATCACCTGTTGCAATTGCTTGCAAAATTTGTTTAGGTTCCATCGAAGAAAGCATTGTTCTGGCGATGCTTGCTCCAATACCTGAAACCGAAAGTAGCAATTTAAATATCTCACGTTCAGACTTTTCTACAAAACCAAATAAAGTATGAGCATCTTCTTTAATTTGAAGATGCGTAAATAATTTGATGTTTTCTGAATTTGGAATTAATGAAAACGTGTGCAAAGAAATATGTAGATGGTAACCAACACCGTTGCAGTCGATGACCACATCAGTTGGCGATTTTTCTACCAAACGACCTTGTATATGAGCTATCATTGATGAAATAAGTAATTTTCAAATGTAACAAAAAACTTTAATTACCAATCAATAAAACGATTAATAACTTAAAAATAAGTTAAAAACTTACTTTGAGCGATTTGTAACGCTTTTCTTTTTCTTGAGCATCAACTACAGCAACAGCAGCCATATTGACCATTTCTTCCACACTGGCTCCCAATTGAAAAATGTGCACAGGCTTGTCTAACCCTAGCATTATTGGCCCAATTGAATCTACTTTATACAATTCTTTCAGCATTTTATAATTAATATTTGCCGCTTCCAGATTAGGAAAAATCAGTGTATTTACTTTTTTTCCCGCTAATTTTGAAAATGGAAATTTGTCTTTCAGCATTTCAGGATTTAAAGCAAAATCCGCCTGAATTTCGCCATCTACAATCAAATCCGGATAATATTTATGTAAATAAGCTACTGCTTGACGAACCTTTACGGCAGTTTCATTACTTGACGAACCAAAGTTGGAATAAGAAACCATCGCTACAACAGGCTGCATTCCGAACATTCTCACTGTTTTGGCTGTCATCAAAGCGATCTTTGCTAAATCATCTGCAGATGGATCAACATTGATGGCCGTATCGGAGAAAAAAATTGGTCCTCGATTGGTCATCATCATATTGGTAGTGGCAATTCGGCTAACACCGGGAGCTTTATCAATTAGCTCCATAATTGGTTTAACGACAGTTGGATAACTTCTGGAATATCCTGTCACTAATGCATCTGCTTCACCTTCATTGACCATCATCGCTGCAAAATAATTGCGTTCCCTCATCCATTTTTGAGCGTCCAATAACGAAATTCCTCTGCGTTTTCTGCTTTCCCAAAAAGTGGTGGCATATTGCATTCGCTTATCATCACATTCTTTTGTTTTTGGATCTAAAATCGGCACATCAACATCAAAACCAATTTCCTCTTTTAGTTCCAAAATAATTTCTTTATTTCCCAAAAGGATGGGTTTGCCGATACCTTCTTCCATTACAATTTGAGCGGCTTTCAACACATCTAAATGATCGGCTTCGGCAAAAATGATTCGTTTTGGGTCGGTTTTAGCACGGTTTGCCAACAATCGAACCATTTTATTATCAGAACCTAATCGTTCGGCTAATTCTTCTTCGTATTTATCCCAATCTAAAATAGGATTTTGAGCCACTCCGGAATCCATGGCTGCTTTTGCAACTGCCGGAGCAACAATGGTTATCAATCGTGGATCGAATGGTTTTGGAATAATATAATCGCGACCAAAATTCAATTTTGTTTCCCCGTAAGCAATATTAACTTGCTCAGGAACAGGCATTTTTGCCAATAAAGCTAAGGCACGAACGGCAGCCATTTTCATCGCTTCATTAATTTTTGTTGCTCTAACATCCAACGCTCCCCTAAAAATATAAGGGAATCCAAGCACATTATTCACTTGGTTAGGATGGTCTGAACGACCGGTTGCCATTATAATATCTTTTCGGGTGTTTATCGCCACATTATAATCAATTTCAGGAATTGGGTTCGCCATCGCAAAAACGATTGGATCATTGGCCATTCCTAAAAGCATTTCTGGTGTAAGGATATTTCCGGCAGATAAACCTAAAAACACGTCCGCATTTATCAAGGCTGTTTGTAAATCGGTTCCTTTTTTTCCGGAAGTATACTTTTGTTGTAAAGGAGATAAGTCTGTTCGTTCAGGATGTAAAACACCTTCGCGATCGAACATAATTATATTTTCGGCTTTTACGCCAAGTAGAAGATACAAATTGGCACAAGCTAATGCTGCAGAACCGGCACCGGACACGACAACTTTAATATCAGCTACATTTTTTTCCGCCAATTCTAAGGCATTTAATAACGCTGCCGATGAAATAATTGCAGTTCCGTGTTGGTCATCGTGCATCACCGGAATGTTTAATTCTTCCACCAAACGGCGTTCGATTTCAAATGATTCGGGAGCTTTGATGTCTTCTAAATTTATTCCTCCAAAAGTGGGAGCGATATTTTTAACGGTTTCGATAAATGCATCAATATCTTTTGTTCCAACTTCAATATCAAACACATCGATATCGGCAAAAATTTTGAAGAGTAAAGCCTTACCTTCCATCACGGGTTTTGAAGCTTCCGGACCAATATCGCCTAAACCTAAAACAGCCGTTCCGTTGGTGATTACCGCAACCAAATTTCCTTTGGCAGTGTATTTGTAAACGTTGTTGACATCTTTGGCAATTTCCAAACAAGGTTCCGCCACACCGGGAGAATAGGCCAACGACAAATCACGTTGAGTTGCATATTTTTTGGTGGGAACTACTTGAATTTTCCCCGGATTCGGTTTTGCGTGATATAAAAGGGCTTCTCTGCGTTTTGTGTCTTTGTGCATGAATTTGGTTCTTCTATGTTTGACTCACAAAGGTAAGAGACTTGTAGAGAATACAAAAAAATAAAAAAAAATAATTTTCATCAATTCTTACCTCTTTTTAGACTTCAATAAAAACCCATCGAATCTAAATTTTGAATATCTTTGAAGTGGGTAAATTTTACCCGATTATTAACATTACTAAATGATGTAACGATGGACCAATTTTCTACAGAAGAAAAATTAACCGAACGAATTAAAGAACTTAGTTGTCTTTATGAAGTGACTAATATTCTTAATCAGTTTGAGTTGACTAATGAAGAAGTATTTGTTGCGATTGCATCGAGACTTAAGGAAGCTTGGCGTTTCCACGAACAAGCAATTGTTGAAATTTTTTTTAAAGATTTGTATTTTTCGACTAATGAAAAGTTAGAAAATACAATTTTTGTATTTGATAATTTACTAATTGAAAATAGTGTTGTTGGTGGAATAAAAGTTCATTACCCTGCAGATAATTTTACTGAAAATGATTTTTTGGAAGATGAAAAAAAATTATTAAAAAAAGTATGTTATGAAGTTAGTTTCTTCTTAGAAAAAAAGGAAAACCAAATTAAAGAAGCTCATTTAAAAAGAAGTGCAGAAAGAGTGGATCGATTATCAATTTTAGGAGAAATTACTGCTGGAATTGCTCATGAATTGAATACGCCCCTTGGAAATATTTTAGGTTTTGCCGAATTGATTAAGCAACAAAACAACAATCCTCAAATTGATCGCGATATTTCAAAAATTATAAATGCTGCCATTTATTCACGTGAAATAGTTAAAAATCTTATGTTTTTCTCCTGCGAAATGCCTCAAAATAAAAGTGTTTTTGCTGTCAAACCAATTATTATTCAGGCCTTAACATTGCTTGGTCCGAATTTTAAAAAAGGAGACATCAATTATAAAGTTAGTTTTGCGGATGATGACATTAAAGCACAAATTGACAACATTCAACTTACTCAAGTTTTGTTTAATATACTTTTGAACGCCATTTATGTCTCGCCTCCAAAAAGTGAAATTCACGTGAATGTTTTTTCAACCGAAAGTCATTTCGTTATAGAAATTAAAGACAACGGAAAAGGCATTGAAGATGAAATTAAACATAAAATCTTTGAACCGTTTTTCACCACAAAACCACTTGGCGAAGGAACCGGACTGGGATTAAGTGTAGTGCATGGCATCATCAAAAGTCATCAGGGAATTATTGAAGCATTGGACAATAAACCGAAAGGAACAATTTTCAGAATTAAATTACCTTTAAAATAATTATTATGAAACTTAAAAAAGAAAATATTCTGATTGTAGATGATAATTATGATATGTTGGAACTACTTCAACGCAATTTGAAATCATTTAATTTTCATGCCTACAAAGCATCTTCGGTTAATGAGGCGATTGAGGTTTTAAAATCAACTTCAATTGATTTGCTGATTACCGATTTGCAAATGCCTGAAATTAATGGGATAGAATTAATCAAATATACATCGGAACATTTTCCTTCCATTCCAAAGTTAGTTATTACTGGTTTTCCATCTGTAGATACGGCGATAAATGCAGTAAAATCAGGAGCTTTAGATTATTTAATCAAACCATTTACAAGTGAAGAATTAAAAAAAGCCATTCAAAATTGTTTGAAGAATTCTACTCAAAATTCGAATCATACTATCGATAAAAAAGTTTTAAAAGAAACATTTTATGCCGGAATTGTAGGTGATTCTGAAGAACATTTTAAATTAATTGATGTTATTGAACGTGTGAAAGACAATCGTGTAACTGTTTTAATTGAAGGAGAAAGCGGAACCGGAAAAGAACTTATTGCGAGAGCAATTCACTACAATGGCCGTTTTGCATCACAACCATTTATAACTGTAAACTGCGGTGGAATACCGGAAACTTTACTTGAATCGGAATTATTTGGTTATGTAAAAGGAGCTTTTACCGGTGCAAATGAAACGAAAAAAGGTTTGTTTCATGCGGCCGCAGGCGGAACAATTTTTTTGGATGAAATTGGAAATGCCTCTTTAACAGTTCAAAGTCGATTATTGAGGGTTTTGCAAGAAAAAGAAATCACAATGGTTGGTTCTCAAACACCAGAAAAAATTGAAATTAGAATTATTTCTGCTACCAATAGCAACTTACAAAATATGATTAAATCCGGAACTTTCAGAGAAGATCTATATTATCGATTGAATGTTGTGAGTATTGAATCGACACCTTTACGAAATCGAAAATCGGATGTATTACCGTTAATAAATACATTTATTAAAAAATATGAAAAAGAGTATGGAAAATCGAATATTAGCATTACTCCAAAAGCAATAGACATTTTAACCCGTCACGATTGGCCGGGAAACGTTCGGGAATTAGAAAATATTATGCAACGATTAATTGTGATGTGTGATCACGAAATTGATGTTGACTTAATTCCCAAACAATTAAAATACAAACAACCATCTGAAAGTTCGCCATTAAAACCACTTCACGAGATTGAAAAAGCACACATCTTAAAAGTATTATCGGCTGTAAACAACAACAAAACAAAAGCAGCAGAAATTCTTCAAATTGACCGCAAAACACTACGTCAAAAACTTCTCTAAATCGGGGAGAAATGAACCGGTCGAGACTTTACTCCGCAGTGAAAAATTCATCTCTACTTTACACTCTTTTCATAACAGATTGATTACAAGCATATTGTTTGCCAAAAATTTCCTTTGGCACGCACCTTGCTTAGCTTAGGTCGAAACCAGATTAAAATTACTATGGAGATTTTAAATAACCCCTCGTTTCAAAAAGGGGAAGATACGCTATGGGCAGAAATGAACTTTGAGAACACTATCAAAGTTTCATCTCATTTTGAAAACAATATAATGGTGTTTGGCATCTGCAGCAATTGTTTGAACAACAGCAATTGTGTTTGGATGCAAACCAAGAAAATAGAATGTGAAGAATATAGTTAAAAACAAACAGAAAATGGAAATTTTAAAAGAGCAAAAACAGAAAACAATGTTGGACAACGTAATCGAGCAGTTTGATAAAACAGCCGATTCAATGAATTTAAATCCAAATATTCGAAAAATTTTATCAATTACAAACAATGAAATCATTATTCATTTCCCTGTAAAAATGGATGATGGTTCTATTGAAATTTTCACCGGATACCGTGTGCAACATAACAACGCATTGGGACCATACAAAGGAGGATTGCGTTATCACCCTACTGTGGATGTTGATGATGCCAAAGCGTTAGCCATGTGGATGACTTGGAAAACGTCGTTGGCCGGATTGCCTTATGGTGGAGCAAAAGGAGGAATTCAAATTGACCCGAGAAATTATTCTTTAGGTGAATTAGAGCGAATTACTCGCCGATTTACGTTTGCTTTAGGTGAAAATATCGGCCCGGAATATGATATTCCTGCACCGGATGTTAACACGAATGAACAAACAATGGCTTGGATTGCCGATACATTTATGTCGACAAAATCGCCTTCGGAACGATCAAATAATAAACATGTAGTTACCGGAAAACCAGTAGGTTCAGGCGGATTAGAAGGACGTGATAGAGCAACCGGATTTGGTGTTTATATCACGTTGCGATTACTTTTTGAAGGACGAAAAGAAACTTTGAAAGGCAAGAAATTCATCGTTCAAGGCTTTGGAAATGTAGGTTATTGGGCTTCGAAATTCTTAACTGATGATGGTGCAATTTTAATCGCAGTACAAGATGCTCACGCCACTTTAATTAATGAAAATGGAATTTCTGTGGCAAATCTACACGAACACAGCAAACCAAGAAAGGGTTCAGTAAAAGGTTTCGAAGGAGCAACAGAAATGGAACCTGAAGACTTTTTCGGATTGGAATGTGATTTCATTATTCCGGCAGCTTTAGGTAATCAGATTACTGAAAAAAATGCAGGTAAAATCAAGTCGAAAGTAATTGCCGAAGGAGCGAATGGACCAACAAATAATGAAGGTGAACGAATTTTATTGGCAAATGGTGTAACAATTATTCCGGATATTCTATGTAATTCCGGTGGAGTAATTGGAAGTTATTTTGAATGGCTCCAGAACAGAAACGGCGAACTTTGGCCACTTGATGAGGTAATGGTTAAAATTGAAAAGAAATTGACCGAAGTTTTCAAAAAAGTAGAAAATTTAGTTCACGAAGATCAAATTGACCATCGAACAGCAGCCTATATTTTAGCCATCAAAAGAATTGAAACAGCCTACATTCAAAGAGGGATTTTCCCATAAATAATAATCAAAAAAATCATGAAGTACGAAAAAGTAGTAGTTGACAAAAAAGAACTGGAAGTTTTAAAAACGCTTTTTTCAACTATTCATAATGAAAAAGATAAAACATACCGATTATCATTTGAAAAATTGATGGAAGAAATCAAAAACGCAAAGGTTTTAGATTCCGCTAAGATGCCTTTGGACGTGATTCGACTCAATTCTGTGGTAACGATAAAAACCGATTTTGGCGGCGAAAAGAAATTGCAATTAGTTGTCCCAGCAAAGAGTGATTTATCTCAGAATAAATTATCTGTCATGGCTCCAATGGGACTTGCCCTTTTTGGCTATGCTGAAAACGATGAAGTGGAATGGGAGTTTCCGTCGGGATTAAACACCATTAGAATAACAAAAGTAGAACAACCTTTATAATTGGCATATGAATTTATTGAAGAAATTTTATAGTCAAGATACCATTCAACATCAATTTCTTGATCGTGACATCAAACTTTGGCGAGAAGAATTGGAAGGAATTGAGGAAGAAATTATTTTTTTGAAAAGCTTCCTTGAAACTCCTGAAAACAAAACTAATCAGGAATTAATTTCTGATAAGTTAATGCTAAAACTCAACGTGAAACAATTGGAAAATGCGGTTTTTTTGTCACGTTTAAACAATTTTTCAATCAAATTAGAAGGGATGAATGAATGCGATGATATTCAATGCGAAACGTTCTACTTCAATGATTTTGTGGATTTCAAAATACACATTGAATCCTTTTTATCCCAATACAGAAAGCTCAAAAAGACTATTTTTTTAAAGATAAACAATCATAACAAAACGGAAAAATAGTTTTTAGTTTCTTATTTTTTTCAACAAAAATGCAATTGGAATACTTTCTTGCTTTTCATCTGTTATGCGTAGAACGTTTTCGTTTGTTACAATTGCTTTTTCAACACCGGTTTTTGCCGGTGTTTTTTTTTAAGCTTTTGTTTTACCATAATTCGATGGCCAAATATTTGATTCCTATTCATACCAAAATTTAAATTTGATTTTAAAATTTAGGAAGCTTTATTAGCTATATTTACATCAGTTTAAATCTGAAAAACTTTTTGAACTTAACTTCATCTAGTAGTATTAGTTCTTATTTTGATAAATTTAATAATGTATTCCACCTTAAAACTATTTTTAAACAAAAAAGCGGAATTTGATACAGAATCGCTTGAATTCATTTGTTTGCATTTTAAACCTTTGAAAACTAAGCGAAATGAAATTTTAATCAGTTATAACGACATTGCAAAAAACTACTATTTTATCAACAAGGGTTGTATAAGGCTTTTTACAACAACTAATGCAGGACAAGAAATTTCGAGGTACTTTGCCTACGAAGGTAATTTTGTTACAGCATTGCCTAGTTTTATTGATCAGCATCCTACTGAGGAATTTTTACAAACCATTGAAAAATCTGAATTACTTTCGATTACAAGAACTGATTTTTATAAATTAGTAAATGAATTTCCTCAATTTGCAAAAATTTATACCGAAATACTTGAACTGGGCTTCATCGTGGCACAAAAAAGAATCTACGGATTTCAAGGTTTTGATGCCAAAGAAAAAGTACAGTGGGTCATAAAAAATCAACCGCAATTACTAGTAAGAGTTTCAAATAAAATGGCCGCCTCCTATTTAGGAATTTCCCCTTCAACATTAAGTAGAATTAAATCAAAGCTTTAAAAACGTTGACTTAGGACAACAGTTATGCTTTTTCTGTATAGTAACTTTGCAGAAAAAATATACTATGAAATATTCAATCTATTTGTTTGTTTTTATAACTTCATTCGGTTTTAGTCAAAACAAAGTACCGGAGCAGTTAAAACCAACTCAGGAAAATAAGTATATCAAAACTGTTGATTTATTGACGCAAGATGCTGCTTTTGAATTGATGAAACGTGCTAATCAAGAAGCCCAATGCCTCTCAAAAAATGTTTCTATTGCTATCTTGGATCATTCAGGAACTATTGTTTTGCTCACAAAAGGCGATGGTGTTGGTCCACATAATACGGAAGCAGCCAGACGAAAAGCTTATACCGCCTTATCTACTAAAACATCGACCTTAATGCTATTAAGAAATGCAGAACGCAATAATGATACTAAAAATTTAAATACACTTCCGGAGTTATTGTTGTTAAGCGGTGGCGTTCCATTATGGCATAACGGAATAGTCATCGGAAGTATTGGTGTTGCCGGCGGAGGCAGTCCTGAAAATGATGATGCTATTGCAAAATCGGCTTCGATTCCGGAATTTGGTATTCTATCTTCAAATTAATTTTAACTTTAAAAAACATAAACTATGAAAAATTTAATCCTAACGTTTCTATTTATTTTAATTTCGGTGACGTCTTATGCTCAGACAAGTAGACATCAATTATCAAGTCATATTTTAGACATCTCTAAAGGCATGCCTGCTCCGAATGTGTCCATTAAACTAGAGAAAATGAATGAAAAAACAAAAGTATGGACTTTTATAGAAGAGAAGAAAACAGACAAAAATGGAAGAATTACTGACTTTCTTAGTACTGAAAAAGACAATAATGGAATTTACAAACTGACCTATTTTACTAGTGATTATTTCAAAGAAAATAAAACCGAAAGCTTTTATCCATTCATTGAAGTTGTTTTTGAGATAAAAGACAATAGTCATTATCATGTTCCTATTACTCTTTCGGCATTTGGTTATTCCACTTACAGAGGGAATTAAACTTTTCAAATTCAAAAAAATTACTTGAGATGATATTTTTATTTTAAATATCATCCTAAGTAATTTAAGATGTATTGTACATTTTCATTTGTGAGGATTATTTTTTTAAGAAAGACAAAGCAATTCAAAGCTTTGCAAACTTAAAATGAGAATTAATCTCTTAAAAACGCGACATTCCTCTTCACCCCTTCCAACTTAGTCCTTTTCACCGCTGAATTTTTAAACACTTCTTTAAAAACATCTTCTGTAATTTCTTCCCACTCTTTTTTGGTGAAAGAAAGTAATTCGGGATTGGCTTGAAAAAGCGGTTCGCTATGCGGTTTTGAAAAACGGTTCCATGGGCAAACATCTTGGCACACATCGCAACCAAAAACCCAATCATCCAATTTGCCTTTCATTTCTGCGGGAATGTTTTCTTTTAATTCGATGGTAAAATAGGAAATGCATTTACTACCATCTACCACGTACGGAGCCACAATGGCTTCGGTTGGACAAGCATCAATGCAGGCTGTACACGAACCACAATGGTCAGTAGTTGGAGCATCATATTCTAATTCTAAATCTACAATTAGTTCAGCAATAAAATAGAAAGAACCCACTTTTTGGGTAATGAGATTGGTGTTTTTCCCCATCCAACCTAAACCGCTTTTGGCTGCCCAAACTTTGTCTAACACCGGAGCTGAATCAACAAAGGCTCGTCCGGAAACTTCACCAATTTCGGTTTGGATGAAATGTAAAAGTTCTTTGAGTTTTTCTTTTATGACAAAATGATAATCTTGTCCGTAGGCATATTTTGAGATTTTATAACTTTCTTCGTTTTGAAATTCGGATGGATAATAATTCAGCAATAATGAAATGACACTTTTGGCTCCATCAACTAATAACGATGGGTTCAATCTTTTATCAAAATGGTTTTCCATATAACTCATTTGACCGTTCATGTTGTTGTTCAGCCATTTTTCAAGTCTAGGAGCTTCTTCTTCAAGAAAACCGGCTTTGGAAATTCCGCAAGACAAAAAACCGAGGCGTTTGGCCTCTTGCTTGATGAAGTTGGAGTATATCTCATTCGTGTTCATTACCTTTTTTTAAACTCTAAAATGGCGTTGTGCGGTTTTAACGTGATTAATGGTTTTATTTGAATGGGGTCTTTCTTTTCAATAATTTCAAACTGTTCTACCAAAGCTATTATCGCCAATATCATTTCATACATCGCAAAATTATTCCCAATACACATTCGTGGTCCAGCCCCAAAAGGGAAATAATTTTTAGAAAATTTAATGTTTTCCTCTAAAAAACGTTCGGGAATAAATGCTTCCGGATCTTTCCAAAAATCGGGATGGCGATGAATTTCATACACAGAAAATAATAAATTGGAACCTTTTGGTAGAATCATTCCATTAAAGTTTTCTTCTTCAATATTTACTCGGTCAATAAAATAGGCTGGCGGATACAATCGCATGGACTCTTCGATAACTAACTTTGTATAAGCAGCATTTTTTATCCAATGCATGATATCATCCGACTCACTTTTAATATGACGTATTTCTTCTAAAATTTTGGCTTGAGCTTCAGGGTTTCTAGCTAGTAGTTCCGTTGTAAAAGTTAATGCATTGGAAGTGGTTTCATGACCGGCTGCAAATAAAATTAAAATTTCATCTACCAGTTGATTTTCTTCCATGCTTGTTCCATCTTCATATTTTGCACTTAAAAGCATATCCAACAAATCATCATGCTTTGTGTTACTTAGCTTTCGTTCTTCAACTAACCGTCTCAGAATGGTTCTGGAATTTTGAGTTAAATCTAAATGCTTTTTTGTCTTTCCTGATAAATTAAACCACCAAACCAAAAAAGGTTGTCTCAGTTCTTGCACTAACATTTGTTGCGTTGCTTCGGTGGTATGTTGCAACGAAGCAATATCAGCATCAGAAATCGCAATATTAAATATGGATTTTACAACAGTTTGAAAGGCCAAATCGTTGAAAACCGGGAAAACATCCATTGGTTTTCCGGTTTTGATATTTTTTAATTCTTCTAAAATCGTATGTTGGATAGTATCTAACAATAAAACAAGCTGACTTTTGTGGAAAGCGGGTTGAATTAATTTGCGTTGTTTTTGCCAATGTTCGCCTTCTGCTGTCAATAAACCTTTTCCAACATATTTTGCTAAATCTTTTGTTTGAATATACGATTTAGTGTAATTTTTTTGGTTTTTTTGAAGTGTGTGTTGCAATAACCCTGCGTCTCTGCAAAATAAAACAGATTTTCCGAAACCAATATTTAGACGAAAAATATCACCTAGATTTTTAAAATTTTTGGCATGAAAAGGCAACGGATTTTTTAAAATATTATTCGCATGATTAAGGAATTTAAAAAAGGAAACTTCAGGAATTGAACTCGGTAAACTCATAGTGCTTTATATTGCTTTTCGTTATTCGAACAAGCCACCTTGGATATTGGTTCTAACTTTCCCCAGATGTTTGTATGCTTTCTCCGTTACTTCTCTTCCTCTAGGTGTTCGCATAATAAAACCTTCTTGAATTAAAAAAGGTTCATAGACTTCTTCGATGGTTTCACCACTTTCAGAAACAGCAGTTGCTAATGTTGATAGACCAACCGGACCACCTTTGAATTTATCGATGATGGTGTTTAGGATTTTATTGTCCATTTCATCTAAACCGTGAGCATCAACATTTAGAGCTTTTAGAGCGTATCTTGCAATTTCGATGTCGATTTTACCGTTGCCTTTTATTTGAGCGAAATCACGAACTCTACGTAATAATGCATTTGCTATACGAGGAGTTCCTCGACTTCTTCCGGCAATTTCGATAGCTGCTTCCATAGAAATTGGAACTTTCAAAATGGAAGAACTACGCTGAACGATAGTAGTTAACAATTCCGTATTATAATATTGCAATCGACTTTGAATTCCGAAACGAGCTCGCATTGGTGCGGTAAGTAAGCCTGAACGCGTGGTTGCTCCTACCAAGGTAAATGGATTGAGATTAATCTGAACCGTTCTTGCATTTGGTCCGGATTCAATCATAATATCAATTTTAAAATCCTCCATTGCAGAATACAAATATTCTTCTACAATTGGACTAAGACGGTGAATTTCGTCAATAAAGAGAACGTCTCTGTCCTCTAAATTCGTAAGTAAACCTGCTAAATCTCCAGGTTTATCCAACACTGGTCCCGAAGTAATTTTGATTCCAACCCCTAATTCATTTGCCAAAATATTCGCTAATGTTGTTTTTCCTAATCCGGGAGGACCGTGAAAAAGGGTGTGATCGAGAGCTTCTTCCCTTTGATTGGCGGCTTCTACAAAAACTTTTAAATTTTCTAAAACTTGGTCTTGCCCGGCAAAATCATCAAATGAAAGCGGTCTCAACTTTTTTTCAAGATCGAGTTCTTCCGGATTAAAACCTTTGTTGGTTGGGTCTAAATATTCATTCATAAAAGCAAAGATAAGACAAAGTCTATTTATAAAAAGAAATAGTTAAACGTGGTATCCAGGAGCTAAAATTTCTTTCCATTCCGGATATCTTTTAAGGTAAGCTGCGACAAAAGGGCAAAGTGGAGCTAGAGTGAAATTGTTTGCTTTGATATAATTTAATGCTTTGACAACGATGCTACTTCCAACACCTTTTCCTTCCAATGCAACAGGAACTTCTGTATGCGTTAGGTACATAACATTTTGATTTGTCAGGATATATTCAATAAAAGCGATGTGACCTTCGACGTGAAGTTCAAAACATTTCTTTTCTTCATTTTTCAGTAAATCAACTGCTTCATATCTATCTGCCATATTATTTTTCTTTATTTAAATAAAAAAGTGAGTGCTCCCGAAGGACATTTGATAATCTGATTAATAATTTCTTCCGTTGAAGCACCTTTTTCTTTTATCCATGGTTTTTCTTTGGGTTGAAAAACGGTTGGTAAACCTTTTACACAATTGGCGGAATGAGTGCATAAATCGGGTTTCCAAACGATTGTAACTTCGCCGTTAGTATATTCTTTTGATGAATCCATAACTAAAAATTTATCAGAATAAAGATAAATAAAAAAGCCCTTTCAAAAAAATGAAAGGACTTTTTTAAATATGAATTAATAATAATTAGTGATGTAATTTTTCTTCATCCGGTCCCATTGGAACTGTTTGAGGTACAAAATCTTCCACATGTCCTGGCTTACTGTAATCATAAGGCCATCTGTGAACTTCAGGAAGAGCACCAGGCCAGTTTCCGTGAATGTGTTCAACTGGAGCAGTCCATTCTAATGTGTTTGATCTCCACGGATTTATTTCAGATTTTTTACCGTAGAACATACTGTGGAAGAAATTCCAAATGAATACTAATTGGAAAGCACCACCTACTAAAGCAAACATTGTAATGATAACATTTACGTTTTGCAAATCATCAAATAATGGGAATGCAGTATTGGTGTAATAACGTCTAGGTAAACCAGCCATTCCGATAAAGTGCATTGGGAAGAATACTCCGTACGCACAAACAGCAGTTACCCAGAAGTGAACATAACCTAAGTTTTTATTTAACATTCTTCCGAACATTCTTGGGAACCAATGGTAAATTCCGGCGAACATTCCGTAAAGAGCAGAAATACCCATTACTAAGTGGAAGTGAGCTACAACGAAATACGTATCGTGAACATTAATATCAAGTGTACTGTCTCCTAAAATAATACCTGTTAAACCTCCCGTGATGAATGTAGAAACCAATCCGATAGAGAATAACATGGCAGGATTTAACTGAAGGTTACCTTTCCATAATGTTGTGATATAGTTGAACGCTTTTACTGCTGAAGGAATTGCAATCAACAAAGTTGTAAAGGTAAACACAGAACCTAAGAATGGATTCATTCCTGAGATAAACATGTGGTGGCCCCAAACGATTGTTGATAAAAATGCAATAGCTATAATTGAAGCAATCATCGCACGGTAACCAAAGATAGGCTTACGTGAATTGGTTGCTATAATTTCTGATGTAATTCCTAATGCGGGTAATAAAACGATGTAAACTTCCGGGTGTCCTAAGAACCAAAATAAGTGTTCAAATAATACCGGAGAACCACCTTGATAATGTAAAACTTCACCTGCTATGAAAATATCCGAAAGAAAGAACGAGGTTCCAAAACTTCTATCAAAAATCAACAATAACGCTGCTGATAAAAGAACTGGGAAAGATACGATACCAATAATAGCTGTTACAAAGAATGCCCAAATAGTTAAAGGCAATCTTGTCATAGACATTCCTTTAGTTCTAAGGTTGATTACTGTAACTACATAATTTAAAGACCCCATTAATGAAGAAGCGATGAAAATTGCCATCGAAACCAACCACAACGTCATACCGGTTCCTGAACCGGGAATTGCTTGTGGAAGTGCACTTAACGGCGGGTAAATTGTCCATCCTGCTGAAGCTGGTCCAGACTCGACGAATAAAGAACAAATCATTACAACACTTGATAAAAAGAATAACCAATAGGAAATCATATTCAAGAAACCGGATGCCATATCACGAGCTCCAATTTGCAGAGGAATCAATAAATTACTAAAGGTTCCGCTTAACCCAGCCGTTAATACAAAGAAAACCATAATGGTTCCGTGAATTGTGACTAAGGCTAAATAAATATCGTTACGCATTACTCCGTCCGGGGCATATTCGTCTCCAAGTAATACATTAAAAATTTTAAAAGATTCTTCCGGCCATGCCAATTGCATTCTGAACAACAAAGACATTGCCACACCAATAATACCCATAATCAAACCAGTGATTAGGTATTGTTTGGCAATCATTTTATGATCAATACTAAAGATGTACTTTGTGATAAAAGTATCTTTGTGGTGATGTTCGTGTTCGTGTCCGTGATCGTGTTCGTTTGCGTGATCGTGTGCTGACATACTCTTAAATTATAATTTTTAATTTAGCTATTTTTATTTTACTACTTGAACTACTAAAGTGGAATCAACAACTACTTTGGTAGAATCTTCTTCTATACTAATTTCTTCAGCAGGTTGTTCCTGAGCTTTGATAGCTTGAACCAACGTTGTTTTTTCGCTTAACCATTTTTTGAAATCTTCTTTACTTTCAACAACAATTTTCATTTGCATATTATAATGCGATTTTCCACAAATTTTATTACACAATAAAAGGTAATCAAATGTGTATGGATCTAAAATAGCTTCTCCTTTTGCAGCTAATTCTTTGCTTTTCTCAGCTCTAATTTTGTTGATTGTGGCAACTTTTTCTATCATTTCAGGTGAATTTCTCATCTCTGCTGTAGTGATAGTTGGCGTAAAAGCAAATTGCGTAACCATACCGGGAACACAGTTCATCTGAGCTCTAAAGTGAGGCATGTATGCTGAGTGCAAAACGTCTTGAGAACGAATTTTGAAAACTACCTTTACTCCTTTTGGTAAATGTAATTCTGATGCTGTAATGTCATCTTGAGCATTCGGATCGGCTAAATCAACACCTAATGTATTGATTCCTTCAATGTAACGAACATTTGCTTTACCTAAGACATTATCTTCTCCGGCATAACGAACTTCCCACCCGAATTGCTTTGCATAAATTTCTACAACCATTGGGTTTTCAGTTTCTTCGTCAACAAACATAATGTTTGTCCAAGCATATAATCCGTAAAGAATTAAACCGGCTAATGTAATCGCAGGAATGATACTCCATATCATTTCTAATTTATTGTTATCGGCAAAATACAGTGCGGTATTTCCTTTTTTCCCTCTGTATTTGAATGCGAAGTAATGCAATAATGCTTGCGTAATTGTTTGAACAAAGAAAATAAGAATCATTGAAATCCACATCAAACGATCTACTTCTACTCCGTGTTCTGAAGCAGAATTACTCATTAATGGAAAATGTCCATACTTAACTACACAAACAATTGTTGTAATATAAATGAAAACCAAAAAGGCAAACATTAAGTAACCATTTACATTATTATCATTGTCATTAGCCACTTGAGAATTATCAGCATCACCTCCTACTTGCGTTAAATCAAATATTTTGGTCAATTGCCAAATGGCTACTGATACTAAAACTAAAACAACTAGTACTAACAAACTTGTCATCTGTCTAAATCTTTAAATATTAATAATGAAAATGTTTACTCTCTTCGATAAATGGATTTCTTTTTGGTAATAATGGTGCTTTTGTTAAAGCTGTAAACACTATTAAAATAAATAATCCAAGGAAGAAAAGCAATGAACCAATCTCTCCGATCCCTATAAACCATCTGTCACCAACAGTAGCCGGCATAATCATGTTGAAGAAATCAACATAATGTCCTAATAAAATTACTACTCCAGCCATCACTAAAACCCAAGTAATACGTTTGAAATCTGTATTAATTAAGATTAAGAATGGGAAAATAAAGTTCATTGCAACCATTCCGAAGAAAGGTAAATTATATTGTTCAATTCTTGTTACGAAATAAGTAACTTCTTCCGGTATATTTGAATACCAAATTAACATGAATTGAGAGAACCATAAATACGTCCAAAACACACTAATACCAAACATAAACTTAGCTAAATCGTGAATGTGGCTAGTATTTACATGTTCTAAATAACCTCTTGATTTTAAGTATAATGTTACCATTGCAATCACAGTAATTCCACTTACGAAGAAAGAAGCAAATACATACCATCCGAATAACGTAGAAAACCAGTGAGGATCAACAGACATAATCCAGTCCCAAGACATGATTGATTCTGTAACGATAAAGAATACTAAAAACCCGGCTGAAATGTTGAAATTCTTTTTGTAGAATGCGTTATCAGAAGCTTCATCTTGAGCTAAACAATTTTTTCTGGAGAAATAACGGTATAAATTCCATCCGATGATAAATATAGCTGCTCTGATTAACCAAAACCATTCATTTAAATATCCTTTTTTATTATATAAAAGTTTATCAAATTTTGGACTTTCCGGATTAACTAATTCAGGATCCATCCATACAAATAAATGGTTAAAATGGAAAGCTGAAAGAACTAATAATATAAAAAAGATAGCAGATCCCCATGGTAGATAGGCCGTGATTCCTTGCATAACTCTAAACAATACCGGAGACCATCCTGCTTGAGCCACATTTTGAATTGCATAGAAAGCCAACACACCAAGTGAAATTAACATAAAAAAGATGGCAGCAACATACAAAGCAGCCCAAGGCTTATTTTGTAACTGATGTAAAACATGGTTTAAATGTTCTTCATGTTCTGCGTGTGCTTCTGCACTATTAGCATCATGTCCGTGTGCATCATGAGCATGAGCGTCGTGAGCACCGTGATGAGCGTCTTCTTCAGCTTTAAGAATTTTTTCTACATCGGCTGTGGTTTTTGGAGCAGAAATAAAACTATATCCAATTCCCAACAATCCAACGATTATTAGAACAAAGGAAAAAACTTTTAATTTACTTGAAAAGGTATACATATCTATACAATCTAGTTGTCAATAATTATAATTTACTTTTTAACTGAAGAACATAATCAGTCACTAACCAACGTTCGTGTTGCGATAATTGGTTAGCATGAGAACCCATTGAATTTAAACCGTAGGTAATCACGTGAAAAACACTTCCCTCAGTAACTGGTCTATCGGCATAACTTGGAACTCCAAGAAACTTCTCTCTTTCCACTAATTTTCCTTTTCCATTTCCTGAATCACCGTGGCAAATGGCACAATAAATTCCGTAAAGTTCTTTTCCCTTAGCAACTTCTTTTTCAGAAATTGAGTCAATTGGAGAAATTAAATTTGCCTTAGCTAATTCGTATCCGGCTGTTGAATTTTCATATTCATAAATTTCAAAACCTCTTTTGATACTTCCTACGGCAGGTTCTTGAGCAGTTTGACCTTTTAGTTGATTTTCGCCATTAAATGCTTCTGATTCAGCATAGGTTTCATACCCAACTGACTCGTACATATTTGGAAAAAATTGATAATTTGGACTTTTGCTATTAAAACAAGAGGTCACCGAAACGGCTAATCCAAACAATAGGGCTATTTTAAATAAGCTTTTCATATTTCTATCTTAATGCTTTTCTACAACTTTAATTTCAACTGCTCCTGTTTTCTTTAAGAAATCAGACAGTTCTTGTTCGTTATTATGAACAGCAACTTCCATTAAAAAGTGGTCATCTGTTGTTCTAACATCAGGGTTTTCTGCTTGTTTGAAAGGCCATAATTTACTTCTCATATAAAAAGTAATTACCATTAAGTGAGCCGCAAAGAAAACCGTAAGCTCAAACATAATTGGCACGAATGCCGGCATATTTTCAATGTAACTAAAACTTGGTTTTCCACCGATATCTTGTGGCCAATCTTGAATCATAATATAATTCATCATCCAAGTAGCAAATGAAAGTCCTACACATCCATACATAAACGATGCAATTGCAAGTCGTGTTGGTGCTAACCCCATGGCTTTATCCAATCCGTGAACTGGAAAAGGAGTATAAACCTCTTCAATATGATGATGAGCTTTGCGAGTCTCTTTCACGGCATCCATTAGGATGTCATCATCATTATATAGTGCCTGTATAACTTTAGTACTCATAATTTCTTACTACTAATTATCTTAATGATTATGGTGATGTCCTTCTTCTTCTCTCTTACGCTTGTAATTATCTCCTGATGATTTCAAGATAGTTTTTACCTCTGCTTGAGCAATCACTGGGAATGATCTGGCATATAATAAGAACAATACAAAGAAGAACCCGATTGTTCCGATAAAAATTCCGATATCTACAAACGTTGGAGAGAACATTGTCCATGATGATGGTAGGTAATCTCTGTGTAATGAGGTTACGATAATTACAAAACGTTCAAACCACATTCCGATATTTACAACAATTGAAATAATAAACGAGAACATGATACTTGTTCTTAATTTCTTAAACCACATGAACTGAGGTGAGAAAACGTTACATGTCATCATCGCCCAATATGCCCACCAGTATGGTCCTGTTGCTCTGTTTAAGAATGCATATTGTTCATATTCTACTCCTGAATACCAAGCAACAAACAGCTCAGTAATATAGGCAACACCCACGATAGAACCTGTAATCATAATTACAATATTCATTAATTCGATATGTTGAATGGTGATGTATGCTTCTAATTTAGATACTTTACGCATGATAATCAACAAGGTATTTACCATTGCGAATCCTGAGAATACCGCTCCAGCAACGAAATAGGGCGGGAAAATGGTAGTATGCCAACCCGGAATTACCGACGTAGCAAAGTCAAAGGATACAATTGTGTGTACAGAAAGTACAAGTGGAGTTGCTAATCCGGCAAGAACTAAAGATACTTCTTCAAAACGTTGCCAATCTTTTGCTCTTCCACTCCATCCGAAAGATAAAATTGAATAAATTCTTTTTGTAAAAGGAGTAATCGCTCTGTCTCTCAACATGGCAAAATCAGGAAGTAAACCTGTCCACCAGAAAACTAACGATACAGAAAGATACGTTGAAATTGCAAATACGTCCCAAAGTAACGGTGAGTTAAAGTTTACCCATAACGAACCAAATTGGTTTGGAATTGGCAATACCCAATATCCTAACCATGGACGACCCATGTGAATAATTGGAAACAAACCTGCTTGCATTACCGAAAAGATGGTCATTGCTTCCGCAGAACGGTTAATGGCCATTCTCCATTTTTGACGGAATAATAACAGTACCGCAGAAATCAATGTTCCGGCGTGACCGATACCAACCCACCAAACGAAGTTAGTGATATCCCAAGCCCATCCAACAGTTTTATTTAATCCCCATGTTCCGATACCGGTAGAAATGGTGTAAATCATACAGCCTAATCCCCAAAGGAAAGCGGCTAATGCGATTGAAAATACAATCCACCATTGTTTATTTGCTCTTCCTTCAACAGGAGCAGCGACATCTACTGTTACATCGTGATAAGATTTATCACCTATAACTAAAGGTTTTCTAATGGGTGCTTCGTAGTGAGACGACATAATCCTTTATAGTATTTCTTATTAATTAAATTTTAACTACGTATTTCTAACTTTTACGTGATAGAATACATTTGGTTTTGTTCCAACATGCTCCAATAAATGATACATTCTATCATCTTCAACTAATTTGGCTACATCACTTTCTTTATCATTCACATCACCAAATACCATCGATCCGGTAGAACAAGCACTTGAACAGGCTGTTTGGAATTCGTCTTTATTTACAGGACGACCTTCTTTTTTCGCTTTTAATATAGTGGCTTGTGTCATTTGAATACACATAGAACATTTTTCCATTACCCCTCTTGAACGAACATTTACATCCGGATTCAATACCATACGACCTAAATCATCATTCATATGGAAATCGAATTCATTGTTTTTGTTGTATAAGAACCAGTTGAAACGACGTACTTTATACGGACAGTTGTTTGCACAGTAACGAGTTCCCACACATCTGTTGTATGCCATGTGGTTTTGACCTTGACGGCTATGTGATGTTGCTGCAACAGGACAAACCGTTTCACATGGTGCATGATTACAGTGTTGACACATTACCGGTTGAAATACCACTTGTGGATTTTCACCAGGACTTTCCATTTCAACAAATCCTCCTAATGAACCTTTTTCTCCGAATAATCCGTCGAATTCTTCTTTTCTCTTTATATCTCCGGCAAATGTTTCTTCCGAAGAATAATATCTGTCAATACGCAACCAGTGCATATCTCTACTTCTTCTTACTTCTGATTTTCCTACTACAGGAACGTTATTTTCAGCATGACAAGCGATTACACAAGCACCACAACCGGTACATGAATTTAAATCGATTGACAAGTTGAAATGATGACCAACCGATCTGTCAAAACTATCCCACAAATCTACTTTTGTAGCTTCGATAGGTTTGTGATCCATAGAAACCATTGGTGGTGGATTCCATTTTTTAGCATCTTTTTCTGTATTGAAAATGGTTAACGTAGTTTCTTTAATAATATCACCACGACCCATTAAGGTTTTTTGTGATTGAACTGAAGCAAATTCATGTGCTCCACTTTCTAAAGCAATTGATACCGGTTGCGTTGCGTTAAATCCTTTGTATAAAGAATAGGCATTCACACCCACTTGCATAGCTTCTTTTAAAGCCTCTTTTCTACCGTATCCAAAAGCTAAACCAACTGTTCCTTTGGCTTGACCCGGTTGAATAATTACAGGAACTTTTTCAAGTTTTGTATTTCCAACTGTTACCGTTACATAGCTACCGTTAAGACCACCATTGGCAACAATTTCGTTTTCAATTCCTAATTTTTCTGCATCTGCTTTAGAAACAGTTAAATAGTTATCCCAAGAAACTCTTGTGATTGGATCCGGAAACTCTTGTAACCATGGGTTGTTGGCTTGTTGCCCGTCTCCCATTCCGGTTTTGGTATATAAATTTAATTCGAATGAACTTGATTTTGCTTGAGCTAAAGCAGAAGCTGCGGCTGAAAAATCAGCACCTACACCTCCAGCATTACCCGAAACTGTTGCTGAAACAAAAATTCCATCATGAATAGCTTGATTCCAAGTTTTTTCAGTTAAAATTCCGGTTGACCAGGTTTCTTTTAAGAAATCATAATAAGTCTTATTGCTTCCGTTCCAAACCAACAAATTATCTTGTAATTGACGAGAATTAAACAACGGACGAATAGTTGGTTGAGTAACTCCAAAAGTTCCTTTGATAATTTCAACATCACCCCAACTCTCCAAATAATGAGGTGCAGGAGCAGCGATGGTTGTTAAAGAAGCAGTTTCGTCTTCTTTTAATGAAATAGCTACTGAAAGTTTAGCTCTTTTCAAACCATCAGCAAATGTTTTACCGTCTGCTAACGTATAAACCGGATTTACACCACTCATAATAAGTGTGTGTACTTTTCCACCATTCAAATCGGCTACCAACTGAGCTACTGCTTGGTTAGAACCTTTTCTGATTTGTCTGGTTTGGTTTGTATTAAATGCTTCGCTGCTTAATTTAGCATTGATTGCCAATACTAATAATTGTGCATTTTTATCATCGATACCAGAAACTAAAACTCCTTTAGAACCCGATTGATTTAATTGTTCTGCAATTTTTGTGATTTCAGCTTCGTTTGCTAATTTTCCAACATTCACAGGAGTTCCTGTAACAATACTGAAAATTTTAACTAAAGCTAATTTTTGTTCTGCTGTTGACATTGGGATTCTTTTGTCTGCTGCAGCACCGGACAATGTCATATTCGCTTCTAACTGAATATGTTTTGACATTTTCCCTTGTTTTGGAACTCTTCCTTGAACATATCCTTTATCGAAACCACCACCTTGCCAATCGCCTAGGAAATCTGCTCCAACGGAAACAATGGTTGATGCTTTTGAAAAATCATATTCTGCTAACGCTCTTTCTCCATAAACAGCTTCAAACGCATCTAACGCTTCTGAAGAAGAAACAGCATCATAAATTACATGTTTTGTTGTTGGATTGTTGGCTATAAATTCGGCAACTAATTTATCTGTAGAAGGGCTTGCTAATGTTCCGGTTAAAAGAACTACTTGAGCACCAGTTGCTTTTGCATCAGCTAAACTAGCTTTTACTTTTGCATCAACTTCTGACCAAGAAGTATCTTTTTGGTTTAGCTTAGGTTGTTTTAAACGCATGTTGTCATACATTGACAAAACCGAAGCATGAACACGAGCGTTAGCACTAAAATTAGCACCTTCGATCGTATTGTTTTCTATTTTGATTGGACGACCTTCGCGAGTTTTTACTAAAATATTAGCAAAATCGAAACCGTCGAACATTGTTGTAGCATAATAATCTGCAATACCGGGAATAATTTGTTCCGGTTGCACTACATAAGGAATAGATTTGATCACTGGTCCTTCGCAGGCAGCCAATGAAGCGGCAGCTGTACTAAAACCAACGTATTTTAAGAAATCACGTCTTGAAGTAGAAGAGTTAGACAAACTGTCTTTATCTCCCAAAAACTCATCCGTTGGAATTGGCTCCACGAATTCATTGTTTCTTAACGTCTCAACAATAGAACTGTTATCGCTTAGCTCTTCAACACTTTTCCAGTATTTTTTGTTTGATGACATACTGTATATATATTAGCTTCTTAATAAATTAATTAATAGTGACATTTTCCACATTCTAAACCTCCCATTTGTGCAGCCGTTAATTTGTCTACACCATATTTTTTAGAAAGTTCTTCGTGAATTTTTTTGTAGTAATCATTGTCTTTCAATTTCACATCGGTTTCTCTGTGACAATTGATACACCATCCCATGGTTAAAGGAGCAAATTGTTTTTGCAACTCATATTCTTCAACAGGACCGTGACATGTTTGACATTCAATTCCGGCAACAGTAACGTGTTGCGAGTGATTGAAATAAACTAAATCCGGCAAGTTGTGAATACGAACCCATTTAACCGGTTGTGTTTTTCCAGTATATTTTTGATTGGCTTTATCCCAACCTACTGCATCGTACAATTTTTGAATTTCTCCGTCATAGAATGCTTTGCTGTATTCTGGTGTAGCAGTAGTTTCCGCAACTTCTGAAACGTTTTTATGACAGTTCATACAAACATTTAAAGCAGGAATTCCGGCATGCTTACTATCTCTTGCTGATGAGTGACAATATTTACAATCAATTCCATTATCACCGGCATGAATTCTATGTGAGTAATGAATTGGCTGAATTGGCTCGTAGTTTTGATCTACACCAATTTGCATAAACCACCCGTACACAAAATAAGCACTTGATAATAAAAGGAAAATAACGGTTACTAAAACCAAGAATTGATTTTTAGCAAATGCTTTCCAAATTGGTAAAGTTTTTTCTTTTTGAGCTACTTCGATTCCGTTTGCTTTTGCGATTTTAGACAACACATTGTTAACTAAAAACAGCATCACAACTAGCATTCCTAAAACTAATGCAAGAGCTCCAAGAATTACTTCGTTTGAAATTCCGCCTGACTGAGCAACTACTCCTTCCGGACCAGGTGTTGGCGTCGGTGGAGCAGCAATCGGCTCCATCGTATAAGCTATGATATTATCAAGATCTGCATCTGACAACTGAGGAAACGCAGTCATTGGCGACTGGTTATACTCGTTAAAAATTTTGTTTGCTCTTTCGTCTCCCGATTTTATTAATTCGGCACTGTTACGAATCCATTTGTACAACCATTCTTTTTCATATTTATCACCCACCCCACGCAACGCAGGTCCGGTCATTTTTGCATCCAATTTATGACACGCAGCACATTGAGCATTGAACAATGCTTTTCCTGCAACCGGATCTCCTGAGGCAGTGGCTGGAGCAGGTGCAGCAGCGGTTGCATCAGCAGCTGGTGCCGGAGCGACAGCATCTTGAGCAAAAATTTGAATAGAAAAAGTTAGCATAAATGCTAAACTAAACAGTAGAACTCTTGAAATCGAATTAGGGTTACCCACCTTTTTCATATATTAGAATATAATTTGTCGACTAATTTTTTGGTATGATTTTTTCTATAGTTCACAATAAAACGTACATTTTATTTTAAACTCCGACAAAAATACGACTTATGAACTATTCTCAAAACCTTAAAATACCCTTAAATAGTAATTTATATTTATTCTAAATAATATTTATTGTTTTGTTTTATTTCATAACCACTACATTTGCATTAAAATCAATTCATTATGTTATCAAAAGAAAGAAAAAAACTGTTTTACTCCCTTATTTTACTTGTTTTATTATTTACAAATAATGAAGTTTTCGCACAAACTACAACTGTTGAGCAAGATGCGAAATTCGAACAATTGTTAAATGAAAAAAGAAGAGTAAACGCCTCATTGACGGTGAATGACCGTTGGAAAATTCAAATATTTACGGGAAATAATGAAAACTCAAGAAAGGAACTTATTTCTTTTAAAAGAGAGAATAAAGATTTTGATGCTACGATAGTATTTCATACTCCGGTTTATAAAGTTTGGGTTGGAAATTATAAAACCAGAATTGAAGCTGAAAGAAATTTGAAAGAATTAAAAGTAAAATATCCGAATGCTTTTTTGATTAAACCAAGTAAGTAAATTTCACAATCCTATAAAAACAAAAAATCCCGATTGCTCGGGATTTTTTTATGCTTCTTATTTCAGCTTTTTCTTAACTTCTACTTGGCTGAATGATTCGATTAAATCGCCTACTTCAATGTCGTTGTATCCTTTAATTTGCATACCACAATCATATCCTTTCGAAACTTCTTTTACGTCGTCTTTGAAACGTTTAAGAGCAACCAGTTCACCAGTGTAAATCACGACACCTTCTCTAATTAATCTTATTTTAGAGCTTCTGATGATTTTTCCATCAATAACCATACAACCTGCGATTGTTCCAATTTTCGAAATTTTGAATGTTTCACGGATTTCTGCTGTTCCTGAAATTTCTTCTTTTAATTCCGGAGACAACATTCCTTCCATCGCATCTTTTAAATCATCAATTGCATCATAGATAATTGAGTATGTTTTGATATCAATTTCTTCTTTGTCTGCTAATTGTTTAGCATTTCCGGCAGGACGAACATTAAATCCGATAATAATTGCATCGGAAGCCGAAGCCAACAATACATCTGATTCGGTAATCGCACCAACACCTTTATGGATAATTTTGATTTGAATTTCTTCGGTTGACAATTTAGAGAACGAGTCAGAAAGTGCTTCAACCGAACCATCCACGTCACCTTTCAAAATAATATTCAACTCTTTAAATTGACCTAATGCAATACGTCTTCCAATCTCGGCCAACGTGATGTGTTTTTGAGTTCTAACTGATTGCTCACGCATCAATTGTGAACGTTTTGCAGCAATTTGTTTCGCTTCACGTTCGTCTTCAAACATATTAAATTTATCACCCGCAGTTGGAGCTCCATCCAATCCTAAAATAGAAATTGGTGTTGAAGGCCCGGCTTCTTTTATACTATTGCCACGTTCATCATGCATCGCTTTCACTTTACCATGATTTTTACCTGCCAACACATAATCTCCGATTCTAACTGTTCCGGCTTGAATTAATACAGTTGAAATATATCCTTTTCCTTTATCTAAATAGGCTTCAACAACAGTACCAACAGCTGGTTTGTTTGGATTAGCTTTTAAATCTAACAATTCAGCTTCTAATAAAACTTTTTCAAGTAATTCTTTCACACCAATTCCCATTTTAGCAGAAATGTCATGTGATTGAATTTTTCCACCCCAATCTTCCACCAATAAATTCATACCGGCTAATTTTTCTTTAATTTTTTCAGGATTAGCATTTGGCTTATCTACCTTATTGATAGCAAAAATCATTGGCACACCAGCTGCTTGAGCATGACTTATGGCTTCTTTGGTTTGTGGCATGATGTCGTCATCAGCAGCAATTACGATAATCGCAATATCTGTCAATTGAGCACCACGAGCACGCATTGCGGTAAACGCTTCGTGACCCGGTGTATCAAGGAATGCGATTTTTTGACCGTTTTCCAATGTTACCCCATAGGCACCGATGTGCTGTGTAATACCTCCGGACTCACCGGCAATTACGTTTGCTTTACGAATATAATCTAGTAAAGATGTTTTACCATGGTCAACGTGACCCATTACGGTAACAATTGGAGCTCTGTGCACCAAATCTTCATCTTTGTCTTGTACTACTTCAATAGCGTCTTCAATATCTGTTGTAATGAATTCTACTTCATAACCAAACTCATCTGCAACAATCGATAAAGTTTCAGCATCCAAACGTTGGTTCATCGTTACCATAATTCCTAACGACATACATGTTCCGATAACTTTGGTAATTGGCACATCCATCATGGTTGCAATTTCACCAACGGTAACAAATTCTGTTACTTTGATGGTTTTGCTTCCTTCTTCGATCGCTTTTAATTCATCATCCGAACGTTGACGGTGCGAATCTCTTTTGTCTCTACGGTATTTTGCCGCTTTGCTTTTATTTCCTTTACCTTGAAGTTTTTCTAAGGTTTCACGGATTTGTTTTTGTACTTCTTCTTCCGTTGGCTCAACTTTTGCCACAATTGCAGGGCGAGCACTTTTATTAAAACCAGGTCTGATTGCTTGACCCGGACGAGGCGGTCCACCTTGTGTATTTCCGGTATTCTGACCTCCAGGTGCTCCCGGTTTAGGTTGAATTCTTTTTCTTTTGTTTTTATTTGGATCATTTGAACCACCCGCTTGCTGCGTAGCCGAACGAGGTTGAATTTTTGGTTCTTCCTTTTTCTTTTTTGGTTTATCAAATTGAGACAAATCAATTTTTTGTCCGGTATTGGTAGTTCCTGATAATTTTTGATATTGAGTCTCAAATTTTTCATCTGCAGGTGCTGCTGCTGGAGCAGGAGCTTGGGCGGAAGTAGCCGGTGTTGGAGTGATAGCCGGTTTTTTAGGCTGTTCGGTTTTTTGAACTACCGGTTTAGGCTCAACTTTTTCTGGAGAAGCTTTTGGCTTATCTTCTTCAACAATTAGTTTTTCCTGAACTGGCTCTTCTTTTTTAACAACTTCTTGAACTGGTTCCGGCTTAACTTCTTCTACTTTTTCAACTTCCGGAGTAGGCTGTTTTTTTGGCTCTAAATCAATTTTACCAACCTGTTTTGGTCCGGTTACAGTTGCTTTAGCCTTAATAACTTCTTGTTGTTGCTTTAAAAGTTCTTCTTCATGCTTTTTCTGCAATTCCAATTCCTTTTCTCTTTCAACACGGAGAGCTTCTTTTTCTTTACGTTTTTCTTCACTCACTTCTTTAGAAGCCTCTTTATTCCCCTTATCGCCGGCAAATTCATTACAAAGAATTGAATATTCATTTTCAGAGATTTTTGTGTTTGGACTAGCTTCAATAGTAACACCTTTGTCTTTTAAATAATCGACAGCTCTCTCCAAAGAAATATTTAATTCCCTTAAAATTTTATTAATTCTTATGTTCTTTTCTTCAGACATATATTTTTTTTAGTGTGTGTTCTTTTTTGTGAAGTTTACGCTTCAAATTCTGATTTTAAAATTCTCATCACATCCTGAACAGTTTCTTCTTCTAAGTCTGTTCTTCTGACTAAATCTTCTATAGTATGTTTTAATACGCTTCTTGCTGTATCTAAACCTATTTTTGCAAATTCATCGATTACCCATCCGTCGATTTCATCAGAGAACTCTGTTAATTCTACGTCATCTTCTTCTTCGGCAACATTTCCTTCACGGATAACATCTAATTCATAACCCGTTAATAAGCCAGCCAATTTGATGTTGTGTCCGCCACGACCAATTGCTTTTGAAACTTCTTCTAATTTCAAAAATACTTCAGCTCTTTTTTTCTCTTCATCAATTTTGATAGAAGAAACTTTTGCAGGGCTCAATGCTCTTGTTATAAATAATTGATTATTACTTGTATAGTTGATAACATCAATATTTTCATTTCCTAATTCGCGAACGATTCCGTGAATTCTTGATCCTTTCATTCCGACACATGCTCCAACCGGATCAATTCTGTCATCATACGAATCTACAGCAACTTTTGCTTTTTCTCCCGGAATACGAACCACTTTTTTAATCATGATTAATCCGTCGAAAATTTCAGGAATTTCTTGTTCAAATAATTTTTCCAAAAACTTTTCTGAAGTTCTTGACATAATAATTTGAGGCTTGTTTCCTTTTAATTCAACATTTTCAATGATTCCACGAACATTATCTCCTTTACGGAAAAAGTCGGATGGAATTTGTTTTTCTTTTGGCAATATTATTTCGTTTCCGTCATCATCTACCAAAATTACAACTCTTGGACGAACATGGTGTACTTCTGCAGTATAAATTTCGCCAATTAAATCTTTAAATTGTTTGTAAAGATTTGTGCTGTCGTGTTCATGTATTTTTGAAATCAAGTTTTGACGAAGTGCTAAAATGGCTCTTCTTCCTAAATCGATTAATTTTACTTCTTCAGAAACATCTTCACCTACTTCAAAATCAGGTTCGATTTTTCTGGCTTCAGATAATGAAATTTCAGAATTTTCATCTTCTACTTCTCCATCAGCTACCACCACACGGTTTCTCCAAATTTCCATATCTCCTTTGTCAGGATTGATGATGATATCGAAATTGTCATCTGAACCATATTTCTTTTTCAAGGCATTTCTAAAAACATCTTCTAAAATGGCCATGAGGGTCACACGATCGATTAATTTATCGTCTTTAAACTCTGAAAATGATTCGATTAATGCTATATTTTCCATGCTAAACTACTTGTGTTTTTAAAATGTTATTGTCACTATTGCTTCTTTAATTTCCGAATAAGGTAGCTCAATCTTTTTTTCTACCGTTTCTTTTCCTTTACCAATCTTTTTGGGCTCTCTTGCCGTCCAAGTCAAAGTAATAAATTCGTCGTTTGCATTGGCTAAAACAGCATCTATTACTTCTGTTGCGGTTTTAACTTTTAACGTTCTTCCTATGTTTTTTTTGTATTGTCTTACTAATTTTAGTGGAGTTGAAACACCGGCAGAAGCCACTTCGATTGAAAAATCTTGCTCTTCTCTATCTAAATTATTCTCAATTGCTCTGTTAATATCGATACAATCTTGCAGTGTAACTCCTTGATCACCATCTAACGTAACTATAATTTTCATAGCATCTGTAATGGTTAAATCAATCAAAAAAACAGAAGGTTTTTCACTCAACCCCTGATTTAATAAGGCAACAACTTTATCTTTAAATATCATATTTTTATAAAAAGAGGCACGCAATGCGTGCCTCATTATTTACTTTTTAATCAAATAACGGTGCAAATATAGTGATTTTTTTTATAATTGAAAATTCATTGTAAAATGATAAAAATATTTGTACCTTTATATTCTAAAACAACCTAAATAAACCAATCTATTTTACACGACTTTTTATGAAAAAAATTTTAATTCCAACCGATTTTTCTCAACACGCAGAATATGCCCTAAAAGTAGCGGCTCAAATAGCAAAAAAACATGATGGTGAAATTATTTTACTTCACATGTTAGAATTGCCTTCGCAATCTGGTGATGCTGTAAATAGTGCACATGCCATACCTGAACTTATGTTCTTTAAAAACGCAGCTATTAACAAACTAGAAAGCTTGATGGACGCACCGTATTTAGAAGGCTTAAAAGTATCTGAAATCATTCAGTTTGAATTGGCTTTTGACGGAATCATTAACTTGAGCAAAAAGAACGACGTAGATTTGATCGTAATGGGATCGCACGGTGCCAGTGGATTTAAAGATATGTTTATTGGTTCTAATGCTGAAAAAGTTGTTCGTCATTCGGAAGTTCCGGTTTTAATTATCAAAAAAGAAATACCTGATTTTAATATTAAGAAATTTGTTTTTGCTTCTGATTTTGCAGACGAAGTAAAAAAACCTTTTGCAAAAGTGGTTGAAGCTGCCAATAAATTTGGTGCAGAACTAAATTTGGTAATGATTAATACGCCAAATAGTTTTAAATCAACTTTGGTTGCCCAAGAAATAATGGACAAATTTGTTGCTCAATTTCAAATTAACAGTTATTCAACACATATTTTTAATGATGCTAATGTTGAAAAAGGAATTTTAAATTTTGCTAACAGTATAAATGCCGACTTAATTGGAATGTGTACGCATGGACGAAAAGGGCTTTCTCACTTTTTCAATGGAAGTATTAGTGAAGACTTAGTAAATCATGCTGTTAAACCGGTTTTAACTTTCAAAATATAATCTACCAAAACTTTTATTGAATCCCGTTTTGTTCGTAAGACGGGATTTTTTATGCTTTAAAAACAAAAAACCCACTCGTTAAAGTGGGTTTGTCTGTTGGTCCACAAGGACAAATACCTCAGCACCTCAACTTACTTCATAAAACCTATAACCCTCTTATATTTAAAGGATTTAGATAAAATTTATTTTTCACTACACCTCAAAAAACTTTGTAAAACTTCAAATTATTATATATTTTTGCTACGTGATTTACTACGCCTTTTTATGTTATGATGAAGAAACCTACTCATTTTTTTAATTTAGAATCAAAACCGAATAAATTAGGTGAACATTTGATTTTTTTTAATTTGTCTTATGGATACAAAACCTACAACTATAAGCTCAACAAATTTAACTACGTACCACTTAGAATTTCAACTAAATGGAATTTAAAAAAAGAATATTGGAACGACCAGCCAATTTACAGAGCAAATCAGACATATGTCAAAAGATTTGGAAGAGATTTAAATGTTTTACTAGATAAAATTGAAAAAGCTTCTTACGACCAACTTTCATATTTTAGAAATACTTTTGACAGGGACCCAAGCACTAAAGAGTTAAAACAATTAATAGAAGAAAAATTAAATAGAACATCAAAAGCCTCTATTCACATAGGTATTGTTGAATATACTGAAAAACTCATTGCCAAAAGAACGAGTTTGTCTAACAATGAACTAGGACATTGGGATACTTCAACAGGCAATCAATATCAAGCGGTTGCCAACAGGTTAAAGAGATATGACACTTACAATAACTCCACGCTAACATTTGGTGATATTACAGAGGAACAATATTGGGATTACTTCAAAACTATTAATAATTTCCACATGGAAGACAATGGAAACTATTATACTCAAACAACTATGAATAAAGAGTTCAGGTCGATTAGAGCAATTTTTAACTGTGCAAAAGAAGAAAATATAAAAATCAATATAGACTATTCTAAAAAAAGTTTGAAAATTGCAACTAATAAATCGACTTACGAAACTTATTTGAACGAAGAACAATTAAGCGTTATAATCAACACTGATACAAGCCACTCTCAAGAATTCACGCACGCTAAAAACTATATTATTTTATCTTCATTCACGGGATTAAGAATTGGAGACATGACCCACCTTTATGAATTAAAGCCTGAAATTATAGTCCACGATTCAAAAAAATACCATTGTTTCACAACTAAAATCAGAAAATCAAACGAAAATGTTGAAGAATTGATTACTACCATTCCAATATTGAAACCCGTTAAAATGATTTTAGAATTAAACAATAACCAATTTCCAAAGTTCACATCACAACCGAATATCAGGAAAGTTATAAAAAAGTTTTTGAAACATCTAAAATTTGATAACGAAACTATAACTAAAACAAAATACTATTTGGTTGATGAACCTAAAATTGAAAAAAAGAAACAACATGAACTTTTTGGTCCGCATGATTGTAGAAGGACTTTCATAACAAATTTAAAACAATTAGGAATTCAAAATGATGCTATAGAACCAATCACACATCCGAAAATAAAAAACGTTTCTGTATTGGATGGTTATGATAAATCTACTTTAAATGACAGAGCTGTTAAACTGATTAAACAAGTGAACTCCAAAAAATCAAAACTTTTTAAATATTAATTAAATTCCATACATTAGTATTCAAATACAAACATAAAACTCATAAGAGATTTTATAAAAGATTGATAGCGGCTCGATCGTTTTCCGCCGGAAAACATCGAGCCACTTAACAATACTAATAAAATTTGATAGAACCCAAGCATCAATTTTATGCATAAAAAAACATAATATAAACACTATTGAAATAAAAAAAAGGATGAATTATAAAACTGGGCTATGCTAAATCATAACGATAATTACATATATAAGTATGTGCCGTTTGGAGTAAATACTCTCAAATGTTTAATAAAAAATGAACTCTGGTTTGGCAGTCCACATAATCTAAATGACCCATTTGAAAGTAAATTTGACATTAATTTTATAGGAGGTGATTTGCCAACGAGTGATGCTTTAATCGACTTTTATCAGAATGATTTACTAATTAACACAGCAGTAAAAGAAAAAATTATACGTCTTGGTATAGATGTTAACTTTATATTAAGAGACATTACTGAGTGTTTACAAAAAAGTATAAAAGAAAAATTTGGTATTTGTAGTTTTTCAAAAAGCTATTTAGATACAAGAATGTGGTCACACTATGCTGAATCTCATTCTGGAATTTGTTTGATTTTTGACAAAGAAATTCTTTATAATAGTTTCTCTAAAAACAGTTTTGGTTATCATATATTGGAATCTGATATAATTTATTCTGAATTTCCACATTCAATAAACATAAGTTTTGTAAATAATAAGGTCTGTGTAAATGATTTTGACAGAGAAAAAATAATAAACAGCAAACTATTGGATTGGCAAGACGAAAAAGAAATTAGATACTCAATAGAGTTCTTTAACCCAAACTCGCCTAGGGCAATTCCATTTAATCCTGAAGCTTTGCAAGGAATAATTTTAGGTGAAAAAATCGACCATGATAACGCTGGAACATTGGTACATCTTTTAAAAAATAATAAAGACTTTATTTGGGCAAAAGCATTTATGAATTATACTATCGGGAAAATGGATTCTTATTACATAAAACCTACAATTCAACAGCCCTCAAACCAAGTAATATTTTAATGATATGTATCAATAGCTTTACTGTATCAAAATAAATCTATAATGCAGTTTAATGATACATTGTTACCGTATCAATCTATTTCTTTGATAAAAAATAAGACAATCTATAGTTTTATCAAGTCTTTTAAATTATCAATACGTGTTTAATTATATTTACATAATAAATTTTAATTATATGCGTAATAATCATCCATACATCATTCTTTCTGAGACACCCCGCTCAGGAGCGGTTACAGAAGCTTCTTTACTAATAACAAATCAATTTTTTAACACTAGTAAATCAGCTAATCAATGGCGAAAAGATAAAAATTTTTACAGAGTAAAAGGTAAAGACCATGCTAATAATGACATCATTAGTAATAAAATAAATTATCATTACATTTCTGAGTTTATTAGAAATGAAGGGCACTTCAATCCAACAGCATTTAATTTGCCTGTAATGAAAAGCTTTTGGCTTGATGGAGTGTTTGAAGGTAAAATAAATTTCCATAAACATGATGAGACTGCTCCCCATGGTTTAGCAATCGCAGATGGCTACATTAAACAAATCTTTGGGGAAAAATATCCCATATCTCCAAAACTTATAAGAGAGGGGCATACATTTACATCCCTACAACCTCAATTATTGCAAAGAATAACCAAAATTAGAACAAAACTCATTGAAAATTCAGCAGATTCTCTAACTGATGACTGGTTTTTTGAATTAAGAAGTTTAATTAGTGATAGCATTTCATTAGTTGAGATAACCCTTAATCAAATATATATAATGGCTGAATATAATCCTTTAGCAAATTGGAATTTTCAAAAAGAAAAACTTGGTGAGAGGCATGGGAGAAGGTTTGAGGATAAATTAGGATGGATTTATCAAATTTCTGGAAATCATTTAGGAGCAGAAAAATATTTACCAAGTTTCCATAATTTAAGAGAACTTCGAAATCACTTGATGCATTTCGACCCGCCTTCTCTAATTGTAACTATAGAAGAAGCTACAATATGGTTAAATCAAATCATAGATGTTGGTTGGTTACTTATTAAAATGAGAAAAGCGGTAGGAACTGAAATTTCAATTCCCTTAATTAATTTCATTCTACAAAAGGAAGCTGTTTTTAATCCAGAACCTCATTGTGTTGATAGATTACCTATAGGTACTGGAAACAGTGATTACATTTCCTCAACTTGGCCCAAATACTGAAATTTAACCAAAGTCGTTACCTGTTCTCCATGAACCATCTGTTTCATCGTCCCACTTTCTAGTTTCATCATCATAACTAGTTTCCCAATCAGATTGTTGGTCAACATATTCTTTTTGGCTCATTGTTTCGTGAGCTTGGTCCATAATATAGTTTGAGATTTTTTCATATTCTATAATAACATTATTAATAAATTCTACACCGACAAGTTCATTTGGAAACTCTGTATTTACTAAATTCAGTCCAAATTTATCAATAAACTGCATATAAACATCTACAACCTGATGCGTTGTTGGCGTATTTTCAAACGTATCAAAAGCTATTCTGCTTATAATATCTAACAACGTATCAGATTTCTGAAAATAGACCTTTTCACCAACTTCCAAAATAGAATTTATAAAATCATCCTTTTCAAGTTCCGTATTGAAAAATTTAACATGGTAATCTGAATAATTTTCGTGATGATTGCTGATATTAAAAACAAAAAAAGGCATAAATATTTTTTTTAGAATGTTATTTATTAATCAAATATAATTAAAAATAGTTTGCTCACATCAAATTTTTTACTACATTTGTATATACAAATGTTAATCATAAGCGTTATGCAAAAAGCTATCATCATTTCAAGATGTTCAACGAATGAAAATCGTCAGGACGTTACACGCCAGTCTCAAGAGCTCACCAAAAACTACGGCAATCAATTCAACATCGTAAAAGAGTTCACATACTACAAGTCAGGAACAAAAAACGATGAGGTAAATGCTGAGATTTTAGACTATGCCATCAAAAACGATATAAAACATATAATCGCCATAGAAATCTCTAGAATTTCCCGTAAAATATCATCTTTCGCCTTGTTTTTAGAAAAATGTAACGAAAACAAAATCAATATCATAATCGATAACTTTAAACTTCATACCCTACTCCCATCGGGAGAAATTAACGGAATGGTTCAAACTATGTTAAGCATTGCTTCAACTTTTACAAGCTTAGAATTAAGCATGATTAAAGAACGTTTAAACTCAGGTCGTGACAAGTTTATACGTGATGGTGGCAAACTGGGAAGAAAGGTCGGTTCAGAAAAAGATACCAAAAAATTACTGACTGAGCATAGCGATATTGTTAAATTCCTTAAACAAGGTCAATCGGTTCGCAACGTTATGAAACTAACTTCAAAAAGTAGCGGAACAGTACAAAAAATAAAAAAAATGGTTGCATAAAAAAGGTCGTGAAATTCACGACCCATTTTTTTTTGAAACACTTCACGAACAGCATCGACTGAATCCGTATTTATTATATAATAAAGCAACATTATTTTTTTTGTTTCAGAGTTAATACCCAATCTTTTAGGTACAAAACGGAACATTTTTTATACCAAAAATTCTGAAAATAAATATAAACGCACCATCATACCCCACTTAAACAACAACAATTTTTAATTTCTATTTTACGGGCGGTAACGGCAGTATTTTAATTTTTAAAGAACGGTGCTCCGCACCGGTAAAAAAACTAGCCTAATTGCTCAATACGTCTGCGGATAATCTCAATCTCTTTTTTAAGCTGTAATTTTTGCAACTCCTTTTGTAACTCTTGTTTTTTCAAAGGGTCATTTTGGACCTGAATTTCAACTTGCTTAACCCTAATCTTATCATCGATTGTTTTCATATTACCAACTAGTCAAATTAAGATAATGTTCTTGCACAAATCGGTACTTGTAGAAGTCCGTTTCTTTGTATTTTTCACCACCTTTTAGCCACCAAACTTCTGGTAAAATTTCAACTCCCCACGGTGAATGGACCGAAAGCCCACATAATATTTTCCACTCCGAGCTATTTTGTCTTATAAATTTATAAACTTCCTCCGTTAAGTGGGGGTTAACTGCCTTATAACGCTCGAAATTATAAGGTTGTAAAACTCTTTGTTTTATTCCCATACTTTTTTTAAATTCTTCATTATTAAATATCTTATCCATTTTTAATCGTTTTAATCTCATTATTATATTTTGTTATATACCCTTTCCAACTTTCCAAATCAAAAATTGCACTTTGGTGATAACTGACTTTAGAAAATCCTAAACGGAAACATTGTATCAACTTTTTTTTGTTACTGCACTTCACAAAACAGTGTAAATGGTTTTGTCCATTCTTACTCTTCTTTTCAATAACATAATTAATCTCTAAGCTAGTGTTGCCCATTTGCTTTAAAACAAAGCCTAATATCTCTTCTATTTCATCACTAGAATAGTTGTAACAAGGGTCTATGCTCAAAGCATAGTATTTGCTTGCTCTTATTCTTTGGAGCTTAAAACGGCTTATTATGTGGGGAGAGATATACCAATTATAATTCTCATCTTGAAATAACATTCTTTCAGTTACTTCATTTTTAATTTTCTGTATAATCCTTCTTACATTCCTTGTTGATTGTACTGTAAGTTGACTAACTTCCTTTACATTATAATAATCATCTTTAATCATTTACTTATTTGTTATTACTACTAATCCATTACACACTGTACTAAAGTCCGTTGAATAGATTACTTATTTTATTTTAAATATCACGGAATTTGTAAAAAGTCCGCAAGACTTAAAAATATATTACTTTCTCATAAATGTAATCGTAAAAAAAAAGAGAAAGTAAAAAGCTAAAGGGATATCATAAAAATAACCCTTAATAGCTAACGGTAAAAATTACCTTAGATTTTTTTTGAACTTAGCTTGGCAAGTGAGTCAAAAATGTTTTTAGAATAATAACGCTTTCTGTTACCTATTCGAAAATCTATTATGATTCTGCCATCTCGTTCCATCTCGAGGAGTGTATTTTCACAGATACAAAGAATCTGCATGACATCTCGTGAGTTAAGAATTTGTTTATTCACCTCAAATATATGGTTGTATTGGAGTTTAATGTTATTGCTACTGAAGTCAGCCTCCTTGATTGTATTACTCGCTTTAACTGCCTAAAAAACGTACAATCTGAATTAATACAAAAATACTCATTTAATTATGACCTGTCAAGTTTTACGTTTAAGAATCGTCATTAGATAATTACTACGTTATTTACTACGCAATAAAAAAGAAACCCCTGAAAAGCTTTATGCTTACAGGGGTTCTAATTTTAGCAGTTGGTCCACAAGGACTCGAACCTTGAAAGACTGCACCAAAAACAGTTGTGTTACCATTACACCATGGACCAAAATCGCTTGATTGCGGGTGCAAATTTATACTATTTTTTATTTAAAGCAAATAAATAAAAGATTTTTCTGTGAAATATTTTATCCAAAACCAACATCAGATTAAAAACGAGCTATTTAAGGCTCAAAAAAAATACTTTCAATTAAACTTAATTAACAAAATTTTGTTAAGCCATATACGTTTCCACAAAAAAATAGTTTCTTTGTAGCTACATTCAAGCATAAAAAATAAATCGCACTGATGACTACACTCAATTTTAATAAATGGAATACCCTTTTAGGTTGGTTCGCTTTTGCCGTTGCCTTACTTACATTTTCATTAACTGTTGAACCAACGGTTAGCTTTTGGGATTGTGGCGAATATATTTCCACATCAGCTAAACTACAAGTTGGTCATCCACCGGGAGCTCCACTATTCCAGATGATTGGTGCCTTTTTTGCTATGTTTGCTCCTGATGATTCAAAGGTCGCACTGATGGTAAATATGATGTCAGTATTCTCTAGTGCGTTCACTATTTTATTTATGTATTGGTCGTCTACTTTATTGTTGAGAAAAATAATTACTCGATTTAAAGAAATCACTAAAATGGATGAAATTGCTATTTTAGGTGCTTCTTTGGTAGGTGCTTTAGCTTTTACGTTTACCGATAGTTTTTGGTATAATGCTGTGGAAGCAGAAGTATATGCGATGGCAACCTTATTAATTTCGTTATTATTTTGGCTTGGTTTGCGATGGGAAACAGACATGCACACACCACGCGGAAATAAATGGTTACTTTTAATTTGTTTGGTTTTAGGGCTTTCGTTTGGTGTTCACTTTATGGCTTTACTAGCAGTTCCTTCAATCGGATTATTATACTTTTTTAAAAATTACAAAACAGTAACCGTTAAAAATTTCATCATTGCCAATATTGTTGTAGTAGCAATTTTGTTGTTTATTTTTAAAATGCTGTTGCCATTAACCATGTCGCTTTTTGGAAAAACGGAAGTATTTATGGTAAACACATTCGGATTACCATTTAACTCCGGAACCATTTTCATGACGTTGTTTTTAATAGCGTTCTTCTATTTTGGATTGAAATTTACCCGTACAAAGAACCTTCCGCAATACAATACCATTTTATTGTGTATTCTTTTTGTTCTTATTGGTTTTTCAACTTGGATGATGTTGCCTATTCGTGCCAATGCCAATGTGGTTATTAATGAAAATCGTCCGTCTGATGCTCGTGAAGTTTTGGCTTATTATAATCGTGAGCAGTATCCTCAAAACCCATTGTTTTATGGGCCTCAATTCACAGATATGTTTGCCGGATTAGATCCGGACGAACCGTTTTTAGACAAAGCTCCAAACTATGAGCGTGATTATAAAACGGGAAAATATGTTATCACAAACAACTTTATAAATGCCACACAAAATAGTCACAATGCTCACAAAGCTTTTTTACCAAGAATGTGGAATGGTGAAAGTGCTCAAAACTATATGGAGTTTACGAATGTTGTAGATTTTAAAATTGATCCGGAATATGCTCATGAGCAAGAACTAGTTGATATTGTTTCGCAATTCAGACAAGCTTACAGCTCAGGAAGATTGGATACCGAAGATTATATATCGTTTTTAAAAGGCTACGGAAATTATCTTATTGTGGAAAAACCAAAAGCTTCAGACAATTTCCGATTTATGTTTGAGTATCAATTTGGCTATATGTATGTTCGTTATTTGATGTGGAATTTTGTTGGAAGACAAAGCGACGTTCAAGGAAAATATGACAACGAAGGGAACTGGCTAAGCGGAATTGATTTTATTGACGAAATATTTTTAGGCTCTCAAAAAAATCTTCCTGAAGATGTGATAACGAATAAGGGAAGAAATGTTTACTTCTTTTTGCCTTTTATTTTAGGTATAATCGGATTACTTTATCATTCTAAAAAAGATTTAAAAAGTTTTTATGTATTGCTCGCATTATTCTTATTTACAGGAATAGCTTTAAAAATCTACCTCAACGAAAGACCTTTTGAACCTAGAGAAAGAGATTATGCTTTGGTTGGTTCATTCTATGTTTTTGCGATTTGGATTGGAATTGGCGTTTATGCCATTTTTGACACATTAATAAAGTGGATGCAGCCAAAAATAGTTTTTCCGTTTGTTTTTGTTGCTTCTCTTTTAGCTGCTCCAGTTCTACTTGCTTCTCAAAACTGGGACGACCATGACAGATCAGGAAAATATACTGCTTTAGCGAATGCAAAAGGTTATTTAGAATCATGTGAACCAAATGCTATCTTATTTACAATTGGTGATAATGACACTTTCCCATTATGGTATGCTCAAGAAATTGAAGGAATTCGAAGAGATGTTAGAGTTGTAAATACACAATTATTTATGACGGACTGGCACATTGATCAGATGAAAGCAAAAGCTTATACATCGGAACCATTGCCAATTTCATTCGATAGAAGTTTATATGTTGGAGATAAATTAGACTATTGTGTTTATAATGAAATTACTCAAAATCGTTGGGAGTTAAAAGATTTTATCAACTTTATTAAAAGTGATGACCCTAATACCAAACTTGAAATGCAAAGTGGACAAAGCGTGCATTTCTTCCCAACTAATAAAATAAGATATACTATTGATAAAGAAGCAGTTATTAAAAACAAAGTTGTTTCTGAAAAATATTATGATTCCATCGTCCCCTTTATGGACATTGACATCAAAGACAGAGCTATTTATAAAGCACGTATAATGATGTTTGATATCATTCAAAATAATAATTGGGAAAGACCTATCTATTTTACCGGCGGAAGCGATTCCGACGAAGATTTTCTTTGGATGAAGCAATATCTTCAATTAGATGGCTTAGTATACAAATTAGTTCCAATTAAAACACCCTACAACCCTGAAAATGGTCAATTAGAAATGGGTATGATTGATAGCGATAAAATGTATGATATCGTAATGAAATGGGATTGGGGCAACAGTGATGGCGATATTTATCATGACATTGAAACCCGAAGAAACAGCATTACTTATCGTTTGAACTTGTCAAGATTAATGCAGCAACTCATCGCTGAAGGAAAAACAGAAAAAGCTAAAGAAGTAATCGATTTGGTTTTAACCAAATTACCTTTGGATAAATATGGTTTTTATACGTTGCTAGAGCCTTTTGTTGCCGGTTATTATGATGTTGGTGAAACCAAAAAAGCACAAGAGTTGATGACTAGATTAGCTGAAAAATACAATGACAATCTAAATTATTATGTAAGCCAAAAAGCATCTGAACAAAATGATAACATCTATGAAGTTGTCAAAAACTTAGAACGTTACAGATCATTGATTCAAGTAATAAAAAGCAAAAAAGACACTGCTTTTTATGAGAAGAACAGAAAAACATTCAACAGCTATAACAAACGATTCGAGCGATTTGGTCGTGATAATGAATAAAAATTAGAGCCATTAAGTTGGCTCTTTTTGTTTAAAATGTATGGATTTACTCTGGATTAAAACGAACCCAATTATAAAAAACATTTTTTCAAATTACGTTTGGACCATTGCGAACGATAAAAAAAAAGTGTTTCTAACTTTTGATGATGGTCCAACTCCGGAAATCACCGAATGGGTTTTAGCACAATTAAAAAAGTATAATTTTAAAGCTACTTTTTTTTGTATTGGTAATAATATAGAGAAACATCCTGATCTATTCAACCAATTAATTACGGAAGGTCACGCTATTGGAAACCATACTTTTAATCACGTGAAAGGATGGAATACGCCAAATAAAACCTATTTAAAAGAAGTTGAAAAATGTGAGGAAATGATTGAGCATTATTCGATTAACCAAAATCTATCCAAGCTTTTTCGTCCGCCTTATGGAAAAATCAAACCTTTGCAATCCAGAAAACTGCGAAAATTAGGGTATAAAATTATTATGTGGGATGTGTTGAGTGCCGATTATAAACGAACAATCACCAAAGAAAAGTGTCTTGAAAATGTGGTAAAAAATGTGGAATCAGGAAGTATAATCGTTTTTCACGATAGTATAAAAGCATTTCCGAATTTGGAATTTGTACTTCCAAAAACGCTTCAATTTTTATCCGAAAACGGATATCAATGTGAAATAATCAACTAGACTTGTTCTTGAACTAAACCAATAATTGTGTTTGCATCCAGCTCACCGGACTGTCTCCACACCATCTGACCTTCTTTGTAAATCATTAAGGTAGGAAGACCTTTAATACGAAGAGCATCGGCCAATTCCTGATTTTTATCTACGTCTATCTTAATTACTTTCGCTTTATCGCCCAATGCAGCCGCCACATCTCTAATTACAGGATGCATTGCTACGGATGATTCGTTCCACTCAGTGTAAAAATCAATTAACACCGGAACTTGAGCATTAATAAGTTCACCAAACTTTGACATAAGGACAAATTTTATTTAAATTTAAACCTATTTTTTAACATATTAAGTACAAATGTAGCATATTTTACGAATTACGCTACTTTTTCGGCTTTTTTTAATTCGATTACGGTAATTTCAGGCCAAATTCCTACTCTTCCGGGGTAAGCATGGAAACCAAAACCACGGTTTACATAAACATATCTACCTAAATTTTCATATAATCCTGCCCATTGTTTGTACACATATTGCACCGGACTCCATTTGATAAAACCGGGAATTTCTATTCCAAATTGCAATCCGTGTGTGTGACCGGATAACGTCAAATGAAAATTTTGCTCGTTATTTTTCACTTCGTATTCCCAATGACTTGGATCGTGACTCATCAAAATCTTGAAATCCTTTTGACTTAAACCGTTGGAAGCTTTCACCAAATCTCCTGCTTTTTTGAAACTTTTACCCCAATTTTCAACACCAACAACGGCAATTTCATCGGTTCCGTTTTTCAATTTTACATTTTCATTCATCAATAATTTAAAATCAATTTGACGATGTAAATCTTTGATGGCTTCAAAATTATCTTCTTTATCTTTTTGCGTTGGCCAATCAATGTATTCGCCGTAATCGTGATTTCCTAAAACAGAATATTTTCCAAATTTGGGATTGTGGATTTTTTTGAATGTATCAACCCAAGGATGCATCTCGGTGGCGTGTGTGTTCACGATATCACCGGTAAACAAAACCATATCGGAATTCTGCTCATTAATCAAATCAACCGCATATTGAATTTTTTCAGGATTATCAAAACTGCCGGAATGAATGTCTGAAATATGTGTGATGGTTGTTCCGTCGAAACTATCTGGTAAATCACTAAAAAAAAGTGTTTGTTTGATGACTTTAAAATTATATTTCCCTTTGGTCATTCCATACAGAAGTGATATAAAAGGAACAGCTGCAACTCCAAGAGCAATCTGACTGACGAATTTTCTCCTTTCAGGAAGAAAAGAACTTTGCTCTGTATTTCCCAAAAAGTGCGAAATCGTGCCGGAAATTATTCGATAAAAATCTTCCCCAAACATTACCAAAGTCAAAATAATTTTAGGAATATAAATAATTAACACCAAACCAAAAGTGAGAAGTGTACTCGAATTTTGCCCTACACGACGATCAAATTGCGTAAAAGAATAGATGATAAACGCCAAAATAAGTACGCTCAAAAGCACATATGAATACTGAACCCATTTTATTTTAGATAAGGTTCTAAAGGCTTGAAATGCATAGACTTCAATAAATAAAACAAAGAGAATAAAGAAGAGTAATCGATACATTAATATATTTTTTCATATTTTTATCAAAAGTAGTTTCTAATTTCAAAATTTGTTTTGATTTAAAGTAATTTTTAACATTTGTGATATGCGTTCACGCTTTAGAAATTTAGTCATTTCCATCCATTGCTTCTTCTGCATCACTACTGCTTTTTCCCAAAACCAAAAAAGTGATATTTTGATTAATAAAGCTTGGGATTTTGTTCTCTCCGATAATGATAGTGCTAGAATTTACATCTCAAAATTAAAAGACATCTATAAGGTAGAAAAAAATCTATTACTGCGAGTTAAAACATTGGAAGTAGAAGGTCTTTATTATGAAATCATTCAAAATGATTATAAAAAAGCATCAGAATTATATTTAAAAGCAATTAAAATAGCGGAACAAAATAAGATTGATTACGTTAAAAATCTTTATCATTCCATTGGTGTAATGTTTCATACGACAGACGAATATGAAAAAGCGAAAATTTATTATCAAAAATCGTTGGAAGCTGCCAAAAAATCTTCGGATAATGATTTGTTGGTGAAATGTTTAATCAATTTGGGTTCAATAAATTCCAGCACAGAAAAATATGATGAAGCGGAAAAACTTTTTTTGGAAAGCTTAGAATATGAAGCTTCTTTTGAAACCAAACGATCTACTTATTCCAACTTAGGAAACTTAAAAATCAGAGAAAATAAATTCGAAGAAGCCATCAATTTTCTTGAAAAAGCTATTGCTGTAAATCCTGAAACCGGTCAAGAGGGTGATGTGATGGATTATTCGTATTTAATCAATGCTAAAAGTAAATTGAAAAATTTTGACGGAATTGACACACTTCTAAAAAAATCGGAAAAATTTTTAGTCCAAACTGACAATTTGAGAAACCGAAGCATCATGCTGAAATCTATTGGGAATGTGTATGAATCGATGGGAAATTTTTCTAAAGCAACGCAATTTCGAAATCAATACATACAAGTTTACGACAGTTTGAAAATGCAACAACGTGACGATATTGTGTATGAATTAGAAACCAAATACCAAACTGAAAAAAAAGAAGAAGAACTTCAAAAAAGAATAAAAGAAAAAAATCAATTACTCATTTTTACTTTTCTGTCAGGATTTATAATATTGATTTTGAGTTGTTTAGCTTACTTAAACATCAAACAAAAGAAAAAAGTCAACAAACAAAAAGCTCAACTTGAAATTTTGGTTGACGAAAAAAATACGTTGTTGAAAGAAACGCATCATCGGGTGAAAAACAGTTTTCAAATTGTATCCAGTTTGCTTTATTTACAATCGGAAAATATCAGTGACAAAGAAGCGGCTTTAGCGGTAAAAGAAGCTCAAAATCGTGTAAAATCAATGATTTTGATTCATCAAAAATTGTATAGCAAAGATCAATTGGTTGGAATTGATTCGAAAGAATATATTGAAGATTTAGTGAATGATATTATTGAAAATCAATCAGATAGTATTGAAAATTTGAAAATTTCAACAATAATTGACAGTAAAATTTTTAGCATTGACACCATCACTCCTATCGGATTAATCATTAATGAATTAATTACAAATGTTATTAAATATGCTTTCCCTGAAAAAATTCAAAATCCGGAATTGAAAGTTTCCTTTTTAAAAAAAGATGCTAATTATGAACTGAAAGTTTCCGATAATGGAATTGGTATTTCTAATCAAAACAATCCCGAATCTTTTGGTTTAAAATTGATTCATTCGTTAGCCAAAAAACTAAAAGCGACTGTTTCTTTTGAAAATAACAATGGCACAACAGTTACTCTTGTCATTACTAAATTTGAAGAATTGAATTAAAATAGTATTTTAGTTGTATGAAAACCAAAATCTACATATTGGAAGACGAGCCGTTGATTGCCGAAACCATCAAAACCAGTCTTGAGAAAGAAGGTTATGAAATTTGCGGAATGGCTGACAATGTAAAAGAAGCTGCTTTTGATGTAGAAACGCTTCAACCCGATTTAATTTTGGTTGATATCACTTTAGATGGCGAATTAAACGGAATTGATTTTGTGAATCATTTAAAAAAGAAAGCTGATATTCCATTCATTTTTTTAACTTCCTTATCGGATAATGCCACCTTGGAAAAAGTGAAAGCGACTGAACCTTTTGGCTATATCGTAAAACCATTTAATGAAAAAACATTAAAAACGAATATCGAATTAGCTTTGCACAAATACCATCTTCAAAAACCTTCCGTTTCGGTTACCGAAGAAAATGATTCGTTTTTCATAAAAAATAAAGGAGAACTCATCCGAATCGAATTAAACCAAATTTTGTATTTAGAAGCGTATGATAATTATTGTTACCTCATCACTTCACAAAACAAAACCTTGATTAGCCATACGTTAAAAAGTGTAGAAGAAAAATTGCCTTCTCAAAAATTTCTTCGGGTGCACCGTTCTTTTGTGGTGCAGGTTTCCCAAATTTCTTCGCTTCAAGAAGGATTTCTGTTTATTGGTAAACACAAAATTCCTGTGGGAAAATCATACCGTGATGAATTAATGAAAAACATTACCTTATTATAATCTTCACTTAGAAAAAAGCTTTGTTCACTTAAAAAAAAGCTCTCTTCACTTTATTTAATCTTTGTAATTCAGCGAGTTAGTATAGTTTTAGATTAAAATCTAACAACTATGTTTAGCTTATCTAATTCTTCCATCACACTTTACACCGAAACAAACGGGTTTTATCTGTTGGAAATTCGTCTTAAAACCGATCATACTTTGGTTTTTAAAGACACTTTAAAAAGTGAAAACAAAAAAATAGTCATTAAAGGTTTTGCCCAAAATCGATTTGCATTTACCCTACAACCAATACTAACCACCAACCACTGGGAAAAAATTTTATTGTCATGAAAAAAATTACCATACTATTCGTCTTACTGTTTAGTGTCTTGCTAAATGCACAAGTTGGGGTTAATACTACCAACCCCGATCCATCTTCAATGCTTGATATTACTGCTACCAATAAAGGTGTTTTAGTGCCACGAGTTAGTTTAACTAATGTTACAACAACAATGTTAGACGGAACTAATACTGCTGCAACTGGTTTGTTAATTTGGAATACCAATGCTGCTACTGTGGGTGGAAATGGTATTGGTTTTTACTTTTTTAATGGTACGCAATGGATACCGATTACGCAGACAATTACCGGAAACACATTGGATCAATCATATGACCAAGGTGGAGCAGGAGTTGGAAAAAATATTGAGGCAACCGATGGTGCTGTTCGCATTAATGGAGATGACGGTTTTTTGGTAACCGGAACTTATGGTTCAGGCAATACTATAGACACAGAAATTACAGGAACTGGTACTCGTATGTTTTTTAATCCGAGAAAAGCAGCTTTTAGAGCAGGATATATTGTTGGAAATCAATGGAATAATATAGGAATTGGTAATTTTTCAACGGCATTTGGTAGTTCAACTATTGCTTCAGCAAATATTTCAACGGCATTTGGTTTTAACTCAGTGGCAAGTGGATTGATTTCTACTGCGTTTGGGGATTCTACAAATGCTTCTGGAGTGAATTCTACTGCGTTTGGGGATTCTACAAATGCTTCTGGAGTGAATTCTACTGCGTTTGGGGCTTCCACAAATGCTTCTGGAGAGAATTCAACAGCATTTGGTATGATTACAAGAGCAATTGGTGATGATTCAACTGCGTTTGGTAGAGCCTCGGAAGCATCAGGAGAACGTTCGACTGCGTTTGGTTTTGGCTCAGATGCAAGCGGCTCAACTTCTACCGCATTTGGCGATAGTACAATGGCATCCGGTTCTAGATCAACTGCGTTTGGTTTTTTCTCAGATGCAACCGGCGATTCAGCTTCAACTGCATTTGGCCATTTTGCTTCGGCATCCGGTTCTAGTTCAACTGCATTTGGCTATTATACTTCGGCTATAGGTGAACAATCAACTGCATTTGGCAATAATACAACGTCATTTGGAGTGAATTCTACTGCATTTGGCAATGAGACAATGGCATCTGGTTTGAATTCTACTGCATTTGGAAATTCCACAACAGCATCTGGAGTGAATTCTACTGCATTTGGCGAAAACTCAAATGCAACTGGCAACTATTCAACTTCTTTTGGTTATGCTACTGATGCAACTGGCGAAAATTCAACCTCTTTTGGTTTTGGTACTAATGCAACTGGCAACTATTCAACAGCGTTTGGTTACTTTAATGATGCTAGAAGTTTTGGAGAAACCGTGTTTGGTATTGGAGCAACTTTTTATACTCCTTCCACAAATGGAGCCTCATCGTTCGGAACAGCAAATATGTCTGATCGATTATTTGTAATAGGAAATGGAGTTGATATTAATAATAATAATATTTTTGACAGCAATGAAAGAAGAAATGCTCTTGTAATGCTAAAAAACGGAAATACTGGTTTGGGCTGGTCAACTCCAGAAGAACGCCTTCATGTACAGGGAAGTATAAGAATGGTAGATGGCAACCAAGCGGCAGGTAGAGTATTGAAAAGTGATGCTAATGGCACGGCTTCCTGGCAAATTGATAATGATAATCAAACCATAGATGTATTTAGTTTAACAGGAACAACTTTAAACTTATCATTACAAAATGATGGTGTTGCTACACAATCTGTAAATTTGGCTGCTTTGAATACTGACAATCAAACCATAGATGTATTTAGTTTAACAGGAACAACTTTAAACTTATCATTATCAAACGATGGTGTTGCTACTCAAACGGTTAATTTAACCTCTTTAGCAAATGATTGGAAATTAACGGGTAATACAGGAACAAATCCAACCTTTAACTTCTTGGGTACAACTGACAATCAAGATGTATCGATTCGTACAAACAATACAGAAAAAGTACGAATTACTGCAAAAGGACAAATAGAAACAACACAGTTACAGTCGGTTTGGATTGGCAGTAGTGCTGGAGAAAATGCAACTGGAACCCGAAATGTTTTTGTTGGTAATTCTAGCGGTTTATCAACGTCAACTGGCTCTGATAACACAGCAATTGGTGGTTTAACATTACTCAGTAATACAACAGGATTTGACAATACCGCTATCGGACTTGCATCGCTATACTCTTTATCAAGTGGAGATGGAAACACCGCAATTGGTGAACAAACATTAGAAAACTTTACAACTGGAAGTTACAATACATTTGTGGGTCATTTAGCGGGTGAAAATTATCCGAGTGGATTACGAAATACCATTATGGGCTTTCAAGCAGGACAAAACGCAAGTGGCGATGGTAATGTTTTTATTGGCTCAAATGCAGGTAGAAATTCTACAGCAGGTAATAGGCTATTCATAGAGAATAACGGTGCAGATGAAAATAACGCATTAATTTATGGTGAATTTGATAATGATATTCTAAGAACTAATAGTGAGTTTCAAGTAAGGCAAAATAGTTCAGGAACATTATCTCATGTTCTACTGAGAGAAGAAGGTGCAAACGATGGTGCCCGTATTAAGTTTACAAACGCAGCTGAAGCAGATAATGAATGGGTGCTTTATGGTCGTGCCGACAACACGGTTGCCGATAGCAGATTTCATATCTATCATAATGGGACAGGTGATATTGTAAGAATAACAGGAAATGGTTTAGTCGGAATCATGAGAACACCAACAACAAATGCTTTAGAAGTAAATGGCACAGCATCAAAAACTACTGCCGGTGGTTTCGTCGCCAATTCAGACAGCCGCTTAAAAAAGGATATTGCAACAATTTCTCCAAATGAAGCATTAGAAAAAATTCTCCAATTAAGAGGCGTGACTTATTATTGGAACGACGACAAAACCGGAACCGTTCGACCTGAAAATCTTCAAATCGGATTTATTGCACAAGAAATTGCAGAAATTTTCCCGGAAAAAGTAACCGAAGATAATCTTGGTTTTTTACAAACGGCTTATGGTGACTATGACCCAATCGTTTTTCAAGCGATCAAAGCTTTAAACGATAAAATCGAAAAATTAGAAAATGAAAATTCAGCATTAAAATCAGCATTAGAAAAAGTAAATGCTCTGGAAGCCAAATTAGAACAAATGAATATAAAATAAAGTTGGATTTTTTAGTGGTTGGAAAATGTCGAAATCAGAAATTGGTTTCGGCATTTTTCTTTTTTAGCAATCAAAAATGTATCTTTGAAATCTTCAATATTTAAGAATTATGTCAACGCAAAAACGCCTTTTCCTTCTCGATGCTTACGCTTTAATTTTTCGTGGGTATTATGCTTTTATAAAAAATCCTCGAATCAATTCCAAAGGAATGGACACTTCGGCCATCATGGGATTTATGAACGCTCTTATGGATGTGATTAAACGTGAAAAACCCGACCATCTTGCCGTTGCATTTGATAAAGGGGGTAGTGTTTTTAGAAATGAATTATTTCCAACTTACAAAGCTAATCGCGACGAAACGCCGGAAGCGATTAAAATTGCTGTTCCATATATTCAGGAATTATTAAAAGCGATGCAAATTCCGATTATGGAAAAAGCAGGGTTTGAAGCCGATGATTTAATTGGTACACTAGCCAAACAAGCCGAAAAAGAAGGATTTCAAGTTTTTATGGTTACGCCCGATAAAGATTTTGCTCAGTTGGTTTCCGAAAATATTTTTATGTACAAACCCGCCCGAATGGGGAATGATATTGAAATTTGGGGAATTCCCGAAGTATTGGAAAAATTTGAAATTGAACATCCTCTCCAAGTAATTGATTTTTTAGGAATGAAAGGTGATGCCGTGGATAACATTCCCGGGTTTCCTGGAGTTGGTGACGTGACAGCTAAAAAATTATTAAAAGAGTTCGGTTCTATTGAAAATCTTTTAGCTAATACGGATAAACTAAAAGGAGCCATCAAACAAAAAATTGAAGACAATGCCGCACAAGGTTTGTTGTCCAAAAAACTAGCTACTATCCTACTCGATTGTCCGGTAACTTTTGACGCAACCGATTTTGAGTTATCCAAGCCCGATGTAGAAAAAACGGATGCTATTTTTCAAGAATTGGAATTCCGTCAAATGAAAGCTCAATTTGATAAATGGTTTGGCTCCGGAAAAGAATATGACGAAATTAATACCAATGGAAATGGAGAGGTCAATGACAATGGCAATGACAAAAATCAAATTCAAAAGAAATCATCCGCCAAAAAATCCAACGAAGATCAATTTGATTTGTTTGGATTTAGCGATGATGACTCAACTGAAACAGGAACAAATTCGTTTTATGCCACATTAGAAACGACTTCTCATCACTATGAATTGGTTCAAAGTGATTTACACTTAAAACTGCTTTTGCAGAATTTAATGAATCAATCTTCGGTTTGTTTTGATACTGAAACCACCGGAATTGATGCCTTGAATGCCGAATTAGTTGGTTTGGCACTTTCGTGGGAAAAAGGAAAAGCATTTTACGTTCCATTTCCGGAAAATCAAGAAGAAGCTCAACAATTAATGGAGAAATTCAGACCTTTTTTTGAAAATGAAACCATTGAAAAAATCGGTCAGAACATCAAATATGATTTGAAAATTTTAGCGAATTACGGAATTTCAGTCAAAGGAAAATTATTTGACACGATGATTGCTCATTATTTGATTAATCCCGATATGCGTCATAATATGGATGTTTTATCTGAAACGTATTTAAAATATTCCCCAAAATCAATCGAAACATTAATTGGAAAAAAAGGGAAAAATCAGAAATCAATGCGTGATGTCAATTTGGAAGACATCAAAGAATATGCTGCCGAAGATGCTGATATTACATTTCAATTAAAAGAAGTTTTCAGTCCGATTTTAGACAAAGCCGAAACGAAGAAATTGTTTGATGAAATCGAAATTCCGTTAATTCCGGTTTTAGCTGCGATGGAATCTGAAGGTATTCGATTGGATGTGGATTTTCTGAAAAAAATGTCGGTGGATATGCAAAAAGACATCACCGAATTTGAACAAAAAATCTATGAAACGGCTGGTGAAAAATTCAATTTGGCTTCACCAAAACAATTAGGCGATATTTTATTTGATAAATTAAAAATCGGCGGAGCCAAACAAAAGAAAACTAAAACCGGTCAATATGCCACAGGCGAAGAGGTGTTGAGTTATTTAGTGAACGAACACCAAATTGTGAAAGACATTTTAGAATGGCGACAAATGGTGAAATTGCAAAGCACATATATTGATGCGTTGCCGAATCAAGTAGATCCAAAAACGCAACGAGTTCACACCGATTACATGCAAACGGTTGCCGCAACCGGACGATTGAGTTCGAATAATCCGAATTTGCAAAACATTCCGATTCGTACCGAAAGAGGTCGATTAATCCGAAAAGCATTTATTGCCAGAGATGAAAATTATACTCTAGTTTCTGCCGATTATTCGCAAATTGAATTGCGAATTATTGCCGCTTTATCCGGCGAAGAAAATATGATTAAAGCGTTTCAAAACAACGAAGATATTCACAAAAGTACGGCTGCAAAAGTATTCAATGTTCCGCTGGAAGAAGTCACCAAAGAACAGCGAAGCAATGCTAAAACGGTGAATTTCGGAATCATTTACGGCGTTTCGGCATTCGGACTTTCCAACCAAACGAATTTATCTCGAAAAGAAAGTGCCGACTTGATTGATGCCTATTATGCCACTTATCCAAAACTGAAAGCCTATATGGCAAACCAAGTTGATTTTGCCAGAGAAAATGGTTATGTACAAACCGTTTTAGGAAGACGACGTTATTTAAAAGATATTAATTCCGCCAATGCGATGGTGCGAAGCGGTGCCGAACGAAATGCTGTCAACGCTCCCATTCAAGGTTCTGCTGCCGATATCATCAAAATCGCAATGATCAATATTCATCAAAAATTGACTTCCGAAAACTGGCAATCTAAAATGTTATTGCAGGTACACGATGAGTTGGTATTTGATGTACACAATTTTGAATTAGAAAAAATTCAACCGATGATTAAACACGAAATGGAAAACGCTTTTAAATTAGCTGTCCCGTTGGATGTGGAGTTGGGAATGGGAAGAAATTGGCTGGAGGCTCATTAAGACAGTTGTCGGTTGTCAGTTTTCAGTTAAACCGCAGAACAAAGTGTTTGAATAAACAATTAGGTATGAAAGTGAAGAATCTCTTTGAAACAAAAATGTATCTTATCATACTTTTATGTTTACCTTTATTAGTAAGATTTTCAGAAATTGAAAATTATGGTTTAAACAAAACAGTTGGATGGGCTTATGACATTTCAGGATTTACGATGTATTACGTTAAATATTTTGTTTTTGCTTTTTTCATTGGATATTTGTTTCTAGCCATCATCAAAGCGAAAACTAATTTAGTTTTTTCTATTATACATTTTATCTTAATTGCTTTTTGTTGTTTGTTTTATGATAATTTCAGATATATGCGTTTAGTTGATACGCTTGCAATTATTGGAATTGTTGTATTTGTAATGATATTTTTTAATGCTTTGTTTTGGAGAATAAAATCATCAATCTAACAACTTAATGAAAGTCAATCTTAAACTTTTAGTGGTCATTTTAAGTTTAGAAATTCTATACTTTTTTGTAATGTTTTTTATTATGCTTTTTTCTCTCTTCATGTATTTTGGTTCTGGAGCAGGTTCAGTGAGTCAAACGGCAATTACTTCAGGAAAAATAGCAAATCTTATTATCATTTCGTCTCCAATTTTATTTAACTTGATAAAAATAAAAAAATTCTATTCATCACAAAATGAGATTATGTTTAACAGTTATATTCTTGCTACTTTTCTATATTGTATATTTATTTTTTTTATGATTAAAAATGAGTTTTTAGGTTCTTAATTTATAATTTCCGAATTCCAGTCAAATAAAAAAACCTTGTAAAACAAGGCTTTAGTATAAATTCCCGAATTCCATTCAAATAAAACCTATACCCTCCTCGTAGAATCCCGTTGTCTCAACTCCGTTTTTACAACTGTAGTTTTATAAGTCGGTGTTTCTTGTTTTCGTTCGAGTTTTTCGATTAGAAGTTTAGCGGCTTCTTCACCAATTTCCGGGCCGTGTTGGCTGATGGTGGACAAACTCGGTGTTAATCGTCTTGACCAAACTCCGTCTGCAAAACCAATTACGCATAATTCTTCCGGAATTTTAATTCCTTTTTGGATAGCAATTTTCATCGCCATAGTAGAAGAATGTTCATCCACAGCCAAAATACCATCTACTTCTTTGGATGCTAATAATTTTTCTAAACGAGCATCAAAATCTTCTTGACTATCAGTAATGATGATATACTTGTCGTTAATGCTTATTTTATTGTCTTGCAAGGCTCTTTCATAACCTAATGCTCGGTGTTTTCCAACACTTAAATTATCAATACAAGAAAGTAAGGCTACTTTTTTACAACCTAATTTCAACAAATGATTTACTGCTTCAACTGATGATTCAAAATCATCTACAATCACTTTATCGCAATTAACATCTTCCATGATACGATCAAACATTACAATTGGCAATCCTTCACGAAGAATTTCTTTAAAATGCGAAGAAACATTTTTGGCTTGCGATTCTTCCGAAACCGATAGAATAAAACCATCTACTGTTCCATTGCTCAACAAATCCATGGCTTGCTTTTCTTTGCTAAGTGATTCGTTTGAAATATAGGTAATCACATTATACCCTTTTGCATTGGCGGCTTTTTCAATTCCGCTAAACACTTTAGCAAAAAATGGATTCAATATATTAGGTATAATTACCGCAATTGTATTTGTTCGCTGATTTTTTAAATTCTTAGCCATGGAGTTTGGCTTATAATTTTGAAGCTTTGCATACTCCTGAACCCTTATTTTAGTAGGTTCACTAATTTCATGACTATCACTCAACGCTTTAGAAACCGTTGATACGGAAATTCCTAAATCTTTTGAAATTTGTTTTAAAGTGGCTTTCGGCTTCATATCTTTCGAATTTAGACGTAAAAATAGTAAAATAATGAATAGATTTAATGTGATTGACATTTATCTGATGATGAAAACTCATTTTATTTGTAATAAATCGATGAATTGAACGTTTGATAACCAAAATAAATTCGAAATAAATCCATTACTTACACCTTTAAAATCAGTAGTATTAGCAAAATTAGTCATCTAAAAATAAGTGATTAAAAATAATCTCAAATTGCTATTTGCTTTTATAATAATTAATTGTACTTTTGCAACCCCTTTATTGGGGATGGAATGTTTAATTAAAATAAATTATTGTGAACACATTAAGCTACAAGACAGTTTCAGCCAACAAAGCTACCGCAGATAAGCAGTGGATTGTTGTAGATGCTGAGGGTCATAACTTAGGACGTTTTGCTTCAAAAGTAGCAATGCTATTGAGAGGTAAATACAAGCCTGATTATACCCCGCACGTTGATTGTGGTGATAACGTAATCGTTATCAACGCAGAAAAAATCAACCTGACTGGTAACAAGTTGGATGACAAAACGTACATCCGTCACACAGGTTACCCAGGTGGACAAAGAAGCCTAACGGCTAAAGTATTGCAACAAAAAAACCCTGCAACTTTAGTAGAAAAGGCTGTAAAAGGAATGTTACCTAAAAACAAATTAGGTGCTCAACTATTCCGCAATTTAAATGTAAATGTTGGTATTGAGCACAAACATGGAGCTCAACAACCAAAAACCGTTAACTTAAACGATCTAAAGTAATGGGAGTTATTCACAAAATCGGTAGAAGAAAATGTGCTGTGGCACGTGTTTATGTTTCAGAAGGAACAGGAAAAATCACCGTAAACAAAAGAGAATTTGAAAACTACTTCCCTACTGCTACTTTACAGTACAAAGTGATGCAACCAATGTCTATGACAGAAAATGCAACTAACTTTGACGTAAAAGTAAATGTATATGGTGGTGGTTCAACAGGGCAAGCAGAAGCTGTGAGAATGGCTATTGCAAGAGCAATGTGTGAGGTAGAAGCTGATAACAGAGCTATCTTGAAACCAGAAGGATTGCTAACAAGAGATCCAAGAATGGTTGAACGTAAGAAATTTGGACAGAAGAAAGCTCGTAAGAGATTCCAATTCTCTAAACGTTAATCGAATTACAAAATTATTATTAAAAAAGTTATTGTTGTTATTATTCCGATGCGATCGGAAAATTAGTTTAGCATCTAAATAATGAAGACCAGAGTAATCGCTACTACATTATTGCTAATCAACAGAACGTAAACTAGTACAAAAATGGCAAACAAAGTTGAAGTTAAAGACTTACTTGAGGCTGGCGTTCATTTTGGACACATGACTCGTAAATGGGACCCGAATATGGCTCCTTACATTTATATGGAACGTAATGGTATTCATATCATTAACCTATATAAAACTGCTGCTAAAATTGAAGAGGCTAACGAAGCCTTGAAAAAAATTGCAGCATCTGGTAGAAAAGTACTTTTCGTAGCTACCAAAAAACAAGCAAAAGATATCGTAGCCGAAAAAGCTGCTGCAGCGAACATGCCGTATATCACGGAAAGATGGCCTGGTGGTATGCTTACTAACTTCGTGACTATCCGTAAAGCCGTGAAAAAAATGGCTTCTATTGATAGAATGAAGAAAGATGGCACTTTTAATACTCTTTCTAAAAAAGAAAGACTTCAAGTAGATCGTCTTCGTGCTAAACTAGAGAAGAACTTAGGTTCTATCGCTGACATGTCTAGATTACCTGCTGCATTATTTGTAGTAGATATCAAAGCTGAACACATCGCAGTAAAAGAAGCTCAAAAATTAAACATTCCAGTTTTTGCTATGGTTGACACCAACTCTGACCCACGTGAAGTAGAGTACGTTATCCCGGCTAATGATGATGCTTCTAAATCAATCGATAAAATTTTATCTTTAGTAACCGGTGCTATCATCGAAGGTCTTTCTGAAAGAGGATCTGAAAAAGATGGTGATGCTGTTGCAGAAGATACAGTAGAAGAAGTAGTAGCAGTAGAAGCTGCTCCAGCAGTGGAAGCAGAAGAAGCTAAAACAACTTCAGAAGAATAAATAACTATAAATTCCGATAGGAAAAATTCCAAGTTCCAAAAAATTGTCTCTCGAAAAATTGATGATTTAATAAAATTGGAATTTGGAATTTGAATATTGGAATTTGTTTTTTTACATAAAAATTTAAACTTAAAAATAGATACAAAATGGCAACAATTACTGCTGCAGACGTAAATAAATTAAGACAAACTACAGGTGCCGGAATGATGGACTGTAAAAAAGCTTTGGTTGAAGCTGAAGGAGATTTCGATAAAGCTATACAAATCCTTAGAGAAAAAGGGCAAAAAGTTGCTGCTAACCGTTCTGACCGTGAGTCTAGTGAAGGTGCTGCTGTTGCTTTTATAAATGCAGACAAAACCAAAGGTGCTGTAATTACTTTGAACTGTGAAACTGATTTCGTAGGTAAAAACGAATCATTCGTTTCTTTGGCTAAACAATTAGTAGAAAAAGCAATCAACTTTTCTTCTAAAGAAGAATTTTTAGCTTCTTCATTTGAGGGAAACATGACCGTTGCTGAAAAATTAATTGAGCAAACCGGAGTTATCGGGGAAAAAATTGAAATTGGTGGTTTTGAAATTTTAGAAGGTGCTTTTGTTGGATCGTATGTACACGTGAACAAAATTGCAGCTTTAACTGCAATTTCATCTGTTATTGCTGATGCTGAAACGTTAACAAAAGACATTTCTATGCAAGTAGCTTCAATGGGAGCAGATACTTTATCGTATAAAGATTTTGATCCTGCTTTCGTTGCTTCTGAACTTGCTGCTCGTATTGCTATAATCGAAAAAGAAAATGAAGAAGCAAAACGTTTAGGAAAAACATTAAAAAATGTTCCTAAATATATTTCTTTCTCTCAATTAACTGAAGAAGTTTTAAAACAAGCAGAAGAAGATGCTAAAGCTGAATTGAAAGCAGAAGGTAAACCAGAGCAAATTTGGGATAAAATCATTCCTGGAAAAATCCAACGTTTTATCTCTGACAACACAACTTTAGATCAAGAAAAAGCTTTATTAGATCAAAACTTCATCAAAGATGATAGTAAAAAAGTTGGTGATTACGTAAAAGGTTTCAATGTTGAAATTACAGGTTTCAAAAGAGTTGCTTTAGGGTAATTCCTAACGAACAAAATATACTAAACCTCAATTATAATGATTGAGGTTTTTTTATGGTTTTTAGTTAAATTTACAAAATGCAAAACAACGATCCACTTCACGGGAAAACACTACAATCAATAGTTGAGTATTTAGTTGATTTTTATGGTTTTGAAACCTTAAGTCAAAAAATAAAAATAAAATGTTTTACCGAAAATCCTTCCATCAAATCAAGTTTAACTTTTTTACGAAAAACCGATTGGGCTAAAAAAAAAGTGGAAGAATTATACTGTGAAACAATTTCCAAAACGAAATAAATACAAAATCCCATCACCTTGGCTGCGATGGGATTTTTAAACAAACAAACAAATAAAACCTATTAACTAAAATTGAACGTTTCGGCTAATTCTTTATAAACAATTTCTCCCTGAACAATATTGAGTCCTTTTCCTAAATCCGGATAGCGGTCTGTGGCAACTTTCCATCCTAGGTTGGCTAATTTTAAAACATACGGCAATGTCACATTCGTTAAGGCTAATGTTGAAGTATAAGGAACCGCTCCCGGCATATTCGCCACACAATAATGCACAACATCATCAATAATATACGTTGGATTCTCGTGCGTTGTTGCGACAGTCGTTTCAAAACAACCTCCTTGATCTACTGCCACATCCACCATAACGGTTCCGGGATGCATTTCTTTCAACATATCTCTGGTAATTAATTTTGGGGCTTTTGCACCCGGAATTAATACCGCACCAATAATCAAATCGTGATTTTTAATGTGCCTTCTAATATTATATTCACTCGAAAATTCAGTTACAACGTGACTTGGCATCACATCATTCACATACCGAAGTCGTTTCATATTGATATCTAAAATCGTAACATGTGCTCCTAAACCGGCCGCCATTTTTGCTGCTTGAATGCCTACAATTCCAGCTCCTAAAACCAACACTTTTCCGGGTGGAACTCCGGGAACGCCTCCCAACAAAACTCCTCTTCCTTTAATTGGTTTTTCTAAATATTTTGCTCCTTGTTGGATTGCCATTCTTCCAGCAACTTCCGACATTGGTGTAAGTAAAGGCAATGAACCGTCTGTTTCTTCCACCGTTTCATACGCAATGCAAATTGATTTGGATTCCAACATCGCAATCGTCAATTCTTCACTGGAAGCAAAATGAAAATACGTAAAAACAATTTGTCCCTTTTTTATCAATGGATATTCTTCAGCGATAGGTTCCTTCACTTTCACAATCATATCGGCTTGAGCATAAACTTCAGCCGCTGTTGGAACTAAAATTGCACCAACCACTGCATAATCCGTGTCAAAAAAACCGCTTCCAAAACCGGCATCTTGTTGAACATAAACCGTATGATTGTTTTTAATCAATTCAAAAACACCAGCCGGAGTCATTCCAACTCGACTTTCATTATTTTTAATTTCCTTAGGAACCCCTATTTTCATCACTTAATTGTTTCTAATTATTACACAAATGTATTAATAACCCCTAATTTTTATACACTAATGTTCAATTTTTATCATTTTTTAAGTTATAACCCCCAAAATAAACATTAATATCAAATTAAAGCTTTGATTTTTTATATTTGTTAAATAAATGAAACAATATGGAAACTAAAACAAGGTGTGCTTGGTGCGAAAAAGATGATTTATACCGCAATTATCACGATGAAGAATGGGGCGAACCGGTTTTTGATGACCAAAAGTTGTTTGAATTTTTAATTTTAGAAACTTTTCAAGCCGGAGTGAGTTGGCATTTGATTCTAAAAAAGAGAGAAAATTTCAGAAAAGCATTTCTTAATTTCGATTATAAACAAATTGCTTTATTTGGCGAATACGAAGTGCAAGAATTGATGAAAGATGCCGGAATTATTCGAAATACTTTGAAAATAAATTCCGCCATCAGCAATGCAAAAGCATTTATAAAAGTGCAGGAAGAATTTGGTTCTTTTTCTAAATTTATCTGGAGTTATGTGGATGGGAAACCAATCGTGAATAATTTCACTTCTTTTAAAGAAGTACCGGCTTACAGTCCATTAGCCGAAAAAATCAGTAAAGATTTGAAGAAACGAGGCTTTAAATTCATCGGACCAACTACCATGTATGCTCATATGCAAGCGACAGGAATGGTTAATGATCATTTTTTGGATTGCTGGAAAAGAAATTAAAGCGACGATTTTAGAATTTTGAGGTAATTTTCTCGGGAGATTTCAAACGCACCTAATTTTTCTAAGTGATCATTATGCACTTGACAATCCAGTAAAAGATAATTCTCTTGTTTTAACTTTTCAATCAAAGAAACGAATGCTACTTTACTTGCATTGGGAACTTTGCTGAACATACTTTCACCACAGAAAATCTTACCTAAATCAACTCCATATAAGCCACCGACTAACTCATCATTTTGCCAAACTTCAACCGATTTTGCAATTCCTAAATCGTGCAATTTAAGATATGCGTCCATCATTGAATCGGTTATCCAAGTTCCTTGTTGCCCTTTTCGTTTAATGGTTTGACAATGTTCGATAACTCCAGAAAAATTTTGATTGAAGGTAACTCTAAATATATTTCTGTTTAAGATATTCCGAAGACTTTTAGCTACTTTATACTCTTTTGGATTGACCACCATTCGTTGTGGCGGACTCCACCACAAAATAGGCTCATCCTCTTCAAACCATGGGAAAATACCGTTTTGATAAGCCAAAAGCAATCGTTCTGTGCTCAAATCGCCACCAACAGCCAAAATCCCTTCGTAGGAAGCTTCAGAAACCGGCGGAAAATATAAATCTTTACTTAAAAAATACATCTATAATTAAAATCTAAATAAGAAATTCCAAACTCCAACATGTTAAGTTAGAATTTGGAATTTATTCACTTTTTAGTATGAGAATTAAAACGGTAAATCGTCGTGCTCTTCTTCATTAAAGTTGGTTGCCGGTTCAAAGGCCTCTGCTGCAGGCACAGGAGGCATTTGAGCAGCAGGAGCTTCAGCTTGCAAACGCTCAATTCTCCAACCTTGAATAGAGTTGAAATATTTGGTTTCGCCTTGCGGACTCACCCACTCTCTTCCTCTAATGTTAATGGATACTTTTACACCCTCACCCAATTTATATGAGTTAAGCAAATCACACTTGTCTTGTGTAAATTCAACCATAATATGTTGTGGGTACTGTTCGTCTGTGGTAACCACTAATTCTCTTTTTCTAAATGATGCACTAACTTGTTGTTCTGGGTTAATGACTTTGATTTTTCCTGAAACTTCCATGATTTTGATTTTAAAAATTATTAATTTGGCTCATATTAAACTCGTTTGGCTAACAAAACTTTCCAGGCCGAAAGGGCATCTTGCTTGTTAAGGAATTCTTTTGCTTTTTGATGCACTTTCATTTCATCGGCAGAACTCAAAACTCCTTTCACCTGAATATTTTCATTTACAAATATATTAATTTCTTCTGTTGATGGCAAACTTTCTACATTTCCTAACATTCCTAAATCATTTCCACTAAACACGGGGCTTTCTTTAATAAAATCAGGGATTTGATCGACTCCTATTCCTAATGTTGCCAATGGTTTTGGGATTTCAAAAAGCCCTTGATTGGAACGCGAATACCAATTGGCACCCATGCGTGAAACCAAATCTATTTTATGTTGGTTGATGTTACCGTTTTCATCTAAAATAGATTCATCAATATGCAATTTTACAACTTCACAAATAATTAAATTTCCTGCTCCACCTTCTGTTCCTAAACCAATAATCTGATTGACTTTGCATTCAAATTGAACCGGACTTTCCGCCACACGAAATGGTTTTACAACCTCAGAAGGCAACATAGTTAAACCTGATTTTAGAAACTCATTTACTCCATCGGCATATTCTGTACTCGACAACGACATTTGCTGAACAATATCAAAATTCACCACATTAATGACCACTTCTTTTGTGGCTTCGCAGTTAATTAAAGTGTGTTTAATGGTGTTATCCCGAACTCTTCTGGCAGGGGAAAAAACCAAAATCGGCGGATTGGAACTAAACACATTAAAAAAACTGAATGGTGACAAATTCGGATTGCCATTTGCGTCAACGGTACTGGCAAACGCAATCGGTCTCGGCCCAACCGAACTTTGCAAATAACCTTGTAATTTTAAAGGAGAAACATCTTTTGGAGAAATACTAACCATTGTTTTTTTGAGTTTATACAAATGTATAAAATTGAGCAGTATTTGACGATTGAATTTTTCAATTAACACAAGATTTTACTACTTTTATCCTAAATACAAATTTATGCAGTTTTCCGAAAGCAGAAATGTAACCCGATGGTTTTTGATTCTCACTTCTTTTGTGATCGTTTCGCTGATTCTTTGGAATACTTACACTTTTTTTCAAATATTTAAAAACGAAGAAAAAATAAAAATGGAACTTTGGGCTGAAAGCCTGAAAACTGTTAATAATGCAAATCCTGAAACTGATGATATTGAGCTTCCACGTCAAATAATAGATAACAATACAACTATTCCTATTATACTAACTGAAAACGACACAATCATAAATCAAAAAAACATTGATGAAAATATCATTTCGAATAATGAAAAGTTAAATCAATTTCTTGAAAAATTAAAAAAGGAAAATACGCCGATAGTCATTGAATACAATCCCGGAAAATTTTGGTATTTATACTATGGTAATTCTTCATTGATTAACAAATTAAAATATTATCCGATTGCTTTAATTTTGATTATACTGCTATTTACTGCTTTAGTTTACAATTATTACAGAAGCACAAAAGTTGCTACACAAAACAAACTTTGGGCAGGAATGGCAAAAGAAACTGCACATCAAATTGGCACACCTCTTTCGTCATTAATAGGGTGGTTAGAAATTTTAAAGATTGAGAATGTAGAAGAAAATACAATCAAAGAAATTGAAAAAGACATTACCCGATTACAAACTATTACTGATCGTTTTTCTAAAGTTGGCTCTGAACCACTTCTGGAAAAATTAGATTTGGTTACAGAAACGATTCAATCTTTTGATTATTTGAAATCGCGTTTTTCAAAACAAGTTGAATTTTCATTTTCGGCACCAACTAAAACTATTTTGGTCAATCTCAATCCAACTTTACATAGCTGGACAATTGAAAATTTGGTAAAAAATGCGATTGATGCGATGAAAGGTCGCGGGAAGTTATCGCTAACGATCATTGAAGACGAAAAAGAAGTAAAAATTTTAGTCTCCGATTCCGGAAAAGGAATTCCGAAAAATCAATTTAAAAGAGTATTTGAACCCGGATTTACCACTAAAAAACGTGGTTGGGGACTAGGTCTTTCTCTAACAAAACGCATTGTGGAAGAATACCATAAAGGAAAAATTAAAGTATCTCAATCAGAGGTTGGAAAAGGCACTACGATGATGGTTAGTTTTAAAAAAATATAATTTTTATTAAATTGTCATTTATTTTTTATAATTTTAACAATATTAACCAATAAAATCAATTTTTATGAATTTTTTGTATTTCTTACTCATCGGTGCTATCTCGGGATGGCTTGCAGGTCAACTTTGGAAAGGTTCAGGTTTTGGATTAATTGGAAACATTGTTGTTGGAATCATTGGCGGATTTGTTGGCGGATGGTTAGCCGGGCATTTCGGAATTGGCGGAGGCGGATTACTTTGGCAAATTCTAATTGCTGCCGGGGGGGCTTGGGTCTTGCTTTTTCTAATAAGTTTGATAAAAAGATAAAACGAAAAATCCCGATGAACTCGGGATTTTATTTTTTATAATTCGTTTTGAATTTTTTGCACTGTAGCTTCAAATTCTTCTTTTGTTAAACTCACCTTCCGCTGAAATCGCATATCATCCATATCTTGTAACGGTATGAGGTGAACATGAACATGAGGCACTTCTAATCCCACCACGGCAACACCAATTCGTTTGCACAAAATTGCTTTTTCCAAAGCTATTGCAATCTTTCTGGAGAACTTCATTAAAGCTGAATAATGATCTTCTTCCATATCAAAAATCTTGTTGATTTCCTGTTTCGGAACACAAAGTGTATGACCAATTGCGTTTGGATTTACATCTAAAAAAGCAATAAAATGTTCATCTTCTGCAATTTTATAGGATGGAATTTCGCCGTTTATTATTTTGGTAAAAATACTTGCCATTGATTTAAATTTTCAAAAAAATTAATCTCTTGTAATTTCTAAAACTTCAAATTTTAAAACACCATTTGGGACTGTAATTTCGGCTACATCGCCAACAGATTTTCCTAACAAACCTTTTCCGATAGGAGAAGTAACAGATATTTTTCCGGTTTTTAAATCAGCTTCGCTTTCGGCCACCAACGTGTATTTCATTTCCATGCCATTGGCTTGGTTTTTAATTTTCACGTTAGACAATACTAATGCTTTTGACAAATCAAGTTGCGATTCATCAATTAATCTGGCATTTGAATATACTTCTTCCATTTTAGAAATTCTCATTTCCAATAATCCTTGAGCCTCTTTAGCGGCATCATATTCTGCATTTTCAGATAAATCACCTTTATCTCTTGCTTCTGCAATGGCTTGTGATGCTTTTGGGCGTTCAATATGTTTAAGATTTTCTAATTCTTCTTTTAGTTTTTTTAAACCCTCTGCGGTGTAATACGATACTGTACTCATAACTTCATGTGTTTTTATTGCAATTCAATTTTTCAAAATTCACAAAAGTTGAACTTTGATATATAAAATCCTTATTTTTATCGTTATATAAAATAGAAAAAATCCCCTTTGAGAGGATTCCTTTCAACAAAGATAGTATAATTTTTAATTATTTGAAAATTTATTCCTTAATAAGGATACTCAAAGGTAATTAAATTAAATTTGTGTTACGAAAAATAATGTTTATGAAAAAATTTATTCTGCTACTCATTGCTTGTGTTTTCCTTTCCGGATGTGAAAACGAACGTTTTAATAATTTTAATCCCAACATACCAAATTATACTTTTACGGTAGATATTAATACCGATTTACCGCTGTACAGCTCTTTAAAATTTGCCGGAAACGGTGTTTATATTTCACAAGGAAATGCAGGGGTAAGAGGAATTATTGTTTTCAGCATCGGTGGTGGTGGCTACAACGCCTTTGACGCAGCCTGTCCAAACCAAGCCTTGAGTTCTTGTTCAACCATGATTATCCAGGGTAGTAATGCTCTTTGCCCATGTGATGAAGAATTGTATAATTTATTTACCGGTCTGGGAGGTGAGGGTTTAGAATTCCCGATGAAACGTTACCGTGTTGAAGTAAACGGACCTATTGTTAGAGTTTATAATTAAAAAAAATCCTGACCGCAAAGTCAGGATTTCTTTTATATACTAAAACAAAAAGCTTACTCCTGAAAGGAAATTAATTCCCGCTTGCGGATAAAAACCAGCTCCCTCAAAAGTTGTAATGGCGTTCGGGTCCGAATCATCATCAAAAGTGTAAAAATAACCATTGCTTTCGTATTTCAGGTTAAAAATATTATTCACTAAAGCACTGAATCGGATAGATTTAAATATTTTTTTTGTTTCAATTTCATACGAAACATTAAAATCATTTACATAATAAGCATCTAATTTTGAACTTTCTGCATCGATATTCCCCATAAATTGTTCGCTTACAAATTTTGATAAAAAGGAAAGTTCTAGATTTTTAACCGGAATAAAAGTAAAACGATTTGCTGCAATAAAATTTGGTGAAAAAGCAATATTAGTTGAACCCAAATTTTGCAACTCACCATCTCGCTGAAAAACAAAGTCTTGGTTTTTATTTTGACTTACCGTGAAATTTGGTTGCAAAAAGAATTTATCTGAAAGTTTCAAAGTGGCATCAACTTCTAATCCAACACGGAAACTATCACCACTATTGGCACGAATTGGTGCTCCTACATCATTTAATTCTCCGGTTAAAACCAATTGGTCTTTGTACATCATCAAATAGCTATTAACATTCAATTTCACATTTTCTGTTGCATATCGCCATCCTAATTCAAAATCATCTAATTTTTCAGGTCTTGGATTTCCGTTTTCGTAATCGTTACGATTTGGTTCGCGTTGGGCTTTGGCATACGAAAAATAAAAATTATTATTTTGATTTAAAGTGAAAGTAATTCCGGCTTTTGGATTAATGAAATTAAAATTGTCATTCACAATTCCGGTATCTTCGCCATTGGCATTAAATCCAACATTTCGGAATTGAATATCACCAAAAAGTCGCCATTTCTCAGTTAAATCATAATTTATCTTAGCAAAAAAATTGACATCTGTTTTGGTTGAAAAATCATCATAATAGCAATCTCTGATTTCGCTTTGCGAGGCAAATTCAGCCCAAATGATTTCACCAAAATGAGCTCCTTCATATTTATTTGCTCCTCCTCCAAAAATAAAATCTACATTGTCTTTTTTATAATTCAATGAAAACGTTGTTCCGTAAAAATCATTATCCAACCAACGACGACGAATTAAATCGGTTACATCGATGGTTTCTCCACCTAATGTTATCGGATTTAAACCATAATCAGCAAAATCCTCATCCTCTCTATATTGTTCAAAATAACCTTTTCCTTTGGTATAATGAAAGGCTAAATTCGTGCTCCAATTGTCGCTCCAACGTTCATTCCAATGCAATTGATAATGATCTTGCTGATAATTATCTGTTTCGTTGTCATAGAATTGCATATTTCCTTCGTCATCAAAATACATTCCGGCAACATTAAAAGTTCTGTTATTCACCAATAAATCGGGGTCTTCTAAACCATACCATGCTTGATAGGTTTTTTGAGTTCCTCCAAAAGCAAGAGCCTTTATTAAAGTGTTATCACCAACATAAGTACCTTGTAAAAAATAGGATTTTAAATCAGAAGAAGCTCTGTCGATATAACCATCTGAAACAATATTAGACAATCGTCCTGCAATTTCAAATTTATCATTCATTAAGCCTGTACTGAATTTTAAAGTATGCTTTCTGGTATTAAAACTTCCGTACGAATTGGAAATTTCTCCACTGGCTTCTTTTGAATACGAGTCGGTCAACAAGTTTAAACTCGCTCCAAAAGCTCCCGCTCCATTGGTTGAAGTTCCAACTCCTCGTTGCAATTGCAAACTTTCGGTCGAACTGGCAAAATCAGGCATATTCACCCAAAAAGTTCCTTGGCTTTCGGAATCATTATACGGAATTCCGTTGATGGTTACGTTCACACGCGTTGCATCAGATCCACGAACGCGAATTCCGGTGTAGCCCACTCCAGCTCCGGCATCGGTTGTGGTGACAACTGACGGAAGATAATTCATCATAATCGGAATATCTTGTCCGAGATTTCGAGATTGAAATTCTTCTTTACGAAGATTGGAAAAAGTAACCGGCGACTGTACTGTTACACGAACGGCCGAAACCAAAACTTCATCGAGAGGAATGTCTTTTGTTTTAGTTGTATCGGCAACCGTTAGCTGTTCCTGAGAAAAACCGATTAAAGAGAATAGAAAAAAGCTGGCAAAGCAATACCTGCTGAGCGTTTTTGTGCCATAATGGCGATTGTTGAATAAAGTTTTCATTCGTAAAAGATTACGAATAAAAGGGGCAATTACTCTTGGTTAAAAATTAAAATTGATACTCTTGACATCAAAATAAACGTGCACATTTACTTTTTTGTCTAATCCCTAAACAGCATTACCTGTTCTAGGTTCGTTGGGTATGATCTCAGCTCGTTATTTTGAGCACCCCTTTGAGACGGTGCAAAGGTAGTAAAAGATTTTCAATGGCAATGGTAAAAATCAAATTCAATGGCAAAAACGGCCTGCTTTGCAGGAGATTCCTATTTCGACTTCGTCATCTTGCGGAATGACAAAAAAATAAATTAATTATCCTTTAAACATCCGGTTTCTTTCGGTTTTGTTTAGTTTCTGAAGTAGTTCGTTTTTCCTTAATTCTTTTTTCGATGACCGAACGCGGAATTTTGGTTGGTTTTCTTTTTTTGGGAATGACCAATGCGTTTTGAATGAGTTTCAAAAAACGTTTGGTTACAATTTCTTTGTTTTTGAGTTGACTTCTATCTTCGTCGCAGTTTAAAATCAGAATTCCGTCGGACGTTAATTTTGTTTTTAGTTTTTCGGAAATTAATATTTTTTCTTCCTCTGATAAACTCTGCGAATTGAGCAAATCAAAAGACAAAACCACTTTAGACGAAATTTTATTCACGTTTTGTCCTCCTGCTCCGCTGCTTCGAACGGCTTTGAAGCTAAGTTCTGTGAGTGTTTTTTCGCTGTCCATTAATTCGGTTGATGAGCAGTTTTTAATAAATCATTTACAGTTTTTACCGGATTGAATGTCACCAGTGGAACTTCAACAAAAATTGTCAACCATTTTGCCATCGCACCATTCCAAAGTCCGGGCAATTCATAGGCTTTCAACTCTTTACCGTCTTTATTTTTATGAACAATGAATCCGCTTGTGTGATCAATAAATTCATTTAAATCAAAGTTTGCTCCACGGTAATTTCGAGTTCCACAAACTAAATCAACCGGGTTAAAATGTGTTGAACTTTTCAATATTTTAACTTGATTTTGATCATTTTCATCCACCTGAGATGATTCGACGATTTGCAAAAAGACAAGGCCTTTTCTATCTCTCACCCAAAACGGACCACCGCCGGGTTCACCTTCATTTTTGACCATTCCACACACACGAATCGGACGATTTAAATAGTTTCTGAGGTATTCAATTTTGCTTTCTTTGGTATATTTTGAAAAATCTTCTACCACTTCAAATTGTAATTTTGATTCAATAAAAATCACAATTTCATCTAAAAAACTTTTGTCTAATTGATTTTCATCCAACGCTTTTAAATATTCAAAAATTTGATTTTGTTTATCTAATAAAATTCCGGCCAATGCTTTTTTATACAATGCAATTTCTTCGATATGATTTTGAATAACATTATCAATATTTTTGATGAAAATAATATCGGCATCCAAATTATTTAAATTCTCAATTAACGCTCCATGACCACCGGGTCTAAACACTAAATTTCCTTCTTTTTCACGGATAAGTTCGTTGTCTTGATCTAAGGCAATACTATCGGTGGCTTTATTTTGATAGGAATAACTAACGTTTATTTCGGTTTGAAAATCGCGTTCAATTTTTGGCTTAGCCGAATCCACGATTTCTTCAAAAGCAGTTTGGTGTTCCTCGGAAACCGTAAAATGTAAATTTGCTTTTTGATTGGAACTTGAATAGAAGACAGCTTCATTTAAATGTTCTTCAATTGGCGTTGCTACGTGACTTGGATACTTATGAAAAGGCAAAACACCTTTTGGCTTTCCGGCAAAATCGAAGTCATTTTTTGATAAAAGAATTTTAATAAAAGCAAAATATTTGCTGTCGTATGGCCATTGATCGTAATCAGGGTAAGCCTTTTTTGCTTGATTTAAAACTTCACTATAAAATGCAAATTTTTCTAAACCAATTAAAAAAAGCGATAAGTTTTTAGCTTTTTTTCGATTGATGTAGGCATTAATTGATTCTTCGCCTAACTTGAAATCGTGTATAAATTCGTTTAAAAATTTGAACATTCGACTCGCTGCACCGGAAGCCGGGACAAATTTTTTGAGCTTCAAATGATTTTTTTTATCATCAAAATAATTAGCATAATAAATCGCTTCTTCTTCTGACAATGATTTTATTCCGTCGCCCAATTTGGCTGCTCGATCGAGGTTGACAGCTTGAATTCCGTTTATTAGAAAATTCAATTGATTTTTAACTTTTTCTAAACTTATTTCTCTTTGTTGAATTTCGATAAAATCAAACGAATTGAAACCTAACTTTTTTGCTTCAATTAAATCATCAATAATGGAAACAGCTTTGTGAAGTCGCTTTTCTCTTGAACCGGAAATCTTAACGTAAGGTTTATTAAATTCAATTAAATTATCCTCAAAAATTTTTAATGTTTCTTCTCTATTTTCGGGTTTATCGCGTAAATCGTCTTTCTCCCAAGGCACATCAACATCAGTCAACAAAAACAAATCGTATTTATGTTTTTTTGCTGCTTTGAACAAAATCGGGTCGGAATTACCATAATAAATATCCGAAAAAACTTTAGTTACCATCAAATTTGTGTCAGAAATTAAAATTTTATTGGCGTTTTGCAAACCTTCATTTTCCAATTTAGTTTGACCAATAGCAATTGGAATTAAATCGGATTGTTGACAAATTTCTTTTGATGTATTCCATTTATTTTGAAGGTAATCACGAGCAAATTCAGGAATCCAAATCGTCTGATAATGGTCTGCTAATTGTTTTGCTAAGGTACTTTTACCGGTACTTTCAGGTCCGTAAATAGCAATTTTTATGATGTTTGTCTGTTGTTGTTTAAGGTTTTCTTCCATTCGATGTAACCATAAAAGGCTATTATTGTAAATATAAAATATTGTAAGCTAGTGAATGTTAATCCTTTATAGTAATACAAAGGTACAGAAACAATATCACCCACTATCCAAAAAATCCAGTGTTCAACTTTACGTTTTGCCATGAGCCACATACCCACAAAAAACACTCCGGTGGTAAATGTATCAACATAAGCTGTCCAACTTGTAAATTTATCAAAAAAAGTGTAAATCAGCACTACTGCGATCGATGTTAAAACAAAAATTACAATTGCCCATAATTTTTCATTTTTGGTAATGTTTGCAATTGGAAATTCTGTTTTTCCTTCTTTTTTGCGAGTCCAATGATACCAGCCGTAAACACTCATTATTGAATAATAAATGTTGATGGTAAAATCGCCCAACAACTTCCATTCCCACAACAAATATATAAAGATAGTTGTACTTATGATTCCTGTTGGGAATACTAAAATGTTATCTTTTTTAGCATACCATACACTTATTAAACCAAAAAAAACTCCGGTGATTTCAAGAAAAATGTGCAGATTTGAATAGTCTTTGTATTGGGAAAAAAGTAAATCAATCATGATTGAAAAAGTTAGAATCGTTTTCAAAAGCAGTTCCAATCACAACCAAATCGGCTCCGGCATCAAAAGCGTTTTGAATTGCTTTTTGCGAACGAATTCCACCACCCACAATCAGCGGAATTGAAATTTCTTGAGAAACCGCCTTAATCATTTCTAATGGAACGGCTAATTTTGCTCCGCTTCCGGCTTCAAGATAAATTAATTTATTGCCTAAATATTCTCCTGCTTTTGCGGTTTGACAGACATATTCTATATTCTTACTATCTAAAGGTTTGGTTTTACTGATTCGTTCCACAGCAGTTTCACTTCCACTTTCGATTAAAATATAACCGGTTGAAATAATTTCTAATGTTGAATTTTTTAAAACTGAAATAGCATTTACGTGATGTTCAATAAGGTAATCCGGATTTCTTCCTGACAATAGACTCAAAAACAATATTCCATCTGCAAAAGTTGAAATTTGTGACGGACTTCCAGGGAAAAGTACAATCGGAATATGTAAATGCTCTTTTAATGATTGAATTAAAAAATCAATTTTGGTTGTTTCCACGTGACTTCCGCCAACAAAAATATGTGTCGCAGGCGATTTTTTTAATTGATGAATCAACGAACCAATCGCCTCAAAATCAACTTTATCGGGATCAAGTAAAATTGCTAATGATTTTTGATTTTGGGCTTTTGCCTTCAGTATTTCTTCGTAGATTTTTTTCATCATTCCATTTCCCAAAGCCAGACTAAGGTGTAATTTTCAATTTCGGTAAAGTAAACCAAAAATTCTCTTTTTACCGAATTAAAATCTAATAAAGCAGTGGTTTTTGAATCATTCATCTCAAATGGTTGTACAAAAATATGGTCTTTAAAACTAATTCCGATTTCGTTTCGCACTTTAAAAACGGCTTCTTTTACTCCCCAAATGACGGTTAATTTACTAACGAATTCGGCAGGATTTTGTTCGCATTCATACACAAATTCTTCCTCTGCAAATTTATAAGCGATTTTTTTGACCAAATCACGTCGAAGTTCTAAATCGATTCCCACATTTTTATCTGATAAAACGATAACTGAAAAACCAAATGAATGAGAAATGGAAATGTTTACACCATCTTTCAAATGAGGTTTGCCAAATTCATCATAATACAAATCAAAATCGGTGTAGCCATTGTATTGCAAAAGCATTCGAACCGCCATAAAACCTTTTTGATGACTTTCGGATTTCATACCTTCTAATCTTGCTAAAGAAGTATCTTTCAATGAAACTTCACGAAATAAATTATCAAACGATTCTGTTATCTTCCAAACAAAAACATTTGTTTTATCATCTACATTAATTCTTTGGTAAAATGGCATTATTGAAAAGTATATATCAAATTGTATTTCAAAACATTAGTAAACTAAACAAATCACAAAAAACACAAAAAGGCTTTTAATTTTCTAAGCTATTCCGTAGATTTGCATAAATTTTTAGCTAATATAACTATTTTATAAATGAGTACACAAACATTGCCATTTGTAGCGTATAAAGTGAAAGATATTTCGCTTGCCGCTTGGGGAAGAAAAGAAATTGAATTGGCCGAGGCCGAAATGCCGGGCTTAATGGCTCTTCGCAGAGAATATGGCGATAGTCAACCATTAAAAGGAGCTCGTATTGCAGGTTGTTTGCACATGACAATTCAAACGGCTGTTTTGATTGAAACATTAATCGCTTTAGGTGCAGAAGTTACTTGGAGTTCATGTAATATTTTTTCGACGCAAGACCATGCTGCTGCTGCAATTGCTGCTGCCGGAATTCAGGTGTATGCTTGGAAAGGATTAAACGAAGTTGATTTTGATTGGTGTATCGAGCAAACCTTATTTTTTGGAGAAGACAGACAGCCATTAAACATGATTTTGGATGATGGTGGAGATTTGACTAATATGGTTTTTGATAAATATCCAGAATTGATTAGTGGAATCAAAGGTCTTTCTGAAGAAACGACTACCGGTGTTCACCGTTTGTATGAAAGAATGAAAAACGGAACATTACACATTCCTGCCATCAACGTGAATGACTCGGTTACTAAATCGAAATTTGACAATAAATATGGTTGTAAAGAATCTGCAGTTGATGCTGTTCGTCGTGCAACAGATATTATGTTAGCCGGAAAAAGAGTAATCGTTTGTGGTTACGGTGATGTTGGAAAAGGAACTGCTGCTTCGTTTAGAGGTGCAGGTTCTATCGTAACTGTAACTGAAATTGACCCAATTTGTGCTTTACAAGCTGCAATGGACGGATTTGAAGTGAAAAAATTAGAAACTGTTATCAAAACAGCTGATATCATTATCACAACAACCGGAAACAAAGACATTGTGGTTGGAAAACATTTTGAACAAATGAAAGACAAAACCATCGTTTGTAACATTGGTCACTTTGACAATGAAATCGACATGGCTTGGTTGAACAAAAATCACGGTAGTTCAAAAATTGAAATTAAACCACAGGTTGACAAATATACGATTGCCGGAAAAGACATTATCATCTTAGCCGAAGGTCGTTTAGTTAACTTAGGTTGTGCTACAGGTCACCCAAGTTTTGTAATGAGTAATTCATTTACAAACCAAACGTTAGCTCAAATTGAATTATGGAACAATAGTGCCGCTTACAAAAACGAAGTGTATATGTTACCAAAACATTTAGATGAAAAAGTAGCCGCTTTACACTTAGAGAAATTAGGCGTTGAATTAGAAACATTAAATGTTGAGCAAGCTGCTTATATTGGTGTGGATGTTCAAGGACCTTATAAACCGGAGTATTATAGATATTAGTAGTAAGATTTTAGTAGTAAGTACTAAGACTTTGAAATTTAAAATTACCCTTGCTGAAAAGTGAGGGTTTTTTTGTTTAAACTTGTACTATGATTTTAAAAATTAAAATGTATTTCCTAGTTGGTTTTTTATTTATAATTTCTTGTTTTTTATCGGGTTGTAAATCTATGGATTCAGATGTTATTTATAAAAAATGTATCGTAGATAAAACTCAACAAAAATTAACCGAAGGTTATGGAATTGAAAAAGATATTTTCAACTTACTTGAGGAAGCAGAATTATCTTTATTAGAAAGTAAAATAATTCAAAACATAAGCAAAGAAAGTTATCTAAAATTAACCGAAATAATTTTTAATGATGATGAAATTTCAAAAAAAATAACAGCAACTATCAAGACGAATGTTGATGATAATTTTTTTGATTTACTTTCTCTAACTACATTAGATTTTTATTCCTCTTGTCCAGAAGAAGTTTACAATAACGAAACTGAGGATGCTAGAAAGAACATCTTAAGAAAACGATTTACTATATATGCAAATCTAATGGCTGATGGTTATAAAAACCAGCAAAGCATTGTCGCTTTAATAAATAACTCTGAAAAATTTTCTGAAATAGAACGACTTGTTATTCTTCATTTAATTTTGATGAATGTATCTAATTAATAATTAAAAAAACCAAAAAACCCATCTCTTTCGAAATGGGTTTTATATTTTGAAGTAAATTCTAAATTATGCTTCAAAAGGAATAACAGATACAAATGATTTGTTATCACCTTTTTTCTGAAACTTAACAACTCCGTCAACTCTTGCATGTAAAGTGTGATCTTTACTAATGTAAACGTTTTCTCCCGGATTATGTTTAGAACCTCTTTGTCTTACTATGATATTTCCTGCAATAGCTGCTTGACCACCATAAATCTTAACACCTAAACGTTTCGATTCTGATTCTCTACCATTCTTGGAACTACCGACACCTTTCTTGTGAGCCATGATGTTAGGGTTTTATAAGTTAATATTAAAATTAAACAGCTCTACCGCCATTTAATTCATCTTGTAATTTTTTTAATTCATCCATTTTGCCATCAGCAGCTAATTGTGCTTGTTGAGCCCAAGTAGTTGGATCTAAATGTGATACTTTAGCGTCAGATGCTTCTAAGATAGTTTTAACATCATCCGCTTTAGATTTTGCTAATTTAGCAAAAGTAGTTATTCCGGCAGCAGCTAATACTTCAGCAGCAACTGGTCCAACTCCTTCAATAAGCGTTAAATCATCAGCTGATTTAGTTGCTTTTGGAGCTTTAGGACTTTCAGATTTTGCAGCCGCTTTCTTTGTTCCTGAAGCTAAAATACCTTCCACAACAATTTGCGTAAATGACTGTCTGTGTCCGTTTTTCTTTTTGTAACCTTTTCTTCTTTTCTTTTTGAAAACGATTACTTTATCACCTTTTAAGTGTTGTAACACTTTGGCTTCTACTGAAGCTCCTTCTATAGCGGGGGCGCCTATAGTAACTGTTCCATTATCGTCTAACAACATCACTTTATCGAAAGAAACTTTGCTTCCTTCTTCAGATGCTAAACGGTGAACAAATACTTTTTGGTCTTTGCTTACTTTAAATTGTTGCCCTGCTATCTCTACGATTGCGTACATAACAATGTGTTTTTAATTAATTTTTAAGTTTGCAAATATACAACTAATTATGAATCACACAACTTAAACTTCAAAATATATTTATCTCAAAAAAAATATGGCATTCCTGATTGATTTTTTTAATAAAAATTGAAAAAAACTGTAACAAAATCCCGAAATTGCATACTTATTTAAAAGCAAAAAAATAAATAACTAATTTTTATGAAAAAATCTTTAATGGCTTTAAGTTCAGTTCTTATGCTTGGAGGTACAGTTTCTGCTCAAAAAGTAGAGTTCGAACATTACACGCTAAATAACGGTATGCATGTGATTTTACACCAAGACAATTCGGCTCCGGTGGTTATTACATCTGTAATGTATCACGTAGGTGCAAAAGATGAAAATCCTGAAAGAACAGGTTTTGCTCACTTTTTTGAGCACCTTTTGTTTGAAGGAACACAAAACATCGGACGTGGTGAATGGTTTAAAATTGTAACCGGAAACGGAGGAACAAACAACGCAAACACTTCAGACGACAGAACGTATTACTACGAAATCTTCCCATCAAACAACTTAGAATTAGGTTTATGGATGGAATCAGAACGTTTATTGCACCCTGTTATTAACCAAATCGGTGTAGATACGCAAAACGAAGTTGTAAAAGAAGAAAAACGTCTTCGTGTTGACAATCAACCTTACGGAAATTTAATTTCTGAAGTAAAAAAGAATATGTTCACTAAACATCCTTATCGTTGGGCAACCATTGGTTCGATGGAACATTTAGACGCTGCCACTTTAGAAGAATTTCAAGCTTTCAACAAAAAATATTATGTGCCAAACAACGCAACTTTGGTTGTTGCCGGACAATTTGATCCTGCTCAAGCAAGAGCTTGGATTGACAAATATTTTGGTGTGATTCCTAAAGGTGCTCCGGTAACGAGAACTAAAGTGGAAGAAGCTCCAATTACACAAACTATCAAAGCTCGTTTTGAAGACCCGAACATTCAAATTCCAATGGTTGTTGCTTCTTACAGAACCCCATCAATGAAAACAAGAGATGCTCGTGTTTTAGATATGATTTCTACACTTTTATCAGACGGAAAATCTTCTCGTTTATACAAAAAATTAGTTGATGACAAAAAAATGGCTCTACAAGTAGGTGCATTCAATTTTAGTCAAGAAGATTATGGTTTGTATATTTTATACGGATTACCAATGGGTGGAAGCACTCCTGAAAATTTAATGACAGAAATTGATGAAGAAATCGTAAAACTTCAAACAGAATTAATTTCTGAAAAAGAATACCAAAAATTACAAAACATTTACGAAAATCAATACGTAAACAGCAATGCTTCTGTGGAAGGAATTGCAGGAAACTTAGCTACTTTTCACATGTTATATGGTGATGTTAATTTAATTAATACTGAAATTGATATCTACCGTTCTATAACAAGAGAGGAAATTAGAGAAGCTGCAAAAAAATTCCTAAATCCAAATCAACGTTTACTATTAGATTACGCTCCTAAATCAGATAAAGCTCAAAATTAAGATATCAATCATGAAAAAAATAGTCATTATAGCAACGAGCTTGTTTATTTCACTTTCTATGCAAGCACAAGATAGACCTCAACCAAAACCGGGACCGGCTCCTAAAATAAATATTGGTAAGCCACAAACTTTCGAATTGAAAAACGGATTAAAAGTTTTGGTGGTTGAAAACGATAAACTTCCAAGAGTTTCATACAATCTAACCATCGACAATGCACCGTATACTGAAGGTGCCAAAAAAGGTGTTTCAGATTTAACAAGTAGCTTAATTGGAAACGGAACAAAAACCATTTCAAAAGATGCTTTTAACGAAGAAATTGATTTCTTAGGTGCAAGCATTAATTTTGGATCTAATGGAGCTTATGCAAGTGGTCTTTCAAAATATTCTAAAAGAATTATGGAACTAATGGCCGATGGTGCATTAAACCCTGTATTTACACAAGAAGAATTTGACAAAGAAAAAGCAAAACTAATTGAAGGATTAAAATCGGAAGAAAAAAGTGTTCCTGCCATTGCTGGACGTGTTCAAAGAGTATTGGCGTATGGAAAAAATCATCCAAACGGAGAATACTTAAGCGAAGAATCTATTAACAAAGTTACTTTAGCAGATGTTAGTCAAAACTATGCTACCTATTTCACACCTCAAAATGCTTATTTAGTAATTGTTGGTGATGTAAAATTTGCAGAAGTAAAAGCTAACGTTGAAAAATTATTTGGTACTTGGAAAAAAGGAGTTGCTCCACAAGTGTCTTATTCTGATCCAAAAGATGTTCAATACACACAAATTAACTTTGTTGATGCTCCAAATGCAGTTCAATCAGAAATTGCTGCTGTTCATATTACTAACTTAAAAATGACTGATAAAGATTATTTTGCTGCAATTGTAGCAAATCAAATTTTAGGTGGTGATTTTAACAGTTACTTAAACATGAATTTAAGAGAAGCTCATGGTTGGACCTATGGTGCTCGTTCAGGTTTAAGAGGAAACAAATACACATCAAACTTTAGTGCAACTACGCAAGTTAGAAATGCAGTTACCGATAGTGCTGTGGTTGAAATTTTGAAAGAAATCAAACGCATTAGAACAGAAAAAGTATCTGAAGAAACCTTGAAAAACGTAAAAGCGGGTTACATCGGTAAATTCGTAATGGATATTGAAAAACCGGCTACTGTTGCTCGTTATGCTTTGCAAACTAAAACACAAGGTTTACCGGCAGATTTCTATGAAAACTACATCAAAAACATCAATGCAGTTACAGCTGATGATGTGTTGAGAGTTTCTAAAAAATATTTCTTAGCCGAAAACTTAAGAGTGGTAATCGTAAGTAAAGCAGGCGATGTTTTACCAGGCTTAGAAAAATTAAACATTCCAATCTTCTATTTTGATAAATACGGAAACAAAGTTGAAAAACCTGAGGAAAAAAAGGTAAGTGCTGATGTTACAGCTAAATCTGTTTTAGAAAAATACATCGCTGCTGTTGGTGGACAAAAAGCCGTTTCTGATGTAAAATCATTGTTTTTAACCGGCTCTACAAATGTTCCGGGACTTCCTGCTCCATTAGCTTACACAAATAAAACAGATGCTTCTGGAAAATTAATGATTGAATTAACCATGAGCGGAATGAGTATGATGAAACAAGTGGTGAATGGAAATACCGGATTCATGGCTCAACAAGGGCAAAAGATGAATTTAGAAGGAGATATGTTGGAAGACATGAAAGGACTGGCTCATCCATTTCCTGAAGTTAATTTACTTAAAAAAGAGGGAATTACTTTAAAAGGAATTGAAAGCCAAGACGGTAAAGAATGCTATGCTGTTGTAAACGGTAAAACAACAAGTTATTATGAAGTAGCTACCGGATTAAAAGTAGCTGATGTAACAGCAACTCCGCAAGGAAGTAGTGCAATTACTTATAAAGATTACAGAGATGTAAAAGGTTTAAAAATTCCTTATAACTATGTGATGAATGTTGGTTTTGATTTAGATATCAAAATTAGCGACATCAAAGTTAATGAAGGTGTTAGCGAAGCTGATTTTCAATAATCAATAAAAAATAATTTTTAAAAGAGACTGTCAGCAATGGCAGTCTTTTTTTTAAACTGATTTATAAAAAGCTGAAACTTCATTTTTAACCGCTAAGAACACAAAGGAATTCGCTAAGAACACAAAGACGCTTCGCTTTAATGGAACACAGATTACACTGATTTAAATGATTTTCGCTGATTTTGATAGCATAGCTATAATGGATGAAAACAGATTCGTTTAATGGAACATTTTCTTTATTAGCACATACCAACCTGAAACTTCAAACCTGAAACCTGAAACAAAACAACGTATCACTTCTTAGCCGAAAGATAAACCCCAAACATAATGATAGCCGCACCCAAAAACTGAATAGCAGTCAAACTTTCATTGTCAACCAAACCCCACATAAAGGCAACAACCGGAATTAAATAAGTAACTGAAGAAGCAAAAACAGGCGATGATATTTTAATTAATTTATAAAATAAAATATTCGCCAAAGCAGTACCAACCACTCCCAAAATAACAATATAACCAATCACACTTTGTGTTTCCTGAACTTGAACTGCTTCAAAAAAACCGGAGAAATACAAAACAATAGAAGCCGGAATCAACATCACAATAAAATTTCCGGTGGTGATGCTTAACGGATTTAAATCAGACAAATACATTTTAATAAAATTCACATTCATGGCATAACAAACAGAAGCAATAACTAATAAGATAGCATAATTATAATTCTGTTCCGGATGATTTGCGGCTCCATTCAAAATCAACAGAGCACTACCGATTAAACCAATAAATACTCCATAAATCTGGCGGCGTTGAAAATCTATTTTAAATAATAAAATCCCCAACAATAATGTATTTAACGGCGTGAGAGAATTCAAAATAGCACTCACCGAGCTACTAATCTCTGTTTGAGCATACGAAAACAAATACACCGGAATAAAAGTGCCAAAACAGGCAGTTAATGCCAAATATTTCCAATGGCGAAGCTGAATTTGCTTGATACTATTAAAACCAATAATCAACAAAAACAAACCTGCAAAAACCATTCGTAGCGAACCCAGTTGAAAGGGCGTTAATCCAACCAAGCCTCTTTTAATCAAAATAAAAGAACTCCCCCAAACGAGAGCCAAAATCACTAAATAAACAAACCGTAACTTCTTATTTTCCATGGATAATTTTTCGCGTCACAAAACTCCGTTAATTTTGGCAAATAAAAAGCGAAAAAAATGTTATTTTTGTAATGCTTTATAAATAAAATTTATATCACTCATTTTAAACAATATAACTATGAAATTCACGCAAACAATCGCAGCCATCGCTTTAACAACATTAATGATGGTAAGTTGCAAAAAAGAAGCAACAGAAAACACCGAAAATGCAACTGCTACTACTGAACACACACAAGATCAGCCGGCTCAATTGGCAACAGCTTCGTTCACGGTAGAAGGCATGCATTGCGAAGTGGGATGTGCCGGACATTTAGAAAAAAAATTAGCCAAACTTGATGGTGTTCAAAAAGCAGAAATCGATTTTGAAGCCAAAAAAGCAACTATTGAATATGATACCAATGTGCTAACACCTGAAGTATTGGTTCAAACTGTAGAAAATGCAGCCGACGGAAAAACCTATAAAGTGTCAGATGTGGTAAACACTGCCGACAAAGCAATGCTTTTTAACAAAGACAAAAAGAAAAAGAAAGCTAAAAAAGAAGAAGCTGCAAAAGAAAACACCACGGAAGAAAAAAAATCATGTTCTTCCGGAGAGAAAAAAGCGTGTTGTGCTACTAAAAAAGCAGAAACACTATAGTTCACTAAGCACAATCACTACCGCATAAACCTTTGTCAGAAGTAAACTGACAAAGGTTTTTTTTATGCCCAAAACCCACCTACTACTATCTCTAAAAAACGCACAATTCTCACAAAAAAATCATTTAACAAGAATAAGCTTCCTAATGCCAATTTTTCAACCATCCTCTCTCAAGCCTTGCTTTTACTCATAAAAATTACTTTTTCACAATTTTAAAAAAAATAATTTTAAACTAAATCAATCTAAGAATGCTATATATTTTTATAGCTATACATTTACAATCAACTGTCCCAAATAAACAACAGTTCGCCCCAATTTATGCATAAACTATTACTATTGGCAACTTCGGTTGCCCTAACTTGTCTTGTTACCCAAGCAAACGCACAAGCTCCCGTACTCGGAACCTCCTCTTCTTTTGCTCTTTTCTCCACCAATGGTGCAGTGAGCAACACTGGACTTTCACATCTAACTGGAAATGTAGGAACAAACAACGGTCCTAACAACAACTTCGGAAACGTAGATGGTGTTATGCACAATTCAAACGGCACAACAGCCGCTGCTGCTGCAGACCTAACAATTGCCTACAATCAATTGGATGCGGCAATCCCGAACTTTTTCCCATCATCTTTGTTAGGCAATGGCGAAACACTTGAACCTGGAACCTATTTCATTGGCGAAAGTGCTTCATTAAATAACACCCTAACCCTTGATGCTGATGGAGATGAAAACGCAGTATTTATTTTTCAAATCGAAGGTTCGTTCTCATCGGCTGCCGGATCACAAGTTATCTTAACCAATGGTGCCTTAGCCTGCAATGTTTTCTGGAAAATAGAAGGACTTGTTGACCTTGCTACTAACACGTCTATCAAAGGGACAATTGTGGCAAACAATGCCGCCATCGTTTTCAATAGTGGCGTATTGTTAGAAGGTCGTGCATTATCTACCACAGGTGCCATAACAGTATCTGGTGTAACTGTAACAACGCCATTAGGATGTGGAACGCTTGAACTAACAGGCCCTGTTGCTCCACCCCTTAATTCAGTTGCTTGTTATACTGTGTTTTCCGGAAATGGAGAAGTAACCAATACCGGAATATCATTCGTAACCGGAGACATCGGAACTAATGTTGGATTAACAACCGGTTTTCAAGCCGAAAATGTAGACGGTACCATTCACCCAAACCCGGATGTATCTACTGCACAATGTGCTGCCGATTTAAATAACGTTTACACCTACCTAAACACCCTTCCGGTAGATATCGAACTATTATTCCCTGCTGCATTTGGTCAAGACCTCGTGTTAACACCACATACCTATCTAATGAATGCTGCTACGGTATTAACCGGAACAGTCATTCTAAACGCACAAGATAATCCGGATGCTGTTTTTGTTATCAAAATCAATGGAGCTTTATCTACATCTACTTATGCCACTGTAGAATTAATCAACGGTGCAAAAGCAGAGAATGTGTTTTGGAAAGTGGACGGTGCTATCAACCTTAATGATTATGCCGACTATAAAGGAACAGTTATTGGAAACAACGGAGCAGTAATCCTTAATTTAGGTGTAAACATCGAAGGTCGTGTATTAAGCACAAGTGGCGGAATAACCACGTTCGGAATTAATGCCGAAATGACACCGGGTTGCGATAACCTAAGCACACCATCAACCACTGCAGCAAACAATGCCGCAAAATTGTACCCGAACCCGTTCTCGTCTTCATTAACAATAGACTTAGCCGGAATAGATGCAAGTTCTTCTGAACTTACGATTTATAACACCTTAGGAGCATTGGTTTATAAAACAGAATTAACACAAAATAATACTGAATTATCATTGAACCTTCCAACCGGAATATACTACTACAGAGTAGCCACGTCCAACGGAGCTGATCAAACAGGTAAATTGGTTTCTAAACAATAAAAAGATTTTAGAATAAAAAAGCCCTGCCAAATGGCAGGGCTTTTTTATTTCGTGCATTTTAACAATACTCTACTGACGTTCAATTATCTACATTTGAATTTATCTAAAAAAACTATTTTTTTGATAGTATATGTTATTTTTAAAAACTATTTTTATCCCGCTACAACAATAAAGTTGTAGTTATACTAAACCCCAAGTCATGTATAAACTTCTACTATTGGCAACTACGGTTGCCTCACTATGCTTTGTCACCCAAAGCAGAGCACAAGCTCCCGTGCTTGGAAACGTGTCTTCTTTTGCACTTTTTTCATCAAGTGGTAATGTGAACAACACGGGTCTTTCTCATCTAACAGGAAATGTTGGAACCCACAATGGATCGATTAATAATTTTGGAAACGTGGACGGAGTATTGCATGACACTGATTCTACATCAGAAGAGGTAGCAAATTCACTTACGATTACATGTATCGAAATTCATGAAACTGATCCGGAATTTTTCCCGGAACCCGAATTAGGCGACGGACAGATTCTTGTAGCTGGAACCTACTTTATAGGAGAAAGCACAGTTTTAAACAACACCTTAACCCTTGATGGAGAAGGAAATTCCGATGCCGTATTTATTTTTCAAATACAATCGCCACTTTCTTCAACGGAAGGAGCACAAGTGGCTCTTGTTAATGGTGCACAAGCGTGTAATGTGTTTTGGTTAGTAGAAGGCAACATAAATCTTGCTGCTAATACAATAATGAAAGGCACACTTATTGGGTATGACACTTCCATTGTTCTAAACAGCGGAGTAGAAATAGAAGGTCGTGCAGTTTCTACCTTAGGTACCATTACGGCTACCGGAGTAACAGTAAGAATACCGCTGGGCTGTGGAGCACCTCCACTCACCGGACCTCCCGCTCCGCCATTAAACACAATTACATGTTACACTCTTTTTTCAGGAAATGGTCAAGTAACCAATACAGGTGATTCGATTTTAACCGGAGATGTAGGAACAAATAATGGAGCAACAACCGGTTTTCAAACTGAAAATGTAACCGGAACCATCCATCATGCTCCAAATGCATCAACGGCACAATGTCATACCGATTTGAATGCGGTATATAGTTACGTAAACTCTATTCCGATAGATATATTATTGCACCAACCATCAGCATTAGGGAATGATCTTGTTTTAACACCTCATGCCTATCACATGTCGTCGGCGGTATTAACCGGAAAACTTACCTTGAATGCACAAGGCAATCCCGATGCGGTTTTTATTATCAAAGTCAATGGAAGTCTTACTACTGCAACCGATGCTGTTATAGAATTAATAAACGGTGCACAAGCCAAAAATGTTTTCTGGAGGGTAAATAGTACCATAACGTTAAACGAAAACACCAGTTTTAAAGGAACCCTCATTTCAAACAACGGAGCCATTACTCTGCATCCGGGTGTGGAAATTGAAGGACGGGTGATGAACCGAAGTGGTGGCATCACTACCAACAGCATCACCGCTGCAATTACGCCGGGTTGCGAACTATTAGGAATCACTACCACTACACAAAGAACAGCTAAACTCTACCCTAACCCATTTTCCTCTGCGTTAACGATAGACTTAGCGGAAGTTGATGCTGCTTCTTCTGAACTTACAATTTATAACAGTTTAGGAGCACTTGTTTTGGCAACAACATTACAACAACACTTTACCGAATTACCCATGAACTTACCAACAGGAATCTACTATTATCGAGTAGCTACTGCCAATGGAGTTGTTCAAACCGGTAAATTGGTTTCTAAACAATAAAATGATATTTGATATAGAAAACCCTGCCATTTGGCGGGGTTTTTTGTTTTGCTTACTTTATCAGTCACCTTTTACAACAACGTTCCATTTTACTACCTTACAAAAAAGGAATTTATCTCTATTTAACATAATGTTTTTCATACACTACTCATACAGTATCCCTACTTCAGATAGGGCTTTGGTATTTAGGGGAAGGCAGTTGTTGGTTGTCTGTTGTTGGTTGTCTGTTGTTGGTTGTCTGTTGTTGGTTGTTGGGATTATTGTAGTTGGTCATTTTGAAATCTAATTTGGCGATTGGTTGGGCTATTTTTTACTTTTTTTTTGCATATTTTGAGGTTGTGTGGTGGAAAAAATTGGTTTTATTGTGGTGCATTTTTTTCTTTTTCTTTTTTTGTTATTTTTTTTTGGTTTTAAGAGTTATCTATCTGATTGTTTGTTGTTTACTATGGTTATTTAGGGTGTTGGATTCTAGAATCCAGTACCCCAAATTCGGGAATTCGGTAGTGCTTTGTTTGTGTAGTTGCTTGGAGGTGGTTAGTTTTGTCTTGTTCTGCCGTTGGGATGGGATTTGTTTTTTTGATCGATTTAGCCGAATCATTTTTGATTTATTTATATGCCGATACCAGGCTGCGGTGGACTTGATTTTTATTTGCCATACAGTGCTTGTTAGTTAGAAAAGACTGCTCTTTGGAGTGGTCTTTTTTTTAATGGGTCAATGGGGCGATGTGTCAATGGGGCGATGGGGTGTTTGGATTGTGGACAGAGGGATTTGGGTTGCTTTTTTTTTAACCGCGAAGGTCGCAAAGGAGGTCACGGAGGGCACTAAGACGCTTCGCTTTTATTATTTCTCACGGAAGGCAAGGAAGGCACAGAAGGGTCGCTACGCTTGGTTTTTGGAACACGGACCTGCCTGCCGGCAGGCAGGTTGAACGGATTTGCTCTGCAAAACGCGGATTTGAGCGGATTTTGATAGCTTCGCTATGGAGGGATTTTTAGGGATTTGATTGTGCTGTTATTTTGTTTTTGGATCTTTTTTTTAACCGCAAAGGTCGCGAAGGAGGTCGCGGAGGGCACGGAGGACGCTTCGCTTTTTTTATTTCTCACGGTAGGCAAGGAAGACGCAGAAGGGACGCTTCGCTTGGTTTTTTTTTGGAACACGGACCTGCCTGCCGGCAGCAGGTTGAACGGATTTGCTTTGCAAAACGCGGATTTGAGCGGATTTTGATAGCTTCGCTATGGAGGGATTTTTAGGGATTTGATTGTGCTGTTATTTTGTTTTTGGATTTTTTTTTAACCGCGAAGGTCGCGAAGGAGGTCGCGGAGGGCACGGAGGACGCTTCGCTTTTTGTGTTTCTCACGGAAGGCACGGAAAACACAGAAGGGACGCTTCGCTTTTTTTGTCAATTTGTCAATTTGGTAATGTGTCAATTCGTCTATGTGGTGATTTATTGTTCTTCTTGTTTTGAGGTTTTTAGGGTTTGGAGGAGTTGGGTGGCGATTTGGTCGAGGAGTTGGAGGTCGGGTTCATCGATTGGGTGGGTTGGGTTGAAGGTGTTTTGGTGGTGGGTGATGAAGGTGAGCCACTTGAAGGATAGTTTTTGAAAAAGGAATTGCAGGTGTTGGTTGTTGGTGTGGGCTGCTTCGCAGAGTCGCCATAGGATGGCAAATGGGAGTTGGTTTGGGAAATAGCTCCAGTTTGCATAGACGATTACTTGGCAGGTACGGACGATGAAGCTTGTGTAGATTAAGCCCAGTCCTTCTTTGTTTTGGGTGCCATCGAGGGTGCGGATGTGTTGTAGGGTTTTGTATAACTTTTGGCATCCTTGGCTATAAAAATTCAAGTCGGGATAGTGAGCCGTGTATGGCACGTGCCAATGTAGTTGGGCTAGTGCATCGTTTTGTTGGTAGATGCTGTTTTCTTCGGTCATCGCGTTTTGGAAGAAGTGTTGACTTTCGTATAGGTTCTGTTGTATCCAACTGCGACTGTGGACTACGGGGATGATTTCGATGGTGTTTTGGGTTTGTTGTTTGATGGCCTCGTGCCAATTGCTTAGTTGGTGGTTGCTGATGCCTTCTGCTACGATGAGCCAAAAGCGTATGGAGCAAATGGTTTGGTTTTGTTGTTGTTCTACTCGCTTGTATTCGTAGATGGCTTCTATGTTGGGATGGGTGGTTATGAATTCTAGGACTTTGGGGTGATCGTAAATGGATTTTGCCGAAACAGGATGCGGGGTTTTGGATTTGTCTTTTCGTTCTTTTTTTAGTTGGTTTAGCAGGTTTTTGTTGATTTTGCCCAAAAGGGTTTCGTTGGCTTGGATGGCGGCTACGAAATGGTCTTCGAGCATGCAGAGGTCGTCTATGGTTTTTGCCATGATGAGTGTTTCCAGCAGATAGAATTTGGTGGGTGATTTTTTGACAAATGCTCTTTGTATTTCTTTGTTATAGCTTGCCACGCGAAGTACCCGTTGGTGTAGGTCTTCTGTTTGGTAGGACGTGCCAAAAAGTAGTTCTTCGAGGAAAGTTAGGTGCAGTTCGTAGAGGGAGTTGTAGAGGTTGAAGACAGTCACTAAGCCTTCTTCTACGTCTGTTTTGTTAATTTCTGCCCGAAGGAACTTTTGTTTTAGCCTATAGTTTTTGGTTCTGTTTTTGCTTCTCTTTTTTGCTTTAGCGAAGGGTATTGCTTGGTATTGGCTTGTTGCTGCTCTGTAGATTTCTTTTTCGGGGCAGGTATGGTGGTGTAGGAACAACGTAGCCTTTTTGCCGTTTGACACCCTTTTATCGATGTTACTGATAAGAAATGTGACTCCGTGGTTTTGGAAGGCTTTTTTGACCCATTTTTGGGTACGCCATTCCACGGCATTGGCCTCGCTGTTTAGAAGTACCACTATGCAAGGGTGATTACTTCCTATTATTGTGCTCACAAACATGGCCTCGACGGCTTGTTGTTTGGATAAAAAGTGTAGTTGCTCTACGACCGGTTGTGGTAGCGAAGCGGATTTTGATGTGTCTAGTTTTGTGTTCATGGTTTTGAATTTTGTGGCTAAGTTATGGAGGGTGAGTGCGGTAGGGAACTATGGAGGGTTGTATTGTACTATTTGGGGTTGGTAACGTACGGGTTGGGGGATTTGTTTCTCGCAAAGTCGCGGAGACGCAAAGAGGACGCTTTGCTTGGTTTTGGAACGCGGATTTGACGGATTTGCAATGCAAAACGCTGGTTTGTACGGGTTTTGATCGCTTCGCTTTTTGTTTCTCTCGGAAGGCACAGAAGGGACGCTTCGCTTGGTTTTTTTTAACCGCAAAGGTCGCAAAGGAGGTCGCAGAGGGCACTAAGGATGCTTCGCTTTTTTTTCTCACGGAAGGCAATGAAGGGACGCTTCGCTTGGTTTTTTTAACCGCAAAGGTCGCGATTAATAAAAATGCATCGTGATAAAAGCCATCAAAATGCCGTGTAGCAAAGCTTTCAAATCCACGAAAACCACTTCCATTTGTTCGATTCTTGTAACTTAAAAAGAAAAGCGTCTTTTCCATTATTTGTGTGAGAAACTAATTCAAGTGAGGCAAAAAAAACGAGGTCATTCAACACCTTAAGAAAGCTAAAAAGACGATAAGAAATGTGTTTTTAATGTAAATGACCCTAAGTTGAATATATTCTATAAAAAAACTAAAGTGCTTTTCATCTCGTTTCAAAACAAATAAGAGAAAGAAAGTAGTAATTTTTCGATACATGTGTTTTGATGTATCAAAGCGTAGAAAAATGAAGAAGCCATTTAAAAAATGGCTTCTTACAAATTCCTCAATATGTTTCGGTTCTGGTACTGAATTAATCAGCGATGATTACTTTTTGACTTTGCAAAACGTTTTCATCGTTAATGAATTTTAGAATATAGATTCCCGGTTTACTACTGCTTACATCCAGACTAATGGATTCCTGAGTAGATGGTATGGTATACTTTTGTTCCACATTACCATATAGATTATAAAGTATTACTTCTGACGTAGATTTACTATCTCGTACACCTTCGTTTAGTTCTATATGAAGCGTATTTTTCGCAGGGTTAGGACTTACTCTAAAAAAATCTCCGGTACCACAAACGCCAAGTGGACTCCAGTTTCTAGTATCAATATCAGAACAAGTTACACCGGATGAATTAGAAACCACAACTGTTACTTTTACTTGCATTACTTTATTAACACAAAGTACCGGTATAACAATTTGTGGATAACCTGTTGCTGGATTAACACTTCCTGCATAGGCTAAAATTGTTCCATTGGCATAGGTAACTTCAAAAGTGCTACTTGTTATATTCCATCCCGGATTCACTTGCGTTACGGCATAAAACGCTACATTATTTTGACCCAATGCGTTTACTTCTTGAATAGAGGTAATGGAAACGCCACACGGTGAGCCGCATTGAATTGTAATTGATCTAGAAAAGTCATCGGTACAACATTCACCATTTGTACTGTTGAAACCTATTATTGTTAGTGTTGCGGTATAGGTGCCATTGTTTGTGTACGAATGTGTTGGATTTTGAGCCGTTGAAGAAGTGCCATCTCCAAAATTCCAGTAATAGCCTACTATGGAGGTGTCTGAATTTGAAGATGAACTTGGATTGAATTGTATTGTATTGCAATTAATAAGTTGCGTTCGGAAATTTGATGTTACACTACAAGAGGTGGATCGCTCCGTTTCTTGTGCAATTCCATTTAAAGATGTAAATGAGGTCGCCAAAATAAATAATAAAAGTAATTTTTTCATGATTTTGAGAATTAATTGATTAATAAACTATTTAAGTCAATATTGAGGAACAACACGATTTTTTAAAAATTACTATTTTTTAGTCCTTACTTGTATGAAGTACTACAAAACTAGTAGCCAATTTAGGAAGTATTTAACATGGTTAATTGCACATTTTGTGCCTATTTTGTTAAATGTTCCCCTCTAAACAGTTGATTACAATATGAATAGCTATCTGGCAGACCTCAGCGATTAAAAAGTTGCGTAACTATCCACATCCGTGCAAACCCGCGTTTTGCTTTCGCTAATCCATTGGACCTGCCGGCAGGCAGGCAGGTTCGTGTTCCATTAAAAAAGGCGAAACGTCCTTTGTGCCCCCTCGCGGTTAAAAAAATAAGCGAAGGGTTAAAAAGCCTACCCTCTCTGGTATAATACCAACCACTTTTGTTTTTTACCACTCATTTTTTCCTTTTTGGCCATGGACGATTGCAAACATTTTTATATATTTGGCTTATGAATACAACAGCCAAACCCAAACACATCGGGCGGAACATTAGCCGCATTCGTGAACTTAGAGGTATGAAGCAAGAAGCTTTGGCCTTTGCTATTGGTGTGAGCCAACAGACGATTTCGAATATTGAGAATAGTGAAAGTATTGAGGATGATAAATTGGTAGAAATTGCGAAAGCTTTGGATGTAAACACCGAAGTATTAAAGAATTTTTCAGAAGAAGCTGTTTTTAATATTATTGGTAACACTGTTCATAATCATGATAATGGAGCCTTATTTAATTATCAACCCACATTTAATCCAATAGAGAAATTAATAGAAGTCTTTGAAGAAAATAAAGAACTTTATAAAGCTTTACTTCAAGCAGAAAAGGACAAAGTTGCTTATTTAGAGAAGCTCCTCAACAAATAGTCTTCATATTATTAAAAATACCCACTAATGCATTTCTTAATTAAATGCATTTTTTGTTGTATATTGTCTTATAACTTTAGAAATTATTCGATGAAGAAGTACTTTTTGTAAAAAGTATATGGTTTTTGTATATCTTAGTGTTTCCAAAAACGATGTTTGTCGATTGGCAACATGCCCCCTATTTAATTTTTTTTGCAGTTTACGGGAATCCGTAAAGTAGTTTGGTTGGAATAGTTTTGTTTTGTTATGAAAAAAATTCAAAGGTTTTTTCTTTATAAAGTGGAACAATGTAATTGAATAATAAAGTAATGAGATTTAAAATGAATATTTTGATGTAAGGAAGTTATTAAGTAGCGACAATATATAAGTTCGTGGCAAACTTAAAAAACGACACGGCTCAAAAATTAACAATAAAATATAAAAATGGATAGACAATTAAAATGTTTCCTATCAGCTTCATACGACACAGACCTCTCTTTAGTAAGGTCTGTTTTAGCAGAAAACAATGTTGAGGCTTTCGACTTATACGACTTTTCAATAGGAAGTTCAATTCAAGACATTTTGAAAAGGAAGTTAAGACAATCAGATTTTGCTGTTTTTGTAGTTTCGAAAGAGAGTAAGAATGTTTTATATGAAATAGGGGTTTGCGAAGGACTAGGTAAGCCATCTTTAATCATTATTGACAAAGAAGCTAATCTTCCATTTTATATTGACAATAAACTCTCATTAACCGCTAACCTAAGCGACAGAGAATTTTTGAAAATGACTTTATTAGGTTTTCTTGATGAAATCAGAGCAAAAAGAAAACCAACTAAACGAGTAACAAGACAATCTGAAAAGCAAGTTGAGAATTATGATAATGATATTAAGGAAGTCTTAAGATCTTTGCTTGACCAAACAAAGAGAATAAGGGAGAATGGGCAAGGGAGAGAATTGGAGTATGTCATAGAAGAAATATTCAAGACCATCCACTTAAAATATGCTGACAACAGCAGGGGGCCAGATTTAGGTATTGACTTTGCTCTTTGGAATGATAAACTCGGAAGAATAATTGGCAATCCTATTATTGTAGAAGCAAAGTTTGGAAGACTTAGTGATGAAACTTTTAAAAAAGCAGAGTTTCAAATAAAAAGATACGCAGAAAGTTCTGACGCAAGAGTTGCATTACTACTTTATTTAGACAAAACGGGAAAAAGACACAAATTAAAATCTTCCCTAAACCCATTAATAATCGCATATGATGTTGAAGATTTCATAAATGCTTTACTTGAAAGCAGTTTTGAAAGTGTAATCCTTACTAGTAGAAATAAAATAGCACACGGACACTAGTTATGGCAAAGTATTCAAATGTACATATAAGAAAACTGTTAAATGATTCGGATACTGCTCCAACCGTGGATGCCAAAGGCGATATTCTTGAGCAACTTACAGTTTATCTTTTTGACAAAGTTCCAGGAGTTCGTTTTCATAAAAAAAATGTTTTTGACGGCGTTCGAGCACACGAACTAGATGTAGTTTTTAAAAATGATAAGCGTATTTCTGACTTATACTTTCTTGATTTTGTTATTATAGCAGAATGTAAGAATACAGCAAATAGATTGGGTAGTGGAGGTGTCCGGTGGTTTATTGACAAATTAAGGGATTGCGGAGTTTCTACTGGCATATTAATCTCTTTGAGTGGTATTACTGGAGTTGCAGACGGTGTAAGTAATGCCCATAGTGAAGTAATAAATGCGGTAATTAGGGACAAAGTTTCTGTGCTTTTATTATCAAGAACCGAAATTGAAGACCTGAAAAATACAGATGAATTAGTAAATTTATTGCAAGACAAAATTTTATCACTAACAATTGAACGAACAGTATTATAGGGCAAGAAAGCCAGCCATCAATAGCACCTACAAAAAGTGGGGGTTCAGTGGTTAAATCAAGCTTAGTGCTTCTATCAAAGTTTCTGCATGGTTGACAATCATGTAGAAACGTTGGTAACAATATTACTCAAAAATCTAAAATTATGTATCAAGATAAACTAAAAGAGATTAAACAAAAGTTAGATAAAGGAGAAAAAGTTGAACCAATAAGTGTTCGAAATTTTCTTCATTGGTTTTGGGGTTCACAGAGAAGGGGCTGGTGGGTCGTAACAGTTATTAGAAATAATTTAAAAAAAAATGGATTAGAAACTTTACCTGATTTTAACAGTGTATATATTGACTCATTAATCGAATTCAGAAAAGTTACTCCCGAAAAAAAACATGATAACAATAATGACACTAATGAACCTGAAAATATTGCTGAAAAATCAACTGATGAAGTAATGAATTTTGATGATCCGACATATAGAATTTCGAGATTAGAAGCAGCAAATAAGGAGCTAATTTTTGTAAAACCCGATAGCGAACTTTCAGAAGCAATTACTTTAATGATGACACATGATTTCTCTCAACTCCCAGTAATGCAACAGCAAAAGAGAGGGCTTAAAGGTGTAATTAGTTGGAGATCTATTGGTCAAAAATTAGCAGTAAAAAAAAACTCTATAATTGTACGAGAATTAATGGAACCTAATTTCCAGTTAATTTCAGAAGAAACATCTTTATTTAAAGCTCTACCAGTTATCATAGAGCATGATTATATTTTAGTAAAAAACAAAGCAGATGAAATCTGTGGAATTGTAACAGCAAGTGATTTAAGTTTACAATTTAAACAATTGACAGAGCCATTTTTATTAGTTGCCGAAATTGAAAATCATGTAAGACAGATTCTAGCATCATTAAATAAAGTGGAACTTGAAAATGGCAAAGACTCAAAAGATGAAAACAGAAAAATTGAAACGGTTGCAGATTTAACATTTGGCGAGTATCAAAGAATATGTCAAGTTCCAGAAATTTGGATAAAATTAAATCTTTCAATCGATAGAAAAATATTTTGTTCTGAATTAGATAAAATAAGAATTATAAGAAATAATATTATGCATTTTGACCCAGATGGTCTAGAAACTGAAAGTACTGAAACATTAAGAAATTTTGTTAGACTACTACAGACGTTAAGAAATTTAAAAGTGTTCTAGAACAAGGATTCGACCTGAGCTCTACAAAGCATTCACGCACAATATTAGTTCACCGGATCCACGAAGGCTCTTTAATAGCAAGTTGTTCTGCGATGGACCCTGCTGCCCGAATTCTACTTAGTGCCACGCAACTCTTCGTCTCCCGACCACATGTTGAATGACTCTTCAATTATTGGGTTACGCTCCTTAAAACAGAAATAACTTCATCACCAAATTTTCCCATTAACCTAAATTCAACTAATAATTGTCGATTGAATGCGACAATTACTTCTCTTGGCATACCATAAACCGCTCTGCTTAAAATTCCATGTGCAAATAAATTTTTCTTTTCTAAAGTAAGAACTTGCATAATATATAATTCCTTCAAAAACTTACTGAGCATGATTATAATTTGTGGATTTCCATGAATTGTATATTGTAAATTTTCGAGACAAGCATTGTAATAATTTTGACCGTTACTTAAGTATTGATAAAACTCATTTTTCAATGTCTCCAAAGAGATATTTATTCCAATATAATTTGATTTTAATAAAAATCTATAAAACTCAATATCGCATTTTTCAGGATAGAAAGCATTCAAATATTTTTCCGGGTTAACGATATTACCAAATGTACTCCCACGTCGGGAGAACAAAAATAATGTCGTATCACTAGTTATAAGTTTAAAGTTTTCCCGATCAGATATGCAAATGTTGTCAACTAGTAACTTCATCATATCATCAAGCCGTTGCTCGTTGTCAAACTTTGGAAGCAAATTTAATTTTTCGGGAACTAAATCTATATCACAGTTCCTCTCTATCCAATCAAGTAATGATTGTAAGAACTCGATCCGTTTCTGATTGTAATCTTCTGGCGTGTCATACTTTCGAATAAACTGCGTGGTAATTTGTAAAGTCATCGGAGATGATGGTGAGTTTACTAATTCAACTATCTCTCGATCAATTTCGTTTTTAATTAGGTATGAAATCGAATAGCGGTGGATAAACTCGAAGCTAAACTCCTTTTCTAAAAAGAAAAATAAAAGTAAAGTACTGAAATCTAAACCATATACTGTGACTTGTTCAGATGTTATTTTTTTTGTTAAAAGCGAAGGGATAGTGGTGAATCTATTCCCTAAAACACCTGTTAGATGAAGATAGGCATTTATATAGTTTTCTCGAAAAACAGAACGAGATATTTCGGAGAATCCAATTCGATAGTTGAAATAATCCTCCATTGCAACATCCTTTATTTCCTTCTCTTTTGTGCCTAATCCTCCAAATTGAGATTTTAGGAAAGCTTCAAAATCTTCTGGATTGGTTGGCATTTGTACAGACTCAAAACCTAGTTCGTTTATAGGATTATTAGCTTCTTCTTGAATCATTCGGAATAAATGCCAAGCGTCATTGAGGATCTCTACTATCGTTATAGAAATCATCTTCCCAGAAAGACCTGTAACAGTTGTAAAAATTTCTCCAGACTTTTTGCCAATAAACTCCTTTTGAAGACCTGTATCGCGTTCGATCTTTAAGTATTCCTTTTTATCACCAACAAGATAAGTAACCCAATGGCCAATTTCTACTTTCTCATACCTTACAAAGAATTGCTTTTCTTTTAAAACCAATGAACTCGCAAAATAGTTTTTTCTAGCAACTATGTTATTTGGATTTGAAGCCAGTGCGTATAGAATCTTGAATCCTTTTTCTACGTCCACCTTAGTACGCATAAGTACAACACTTAGTGTAACTCCAAACCGTTCATTTTCGATATCCCAAGTTATATTGTCGGAAACCTCTTTAATCTTTTCAAAATTTTTGCGGCGTTCCAATACATTAAGATAAATAAGAATGTACTGTTCATTATACGGAAAGTTACTGTATAAATATGCATCAATTTCTTCGATTGTCGCTAAGTCGTTGATTTCTGTATATAGATTATGTTCAAACTGTAAGAGAGTTTCGTCAGGGTATTTGGAATATAGTCGCCAAAATTTTAATAGTTCTAACAGTTCATTATATCTACCTTTTTCTTGATCATTTTTGTCGGTTAGTTGCTGATGTAAAAGTATTATGAAAAACCTTAGAGTTTCGTTAATTTGTGTCTTATCCACATAATTTTCTAAATGGATAATTGCTTCTTTTCTTTTGCCAATCGTGTTTAAATTTTCGGCGATTAGATTACGCCAGTTGACATCAAAACCCTGAAATTGTTGTAAGTTTGCTAACTCGCCGTAAATTTCTTCAGTATCGAAGTTTTTCACATATCGGACTTTAATTGTAATCTCTAAAAGTGATTTTAATTGTTCGCTTTTGAACAGTTTTTGCTTTATTCTTTCAAGCTGCGAATCCAAAACGCTTTCATCAACTTTCTTATACAAAATGTTAAGAAAGGCATTAATGATATTAAACCCATTTCTTTCATCAATAACATCAATGGAATTGAGATAATCAGAAAAAATGTCTATTACTTCTGAGCCACGTCCCGTTAGATGATAAAGTGCGGATTTAAAAAGATAGACTTCACTTTGCATTTCACCACCATTTGTTTCGTAAACCAAAACTTGTTTTAAAGATTCTTCATACTCTTTACTATGGTTTAATATTTGACAATAGCTAAAAACATAGAACCAAAATTTCTGATCTAATTTAGGAAATATGGATTTTAATGACTTTAGATAATCTCCATCGTTTGTAAGCAGATAACCGAAATATGCTAAAAAAAATTGCTGATGGAGAATCGAATCGCCAATTTCGGTATTTTCCAATTTTGTGACATAAACTGATAATAAATCAAATACAATTTTCACAGTTGGATTATCTTCAAGGATAAAGTTGTTACCATTTATATATCTCAAAGGATAATCGTTAAACACTTTGTTAATGGCTAAGTCGGTCGCAACTCGCCAAGCTTCAAGTGCATTAAATGTTACTTCTTTATATCGTGGAAAATCTATGTCCAGTGTTAAGTGATACTCTGCTAAATCTTCAAATAATTTTAGATTTCCAGTCAATACAATATGATGTATTAAACTTAATCGAAAGTTATATTCTTCAATTATTACTTTTGGGATAGTCAATATAAATAATTTCAAATCTGTAGCAGTTACTGCTTTTACATACCACGCTGACACGTTATATTCATCGGTCAATAATATTTCGTCAGCAAACTCAACTGCCCTTTCGACCTCCCGTAAGTTCAGGTATTCTACACAGGCACGATCTCGAATCTTGATATCAGATTTAAAATAATTGTAGGCAGTAATAAAGTCTTTTGCGGCATTTTCTGTTTTTGACTCAGGAAGTTCGCGTTTGCAAACACCTTTAAGAAAATTAATCTTTCCTAAAATTTTATTTTTGTCGTCGATTTCAATTTCTTGGACACGGTTTTCCAGTTCAATTAACAATGTCAATGCAGTCTTAACTTTGAATTGGTTTGTCAAAGTTTCAATATTCTTCAATTGCTCTCGATATTCTATTAGTAGTTGTCCTAATCCTTCGAAAACATTATTTACATAAGTATTTCCAAGATTAACGTTGCCACCATTAGAATCTATATTTCCAAAATTTGTGTTACTTATTTCCATAATTGTCGCCCAATTGTATATTCCCACCACCGCTGTTTATATTGCCGGTATTAATATTCTTGCTATTTGTAATATTTATATTGATATTCAACAGCTTATCATAAATTTCCTGAAGGTATTTTTCAGAATCAGGATTATCTTCAATATCTCTTTCAATTATAGCCTTTACTGCGTTCAGACGAGCTATGCTTTCTGGTTTTTCTTGAAGTTCTACCAGTTCTGTTTTTACAGATTCGTCTTTAGTAAATAGATTTTTAACCCAATTGACTGCATTTTTTGAAATTTCACCAACGGTGGTATCAAAAGCTTTTTCCAAACCTTTTTCTGCTAAATGCTTGCCTAGTAAAATGATTGCTGTTGTAGTTACAGGTTCCATGTTTATTATTAGTGTTAATTATTTTTAATTTATTTAATCAAAATTGCTAATTAGGATTTTTGCGACCCCTTCGATGTATTTATTTTTTAAAGCTTTTCTCAGTTCGTACTTTAATTTTTCACTCTTTTTAAACGCTTTAAAATAAGATTCTGTCTTGTAATATAAAATCCAATATGAATTAAATTTGGAATAATCAAACCCATCAATGTCCATAATCCAATCGTAGTAGTTTTTATCAATCGCCCTATTAGAAAGTGCCTTAATTTCAGGTGTAAACGCTAGATCAAACTTGAACATGAGATTTAGAACTTTATCCAAGTGATAATTTTTCCGTTCTTTGCGTCCGCTCATAAATTCGTGTCCAGTTTTTTTGAATGTGTAATCTGGGGTTAGTTCTACAAATTGTTTTAAGAAATCCGGATTGAAATCAAGAACATCTAAAATGCTATACAGATAAAATAGTTCGCTGTCAAAGTCATCATTTAATTTCGAGGTTAGAGAGTCTTTGAGTTTGGTCTTTGTTTCGACAGTCAACAAGTTGAAGAGAAATGGTAAATCGGAAAATTTATTTCTATCAATAAAGTCATCAATAGAAAACTCATCAATTTCTAGTAACTGTTTTAAAGCCATTTCCCGTTGGTATGGTTCTTCAAAGTTTTCACATATTAACTTAATTGAATCAGGAAAAATGTCATGATGAAATTGTTCATATTTTTTTATCAAAATAATAATCCGCTCAAGATTCTCACAACTGACATTGTCATTGTAATGCACATAGTAGTCTAAGTAATCAAATGCAGTAAAATACCACTCTCCTAATACGTCAACAAGAATTAAGTATTTTCCCAATAAATTATTTTTTTGTTCTTGAGTTAAGTTTATTACGGCTAGAATTAGGAGATAGTTTTGCAAAAGCTTCCGTATTTTGTCATTATGGGTGTAATTCTCCTTTTTGAAATTTTCATAAATTATACTTGAAGAATTAATTAGATTACTAATATATTCATTCAATATGTCGTATTCGATATCACTGAACTCCAAGTCGAGAACTTTTATATCGTACCTTCTTAATAAATGTTTTATATGACTTGGTTCAGCATGGAAAAGCCACATATTGATTATTGTATATCCAAAATGTTCATATTTTGAAGAAGCTGGATTATTAATTGCGTAAAGTGCTAATATGCCTTCAAGCATTTTATTTGCAAGCACCTCGAATTCACGATACTCATTGTAAATAAGATGATTATATTCAACAAAATTGTAAGAGCGTAAAAATTCAATAATTAAGTTTCGAGCATAACTATTTGTTGAGCTACCTCCAAATTGATCGCTGTACCATTGTTTTCTTATATCAGTTAATTTATTGTCTATATCTAAAATAGTATTATTGACAAATCTATTTTCGCTTATTTGTTTAAAAATATCTATATAATGCTCTGGCATTAGAATTTCATCAAGTGCAAAAGTTTCATTTTTTAATTCTCTCAAGATTTCATTACGTGATTCTCCAAAATACTGCCAATCAACCATTCTTTTTAATTGAAGTAAATTATATTTTGCGACAATGTAAATTCCTGGCGTTTTTCCTATACTAACTTGATCAATTATCTTTTTATGTTCTTTATATGAATTCTCCATATCTGCCATTAGATAAAAAGTGTATGCCTTTCTTAATCTAAATTCATTTTCTATTAATTCTTCGTCGCTTTTAAGTAGTTCTACTGCTCTTGGAAAATTTAACTTGCTGTACGAACATCTTTCACAGTCACATCCTTTCGACACAAACAAATTGTGTACACAGATTTTTTCACTTTTGAGGTTCGATTTTCCTTTCCAAGTTACATGTGTAATCCAGTTAACTCTTAGGAAACTAATAATATGACGAACTTTTTTCTGAAATTCATCTACGCCAGCATATTCGACATTCTTATTTTTTAGAAGAAAAATATTATCGTCAACAATTAGGTTGTCAAGAAAATCGTAAAATTTCTCATTGTCTGTAGACAGTGTTTCTCCATATAAACTTCCTTCCGAGCCAGTAAATACTTTCAGTTTATTTATTATCGATTGCGGAAAAACATTTATCCCTGCAAATATTTCAGTTAATCTAATTAAACCATCAATTATATTTAGATTGGATATTTCATCATTAACTTTGCTGTAATTCGCCTTTAAATTAATTTGTTCTTTCTTTTTATGTAGCTGTGCTTTTTGGGATTCTCCTATATCAGTTAAAAGCCTTTCAAAATTATCTTCGTTTAGAATATTTTCAGCCGGAATTTTTATTTGTAATGTTTTCCTTTTGGAATTTACTTGATCAACGATTCTATTTTTTAACGTTGTATCCAATTGCACAGCATACCAGTAAACATCTTCAGTTTTAATATCACAAACAATAAATATCAGTGGTTCGGACAGTTCGAAATAAAAATAATTTGCATGACGAAGCGACATAGTGAACGAGAAATAATTTTCCGTCTTCAGTATTTTTGGGCTTTTATCCATTCCTTTACACTGAAGAAGAAAAAGCATTTCTCGTTTATTTTTTTTATCTCGATTCAAAACCTCAATATAGAAATCAGTACCCCAGTCTTGGCTCGCTGAAGTAGAATTTTCTCCAAGTTCTAGATTCTTTGTCAAAAACAGATTTCTTAATTTTTTCGTAATTATGCCATTTGCATCTTTCTCAATATGCTTATTACTTGGTTTATTCTTTACTTTAACGGGCATGATTGAATATTATCTAATGATTGTGCTGTAAAGTTAAATTATTATTATGTTTTTCAGATATTTAAATTATGATTACTTTTTTGTGGATAATATAGATATAACCTAGCTCTTCGAAGTCATGACTTCGAAGCAAATTAGCATTACTTTTTCAACAAGTGATTTTTCAAAAATCAAAACTAACTAGTTTTAAATTAAAGGGAAAAAGGATTTGTTTAACCTCACCCCCGACCCCTCTCCAAAGGAGAGGGGAGACGAGATGGGAACTGGACGTTGATAATGTGTCGATTGGGTAATGTGTCAATGAGTCAATTGGGTGATGTGTGGGATGCTTCGTGCCTCAGCATGACAAGATTGGGGGTTGGATTGTGGTGATGGGGGAATGTGTCAATTGGGCAATTTGTCAATGTGTCAATTGGGTGATGTGTCAATTGGGCGATGTGTCGATGTGTGGGATGCTTCGTGCCTCAGCATGACACGATTGGGTGTTAGGTTGTGGTAATGGGGGAAATGGAACAATTTGTAAATGGGGTTAGGTTTTCCGGTTGGTAAGACACTACCCTATTTATTTTGTGGTTTATGGGAATGTTAAATAAATTGGTTTTATATGGTTTGGAGGCCAATAAAAGTATACGATTAATTTATACCACCCGGAGGGATTCGTGGGGTAGCGGTGCAAATTTTAGAGCGACGCCCTACAACGAACACTCTTTGCAAATGCCAACCAAGACACAGTTCATTTGTTGGACAACATATTTTTCAGGAACAGTAAACTCCACGCGTGTTGGTAGGCACTCAATCGTTTCGCATTTTGTGCAACGAAAATGAAAATGGTTTTCGTTTGATGGCATCTCCTCACATTTTACACAGACAGCAAAATATTGTTTTCCGTCGTCCGCTACAATTTTGTGGACAATCTCATCTTCACAAAAACGATTTAAAATTCTGTAAATAGTAGCTCTGTCAGCATTAATATTCAATTGCTTTACAATAGCATCTTGACTCATTGCCCTTCTTTTGCCTGTTAAGACAGACAAGACAGCCTCTTGTGTTGCGGTATTTCTACGTTTGATCATAGTACAAAATTAAACAAAAAAATTAATGCGACAAGTTTGCGATAATTTATTGCGATAAAGTCGCATTAACAATAAAAATTTTTATCTTTGTCAAATCAAAAAGTATCAAAATGACTTCAAGAAGAAAATTTATACAAAAAAGTAGTTTGGCCATCACTGCCTTTGCTTTGCCACTTCCATTGACATCATTTATAAAAAATAACACAATGACAGACAACAAGAATTTTGACGTAATCATAATTGGTGGCAGTTACGCAGGTCTTTCTGCTGCCATGGCACTGGGACGTTCTTTGCGAAATGTTTTAATTATTGACAGTGGAAAACCTTGTAATAGTCAAACGCCACATTCACACAACTTTTTAACGCAAGACGGAAAAACACCACACGAAATTTCAAACCTCGCAAAAACTCAATTAGAAAAATATGAAACTCTTACCTTTTATAACGGTGTTGCTACAACTGGTGTGAAAACAGAAAATGGCTTTGAAATAACAACCAGTTCACAAGACAAATTCACAGCGAGAAAATTGATTTTTGCCACTGGCATTAAAGACACGATGCCTGATATCAAAGGGTTTGCAGCCTGTTGGGGAATTTCCATCATTCATTGCCCCTACTGTCACGGCTACGAACATCGTTATCAAAATACAGCCATTATAGCCAATGGACAAAAAGCGTTTCACTTGGCCTCAATGGTGAATAACCTCAGCGATAGGGTTACGATTTTAACTAACGGAAAAGCAGATTTTAATGCGGAACAATTAGAGAAACTCCACAAACACCACATACAAATTATTGAATCTAAAATTTCAGCAATTGAACATATAAATGGGCAATTAAAGCATATCATTTTCAGTGACGGGAAGAAAAAATCCTTTGCTGTTGCCTATGGAGCACTTCCCTTTACACAACATTCGGATATTCCAGTTTCATTGGGTTGTGCACTTACCGAACACGGCTATATCAGCATTGATGCTTTTCAGAAAACAACTGTGCCGCATATTTATGTTTGTGGCGACAACTCGAATATGATGCGTTCAGTGGCGAATGCTGTTTCAAGTGGAAGCATTGCAGGTGCAGTAGCCAATGGAGAATTAGTAAATGAACAATTTTAATTTTATGGTAGAAGTATTTATTACAGACATTCGAAACAAAAATCAAGCAGACAAAATTTTAAGCCTTATTCAAAACGAAAATGCTGCTTTGAAAATAAGTTTTGACTTGAATGAAACCGACTATCCTTTTCCTTGCGGACACACCATTTTGCGAATAGAAGCCGATGAAATTAAATCAGAAAACATTTTAGAAATTGTAACTAATTTGGGCTTTAGATGTGCCATTTTGGACGATGCCATCTGTATACAAAACGATACGCTATGACAGAATTTTGGGAAGAAGCTTTTAAAGACAAAGGAGAAATGTGGGGATTTGAGCCTGCAAAATCTACTGTATTGACAAACGATTTATTTGTATCGAAAGGAGTGAAAAACGTTCTAATTCCGGGAATTGGCTATGGACGGAATGCTCAACTTTTTATTGAAAATGGAATGAAAGTAACAGGTATTGAAATTTCAAGAACTGCAATCGCTTTAGCCCACCAACATTTTGGAAACGAGATCACAATTTATCATGGTTCTGTTACAGAAATGCCTTTTGACAAGGTTTTGTATGACGGGATTTATTGTTACGGACTAGTTTACTTGTTAGACGAGGATGAACGATTAAAACTAATCCAAGACTGTTACAGCCAACTTGCCGATAACGGCTTTATGGTCTTTACAGCAATCACAAAGCAAGCCACAACTTATGGACAAGGAACTTGCATAGGCAAAGACAGATTTGAAATGTTTGGTGGAGTGCAACTTTTCTTTTATGACATAGAAGCCATAACGGAAGAATTTGGAAATGTAGGACTTTTTGAAACCACAGAAGTGATCGAGAATTATCCTTTTTACTTGATAAAATGTAGAAAAGAAGGGGTTTGTGGTTCGGGGATGTGGGATGTGGTAATGGGTTAATGGGACGATGGGTTAATGGGGCGATGAGTCGATGTGTGGGGATGGTTCCTGCCTCAGCATGACAAGATTGGGGGTTGGATTGGGGTGATAATTATTTTTGTTCTGATTTTATCCTATTTTTTTGTGTAAACCTATTTTAGTACAAGCCACTTTTAAATGAAAGTAAAAAAGGATATATTTGGGTTTGGTTAATACGAGGTGAACTTTCGGTTATACAGCTAAAATGAGGTGTATATGCGGAGGTTTTTAGGGGTTGACAATAAGTTACCGCCACTATTACAAAGACTAAATAGGAAATGACTTTATAAGTCGCATATTAGTTTAAATGAAAAAAAGGTTGTTTAAAATTTCGACACTCCTACTACCATTGACAATGTTAGTTCTTACTAGTTGTCAATTTGCTAATTCAGAGACTTCAGAAATTGGCAGCATGGCTCCAACTTGTTTAGATAGTTTAGCTTGGAAGAAAATTTGTCAAGAATATTCTATTGATAGTATAAAAGAGCCAAAATTACTTTCCAATTTGGAAGATGTAAAAAATCATTTTATTAAACCTGCTTACATCCTTTATTTTAAAGAAGAACCAGAAGAGATAATAGGTTGCGACAGGTATTTTATTCGGGTGGTATATAATGAAAAAATAGCAGACCAAACCTTAACGGGTTTAGACCCTCTTCTGAGTAATAGTGAACAAAAAAGAATTAGAAATAGAGTTTTGAAAGAGATAATGAAATACCAATGTGAGGAAGGCAAGAAAGAAACTCTGATAGAAATGAGCAGGGATGTACCATTTGCAGAATCACACAAAGCTTATCCTTTAAAAAAGACACCTGAACTGACTCAACCAGAGGAATAGAAACTTGAAATTGGTAATGATAATTACCGGAGGTAAGAGCGGTTGCAAGAAATGGCGATGCATAGAATTTATTTGAAATTCGAAAGTTTTTTAATTTAAAATTTTGGTAATATTTGATAAGGCTTGGCCTTGGTTCATCGCCACTTCTTGAAGACACAAAAAGTTAATGTATATATTAACCGCAAAAAAACGAATTTAACAATGGAAAGAATATTTGCCATTTTATTACTATTTATTTCATCCACACTATTAGGACAAATTGATTCAAAAAAATATTATGATGAGTCAATAAAATTAACTGATTCAAAAGAGTATCAACAAGCATTAACATCAATTAATAGTGCTTTACTATCTGATAGTTTAAATAGATCTTACTTACTTCAAAAAATAAAAATTCTTTTTTTTATTAATAAGTGTAATGATGCAATGAACAATCTAGACCTAATAATTGAACATGTAGACGCGACTATACAAGATGATATTATGGCGAATTTTTGCGACATTAATGATTGTTTGGGAAAACAGGAAGAAGCTACAAGATTATTAGAAAAATACATAATTCACAAGCAGTTTCAAAGCAATGAAATGATACTTTATTTAGCCATTCGATTATGTAATAACAAAAAATATGATGAAGGTATATCTTATTATAAACAGTATATAAAATTAAAACCAGATGATATTTATGCAATTATAGATTTTTCAAGAATTATCTATGCTTATCAAGGAAGTGAAAATGGAATAAATGAAATTAAAAATAGTTTACAGAATAATCCCAACAATTTGGAATTATTAAATTGTCTAGTCGCATTTTACAACTACAATAAGGATAATGAAAAAGCAATCGAAGTGCAAAATCAAATTATACAATTAAATTATACCGTAGAAAATATTAAATTAAGGGCAGTTTTATTTTCTCAAATTGGTAAACAAGATAAAGAATACGAAGACTTAAATAGAATTATTGAAATAGATAAATGTAATATTGAATACTACTCAAAAATTTTGCAATATGAATTTGATAATAAAATGTATGAGAAAGTTGTTGAAAACAGTTTTAAAGTAATTGAATGTAATAAAGACTTTGAGCATTCAATTTTAGACGGTCTTTATACTTCTCTGTTTTTTTTAAATGAACCAATAAAAGGCGAACTATACCTAGACAAAAAAATTGCTCTGAATCCAACTACTTTTAACCCCTATTATTTAAAATCAACTATTTTATTAAAAAACAATCAACTTGAAAATGTGATGAAATATTTAGATTTATGTCTAAAAGCATCCGATTTAGAAAGTTCAAATCTAATTAATGTAAGTTTTCTTAAATTAAGCTACTATTTATTATCCGAAGATTATGAAGGATTTAAAAACTACTTTAATTCTGTTCAAGTTAAATCATTAGATACTAATTTAAATTTTACTTTTTCGGAAAGTGAAGAAAATAATAAGTCCGATTTCACGATTGATTTTGATAAAAATACAGGGATTATTAATTCAACATTAATAATCCCGACAAAAATTTTAAAATTATTAATGAGTACATATGGATTAAAAATAAAATAAAATTAACTAAATAAAATACATCCACTAACAGCCTTAACTGTTGCAAAACCCCCGTTATCTCCAAACTACTCGAAGTCTACTTAATGGTATGATGCTCTTTGATCCCGATCGTTATCGGGACACGACTTCGAATTAAATTATCATTCCATTTTTAGCAAGTGATTTTTGAAAAATCAAAACTAACTAGTTTTAAATTAAAGGGAAAAAGGATCTGATTTATCCTCCCCCCGGCCCCCTCCGAAGGAGGGGGAGACGAGATGGGAACTGGACGTTGGTAATGTGTCGATGGGGTGATGTGTCAATGAGTCAATTGGGCAATTGGGTGATGTGCCGATGTGTGGGATGCTTCGTGCCTCAGCATGACAAGATTGGGGGTTGGATTGGGGTGATAATAATTTTTGTTCTGATTTTATACTTTTTTTTTGTGTAAACCTATTTCAGTACAAGCCACTTTTAAATGAAAGGAAAAAAGGATATATTTGGGTTTGGTTAACACGAGGTGAACTTTGGGTTATACAGCTAAAAGGAGGTGTATGTGCGGATGTTTGTAGGGGTTGGCGATAAGTTATGCGAAAGTTTATCAGAACACCTAGGAAAAGAAAATATCAAAATGAAAGAAATTACTATTAACATCAACTCAAACCAAGAAATATGGTCATTAATTAACAAAGAATGCAATCATATTTTCATTCATAAATTTATGCCAAATGAAAGCATTGCGTGGTGGAATACGGACATTAAAATGAAAAATAATGAAACTTTTGAAGAGTTAGAAGTGAGAAATATGGAATTTGATATTTTGACAGATTTAAACGGGCTAAAGAAAATACTGGACCTAAATACAAACCAATTAAGAATATATCAATTTGACAAACCTGTACCATCTTCGCTTTCGATTGACTATTTACCCCAGCATAATCGTGAGCGTATACTGCAACAAAATGGGTTGAAAAATTTTTACTTTTGTGACTTTGAATTTTTGACAATATTGAGTTCTGACGAGAAATTTATTAAAGATATTGAAGATAATAAACTTTAGTACTACTATCCGCTTTTGTGTTTCGATTTACCGCCCGAACGCAAAGCCCCGAACCGTTATCTGCAAATAAAAATGACAACACAATGACAAAAATAATATTGACAGATTTAATCGGAAAATCAATTTTATCAGAAGACCTTAGCCTTTTTATGAAAAAGTTTGATTTACCGGCCTCACCCAAAAGAAAATTAGATTCTCAAGGCAATTCATACGACACCAGTTCAGATAATGAGAAACATGGTATTTATTTAAACTTTGATGGTTATTATAGACATGTACTTGACTATGGTGAACCCGCTTTGCGATATGAAACCTCAGACAATGAACTTTTTTTGGATGAAATTACAGTAGATAATGACTTTTTAGAAAACAAAAAGCCAGCTGTGGTTGATTTACCTTTTGGACTTTTACTAGGCGACAACCAAGAAACTGTATTGCAAAAACTTGGAAAAAAACCTTATGAAAAAAGCCCTAATTCCTACGGCTATTGTTGGTGGACACAATTTGATGATTTCAGAATATTGACAGCATTAAGCCCAGAATATAAACTTATTTGGGTGCGTATTTTGAAATTGACATTAAAAGAAAAAGAAAAAATTAGACTTAAAAAATATCTAAACCAACAAAACAAGCATATTAAACCTGAAAACAATACTTTAATCTTAGCGTATTTAAATAAATTACCCACAACTGAATGGAAGCGAAGAAAAGATGAAGGTGACAATGTGTTTACAGACAAAGGAATAAATGCAGTTGAAAGTTTGTTGAAAGATTATTTACAGACATTAACCGAACTAACAAATAAAAAAAGAGCTATAACTATTTATAACTCTATTAAAAAAATAGTACTTGCCATCAATAAAATAAATGAGAAACATAACAGTTTTATTGAAACTTTGGAAAGAGAAGAATTATGCGACTTTATTAACGGTGTCGTAAGAAAGACAGGACTTGAAATCGAGCAAAATATTGACCTTACCGAAGAATGGAGAGAATGGTAAAATTAACTGCAGGCGACATTGGTTTGGTTGTATCAAACATTTGTGCAAGGTATAACGGCAGTAATGCTATTGCACTTTTATGCTGCATTTCCGCCAAATCGCCAAGCCGTCATCAGTATAAATACTATCAATATTAAAAAAATGAAAGTTACCTATTTGCCAAATTTAGGAGTCGAAATCCATTCTGAAAAAATTCTTTGGAACGAATCTCGTGAAAATGTAAGAGTTAAACTTAAACAAAGTCATAAGGATGATGATAAAGAGTTTGATAACTCTGCTTTTTTAGATGGAGATACATCTTTCAATATAATTCAAAAAAGAGATATTTATCAAGACTTTGAAAATGAGGAAAATTTGTTTTTTTTTACTTATGACGAAGAAAACCAACTTAGCGAAATAGAATTTCACACGGGAATTGAATTAACTATTGGAAATACAAAAATCGCGATAGGAGAAGATATCAATAGAGTAATTGAAAAATTACACTATCCATACTTTGAAAATGATGAGGGAAACTATTTTTTCAATGAACTAAAGTTAACTATGGCGAATGATGCCTATATGGGAGGTGATGGAAACAGTTTGTCGTACATCTACTTAACTAAGGATGAATTAGGCAGCGAATAAATAAAACTTATAAGTGGTAATATAAAATAATGAATGAAATCAAAATCAAGTTATATAATTTTAATAGGCCTTATCGTTTTCTTACTATTCTCGAGAGAACAATCAGAATCAATTATATATACCGGTAAGCTTACTGTAGAGACTATTTCCTTTGTGATCATTTTGTTTCTAACCACGTTCATTTTTTTCTACAAAAAAATTCATTTAAAAATGAAGCCTTTAGAAATCATAGCTGTTTTGTTGTTAGGTTCATTTGCCCTTAGCTTGGTATTTATGTATCTTGTTAATTTTTATAACAAAAACTACTATTCTAAAGATAAACCCATTTTAATTGAAAACTGTGAAATAACAAAAATCTCTCAAAGCAGAAAATCAAGAGGTTATTACTTTAAATTTAAAGACACGAATCATTACATTGCAGGGTGGTCTGACGATTTAAAAAAGATTGAGAAGAATACTAATCAATTTGTAGTAACTATTCATTACAAAGAAAGTTTTTTTAATTCTTATGTTATTGTAGAACGATTTATTACAGCACGCTGAAAAAGTAGTTGCCAGTTACTCGAAGTCTTCTTATTGTCACGATGTTCAACGATACAAATCATTCAAACCAAATCTCAATCCTAAACCAGAATGAACACCAACCTATATTACAACTTATTCCTCTGGTTAGTAGTAGCGATACTCCCGGAAATGACCTTTTCTCAATCAACACCAGCTACCCGAAATCTCCTTAATGCTATGATGCTCTTCGAAGTCTCACGACTTCGAAGCAAATATTGATTCCTTTTACTAAACCTAATACAACCTTCTATTTACAATAAATTAAAAGTCGGTTTACTGATGTAAACTATCTTTTGTTATATTTGAAAAATCAATTAGGCAAATAAACCCAAGTTTACCAATCGATATTATAACTCATTTTAAAAGGATATGAAACAAAGAAAACTTACCCTTATTCTTAATGCCGTACTTATCTTTTTTGCAAGCACAAGCACTACTATCAGTGCTCAAACAATTGCTGCAGGATTTAATCATTCTGTTTATCGTTGCATCAGCGGAACACCACAAAGTGTAGGGTCTAACACCAGTGGAGCACTTGGTATTGGAGCTTTTGGTGATCATAGCACACCTATTTCGGCTGTTGGTCTTACCGAGATAATCGCTGTTGATGCAGGGTATTTTCATTCCCTTTTCCTTAAAAATGACGGCACGGTTTGGGCTGTTGGCGGTAACGGCAATGGACAACTTGGCGATGGAACGACTAGCGGTACAACATCTCCGGTGCAAGTAGTAGGACTCACGGGAATTACAGACATAGCCGCCAGTATGGACTTTTCTATTTTCCTAAAAAATGATGGAACGGTTTGGGCAGTAGGGAATAATTCCACAGGACAACTAGGTGACGGAACTAACGACAGTAAAACTACGCCTGTGCAAATGTTAGGTCTCACAGGGATTACCGCTATCAGTGTGGGGCAGTTCCATTCACTTTTCTTAAAAAATGATGGTACCGTTTGGGCGACCGGTGGTAATTATTACGGACAAATAGGAGAACAACCTTTATATGGCGTAACCACTCCGATAGAAATTGAAGGAGTGAGTGGAATAACTGCTATATCGGCAGGTGGCACGCATTCTCTTTTCCTAAAGGATGACAACAAGGTTTGGGGTGTTGGCTCGAACGCTTTTGGGCAGCTTGGTAATTTTGATGTAGGAAGTTATATTTATAATCCGTTTGAGCTAACAGGTCTAAGCGGAATCACAAAATTATCCGGTGGATTCTTGTATTCCCTTTTCCTGCATACTAATGGTACGGTTATGGCATGTGGAGCGAATACTTTCGGTCAACTGGGCGATGGCACCACCATTAACAAAAGTATTCCCTTTATTATTCCCGGACTCACAGGAATTAGTGCGATTGATGCAAGCGGAAGTCACTCACTTTTTCTTGATAACGATGGCACTGTCTATGCGGTTGGCAATAATAACTCGGGCCAACTGGGCGATGGAACAATTACTCAACGGCTTACTCCGGTAGTGGTAAACGAAGTTTGTAACGTTGTTTTATCAGTCGTTGAAAATGCTATTGAAAAAGTTTCGGTTTATCCCAACCCTTGTCGCGAACAATTGTTATTAGCACTATCCGACTCATTTACAACTGATACTAACACAGTCGCTGAACTATTTGATATGCAGGGGCAATTATTGCACAGCATAAAGCTACAAGCAACTACTACTTCTATTGAGGTTGCGGATTTAAAGACCGGAATTTATTTACTTCGTATAAAAAGTTCGGCAGGTATATTTGAGAAAAAAATAATTAAGAAGTAGATTTGAAAAAGCTCAATAAGGTTTTAGCTTGTCGCTTTTAACAATAATTACAATTAAAAAAACCTTTGTAGAAGTTTAACTCTACAAAGGTTTACCTATTTTATTAAAATGAATTTTATAATTGACTAATTGCCACGTTCCCCAATTGACACATTGCCTAATTGCTACATTACTTCTTCCACCGCATCGTCTCCATCAACGTCTGCATATCATCCTTAATGTAACTCGCCGCCGGCATAATCGAGTCAAAATTGGGTTTAGCATAGAAATACACCGATCCGGTCACAAAATGTTGAATACTATCTGTTAAATAAAATTGTGTATTGGTCGCGGCATTTCCGCCTACTTGATAAAACATTCCGTAGACTTTGTCTTTCGTGTTGACAAAAGGCGTTTCTACAATATCATCGGCTTTGATTACGTGCTCGTAGGTAAGTTTCTGAGCGTCTTTCAATAAAGCATCAATGTTGTTCTCTACTTTTCGATACGTTAAATAAACCGTAGCTTTCATTTTAGGATACTGAATCGTAACCTCGCAATTGTCTTTCACATTTACTTTAGTGTCTGTGTTATGATCAAAGTTAAAGTCACACGGACTATCAAATTGCATGTAATTTGCCATTTCATAATCCAATCGCAATTGAGCAGAGGGCTTTGGCAAAACGTCTTCTTTGCATCCTATCAATAAACAAAAGAGAAATAGGAATCCGAAATATACAATCGATTTATGCATCTAAGGTAACTTTAATTTGTTTTACTCGTTTTTTGTCAACCGATTCAATGGTGAACAAACATTTATCAAAAAAGATTTTTTGTCCCTTTTTGGGAAATGTTCCGATGATTTCCAAAATAAATCCGGCTAAGGTTTCGGCTTCGCCTTTTTTATCTTCAAATAAATCTTCGTCAACATCCACAATTCTATAAAAATCTTTCAGGTTTATCTTTCCTTCAAAAAGAAAATTCTTGTCGTCAATTTGCGAATAGTTGATGTTTTCGTCGTCAAACTCATCGCTTATATCACCCACAATTTCTTCGATAATATCTTCCAATGTTATCACTCCGGATGTTCCGCCGTATTCATCAACAACAATCGCCAAGTGGTTTTTCATACCTTGAAAATCTTTCAGCAAGTTGTCTAACTTTTTGTTTTCTGGCACAAAAAATGGTTCTCTGAGCAAGGTTATCCAATTAAAATCGGTTTTGTCAATGTGTGGCAACAAATCTTTTACATACAGAACGCCTTCCACCTGATCTATATTGTCTCGATACACCGGAATTCTGGAATAACCTTTGTCTAAAATTTTGGGTAAAATTTCTTTAAAGGATTCATCAATTTCCAAAGCAAATACATCAATTCGAGGACTCATAACCTGACTCGTATCTGTATTTCCAAATGAAACAATGCCTTCCAAAATTTTTTGTTCTTCGTCGGTTGTATCATCCGAAGACGTTAATTCCAAAGCCTGCGACAATTGATTTACGGAAATATTTGTCTTTTGTTTGCCTAATTTATTTTCAAAATAAATCGTCACGGCTCGCATCGGCATGTTGATGGGCGACAAAATCACATTTAGAAAATGAATCGGTCGTGCCACCATTTTTGCGAATTTGATATTGTTTCGGTTGGCGTATACTTTGGGTAAAATTTCGCCGAAGAGTAAGATTAAAAAGGTTATTACACCGACTTCAATTGTAAACTGAAACCAATCGGGATAAATATCTCCCAACAAATCATTTTTAATAAACGAAAAAATGATTACGATACCAATATTAATAAAATTGTTGACTATCAATAAGGTAGCCAACAATTTTTTAGGTCGTTTTAATAAGTTGGAAATTAGGTTTCCTTTTGTTTCATTTTGTTCGATGGCTTCCTCAATATTTTTTTGAGAAAGCGAGAAAAGAGCCACTTCAGCACCGGAAACCATGGCTGAAAAAAATAATAAGACAACAATAGCAATCACTCCAAAGAGCAAACTCGTGTTAATTAATTCCAGAAAACTCGCGGGGTCTGCGTCCAAATTTTTAAAAATTGGTTATACATTAAAAAGGCTGGTCGTCATTGTCTGAATTTCTTCCGCCTTGGTGGTCAAAATTAGTGTTTTTATTTGAATCCTGATTTTGTTTATGAAGTTCTGTTTCCTTTTTTGTAGTTAAAAAAGTAAACTCAGTCACTTGAATTTCAGTTGTATATTTGGTTTGACCGTCTTCAGCCTGCCATTGTCTGGACTTAATTCTACCCTCTACATAAATCTTATCTCCTTTAGAAAGGTATTTTTCGCAAATTTCGGCCGCTTTGTTTCGAACCACTAAATTATGCCATTCCGTTGAAGTTAGTTTTTCGTTTGTAGTTTTGTTAATATAGACCTCATTGGTTGCCAACGGAAATCTACCAATACAATTACCACCATCGAAATAGTGCATTTTTACGTCGTCTCCTAAGTGACCTATTAACATCACTTTATTTAAAGTTCCATTCATAATATATTTAAGTTGATTTTTTGGATTATATCAAAGTTACAAATTTAATAACAGTTTAGAAATTCTTTTCAATAAAATTAAAAATTACGATTGGAAATGGAAACTTTTTCAACGCTTCTATAGACATTCCGCTGTCAATACTACCATCCACTTTTAATTCCCAAAACCTGATTTTCAGTCGTTGATGCGATAAGATGTGTAAAACACTTTTTTCATCAAACGGTTTTATCGAAATTAATTTATTTGTAAGAAAAGAGGTCGCGGAAATTTTTTCAATTATTTCTTTTTCACTCAGTTCTTTTTCCGATTCAATTAACGGAAACTCATATAAATTATGCCAAATTCCTTTTGATGTTCGTTGTTGAATGAGTGAATTACTACTTTCATCTTCAAAAACCAAATAATTAAAAAATCGTTCGGTTACTTTTGTCTTTTTTAATTTTATTGGAAGCAAATCTACTTTTTTCTTTTGTAATGCAGCACAACTTTCATTAAAAATACATTGCAAACAATTTGGGTTTTTAGGAACACATTGCAAGGCTCCAAATTCCATTAACGCTTGATTGAACAAATCCGGTCGTTTTTTATCGATGATTTCGTTTGCTAATGCAGAAAATTCTTTTTTGGCTGTAGCCGATGAAATATCGGTTTCCACATCAAAATAACGGGCTAGAACGCGAAACACATTTCCATCCACAACAGGAACGACTTCTTTTTGACTGAAAGAAGCAATTGCGGCAGCTGTGTAGGTTCCGATTCCTTTTAATTTTAATAAGTCATTGTAGGTTTTTGGAAACGTTCCGTTAAGTTCAAAAGCGATAATTTGAGCTGTTTTGTGCAGATTTCTTCCTCTGGAATAATAGCCTAACCCTTGCCAAAGTTTCAAAACTTGTTCTTCAGAAGCATTTGCTAAATCAAAAACCGTTGGAAAAGTTTCTACAAATCGTTCATAATAAGGTAAACCTTGAGCCACTCGCGTTTGTTGCAAAATGATTTCTGAGAGCCATATTTTGTAAGGATTCGTGGTATTTCGCCAAGGCAAATCGCGTTTGTTTTCTAAATACCATTGAATAAGCCGATTAGAAAAAGTCATAAAATTGAATTGGTTAACAAAAGTATAAGTTTATGTAATTAAATTTTAATCAATTATGCTTGAATATTTGTTTTTTTAATTTGTATATTTGCACTCTCAAAAATTTACACATAAAATTTAACACGCAAGAAAATGACGAAAGCAGATATCGTAGCGAAGATTTCAGAAAAATTAGGACTTGAAAAAGGAGATGTTCAAGCAACAGTAGAGTCTTTTATGGAAGAAGTTAAAAACTCATTAGAAACTGGAGACAATGTTTACTTAAGAGGTTTTGGAAGTTTTATCATCAAAACAAGAGCTGAAAAAACAGGAAGAAACATTTCTAAAAACACAACAATCAAAATCCCTGCTCACAACATTCCGGCATTCAAACCTGCAAAAGTATTTGTAGAAGGTGTGAAAACCAACACTGAAGTAGCAGTATAACTCATTTATTAATACCAAAAAGATCACACTATGCCAAGTGGAAAAAAGAGAAAAAGACATAAGGTAGCAACTCACAAACGTAAGAAACGAGCGAGAGCTAACCGTCACAAAAAGAAAAAGTAGTTCTAAACTACTTTTTTCTTTTACAAAAAGTTCTTTGAAATGAAACAGTAAAAAACAATAACTGTTTCACCGGGTACAAACTACCTGTTTAAAATATTGTTTAATCCATCCTAACTTTAGGTTGATTGGTTGTGAGTTGCGAGTTGCGGGTTAATCCGTCACTTACAACTAAAAACCGACAACTATTATGTTTGGATAAAAATTTACATCGTGAATAAAGAATTGATCATCAGGTCAGGTTCTGAAGCAGTAGATTTTGCCTTATTAAAAGATGGAAAACTAGTAGAATTACACAAAGAAGAAGAGCAAAAGAGCGGCTTTCAGGTGGGTGATATTTTTATTGCCAAAATCAGAAAACCGGTTCCGGGGCTTAATGCGGCTTTTGTAAATTTAGGCTTTGAAAAAGATGCCTTTTTACATTATCACGATTTGGGACCCAACTTAGCTTCGATGTTGAAATTCACAAAACTTGTAAGCACAGGTAAACAAAAAGATTTCTCCCTTAAAAACTTTCAGTTTGAAAAAGAAATCGACAAAGATGGTATCATCACTGATGTGTTGAGTGCTAATCAGTCGGTTTTAGTACAAATCGTTAAAGAACCTATCTCGACCAAAGGTCCAAGAATTAGCTCCGAGCTTTCATTGGCAGGAAGATATATTGTTCTCGTACCTTTTTCTGATCGCGTTTCTGTTTCTCAAAAAATAGATTCGAAAGAAGAAAAAGACCGTTTAAAGAAACTTGTACAATCTATCAAACCAAAAGGATTTGGTGTTATTGTTCGCACAGTAGCAGAAGGCAAAAAAATAGCCGAATTAGACCAAGACATGCAGAATTTACTCAGTAAATGGACTGCCATGTGTAAAAAATTACCAACGGCTCATCATCCGTCAAAAGTATTAAGTGAAATGAACAGAGCTTCATCGATACTTAGAGACGTATTTAATGATTCCTTTACCGGAATTTATATAGACGATGAAGAGTTGTTTGAGCAAACAAAGGAATCAATTGAAGAAATTGATCCAACAAAAGTATCTATTGTCAAGTTATACCAATCAAGAGAATTGCCCATCTTTGAAAAATACCACATTGAAAGACAAATAAAAACGTCTTTTGGAAGAACGGTATCGATGAGCAAAGGAGCTTATTTGATTATTGAACACACCGAAGCTCTTCACGTTATAGATGTGAATAGTGGAAATCGTTCCAATAAAGCTCAAAATCAGGAAGACACAGCCTTAGAAGTAAATATGATTGCTGCAGCAGAAGTTGCCAGACAATTGCGTTTGCGAGATATGGGCGGAATTATTGTTGTCGATTTTATCGATATGCAAAATCCCGAAAACCGAAAAGTTCTTTTTGATTTCTTACGAGAAGAAATGAGCGATGACAAAGCAAAACACAAAATCTTACCGCCGAGTAAGTTTGGATTAATCCAAATCACACGACAACGAGTAAGACCGGAAGTTAACATTAAAACAAGAGAAGAAGATCCAAACAACGGAAACGGAGAAATAGATGCTCCAATTCAAGTGATTGACAAGATTAATCTCGATGTTGAACGACTAAAAAATCATAAAAAGTTGGTGCTTAACGCCCATCCTTTTGTGGCCGCATACCTAACCAAAGGTTTTCCATCATTACGTTCAAAATGGTTTTTTGAACATAAAAAATGGGTGAAAATTATACCTCGTGATGCTTACACGTTTTTACAATACCAATTTTATGATAAAGAAGGTAATGTAATAAAAGAATAAAAATGAACGTCTACCTTTTGGTGGGCGTTTTTTTTTTGGATAAATTTCACGGAATTTTCTTTTTTGACACGGATTTCACGGATTTACACTAATTTTGAAAGCTCCTTTTACAGCTTTTGATGAAATTTCAATTACTAATTATTCTTTTTTGTTGGATTACTTTCCAAAATACAACTTCAGCCCAATCAGGCTGCACAGATGTTTTGGCTAGAAATTATGATGTGAATGCAATTGAAAATGATGGAAGTTGTTGTTATAAACGATTAAAAATAAAAAAATTTAATTCTGTCATTTTAAGTGATACACTTAACGAAACTTCGGGTTTAGTGGAGTGGGAAAATCAACTTTACACGCATAATGATGATACGGATTTGAATCTTTATCAATTGGATAAAAAGGGTTCTATCACAAAAAAGATAAAATTAAACGGCGTCAAAAACAAAGATTGGGAAGAACTTACACAAGACAAAACCCATTTCTATTTAGGTGATTTTGGTAATAATGCGAGCGGAAACCGAACTGATTTAACCATCTACAAAATTGCGAAAGATTCTCTTTTTGATAATCCAAAAATTGAAATCATTACTTTTTCTTATCCTGAACAAACTGATTTTACCAAACAAAAAAGCAACACAACCAACTTTGATTGTGAAGCTTTTATTGCCACTGAAAATGAATTGATTTTGTTTACCAAACAATGGAAAAATAAACATTCTGCCGTTTATCGTTTGCCTAAAAATCCCGGAAATTATTCAGCAGAATACATTACATCTCTAAAAGTAAAAGGATTAATCACCGGAGCTACTTTTGTGGAAGAAAAAAACCTCATCGCTCTTTGCGGTCATAACAAAAAACTAAAACCTTTTCTTTATTTGATTACCGATTTGAAGGATTTTAACTTTGAAAAAGCCAATCAAAGAAAGATAAAACTCAAATTACCTTTTCATCAAATTGAAGCCATCAGCTCAACGAATGGTATTGATTTTTATATTACGAATGAACGATTTTCCAGAAAAATTATCGGAACGGTTAAACAACAGTTTATCAGCTTTCTTTTGAAAGAAAATTAATTGTTTCATCATTTTTATTTGTGCTTTTTGCTTCAATCTTCAAAATCAACAACTATATTTTGCTTCAAAATCAAACTAAAAAGTTAATAAAACAGTAATATCTCTAAAAATTAGCATTTTTTTAAGATTTTATCTGATATATTAATAATTTTTATAAGATATGTTTTTATATCACAAATAGCACTAACTTTGTTATACAAATCAAAATAACCTACAAGCTAATAAATAATTAATAACGCCATTAAATTATATTTTGATGATGAAGAAAATAGTACCTTTATTTCTACTAATTAGTAGTTTATATGTAAACGCCCAAGTTGGCGTTGGAACAACTTCTCCAGCTGCAACTTTAGATGTTACAGCAACTAATCCAACCGGAACAGCCACAAATGTTGATGGCATTTTGATACCAAGAGTATCGAGAGAAAGAGCTCAGCTAATGGCATCTACTCCAACTTCCACTTTGGTTTACATTAATGATGTAGCTTCAGGATCTGCATCAGGAACAACAATAAATGTAACAACAGTAGGTTTTTATTTCTTTAATGGAACAATTTGGGAAAAAATTGCAGCAGGAATTAGTAACGATTGGTCCTTAATTGGAAATAGCGGAACTTCCTCTTCAACCAATTTTTTGGGCACAACCGACAATACTGATTTAATCTTCAGAAGAAACAATTTAAGAGCCGGTAGATTAGGTTTAGACAATACTTCATTTGGTTTAAACTCATTAAACCCCGCAACAACTGGAACTAGAAATACAGCGATTGGAGCCAATGTTTTAAATGTCAACACAACAGGTACAAGAAATACAGCGATTGGCGAAAACACTATGTTTTTAAACACTACCGGTGGAGAAAATGTAGCCATGGGTGCCGGTTCTTTGTATAGTAATACAACTGGAAATCAAAACACCTCTATTGGAAGAAACTCTTTAACAACCAATACTACCGGCAGTTCAAATACAGGATTAGGTTATATAACTTTACGAGATAATACTACCGGGGATTTTAATACAGCGGTTGGTAGAGCTTCATTAATAAGTAATACTATTGGTATTGAAAATGTTTCTGTTGGAGTAAATAGTTTGTTTGCAAACACAGCCGGTAATTATAATAGTGGTTTTGGAGTACAATCAATTAGAAACAATACAACCGGGTCAAACAATACTGCCATAGGTCATCAATCTCTTTTTAGCAATTCAACAGGAAACAATAATGTTGCTATTGGAAACCAAGCTGGCTATTCTGAAACAGGAAGCAACAAACTCTACATTGAAAATTCAAATGCAAATGCTGATAATGCTTTAATTTATGGAGAATTTACAACTGGAGCAAAAATATTACGTACAAACAGTCAATTTCAAATTGGCAATCCAACACTAACAGGATATTCATTTCCAACAGTTAGACCGGCAACTGTTGCCGGACAGATTCTACAATACAATGCACTGGGTGCATTAAGCTTTCAATCACCTTCTGCAGCTCTTAATGGCTTTGCTTGGCTCACAACCGGTAATGCCGGAACTGTAGCAACAACAAATTTTATAGGCACCACAGATAACATAGATTTTAGAGTACGAACAAACAATGCAGAACGCTTTAATTTCACAAATAACGGCAGAATAAGAAGTTACAATGACGGTGATGCAGCCCAACCTACCTACTCATGGTCTCCTGCTACTGGATCAACCATGGGAATGTATAGAATTGGAGCAAATATCCTAGGATTTTCTACTACCTCAACCGAACGATTAAGAATTAATGCAACCGGACAAGTAATCGTGAATTCTGCTACTGCTTTTGCAACTTCAACCTTTTACAGCTTAGCTACTGGTAACAACGATGCCGTTGATGGAAATGCTTCGGGAACAGGAGCTGCCATTTATGGTCAAAACACCGGTACTGGTCAAGGTGTGTATGGTTTAACGAATAACGCAACCGGAATTGGTGTATTAGGAAATAATTTAAGTACAGGTGCCGGTGTATATGGTCAAACTGCCGGAGCAGTAAGTGCTGGTGTTTTTGGAGTGGCCAATGTAGCAAATGGTGCCGGTTCCTACGGAACTAGTAATGGTGCCGGTGGTACTGGAGTTTGGGGAAATACAACTGGAAATCTTGGAAATGGTGTTTACGGTCAAGCTAGTGGTACAAATGGAACGGGAGTTTATGGATTTGCAAATAATACGGGTGGTGATGGTGTTATAGGCGAATCTACGGTGGCAAATCGTTACGGTGTTTGGGGATTCAACAATAATGCAACCGGAATTGGTGTTTTTGGAAGCACAACAGGTGCAAATGCGTTTGGTGTAAGAGGACAAAGTTCAACTACCGCAACAGGTGTTTTAGGAACAAATACTGGAACCGGCAATGGTGTTTGGGGTGAAAACTCAGGGACCGGTGTAGGAGTTAGAGGTCAAAGTGTATCAACCGGAATTGGCGTTTTTGGATTTAACAATGGAGCAGGAAATGCAGTATTAGGTAACAACACCGGAACAGGTCGTGGTATAGAAGGACAAAGTGCCACAACCGGAATTGGTGTAATCGGGTTTAATACAGGAACCGGTGTAGGTGTTCAAGGACAAAGTGTAACAACCGGAATTGGGGTTATTGGCTTTAATACCGGTGCTGGTGTTGGTGTTCAAGGTCAAAACTCATCCACTGGCGAAGCAATTGTTGGTATAAATACCGGTTTAATAGGTGATGGAATTGTTGGCCAAACGCCCGCAGGTTCTGCCGGATTTGCTGTTTTTGCAAATGGTGATATGGGAGCATCCGGAATAAAACCTTTTTATATCGACCATCCAACAGATCCAGCAAACAAATATTTGCGTCATTTTGCATTGGAATCAAATGAAGTGCTTAACGTTTATCGTGGAAATGTTGTTTTAGATGCTAATGGAGAAGCCATAGTGACTCTTCCTAACTATTTTGAAGACATCAACACCAATTTTTCTTATAATTTAACATCAATTGGGTCAAAATCTGATGTATATATTAAAGATGAAATAAACAACAATCAATTTAAAATTGCAGGAGGACTTCCTAATCAAAAAATATCATGGCAAGTTTATGCTGAACGAAATGACTTATACCTACAACAATTCCCAGAAAAAAGAGAAGTTGAAATCAATAAAGATTCAAATGATAAAGGAAATTATTTAATGCCGGAATTATTTAATCAAACAAACGATAAAGGAATTTATAACAAAAGTAAAAAGGTTGAATCTACCGCAAATAAATCGCCATTAAAAGAGAATACGGAAATTTCAACTATAGAAAGCACTAAAGAAAAAAGTGCTCGTTCAGAAAAAAAAGAACCACAAGTCACCGATAAAGAAAAAGTAATAGAAAACTAAACTTAAAAAACCGTCTCACCACCTGAGGCGGTTTTTTTAGCTTCACTCCCGCTCTACTTCCACTTTCCGTTTAATCTCTCCCCCATTTTCATCCACAACAGTGATAAAATGAATACCGGAAGTAGCTTTTAACGGCATTTCGTGAAAGTTTTGAGTAATGCCTAAATACGTATTGTTCACATACCAATACAATTTGATGTTAGGTTGCGAATGAGCCACTTTTAAAATCACCGGTTGCACTTCACTGTCAAAATTTTTGGTAAGATAGATTTTGCTATTTGTTTTCGGATAAATAAAGTCCATAAACGGCGTTTGATTGTCCTCACAATCTTGACGGAAAGGCGGCAAAACCCAATAATCCATGTTTTTACTTTTGTAATACCACTCCATCACAGGAGGTAAAACAAACCACGATTTAGTAACCATTTCATCCACATTCTCACAATTGCTGTTTACACGAAATTGCTCCGTTTTATCCAAATGAACTAATTTATGATAGTTGCATTGTTCTGTTTGTTTAGCCGAAACCGGAATCCATTGTTTGCTTTTCGGACAATTATCTGAGGCTAAAAAACCACTTTTGGCACAAATTTCGGCTTGTTGCAAATTGTTTAGCGGTTTTTCAAACCAATTGCTTCGTGGCAATAAATTGAACACATCAAACAAAATTGGTGCTGCGTGACTTACTCCGGTTAATGTTGGGCGACCTTCTCCTGTAGCATTTCCGACCCAAATTCCGACTACATATTTAGAGCTTGTTCCGATAGCCCACGCATCGCGATTTCCAAAACTGGTTCCGGTTTTCCAAGCGATGGGAAGCGAAGAGTCATAAAAACGCCACGCTTCATCGCCTTCAGGACGGTTTACTTCCTTCATCGCTTCGTAAGTTAAATAAATTGACCCTGCTCCCACAATATTTTTTTGATAGGATAATTTTCCGAAGTCAATTTTGTTTTCAGCGACGTAATTCAACTCTGAAAATTCATTTTTTCGGTATTGAAATTTATTTTTTTGGTATTGATTTAATGTTCCTGTTAGACCTGAATATGTTTTACACAAATCCCACAAATTGGTTTCTGCTCCACCCAAAATGAGTGATAGTCCGTAGTGATTTGGATGTTTTTTCATTGTGGTAAAACCATATTGTTGCAATTGTTCATAGAAACGATACACGCCAAAATCTTGTAACATCAAGACGGATGGAATGTTCAATGATCGTGACAAAGCTCGTCTTGCCGGAACTGCACCGTCATACGTCAAGTTAAAATTTTGTGGAGTATAGCCTGAAATTTGTGTTGGAATATCAGGGACTAATGTATTGGGCAACAATTCGCCTTCATCCAACATTCCTGCAAAAAGCAACGGTTTCAAAATACTACCCGAACTGCGTGGAGCCGAAATAATATCAACATCTTTTTGATGATTTTTGTCGGTTGGAGCATTGCCAACGTAGCCTACAATATTTCGGGTTTCAACTTCCACGACCAAAATGGCTAGGTTGTACACTTCATTTTGTTTGTATTGGTAATAATAATTTTGAGCAATTTGATTCAATCGTTCTTGCAACGCAAAATCGATCGTGGTTTTTACTTTTTGACCTTCTTGTTTTTTGGCGGTTTTTTGTAATAAATGCGAAGCCATTTGCGGTAAGTCAAACGGCTTTTGTGGCAAAGGTTCTTGCAACGCCATTTCGTATGAAAGTTGATCTAATACTTCATTTTCGTATAATTTTGCCAATAAACGATTGCGTTTTTCGAGTAAACGTTGTTGGTTTTTTCCGGGATAAATTAAGCTTGGAGCATTCGGTAAAACTGCTAATGTAGCCGTTTCTGCCCACGATAATTGATGCGATTGCACGCCAAAATACCGCCACGAAGCCATTTCTAATCCCACCACATTGCTACCAAACGGAGCGTGGGCAGCATACAGTTTCAAGATGTTATTTTTTGAATGACGAAGTTCTAAACGCGTTGCCAAAACCACTTCGATGATTTTTTCAAAATACGTTCTGTTTTTTCCTTTTCGGGAAAGGCGAATGACTTGTTGGGTTAATGTACTTCCGCCACGAACAACGCGATTGGCTTTGCGGTTTTGTCGAAATGCATTCCACATCGAAATCGGGTTAAAACCTGGATGATAGTTAAAATGTTGGTCTTCAAAAGCGATAATGCATTGTTGAAACTTCTCAGGCACACTATCTGCTGCCGGAAACCGCCATTGACCATCACGAGCGATTTTGGCTCCTAATAAATTACCTTCTTTGCTTTCGATAACGGTGGAATATGGTTCGTTAAAAAGTGTTCGAGGTAAGCAAAAATAATAACCGATCAACAATAGCAAAATCAAAATGGATTTGAATTTGTGTTGGATGATTTTGGTCTTGGCTTTATGGAGGAGGGGTTTGAGCACGGAGTTTAAACTAATTTTTGATTAAGATTTCTACAAAGTTAGGAGAATACGGAAAGCATGGGCATTATTGATTTTCTAAAGCTTTATCCAAATCTTGAATCAATCTGTCATTTTTATCCATATAAATTAATGTGGTTCCCCGAGCAAAATGATTTATTGCAAATTTTCTTCCCCCTATCCTGACGATATTATAAATCCGCCAATAATCTTGATTATTTTCTATCAAATGTTTTTTAGAAATAGAAAGCGGATAATCATTAATATAATAGAAGGTATTATTTGTATCAAAAACAAAAACTGCAGGGCCAATCACTATAAACTGATAAATACTATCTAATTTAAGGACAACAATTTCATCAGATTTACCATTCTTGCAAAATATATTGAACTCACCTTTATGCCAATAATAAGACACTTCACCTTTTTTACTTTCTAATCGATATACTTTATGTTCTAAAACAGCTTTTATTTCTTTGCTATTTGGTAAATAATTTAAATTCTCTATTATTTTCGTATCGATAGACAAAGTACTTCTTTCGTTATATGCATCATTATATTTAACAACAGTTTGATTTTTCTTAATTTCATGAACATTTAAGATGGCATATTCAATGAGTTTTAGACTTTTTTCGACTTCAAATCTTAAAGCAACTTGCTTTACTATGATCTGATTTTTTCTAGACAGCCAACATTTACCATAATAAATAAATGCTTGAGGTTCTATTTTTTTTGTGTAAGAGTGGTCAAAGTTTAAACATATTTTCTTCTTATAATTTAATTTTATTGATAATTGCTCCGCAAGACTACCAATTACATATGCTTTTTGAATTTCTTCATAACTAAATCCAGTTGAAAAAGCTACCGTCACATTTCCAAAAGTTTTGAATAAAGTATAGTCCTTATGTGCTTCAACTTTCCAAAAGTTAAAAAGAAAAAAGAAAAAAATTAATTTAAGCAGTGTTTTCATAAATATTACAAATAACTTAACTTTAGACAAATAAACTTCCATATGAACAACCAATATGGTAGAATAAAAAGGCTTGTTATTCTCAAATATAGTAATATTAAAAACAATTTATTAAATCAGTAATGTTATAAGAATTCTTCTTTATTACACAAACCCCCTAGCCCCGATTGCAATGGAAAGCCTTGTGCAGCCAAAGCTGCTTTTTTCTTGCTGACCCAAAGCGACCAACGGAAGCTCTTGGGGCGGCTTAGAAAAAACAGCTTTGGCAAACAAGCTTGGAATGGAAAGCGGGATTGGCTTCAAAAAATATTTTTGATTTTTCTATTTAAACTTTATGAGATTCCACCTGCGTCGGAATGATAACAAGACTAGAAAAGTAAAAGGCATTTACCTCACCACCAACTTACTCGTAAAACTACCCCCATTCACATCTTCTACAGAAACAAAATACAATCCCGAAGTAAGATTATCAATAGCAACAGTAGTCAATTCTAAATTATCCATTTTTTGATTGGCAACTCTTTTTCCCATCGAATCATAAATAGTCAACTCGTTTAAATTCAATAAATTAGAATTTCTAATTATGAATGAATTACTGGCTGGATTAGGATATAAACTCAATCCATTTTGCTGAAAATCATTCGTACTCAAACTCGTATCAATAACTCTCGAAATCACACCATTCGAAATGCCAACCCAATATAATTCGCCATTCACATCTTCGCCAAACGAAACTACATTTCCTGAAAAAGCAGTGGCTGTCCACGTAATTGGACCTCCATCCACATCGATATAACCAATTTTATTGTTGCAGTAATCGGCAAAAACATATTTATTTTGAAGAGCAGGATAAGCTGTTCCGCGGTACACGTAACCACCGGTTAATGAGCAACCGCCGGTAGAAGCATGCGTGTATTGAGCTATAGGAAATGTATAATTAGACGAAGCACCACAACCGGATGTGTTATAGGCACTGTTGCCTTCATAGCAACGCCAGCCATAATTTAGACCGGCTTCGGTAGAAGCTGCCTTATTGATTTCTTCAATGGCATTCTGACCCACATCGGCAATCCATAAATCTCCGGTTAATCTGTCGAAAGAGAATTTCCAGGGGTTTCGCACACCAACAGCCCAGATTTCATCTTCACCGGCAATGCCCACATACGGGTTGTCTGCGGGAATTGCATAACCGGTTTCGCCATCCACATCAATACGAAGCATTTTGCCTAACAATGAGTTCAAGTTTTGTCCATAATTATTCGGATCGCCGCCACTTCCGCCGTCGCCCATTCCGATGTATAAATAACCATCCGGACCAAAATTAAGCGAACCGCCATTGTGATTAGAAAAAGGTTGAGCAATGGTTAACAAAATTTCAGCACTCGCAGGGTTGGCAACGTTTGGATCAGATTCGCTAACGGTATATTTTGCAATCACGGTAGCACCATCGCCGGAACGAGTATAGTTTACATAAAACCGCCCATTCGTGGCATAATCCGGGTGAAAAGCCAAGCCCAACAAGCCGCGTTCGCCACCTGCTGTAATGATTGACGATAAAGATAAAAAAGGCGTGGTGTTGATGGTTCCGTTTGCATTGACAATGCGGATTAAACCGCCTCGTTGCACCACAAATAACCGTTCGTCACCAGCGTTCACGATGGCAACCGGACTTGAAAAACCGGAAGCAAACGTTTGCAGACCTAGTGTTTGCGAGAAAACACTCGACGCAAACAGTAAAACACATAATTGTAATAATTTTTTCATAGCAGTATTGTTTTTGGATTACGTAAAATTAGTAAAAAAATGCAAACTGTACTAATTGTAAACAAGTTAGCCATTGATTGCGTTAAAATTTAAATGATTTACGTTACTTTTTAGGGAATGGTTTTTAACTTATCAATTTTGTAATTAGAAGTTTGACGGTAGGGGACGTCATTTTTGACGTCTGGAATCCAATTTTAACGTTCCGAATTCGATGCATGGGGATTTTGATAGCGTATTATTAATTGTGTGGGATTTATTATATTTTAGCAAGGGAATAAATTTATATCTTTTTAAAATCAATACAATGAAAACATACATCAATATAATTCTAATTTTCACTTTTATTACATTTAGGGCACAAGAAATTATTGTGCCTCTTGAAAACCAATTTACTTATAATGAATTAAGTACCTCAAGTCCAATATACTATAAGGATGTCAATAATACCCTAACTAAATTTTTAGGTAATTGGATTTATAATGATGGTATAAATTATTTAAAAATTTCAATTACAAAAAAGTTGCATCAACAAAAGGGCTTTCCTGGTTTTAATGATCGAAATTTTGAAGATTATTTATCTATCACGATGATTTACAAAATAAATAAAACTGAAATATATAATACAACTCCTGTACCTGCTACTGATGGACTAATTTATGGTAATATTATAAAAAGTTCAGATAAGGTAGAATTAAATTATAATGAACCTACTTCAAGTTGTAGAAGGCAAAAAGATGCTGATTTAATACTTGAGTTTATGCCTGATGGAGGATTAAGTTTTCTTGATAATCCTAGTGGCACGTTAAAATGGAAAAGAAAAAACAGACTCAACCAGATAGCTCCTCAAACAACTTGTCCTGATGGAACTCTAGTTGATTCCTCAAATTTTATAATACCAACTGAATTAATATTAGAGAGAGAATAATTCAATTATAAATTTTAGTTTTAAAAAACCGCCCCAAATTTCTTCAAGACGGTTTCAACCACAATCCAACTAAAATTAGTTAACCACTACATAGCCTTTTGCTTTGGCATAACTGTGTATAGACGTTGCCATCGCATTGCCCAAATCGTCTTGTGTTTTGGTGTTCTTTGATTCGTTGTCAATAAATTCTTGACGTTTCTTGGCCAACTCCGCCATTTCTTTTTGAATGGTTTCTCGTTCTTTGGTTTTCTGAGCTACAATCGTTTTAATTTCTTCTTTCGATTTGTTCTTTAGTTCTGCCGGAAGTTCTTCTTCTTTCAAATTATCTAAGGCTTTGGCATCGGTTTTAGCTTTATCCACCAAATCCCAACTGTCATTTTTATACACTGCTTTCGATTTACTCACCGAACGCTCGGCATAATTGGCTGTAGAAATCGATTCAGCATTGGCATCTTGCACTTCTTGGCTTCTTTTTTTCTCCACTCCTTTTGCACCATACCCAATATACGTAGCATTCAACCGCACATTGCATTGCGAAATCCGGTCGTCATACGGCGTTACGATGTAGCGAACTTTGGCGTTGTAATCAATGTTGAAGTATTTTCCTTTGCCCACATCGGCACCGTCTTTCCAAAAGGTCGAAATCCCTTCGGCAGCATTTCCACAGAAAATCGTGTTGATAAAAATGTCTTTTTTCAACGCATCGGCAATGGCTTCTTTATAGTTGATGTTGCCTTGATTAAAGGGTTCGTTTCCGGCAATGTACACGAGTTTCATACTTTTTTGATGGTCGTCCCAGGTCAATTTATCAACGGATTCTTTGATTACAGCTCCGCAATATTCATAACCACCGTTGGTTCGCAACGCAAACAATTGTTCCGAAATCAAATCTAAATCGGTACTCAACGGTGTAATTTGTCGGATATAATTGGATTGCACACTCAATCCGCTGTTGCCGTATTCGTATAACGCAATTTGAATTTCCGGACTTTTGCCTTCGTATTTCAATGTGGTTAAGGTGTTCACGATGTTCCACAAACGCGATTTGGCTTGTTCAATCAAACCATCCATACTGCTAGACGTGTCTAACAATAAGGCGACTTGAATTTTGGTGTCGGCGGTTGTTGCCACAGTTGGTTTAGGTTGAGCATGAACTGCTAAGGTTTCTTTTTTGTTCTCGCAATTGCTAAACAGCAAGCAAGACGATAACAGGGCGAAGGTTAAAACTAATTTTTTCATAAGATTGTGTTTTTAAAGGAATAAGAGATTATTTTTGAAGGTTTTTGATGTCGTTTTCTATCGAAAGAATCATCAAGCAAGTTGCAGTACAAAAGGACGGACTCGTGATGCAGTGATGACCGTTCCAGCTCCCGTCGGCATTTTGAATTTGCATCATTCTGCCACCGATGTTGTCGTACCAGTCTTTCCAGTCATCGTCTTGATTCACAATCATGGATTCGCCGGTTTGCAAGAAGCTTAGGAATTCTTCGCCGCCGTTGTTGCCAAATCCGGATAATACATCTTCTTTCATCGCGGTTACTTTGGCAGAATTATAAACTTTGTTTGCCACATCATACGACTTTGCTTTTTCTTTTGAATAGCCTAAACGTTCTAAATTTTGTTCGTTTAAAATAGCATCGCGTTCAATTTTGCCTTCGGCTTTTGCTTTTTTAAACAATTGGTTGACTTCTTTGGCTTCTTCGGCACTATTGCGAACGGAACTACTCACGGCATACAACATAATTCCGGCACCATCTTCGGTTTTAGCCGATTGACTTTCGGGATTGTAATTGCTTTTTTGGTATTCTCTGGCTTTTTGAATTTTGTCTTTATCCACTTTGATGCCTTCGTTTTTGGCAGCCATTTCTAAACTGGAGTTCGCAAAAGATGATTGTAAAACACCTGCCCAACCGGAGCTTCCGACTTTACCGGAATCGCCCATCGATTTTTCAATTTTATCGACACAAACTTGAATGCCGTCTTTTACTCTTGCTTTGATTGAATTATCTTTTAAAGTAGGAAGCAATTGATTGAAGAATTGCAAGGTGAGAATGGCATCAATGTGTTCGCCTAATTTTCCTTGAATTTGCGTTCCACGAATTTGCGTGATGTAAGGAGAATTTTGGTTCTTTTCGATTTCATTTAATAAAAATAAAACTGATTTTTTAAGGGTTTCTTTGTGCTCGCCTTTTTCCATCGAATGACCGCAACGGTACAAAGCCATCGCCGACATTGCCGTGGTAGCAGGATCGGAAGAAACGGCGTGCGGATTTCTTTCGGATTGATTGTTTCTAGAACCGGCTCCCCAACCACCATCGGAGTTTTGGGCTTCGATTAGCCATAATTCGCCTTTGGAAATGGTTTCGATGAATTTGGATTTTGTTTTTACTGTTGATGAACCTTCAACGGATTGCTCGCCCATTAAGGACATAAATACGCAGGGTTTTTCTTCGTCTTCCACAATTTCTCGTTGAGCGATTTCTTTTTTTGGAAGAAGTTCTTTCATTGGTGCTGAATCATTTCCCAACAAATAAATAAACGGAACACAACTTACTAAAGCGGATATTCCAAGGATGATTTTTGATTTCATATTGTATTGATTATTATTTAAAAATTATTTTTTTGCCACGAATTCACGAATGAATTTTTTACTATTTTATTTTTCATTTCTCAAATGCTGAATGCAAGGCATTCAATGGTGTTTGTGAAATTTGATATTTATCGCATTTTCTTAAAAAATTTGTGCATTCGTGGTTAATAAATGCGTAATCTAATTGAGCTTTTTAGTGCTATATTTTAGTGTTGCATTAAATTATTTGATAAAATTACTTTTCATACTAATTCAACTTTGGGCGACTTGGTGAAACCCATTTTTGACTTGGTGAAATCGTTTTTTAAACCCGATTTTATTTTCGTACTTTACACTATAATATAAATGAGATGTATAATCAACTGAAAATAATACTGTTTGCTTTGCTTTTCCCTTTGGTGATGGTGGCTCAAGACAGCACTAAAACTAAATCGGGCAAAACTTCCGTGAGTAAAAAAGCCATTGAACTGAAGGAAACTTTATCTAAAAGTAATCCGGAAGCCACAGCAGATAAATATGTGGAATTGGCAGCAGAATTGGATAAAAAAGGTGATTACGCCAAAGCGGAAGATTACCTTAAAAGAGCTTTGCCGATTTATCAAAAGCAAAAAAATAAAGATAAAATAGCGAGTACAACGCGTTCGATTGCTCAAATTCAGGAGAAGCAGAATAAGGTGAAAGAAGCTATTGTTAGTTATCAATCGGCGAGTGAAGAAGCAGTTGAAGTGGGTTATTCGAGAGTGAATTCGAATGATGCGAGTCGTTTGCAGAACACCAATCCGCGAGTTCAAGCCGATTATTTAGATTCCAACATCAAAATTTTGGAGAAAGAAGGTAAAATGGATGATGCCGCCGAAGTCTATAAACAAAAAGCAGAAGTAGATTTAAAAACAGAAAACAAAGGAATGGCGATTGAAAATTATGAAAAAGCCATCGCCGTTTCTAAAGATAAACCGGAAGAAGTATTGAAATTGAAAAGCGAGATTTCGAAAGTCTATGCTTCAGAAAACAACTTGGATAAAGCGATTGAAATTACAAAAAATACCATTACAGAAGCAGAAAAACTAGGAAGTGTTTCGCAACAAATTGAGCAACAGCAAACGTTGGCGGATTTATATTTTAAAAATGAAAATCAAGATGATGCGATTGTTTTGTTGGAAGAAACCTATAATCTGGCATTAAAAAACGGACGCACTTTTGATGCAAAGAAAGCGATGTTGGCTCTTTCGGATTATTACAGAGCACAAGGCAATCAAACGAAAGCGATTGAATTATATGATCAATTTCTGAATGATTTTGATCGAATGGTGCAAGCGGATAGTTCGTTGGTTGATTCGAAGATTTTTCAAGTTACAGAAGAAAAAATCAAGCAATTAGAGAAAGAAAGAGCATTGAAAGATGAGTTGATTACGAAGAAAAACAAGTTCAATTATGTGTTGATTGGTTCCGTTATTCTGATGTTGATTTTATTAGGATTGATTGCGAAAGCGTTGTTTTCCATCAAAACAAAAAACAAAAAAATTGCGTTGCAATCGTTGAGAAGAGAAATGAATCCGCATTTTATTTTTAATAGTTTGAATAGTGTGAACCAGTTTATTGCTCAAAATAATGAGTTGGAAGCCAATAAATATTTGACTTCGTATTCCAATTTAATGCGGAATATGATGGAAACGTCAAACAAAGATTTTATTTCGTTATCCAATGAATTAGAACAGATTAAGAAGTATTTGGATTTGGAACATTTGCGTTTCCAGGACAAATTTGTTTATGAAATTGTGGCGGATGAAAAGTTGGATACCGATGCGATTTTGGTTCCGAATATGTTGATTCAGCCTCATTTGGAAAACGCCATTTGGCACGGATTGCGTTACCGAGAAACCATAGGAAAATTGAAAGTCACTTTTGCAGAAGAAAATCAATTGATCAAAGTTTCAATTGAAGATGACGGCATTGGTGTTGAAAAAAGCAGGGAGTTGAAAACACAAAATCAAAAGGTGCACGAATCCAGAGGGTTGAACAATGTGGAAGAACGGATTAATTTGCTGAACGATTTGTATCATCAACAGATTTCGTATACGATTTCGTCGGGAACAGATGGCAACGGAACATTAGTCACACTTTATTTTTCTAAAACCACCAAAGTAGCATGAACGATTTTCAAAAAATAAAAAGTGTCATTGTCGAAGATGAATCGGCTGCTCGCGAGGCGTTGAAAAATTATTTGGCAAAATATTGTCCGCAAATCGAGATTATTGGCGAAGCACAAAATAGTCGGGAAGCGATTCCGCTTTTGCACGAACTGCAACCGCAATTGGTTTTTTTGGATGTAGAAATGCCTTTTGGCAATGCATTTGACGTGTTGGAAGGCTGCAAAGATTTGCATTTTGAAACGATTTTTGTCACTGCTTTTTCCGAATATTCGTTGAAAGCGTTGAACCAAAGTGCAGCGTATTATTTGTTGAAGCCCATCAGCATTGAAGAATTGATTTTGGCCGTCAACAAAGTGCAACAACAATTGATGCAACAGGAATTGTTTAACCGAAATCAAATCATCGTTCAAAACTTCCGTGAACCCAAAATCGAAAAACAACAAGTCATTTTACCGACTTTAGAAGGTTTTGAAGTCGTCAAAATGGAAGAAATCGTCCGTTTGCGAGGCAATGGCAACTTCACCGATATTCATTTGTCCGACGGAACCAAAAAAATGGTTTGTCGTTTTTTGAAACACTTTGATGAAATGTTGGATTTTCCGTTTATGCGAGTGCACAAATCGCACATCATCAATTTGAATTTTGTGAAATCGTACCACAAATCGTTGGGTGGTTATGTCACACTTTTTGATGACACAGAGATTGAGATTTCTGTGAATTATAAGGAGGAGTTTTTGAGGAGGTTTAAATAAGGTTTCAAATTAATTAATTTCTCCCAACCTTTTATTCCTTTTACGCATCTTATTAGAAAACCCTATTGATGAACAAGCTTATTACATTATTTATTTCATTTCTACTTCCTTTGATTGTGCTTGGTCAAAGCAATGTGATTGGTATTGAAACAAAATCCATTAATCAATATTTAACGTTAAAAAAAAGAGAAGGCGGTTATATTTTTAAGGGCATTAACGGAAACGAATCGCAAAAATATGATTATGTCAATTTTTATAATGATGGTTTTGTCGAAACGAGAATTATTGTTCCATTGACTGAGGAGGAAATTCAACGACGAGCTAATTTAAACAGAGTATATGATAGATGCGGAAGTTATTATAGATCTAATGATATCACTCAAACCGTTCATGTTTTACAGTTAATGGTGGAATTGAAACTAATTGACAATTATCTTTTTCTTCCCTTTTTTCCTGTGTTAGAAAGGGATGATCTTAAAAGGGAAATGATTGAAGATATTGGTACTGCAGGCAAAAATGGAAAATATGCATTGGTTAACATTAAAGGAGAAATTTTATCTGATTTCAAATACAATAATCCTATTTATGATAATAACTCATGGCGAAATAATTATTTTGAAAAAGGGAAATTGATTTCGGTTATATTGGATAAACATTCCGGAAAAGAAATTTTTGTCACACAAGACAGCATTGTTCAGTTTTGGGATTATCAGAATTATTTGTTGAAAAATAAAGCAGGTAAGTATCATTTAACTTTTCAGTCTAAAAAACAAAAAGTAAATCCGTTGTTTAGATTTGTAAAAGCTTTGCCAACAGGAAGTAGTTTGTTTACGTATCACAATTTTTTAACTAATGAAAGTGGATTTCTCACTTTAAAAGGAGAAAAATCAATCAACAATTTAATTCCATTTACCAATTTTTATAAAGGACATTGCATTGTTGTTGAAGTCATCAAAGAAGAGCAAAAAAAGAACTATTATGGCGAGCTTTTACCTCAAAAAATTACCCGAGTGCTAAAAATTGTCAATGAAAATTTTGAAACGGTAAAAGAATTACCGGAAGTGAATTATATTAGTGGAAATTCTTTTAACCGCTTCGGACAAATCATTGCCACGAGTCATAAAGCAAGCAACAATCACTTTGTGTTGGATTATTTGGGAAATCATATTATTCCTCCAAATCAATTTGACAATCGACTCAAAGAAGTTTTTGAAGGTTTATATGAAGTGACAGATTACGCTTACACTAAAACAAAAGAAAGTCAGCAATATGAAAATTTTTACAACCAAAAAGGGGATAAATTATTTGAAGATAATTCCCCATTTAAACATCAAAATTTATGGTTGAAAACAAAACCTGAATTAAATTATCTGACAAGCTATGGTCAAGTTGTGCTTACTTTAGATAAAGAAAATAACATCATTCCCAGAAAATAATGAAAAAGAGCTACTTTATAATTTTATGTTCGTTGCTAAGCTATTCATTCGGCTATAGTCAAGAAAAATTTCAATTGCTTTTTGAAACAAATTTAGCTGAAATCAGCACCGAAAATGAAACGGTTTTAAATGAAAAATTAACCTTGTTCAAAGCAAGTTTTTCAGCCAATTACAAAATAGAAATCATTGGCCATACAGATGATGTCGGCAATTTGTTTTTCAACAAAAAACTTTCAGAAAAAAGGGCTAAAGCGGTTGCTGATTTTTTTGCAAAAAATGGCATTCCAAATTATAAAATAAGCCAAAAAGGTGTGGGATATAATTTTCCCGTTGCCGATAATGATTCGGAAGAAGGAAAAACAAAAAATCGTCGAGTGGAGGTGCAATTTGTTTACGAAAATGAATTAAATCTACTATCGATTAAAAAATTTAAAAAGAAACCAACCTCGTATTTTTTTGACAGTCAAGTTGAAAAACTCATCACTTATTCTTCCGGAACAAAGATTAGTATTCCGAAAAATGCTTTTACGGATGAAAAAGGGAATGATGTTTTGGGAGAAATTGAGATTAGATATGAAGAATACCGAAAACCGATTGATTTCATTTTATCCGGAATACCGATGCATGTTGACCAAGATAATCAAAGAAGCTTTTTTAATTCGGGAGGGATGTTTACGATGTTAGCGTTTCAAAACGGAAAGCCAATTCATTTAAAACCTTCCAAAGATGTTGTAGTTGATTTTAAACTCACTGAAAATTTACCAAATTTAAACTTTTATGGTTTAGATAGTTTATCAAACAAATGGACAGAATTTGGTAAAATAACAGATGGAAATGGCGTTCGATTACAAAATTTTTTAGTTTGCGGTTACAATGAAGAAGAAGAGCAAAAATGTAATTTAAGGCATTGTGAATCTTTAAAACTCATTCACAAAAAAGGAATAGAATACGCCGACAGTGACGTTTTACTTTCTGATTTGGCTAATCTTACCGATCCGGCACATTTTGAACGAGTTCAACAAGCGATTGAACGTAACAAAGAAAAAATCGTTTCCAACACTCACCGAATAAATGTTTACAACAAAAAACTCAGTCAGCACAAAACGCGATTTATAGTGAGAAAAAGTGAGAAAATGTCATCCACAACTTCATTTAAAATTGTGGTGGAACATCCTTCAACTTCTGAAAATAAAAAATTAGCCAAATACAATTGGGAGATTTCAAACGAAGAAATCACCGACGAAGAAATTATTTTTGCTTCAAAATGGATGTATTGTTTGGTTGAAAAAAACAAAGACGACCACTATACTATTACTTTGAAAGACACTTCGACTCAAGTGGTTTTGAAAAATGCTTCACTAGATGTTCCCAACAGAATAAAACGTAAAAAGAAAGGAAAGCACTTGGAAAATTTGATTTCAAACTTCAATGAGCCTGCTCTTAATCAAAACCAATCCGATTCAGTTAAAGAGAATCTTATCGTTCAAAAAAACAAACTTGAAAAAGATTTACAAATTTTAGGACGCTATCGAAAAGGCAGTTTTGATCGAGAAGAAAATCAAAAAATAATCGATTCGCTTGACTGTTTTTCCTATTACAGTCGAGATATTAAAACTAAAAAAGAACAATCCATGGACTTAGAAACCTGGTTGAACTATTTTGACGAAAACAAAAAAATGATGTTCGAACGTTATTCCAATTTACCTGAAAATGAAGCGTATAAAAAATGTATTGAAGCCGAATTGGAACGAGAAAGAGAGCGTTTACGGAATTTAGAATTGCTCAAACAACTGGCCACGGAAGGTGTAAAAGAGGATAATTTGATGCAGAGTATTAGCATTAATAATTTAGGTTCTTATAATTTTGATGTCATCATCAACAATCAATTTCCGCAAGTTCTTTTTGCAGAATATCGAGTTAATTCTACCAAGATTGAGCCTGCATTTATTTTTCTGATAAACGAGAATATAAATGGTGTTTTTAGGTTTGATCAAAATAGAACAGATTATAATCCATCCCGATTTATTTATTATCCCAGTTCAAAAAACACTTTATTAGTATTTGATCAAAACGGTGAAAGCTATTTGTTTTCTGCCAAAAAATTTAATCTGCTTAACTCAGGGAATTCAAATCAACCCAAGATTTTAAATTTAGAGAAAATTAAAAACAAACAAATGTTAGAAAGTGAGTTTTAAAAAATCTTTTTGTCTAATTCTTTTATTTCAATTTTTTGGAACGATTTGTTTTGCTCAAAAATTAACGCAAACACCTGAATTTATTTTAGATCAAATTGATGAAGGGAAATTTGAAGAAGCTCTCAGTGATTTAAATCAAATTCAAGACCCGCAAACGCTAGAAAACACAACCGTTAATTTGTACAAATCTTTTGTTGAAAATATTTTAAATCATAAATTTCATTCAAAAAAAGTAATTCAAGATGCTCTTTTCAAAGTTTATGTACAATCGAAGCACATTAAAGCACAAGGTGTTTATAATAGCTTAGAAAAAAAGTATGTTGTTGCTCCAGTTTATGATTCCATTATTGTTTATCCATTTTTTGAAAAACAATTCATCAAGGTTTTTAAAAAAAAGCAACAAGCCTTATTGGATGTTGATGGTAAAGTGATTATTCCTTTGGGAAAGTATGGCAATATCTATCCAATTTCGAATGAACTTTTTGTAGCAGACAAACGAACAGAACATAAACATTTTATTCAAGCTCCTTTTAGCATTTACAATCTTCAAGGCGAGTTGATTCTTGACAACCAAAATTTAGATCAGCATCAAGGTCGAATTGACATTCCGCATTTCATTCAAACTCGTGATTCTAAAGGAAAAGTAACTATTTTTGATGTCAAACAAAAGAAAGTAATTTACAAAAATTTAGCGTACTGCCTTGATAACACCTATGCATTTCACAATAATGAAATAGCTGATGTAAACCTTGAAGCAGAAACACAACGATTTGTTTTGATGAAAGCAGAAAACGGAAATTTTGTGTATCATGTTGTGAATGATGAACTTGTCCAACTCAAGGAATTTGATACCTATATTGATAATTTTACTGATTTGACTTTTCTTGAAAATAAATTATCGAGTTTAATCAACTTAAAAAAGAATGTCACGTTAAACGAAAATCAATACGGAGATTATGACAAGTATATTATTGTAAAAAAGAACAACAAGTTTGGGATTTACAATTTATTTCGAAACACATTTTATAAACAACCCATTTATGATAGTATTTCGCCTATTGGAAATACTTTTTATCAAGGAAAATGGATGAATTTGATTTTTGGTAAAGAGATAATCAAACCCTTTTTCAATACTCGTCAAGGACTACTATTTAAAGAAAATAACAAAGTGGGCTTACTCGATTACCACGGAAAGATTCTTGCTCAACCCATTTACGACGACATCAAAAAAATAGGCCATTCGTTGTTTTATTTAAGAAAAGGTAAAAAATGGGGCTTCGTTAACACTGAAAAAGATGCCATTCTGGTAGAACCAAACTATGATTATTTTGATAGAGATGAAAATTATAATTTGAATGCGTATCAAAAATTAAAAGTTATCAAATACACTGAACTAGGAAAAAAAGTCATGCCGAATACGCTTGTGGATTTTGATGTCCAATATTCTAACTTTGAAAATGACCTTCGTTTTAATGTAGTTGAATATAATAACCCAGAGCGACTACGTTTTCAAAAAAATGGGCTTTATGGTTTGGCTGATTCATATAAAAATGAAATTGTTCCACCAATTTATACTTCCATAAGTTTATCATCTAATAATAATTTCTTAGTTACAAAAAACGAAACATTATTCGGATTAATTGATGAAAATGGGAAAGAATTAATTCCGCCTAATTACTTAACTATTGACGGAGACACTTTTTCTAGAGAAAATTTGTATGTTGTAGTGAATGATGAAAACGTCAAAGCCATTTTTAATGGTTTTGGAGAGATGGTACATCCTTTCTCAATTCATGAAATTAAAGCAATTAAAAGTGTAAATGAAACATTAAGTTACAGCATCATTTTTGAAGAAATTGACACCTCTCCGGTAACATTTAGTGTTAATCAAAACGTAATCAAATCGTATGGCGATTCAGTTTTAAAATTGGAAAAAGGTAATGTTGTCAAAGTTGATTTAAACGCAACTAATTGTTACTTTTTATCCAAAGACAAGATTGCTTTTACCAATAAAAACAATAAGTTTTACGGTTTTTATCATTTATTAACCGGAGAAAAATCAACTGTCAATTATTCAGGTTATATGGAAATGAACGATAGTCTTTTAATCGTTAAAAAAGGCAATAAGTTTGATACGTTGTTGGATAATTCATTTACCGAAACCCCATTGCTAAAACCATTTGATTTCAAAGGAAATAACAGCTTCTTTTTCAAAGAAAGCAATGTTTATGGCGTAATGAATTATCAATTTAAAGAAGCTAACTTTAAGTATCCGGTGCTAAAACCTTTCTACAAATACAATGAAACTATTTTTTATCCCGAAGAATTTAAAACCAAAGCCAACACATTATTTTTGTTTTCTTCTAATGCAGCTAGTAAAAAACTAGGTTTAATTGACTTTTCCGGAAAGATTATTGCAAAACCAGAACGTTTTGATGCTATTCATTTATTGTTTTTTAAAGAATATGAAAGTGAAAATGTTTTTAAAACAAATGAATTTTTAAAACCTTATAAAGACAAACTTTTTTATGGTGTTACCAATTTCGATTCTAGTTCGCAGATAACAATTTTCATGGAAGACAATACAATAGTAACACAATTCGAAAAAGAGAGTCAACAAACGTGGCGTTTTGCTAAATACAATCAAGCGATTATTCTTCAAAATTCAAAAGAAATAGAAATTTTACCTTTAAATAAAAAAAGAAAATCATTGACGATTCCGGTTGGCAATTTTCAAGAACGTGAAGATGGAAGTTATCTAAACAGTATTTCTTTGCCAAATAATTTTCAAAAAACAACTATTTATGATGCTAATGGTAAAATTTTGTTTGATAAAACCTTTGACAGAAAAGAAGGTAATTCTACTATTAATTATGAAAATTATATTGCTATCAACGAAAACAAATATGGAATTTATAACGGAAAATCTGAAATAGTTGTTCCTTTCAATTATGATTATATCGAAGAAATTAATTCAAAAACTTTTATTGCAAAACGAAATACTAAATTTGGAATAATTGATTATGAAAACACCGTTTTACTTGATTTTGTATACGACACAATTTCAAAAAAACCATCTGTTCGAAGTACTCGTTATAACACAAATACTTTTTTGAATAGTATAGAAGTTAAAAGAAATCACTTGGTTGGATTACTCGATGCAATGAATTTCAAAACGATTATTCCCATTTCTTTTGATGCTATAAAAGTTCATTCCTACAGCCCAGTTGCAAATAAAGATTCACTACATGTTGTTTTTGATTTTAAAGGAAATGAATTGTTCAAAACAAATGTTGATAGTATAATTGTAACAGAGTATTCCGGTTTTAAATTTTTCAAAAAAGGAAAAGAAGTTTTTATGAATAAAGACGGAGAAATTGTAGCTGAAAATCCGAATAAATATGTTTCGCATGAACAAAAATTGAAATTAGAATATTGCGTTGAAAAGGAAAATAAGCACTATTTGTCTCACAATAATCAAATCATTCATTCGATTCCTATTTCCACTATTAATGAGCAAAATATTGAAATGGAAGATGAAAAAACTGTTGATTTTCTACTTATTGAAGACGAACAAAAAAAATTAGCTTTGTTTGATAAAAGCTTAAATAGTATTCTTCCGTTTGCCTTTGATGAAATCAGTATTACAAACAATTTTGATTTTTTAATTGTAAAACAAAAAGGAAAATTTGGCGTTGTAAACTTTAAAAACCAAATCATCATTCCGATAAAATATGACCAAATTGAATTCGATAATGGACAACAATTATTTAAAGTAAGAATAAAAAATATCAACTATAAATTGTCACCTTTAAATAAGGTTTTAAGTAAAAAACAGATTGAAAAAGAAATAGATTAAAACTACCCAAACAATTCTCCCACAACATCTTCAATCTTCGCCACCAATTTCACTTGAATCAACGTGTCTTTCAATGAAATTTTATTGTATTTCGAGACAAAAATGGTAGAAAACCCTAATTTTTCGGCCTCCAAAATCCGTTGTTCTACGCGGTTCACTGGACGAATTTCTCCGGCCAAACCAACTTCTCCCGCAAAGCAGAAATCTTTCCCGACAGGAATATCTTCGTTGGAGGATAAAATGGCGGCAACAACTGCCAAATCAATCGCGGGATCATCCACAGAAATTCCGCCTGTTACATTTAAAAAAACGTCTTTTGCTCCCAAACGAAATCCGGCACGTTTTTCTAAAACTGCCAAAATCATATTGAGTCGTTTGGCGTTGTAACCAGTTGTGCTTCGTTGAGGAGTTCCGTAAACTGCGGTGCTGACTAAAGCTTGTATTTCAATCATCAACGGTCGCATCCCTTCTAGCGTAGAAGCAATGGCAGTTCCTGAAAGTTCTTCGTCTTTGTGTGAAATAAGTATTTCCGATGGATTTGCAACTTCTCTTAAACCTGAACCTTGCATTTCATAAATTCCAATTTCTGCTGTTGAACCAAAACGGTTTTTGAGCGAACGAAGAATTCGGTACACGTGATTGCGATCGCCTTCAAATTGCAGAACTGTATCGACCATATGTTCGAGAATTTTTGGGCCGGCAATTGTTCCGTCTTTTGTAATATGACCAATCAAAAGCACCGGAACATTTGTTTCTTTAGCAAATTTGATAAGTTCTGCCGTGCATTCACGTATTTGCGAAATACTTCCTGCAGTCGATTCAATATAATCAGTATGTAACGTTTGAATGGAATCAATAATCACAATTTCAGGTTCAATTTCCTGAATTTGTTTGAAGATATTTTGCGTTTTGGTTTCGGTTAAAATGAAACAATTATCACCGTTTGGTGTAATTCGTTCGGCACGCATTTTTATTTGTTTCTGACTTTCTTCGCCGGAAACATATAGGGTTTTATAAGGTAATTTTAATGAAATCTGTAATAAAAGTGTACTTTTTCCGATGCCTGGTTCGCCGCCCAAAAGCGTTAATGAGCCGGGAACTAATCCGCCACCTAAAACACGGTTTAATTCACCGTCTGTCGTGTCTAAACGGATTTCTTGTGTGGAATCAATATCGCTAATGCGAAGCGGTTTTGGAGCTTTTTTTGTTTCAGTGGATGAAGGTTTCCAAGATGATTTTTCTTCTTTCTGAATCACTTCTTCAACAATCGTATTCCATTCGTTGCACGCATGACATTGTCCTTGCCATTTGGAATATTGCGTCCCACAATTTTGACAAAAAAAAGAGGTTTTTACTTTTGCCATTTAGTTCATTAATTGCTTCATTTCTTCCGATTTGTCATACATCATATCTTTGTCTAAATCGCCAATTGGTTCTTTTTGAAAAGCACTTAAATAAAATTTCTGAGCTCTTTTGTAATCTTCTTTTTTCTCATACATCAATGCCATATGGTAATCCGGCAGCATAGTTTTTTTGTAATATTTATCAGCTAAAATGGAAAGTTCATCAAATTCGTTGTAGGCTTTATTTTTCAAAATTGCCGCTTCAATTGCTTTAAAATCATTCAAACGAACTGGCATTTTTATGTTTAATGATTTTTCTAAAACATCATATTTTTGCTTTAAATATTCTACATAACCGGATTCTAATTTCACAATTTTCTCATTAAATTCATGTGTTGTGATAGGTTGATAAACTGCAAAAAACTGATACAACGCATTTGGAATAGAATGAAGAACTAACGAATAATGGGAAGCCCCTAAAAATTCATCAAATTTATAATTCAATGTTTCTTTTTTGATGGCTTTTGCTTTTTCATCTAATTCTTTAATTCGTTTTTGAATTTTCTTTAAATCACCATCAGCCGTTGATTGATAGTAGTAAATTGGTTTAGCAATCGCATTTAATCGTTCCGGAATTCTGTTTTCCATATCTAAAGCCAATTCAGGACTTAATGAAATATATGCATCAAAAACAGGGTTATCTTTATACAAGAAAAAGTTTAAAAACCCGGCAGTTGTGTCGTGTCCGGCAATAATTTTGAAAGGAGCAATTCGGTATGTTTTTTCCAAATAAGGCATTAATTCTGTTCCGATGAAATCGAAAAAGTTCGCTCCGGTTTCAATTGGCAAGCCACTTTCTTCATCATATTCACTGTCGGCGTAACGTTCTTCTTGTTTATTTTGAGAAATTCCGACTAAAATTACTTCAGGCAAATCATCCCAATAATTTCCGAACTTCAAAGCACCTTGAAATGGATCAAATAAATATTCTCCATCCAAAACCAACAACAAAGGAAATTTTTGATTCTTATCTTTTTCGTATGAAGGAGGAAGCGTTATGTAAAGATCACGGTCTCCTCCCAATTTTTGAGAAGAAAAGGTTTCTACGGTTTTTTGAGCATAAATACTCATTGAACACAGCAAAACGGCAAGTGTTTGAATTATTTTCATCTGGTTTCGGTTTTGGAAATTAAGTAAATAACCTAATTTTTTTCGAAAGCAAGATAGTAAATTATTTGTTTTTGTTTAAAATGGGAAGCAATAAAAATGAAAGTGTTCCTAAAATCACGACCATCAAAGTCTGTGAAGTCCATACTAACCAACCGAAAGCGGTTCCAGCAGTTTCCGGAACATTATAAAGTAAAAGAATTTCTGCCATCAAAAATGGATAGGCTCCAAAACCTGAGTTGGTTAAAGTAATGGCAATTCCGCCCACGATAAACGAAATGACAACGGTACTTAAACTCAACTCGCTTGTTTCCGGCAAGGCAAAAATGGTGACGTAAAACATAAAAAAGTAACTTGCCCAAATCAATAAAGAATGAAAAAGGAAAGCCCATTTTTTCTCCATTTTCCATATACTGAAGACACCATCTAACAAACCGGAAATTTTTTGTTTGATAACAACAATTGGCTTTACTCTTGAATAGCGAAACATTAAAATAATGCCAACCAACATAAATGTACCAATTCCTAAAATCAACATTAATTTTTGAAAAGGAATTTTATCCAAAACAAATGCTTTTAACACATCAAATTCCAGAAAAAAGGCTAAACCAATGAATGATAATAAGAAAAATGTATCAACAACTCTTTCGGCAATGATGGTTCCGAAGGCTTTATCGAACGGAACATCTTCGTATTTTTTAAGAATTAAAGCACGAGAAACTTCGCCTGAACGCGGAATCGACATATTGATGAAATAGCCTATACAAACCGCCATCACATTTGTGGAAATTTTTGGTTTATAGCCTAAATGTTCCAATGTATATCTCCATCGATAACCTCTTGACCACAAAGCAACAGCACTTATTAACAACGAAATTAATATATAGAAATAATCAGCATTTTTAAATTGCAGTTTAATTTCTTCTAATTGTTCGGGTGTAAATTTATTGTAGGTGTAAATAACCAACGCCAATCCCAACAAAATTGGAAGAAGAATAGAAAGCCATTTGCCGATTTTCTGTTTCAAGGGAATTTAGGTCAACGAATTGTCGTTCTCATTAGGAAAAACTAATGCAGGTTTGAAGGTTTTAGCTTCTTCAAAATCTATAATTCCGTAAGCAATCACGATAATTATATCTCCTTTTTGAACTTTTCTTGCAGCCGGACCGTTCAAAGTAATTTCGCCACTATTGCGATTTCCTTTAATTACGTAGGTCTCTAAACGTTCACCATTGTTGATGTTTACGATAGCAACTTTTTCTCCTTCTACAAGATTTGAAGCTTCCATTAAAGCTTCGTCGATAGTAATACTACCGATGTAATTTAAATCTGCTCCAGTCACCTTTACGCGGTGAATCTTGGATTTTACAACTTGAATTTGCATGGTGCAAAGGTAATTAATTTAATGAAATAGTATCAATCAATCGAATGTTGTTGATAAAAACAGCGATAAAAGCTCGGTATTTCTTGTTTTTCAATTTGCGTAAACAAGGTTTTAACGTGGCTTCATCGGCAATTTGAAAATATTCTAACGAAAATTTAGGATGATTTTCAAATGTTTTTTTAACAAAATCCGTAACCTCATTAGCAGATTTCGTGCCAAACATTTTTTTGGCAGAGGTTAACGTCTTGAAAATCAAAGTAGATTCTTCTTTTTCGGATTCAGAAAGGCGTTCATTTCTAGAACTCATAGCCAATCCGTTTTTTTCGCGATGAATTGGGCAACCAACTACGTTTACAGGAATTTTATGCTTTTGAACCAATTTTTTGATAATCTGCAATTGCTGAAAATCTTTTTCACCGAAATAGGAATTTGTTGGTTGAACGATTTCAAATAATCGTTTCACAATTGTTCCCACTCCGTCAAAATGTCCAGGACGATGCTTTCCTTCCATTTGATGTTCTAAACCATCATAATTAAAGGGCTGTGAAACGGTTTTTCCGTTATAAATATCATCCACATTAGGAGCATAAATAACAACTTTATTACTTAATGTAGCTATTTTCTGTACGTCCCTGTCAAGTGTTCGCGGGTATTTTTCTAAATCTTCGGGATTATTGAACTGTGTTGGGTTTACAAAAATACTCATCACAACAACTTTATTTTCTTGTAGTGCTTTTCTGAGCAAAGACAAGTGTCCATCGTGTAAAGCACCCATAGTTGGCACAAATCCGATAGTGGTTTTAGCTGTCCAAAATGATGACAAATAGGCTTTAAGATCGGTTTGTTTATTGAAAATGAGCATTTAAATTTGATTAGTTCAAGTGCAAACTTAGTATTTTACTTAAATATCTGCATAAATTTTTGTAATTTTGCATGTTTTTAAAAACTAATAAATAAAGTTCAAAACGTATGGAGGATAAGAGGATATTGTATGTATCATCTGAGGTAGTGCCTTATTTAGCAGAAAATGAAGTATCGATTATGTCTTATGATGTTCCAAAAATGATCAATGATCAGGGCGGACAAATAAGAATTTTTATGCCGCGATATGGGAATATCAATGAGAGAAGACATCAATTGCATGAAGTAATAAGATTGTCGGGAATGAATTTGGTGGTGAATGATTTAGATATGCCGTTGATTATTAAAGTAGCGTCCATTCCAAAAGAACGAATTCAAGTATATTTTATTGACAATGACGAATATTTTAAACGTAAAGCAACTTTTACGGATGAAGATGGAAAACTATATGCTGACAATGACGAAAGAGCCATCTTTTTTGCAAAAGGAGTGGTAGAAACAGTAAAAAAATTAAATTGGGTTCCGGATATTATCCATGTTCATGGTTGGCTGGCTTCACTTTTGCCTGTTTACATGAAACATTATTATAAAGATGAGGCGTTGTTTTCTGATACAAAAATTGTTACATCGGTTTACGCACAGTCTTTTGATGGGAATTTAGACTTAGAATTAATCAATAAAATCAAATTTGATGGTGTTCCACAGGATTCAATTGCGGTTTTGGAACAACCAAATTATGAAAATTTAATTAAAGTAGCTGTAGAACACTCTGATGCTGTGATAGTTGCGTCTGAAAATGTTTCGGCAAGTTTAACAAAATTTATAGAATCATCGGGAAAACCTTTTTTACCTTTCGTGCCGAAAGAGGATTATCCTGATCATTATAAAAATTTCTATAAAAACACGGTTCTTTAAATTTTATTTATTTCAAATGATTTCAAAAAAATTAATACAATATACTTCTGTTGCTGTGCTTGCTTTATCACTTTTTTCGTGTGATAAAGATTTTAATACAATTGGTGGCAATGTAATCGGCGACGATCATTTTCAGTTTGGCATAAAAGATTATGAGGCTACTGTAACCGCTTTTAATCAAGATTTAGGTGCTGTTCAAACGAATAATTTAACTATTAACCCATTAGGGATTTATCATAATACTACCTTTGGTAAAACCACTGCTCATTTTGTAACGCAAGTAACATTGCCAACAACTGCTCCAACGTTCAACCCAGAACCTGTAATTAAGGATGTGATTCTTTATATTCCTTATTTTAGTACAAAAGGGACAACTAATGCTGAAGGAGTTGCAACGTATGAGCTTGACTCCGTATATGGAACCTCTAAATTAAAATTAAGCGTTTTTGAAAATGGTTATTTTTTAAGAGATTTCGATCCAAATACGCAATTTGCACAGGCACAAAAATATTATTCAGATCAGTTTTCAGATTTTGAAAATAATAAAAGAGGAGCTGCTGCTGATGGAACATCTATTCCGCATGGTGAACGTTTAAATAATGATGCTAATGTTGCTCAAAACGATCAATTCTTTTTTAATCCTGCGGAAATTTCAGTTACCACAGTTGATGATGAAGGGGAAGAAACAACAACAAAATCTGCTCCCGGGATTTATCTGAAATTAAATAAAGATTTTTTTCAAAAGAAAATTATTGGTGGTTATGACCAAAATAAGTTAGTGAACAATAATGTTTTTAAAGATTATTTCCGAGGTCTATATTTTAAAGTGGAGGCTTCAGATGTTGAGCCCAATGGAAATGCTCTTGCTATGATTAATTTTAGTGGTGGAAAAATTACTATAAATTATGAACAGCAAGATGATAATGATGAAACAACCGATACTACAGAAGATAAAACGTTAGAACTTACTCTCACAGGAAATACAGTAAGTTTAACAAGTCAAGAAAGAACCACAAATTATTCTAATGCATTAACTTCTGCTGATGCGGCACAAGGCGACGAACGTTTGTATATAAACGGTGGTGCCGGTTCAATGGCTGTTATCGATTTATTTGGACGTAATGAAGATGGAGAATCTGCAGAATTAGAACAATATAGAGCCAATGGATGGTTAATTAACGAAGCCAACTTGACTTTTAGAATTGATCGTGATGCGATGGGAAACAACAAAGAACCGGACAGAATATACTTGTATGATTTAGATAATAAAAGGCCCTTGTTTGATTATTACAATGATTTTACTGTGAATTCTTCCAAACCAAAATACGGGAAATTAGTTCACGATGGTATTATTAAATTGGAAGATGAAAAAGGTGTAACCTATAAAATCAGAATTACTAACCATATCGCTAATTTACTAAAAAATGCCGATTCTACGAATGTTAGATTAGGGTTGGTGGTTACTGAAGCAATAGGCAATATTGGAAATTATAATTTAAAAAATCAATCATTAGCAGGCATTAAAGAAGTGCCAATTGCCTCTATAATGAATCCTTTTGGAACAGTGTTGTACGGAAGCAAATCTTCTGTACCTTTGGATCAAAGATTACGATTAGAAATTTATTATACCAAACCTGACTAAATAGAAAACGTATGTGTGGAATTGTTGGATATATTGGAAAAAGAGACGCTTATTCAATTGTTATAAAGGGACTTAAGCGTTTAGAATACAGAGGCTATGACAGTGCCGGGATCATGCTTCATGATGGCAAAGACCTTAAAATTTCAAAAACAAAAGGAAAAGTAACAGATTTAGAAGAAGTTTCTGCAAAAGATAATAATTTTTTCGGATCTATCGGAATGGGACATACACGTTGGGCCACTCATGGTGTGCCAAATGATGTGAATTCTCATCCACATTTATCAAATTCAGGAAATCTTGCCATTATTCATAACGGAATCATTGAAAATTATGAGCCGTTAAAAAAAGAATTAATTAAAAGAGGTTTTGTATTTCATTCGGATACAGATACTGAAGTTTTAGTTAATTTAATTGAAGACGTTCAGAAAAAAGAAAATCTAAAATTAGGAAAAGCTGTTCAAGTTGCTTTAAACCAGGTTGTTGGAGCTTATGCAATTGCAGTTTTTGATAAGAATAAACCAGACGAAATTGTAGTAGCACGTTTAGGAAGTCCATTAGCGATTGGAATTGGCGATGGCGAATTTTTTGTAGCTTCAGATGCTTCTCCATTTATCGAATATACTTCTAATGCTATTTATTTGGAGGATGAGGAAATGGCCATCGTTCGTTTACATAAACCAATTAAAGTACGTAAAATTAAAGATGATACCTTAGTAGATCCGTATGTTCAAGAATTAAAAATGAACTTGGAGCAAATTGAAAAAGGTGGTTACGATCATTTCATGCTTAAAGAAATCTATGAGCAACCAAATGTTATAAAAGATACATACAGAGGAAGATTACTTTCAAACAAAGGAATTATTCAAATGGCCGGAATTGAAGATAATTTAGAAAAATTCCTAAATGCCGAACGTATTATTATAGTTGCATGCGGAACTTCATGGCATGCCGGATTAGTAGCAGAATACATTTTTGAAGAATTTGCAAGAATTCCCGTGGAAGTAGAGTATGCATCTGAATTCAGATACAGAAACCCAATCATTAATAAAAAAGATATCGTTGTCGCTATTTCTCAATCAGGTGAAACAGCCGATACTTTAGCAGCTATTAAATTAGCCAAAGAAAACGGTGCGTTTGTTTTTGGTGTATGTAACGTAGTTGGTTCATCTATTTCAAGAGAAACCGATGCTGGTGCTTACACGCACGCCGGTCCGGAAATCGGAGTAGCTTCAACAAAAGCATTTACAACACAAATTACAGTGTTAACGTTGATTGCATTACGTTTAGCAAAAGCAAAAGGAACAATGTCAAATTCTGACTATCACCGTTATTTATTAGAATTAGAAATGATTCCGGACAAAGTGGCTGAAGCACTTGAAACCAATGATATGGCTAAAGAAATTGCCGGAATTTACAAAGATTCTCCAAATTGTTTATATTTAGGTAGAGGATATAATTTCCCGGTAGCTTTAGAAGGTGCATTGAAATTAAAAGAGATATCATACATTCACGCCGAAGGTTATCCTGCAGCAGAGATGAAACACGGACCAATCGCTCTAATTGATGAATCAATGCCGGTTGTTGTAATTGCTCCAAAAATGGGTCATTATGATAAAGTTGTAAGCAATATTCAGGAAATTAAATCCAGAAGCGGAAAAATTATTGCCGTTGTAACTAAAGGAGATACACAAGTTCGTGAGTTAGCAGACCACGTAATCGAAATTCCGGAAACATCAGATGCTCTTTCACCATTATTAACAACCATTCCATTACAATTACTTTCTTACCACATTGCAGTTATGAGAGGTTGTAATGTAGATCAACCAAGAAATTTAGCCAAATCGGTTACAGTAGAATAAATCTTTTTTTACAATTTTATACAAAAGCGGACATTAAATGTTCGCTTTTTTTGTTTTTTTTAGATTCCTCGATAAAGTTGCTAAATTGTTAACTAAAGCTTAAAAAATTATATGAACGCATAGTAAATTTTATCGATTTTATTAAATTCTTAAATATTATTCAATAAAAAGCACTGAGAATAATTTAAAAATGAGAATATAAAATTAGTAATTATGATAAATTTCTTCCTATTTTTTATAAATATCAAAAATATTTGTACTTTGGTAACGTAAACTAACAAAAACTCTAACTTTATGAAATTGAAATTAATTCTTCTCACATTGTTTTTTTGTAGCATTTCTTTTGCTCAAACAACAATAACAGGAAAAGTGGTTGACAATACCAATCAACCAATTCCTGGAGCTAACATCAAAATTGTTGGCGAAGCCATTGGTACAACATCCGACTTTGACGGAAACTTCACCTTAACGACCCAAAAAAAGCCGCCTTTTTCGATTGAAATTTCTTCGATTGGTTTCTCGACCAAAACTGAAGAAATCAGGTCTAACAACCAAAAAGTAAATGCTGTTTTAGCCGAGGAAGAAACAAGATTAGACGAAATTGTAATTTCTGCTTCAAGAGCACCTGAAAGGGTTAGAGAATCACCGGTCACGATTGAAAGAATGAGTATAAAGGATATCAAAAAATCGGCTTCAGTTTCATTTTATGATGGTCTTGAAAACTTAAAAGAAGTACATATGAATACAAGTAGTATGTCTTTCAAATCAATCAACACCAGAGGTTTTGCTACAGTTGCCAACACTCGTTTCATGCAATTGGTTGATGGAATGGATAATTCATCACCATTATTAAACTTTGTGTTAGGAAATTTAATTGGTGTTTCCGAAATTGATGTTGCTAGCGTTGAGCTTCTACCCGGAGCATCTTCTGCATTATATGGTGCAAATGCGTTTAACGGTATTTTGTTCATGACTAGTAAGAGCCCATTTACACACCAAGGAATAAGTGCTTATGCAAAAGTTGGACAAACCAGTCAAGAAGCTGCCGGAAACAATTTATATTATGATTACGGAGTAAGAGCTGCAAAAGCATTTACTCCTCATTTTGCGGCTAAAGCAAACTTTACTTTTATGAGTGGAACAGATTGGTATGCCACAGACTATAGAGATAAAGATTTAGTAAATAATATAGGCGTTGATAGAACAGATCCAAATTATAATGGTATTAATGTTTATGGTGATGTTGTTTCCACCAATATAAAAAGTGTTGCCTCTGCTATGTTAAATGCCGGAGTAATCACACCTGCTCAATTTACTGTTTTTAATGCTGTTTTGCCTAATCAAAATGTTTCCAGAACGGGTTACAATGAAGTTGATATCACAGATAATAAAGTAAGAAACGCCAAAATAGATTTTTCTTTGCACTTGAAACCATGGGCAACCGGAAGTACTGAGTGGGCAAAAGATATTGAGTTTATTTGGCAAAGTAAATTTGGATTTGGTAATACGGTTTACCAAGGAGCAAACAGATATTACTTAAACGGATTTGAAATGCAACAGCATAAACTTGAAGTTGTAGGTAAAAATTTCTTCGCAAGAGGATATGTAACTTCAGAAGATGGTGGTAATTCATATGACATGGAATTTACAGCAGTAAATGTTAACAGAAGATGGAAGCCGGATTCAACTTGGTTTGGTCAATACGCTGCAACTTACGTACAATCTACTTTGGGAGGTGCTACACCAAGTCAAGCACATGCTTCGGCTAGAACTATTGCCGATACCGGAAGATTTTTACCGGGAACACCTGAATTTATAAATGCATTTAATCAAGTAATTGCTGATCCTGATGTTTTAACAGGGTCTAAATTAGTAGATAACTCTAAAATTTATCATGCAGATGCCAATTACAACTTTAGAGATATTTTAAAATTTGCAGAAATTCAAGTTGGGGGTTCATACAGAATTTATGATTTGAATTCATTTGGAAGAATCTATACAGATACACCTGAATTTGGCGGAATTGATTATGAAGAATACGGAGTTTATACTCAAATTCAAAAGAAATTTTTAGAGGATAAATTAAAATTTACAGGTTCTGTTCGCTATGATAAAAGTCAAAATTTTGACGGGAATTATTCTCCGAGAGTTTCATTAGTATTCTCTCCAGATGAAAGAAAAAACCACAACTTTAGAGCATCTTTCCAAACAGGTTTCCGTAACCCAACTACGCAAGATCAATATATTGGATTCAATGTGGGTAATGCTGTTTTAATTGGTTCTGCACCGGATAACTTAGATCGTTATAGTGAAACATTACCTGTATCTACTGCTGAAGGACAATTTTTCGCAGGAGGTAGTTCAGTAGTGTTAACGGGACAAAATGCTTACTACAACTCATACACTGCCACATCTGTACAAGCATTTGCTGCCTTAGCAGGGTCAGATCCGGTCGCTGCTTCAGCTTTATTAAGAAGAACGGATGTAGATTTAGTTAAACCTGAAACTGTAAAAGCATTTGAATTAGGATACAGAGGTCAGTTTGAAAATTTCTCTTACGATATTAATGGATATTATAATATTTACAATGATTTTATTGGAAATCTTAACGTAGTTGCACCTTTGTATGGAACAGCACAAGATTCTCCAAATCCAGGTGCAGGACCAACTGATGCTGGTTTTCAAACATTACATGCTATTCAAACCGGAAATATCAGAGCTTATCAGTTGTATACAAACACAGATATTGAAATCAAATCATTAGGTTTTGGTCTTGGTCTTTCAACTAAAGTTTACAAAGATTTTGAGTTAGGAGCAAATTATAATTATGCTGAATTTAGCTTTGACCAAGCATTAGATCCAAGTTTCGAAGCTGGTTTCAATACACCAAAACACAGAGTAAAAGGATCAATCAGTAATGACAAATTATTCAAAAATTTTGGATTTAATGTTAGTGCAAGATGGAACTCAGAATATTTATGGCAATCCACTTTTGTAGACGGTACAATTGAAGAAGCAACCGTTATTGATGCTCAAATCAACTACGCTATTCCAAAATTAAAAACAATTGTAAAAGTTGGTGCAACTAACCTTGGCGGACAAGAGTACATTCAAGTGTTAGGAGCAGGAGCAATCGGACAACAATTCTTTGTTGGATTAACTATTAATCAATAATGAACCAATTTTAAAATAAATGAAAATGATAAAAAATAATAAATGGCTGTTATTGGTTGCATTAACCATGATGGCTTGTAGTGACGACGATGTAGCTGTTGTAAATGACACAGCTGATGGACAACCTTTAACTTCAGGAAGTGCAGATTTTTCTAATTATGTAGCTATAGGAGATTCTTTTGCGGCTGGTTTTTCAGATAATGCGTTGTTTGAAGAAGGACAAAAATTTTCCTATCCAAATATATTAGCAAGCCAGTTTTCATTAGTTGGCGGAGGAGAGTTTAAAATTCCTTTTATGGTCGATAATGTTGGTGGATTTAGTTCGGGAGGTGTTCAAATACCACAATTTGGACCAAGATTATGGTTTAATGCAGCAACAAGTACACCGTTACCAGTTTCAGGTGTTTCAGGCACAGATATTTCTGCAACAATTCCGGGATCTTACAACAATTTTGGAATTCCAGGTGCAAAAAGTTTTCACTTAACTTTTCCAGGTTATGGAAGTTCAGCCGGAAATCCTTATTTCGCTAGAATGGCGTCCAGTCCATCTACAACTGTTTTACAAGATGCATTGGCACAAGATCCAACCTTTTTTTCACTTTGGATAGGTGGTAACGATGAATTAGGATATGCAACTGCAGGAGGTGATGCAAGTCTTAATCCATTAACACCACAAGCTGTATTCGATGCTACCTACAATCAATTGATGGCAGAATTAACTGCTGGTGGCAGAAAAGGTGTTATTGCAAATTTACCTCCTGTGACTACTTTACCTCATTTTTATGTAATAAAATACAATCAGTTAACTCAAGCTAATTTAACTGTTGGTGGAAATAGTTTAGTTCCTCTTTTAAATGCACAATTATATGGGCCATTGAAAAATGCTCTTACTTTTTTAGGACAAGGAGATAGAATTAATCTTCTTTCAACTACTGATAATAATCCAATGTTAATGAGAGATGAAACTTTAGCTGATTTGTCAGCACAGTTAACAGCTGTTCTTGTTGGAGGTGGTCTTGATGTTCCAACAGCAACTGCTTTTGGTCAAGTTTTTGGTCAGGCTAGACAAACTTTACCAACAGATTTAATTTGTTTGAGTGCAAGTTCTAGAATTGGTCAAAGTCCTAACGTGGCTCAAGATGGGGTTTCTTCACCATCACCTACTTTAGGTCAATTAGGTATAACTTTTCCTTTGCCGGATAGATATGTTCTAATTCCAACTGAAGTAGCAGAAATAGTTGCTGCAACAGAGGGTTATAATACAACAATTGAAAATGCAAAAAACACCTATGATGTCGCATTTGTTGATGCAAAAGCGATTATGACTCAATTAAGTTCACCAGCAGGTATAACAGCTAATAATTTTACTTTAACTTCTAATTTTGTAACCGGTGGTGCATTTTCTTTAGATGGAATTCATCCCAGTCCAAGAGGTTATGCCTTAATCGCAAATAAGTTTTTAGAAGCAATTAATGCAAAATATGGTTCAAATTTCAAGGGAGTAAACCTTGGGAATTACAGAATATTATATCCTGAAAATCCGGATAATTTCTAACAAGTAAAAATAATCTATACAAAAACCACCTCTAACCAGGTGGTTTTTTATTTTCCTACACTATTTTTATCCTTTAGTACTCTGAGTTTAGAATACTTCAAAAAAACATAAAAAAAACATCCGTTTACTATTGATTTTATATTTTTAAAAATTATCTTTGCACTCTGAAAAAAGACGTGTTTAAAATAAACATAAATAGCTATTAAATAAATACATAAGCAATGTCAAAAGTAATAGGAAAAGTTGCCCAAATCATCGGACCGGTTGTAGACGTAGTGTTCGATTCTAAAGTTGCCGATTTACCAAAAATTTATGATTCGTTAGAAATCATTAAAAAAGATGGTTCAAAATTAGTTTTAGAAGTACAGTCACACATTGGTGAAGACACTGTTAGAACAATCTCTATGGACTCTACCGACGGATTAAGCCGTGGTACAGAAGTAGAAGGAACAGGTGCTCCAATTCAAATGCCAATCGGTGCAGATATCTACGGAAGACTTTTCAACGTAATTGGTGATGCAATCGACGGATTAGGCGATTTACCAAAAGCAGGTGCAGACGGAATTTCTATCCACAGACCAGCTCCAAAATTTGACCAATTATCAACTTCTACCGAAGTTTTATTCACAGGTATCAAAGTAATCGACCTTATCGAACCTTATGCAAAAGGAGGAAAAATCGGTTTGTTCGGTGGTGCCGGTGTAGGTAAAACTGTATTGATTCAGGAGTTAATCAACAATATCGCAAAAGGTCACGGTGGTCTTTCTGTATTCGCAGGAGTAGGTGAAAGAACACGTGAAGGAAATGACTTACTTCGTGAGATGTTAGAGTCAGGAATTATTAAATACGGAGAAGAATTCATGCACTCTATGGAAAATGGAGGATGGGATTTATCCAAAGTGGACAAATTAGGTATGAGAGAGTCTAAAGCTACTTTCGTATTCGGTCAGATGAACGAACCACCTGGAGCTCGTGCTCGTGTGGCGTTATCAGGACTTTCTATCGCAGAATATTTCCGTGATGGTGCAGGTTCAGATCAAGGAAAAGATGTACTTTTCTTCGTAGACAACATCTTCCGTTTCACCCAAGCAGGTTCTGAGGTTTCGGCTCTTTTAGGTCGTATGCCTTCTGCAGTAGGTTACCAACCAACATTAGCAACAGAAATGGGTGCGATGCAAGAGCGTATCACCTCAACAAATAAAGGTTCTATTACATCTGTACAAGCGGTTTACGTTCCCGCGGATGACTTAACTGACCCGGCTCCGGCAACAACCTTTGCTCACTTAGATGCAACAACCGTATTGTCGCGTAAAATTGCCGAGTTAGGTATTTATCCTGCAGTAGATCCATTGGATTCTACTTCAAGAATTTTAACTGCTCAAATCTTAGGTGATGAGCATTATGATTGTGCACAAAGAGTAAAAGAAATTCTTCAAAAATACAAACAATTACAAGATATCATCGCGATTCTTGGTATGGAAGAATTATCAGAAGAAGATAAATTATCCGTATCACGTGCTCGTCGTGTGCAACGTTTCTTGTCTCAACCTTTCCACGTGGCTGAGCAATTTACAGGTATCCCAGGGGTTTTAGTAGATATTAAAGACACTATCAAAGGATTCAACATGATTATGGACGGAGAATTAGATCATCTTCCTGAGGCTGCTTTCAACTTGAAAGGAACCATCGAAGATGCTATCGAAGCCGGACAAAAAATGTTAGCAGAAGCATAAACCAGTTAGCAGTTTACAATTTTTAGTGTTCAGTCGAACCCGAAACCCGTAACCCGCAACTCGAAACCAAAAATTATGATTTTAGAAATAGTATCCCCGGAAGCCACATTATTCAAAGGCGAAATCACTTCAATCACCCTACCAGGCGTTGACGGTTCGTTTCAAATTTTAAATAATCACGCACCCATCGTTTCTATTTTAAACCAAGGAACTATCAAAATTGTAGCTCCAAGTTTCAAAATTAGTAAAGACGTAGCCGGAAAGTTTACCAAACTAAACGAACAAACCTACACGTTGGAAATCAATTCGGGAACCATCGAAATGAAAGACAACAAAGTAATCGTTTTAGCCGACTAAACGTTTTCAATACAATAAATACAAAAGTCACGCAGCAATGTGTGACTTTTTTTATGAGCTATTTCCCGCTATCCGTTACAAGCTTTTTTGTCTTGTTGCTTTTTTCTAAGGCAAAAAAGTAGCTCCCAAGGTCGCTCTTTTTTGCCAAGAAAAAATGCAACAATCCTGCAAAAGGCTTTTCACTTCTATCGGGGCTAGTAGATTGTGCTTCAAACAACATTTATTCCTTCACAAATTCCATAATATCACCCGGCTGACATTCCAATATTTCACAAATCAATTCCAACGTCGAAAACCGGATTGCTTTTGCTTTTCCGGTTTTTAATATAGAAAGATTAGCAGTTGTTATCCCAATTTTTTCGGCCAACTCATTCGAACGCATCTTTCGCTTAGCGAGCATAACATCTAAGTTTACAATAATTGGCATGATTAAATCATTAAATCGTTTTCTTCTTTATAGGTTCTTCCCATTTTAAAAACTTCGGCTAAAACTTTAAAAAACAATCCTAAACCTAAAAGAGATAAAAATGGACCGTAGCCAATTTCAATTGATAGTTTACCATTAATCGCTTGAATAATAAAATCAATTATTATATAAAGTATGGCATTAAGCAATATTAAATTTCCAATTTTGTCCAACAATTCTTCATTTACAACATCAAAAATTATAAGCTTTTTAAAGTTTACTAGTAGCTTTCTAAAAAAGAAAAGTATATAAATAAATAACCCCAAATATACTATTCCAATCGGTAAAGCAATTTTATCATAAGTAGAATCTGGCATTAACTCTGATTCATTAATAGTTAGAGTAGTCTTAATGGGTAAATCAATAAAAAGCATTGCAATCGACACAATAATAATTATCGGCAAAATTATCCAAGACATAATCCAAACAAAATCCACAATAGCTTTTAAAATGTTTAGTTTTCTCATCTTAATAAGTTTTAAATTCGAGACAAATATATAAAAATTATTGATAAACAATAATAAATAATCAAAAAACAACTAAAATATAAAATTCATGATTTTTTTAAACTTAACAAAAGTCAAAAAATTGTTTTAATTTCAATAAACCATTTCAACCTCTTTCTTCCTAATTCAACTTTCAATTCGTACATTTGAAAATCAATTCAAGAACCATGTCAAAAGATAAAAAAGGAGTCTACACCGGTATCATCGAAAAAGATGAAAAAGGAAATTATTTCTGTGGAGAATATTTGTTAGACTTCAAATATACCGAAGCCAACTTCAAACTCGGAGATCTAATCAATATCAAATCGGTAATCGAAAACCCAAGCGATATTAGCTATAATCAATACCCAAAAAAATCAAAGAATTTCTTTTTAGCAAACGATAAAAAGTAAGTACAATGATTGCTTTACTTCGAACAACATCCGATCATTCAGACTTTCAAAAATTGGTTGTGCAACTCGATGCTTATTTGCGGGTTATTGACGGAGAAGACCATGCATTTTATTCCCAATTCAACAAATCGAATTTATTAAAAAATGCACTAATAGCCTATGAAAATAAAATTCCTGTTGGCATTGGAGCTTACAAAGAATACGATGCTGAAACAATAGAAATAAAAAGAATGTTTACCTTTCCCGAACAAAGAGGTAAAGGAATAGCCAAAACTATTTTAACTGAATTGGAGAATTGGGCTATAGAAGAAAATTATTCAATCGCCATTCTTGAAACAGGTATCGAGTTAAAAAATGCCATTTCTTTATATCAAAAAATGGGCTATCAGGTTATTGAAAACTACGGTCAATACATAGGTGTTGAAAATAGTATTTGCATGAAAAAACACCTTTAGAATATACTAGTTATTATAAAATTAAACTATGAAGTGGGAACAACTTTTATCCTTAAAACGTCAAGGCGATAAAGGAAAACGACTTAGAATAGAACAAGACGACACCCGTTTAGGCTTTGAAGTCGATTATGACAGGATTATTTTCTCTGCCGCTTTTAGAAGTTTGCAAGATAAAACACAAGTTATTCCACTTTCCAAAACCGATTTTGTTCACACACGTTTGACACACAGTTTGGAGGTTTCCGTTGTTGGTCGCTCCATCGGTCGTTTAGTTGGAAAAAAAATCATTGAAAAATATCCTTATTTAAAAGAAGCTCACGGTTTTCACATGAACGATTTTGGAGCAATTGTGGCAGCCGCTTGCTTGGCTCACGACATTGGAAATCCACCTTTCGGACATTCAGGAGAAAAAGCCATTGGAGAATATTTTAAAACCGGAAACGGTCAGCAATACAAAGATCAACTCACCGCCAAAGAATGGCAAGATTTAATCGATTTTGAAGGAAATGCAAATGGTTTTTCGGTACTCACCGGAAACCGTGCCGGTATCGAAGGCGGATTGCGAATTTCGTATGCCACATTGGGAGCTTTTATGAAATACCCCAAAGAAAGTTTACCCAAAAAACCAACCAATGCCATCGCCGATAAAAAGTACGGATTCTTTCAGCAAGACAAAGCTTTTTTTAAAGAAGTTGCAGAAGAATTAGGCTTGATTCCAAATAAATCAGGCGACGATTTGGGCTATGAACGTCATCCGTTAGCCTATTTAGTGGAAGCTGCAGACGATATTTGCTATACCATCATCGACTTTGAAGACGGAATCAATTTAGGTTTAGTAGAAGAAGATTTTGCTTTAGAATATTTAATCAAATTAGTAAAAGAAAGCATTGATGCTTCCAAATATAATTCCTTAACAACCAAAGAAGACCGTATCAGCTATTTGCGTGCATTGGCGATTGGAAGTTTAATCAACGATGCCGTTCGTGTTTTTATAGAAAATGAAGAAGCTATTTTAAAAGGAAAGTTCCCGTATGCGTTAACAGATAAAAGCAAGTACAAGGCTCAAATGGATGACATCATTAAACTGAGTGTAAAAAAGATTTACCAAAGTCAGGAAGTTATCCAAAAGGAAATTACGGGCTATCATATTATCAATAACTTATTGGATAAATTCATCACCGCTTTTAACAATAAGCACGAAGGAAAAATGTCTAATTACGACCAATTATTGTTGAAACTTTTGCCGGAAAAATACCAAGTAGAAAAAGCAAATCTATATGAAAGATTAATGCATATTTCTCATTACATCTCTTTATTAACCGATGGAAATGCTCTTTTGTTGAATAAAATTATTTCTTCCAATAATGCTTAAAAAGCATACGTAACGCCAATTCCTAACGCTTGCTTGAGTTGTAATTTCGGACCAACAGTAACTTGTTCGCCGGCAATTTCTTCTTTGGCTTTAATATCATCATCATAAATCATGTGAATGCCAACATTTGCTTTAACATATTGATTAACAACCAAATCAACGCCTAATTGCCAATCTACATCCACATTTCCAAAGTTGTTTATGTAATCAGAATATAATGAAAGGCGGTGTTCAAAAAACATATTTTTATAAAACTCTTTCTTCCAATAACTATTAAAAAGCATACCAAATTCTGTTCTGGATTTGCGACCTCTTCTCAATAAATTTCCTTCTTCATCATAAATTGCTTTAGTTACACCAAATGTTCCCATATCAGCTAAACGTTGGTCTAATACAAGCGTTGTTTTTACAGTTAAAGGGGAAAAATAAAAATTCATATTCAAATCTTTCCGATTGTATTCAGAACCTGCACCCAGAAAAATATAAGCCGGAGCAAATAATCTTGAAACCGGGTCATCTGTGTTTGGATAAGCAAATCCATCCGTAAATTGCGTATTAAAATTAAAACGAGCAGAATAATACCAATTAGATTCCGGATGTTTTTTATAGCCATAATTGGAAAGGATAGAAAAAGCATCATCTGTTTTTCTCAGCTCCCTGCCCTCTTGCTTATTTATACCGTATCGTAGTGACATTTCATTATTCCAAATTACTTTTCCTCGAACGTATTTTCGAGAAAAATCACCTTTCAGCAAGCCTGAAACAGAGCTGTTTCCTCCGGCATTCCAATTCATAAAGGCAATCTGACTAAAGTCTAAACCGGCAATATTTTTCTTGGTCCAGTAAGTTGTATCTCGCGGAATTGTATCGCTTTCTGTTACAAGTGTTTGAGAAAAAAACAATTGCGAAACAAAGAGCATCAGTAATAGCAGAAAAAACCTCATTATTCTAAACAGTTGATTAGGATTGGCAAAAATGACCATTTTCAATAAGTTGACAAAATTGAAACCAAACTTTTCACATTAATTTCACTATATCGTTGTAGCTCTTCAACGGTTCCTTGTTCAATAAATTCGTCAGGAATTCCTAGTATCTGAACGTTATTTTTGTAATTATATTTTGATTTGAATTCAGCAATCGCTGAACCAAATCCGCCAATGATCGTTCCGTCTTCAATTGTAATAATACTTTCATAGTCAGTAAAAATAGTATGTAGAAGATTTTCATCCAACGGTTTTACAAACGAAAAATCATAGTGAGAAAATAATGCTGAATTTGAAATTTCAGCAAATGCTAACGTTACATTTCTTCCAATAAAACCATTAGATAAAATCGCCGTTTTTGATCCTTTTTTTAATAAAGTTGCTTTTCCAATTTCAATTTTTTGAAACGGTTGTTGCCAATCGACTATTTCACCTCTTCCTCTCGGATAGCGAATCGCGATTGGATGATTCAATCCTAATTGAGCAGTGTAAAGCATATTTCTCAATTCAATTTCATTCCTTGGTGAAAAAACAATCATATTTGGAATACATCGTAAATAAGCTAAATCAAAAACACCGTGATGCGTTGCTCCGTCTTCGCCAACTAAACCGGCTCGGTCTAAACAAAAAATCACAGGTAGATTTTGCAACGCCACATCATGAATTACTTGGTCGTATGCTCTCTGTAAAAAAGTAGAGTAAATATTACAAAAAACAACCATTCCCTGTGTTGCCATTCCGGCAGATAAAGTCACGGCATGTTGCTCGGCAATTCCAACATCAAAAGCTCTTTCAGGAAAAGCATCCATCATGAATTTTAAGGAACTTCCGGTTGGCATTGCAGGTGTTATGCCAATAATTTTTTCGTTTTGTTGAGCCAATTCAACTAAAGTCAACCCAAAAACATCTTGAAATTTAGGTGGTAAATGACTTTCTTCTTTAAGATGAATTTCTCCGGTTAATTTATCAAATTTACCCGGAGCATGATATTTTACTTGATCTTCTTCCGCTTTTTTAAGTCCTTTTCCTTTGGTGGTAATAACGTGTAAAAATTTTGGCCCTTTCACTTTCTTCAACCGTTCCAATTCCTGAATAACTGCAAAAATATCATGACCATCAATCGGTCCCGAATAATCAAAATTCAAAGATTTAATCATATTATTCACTTTCGGGTTTTTGCCTTCTTTAACGGCAGTGAGATAATTTTTCAATGCACCAACACTTGGATCAATTCCAATGGCATTATCATTTAAAATTACCAATAAATTAGCGTCGGTTACTCCGGCATGATTCAAACCTTCAAACGCCATTCCACTCGCAATCGACGCATCGCCAATCACTGCAATATGATGTTTGGTTTCGCCTTTTAATTGTGACGCAATCGCCATTCCTAAAGCTGCAGAAATAGAAGTGGATGAATGTCCAACTCCAAACGTATCAAATTCACTTTCGCTTCGCTTCGGAAAACCGGAAATGCCATTTAATTGCCGATTGGTATGAAAAACTGATTTTCGTCCAGTCAAAATTTTATGACCGTACGCTTGATGGCCAACATCCCAAACCAGTAAATCTTCCGGTGTGTTGAAGACATAATGCAAGGCAATTGTCAATTCTACCACACCTAAACTGGCACCTAAATGACCTTCTTTTACAGAAACAATATCTATGATAAAGTCACGTAATTCCTGAGCCAATTGTGGCAATTGATTTACATTGAGTTTGCGTAAATCATCAGGATAATTGATATGTGAAAGTAAATTTTCAGCCATAGGGCAAATGTACGAATTGAAATTGTATTTTTGTTTCTATGGAAAACCCTTTCACCGACGAGTATTTTATGAAAAAAGCCTTGCAAGAAGCCGAAGTCGCTTTTGGACAAGGCGAAATTCCCGTAGGAGCCATCATTGTGGTAGAAAACAAAGTCATTGCCAGAACGCATAATTTAACCGAATTACTCAATGATGTCACTGCTCACGCCGAAATGCAAGCCATAACTTCGGCAGCTAATTTCATTGGTGGAAAATATTTAAAAGGATGCACATTGTATGTTACTTTAGAACCTTGTCAAATGTGTGCCGGAGCTTTGTATTGGAGTCAGATTTCCAAAATTGTATTTGGAGCTCGTGATGAACAAAGAGGTTTTATGTCGATGGGAACAAAATTACATCCGAAAACAGAAGTCGTATCAGGAGTTTTAGCTCAGGAATCAGCCGACTTAATGTTGCGTTTTTTTGCATCCAAACGGAAATAATTTTCTTTTTTTTACCACGAATTCACTAATAATTCCTCATTAGTTCATCTTTGATGAAATTCGAATAATCACGAATTTAAAGCAACAATAAAATTTGTGAATTCGTGGTAAAACTTCAAAATGTATTTCTTGAAATCAAGTTAATTTATTCCAAAAATTCTTCTAAAAATAATTATCTTTAACACAATATTTGGAATACTTTTTGTGTTATTGCAGATAAGTACCCACTCTTTTTCCCGTTCCACTTTTTAATCTTTTTGAACAATGTCAATCAAACGTTTGATGCAACTCTTTGTTGCGGTTGTAGTGCTACACTCTTGTGGCAAAAAAGAATCTACAGAAGATTTTAATTCTGATTTTTCATTGTTTCACGAGTACATACTGAATTTCAGTTCCGGTTTGGTTTCGGCCAATTCCGATATTCGCGTAACCCTGGCTTTCGATAAGCAAGAATGGCAACCGAATCAGGAAATCGACAAAAGTTTGTTTGAAATTTCACCAAGCGTAAAAGGAAAAATGGTCGCGTTGGCCTCCAACACCATTGCTTTTGTACCCGAAAAGCCATTGAAACAAGACACCGAATACCGCATTGTTTTCAAATTATCCAAACTCATCAAAACTGAAAAAGGATTAGAAGAATTCAAATTTTCTATCAAAACTTTAAAACAAGATTTTATAGTAAATGTGATGGATTTGCAATCCTACAGCAGAGAATTGAATTACTTGAACGGAACAATTCAAACCAGCGATTTGTTGGATTTTACAACCGCTTCAAAATTAGTGGAAGCCACGCAAGACGGAAAAAAATTAAAAATTAAATTTGATAAATCACTAAGCACCAAAACGGAATTCAAATTTATTATCGATAGTATTCAGAGAAAAGTAGAAGATGATAAAATCGAAATTTCTTGGAACGGAAAACCTTTCAACATAGATCAAAAAGGAAGCGTAGAATATGAAATTCCTGGGAAAAATAATTTCAAAATTGTTGGAATGGAAGTGGGCGATGAAGACAACCAATCGTTATTTATCAATTTTACTGATCCCATCAAAAAAGGACAAGATTTACAAGGATTAGTTTCCGTTGAAACTGCTCAAACCACCAAATTTTTAATCGAAGGAAATTTACTGAAAGTCTTTTTCAGCGAACCACTAAAAGGCGATTTATTAGTAGAAGTTTTCCAAGGAATTACCAGCGACGAAGGCTATAAAATGAAAGAAACTCATACGCAACAAGTTGCTTTCAACGAAATGAAACCGAACATCCGATTTTCCAAAAACGGAACAATTTTACCAAGTTCAAACAACTTAAAAATCAATTTTGAATCGGCAAATCTAAAAGCGGTTGATGTAAAAGTATATAAAATTTACCAAAATAATGTTCTGCAATTTTTACAAGATAATAACCTAAACGGAAATCGAAATTTACGAAAAGTAGCTTCGCCAATCGCAAAACAAACCATCAATTTATTAAATAAAAAATTGCCAAATTATAGCAAGTGGAATACGTTTGCCCTCGATTTGTCAAAAATAATCACACCGGAACCGGGAGCAATTTATCGGGTAGAAATGTCGTTCAAAAAAAGTTATTCGTTATTCAAATGTTCCGAAACAACAACTGATTCGGAAGAAGATCAAGAGGATGATAATGAAGAAGTACGTTCTCACGACGATGATTATTATGATTATTATTGGTATGATGATTACGATTGGTACGACAGCCAAGATGCCTGCCAAAACGATTATTTCCGTCGCAGACCAATCGGAATGAATGTGTTAGCTTCTGATTTAGGCGTAATTGCCAAACGTGGCGAAAATGGTTCTTATACCATTGCCGTAACCAACATTGTCAATACGCAACCCATTTCGGGAGCAACGGTTGAATTGTATGATTTTCAACAACAAAAAATTGCTTCAGGAACTTCTGATGCAGAAGGAATGGCTTCGTTTAAAGTTGACAAATATGCCTATTTTGCCCTCGTTTCAAAAGATAAACAAACCACTTACGTGAAATTAGACGAAGGCTATTCGCAGTCCGTCAGTAATTTTGATGTTTCGGGCGAAAAATTGCAAAAAGGACTCAAAGGCTACATCTACGGCGAAAGAGGCGTTTGGCGTCCGGGCGACACATTGTTTTTGAGTTTTATGTTGAATGATGCCGCTAGTAAATTAGACAAATCGCATCCCATCAAATTCAAATTGAATGATCCAACCGGAAAATTGACCTTTCAGTCGGTTCAAAAGTATAATGAACTAAATCATTATAAATTTATCATTCCAACACGAGATAGTCATCCTACCGGAAGTTGGGAAGCAGTAATTAGCGTTGGTGGAGCAAGATTTTATAAAAACATCAAAATCGAAACCATTAAACCCAATCGATTAAAAATTAAAAATAAATTCGATTCCGAAATTTTATCCACATCCAAAACAAATGTCAGCGAAGTGGAAGTGGCTTGGTTGCACGGTGCCGTTGCCAAAGATTTAAAAATGGAAATGCAAGCCAAAATTATGCAACAAAAAACCACTTTTAAAGGTTTCGCCAATTATAATTTCGACGATCCAATTCGTCAATTTGAAACCGAAGAAACGACGATTTTTAACGGAAAAGTAAATTCAGAAGGAAAAGCAACCGTGAGTTTTCAACCGAAAGTAAGCAGTCAATCTCCAGGAATGTTGAAAGCCAGTTTGATGACCAAAGTCTATGAAAACGGTGGCGATTTCAGTACCGATGTGATGGCAACAACACTTTCGCCTTATCAAACATATGTCGGATTAAAAACGCCCGAACCAAACAAATACGGCTTATTAGAAACCGGAAAAATGAACCGTTATGACATTGTTACTGTCGATGAAAAAGGAAACCCAAAATCGGTGCAAAACCTGAAAGTGCAAGTCTATAAAGTAGAATGGCGTTGGTGGTGGGATGCGAGTTATGACAATCTTTCCAGTTATGTTTCCTCCAATTCAACAACAGCATTTAAGAATTTCAACGTAAGCACAAATTCCACAGGAAAAGCCAACGTTCAATTTAAAAATGAAGAAAATGAATGGGGTCGTTATTTAATAAGAGTCACCGATGAGCAAGGCGGTCACTCCACCGGTTCAACCGTGATGATTGATTGGCCGTATTGGTCAGGAAAAACCAGAAATACCGATGCTTCTAATGCGTCGATGTTGATGTTTTCCACCGATAAAAAGAACTATGCCGTGGGCGAAAAAGCCAAAATTTCCTTTCCATCCAGTGCCGGCGGAAGAGCGTTAATTTCGTTAGAAAATGGTTCTCGTGTGGTAAAAACCTTCTGGGCCACTACGCAAAAAGGCGAAACCAAAGTTGAAATTCCAATTACAGGTGAAATGGCTCCAAATGTGTTCGTTCACATTACATTATTACAACCGCACGCTTCCACATTAAACGATTCACCGATTCGTTTATATGGAATTGTGCCAATTGAAGTCATCGACAAAAACACCATTCTCGAACCACAAATCACTATGCCGGAAGTTTTGCAACCGGAAGGAAAAACGAGTATCCGCGTAAGCGAAAAATCAGGAAAAGCAATGACATACACGTTGGCCATTGTGGATGATGGTTTACTCGATTTAACCCGATTTAAAACACCAAATGCTTGGAACAGTTTCTACACTCGTGAAGCGTTAGGCGTAAAAACCTGGGATATTTTTGATGAAGTAATTGGAGCTTACGGCGGAAGAATCAACCAAGTGTTCAGCATCGGTGGTGACGAAGATTTAGGAGGAAGCAAAGCCAAAAAAGCCAATCGATTTAAACCGGTGGTGATGTATTTTGGCCCATACAAATTAGAAAAAGGAAAATCGCAAACGCATAAAATCACGATGCCAAATTATGTCGGTTCGGTTCGAACAATGGTCGTAGCCGGAGATGTAAATTCAAGTGCGTACGGTTCAGCTGAAAAAACAACGCCTGTTAGAAAACCGTTGATGGTATTGGCATCGTTACCAAGAAAAATTTCTCCAACCGAAAAAGTAACGTTACCAGTGACGATTTTTGCGATGGAACCACAAGTAAAAAATGTTTCTCTACAAATCAAAACCAACAACGGAATTCGAGTAATTGGAAAAACTTCGCAAAGTTTATCTTTCGCTCAACCGGACGAAAAAATGGCGTATTTTGAGTTGGAAGTAGGCGAATTAACCGGATTGGCAAAAGTGCAAGTCATCGCCACATCCGGAAACGAAAAAGCAACGTACGAAGTCGAACTCGATATCACAAATCCAAACCCGATTACGAATGAATTCACCGATATTGTCTTAGAACCAAACAGTTCAAAAACAATTTCTTTTTCCACCTTCGGTGTTGCCGGAAGCAACAAAGCTCAATTGGAGGTTTCATCCTTTCCAACCATTGATTTTAGCAGAAGATTACAGTATTTAATCCAATATCCGCACGGTTGTTTAGAGCAAACCACGTCGAGTGTTTTCCCGCAATTGTATTTGGCAGATATTTTCGATTTAGACCAAAACCGTAAAAACGAAATTCAGAAAAACATCAAAATCGGAATCCAAAAATTAGGCGGTTTCCAAATTTCAAATAGCGGATTCTCGTATTGGAGCGGACAAAATTATGCCGACGATTGGAGTTCATCCTACGTGGGTCATTTCTTCATTGAAGCCGAGAAAAAAGGCTATGTTTTACCCATCAATTTCAAATCAAAATGGATTGCCTATCAACAAAAAGCGTCCAAAGAATGGCGTTTGAACAAAGGCTATCACAACGATTTTGCTCAAGCCTATCGTTTGTACACCTTAGCTTTGGCCGGTTCGCCCGATATGGCTTCGATGAACCGTTTGCGTGAAACTACCGGAATTTCCAACGAAAGTAAATTGCGTTTAGCTGCTGCTTATGCGTTGGCGGGACAAAAACAAGCCGCTCAAACGCTATTCAATCAAAGTAAAATTGATGAAACAAATCAAAACCATTACTATTATTACGGTTCACCCGAACGCAATAAAGCGATGGCTTTGGAAACTTTATTGCTAACAGGAAACAAACAAAGAGCCTTCAAAATGGCGACCGATTTGGCCAAAAATATGGCTTCCGACCAATGGATGAGCACCCAAACCACAGCCTATTGCTTGTATGCGATGTCAAAATTTGCTCAACAAAACGGCGGAAAAGGCGTAGAAGTAACTTATTCGTTAAACGGAAAATCGCAAACCATCACGACCGTAAAATCATTAGCTAATCGCAATTTGGATATCAAAAACGGAAGCAATTCCATCACCATCAAAAACACAAAATCCAACACCTTGTATGTGCGAGTGCTCACGAGCGGAATTTTGCCAATCGGTCAAGAAAAAGCGATGCAAAGTAAATTATACACCAATCTCGTCTTTAAAAACCGAAGCGGAGCACAAGTCAACGTGTCAAAAATCGCTCAAGGAACCGAGTTTATTGCCGAAATCACCATCCGAAACCAAACCAATGAACGCGTGGAAAATCTGGCATTAACCCAAATTATCCCATCCGGATTTGAAATCGTGAACACGCGTTTCACCGATTTTGGCAGTTTTGGCAACAACGTAGCCGACCACATCGACATCCGCGACGACCGCACCAATTTCTATTTTGGCCTCAAAGCCAACGAGTCCAGAACGTTCCGAGTGCTGTTAAACGCATCCTATTTGGGCAACTATTATCTGCCCGGAATGCAAGCCGAAGCGATGTACGACAACACGTATGCGGCACGAACATTGGGTCAGTGGGTTGAGGTAGTGAAGGAGTAGTTTTAAAGATTCTTTAGAGTATTTTATCTTTTACACTCGCTATGGAGGCAATAATGTTGAGGTAGATTGAACGACGATCAAAAAACCAAAACTCACGGTGCCGGATTCGGAATCATTTCCTGTATCGCATCAATCTCTTTTAAAATCTCTTCTGAAAGAACAATTTCAAGCGAATCGATGTTTTCTTTTAGTTGTTTTAAGGAAGTGGCTCCAATAATCGTACTCATTACGAATTGTTGCTGTTGCACAAAAGCCAACGCCATTTGAGCTAATGTTAAGCCGTGAGAGTGAGCTAATTCTTGGTATAATTTGGTTGCTTTGGTTGCATTTTCATTGGTGTAGCGAGTGAATTGTGGGAACAAATCAATTCGTGAATTTGGCTTAGTTCCATTTAAATGTTTGCCGGATAAAATACCGAAACCTAATGGAGAATAAGCCATTAGACCAATGTTTTCACGCATACAAACTTCGGTTAAACCTACTTCAAACAACCGATTTAATAAGGAATACGGATTTTGAATCGTGGCAATTCTTGGCAAGTTATGTTTTTCGCTTTCGCTGATAAACTTCATCACCGCCCACGGAGCTTCGTTTGAAACACCAATGTGCCGAATCTTTCCGGCTTTGATTAATTCATCATACACGGATAAAACTTCAGCAAAATTTTCTTTCCAATTGTTATCAATTTCGGTTAAACCTCTTTTGCCAAACATATTCATCACACGTTCCGGCCAATGCATTTGGTATAAATCAATATAATCAGTTTGCAGGTTTTTCAAACTTAAATCAACCGCTTCTTTGATGCTTTTTGCTGAAAAATCCAATGGCTGTCGAATGTAATCCATCCCACGATTGGGTCCAGCTATTTTGGTGGCAATTACTAAATCTTCACGTTTACCGTGTTTTTTTAACCAACTTCCAATGAATCGTTCGGTGCTTCCTAAGGTTTCTTTTCGGGAAGCGATGGGATACATTTCGGCTGTATCAATAAAATTGATTCCGCGAGAAACAGCATTATCCAATTGTTCGTGAGCATCACTTTCGGAGTTTTGTTCGCCAAAAGTCATTGTTCCTAAACAGATTTTACTGATTTTAAGTGAGGTGTTGGGTATGGTGGTGGTTTTCATTTTTTTCTTTTGAGGTGCTTAGGTGCTAAGGGACTTAGGTAAAAAACCTTAGTGCCTTAGAACCTTTGTACGTTAGAACCTATTCTACAAATCATTCAACATTTTAGAAATTTAATCAAAACTATTAATCTTCTTTCTTCTTTTGAGATTTTTTTAAATCTTCAATTGTGTTTTTCATTTCTTTTATCCTTTCTTCATATTGTTCTATCAACTTGTCATAAATAGTATTATTTTGATTTTCAGAAATATTTCCAGCAGATTTATCTCTATTAATTTGTTTAAATTTAGAATCTTCAACAAAATACTGAAAATCAACATTAAATTCTTTACAAAGTTTATTTATTAAATTAAAATCTATTTTAGTAGTATTTCCGCTTTCAATGCTGGCAATGGTTGTTTGTCCTATTCCAAGTTTTATGGCTAAGTCAAGTTGAGATATTTTATTTCTTTCGCGTAGTTGTTTAATTTTTGTTCCTATTATCATGGCTTGTAAGATTAATATTAGCAAATATGTGTTCAAAAATAGCAATATTATGATTAAATCCAATAAGTTTTTTTATGAATTTTATCTCACAAAATTATTGTTTAATTTAATTTATTATTTTTATGGAAAGTTTAGTCAAAAAAAGAATTGGGTTAATTGCCGTTTTAACATCCGTTTTATTTGTTTCTTTTTTCGGTATTTTACAATCTTGTAGTGATGAACAAAAAGAATTAGGGACTGACGAAAACAGTTCATTGTTCTCTAGGACTGGGGGAAATTATATTGTTGGAGTAGATAAAGGGAATGGTGTTTATGAAATTACTGCTGATAAAGACGAATTATTAGAAGTTTTTGCTGAATTAGCTCTTGAACAAGGTCTAGGTGAAGTGACTTATACAAGTTTAGAAATCAAAAAAAATATTGTTGTTGGAAGTAATCCGACAGATTATTATTTTGGTTTATTTGCTTCTGATGTGGATGGTAAATATAAATCAGCATTTGAGCTAAATAGAGTGGGGAGATTGTTTAATGTTAATGCAAATAAAGGTTCTATATCATGTACGAGTACTAATTGCGGACCTGTTGATTGTGTTCCTTATCAACAAACAATCGCTGGTGGCAATGGAAAAGTATGGGCGTGTACAAGTTGTACCAATACATGCACTAAATCAATGACAGTAGTAATAAAAGCATTTGAACAATAATGATTAAGAACTTAAAAAGTTTGTTTTTTGTATTCTTTCTTTTTGTTAATTCTTGTATCTCTATTTCTCAGACAGATGCACAAGGATCAGCAAAAAAAGATAAAGATTTTCCGTTTGCTAAAGTTTATGGAGAAAGAATTGAAATTATTCAAGACACCACTCTTTTAAAGCAAAAATTAAAAGAAAATATTTCCTTTGACAAACCTATCCATTTTGATAGTGTTGAAATTGTAAAACAAAAAACAATTGGAGATTTGCAAGAAGAATATTATTTTGTTTTGATTAAAGATAGTCGTTCTAAAGTTAGAATTGCAAGATGGCTTAAATTAATTGGAGACGAATTGTATTTTAACAACAAAACCAATCAGGTTAATTCTTTTGAACAAACCTATCTAATTTGTGTAGGTAATAATGATTGCTATCCCGAAGTTTTCATATTTAACGACCAAAAAAACTGGGGTTGCTCTAAGGATCCAAAGTGCATAACAGACCCTGAAAAAAGAGAGGCTTTAAATTGTGATATATACAAAACTGTATTGATTTCAGAATTAAAAGATTAAAAAAAACAGGCTTTACAAATTGTAGAGCCTGTTTTAATTTTTTTAACTAGCAATTGACTGAGCATTTTCAGTTGGCTTATTATATTCAAAGTGAGCAAAGTTAAACTAAGCGACTCAGCATCTCAGCTACTCAGCCACTTTCTATAAATCATTCAACATTTTAGAAATTTCATCTAATTTCGGAGTCAAAATAATTTCAATTCTGCGGTTTTTAGCCTTGCCTTCCGGAGAATCATTTGACATTAACGGAGCAAATTCACCACGTCCGGCAGCAGTTAAATTTTCTTTTAAAACACCTTTATTTTCGGCTAAGATGTTAACAATTGCTGTTGCTCTTTTAGTTGATAAATCCCAGTTGTTTTCGATTCCGCCACCAATAGAACCTAAAATTTTATCGTTGTCGGTGTGACCTTCAATTAAAACAGTGATGTCCGGGTTTTGAGCTAATACTTTTCCAACCTCAACAACAGCTCTTTTTCCTTCGGTTCCAACCGCCCAACTTCCGGTTTGGAAGAGTAACTTATTTTCCATTGACACATATACTTTTCCGTTTTTTTGTTCTACGGTAAGTCCTTTTCCTTCAAAACTGTTTAAGGCTTTGGAAAGTGTTTCTTTTAGTTTTCGCATGTTTTCTTCTTTGGCAGAAATCAGTCCTTCCAATTCATCCACGCGTTGCGAACGATCTTTTAAATCGGCTTGCAATTTATTCAAACGTTCTTGTTCGGCTGCCAATACTTTTTCTTTGGCATCCAATTGAGCTAATAATTCTCTGTTTTTCTTCATATTCGCTTGCAACGCTTCATCTGAATTTTTTTCTAATGCAGCATACGAAGTTTGTAATGTTTTTAAATTATTGGAAGCGGCGGTGTAATCATTTAGTAATTTATCACGTTCGGCTTTTACTTTTGCTAATTCATCTTGGTTTAACTTTAAATCATTTTCTAATTTATTTTTCGTTTTTTCCAAGTCGTGATTTTCATCCGATAATTCACGTTGTTGCTTTTTTAAGGTAGCGTATTTTCCTTCTAATTCATTGAACACTTTTTTGGAAACACAGGAAGCAGACAAAGCTGCCACAAGCAGAAGTAATGAGACTTTTTTAATCATTTTGTTATTTATTTGAGGTTTATTTTAATCAATTTCTACTAAAATCGGGCAATGATCCGAATGTTTGGCTTCCGGAAGAATAACGGCTCTTTTTAATCGGTCACGCATCGGTTCGCTGACCAAAAGATAATCTATCCGCCAACCTTTGTTGTTATTTCGGGCATTCGCACGGTAACTCCACCATGAATAATGATGAGGTTCTTTGTTAAAATGACGGAAACTATCAATGAATCCGCTTTTCATAAAACCATCAATCCATTTTCGTTCAGAAGGCAAAAATCCGGAAACGGTTGCATTTCTAATCGGGTCGTGAATATCAATTGCTTCGTGACAAATGTTATAATCGCCGGCAATAATTAAGTTTGGAATGTCAACTTTCACTGCATTAATATACATTTGAAAATCATCCATATATTTGAATTTATGGTCTAATCGATCAATATTTGTTCCGGAAGGAAGGTATAAACTCATTACCGAAAAATTGTCAAAATCGGCTCTCAGGTTTCTTCCTTCAAAATCCATTTCAGGAATTCCGGTTCCGAAAACCACATTCTTAGGTTCAGTTTTAGACAAAATGGCTACACCACTATATCCTTTCTTTTGAGCAGAAAAATAATATTGATAAGGATAGCCGGCCGCTGTGATAGCTTCAGTTGGAATCTGATCTTCAGTGGCTTTGATTTCTTGTAAGCAGATAATATCCGGATTTGCCTGTTGAAGCCAATCTAAAAAACCTTTGGTTATGGCAGCTCGAATTCCGTTTACATTATAGGAAATAATTCTCATTAAAATTACTGATAAAGTTTTTCAAAAATAGGTAAAAACCTTGACTATTAAAACCACAATTCAATATTATAATAAATGTTTAACAACTTACAGTTTTTGTGTATTTTTTTGGATTTGATACTGTCAGAATTACTATATTTGTTACTTTCACCAAAACCACACAAACAATAAATAACGAATGGGGTTAGTTACCGCGAAAGAGGTTGCCAAAGCAATAAATGTTGACAAATACGGTTTCATTGGTACATCCATTGGTTGGTTGCTGATGAAGGTATTGAAGATTTCTACGTTAAACAAAATCTACAATCGAAATAAACATTTATCGGAAGTAACTTTTCTCAACAGCATTTTGGATGAATTTCAGATTAAATTTGAGATTCCCGAAGAAGATTTAAAACGTCTCCCAAAAGAAGGTCCGTATATCACCGTTTCCAATCATCCGCTTGGTGGAATTGACGGTATTTTACTGTTGAAATTAATGTTGGAACGCGAACCCAATTTTAAAATCATAGCCAATTTTTTATTACACAGAATCGAACCGATGAAACCGTATATCATGCCGGTGAATCCATTTGAAAATCATAAAGATGCTAAATCGAGTGTAGTCGGAATTAAAGAAACGCTTCGCCATTTAAGTGATGGAAAACCGTTGGGAATGTTTCCAGCGGGAGAAGTTTCAACTTACAAAGACGGTGTTTTGGTTGTTGATAAACCTTGGGAAGAAGGAGCTATTAAAGTGATTCGTAAAGCTCAAGTTCCTGTTGTTCCTATTTATTTTCACGCGAAAAACAGCCGATTATTCTACTTTTTATCGAGTTTGAATGATACGTTTAGAACGGCAAAATTGCCTTCTGAATTATTAACGCAGAAAAAACGTGTGATTAAAGTTAGAATCGGAAAACCAATTTCTGTAGCCGAACAAAATGAATACGAAAGCATCGAATCGTATTCAGAATTTCTCCGAAAAAAGACGTATATGCTTGCCAATGCCTTTGAAAAAGGCAACAAACTTCTCGCTGCTCCAAGTTTAAAATTTCCTAAAAGTCCGAAAGAAATTGCAAAACCGGCTAATCATGACAAAATTTTGGAAGAAATGGCAATGCTCAAAGAAAAGAGTGAATACCGTTTGTTACAAAGTAAAAATTATCAGGTATATTTGGTTACCGCCGATAAAATTCCGAATATCTTACACGAAATAGGTCGTTTACGTGAAATTACGTTTAGAGCTATTGGCGAAGGAACAAATGAATCGCTGGATTTAGATCAGTATGACAAATATTATCACCACATGTTTTTGTGGGATGATGATGCTCAAATGATTGCAGGGGCTTATCGAATGGGATTTGGTTCTCAGATTTATGGAAAATATGGTATTGACGGATTTTATTTGCATGAATTATTTCGTTTTGAACCGGAGTTGTATGACATGATGAGCAAATCCATCGAAATGGGACGGGCGTTCATCATTGAGGCGTATCAGCAAAAACCTATGCCGTTATTTTTGTTGTGGAAAGGTATTGTGCACACCACGCTTCGTTACCCTGAACATAAATTTTTAATTGGTGGTGTAAGTATCAGTAATCAATTTTCGGATTTCTCTAAATCGTTGATGATTGAGTTTATGAAATCACATTATTATGATCCGTATGTGGCTCAATACATTCATCCGAAAAAAGAATACAAAGTTAAATTGAAAGATGCCGACAAGGATTTTGTATTCAATGAAACGGAAGCCGATTTGAACAAATTTGATAAAATTATTGACGAAGTAGAACCTGGCAATTTGCGTTTGCCGGTTTTGATTAAGAAATACATCAAACAAAATGCCCGAGTGGTTGCGTTTAACGTTGACCCATTATTTAACAATGCAGTAGATGGCTTAATGTACATTCGAATTGCTGACTTACCGGAAAGCACTGTAAAACCCGTTATGGAAGAATTTCAAGCTGAACTAGAGAAAAAAGATAAAGGTTAAAAAAGAAAAAGTCCCAAATAAGGGACTTTTTTTATATTTAAAACCAAGGTCTTTTATTTAATTGATATGTATTGTAAAATTCTTCGTCTGATTTGGTCAGGTAAATAATTCCTTCAATTAAACCAATTAATCCCGGAATCCAGATAATAAAAACACCTACCAATAAACAAATCGTAGCATAGCCCACAATTGAAATGGCCAACAAAATTATGCCTTCTTGGTTATAGCCAAGAATAAATTTGTGAACGCCAAGAGATCCTAATAAAATGGCTAAAATACCGGCCAATATCTTTTTATTTTCTTGTCTTGGCAAATCATGATTTGGTTTATTCCAGTCTTCTGATGGTCGAGTTGTCTCCATAAAATTTGATTGATTTAATTGAAAAATGATTATAAAAATATAAAAATTATTGAAATGCACGGTCATTTGGTTCCCAAAGTTCAATTTTATTTCCTTCGGGATCCAAAATCCAACCAAACTTTCCGTAATCATATGTCTGTATTTCACCTACAATTGTTACACCTTCTTGCTTTAATTTTTCTAAAAGAACTTCTAAATTTTCTACACGGAAATTTTGCATAAACTGTTTTTCTGATGGAGAAAAATAGGTGGTATCTTCTGCAAAGGGCGACCATTGGGTGGAACAATCGTTGCCTTCTTTATCTTTCCACCAAAAAGTAGAGCCGTATTGATCTGTTTTTAAACCTAAATATTTACCATACCATTCTACTAATTTTTTGGAATCATTTGATTTAAAAAAGAATCCGCCAATTCCGGTTACTCTTTTTATTTCTGATGTTTCTTCAGTTGGAAAATATATGTTTTTGATTTTATCAACGATAACTTGAGCTAATTTTTGATGACTTTCAAACGTCCACCCGGCAATGTGTGGTGAAAGTAAAACGTTTTCGGCTTCTAATAAATAGGTAAACGCTTCCGGTTTTTCACCTTCGAATAATTTTTCGAAGGAAAGTTTTTCGTATTCCAACACATCTAATCCGGCACCGAGGATTTTTCCGGATTCTAGTGCTTTTACTACATCGGCTGTAACAACAGCTCTTCCGCGAGCGGTATTGATGAACCAAAACGGTTTGGCAAAGGCATTGATAAATTGCTCATTGACCATTTTATCCGTTTCGGGGGTCCACGGAATGTGAAGCGAAAGGACATCGGCTTTTTGTTGTACTTCTTCTAACGAAACTTGCTTGGCATTTTGATCACCAACAAAAGGTAAAATATCATAACATAAAACGTCTACATCAAAACCACGGAGTTTTTTGGCAAATGCTTTTCCCATATTTCCATAACCGATGATGCCAACTGTTTTTCCATCTAATTCATAACCGCGATGACCTTCACGGAGCCAATTTCCGTTTTTGACTGATTGATTGGCTTGGTTTAATTTGTTCATTAACGAAAGTAACATGCCTAAGGCGTGTTCGCCCACCGCATTTCGGTTGCCTTCGGGAGCAGCAATGAGGTGAATTTTTTTGGAAATAGCATAATCACAATCGATACTTTCTAACCCTGCTCCTACTCTAGCGATAAATTCTAAGTTGGTGGCTTTATCTAAAAATGTTTTGTCGATTTTAAATCGGCTGCGAATAACGATTCCTTGATAATCTTGAATTTTAGTTTCTATTTCTTCTTTAGATGAAGTATAATCCTGATGATTTTCAAAACCCATTGCTTCCAATTGCTCCCACAAAAGTGGATGATTGGAATCGAGGTGGAGGATTTTTGTTTTTTTTGTGTTCAAAATTTTTATCTATTTAAAACAATTATTCTTTTATTTTTTGCAACGACGTTTTAATCCCACGAATTAAAGCAGAACTAAATCCACGATGTTCCATTTCATTTAATCCAACAATCGTGCAACCTTGCGGTGTGGTAACTCTATCGATTAATTGTTCGGGATGAATTTTTTCTTCCAAAGCCATTTTGGCGGCACCTTTTGCGGTTTGTGATGCGATTGCTAAAGCAGTTTGAGCATCAAAACCGATTTCGATGCCGGCTTGCATGGAAGCACGGATGTAACGCAACGCATAAGCAGTTCCGCACGCACCGAGCACTGTGGCGGCATCCATCAGTTTTTCTTCGATGACGATGGCGGTTCCGAGGTGGTTGAAAAGTGAAACGGCTTGTTCGCCCGCTTCTTTGTTTTGTTCTGAAAACGAAATACAAGTGGCACTTTCGGCAAATTGTGCAGCTATGTTTGGCATAATTCGAACGATAGGATGTGCTCCTTTTGTTTTTTGTTGCAAGGTTTCCAACGAAACGCCACTGACTGCAGAAGCGATGATTTTGTTGGAAATATGCGGTAGGATTTCGTTTAAAACCGTGTCGATTTGATAGGGTTTGATGGTGAGAATAATTAAATCGGCTTGATCAATATTTTCGATATTGTTGGAAGAAACATTGATTCCGTTTTGCGAAAGATGCTTAATTTGAGCTGTATTTCTTCGGGTAATTGTGATGTGATTTCCTTTGGAAAAACTGGCTAATCCTACTGCTATGGCAACGCCTAAGTTACCTCCTCCGATGATGTGAATGTTCATGGCTTATTGATTGATTTACGGTTTGTGCCCCTGATAGTAGCGGACCTTGCCTGCCGGCAGGCAGGAATCCTTTTGAAAGGCGGGCTTAGTTTTTGTTGCTCAAAAATTGCGACCAGAGGAAGCACATTTTTGGGCTTACAAAAACAAGCCTGACTGAAAAAGATTGCAGCGGATAGCAGGTTTTGGCACCCTAAAAATACAAATTTTAGAATCCCAAGATGGCTTTTGCGATGGAAAAATAGATTAAAATTCCGAAAATGTCGTTGCTGGTGGTAATAAACGGTCCGGTGGCGAGTGCAGGATCGATGCCGTATTTGTTTAATGTGATGGGCACAAACGTTCCGATGAGCGATGCGATGACGATTACGGAAATGAGTGCGATAGAAACAGTAATTCCGATTATGTATTCATGACCTAATAAAAAATGACTTCCCAATAATAATATAATCGACAATATTAACCCATTAAAAAGACTTAATTTCATCTCTTTAAACAACCTTTGCCAAATAGTTCCTCCTAAAGTATTGTTTGCCAAACCTTGAACTATAATTGCTGAGGATTGAACCCCAACATTACCTGCCATTGCAGCAATAAGGGGTGTAAAAAAAAAGAGCACTTTGTAATTCTCCATTGCACCCTCGAACTGTCCTGTTACTTTTACAGCAATAAATCCACCTAAAAGTGCCAAAACCAACCAAGGAAGCCGAGCTTTGGTGAGTTCGAGAATGCTGTCATCCGCCTCAACGTCTTGCGAGATACCGGCTGCTAATTGGTAATCTTTATCAGCTTCTTCTTTGATTACGTCGATGATGTCGTCGATAGTGATTCGACCAACTAATCGTCCTAGTTCATCTACAACAGGAATGGCTTCCAAGTCGTATTTTTGCATGATACGAGCGACTTCAACATCTTTGGTATCGACTTTTACGTAATCTACTTTTGGAATGTAGACTTCGCTGATAGGTGTTTTGGTGGAAGTGGTTAATAAATCTTTAAGCGATAATCTGCCTTTGAGACGATTTTCGTCATCTACAACGTAAATCGAATGAACTCGAGAAACGTTTTCGGCTTGAATTCGCATTTCTTTTACACACGTCAGCACGTTCCAGTTTTCATTGACTTTCACGAGCTCTTTTCCCATTAGACCTCCGGCAGAATCTTCGTCGTAACGCAACAAATCGACAATGTCTTTGGCATGTTCAACGTCTTCTAACTCAGAGATTACTTGTTCTTTTCGCTCTTGCGGAAGTTCGGCAATAATGTCGGCCGCATCATCGGTGGAAAGTTCGTCTAACTCTTCGGCAATTTCTTTTGGCGTTAATTTTCGAAGGATTTTTACACGAACTTCTTCATCTAATTCGAGAAGAATTTCGGATGTTTTTTCGGAATCTAACGTGTTAAAAATGTAAATAGCTCCGTAATCATCGAGTTCTTCCATGATTTCGGCAATATCAGCATAGTGGATTTCTCGAAGCAAATCGTGTAGTTCCTGCTCCTTGTTTTCCTTAATTAATTGCTCAATTTGACTGAGAAATTCTCTGCTGATTTTAAACTCCATCGGCGGCTATTTTTTGCGTGAGTTCGATAAATTGTTCAACCGAAAGTTGTTCCGGTCTGAGGTCAAAGATACTATCTTCTTTTAAATTATCAGACAGTTGGTATGTTTTTAAACTGTTACGAAGTGTTTTTCTACGTTGGTTGAAAGCGGTTTTCACCACAGTAAAAAATAATTTTTCGTCACAAGGCAATTGGAAGTTTTCTTTTCTTTTTAACCGTAAAACCCCTGATTTCACTTTTGGTGGTGGCGTAAAAACGTGTTCAGAAACGGTGAAAAGGTATTCCGCTTCATAGAAAGCTTGGGTTAAAACAGATAGAATTCCGTAGGCTTTTGTTCCCTTTTTTTCGCAAATGCGTTCGGCAACTTCTTTTTGAAACATCCCTGAAAATTCGGGAATTTGGTGTCTCAATTCTAATGTTTTAAAAACAATTTGGGTAGAAATATTGTAGGGAAAATTTCCAATGATAGCAAAGGGTTCGGCTCCTAAAACTTCTGATAAATTATATTTTAGAAAATCTTTTGAAATGATTTTTCCGTCTAATTTTGGGTAATGGTTTTGCAAATACGTTACCGAATCAGTATCAATTTCAATCACAAATGTTGTAATGGGTTTATCGAGCAGATACTTGGTGAGCACACCCATTCCAGGACCTATTTCCAAGACGTTTTGATATCCTTCCAACGTGAGTGAATCGGCTATTTTTTGAGCGATGTTTTCATCGTTTAGAAAATGTTGACCGAGGTGTTTTTTTGCTCTTACTTTATCCATTTTTTTGGTGAGGTGCTAAGGTGCTGAGTTACTGAGATGCTGAGTTTTACTGCAATGCAGATTTCGGGAAATGTTCGCTGATGACTTGCAATTCTGTTCGGAAGGCGAGCATTTTATCAGCAAAAAGAGCGAGTCCTTCTTGACGTAATCGCGGAGCATCTTCGCGGTAATAGCTTTCTAATTTTTCTTTGTTTTCTGCTGTATATTGAATCGAGTAGGTTGTGCTGCCTTCTTCTTCTACTAATACTTTTACCATTCGGGCAGAAGTGAATTTTCCGGTGGCCAAAACGTCACTGATGTGTTTGCTTTGCATCCAATGCAGCCATTGGTCGTGAACGGATTGATCGATGTTGATGGTTACGTTGTATAAAATCATAGATTGTTTTTAAGAAAATCTCAGCTATTGTTCATACGAAAGATGACGGCCGAAAAAACTTTATTTTATAAATTTGAATCGCCACGAAGCTGCCTGAAATTCTTTCGGGCCTCGACAAAATGAATGCTGTCTTGGTGATTAAAAAGAACGGCTTCGTATAATGGTTTTGCTTTTTCAGGTTGACTGAGGTGCTTGTTGAAGATTTCTGCCGAGAAAAATAAAGCTTCATCACGGTAAATGCTTTCCGGATGATTGTCAATAATTTGTTGGTAGAACGACAAAGCGTTGTTATAATCGGTTAATTCTTGGTAGGTTTGCCCAATTCTGAGAATTGCTTCGTCTTCAATTTCTTCACCTTTGTGATCTTTCAAAATTTGCTGAAATTGAGCCAATGCTTCTTGGTTTTTATTTTGATAAAGGTAAAAATCACCTTTGGAGAATTTTTTTAAAGCAGTTCGGGTGGAATCTGCTACGGTGTTATCGTTTATTAACAGAAATAACTCTAAAGCATCATTCGCAATAAGCTGTGTGGAAGCTGATTTTAATACTTTTAACTGCGTTAACGCCCAATCAAAATCGGCTTTAAAATAACTGGTTTTGGCTGCTTTCAAACTGGCTTCGTGACCCAAAACGTCATTTTTTAAATCTTCTTCAATTTGGGAATAATACAATAATGCTTGATTGAATTTTTCTTCATACAATAAAATATCAGCCAATTCCATTTTGGCTTCGGCTAATTGGAATTTGTTTAACGGTAGCTCCATTGCTTTTTGCAAAACTAACTTTCCTTTTTCGGGATTGTTTTGATAAAACGCTAAAAATTCTGCTTGCAACCGTTGCAAATCCAATGAATACGGACTAACACCATATTGTTTCAATAGAAGTTCTATCTCAGATTCAATTTTCGCATAATCTCCTTTTTTGGCTTTTCCGATTTTTATTCGCATCAAATACTCTTGTGCAAAAATCTGTAAATCTAAATCTTGGGTATTTTCTAAAATGAAAGTCAGGATTTCACCGGCAATTTCATCTTCATTTTCTTCAATAGCTAACTCGGCTAAATTGACAATGTTGGAAAAAGAATCCGGTTCTCTTTTATAAATTGCTTTCTCCTGAATAAACGCTTTTCCGTATTCTTTTTGTTGAACGAAAAACCAGCTTAACATTTGATTCCAAAAGAGATCTTGGTTTTTTTGAACTTTAACTAACAAAGCTTTTCGCAGTGTTTCATTGAATGAATCTCCCGCTTCATCGTTCATAAATCGGGTCAATTGATTTTGAACCATGACGCTGTTTTGCGGATTTTCATACATTTCTTCCAAATACTTTTCAATCATCATATCTTGCTTGCCCATTTGTCCGTAAACTTGAGCCATTTGATAATTAAATTTGTATTTTGGGTCTAATGAAATAGCGGTTTGATAAGCCTGCAACGCATAATCCAAGAGCACTTTCTTTTCAAATGAAGAAGCAATTCCATATACATTTGAAGGATTTTCATTTATTTTTTCGATGGCTATTTTATAATTCAAATCGGCTTTTTCTTGATTTTTTTGCAGTTGAAAATTGTATCCCAATTCCACATACAAATTGGCCATTTTAAATTTTGTCAATCGTTCCTGAATTGCTGTTTCTGCTTTATCAAACTGAAGTAGCTGTTGATAGCAATCAATTACGCGAAGAAAGTAAACTCCATTGGATGGTTGCGTTTTAAGCAGTTCTTGATAACTTAGCAATGCTTTTTCAAATTCGCCTCGTTCATAATAGTTTTGAGCCAATTGTTCATTTTGTGATGAAACAATCGACGAGCAAATCAGAAAGAGTAGAATAATAAATTTGTGCATAGCGTTTAAAAAACAATGTACTAAAATAGCTTTTTTTGGCCAATTAGTACATTGATTGTATAAAGATTAACTTTTTTAGTTGATAATGTCAAATCCGGTGTACGGACGCAATACTTCTGGGATGACAATTCCTTCCGGAGTTTGATAATTTTCGATGATTCCGGCTAAAACTCTTGGCAATGCTAAAGAACTTCCGTTTAACGTGTGTGCCAATTGGTTTTTCCCATCTTTATCTTTAAAACGCAATTTCAAACGATTGGCTTGAAAAGTTTCAAAATTAGAAACAGAACTAATTTCCAACCAACGATCTTGAGCAGTTGAAAACACTTCAAAATCATACGTTAACGAAGAAGTAAAGCCCATATCGCCACCGCATAAACGCAAAATACGATACGGTAATTTTAATTCTTGTAATAATGTTTTTACGTGTTCCACCATTCCATCTAACGCTTTATAAGAATTATCAGGATGCTCGATGCGAACGATTTCTACTTTGTCAAACTGATGCAAACGGTTTAATCCACGAACGTGAGCACCATACGAACCCGCTTCTCTTCTGAAACAAGGTGTGTAGGCTGTACATAAAACAGGTAATTCATTTTCGTTTAAAATCACATCACGAAACAAATTCGTAACCGGAACTTCTGCGGTTGGAATTAAATATAAATCATCCACACCAACGTGATACATCTGTCCTTCTTTATCAGGTAATTGACCTGTTCCAAAACCGGAAGCTTCGTTCACCAAATGCGGAACTTGGTATTCTTGATAACCTGCTTCGGTATTTTTATCTAAAAAATAAGCAATCAAAGCACGTTGAAGTCTTGCTCCTTTTCCTTTGTAAACCGGAAAACCTGCACCGGTGATTTTCACACCTAATTCAAAGTCAATGATATCATACTTTTTTACTAAATCCCAATGTGGCAAAGCACCTTCGTGTAAAACGGGAATATCTCCTTCTTGATGAACCGTTAAGTTATCATCCGGCGTTTTTCCTTCCGGAACGATGTCGGCCGGTGTGTTTGGAATTTTATATAATTCTTCGGAAAGAGAAGTGGTAAATGCTTCTAATTTTTCAGACAATTCTTTACTTTTCTCCTTTAATTGAGCTGTTTTTTGTTTGACGATTTCTGCTTTTGCTTTTTCGCCCGATTTCATCATTTCGCCAATTTCTTTCGAAAGAAGATTGGATTCAGCCAGAATATTGTCTAATTCTACCTGAGTAGCTCTTCTTTTTTCATCTAAATCTAAAACCGTTTCTACTAAATTGTTGGCGTCTAAATTTCTTTTAGCCAATGCTTTAATCACTTTTTCTTTATTCTCACGAATAACAGCCAATTGTAACATAATAATTGTTTTTTTGCGAAGGCAAATGTACATAAATGTTTTGGAACGAAAAGAACTCATTTTGAAAATGAAAAACGTTTAAACAAATGCTAAAAAACACAAAGAAATATGATAAATCGATACAATTTTCTACATTTGGCAATCAATTTTTAAATAAAATGAATAAAATCCTACTCTGTTTCTTTCTTTTTGTAAGTTTTTCGATTACTGCACAAGATTATTTGAATGAAATTAATGAAATAGCTGAAGCGGAACTAAAATCTTCTTCGTACACATTTGATATACAAGCAAATCCGAATACGCTTAATTATGATGTAATTTATCATCGATTAGAATTTGAAGTTGATCCAGCGGTTTATTTCATCAGCGGAAACGTCACGACCGATTTTATTGCGTTGGAAAATATGAATTCGATTACGTTTGATTTGGGAAGAATTACCAATCCAAATCATCCTTATTTTAGTAATCGAATTACAGTGGGTTCGGTGATGATGGGTAACGAATCACTTGATTTTGAACATAATTCAGCGTCAAAAGAATTAATTATTGAATTTCCTACCACGATTTTATCCGGAACTACAAATAGTGTATCGATAAGTTATGCCGGAGCTCCAAACACAACTGAGCAAGGATTTTCGATTGATACGCATAATGGTGTTCCCGTTTTGTGGACATTATCTGAACCATTCGGCGGAAGAGATTGGTGGCCTTGCAAGCAAGATTTGAATGATAAAATCGATTCGATTGATGTTTTTATTACCGCTCCATCGCAATATGTAAGTGTTTCCAATGGTGTGCAACAAAGCGTGGTTGACAATGGAAATGGTACTAAAACGACACATTTTCAGCACAATTATAAAATTCCCGCCTATTTAATTGCCATTGCCGTGACGAATTACAGCATTTTTACACAACAAGCAGGAACCGCTCCAAACGAATTTCCGATTGTGAATTATATTTATCCTGAAAATTTAAATTCGGTTCAAAACAGTTTGGCAGTCACACTTCCGATTATGGATTTGTTTGAAGAATTATTTGAAACTTATCCGTTTGCCAATGAAAAATATGGTCACGCTCAAACGGAAATGAATGGCGGAATGGAACACACCACCGTTTCGTTTATGGGAAGTTTTGGTCGGAATTTGATTGCTCACGAGTTGGCCCATCAATGGTTTGGAAATAAAGTAACATGCGGAACTTGGAAAGATATTTGGTTGAATGAAGGTTTAGCAACCTATTTGTCCGGATTGGTTGTAGAAGATTTTGACGGACCGACAAGTTTTGTAAATTGGAAAAACAGTTTGATAAATAACATCACTTCATCTAATAGCGGTGCGGTATATTTAACCGATACAGAAGCAACTAATGTGAACCGGATTTTTAGTAGTCGATTGAGTTATAATAAAGGAGCCATGGTTACACACATGTTGCGATGGAGAATTGGTGATGAAGATTTCTATCAAGGATTGAGAAATTTTTTAGCCGATCCTCTTTTAGCTTTTGGCTATGCGGTGACGGATGATTTGCAAATGCATTTGGAAGCCACTTCCGGAATGGATTTAACAGAATTTTTTGAAGATTGGGTGTATGGACAAGGATTTCCTTCGTATATATCTTCTGTCGGCAATATTGGCAACAATCAAGTTTCAGTCTATTTAGAACAAACTCAATCGCATCCGAGTGTGAGCTTTTTTGAAATGCCTGTGGAAATAAGAGTTTATGGTTCTGGTGGTCAGGTTTATGATTTTGTTGTTGAACATACAACAAATGGACAAGAATTTATCGTGGATGTTCCTTTTACTATTGTTGATTTTGATTTTGACCCTAATAGACATATTATTTCAAATTTTAATGTAGCAACTTTAGGAACAAATAAAGTTAATTTAGCTAATGTAATTCAACTCATCCCAAATCCAACTTCATCTGATTTGAAAGTGGAATATCCTCAAAATATCAATATAGAAAACATTCAAATTTATTCTAATTTAGGGCAACTTGTTTTAGAAACCCAAAATCCGTTATTGAATGTATCGTCCTTATCAAATGGGGTTTATTTTCTTACGCTGACCACATCCGAAGGAACTTTTCATAAAAAATTTATAAAAAACTAACGCCATTTAACAAAATCGAGTCAATTGTAAAGTGAAAACCTTACTTTTGTGCACGATTTTGAAATTTAATATACATCAATGGAAACATTAATTCAAATAGCACAGTTGATTTTGTGCCTTTCTTTTCTGGTAATACTTCACGAATTAGGACATTTTTTACCGGCAAAATACTTTAAAACAAAAATTGAAAAATTCTACCTTTTCTTTAATCCTTGGTTTTCTTTGGTTAAGAAAAAAATCGGCGAAACCGAATACGGAATTGGATGGCTTCCGATGGGTGGTTATGTAAAAATTGCCGGAATGATTGACGAAAGCATGGACAAGGAGCAATTGAAACAAGAGCCACAACCTTGGGAATACCGTAGCAAACCGGCTTGGCAACGATTAATCATCATCATGGGTGGTGTAATCGTGAATTTCTTTTTGGCTTGGATAATTTATGCGTGTCTGTTCATTAATCACGGAGATAATTTTATTGATAATTCAAAAATTACACACGGAATTGCAGTTGATTCTGTTGGAACCATTTTAGGTTTAAAAAACGGTGATCAAATTTTGAAAGTAGATGGAAAATCACAAGCAAAATTTGAACAATTGCCATTGGAAATTTTATTTGGTGATAATATTACCATTTTAAGAGATGGCAAAGAGCTCACGTTTGATTTGTCTGATGAAGGCAAACGTGACGTTATTAAAAGAGCAGGTAAGAACTTTTTAGCTGCTCGTGAAGAAACGGTAGTTGATTCGATAGTTCCGGGAATGCAAGCGGATAACGCAGGATTAAAAAAAGGCGATAAAATTGTAGGCGTGAATGAAAAAAGCGTTGCTTTTTTTGACGAATACAATAATGCTATCGCTGAACATAAAAACGACTCGGTTAACCTAAAAATCATTAGAGGAAGCGAAACATTGGTCATTAAAGCCAAAACAACAGAAGATGGTAAACTTGGTTTCTTAAATCGTTTTAAAACGTTAGAGGATGCTTATGTAACCAAAGAGGTTTCGTTTTTGGAATCTATTCCGGCTGGATTTAACAAAACGATTACAACGTTAACCGGACAGATAAAACAATTTAAAATCATCTTTAATACTAAAACGGAAGCGTACAAACAAGTAAGTGGTCCGTTGCGAATGTTTAAAATCTTTAAACCAACGTGGGATTGGACATTCTTCTGGTCGTTTACAGCGATGTTTTCGGTTTGGTTGGCGTTCTTGAATGTGCTTCCGATTCCGGGATTGGATGGTGGTCATGCAGTATTTATTTTGATTGAAATGATCACACGCAAAAAGCCAACCGAAAAAACATTAGAAGTCGCTCAAACAATCGGAGTGGTTATCTTGCTGACATTGATGGCATTAGTATTTGGTAACGATATCTGGCATTTGGTCACCGGAAAATAATAAAATAAAAAGTGTAAAAAAGTGCAGATTTTGTTTGGATAAATCATTTTTCGCTTTATATTTGCACTCGCAAAAAAGGTTATACACCTTCCTCCTTAGCTCAGTTGGTTAGAGCATCTGACTGTTAATCAGAGGGTCCTTGGTTCGAGCCCAAGAGGGGGAGCTCTTATGACAAAGCCGCTATTTAGCGGCTTTTTCTATTTATAATAATTTGATTTTTAAACAGTTACGAACCAAAAAAGCGGTTCGAGAAATATAAAACAAAATTATGGGTTTTTTAAGCGATTTCTCGAACCGCTTATATAAATATGTAATTTAGGTAATAAACATTGGTAAACAAGTAGTCTGAAAGATTTATTCCTAAAGTACATAAAAAAAACAATTGTATAAAGACTTAATTCTTTATTCTTAATTTACCTTTAAAATTCTTTTTCGATTTTCCCTTTTGGGTAATTACAAATTATTTGAAATGAAATTATAAAAATCAACCTCATATTGAAAATATGTGGTAAAATTTTAAAACTTTAAAGTCAAATTTAACCTAATACTTCACCACCGCCCATTGTTTCTTTATTTAGTAATTTAAAATTGATACGATAACCACCTTGTTCAGGTAATATTAATCCATTGGATTTATAAGTTGTACCTGAATTAAAAGCATTTTTACTATTTCTTATGAACTTTTCAAGACCAAATTCAGAAAAATTATGTTCTATTTTCTCTTCACAGAATATTTCAACCTTCAACCCATCAATAATTCTTTTGTAAGTGACACCAAAAAAATCAAATTCATCAATATATGGATATCTCAATAAAGTTGTTATTTCAAAGTCATAATTTAGAGACCCTTTTAAAGGAATTTCAAGGTTTTTAAAAATATTTTTTTCACTTGATTCTCCAACAATTTTATTAATACTACTTAAATATTCATTAATTTCTAGAGACTTATCATCAATTTTCACTTCTTTTATATCTATTAATGATTCCATTTCATCGTAACGATCTTTTTCAACACAATACTTAATTTCAAATAAAAATTCTTCTATAGATTTCCTTTTAATTGTGTATTGTGAATTTATTAACAAATCTATATATTTATCATTAATTAGATTAACCTTGTACTTGTCTGTCCTATCCTTTAGATAGTAACTTAATGATGTATGTCTGAAATATACATTTTGAATTTTATTAAGAAGTTTATCTTTTATTTCGGGAAATTCATCTTGAATAAAGCACGTAGTCACTTCACGCCAAATATTTTCTAAATTTTTATCTTTTTGAAGGTATTTACTTTCGTAAATTATTTTATTTATGGTTTGAATCAAGTTAGTATTATATTCATCGCTTAATAGAGTTAAACGGAATTCTTTTTTAATAACCTCGTCTAATTTTTCTTCAAAGTCTTTTCCCATAAAAACTTCTTTCATAATACCTTTGTATAGAAATGTTTTAATAAAAGCTGCAAAACATCCAGAACCAATTACTAAACCTGAAAGCCAAAACCCTAAATAAGCTAACTTATTGTACCAAGACTCCCCATTCTTATAATAAAATGAAAAACATCCAATTATTGTAAATAATAAGATAGGTAATATGACACTCCCCCATTTCCATTCGGAAAATTTATTTTTAATAAAAAGGAAAAAAGATTTTATATGTTCTGGCATCCAACCCATTAAGTTGTAAATTTATACAAAATTAGAACATTTTTTCGATGATTTTGATTTATTAAGGCAATTTCTTTTATAGGTTTAAGTACGTTTTGTTAGATTCATAAAAACAATATCCATCGAAAGATTGCAAGATATCTTTTCTGCTTTCATCCAAGCACAAAAATGATTGAGAATGAAAATCTATAAAACTTATATAATTATTCGTTCTACGATACAGTAAACTAAAACTTCCAAATTAGCATTTCAATTTGGAAGTTTTTTATCTAATTAAACTATCTCTACATCCACCCTCAATTCACGAACTCGTTTATCTCGAAACAAAATCATGGCTATGGTCTCTTCTAGCTTGGGAGTAGCAAAATAATGATTGTGGTAGGTAAGTTTATCACAGAAAATTGTTTTAATAATTTTTCGTTTGACATCAGTTGTTCCGCTTTTATATACTCTATCAACACCGCCAAGGAATGAAATACCTTCCCGAAGATGCTTTTCAAAAAAACTGTCTTTCTTTTGAAGAGATTTTAACTCGTCTTTAATTTCCATCATGCGTAAATCAATACGTTGTTTCATAGTATTAAAAGTGCTTACATCAATCTGCTTTTCGAATAAATGGTCTTCTGCCATTTCCAAACGCTTATGTAAGTTTTCTTGTTCACGTTGCAAAGAAATTATCATTGTTAGTTTATTGGTTTGATTTTCATCAAAACGTTCTTCTAGCATCGATTTATATACTGTTTCCCAATCCTCATCAATTTTTAATGATTCCAACATTTCTTCAAACAATTTATTCACTTCGATTGCTTTATGGCGAACACTACAATAGCGTGTACAATGATAATAGAAATAAGTATTCTTTCCTTCCCTGCCTTTGCTTCCTGAACCAGTTAATGTTTTGTTGCAGATAGGACAAATCAAAAAGCCACGTAATGGTAGTTCAGCATCAATCTCGGTTAAAGTTTTAGTAGGAGTTTTGTATTTACCTTTTAAAATAAGTTGCACTTTATTAAAGGTTTCACTATCAACTAAAGCAGAATGTAATCCTTCAACCAGTACTTCCTCCTCTTTCTTATACGACTTAATATATATTTTTCCCATATAGGTTGGATTCTTAAGTAAACTTAAAAATCCATTTCGTGAGATTTTTAAACCGAGTGGCAAATATTTTTGTCGCACTTCTTCTGCCGAATAAATACCTTGACTATACATTACAAAAGCACTTTCTATTAGTGGAGCGATTATTGGGTCGGGCATTAAAGTAGATTTGCCTTCAGTAGTACGAGTATGTAAGTATCCCTTTGGAGCAACTCCTGTAAAACAGCCTTCTTTCATGGCTTTACGAAGACCATCAATTGTACGAAGACTATTTTTATCATTCTCAATTTCGGGAATAACCAAATAAACCGCCAATAAAACTTTAGAATCGGGCTGAGTCAAATCCAATGGTTGCTCGATACTATTAACTTGAATCCCCATTTCTTTAAATTCTCGAATTACTCGGAACGACATTTCCACATTTCTGGAAAATCTATCCCACTTCAAAAAAAGCAGTGCATCAATTTTTTTCTGATTTGATTTGGCGTAACGTACTAGTTTTTGAAATTCTGGACGAGAAGAAAAGTTCTTTGCGGAATGGTCTTCTTCAAAATGGCACAAAATAGCGTACCCATTTTGCTGACAATAATTCTCTAATTGTTCCTTTTGATGACGAAGCGAAAATCCTTTTTCTTTTTGATTTTCAGTACTTACTCTGGTGTAAATTATTACATTTTTCATTTGCTACTTGAAATTTTTTTCTTTGAATCGTTCAGGCATTCAATCTCTACAAACTGCCTCAATTTTAGCCTTATTTCAGCCATCGTTTTTTCAGAAAAAACTGGCTGATTTTTCGCTTTATTTTGGGCACTATTTTGAGGTTGATATTTCATGAAAGTTAACACTTAAGTGTTGAATAATAAAGTCTTTACCTATATATTAATGGGATATTAGCTTGGAAAATGGCTTGTTTGGGGTCTTGTGCAGGATTGCATTATGACGGTCATAACTACCTTACATAATGCAACCTGCTTAGGGAATACTTCCCTAAAAACCCTTGAGCCTCCTTGTGCTTATCCTATTAAAATTTGGAATTTCGGTTTCGCTGGTGTTCATTTTCTTTTACTTTTTGGAGCAGTTCCATTCGTTTTGCAAGTGTTAAATTTTGCTCTAATGATTGTAAAATTTCAGAAGTGTACCCAAGTACCTTAAATCTGAATTTTCGTTTGCCCTCAATCCCTGTAATTTTTCCGTTTCGGATGTACAATTTGATCCCTTTATACTCCAGTTTTTGATAAAAATCCTTCTCTGATTTTGCTATTTTAAAAACTTCTTCGAGCGTTTTTAATATTTGTTGTTTTTCAGATAATCCACCATTTGCTTCCAGTATCTTTTCCGACTCCTTTTTGAGTTCTTTTTTTGGGAAAATGGATTTCTCGTGGCGAATTTTAGAAAGCAATAGTTCAGGAAAAACATCCTGCTGGAATTTCTCCATTGGAAGTTTTACTTTTTGCTTGAAATCTTCTTTTGAAATCCGGATTGATTTCCCTGTTTTATATTCCACTCCTGAGAAACATATATGAAGATGAGTGTGAAGCTTCTCATTACGATGGACAGTTACAACGGCTAATGATTTTGGAGCTCTCAGAGATAAATATTTTAACGTAATCTGATACAGTTTTTCATTGTTGAGTCTTTGGGCATCATCAGGATGGAAAGACAATATATCCATATACAGTACGACATTATTTTTCCGCCTGTTTAACCTCAACTGTTCGTTATTCAGAAACTGACTATGCATTTCTTCTACAGAAAGACTTTTTCCTTTGATAAACTTAGTTAGCATAAAGGACTGGTCTTTCTCATTCTCACGAAAGATGTAAGCCAAAACGGTTGTAAAACTTCGGGTGTTCTTATATGATTTACTTTTGATTATCATTTTTTAAAATTTATCTTCTAATAGACTTTGTAATTCATGGAGCAGGTTTTCTAACCCTGCAATACTATCTTTATCAATATGCCGTCTTTGATATACCAAACCTTCTAAGTAATCAATCACAAGAAAAAGTTGTTGTTCAATTTGGGTCGTATTCTGTATGATGGTGGTTGGTGTTATAGGTGTATTATCAATATGATGGGTCAGCAGTTTTTTTATATAGGCGTGAAGAGATTGATTTGGATTTAGTCTTTCCTGTAATGACTGCCACTCTTTTTTGTCAAAAGCAATGGTTACTTCCTTACGTTTTCTTCTTTGGGTCTGTTTCAGGTGGGTATTATAGGCTTTCCAATAAGTCTTCTTAGCCTGAACAATCTCCATTTCAGTCGGAGATGTACCGCTGAAAACGTTGTCCAAATACTCATGAAGGCTTTTGTATGGAAAGTCGCCAGTCATTAGCGTTCCAAATCTTTCTGTTTAACGAGTTCTTGAAAACGAATTTCTTTAAAGAAGATGTCACGCTCTACTTTTAATCCAAAGGGAAGTTTTAGGGATTCCAACTCATCAATGGAGAAATATCCCCATTCATCAAAGTCAAAACCCGTAACATATCCAAAACAGATGTTATTCTCTTTATCGTATTCAGAAGCATACCAAGTTTGTCTTCCTGCTGGATTAAAGAATTTGGCAACGATAATTGGGTCTTGGATTTCGGACTGGTCTCCGATTTTCTCAAATCGTTCCTCTAATGCTTTTGTTATCAGTTTCATTGTGCTTAGTTTTAATAGTTAGTTACGTTCTTGTTCGGGTTCTTTGTTTACAAATCGTTCTTTCTCTATTTTATTTAATTCCTGTTCTAAAGTCATCCAACTTTCATACATCTGCTCAAGTCTTTCTATCTTTTCAAGCTTATTTTCAAAACCTCTCTCCCAGAGTAATTTTACAATCCTTTTCTGTTTGAGTTCAGGATTTAAAAAGCGAATATTATTCAGTATATATGGGAATAAAAGCAGGACTTCATACTCTTTACTGAAAGAGACATATTGTTTCAGTTTCTCTGACAATATTTCAAATTGTAAATTATTGAGTTGAGGATAGTTCAACTCTATTTTTCTTTTAAAGGTTTCTTGAGAAGATGTATTTAGATACTCTAGGAGTATCTTGTTGGGTTGTACAGATTGTTTCATGAGCTATCGATATGTTACCGGTATATTGACAGGTCTAAATAACTAACCCCATACGCTACAGGCAGAGGTTTACTTTTTGGTCGAGTATTGAGTTTTGCTACCAGTTCTCTTTGTTTGTAAGCAGGTGTGATACTGACTTTAAGTGGTTTTTCTCCTGATGGGATGACCAATATTTCATCTTTCATCTCACGTATTTCAGAAGCTGTCATGAGTGGTCGCTGTCGGATTGCTCCTGATTTGTCATCCTTATACTCAAAATTTCCAAGGATTCTTTCCAAATCGTAGGCTTCCTGACCCAAACCTCCATAATAGCATTTTACATTACAATTGTTTAAAATGTTTTTTGCCTTATCACCGTACTTACTCAGTAGGGCTTCAGATTGGAGAATCAATTGCTGTGGGATTTTAAATTTTCTTGCATTTGAAATGATTTCAGAATATCCTTGAATTGAAGTTAACGTATCAAATTCGTCCATTACCATACAGATATCTAATTCTCTTTCTGATGGCAGATAAGAGAACGCATATCTATAAAAATCTTGAAAGAACAGGGAAACCATTGGAGCATAATAACGAACATCTCCAACAGGAACATGAACAAATAATGCGTGTGGTCGTGTTCTAAAATCTTCAAAACGGATAGTGGTTCGAAAAGTAATATCACACAGTGTCGGGTCTTCTCCAATAAACGATAAAGCCGTCAAGGCACTTGCTACAATTGACTTTCTTGTGTTCTCAGAAGCCCCTGCCAAGGCTCTAAATTTTCTAAACACTTCTTCAGAACCTTTGGTGGTTACAAGATTTTCAATTAAATGCGGACTCGCTTGGTATTCGAGAATGAGCCTGTACACGTTGGCTAAGTTTCTAAACTGGACAGGTTCTGACTCCATCAAGAACTGAATGAATAATACCAAACAATCCTCGGCTGAAATGGAGAAGAAGTCTTCCGTGTCTTTGGTGGTTGCACTGAGCAAAGTCTTGGCAACTTTTCTCATTTGGGTAAGGTTATTATTGGCACAACCATCAAGTGGATTGAAATATAATCCATTTTTCTTTGCGAAATCCAGTATAAAACATTTATAACCAACCGATTCAAGATAAGGAATTGTACTACTGAGTTCAGAACTAGGGTCATTAACAATAAGGGAATGCTTGCCTTTGGCGTTCAATAAAAACGGAAATACCGAAACCTGACTTTTACCCTTGCCTGATGGTGCAACCACAAGATAATTAGACCTACTTTGAGCCAAAGAAAGAAATCGAGTTCCATCAATGCAAAATCCGTCACCCGTTGTTGTGATCAGATTGGATGCTTTTCCGAACTCCGCTTTTAGCGTATGGTCTTTGCCCCATATCGTCTCAACAATTTGTTTGGCTGTGGGAGAACTTTCTGTGATTTGTTTTAGGATGAATTTTTTTATCATGGTTTTAGTTTGTTTAGAATTTCTTCAGAGGCACTTATTAAAAATTGACAGATGGCACTCAGCAGTTTAGCTAACCCATAAAAACAGGCTAAAAGGAATCTAAGAATGGCAATACATAAACTACCTATGGCACTAAAAAATAGTTTGACTGTTGGATTCATAATGTTAAGAATTAGAGTTATTTAGAGCGTGATGTAGCTTTCCATTGCAGTCCGGGCAATCATAATCGTAACCGTTAATTTTGAGTTCCCCTTCTGCATTTTGCCAGTAGCTTACAAAGTTGTGACTGTGCATTTCCAAATGAGAATATGCCTTATCAAATAAATTATTACCGCCCATTGGATGTGCCTTGAATTGAAAGAAATTATAAGGTGTTGTTCTGTCTTTTGTCATAAGTGAATCCCAAAACAACTCGTATTCATTCATTGTTTTTACATCCGTTGTAGTTGTGTTTCGATGTAAAATTGCAAGGCTCATCATTCCAATGAACGAATCGAGTAATTGGGAGTGAAAAATCGTATTGCTGTTGGAGGATATTTTTACTTCCTGCTGTTCATTGGCTTTGTATCGTGAGGAGGCTGCACATCGAAAACAAGCAGTGGTATATTCAGGAACTTGGAAAAATAATTCAGCAGTACGGCTTTTTGCATACCAACCTGACCAAATTGCAGGTTTGTTGTATTTCAAAGCAATGACATTTCCAAAGGCTTGAGCTTTGAATGAATCGGTTAAGAATAATAACAAATCGGCTTGTTTGAATATCGCATCCAATTCCTCTTCGTCCATATCCAAAAAATTCTTGGTAATCCCATTGTAGCTTACCTCGGGATTGATACTTGCAACTTCTTTGCCCAGTGCATCGACTTTAAAATTTCCGATATCTGAAATTTTATATCCCTGACGAACGATGTTGGACTCTTCTACGGAATCGAAATCCAATACGGTTAATGTTCCAACACCACATCTTGCAAGGGAAGTTACTAAAGTGTATGAGCCTCCTGCTCCCACTACTATGACATGAGAATTTTTGATTATTCCAATATCTACGCTGTCCTGTATTCTTGAATAGTCCATGATTATAGATTTTTAATTATGTAGAAAAAAGTTAAAGGAACGATGGCAGTTGCCAGTCCAAGGATAAAAAAGTACAAGTTGGAGAACAGCATTATAAGTAGCAATAGTTCTAACTCTGGTTGACGTTCCCTTTCAGGGATAGTAGCAGGTGCTTCCTTTTTGATAACAATTAGTACCTCCTGTCTTTGAGCGATTGTATCATGGTTTGGTTCTTCAACTTTTCGGGTGTACTTTTCATAATCATTTGGGAGAATTTCAAGTTCACCAGTTTCTACCGTTCCATCTTTATGGAATACATAAGGGAAGAATGTAAACTCTTCCTGTTTTGCAGAGAATACAATCGGAGTGTACAGGAAATCCAAGTCAGGAAAATTTTTGAACTGGCTCATGAAATATTCCTTGTCAGGATTTGATAGCTCAAAAGCCCCATAAGGATGGGAATGGATGATTCCCATAAGCTGTTTACCTTGCAGTTTTAGTTCCTTGATAATTGGATTGAGGTAGGCAACATCAAGTGAATAAGTACTTCCTGTGGTGTGGGCATTTTTATCAAAAATAAAATTGGTAATAATTCCATCCTTACCCATAAGGATTCCGCCCTTTTCTGGAATGCCTGAGCCGATTTTCATAACGATACTTTGGTAGGCTTCTGTGGTTATTTTTAGTTTCATGATTGTAGTATTAAAAAATTAATTTTGGTTTAGTTTCTGCGGAGAATTTGTTCGTCAATGGTTATACCTGTCAAAATATAAGTCCATAATAATTCTGCGTATTGAGTGGATATCTTTTTGGCTTTGTCCAAAGTGTCAGGTTCTTTGCCGTTCATAAAACACACTTTTTTATTGATAGGAGATAAATCAGATGGAAGCCAATGGGCAACTGATGGGTAACTTTCCCTACCATTAAAATTTGGGAGTTCATGGATTATAATGTCGTAGTACCCGACTTCCTGTTCGTAGGAGAAAGTAAACACGGCTTTACCGTCTCGGGTTTTGTATCGGTAAACTTGTGGGCTGTGAAGTGTGCCTTTGGTAAGTGAATATATTTTTTTCATCGTTTAATATTTATAAAGTTGAAATTGTTTTTAAAATGGAGCAGGCTTTATACCTGCTCCAAAATCTGTGGGAGAGTTACTGTACTTCACTCATTTCCCTGCAAGTGTGAACTAAGCGTGCAATGTGCCTGGCTCCAATTCATCCACTCCTTTTCTGTTGGATTTTCTCATCGCTTTACGGATTTAGATTAAACTTTTACGACTCCTTTTTTGCGGATAAAGGAGTAAACCGATTTGGTTTAAATCCTGTTATAGATTTTTATCAAGGCAGTTAGTTTTTTACTTAGGAAGTGAGAAGAATTTCCCAATGCCTTATTGATAAATAATGACTCTTGTCTGTAGTATTCTTTATATTGTGAAGTCCACTTATTGTCTGTAAGTAGTAGGGTTTGATAGAGGTTTGCAATTCGGTCAGCCAATTTTACTACCTGTGCCTCTTTTGAAGTCAGAAGAATTCGGTTAAGGCTATCCTGAATCTGTTCTGTTTTAGATAGCGTTTTGTCTTTGGTAAGAGAGGCAACAGCATTAGCAATTTCGTAACCAAACAGGGCTACGATATCTTCGTAGCGAACTTGAGTATCTTCTATGGAATCATGGAGATAGCTTACACTCAATAGCGTTCCTTCATCAAGCGATGAATCATATAATGTAGCTTGTTTTGTCAGATTTGAAACAGACTCTAAATGGAAAAAGTAAGGTCTGCCATCAGGGTAAAAGTGGTTTGAATGTGATTCTAAAGCAAATTTTTTGGCTTGTAGAATAACTTGGTCTGGTGTGGTAGGAATCTTTTTCATTTCTAAAAGTTTTAATTGTTTACTTTTTTCTTTCTAAAAAATGCTTAGTTTTCAGAAGTTTTAATTCCAGAATTCCTAAACTTTAATTTTGTTTGATGAAGCAAAATTCCTCAATCACAAAATTTTTGTGACGGGAAATAACTGTAGAAATGAACAGGGATTTTATAAGGGAAAAAATAAAAAAATAGTTCGCAGGGTCATATAAATAAAGACATTCCCATTACCTGAAATTTTTATTTTATTTTTTAATCTTTTTTTATTTTGTGTTTTTTGTAATGCTTATTTTTATAAATTCCAGTATCTAAATAATAGATGACTTACATTAAGCATTTATTTTTAAGTTCGTTTTTATTTGACAAATCCGTAAAAATGATTACAATAGATTATTATATATTTTAACTTGTATTTCAATTGTGATGTCATCTAATGAACTTCTACAAGAAATCAACTTAGAACAAGAGATAAAGAGATGTTCTATTTCTAAACCCTATGAGGCTTTGAAAAGTGATTTCGCAAAAAAAATATTTAAGCATCTGTCAAACGGAACGAGATTCAAACAAAGCTATTTTGAAGGTATTTTAGAATGTTTGGACGATGAAGAATCAGAATTATCACCAAGACAAAGAGATGATTTTTTTAATATACTGGATGAATATCAGGAAACTTTTGACTCGATTGTAAAAAGATATAAGTGACAATTTCCTGCTTGGGTACAGAATTCAATAACAAATGGCAGTCTGGATATGCAAAAGGAAGACCACATATTGTATAAAAATGGCAAATACATTTCCTTAGATAAAATCAAACAATATGTGAATTCTCGTGTCGATGATTGAAAAAAATTAGAAAATTTTCAAAATACACGTTCTCGGGATTTACCTGAAACATTGGAACAGAAAAAAGAAAAAATTTGGAAAGAGATAGTAAATTTTGCCAATGAGGAGGATAATTCAATACAGTGAGTAGAACTTTTAAAACTCAAAAATTTGAATTATAGTGAAACAGTAAATGATAAAGGAATTACTATCAGCAATCTTGATGGTATCCACTTTTCGTCTATGATGCCTGCTGAAAAAACATACAGTAAGTTTACCATACATGACTTGAATACCATTAATGAGGATAACGCGAATAACGAATCGCTTCCCCGAATCAAAAAAGATTCAAAACTTACTGAATTTTTGCAAGATGCTGGAGCGAAACCCTTTACTTCCATAGAAGAATGTGCAGACTTTCAGTATAAATTGATGCAGATAGTCGCAAACCAATTGGGATTAAATGTGAAAATTGACACCGATTTTATAGAAGACCCAGCAAACGATAATCTTATTATGCTGATTGCTTCATGATTATATACGCTAACAAGAAAAAATCTACTTATTCCATATCAAAATAAAGAAGACGGCTTAATCGCTATGATTGTATATACTGAAGATGATACTCATGTTTTTCGTGAAGAAACCTACAATGATGACGGAATAATATCTTTCTTTTTAGAAGTTAATCCTGCAAGTAATAAATAAAATTCTTTGTACTATATTTCCAATAATGCGTTTTTTTTTTAAATTGCCCTATGGAACAATTTTCACTACGCAATCTTGTAAATAAATATATAGACGATGAAAAAAAGCGTAATAAAAACATGCGTTCTAAATCGGCAATTTACAAATGGATTATTGATGATGTAAGAGATATATTGGTTGCAATCAATGATGATTTCAGAGAGATTAACAATGATGATACAAATGCTAAAAAGAAATTCAGAGCTAAAATAATCGGTAAGTTTGAAACAAAGTATTTTAAAAATTTTTTGAAAAACAAATCAGAAACAGCTGATTACTACGATAAACTTTTGAATGACTGTCTTATACATATTGAAACCATAGAAGATTTTCTAAATCCTGAAAACAACTCAAAGCAGAATCCCAAGACACTTGATTTTTTTAGAGCATTCTGCAAGTATCAAGAGCGGGAATATGGACAAGAAACATCAACCAGCATTACTCGACAGAAACATCAAATTTCTACTGATGTAAAAATCGAAACACTTCAAATTTCAGGAGCAATAATTATCAATGAAGAGTTTATTGATAATATTAAAAAACAAGAGTTCTCAATGGCAGAATTCTATACAGCAAAGCAAAATGAAAATTGCCAATGGTATGGAATCTTATATAGTTTTGATGTAATCCGAAAAGATTACATCAAGATTAAAAACATCGTTATAAAAAGTTTTAAAGAGCAAAGCAGTGGAATATCTAGTATAATTTATGGAAGTGGAGGCTGTGGTAAGAGTACCTTACTAAGAAGATTGGCTATTGAATTAAGCCTAGAAGAAACACAAAAACCTTTGCAGAAGCAAATTAAGATTGTTTGGTTAAATGATAATGGATTTGAGGATTTTTACAGCAAAGGTTTATCAAAAATTGAACAAAGCTACGGTATAACATTTTTGATTATTATAGAAGATTGGTATCGTATCACAGAACATGACAAAGAGATTGCATATAAATTTCTAAAGAAGGCAGATTCATTTACAAATATGCGAATTGTAGTTGGTGACAGAATTGTTGAAAAAAAATGTAAAGATCTCCTTGACGGAGAGCCTATTTTATTATCTCCTGATGAAAATGAATCTATTATTGAAACAATTATTGAGAATAATAAAGAATGGGAAGAAATAGCAGATCAATTATTTGCTGATAAGAATAATTATCAATGTTCACTATTCTTGTTGCTTTTTATAATGGCGTATGCGAATCAAAATAAAAACACTCTACTTAATTTCTCAAAACCTCAAAAAGCATTTATTGATATAATTGAAAATGATTTAAAAGTTATTACTAATGCTGAGGATAAAAAATATAAAGGATTAGCCAAAGCTCTTTATTACTGGGCTTGTATTTATGAAAAACACAGAATTTTTATTTCGTATGATACTTTTTTAGTCATTGCAGATCATTATAATGAAAACAAATTAATCAGCAAATATTTTAGCCGTTGGAATATGGAAGACCCTGTTTTAGATAAGCTAAAAACATATATCAATAAAAATTATAGTTTAGGAAAATATAGTGACAAAAATTTCATTCAGTTCAATCACGATATTTTGGCTGACGAAGGATTGAGTAAAATAGATTGGGGATTTAGTGATATAGTGAAGGTCGATTTATTAGAAGTAATTACTGATTTTGGGGATAATAATTCTGCCTCTACATTCTTGGGGACTATGCTAAAAAGAGAAAAACAAATATTTACTAATAGGAAAGAAAAATTACTGCTGATTAATAAATTATTAGCAAAAAATAATAGCTACTATTATTACTTAATAAGCCTCATTGGCATGAACTTAGAAGATGAACTTATAAAAGAATACGCAGAGAAATTATGGGATAAAAAAATTTATGTGCCTGCTTTTTGGAATTTCTATGCCAAAACTTATAAAAAAGATAAGCTTATAAGTAAAAATATTTCAAATATTTTAAGTGTTCAGCAATTACTTAATTTTAATCCCCTTTTTATAAGTATAGTTTTAAAAAATTTTGCGGATGAATCATTAAAATTACAATTCTCAGATGACATTTTGAATGAAAGACAATGGGAAGATATTCCTTCTGCAATATTAATAGACTGCTTAATTATTTCTAAGAATGAAAAACTAAAACAAAGTTTCTCAAATAAAATATTAAATGATAAAAATTTGAGGCACATTTCTGCTGAAATAATTTGTATCTGTTTAAATTATGCAGATGAAGAGATAAAACAAAATTTCTTAAATAAAGTATTAAATAATAAAAATTGGGAAAAATATAATCAAGCAATTATCAATAATTGTTTAAATTATGTCAATGAAGAAATAAAACAAAGTTTCTCAGATGAAGTATTAAATGATAAAAATTGGAGACACACCTCTGCTGAAATAATATGTATCTGTTTAAATTATGCTGATGAGCAGATAAAAATAAGATTTTCTAATGAGGTATTGAATGATGAAAATTGGAAAGCTATTTCTGAACAAATAATTAATAACTGCTTAAAGTACGCTGATGAAGAGATAAAACTAAGATTTTCTGATGATGTATTGAATGATGGGAATTGGACTAGAATTCCTTATGGAACTATTTGTAGTTGTCTAAGAATATCAAGAAATAAAGAATTCGCATTATTAACTCTAAAGGATTGGAAGAGATATGATTGGAGAATTGTTTACAACTCATTATTATGTTTTGAGAAAGAAAAACATTTTTCAGTTATAGTTAATGATGTCATAAAAGAAATTATATATAATCATCACAATTTTAAAATAACTTTAAAAGGAAAATCTTTTCAATATGCTAATCTATTGAGGATTAATTTTAAAAACCACGCATTATGGCAAAGAGAAGCTATTGATATAATTAAAAATTGGAGAAAAAGCAGGCGTGATTTTGTAACAAATGTACTTTATAGTTATCGTGAAACTCCAAATATTATAGAATCTACATGTAAATATATTTTAATGAGTTGGAAAATAGAAATAAATTACTCAATTCCCATACTGTTTAAAAAAGTACATTACGGAGACCACATCAAAATAGCATTAGGGCATCCTTCATTAAGACCTCAAGCTAAAAAGACAGCAATAAATATAATCAGTTCCATTCAAGATGAAAATTTTAAAGTGCCAGAGTATCTTAAAGAAATAGCAATTCAAATAGTAGAAAATGATATCTATCCCGAATGGAAGTTTTAAAAAAACGATTATGGTTTAAAGATTGAAAAAAATCCTGCTCTTTTGAATAGAACAAGTATTGTTTCAAAACCTATCTTCCCAACAATTCATTTTCTTCACCTTCAACCTATTTTCCCAAAACAGATACAATCAACATGAGGCATCACTTGCAGGAGCATTACGCTGTTTGGTCATTTTTCACAACCTTCAACAATGATAAGCCTCGAAAATCGGTATTCCAAATTGGAAGGTAGCACATTGGAAGTGTCAAAAACTCCAGCTTGAATTTTCAGGATTTTATAAGTCCGGTTGCATTATAGAAAACGGAATAATTTACACTTTTGTCGTATGTAAAGCTCGCATAAAATCAACACAAACAGGCAGGGAGTAAGAATTTTATATTGATTTTAAGCTATTCTACTTTACAAGTTTCGACAGTGTATTATTCTTTTATTTCTTATTATAATACACATGACTTACTTCGAAAAATCAACAGAAAACTTCCTTAAGCAATTAGAGTTTTGCGACACCGACTTTTATGATGTGCTAACTAATTCACAATTATTGGAGTATGCGAACGATTTCTTATCGTCTTATGAAATTGAAATTACTGAAGGTTGTGATTACCGAAATGACCAAAATAAAGACTGAAACCACTATTGTGACCTAGCAAGTGAATGGGCTGATTCGCAAGTTGATATTTATAATTCTGTTTTATGGGAAAAGGCACCAAAGTTCCAATGGTGGATTGACGATGCCTTAAATGAATTTTGATTTGACCAATCAAGATGAATGGTAGGCTTACTCCAACTGTGACAGTACCTTTTCTATTCAAGACTAACAGGATATGTTTTAAATAACCTAGCGGATTATGTGAAAGCATAATCCTTTTTGATAATTATAAAATGAATTATTTCTTGTAGCTCATTTTAATCTTTAATAATTCTTGTTTCTGCTCATCAATAAGTCTTTCTAATTCGTTAAACATAAAATCTATTCTCTGTTCATTATCATCTGATAACTCAAAATCATTCAAATCAATAACCCCACTTTTATTTTTGTCATTTTGGCTAAGAACATCCAGAAGTTCAAGGAAATTTATCTCTTCTTTACTCAGAAATTCTTTATTTTCTTTAATCCATTTTTCATCCTTGCATAAAATATCTTTATGTAAATTCATTTGAACAACTTTGTCAAAAATTTCCTCCGAGTTATTTTTAACTAAATCAACAAAAGAAGCCCATTGATTTTTATGAGGTAAATTCCAACTTCTGCCAAACCAACGTGGTAAAATGCCTGAATCTTTTTCTTCTTTAAGAACTTGTAATATCTCTATAACTGGTTTTAAATCGTCTGAAGGTATTCTAATTGGTAAACTTTCTTTTTGCGACCAAACTTTAAGAATTAAATCACAACACTCTCTTTGAAGTAGTTTCTTTTCTTCCTTTGATTTTGCATTATCTATGTTATGGATTAATTCAGCAAGATAATGAGACATCCATCTTGCCAAAGTATTTACGGAATATTCTAAATCTAATTCTTTTACTAGTTTTTCACCCAATTTTATAATTTCGTCCTCTGAGCGTTTTGACTGTTCCATCTTGTTTAATTAAATATAGTTTTACGTGAGTTCTGTTATCATCATATCTTTCCTTGTATTTTCGTTCTTCGAGTTGCCTATCTATTACACATTTTATAATTAAGGATTTTTGTTCTGCGTTCAGAAAACTTAATATAAAATTAGTATCAACTTTAAAAACACTTCCTGAAGATTCAGTATCTGTATTGTATTTTTTGTACCTGTATTCTTCATCTGATATCTCATTCCAATTTTCAAATACACTTATAGGACGATTTTTTAAGTAGCCATATTTATAGAGATTATCATATTTGATATTAAAATGAGTATGTACTGTTTTACCAAATTTTATATATCCTTTAGAAGTATTATTAAAAAAAGCATCATCTGAATCAAGACCTTCAAACTCACTTCTAATATCCACAACCCATCCTGTTAAATAAAAACCATCTTCATCAAAGGTAGGCCTATCATTTTGGTCTTCTTCATCAAAAGGAATTGAATAATCGTGGCTATCTTTAGTAGTTTGTAATGCTCGCAATAAAGCATCGGCTCCTTTATTTGGTACAAGGCAAGAACTAAAACTTATTGTCTCTTGATTGGCTCCAACATTTTTTGAAATTCCTCCGTATATATTTAAAAACTTGTTATCTCTATCATCCAAAAATCCTACGCCTTCATCAAAGTATTCTTCTGCAATAAAATCTCTCCATAATTTGTCAAATTTATCAACATCATTTTTCCAATATTTTGGGATTAAAGGACGAGGGTCTCTTAAATCCGACAACCAAAAATCATTAAAGGCATTAGCTTCCGAATCTAACCAATAATCCCAACTATCCCAAGAGTCTGTCTCTAATAGAGGTTCGTTTTCTAATAAAAAATTAGCAGCACAATACATTGCATGGTATTCAAAGTATATCGATAAATCTTCTATCTCAGGATTACTTCCGTGGTCATTTCTCGTTAAATACAAATCTCTATCATACAATTGGCTTCCGATAAAATCATCTTTATTAGGATTTCCTGTATAACCCCAATTTTCAGTAATAAACTTGTCGGCTACATCAGCCACATCATACTCTGATAAATTAAAGGCGTCTCCAACTCTGCTGTACCAGTAGGGTAAAGTATCAATTGAATCAAATCTGAATCGCCATTCTTTTTTAGACTTTGTAGAATATTTCCTTTGTTGTCTGCTGTATTTTTTCTCTTCAACATATCCTATTTTAGTCTTATTAACTCCTTGGATAATTTGAAATTCAGCTTCTGAATATATAAAATTATTAAAGTTGTGAAGGTTCAAACAAGATTTTTGAATGTAATGTCTGATAAGAACATGAGGCAACTCATTATTCATTAGCTCATTATAAAAAATATCCTTAAAAGGAATAAGTTTTTCAGGATTTTCAAGAGAAATTCTATCTATTGCAATCCAAAGATATAACTTAGAAGACATCCAATAATAAATATATTCCTTATTCTGAAAAGGGAAACATTCTTTTTTATTTTGGTTGTCTAATAATACTTTAAGTATTTCTACATTATTAAGATTTACCAATCTTCTGATAGAATGAATTGCTCTCCAACGTAATTTTTTGTCTGGATGCCCCAAACCGAATCTTAACAAATAAGCTACATTTTCATTAGCATTAGTCGGAGGTTTCAATTCTTCGCCCCAAAAACCATCTGCAAGTTCAGGTTTAATTTTTGAATTCCATTTTTCCAGAATCCATACCAATAATTTTTCATTTTCACTTGGAGACAATCTACTTTTAATCAACTCAAAGGAACTATAAATAGATTCATCAGACAGCAGGTCTATTTTTTGAGGCAAAATATCCACTATAATATCTGCTAATTGAGAATCATTAATATTAAATAAACCTGTAAACTGTCGTAATGACCAAATACTTAAAGTGTTCCCATAGTCAAAATGTTGAAGTTTTGTTAGTAAGATGTATCTAAATTTTTCTTGTTTCCACTTTTTTACTTCTGGGTAAAAATCCCACTCATTAATAGCTTTTTTCAATATTTTTTCAAAAGAATGAAAACTTAATAAATTATCACTGACATCAACTAAAGCATTCAAAAATGGAGTGTATTCATTAAGAGAGCATTTGTCTAAAATATCTGATAGAAAATTATCTATACTCCATCGGTGATTGTAACTGTCAGTATTGTTTGTGATTATGGAGTCAATAGCTTTTTCTATTTCTTTGGTTGAAGTATAATCTATCTTAGTTAAATCAATATTATGGGTAAAGTCTTCTTTTTTGAAATTATTATTTTCTTCTGTCTTACTCTTTTTATCTTCAAGCGTATCTAAAAAATCTATATAGTTCTTTATTTCAGAAACAATATTTCTATCAACAAATTTTCCAGACTTTATTTCATCATAGATTTTTCTTGTAAAATGCTTATCCTTATCAAGTCTTAAATTCCGAAATTCTAATTCTATAAAACTGCTTTTTAATTCAGAATTGCCTAATTCGTCAAATTTTAGGAGTAGTAGTTTATATATTTGTTCTAATTCTTCATAACTATAGTTTGTTTTCAAATTAAGCAGAGAACCCGCAACAATATGGTCAATGTATCCTTTTTCTAAAGCCTTTTTGATTAACGAATTTATTCTTCTACCAATTTCAATTATATTTCTATGATGCCACCTACAGATTGTAGCAAACATTGAAGGTGTATCTATATTGCCTATTCCTAACAACCCTTCCGTGTAGGGAAAATGCTTTTTGTCATAAGCTCCCAATTTTATATCACAATATTCAATAAAACGAGCATATTCATAAGCTAATTTAGGGTTGGGTTTAGTAATTCCTATTTCTGATAGGTAATAGATGCTTAGAATTTGCATAAACGCTTCATAATCTATATCGGAAGTTGCTTTTATCGCTTTGTCAAAAAAGTCTTTACTTAAGGAATCATTAATTTTATGACTCATTAATAAGCACTTAATATAGTTTTCAATAATTTCTTTTGAAGATAATTGAGAATCATTAATTATTCTATCTAACTCATTTAATAATCTAAATGAGGTTTTAATTAAATCTTTCAGCAAAACTATTTTATCTAAAACTTCAAACCTAAGTTTCAGTTTGTCTGTCTGACTGTCTAAAGAGTTAATTATAAGATTGATAGGCGTAGTTTTATCATCAAACAGCAGAGCAATCTCTGTTAATTTTCCAGACAAAAAGATGAATCTATCATTTGCCCAATATCCGAATTGATGTTTAAAATTATAATCTTTATTTATACTTTTGCATATATCTTCGAATTTAACTGAGCATTCCGATTCAGGAATTCGTCCAGTATGTAAATCAGACTTCAGCTGATAAATAGGAATAACATATTTATAGAACAGGGTAAATTCTCTTTTATCACTTTCTAAAGAATTTCTTTTTTCATAATCTTTAATTTTATCTACTTCTTTGAACTTGCTAGGATAAAAATACTCTAAACTGACTTCCTCATTTTTTAATGAATGAATTAAGGTTTCTTTAGCCAAAGTAATGTCCATTGCAATTTCCTCTTTTGCATCCGCGTAATCATTATGAAAATAAGGAATCTTGTCTATTGGCTTTGAATTGACAAAATTTAGAATATCAAGTATAGTTTTTGCTTCTATTTTATGTTGTGCTAATATTCTACAAAATTGCGGAATGAGTTGCCAAAAATCCTCCTCAAATTTAATTTGCTTTTTTGATAAAATACTTAAAAGATGATTGGCTGTTACCTTTAAATCGAAATTGATGGGTTGATTGCATTGAAAGAGTTTGCAGATTATAAACAACTTTGTATCTATACGAAAAATAGAGTGTTTTAACCATTCTTCAATGTTTTCTTTCGAAGAAAAGCTGATGATATTTTCTATCAGATATTTTCCCGATGACAACCTAACTTCTCTTGGTTTCCATCTGTTTATTGCATCGACAGCCTCAGATAATCCAAATAATCTTAATACAGCCTCAACCTCATAGGCAATATCAAGACTGCTGATAGGATAATCTTTTAATTCTTCTTTCTTTTTTTGACTTCTCCAATTCAACCATTCCCTAGCGGTTCTTAAATGCTTTAAAGAAATTTCTTTAGTTTCTGGTTTACGTGAATATACTCCAGCTAGTTTCAAATGAAATGCTCCTGCCCAAGGTTTTTCCTCGGATTTTAGTTTGAGTCGGGATAATGAAACCTCGTCTCCATATCTTGATACTAAATCCGGGTAGTTAATTAATAAATTACTAAGTGCCTTATCTGTTTTTGATTCTTCCGCAGCTATGAATAATAACTTGAAATAGGTTAAATCATCATGAATATCATTACTTACTTTTAAGGCTAACTTTGTTCTGTTTATATAAACTTCCTTGTTTCTTATCGGATCTTTTGGAAGGATTAATAGTTTTCTGTTCAAGACAATATCCACTAACTCCGTTTTATATTCAGCGGTAAATAAAAGGCTTCCTAAATTAACTGAAGCATATTCGTCTGTTTCAGATTTGCTCAAAAATATTCGAGTAATTTGTTGTAGCTCTTCTAAGCTAATTTGATATGTTTCTCCAATATAATTCTCAAAATCCTCATCCCTAAAACTGAACAAATCCTCGTCAAAAATAAGTCCATTCCAAATATCAGAAGACAGGTCTTTCAGAAAATCTAATTCAACTTCCATTATTTCTGATAAATAACCAATAGGTACAGGTCTTGGTAAAGAAATTAGTAATTTAAAAAACTGCTCTACAAGAGGTTTTTTATCTTTTCCGATTCTGACTATAGCGTGTTCAATTTTATCTAAAATCAAATCTCCTACATCTTTTCCATTTGGTTTTAGATAATTAATAATCTCATTTATTCCTTGTTTTTTCAGGCTTAAGGAATAAAATTGAACTCTGGGAATTCCTTTGGTGAATTGATGAAATTCTGTAATTTCTTCATTAATTATACTTGAAAAGCTCTTTCTTGCAAATAATGTAGTTTCCTCTAAACTAAAAGGTTTTAATTCAACATCAGTATATTTATTGGGAAGATTTAGAGATTCTTTTCTATAACTTCTTGAAGTTACTATAATGTGACATCCGTCTGGAATTTCAATATGCAAAAGTTCTTCTACAAAACTCTTTTCTCCATTATTTCTTGCTGCTGTGATACTATTATCAGCGGCATCAATTATAAATACTAAAAAAGCAAGTGAGTTTCTATTTCTTAAAATCTCAACACCATCTCTTATTCTTTTTATAAGCTCTCTTAAATATACATCATCCGATTCATTTTGCACAAGTAAAAATTCTGTTCCTACTTTTTTTGCCAACTCATTTGCTAAATGAATAATTGCATTTCTATGTAAATGCCTTTTGTCTTCTGGATTTTGATATTTTCCTGCTCCATAACAATCAAATAGAATACACTCAGAATATTCGGGTAATGTATTTTTTATTTGATGAACAATAGTTGATTTTCCTATTCCTGCACCTCCGTGAATACAGATTGGTAAATAGGATTTATTGCCTTCAATAACTGATATAATTTCATTTAGTTGTTCTCTTTGAATTGTATTGGGATTATTTTCAAAATGTTGAGATACAGGAAATAGATTTTCTATACTACTAAATCCAAAGTTGGCTACAATATCTATCAATGTTATAGTTCTTTCTTCACGATTTTCAGGCATCATTTTATCCCAAATCATTTTGAACAATGAGTTGAATTGATTTTGGGATTTTATGCTAGCTTTGGATATGGATTTTATTAAATCAAATTTGAGGACTTGCCTTGAACTTGTCCCACAATCTTCAAAATCTAATAATCTTATGAAGTCTGAGAAGTCATTTAAATTTAATCCAGAAGCCTTTCTTAATTTAGAGTAAGGCTCTTTTGAGATTTCAGGAAATTCCTTTAGAATAGTATTAAAACTTAAAGTTCTTTTGTTTTTAATTAAATAATTTTGGATTTGATTAATTTGGTCTAAATGAGAAGTATTAATATTTCTGTTGCTGACTAACTTAATTTTGACTTTCTTTATAACCTCATCTCTTCCAAATTCATCTAAAAACGTTTTAAAAATAGTTGCTAATCTGTGAATTATTGACCCTGCATTGGAATTTACCTTCTTACCCTCATACAGCTTTGAAAAAGTGAAATTTTCATTCGCTCTTCTTGTGCTATATTTTAATTGAGAAATAAGAATAGATTCAGCACTTTCAAAATCTTTTCCCCCAAAATATTCTGTTAAATCAATTCCTAAAAACTTTTCTCCGAAGGGATCGATTTTTCTCGTTAGATTTTTTTCAAATCCTTCAATAGTAATAGCTTTCAAACTTGAATTATCGAAATTTAATAATTCAAGAGATTTTTTAATAGCCCAAAGTATGTGAAAATCATCTCCAGCACTAGATAAATCCGCATCTGGAATTGTTCTATAATCCGCCATATTATAAAGGGAATCTTATTAATTTGAATGAAAACCAAAAATAATAAAATAATTGGGATTTTATTTAGTAATTATTTGAATATTAAACAGAAAAGGATAAATTCAAATATTGACATCTTAATTTAAGTATTCAATAATCATACTAAAAAATAGTTACTCTTTGCTCATCAAACAATCACCACCCATCATACACATTATCCTTTACTTCACCGAGTGTTTTAAACAAAAAATACTCTTTTACAAAAGCAAAGCGTTCATCTTCACAGAGCCTTTTCATTACCTGAACTTTACAGGACTCCAATTCAAAAACACACAAAACTCTAGACCCGTATTCGAGTTCAAATTGTCTGCTAGGTTGTCCATCTTTTAAGGCTAAAAGATGTTGTAGTAAGGATTGATGCACACGGTTAACGTCCATTCCATTGTACATTTCAAGGGCATACAGCTCTTTCCTGTTTTGGGTTTGAAGCATACACATAGCATCGGCAATTAGATACTCGTTTTTTCAAAATTGAATAGTGGTTTCTGCCCTAAAACTTTTTGTTTTTCCGGTGGATATTTTATCGAAATAGGTTGAGAAAAAGAGCAATTCAACGTTATTGTTGGATGCTCGTTCCTGTATGACAATGTGAATATCAATCGTATGGATTCTATGAAAATAATCCTGCTGAAAAAGCACTGTGTTTCCTTTTGGAAACTTAATCTGAGCCATCGGACTCAAACGTTCTTCAATCAATTTTGCTCCGTGGGAAGTCAAATGATGAACACTTTCTAATTTTCATAATTTCGGATGGACTCCAAATGTAGCAGAACCCACAAGCGGGTTCTTCCAATACCTGAGTTCTGAGATTTGTTTGTTGAGGTTGGCTCTATCGGTCATAATTCATAAACGAAGCATTTGTCCAGTAGTTAGGAATTTATAACGAGCCAAAGAAAGTAGGATCTTTTCTTGAGATGGAGACAGTGTTTTAAAAAAGAGTCTTTTGGTTAGCATGTCGATATTTTCAAAAAATAAAAAGGCAAAATGCCCTCTTTCTTATATCGACGAAAATTATAATTTGAACTTGGGTTTAAAATTATCGCTGGACTCTATGCTGTTTTGAGTTCAAGTAGCTGACAAATCCTCTTCATTATTTCTATACAGTAGCGTATTAGCAAGAATTTTAGTTTTCAGTTTTGCTTGTTCCGTCTTGGATAAAAAATACCTTTTAGGATGCTTTAATAAAAAGTCCGGACTTTTAATTTTTACTGAGGGATAATGATCTTGTTTCAAGTAGAAATAAAAAGGTGGAAGGAATTTCAAAGTGTTAAATGATACTCCTATATCTCACGCCTGAGCCTTTAATGCCACAAGTCCGTTCATTCAAACAAGTTTGACAGCCGTATTATTGATAACCATATCCCTGAGCGTAGCAGAGAGTTGGTTTATGCTTTGAGTTCATACAATAAGATGCAATTTATATTTTCTTGCTTCACTGAAAATAGTTTCAATACTTCCGCTTCAAGAATTATGAAATTCATCGATAAACAAATAACAGGATTTTCTAAATTTTTCATCCTCGAATGCCCTTTGCAAAGCAATGCTCAAAAGTGTTGCTGAAATGAATTTTCAAAGTGCCTTGCTCGTATCCTCGCCCAGTTTTCATTTTGAGAGATTAAAAAGAATGACCTTTCCTTGTTGCATTTCCTTTTTCAAATCAAATTCAGATTTGCCATTCATCATTTGGTAAAAACGGTAATTGTTTTGCAGGTGCTGAAGCCTTGTATAAACAGCAAGTTTAGTTCCGCTATACCTTTTATTTTGAAAGGCATTGGCAAAGAAATTTCTATACACAGGATGCTTAACCTTTTTTCACAGTTCAATTCGCTTTTGGTTGACTTGGTCATTCATAAAGTCTTGTAAGTCCGACAACCCACATTCTCCTTGTGAGAACAATACTGCCAAGCAGGGCTTTAAAAGCGTTTCCATCTGCAGAGACATACCTGCATCGGGAATGAGTTCTGTGAATGTTTTGGCTCGCTGTTGAGCGAGTAAATCAACCATCATAGGATTGGTGACTTTTTTCCAAAACGGATTGATGCAGGGAATTTTATCCTTTTCCCATTGTGGGTCGATATACACGATACGCTCGGGTTTAGGTCAGTTCAAACGGAATGCAAATACACGCTCTGCCAAATCTCCATGTGGGTCTACTAAGATGATGCTATACTGTTGTTTCTTATGCGATGAGTATTGAAGTTGGTAGAACAATGATTGAAGAAATACGGATTTGCCTGAACCAGTTCTTCACGTAATAATGAGATGCCTCTTTATTGATTGAAGGTAAACTGGAACAGGCTTGGGTCTAAAAAATAGAGGTTGACAGTTAGTTGGACAAAGTCAATAAGGCGTTTAAAGTATTTCATTTTTTTGGATGGAGTAAGAACTAAAACGGAAGGTGGTACATATCTGTTTCACATCAAAATGCAAGTTCTTTCATAAAGAGGTTTAAAATCCACACCTATTGGTGCGTACCGTTTTGACAACCTTTATAACTACCTTTTTGAGAACCTCCAAAGGAGATGAAAAATGTCACTCTACACCAAGAAATACCTGCTTTTTTTCATGCAAGAACCCCATTGAAATACACTTTTTTTCTTTCTGATTTTACTATTGACATATTTAGAAAATGTAAAGTCGAACTGCGATTGATTCCCTTGTAAAAAGATTAAAAATCCTTACAAGCACCACCGTCCGTGAACCTATCAAATCACGGAAAACAAAAATGTAAATACCTAAAACAATTTATCAATCCTTAAAACAAAACGTATGGAAAACAAAATCGGAAAAACCCTCAACCTCGAACTCGTGGGTGTGGATGGAAATGCGTATGCCATTATGGGCTTGTTCCGCCGTCAGGCAAGAAGAGAAGGTTGGAGTGAACAGGAAATTGAAACTGTGATTGAAGAAGCCATGAGTGGAGACTACAATCATTTGCTTTCAACCATCATGATTTACTGCGAACCAAAAGACCCAGAGGAAGAAGGAGACTAGAAACATTTTAACTCAAAAACAAAACCATGAAACAAAACATTTTGGAATTCTACAACGAACTTGACAATGCCATTGACAGGGCGGTTTGGTTGCAATTTGAATACAGAAACACAAAAAAACAATTTGTGGTCTATGATGGACCCGAAGACAACTATGCTGTTTCAGATTTGCAGACCGCACAGGATATGGAATTGGACTCTAACTTTTATCCCCTAACCAAAGATTACAAAAACCTTTCCTATGAAAGGCTACAAGCTATTGCTAAGGAATCCTACATTCATGAGCATTGGGAAAATTTACTCGGTAAGTTTTCCGTGATGGAAGGAGAACTGCTCCGCTTTATACTGCTGTATCAGATTCCTGTAGAAAAACTTATCCGCTTTGAATTGGCTAACCGTGGGTTTGACCAAAACAATCAATGGGTCGGATTTGATAAAGCCAAAGAGATTTGGCAAAATGAAAACTTGAATAATTCATAATTTAAAAACAAAACTTTAATTCTCATGAAAAAAATACAAACAAAAACAAAAAGACGCTTGGTGGTTCAGTACTTCCTCAGAAAACTCAAGCAGAGAATGGAAACTGATGAAGTCGGAACGATGGATAAAGTTTGGCTTAAAATTTACACCAAAGATGACCTGATGGACATTGCCAAGTGGTTATATGTTCCTACAGTACCCGAGTGGTTAACATTTGATGAAATGGATAAAGAAGCACTCTTGGAAGCCATCGGAGATGATTTTCATATTCTATCCTTTGAAATTGAACAAGCTATGCTGGAATTATATGAAAGCACAAAAATCACTCCTCAAAGTGTTTTTAAAACCTTAGAACAGTTAGGGCAAGAAAGCCATTATTTGAGAGATAAACCTATTGCTGAGTGGGACGAATATGATTATTCAAATTACAGAGTTTTATCTCATAAGGCAGGCAATCCTGTTCCTGTGTTTGGTATCTATGATAGTTCTGTCAGTGAAGAGGATAAATATTTTGTTACCACTCCACCGCCCAAGTTCTTTACAACCAAAGAAGAAGCAACACAAGCTTTATCGGAAATGATTAAAACAGGGCAACTCAAAAAAGGAGAAGCAAAAGTAATGATGCTGTAAAAAAGGAATTAATCTTTAATTAAAATTAAAATCTATGGAAAGTGAAATCAATAAATCACATCCTTCCCTGCAAAGAGCCATCGACGTTGCACTATGGATGAACTTCAAGTACCGTATTGATGAAAGAAGCTATGGGGTCATTCAGGATAAGAAAGCTCATTGGTACAATGTGGTGGAAACAAAAGGCAGGAGAAAATCCAGTCTTATTCCAATACCAAATGACTATTGTGAAATGACCTACGAGCAGATTGAGGCAATACGTACCATTGTAAACCCATTGCATCATTGGGAAGAAATGATTGGACTGTTCTCGTCTACTCATGGAGAAATCCTGCGTTTTATTCTAGCGGGTAAAATTCCTGTTGAAAAACTAATCAGGTATGAACTTGCCACAAGAGGCTATGATCAAAATAATCAACGGGTTGGTTTTGATAAGGCTACAAAAATTTGGCTAAAATAATATGAAAATAGACCCTGAGCGACTTCCTGTAATGACTTCACATTGCAAGACCTGTCCATTCAAACCTAATGGTCAAGGATTTTATCAGGATATGCCTCTTGCTAATGAAGTAATCAAAAGAACCTTATTTAAAGCACATCAGATTTGTCATGTAACAGAAGGCAAGAACCGTGAGCCAAACCATCGTTGTAAAGGTGCATTTGACCACAACATGGAAATCTATAAAAGGCTCGGTTTGGATGGTTTAATTCAATAAAAAGAAAAAATATGGCAAACGAAATGATTCCTGTTTACATAGTTTCTCTATCGGATAGCAAAGGCAATTTTGATTGGGTTTATACAGTTCCAAAACCGTATTACCAAACAAAAGAAGAAGCCGAAAAAGTCCGCAGGGAACTTATAGAAAAAGAAGAAACAATAACTGAAGAAAATTCCAAAGTGAGAGGACTTTGGAGATTACCACAGTAAAAAGTAAAACAAAAATTAAATATTTAAATCAAACCATTATGGAAAAACAAAAATGGGCATTAATGAAACTTTTCTCATTGATGCTAAAAAACAGAGCAAAAGAAGAAAACAACATCAAACAAATCTCACCCGATTTGTTGAAGTACTTTTCAAGAAAGGAACTCATCGAGATCATCAACCATATTTATGATGGGAATATCCCTGAAGGATATCAGTTGGTGGATATGGAAAATGCAGATTTACTTAGAGTGATTGGGGATGATTTTAGTATCATTTCTTATGTTACCAACAAGTGGAGCAAGGAGGTAATCTCCGCACCGGTAGAGAACAAAGAAACGGTTAAGGAAAATCCGGAATCTCAATCTAATGAGAAAGCAAAACCACAAAACACTACCGAGAAGAAAGAACTAATTGGAAAGGATAAGAATTCTTAAATCCTTTTCCACATTACTAATGGCTTGTTTTTTACGAGCCATTTTCATTTGACAATCAAATATTCAACATATTTTATATTCTTAAAAAATAAAATGAATAAAAACTCAAACAACCCCAACGTACTACTAAAAACACCTATATCTTATTACGGTTGAAAACAGAATATGCTTAAACATATTCTTCCGCTTATACCCGAACACAACATTTACATTGAGCCGTTCTTTTGATGAGGAAGTCTATATCGAGCAAAGAAACCTGCCAAGTGTGAAGTTATTAATGATGTAAACATGAACGTGATTAACTTCTATCAGGTATTGAAAAACAATTGAAGTGAACTTGAAAAGAAAATCAAGGATACGCTCCACAGTAGAGAAACCTACAGAAAAGCATTGCTGATTTATGATTGCCCTTGGTTGTTTGCAGATGATAAAGTCATTCAAGCACGAGCATTTTATGTCGTAACCAATCAAGGCTTTCTGAATAAAATTGGTAGCCGATGATACGACAAGGAAAAAAGGTCATCCCAAGTATTTAAAAACAAAGTTGAGATGTTTGGAATTGATTTAATGGAAAGACTTCGCCATACCCAAATTGAACAAAATGATGCTTATAAGGTTATTCAAAGTAGAGACAGAATTGATGCATTCATCTATTGCGACCCGCCTTATATCTGAACAAACCAATGACACTACGGAGGTTATGAAAAAGAACATTTTATTCGTGATTTGGAAGTGTTGGCAAACGTGAAATGAAAATTCCTGTTATCTAATTATCCTTCTGAAATTCTAGATGAGTTTATCAAAAAGCATAATTGGTATGTTAAAACTTTTGACAAGCCATTATCGGCCAGTCACAACACAAACGGCTGAACTGTCAGAAGAAAAAAAGAAGTACTTGTGGCTAATTATCCAATATAGTTTGGTTTTTATCCTGTAAAAACAAAAATGAAGAGAAAAATAAAAAGCCAAGTAAAATCCTCATGAACCGTTCAATCACTAGAAAAACAGAAACCTTTTGGAAATAAAAACTTTATTATTACCTGATTTAGATTGGAGTTTGATAAAGAGAATAAAGAGAATATTTCTGAATGACAGATTTTATCCGAACTCCTGCGGATAATTGAGCAAATTGAAAAAGAAACTGAAGCTACCTCAAAAACGAGGTAGCTTTTTTTGTAGCTTAAATGTTCGATTATAATTTGCAATTTTAAACCATATCTGTATAATAAATTTATCTAAATCGAACATTTACATTTTATATATCGAAATGCTCAAAAATAAAAGAGTCTCAACGAAGAACCCTATATTGGATAGGGATCATATAAAGTATGTCATTTATTGCAGAAAATCTAGAGAAGAAAGCAGTGATGGACAAAAGCAAAGTCTTTTAGACCAATTAAGGTCTTGTTTGGATTATGCCGAACAAAAAAAGTTGAGTGTAGCACATCACAATGAATTAACTGATGAATTTTTCCGTGATGAAAGTTTTCAAAGACGGAATAGTGAATGCAAAGGTTCTTATGAACAGTCCATATTGGAAAGAGCCAAAGGCTTGTTTTATGTTGTGGAACAAAAATCGGCTAAAACGCCAAACAACAGACCACTACGAAGCAAACTCATTAGCTTGGTAAAGAGATGAAAAATCAAATGAATACTTAGTTATGCTCCTGATAGGCACGCTAGAAATCTTGTAGAAAGTGGAGAGTTGGTTCAGCTGATAGATCAAAACTACTTAGATGTACAATATACCAACTTTACCTTTGAGAACAATGAAAACGGAAGGATGATACTATGAATCAATTTTGTAATCTCTTACAATTACTCGGATGTTCTTAGTAAAAATATCGGGCGTGGAAAGTTGGGGGTTAATGAAAGAGGTCAGGCAGATGGTAAGCATAAATACGGATATATAATCAATGAAGGAAAATATCACGAACCCGACCCCGAATACTTTGATGTTTGGAAAGAAGCATTCAGAAGAAAAATACATGAGAACCAAACAGACGAAACTATTGGGAAATATATTATCTCGACAGGATATAAAAGAAAATTTAAAAACAAAAACAGGGAATCTAAACTCAACGTAAAATGATTGTACAGAATTTGGCTAGACCCTTTTTATTATGGAATACTCATTAGTGGTAACAATGAGATTGATTTACGTGACGGAGCAAACCCACATTATCAGCCGCTCATTACAGAAGAAGAACATCAAGTATTATTGGATAGGCATTTACTAGTAAACCCCGTTTCTTTGAGGTCATACAAAACTATTGATGAATATGATGAGATAAAGTTATTTCCAAATCAGTTTATACAATATAATGGGACACATGGGTTTGTTTTTGAATTGCCTAATCCTAAAAGGCATCGTAAAGCACTAGAAAAACTAAAAGTAAACAATCCCAATGCAACCCTGAAAGATGTCGTTAAACCTCATCAGATTAATTATAAGTTAACTGGTATAAAAATTGACCACAAACAACTTTCTTTTCGTTGAGATGAACTTATTAGGATAGTCTCCAACTTTCTCAAGAAATCTTTCCAAATCAACGAAAACAATTATGAACAATACAGGGAATTCCAAATTAAAGAATATGACCGTACAATGAAAAGTATAAATGAAACAAGGAGAAAATTACAACTTCAGATTAATCATGTTAGTTCTTTAATGGAAAATTATGCAAGAAATTTTAACAGGCAGAATAATCCTGATGAATTTCAAAAAAAAGTATATCAAAATGATATACAAAAGTATGAGAGTCAAATTGATTATTTACAGAACGAACTGGGTAAACTCTCTGTTAATCACAGAAACACTATATTGGAACTTGATTGATTTCTTCGATGACTTGATAAAATGAACAAGATGTATGATAATGCCCCTTATGTTCGAAAGAGAAAAATTACTTCTTTGCTGTTTTCGAACATGATTATAACACCCGAAAAGCAAGTTGTATTCAAGGCTAAGTCATCATTAGATAGGGTGTTTACCACAGATAATGGAGATAATCGGGAGAATTTCGAACATGTCAATAGTATTGTTAAAGAGATGGATTTCGCAGTCCTGAAGCCAATTATTCAGTTTTCCTATAGCGTAAATAAGAATTTATTTGACCAACATCACAGTCTTACACCACAACAAGAAATTTTATATTGATTGGATGAAGTGAGCCAAAATAATGTTCGAATTTCTTCAAGCCAATAATAAATTTTTATCGTTCCAAATCTAACTCTTTGCTTATTTTTTCGGTTATTTTTTCCAAAGCATACCAACTACGTTCGGTATCGGTTTGATGTTGAACTTTGTTTTCTTCCTGTAATTCAATAATTTCTTTGGAATAGGTGTTATAAAATTCCTGCATTTGTTCCTCGTCCAAATCCTCATAATGATAAACGGTTTCCATTCCGAATTTCTTAACTAGCGAAAAGAAATCTAATGGCTCATCGTGGGTTAATATTTCCTTGGCTAAAAATTTCTTAAGACTGTCCTTTGGCTCATCTGCCATCGACTGTAATTTTTCAATTGCTTTTTCTTTGCTCATAATAAGGTTGATTTATACAAAGTTAATCAAAAATAATCTTGCTCTCAGTTATACTGAAATTTGGGTCAGCATAACCAAAATGAAGAAGAAATCAAGAGATTTTATTATTCTAGAAGCCTAATTTCAAAGTCGGATAGGTTGTACATAGTTTTGAAAATCCTTAATCGTAGTGCTTCAACAGATAGCTTTCTATTTCCACATCATCAAAAATATTATCTTCGACAACAACTTGTTTAAATATCTCAACTTGAATCTCAGCGTCAAGTTCGTCTTCGTTCATAGTCTGTGCTTCAGCAATGTAAAATTGCCATCCCATGAGGTCAATTCTATTTTGATGGTCATACAATAATTTCGCAAGCTCCAATTCTGCTGTTGGTGCTTTTAATAGCGATGCCCACTTATCAAAGTTTGCAATTTTTGCAATAACATGTTGAGCATTCATAAGACTGAAATTTTCTTCGTCAATGTCAAAGTCTGCAATAACCATTTCTATGTCAAAATACTTGGGTGTGTATTCGTATAGAAAAGAAGTTGCCGTTTTGTCTAAAACAGGAGTTTTTGTTTTAAAATCTTTGTGTAGATTTTTTGCTTGAAGTTTGAAGTAATCAATAGTATTCATAATATAATCCTTTTATTTCAAAGATTATTATCCTGAGATTTTGCGTTCGTAAACTTTGGTCGGATAATAAGCTCTGAAGGTTATATTATCTAGTAATGGTTGATGAAATCTTTGCACGAACGAGCAGGCATACCAAAATACCTACTACAAATATAAAAATTTCATTCAAATTATTTTAATGAGTTTCAAATTTATTTAACCAACATCCGAGTTTCATAGCACAAAATATTTCAAACAAATATAATTCTTCGCTGTTTTCAATTGGTAGGAAAGCTATTTTTTGTTTGAATAGGAAATCTTTTGCAGGAGTTACATTGTGATTAAAATCAAATTCTTTACGCTTTCCAATATACTTTTCTCCTTGTGAAATTTCATATTTAATCAATCCTATATTGTATGCTAGTGAAGATGTATTGTGACTATTTCCTCGTAAATGTTGCAATGTCCTATATATAAGCCTCCTTGATATTCCGATGTATATTGGAGTGTTTTCATGGATGAAAATATAAATCCCTTTTACATCCGTTTTGTTTTTTCCACCTTTGGTTTCATAAGTGTAGATGTCCTCGGATTTGAAAACATTATCTGCTAATAGTCTCTTTCTGATGGATGTCGGTACATTTCCCACACTAAAATACTTTTCAATTTCAATACAATTATTTATAGGATCAAAATTGGCAAGTTTCTCCTCAAAATTCTCCACTATTTCAGAAAATGACTTTTTATATTTTTGCTTTTTTAAAAGAGTTTCTAGTAAGGTGTTTTCTAGTTTCATCATATATAATTTGTCTTTGATTTATAATTGCTCTTGCCTAATACTATTTTTTTGTTTTTTCTTTTTCTTATTTTGGTATTAAATTTTGTGTAAACGAATTATATGGAAAATATTTAGGCATTATGCTACGGATAAAATTGTCTTCAAAGAAACATTGGGCAACTCTATCATCAAAAAATGCTGGATTCAAAGGGATTTTAGCATTTGGATTATGAAATACCACAACACCTTCTGACCAAGTCTCATTGCTGTTTTCATCAACTTTATATGAAATAATATTTGCTTTATCTGCATTTGGCTCGTGATTATAAAAACTACCCATTCTGATTAAAATTGGAACATCACTTCCAAGTTTAGCCTGTTTACCCATTCTGTTAAACTTTGATAAAGTACCACACGAAGAAAAAATTATCGCACTGACATTTTCAGAATCTGGATGAAAGAAAAAACCACTTGGTACTTCAGTTCCATTTGGTTTTTTATAATTACCAATCTTTACAGGTCTAATAATAAGTTTTCCTTGTTTATCATGTGAATATTCATACCTATATCCATAAAGGTAATCTGATAGAGCATTAAAGGTCCATGTCATCGACATAGTATCATGAAAATCGGCTATTGCTATTACAAATGGCTTGCCTTTTACATGTTCCTTTTCCCAATATTTCTTTTTCATTTTATCAAACAAAGCATTTCCAAAAAGTAAAGGGGTTTCATTATCCAATTTTTTTTGAATTTCATCAGGTCTTTTTGGCTTACCTTTCAAATCTGTTTTCCTACTTACAATTACCGCTTCTATAGCAATTTCCTGATTGAATTTTTCAATCATATAATCAGGAGCATTAAAGTTCCTTTTAAATGAAAAAAATTGCTCTCTAAAAAAGCAAAATAAAAAAAGTTCCCATACTCTGGAATCGAATCCGTTAATTGACTGAAATTGGTCTATGAAATTTCCATCGATGTCTTTGTAATGATAGGAAACTTCTTTTACTGCTTCCTTAGCAGAAGAAAGAGCAATACCGGAATTTAATAACTTGTAATTAGGGTGTTGATTTTTATCATTATTAAGGTCTTGAAAAAGGTCGAAGTATTCATACTTGTTGTCGTGAAACACTATCGAGTTACTGCTCATCATTTCATCAATCCAATCTCTGATTTCTTCGATGGTCTCTACGCTTGCAGTAACCAGTTCGGCTCTATACTGTTTTGATTTGTCTCTTGATAGAATACAACCATAGTAGTCGTTATCTGTAATATCTAAACTAATTAGGCCTAATAGACCACCATTCCCATTAGAATAGAATTCCAATTCTTTCGAAAAGTACTGCACAAAAGGCTCTCTCGTAAAAAGAAGATAAATATCAAAGAGTTTTTTGTTAATTGGAATTGCAGTTTTCATAAGTATTAAATATGGTTTATCAGGATATCACAGATTTTTCATCAACTTCTAACCCCTTATTTTTAAGAATTTCAAATATGTCATTAATGTTATTTAATCCAGGATATTTACTGTAGAATGATTTTACATCTATTGCACCATCTTTAATATGAAGCTGAATTTCGTCCTTACTTAAGTTGGTCAAATCTCCTAAACAAAAACCAGATGAGAATAAATAATTATTTTTAGGGATTGAAATTGCGATTCCTGAAATTAGTATCCCATCTCTTTCAAAATATTTACCTTTTGGTTGAAGTTGATGCTCTTTAAAACCAAGTTTTCTTAAATGTATATCATCTGTAGCTATAGGACGAATTAGGTCAACTAGGCAAGAAATTTTTGTTTCATTTTTGTTTAATTGCAATCCAACAAACCAATAGGCTTCTGTTTTTTTTAGCAAGATTATTTTAGCAATATCTTCATTTCGTCTTATTGCATCCATAGTGGAATAGTCCCCAGTATATTTCACAAAATCTCCAATTTTATATAGTTCTCGCATATTAATTAATTTAATGTTGTTCTTTTTATGTGTTCCACTTGATCTTGCAATTTTGCTAATAACCGTAATTGTAACTTAATGATTTTTTTTCTTTGTTAAAAGAAACGAAGGTAGATAAAAAAGAGTGAATAACTTACTTAAAATCAGAGGGCAAGTTACTATTGGGGTTGTTTATTCTTTGTAAATCTAATTTTTCAATTGCCTCCTCTAATGTTTCTGTTTTAGTCTTGTTGAGAATCAATTGTTCATATTCTCCGCTAAGACGGGTAACAATTGAATTATTTTTAGCATCGAGTAAATAGCGTACTCCATCCTTTTTTTCATTTCCTGCTTCACTAAGAATAGATTTTATAGCTAAATGCGAAAGTTTTTCAGCATCGATTGCTTCTTCAATATTTTTTCTGATTGATGTATATATTACGGTTTCAACATCCTCAAAATCTTTAATTGATAAGACTTCGACTTGATTAATGGTCGGATTTATAACATTGACATATTTTTTACCATCAAACTTATGTCTCTCTCTTCTCCACAATATTGATTTTGCGTAATCCAAATCGGTTGAATTTTTTAAAACTAGAATCACCGCATTAACATGATTGCCTGTTTCGTGAGGAATTAAAGTTGGAGCACCTCCTCTTGAACTACTGGTGCGTGCGAATTCAACTTTGAAGGGTGTCTTACAATTTATTCTATCAATAATTATGGGTGCAATTTCTTTACCAGCATTGTCTATTAATGAACCGTATGCTAAAATCCCGATTTTATATTTTGTCATTTTTTTATAAGATAGAGTTGATAGAAATGAATGTTGTATTACCAATCCATATTCATGCTGTTTTCAATCTCTCTGATTGTATCATCAATATATTTTTTTGTTGATTTCTCTATCCTAATTCTTCTTCTACAAGATGTTACGGATTTACTATCGAACGCAACAGGTAAATCTTTTTTTATATACATCATTCCGAAACGGATGTCAGATGTATCCAAATACTGGTCGAAATCATCAAAGTGCTTAATTATGTTCTGTATTGTGATAAAACTTTTACTTGTATCACTAAATTTAAAATTTTGCTGGGGTTTTGTCAATGTGAATGGTATGGCTCCTGTACCACTAATGTGAACATAAAATGAATTACCATTTTTAAAGTAGTCTCCATGAGAAGCAGGGTTTCTTATCTGCTCCTTTATCTCATCAAGAATTTCCAAGTATTTTGATGCAGTCTTATTGGTTTTGTATTGTAATACTGTTCGCAATTTAGCTTTCCAAGTCAATCCTAAAAAATTATCAATTTTAATTTCTCTAATTTTTACCTCTTTCACAAAAGGCAGTAATAGAATTGAGATATGCTCCAACAAACTAAAGTAAGCATCAATCATTGCTAATAAATAGTATGTTTTTGCTGATGAATAGCGAGACATTAATTTATAGTGTGCTTCATATTCTTCGCCATTACTAAAATTTGAAATATCGGATTTGTTTTTCAAATCAGTAAGTCTTGTACCATCGCAGACATCCCCATTCAATGCTTTTTCTCTAAAGAAAAGATAACGGTTTCTCATCTTATTGTATTTACTCTCAATTGTTACATTACCTTGATTAACCTTTTCATGGATAATCGAATTGACAAGAGCTTCTGTAAAGGGAATAGCCTTGTGGATTAGGCTCATTGCTTCTAATCCTAGTTCTACATAATTTTCTTTTTTTTCATTAGCACATATACTAAATCCAAATTTTTTATGGGCTAATACAAATTGAATATCTTTATAGAAAATTGGTATTTCCCATAAAACTTTTTCAAACATACCCAAATTTGGATATTCCTTAATCTCTTTGAACATTAGAAAGACTATGAAGGGATGAGAAATCCTAAGTTCTTTTGGCAGTTCAATGCTATAACGCTCAAGAGTTTTGCTCCCACCATACTCCGATGGAATCCAAGAATCTCTATAATCAAAATTGGGGCTGAAATCTTTTAAAAGATAGTCAAAGGTTTTTTTGGCTTTTTCCATTTATAGTTAACATTAAAGTGCAAAGAAACTAACGCTCTGTCACTACGGATTATTTATGGCTCTAAATCTAAGCGATTATTTTGAGCAAGTATTTGATGAATATTTGTAAACAAACTACACACTAGATCTCGTTCAGACTCGCTTGGTTCTGTAGAATTTAGTTTTATTTTTTTTAAGTCCTCAACTATTGTTGTGTCTAATGATATAGTACTTATTTTATCTAGAAAGTTTTTAAACTTTGTTGTGTACCTATCTTCATAGAAGTTTAAGATGGTGTTTTTTGCCAAGCATTTTAATTCGTGCAAGTAATTTGAATTCATAGAATGAATTTCATTTTGATGAAGTTCAGGAAGCTCTGATGGCGTAATTTTAAAACCATCATTGCCACCGCTTCGATAAACAGCAACCTGATTCCAACTGTTATCCATTTGGGGTAAAAAAAGTAAATTACCTAAATATGATTTATAGGTAATCGAAGACAGAATTGGAAACTCGAAGGCATCATCAGAGGAATTCGATAGTTCAAAAAACCAATTTGAATAAAAGAAATATTTGTCGTGAGGAACAATGACAAATGCTATGTCACTGGCTGTAAATGGAAGATTTCCATTAATCCGCCATTCTTTTTCCCATCGCATATCATACTGTCCTTCAAAGTAAACTTCTACCAAGTGAGGAGAATTAAAAATCATTTTCTCATTTGTAGATAAATCATTGTCGTTTAAATACTCTACTTGGCGAAGCCCTCGGTTTTGTAAAAAGTCGTGAAAAAAACAAATGCCAAATTCCGATCCTCTTGCTCTAAAATGCTCTGGCAACTCTTCTAAACTAGCCAATGAAAAACTAACTGATAATATATCGTTTAAAGATTTTGCAGAATCGTCATGAACTTTATTTACAAAATAGCCTTTCGGATTTGCATATAAAATCCTTTCCTTAAATATATTTTGAAAACGCTCTTCGGGTGACATAGTTTTAAACTCACTCTTAATCCTCTCTCCAAATTTTTTTTCATACCTGCATTCGGGAGAACTTATAATATTATAAAAAAGCTGAGTGTTTAGTTTATCTAGTCTTTCTATTATTTCGGGGTATGTTTCTATTTTATCTCGAACTAAATGTTCAATTGTATATTCAATATTACCATTCCTGATTTCTATCATCTTGATACTTTTTAATTACGCTAACTGTGAGCAATTGTTGTTTTCCATCAAATTAAGCCGAAATGTGTTTTAATAAACTCTTTTAAAATTATTTCTCTATCATTAATATATTGTTTTACACTTGCTAAGTCTTGCCAATTACATTTTATATCATCTAACTCATTTTGAGACATAAGCGGTGCTGTTTGATAAGCATTCATTTTATCTTCTGTATTTTTCCTCCCTTTGCTTGAGTTAGATGCTTTACAATCAATAACTAAATTTCCAATGTTATGCAAATAGTTATTTTCGAAATCTTCATCAAGATCTAAGCCTCTTGTTTTTTGAGCGGTTATGTGCTCAATACTTAATTTCTCTCTTTCATTTTCGGCAAAATACTCATTAAATCCTAATTGCGGAAACCCCTTTTTTTGTCGCAAACTATTTTCATAACTAAACAATATGAATTTTAAAATATTATTCCCCAAAGAAAGATAAATGTATTTACTGACAAGTGTTTCTTTTGCCCTTTCATTAATGTTCCACCAATTATTGACAGTAATTATTTGGGTTAAGTTTACAATATCTAAAAGGTGTGCATTATCTCTCAGAGAATTGTTTAATTGGCTTTCAGCATTACTTCTTAATCCAATTAGCGATGCTCTGAAAGTAAAACTATTGATATTTTGCAATAACATATTAAACAGATTGTCTTCCTCTTTTTTTATTCTCATAAGTACAGGATAAAAGGGAGCGACTCTCCCAATCATAAACAGTTTACTCAATTCAGGATTTGATGATTTTAGCTGTTGGATTTGAACAAATACCTCAAAACTTTCCCTCAGTCTAATCGCATAATTAGAAATGGTTGTGATGACCTTTTCTGTAACTCCAGTCTTTATTAAATTCAGAACTTTTGCTTTAATAAACTTCTTTGCATCTTCTTCGGAACCTTCAAAAGCGATAGTATGATATCGAAGAATATCTTTTTCATTAAGTTCATTCTGCTCAATTAACCGATATATTTCTCCGAAATTACTTTGAATATTTTTAATTAACTGATTGGGGTTTTTAGAAACTAACCCAATGTTATACATTAGGAAACTTTTTATTGCTTCTAAATCAGTAAGCGGTTTTCCTCTGTCATTTAAGAGTTCAAATATTTGGGTTGCAGAATTTATTTCGTCAACCACGTAAAGTAAAACATCCGCTTCAGTAGAGGTATAATATAATTTTTCTAAAATTTCAATATCAAAGTTATCCAGTTCCTCTGTGAAGAATATCTTTGACTGAAGTAATAATGACTGTGAAGGTGTTTTGGTTTTTATTTTTTCAAAAGGATAATCTGATAGAATATAATTGTGCAAAAAAGAAGTGTCCTCATTCGATAATTCAAGTTTGTAGACATCTTCATCTTTTATGAAAATTCTTTGGGTTCTTTGAGAAACTAGTGAAGATTTTTTTTTAACTAATTTTTTTATCAGTGTCTGAATGAAAATTATAAAAGTAGTCAATCGCTGTTGTCCGTCAACAATATCAATCACTGTAAATTCTTCCCTTGTATCGTTAATATGAAATAAGAAAGAGCCTAAAAAGTATTTCCTGTCTTTATATTGGTTAACAAGGTCAGTAAGGAAGTCTTGTAGATTACCTTTGTCCCACGAATATGACCTCTGATAGATCGGGATGTTGAATATCCGTGTTCCGTCAAAAATTGTTTTTACTGTTGATTTTCCAGTTTGCATTACTTTAGTTCGTTATGTTTATTTTTAGGTCTTCATGATAGATTCCAACTTCTGTATGTCTTGCTAGCGGATTAATATTGCTAAGTCGCCAATCCCAACCCGATGGCATAGAACAGCGATACTTGTCCAATAATTTATTTTGTTCATTTGTTAGCCCTCTTTGTCCTGCACGCTCATAAATTTCTAGCATTTTTCGTAAATCGCTTAAATCCTTACTAAGTACCATTTCAGTTAGTTCATTCGCAATAACTTTTACAGGGATTACGTGTTCCCAAATATCTGCTTTTTTGCCAATTCTGGGGGCTGCTTTTCTTATCGTTTGATTTTGATTAGTGCTGAGTTTTTTAATAAGATCACTAATAAATTCTTTATCAGAGCATGTGGTAAAAAGTTCAGCATATTCACAAATTAAATCTATAGGTTTCATTTTAAATCTAACAACTTTTGGTCGGTCTTTGTAAAAAGGCATACTGGTCATAATTGCTAAATCTCTTTTTATTGCATATTCTATTTCCGGTTTAGCACTTTTCAAGAATTCAATAACTTTATTTTTAAACTTAATAGTTTCCGGATTATTCCTCTTTTGTTCTCTTTTTAAACTAGCAATACTTTTTGTTCCCATATATTATTTACAGAGATTAGAATGTTATGTTGAGCCTGATACTCAATATTATTAATTGCTTATCAAATATATAGATTATTTAACAATACGCCTAGAAATTCAAATCAGATAAGTGGGTGGATATTGCATATTTCTTTATATTTAAAATAGTTAAACAAGCTGTTTTCTGTGTTTTATCTCAAAATTTAACTCGTTCAGAAAGTAAAGTCAAATTAACTTATGTTTCACTTTGTATCTCTTTATTATGTGATTATTTTCGATGATGTTTGTCTTTAACAGACCATCGTTATGAACTACAGTTACATCATTATTGAAGACCAAAAGGAGTGCTTGGAACATTTGCAGAATGAACTCAAAAATTACCCTGAATTTATTTGCTTGGGAATTGCTTCATCGGTTAATGATGGGATTGTGCTTACCTTGACCCAAAAGCCGAATATTATCTTTTTAGATGTGGAACTAAACGATGGAATAGGTTTTGAAATACTCAGGGAAACCAACTCCTATTTTAACGAACCTCCCTTTGTGATTGTTATTTCGGAATTTGAGAAATATGCCAAAAAAGCAATCAATTATGATATGCTTTTTTATTTGGATAAGCCTATTAATTCGGTAAAACTTACTATTGCAATAAACAAGTTTAAGAAACGAATTTCGGAACTGAAAAACCACATTAGCATCAAAGATAAAACTGCCCATTGGCTCGTTAAACATGAAAGCATTTTATATATCCAATCTGATGGTTCCTACTGTAATATTCATCGCTTGAATGATAAAAAGATTACAGTAACCAAACCGATGAAGGAAATTGAAAACTTACTTCCAAAAACATTTCTTCGGTGTCATAAATCATATATAGTTAACATCAATTATATTGAAAAAATGAACACTACACTAAAGATTATAATGCTTCATGCCAAAACGGGTGTTTTTGAAATCACAGAAAAAAGCAAGATGAGGTTGGATGAAATCTTTACTATAAAAGATACAATTCTCGAAATTCCAATAGGAGAAGTCTATCTTGAAAAAGTAAAACACACGCTTTTAACGTCAAAAAACCTTTAAATGAATTCCTGTTTACTGTACGTTTTATAAGGTTCAACCTCTAAAAAGCTATGTAGAGTAAATAACTCCTTTTTGCCTATTAAATCAAGGCTTTTTGTTTTAAAATTGCTTAAAAATATTTTATTATGAGTGATTTTACAACATTGAAAAACAAGAATTTTATTAGCTTCTTTTTGCTTTTGTTTAGCATCCATTTCTACGGACAGACTATAACCCCATTTTTAGACCCAAGTCTAAAATTTGTCAAAACGATGAATAGTTTTCATCTCATTACAGAGAGAATCGATGGTAAAGTGTGGTTTACCGCTGATAAATCTAAACTTAAGTTAGAACTCTTAAACCAAGACGGAACTGTAAATGAGTTTTCTGTTGAACTACAAGCTAGTATTAATGCGTTGACTCCCGTAACAGACAATAAAATTTTAGTCGGTGGAAATTTCACTTCCTACAACAGCACGACGGTTTCTGCAAGGTTGGTAAGAGTGAATCCTGACGGAACAAGGGACTTTGGATTTTCAGCTTCCGCAGACGCAAACGAAGTTACTGCGTTGTATGTTTTGCCAAATGGTAAAATCATGGTAGGGAGAAATACCCAAATCCAAAGACTCAACGAAGATGGCTCAACCGATTCATCTTTTGCTCCAGTAACAACCAACGGAAAGGTTTATGATTTTGTCATAGCTAATAATAATGTAATTGCCGTGGGTGATTTTACAACCGTAAACGGTAGTAATAGAAACAGAATTGTTTCTCTCCAATCCGATGGAACACTTGATACGTCTTTTAATATTGAGACAGGGTTTAATGCTTCTGCCAACAAAATTCAAAAGTCGACTGATAACAAACTCTATGCTATAGGCAACTTTATCACTTACAAAGGAATTACAGTGAACAGAATAGCTAAAATTGATCTCAACGGAAATTTAGATACTACGTTTCACAATGCTAATACAGGATTTAATGTTGCTCCTTCTTCGATTGCAATTACTCAAAGTAACAAGTTATTGATAGGTGGTGCTTTTACACAATATAACAATCAAAATGCAGAAGATTTTATTGTTGTCAATACAACGAACGGAGTACCGGAAAATAATTCAGGATATGATTTTGAAAGTGGAGCTGTCAAACATATTATTTCAAGAAATAATGGTGGTTTTATTTTTTCGGGAGAATTTGTGAAATACAATAATGAATTTACCTATCAGATTTTTAAAACTAATGATGATATAAATAGGATTCCAAGTTTTCAGTTTGGAAGTAATTTTTCACTGCATAGTTTTGTTGAGGTAATCAGTCCTGATTTGGCTACTAATTTCACGGGTAACCCAATCAAAATAAAAAGGCAAAATGATAAAATATTACTTTCAGAAGTTTATATTAATAATAAAAGACATTCTCTCGCAAGGTTTACCAATACTGGAGCATTAGACAATACCTTTTTATTTAACCACTCCAACTTGAACCTTCCAAGTAATCTGAAATATACTCATATTAGAGATTTTAGTTTAACACCATCAGGAAATATCTTCTTGTTTTTAACCAACAAGAAATTTAATACCGGTGGTACAGAATATGCAGCTTCTTTTTTACAACTTACCGCAAACGGAACTATGGATAATACATTTTTTGGGCTTCAAGATTATTTTAAACTCGGTTATCCCAATTTACTTTCATACCATCTTGAAAACACGGGTTATGTAAGAGATGATAATAAAATTATTTGGGCTCAACAAGTTGTTGAAAATGTGAGCGGTTTTGAATGGTATCCAGGGACGTGTAAAGAAATACGTTTCTTTAATCATCTCAACTTATTAAAAACCGATGGCGATGTTGAGGAAAGCTTCCAATCTGTTGTCTTGAATTACAATACTGATAGTCAACAAAATTGTAATAGCAATTACTACCATACCTTTTTCAATACGAGGCTTCTTCCTTTACCCAATAACGAAACTTTAGCGTATCTACCCGGCAGAGAAAGTTATTGCTCATTCGATCAAATCAATGCTAATGGTTCAGAAGGTGTTCGTAAAGCTACCATAGGAAGAATCAATGCAAATGGTGTATTAACAACAAGATACACGCATCTTGATGCTCTTACTGTTTCTCATGTTACTTACCACGATGGTTATCTCTACGTAGGAGGTTATATAAATGTCAATTTAGGGTTTTTCAAAAAAATAGATTTGGCAACAAATAATGAAGTTCCTTTTAATCATCAGTTACCACTTACTGGTTCAGGAGAATGGGGTGCAACCACTCCGCTGGTAATTAGGTCTTTTATCAAAGACAATAAAATTTATGTTTTAGTAGCAACAGAAGTAGAAGACATCTCAGGTGGCTACATGATATCCTATGATTTAAGAAGAATGAGTATGGATGGAATTTTAGACACTTCTTTTCAAACATTAAATATTGTTAGACATAAATCTTATACAGAGCTTAACAGTACATACTATGCCTATTTTGAAGAATTAGAATTTATTGATAACCCCGATGAAGATTCGTTTTTAATGATTTCAAGATTTCCATTTACTATCAACGGAACCTACTATGAACAGGCTTTTGTAAAGGTTTCTTATGATGCTTTATCAATCGGTGATAACCATGTTGTTGGTCAGGAAATAAAACTGTATCCAAACCCTGTTATTGACATGATGAATGTCTCATCAGGAAATGAACTGATAGAAAATGTTGAGCTACTAGATATTCAAGGTAGAACCATCAGGAACATAAAAGGCGATAATCATAATGAAGTTCAGATTTCTATTGAAGATTTACCGAATGCTATTTATTTGGTAAAAGTTAAAACTGATAAAGGGATTAAGGCTTTGAAGGTTGTGAAAAGTTGAAATTGATTATTGACTTAAAAGAATATTAGGAAAGTAGGTATATGCTAAAATAGTAAAATTCATTTGGTTGTTAAAAAAAGAACTGTACATTTGTATATCTCTTTTAAAAGAGAATTTATTTAAAATATGAAAAGAGTAACTGTATTAACAATTTTAAAAAGAAAATAGTGGCTGATAATCAGACATATATTGAACTTACGAAATTGAGTTTAACTCCCAACAAAATACATACGCTTTCTTCTGACTTAGCTCTACAACCCAATCAATTTTATAGGCAATTTTTTCAAACAATCATTCTCTTGTATTAGAGAGTTTTTTAGTTATAAATAATTGGAAGTTACAACCTAATTTACAGCTCGACACTTATATTTGGGTACTAAAAGTAACTTCCTCTTCATTAAGCAACAAATATTCTATTTGTTGCTTTTTTTATGTAAAGAATGTATTTTGTCGGTGTATTTGGTTTTTTACCGATTCGTTAAGGTTTTAACATTTCAAATTAAAAATAAGTAAGTAGATTTGAGTTAGAATTTAAAACCTAATAATTATGAGTCGAGCTGTAATTTTAGGTGTTAGTAATCTTGATAAAAATACAATCGTATTTTTTCCACCATTATTTAATCGAGCTGAATTACTAGGCTCAATGAAGGTATCCTTTCGGGGAAAAGTGTTAGGGGTTTTTATTATGTTTTTTGCTTTTACTTCACATGTTTCTGCTAAAGTTATTGAGCAAGTTAAATGTTATAGTATCAGTAATAATAAAAATTCTATAATAAATGTAAATGTAGGAGGTAATTCTATAACAACACCGTCTCCAGAATTTCCTAAGAATGATGGAAAATCAAAGCTTTTGATACTAATTGTTGTTTTACTTTTTTTTGTCTTGCTTGTTTTTGGGATTTTATATCCTGATAAAGCAGAAACACTTTTTAATAGCTTATTGGATTTTTTGAAAAGCTTTTTTACCTGACTCCAAAAGAAAACCGCTATTTTATATAGCGGTTTTTTTGATTAATCTGAAATTTTTGGTTTATACTAATTGTGAAGTATTATCCCTAGTTTCGATGTGGTTTGATAATTTAAATTATTCCATTTATTCTGAGAAAACCTTTAATATCTGCAACTATTTGATTTGCTCTTCCGCCTAATTTAGCGGTCATGTTGCCAGTATTAAATCGTTCCCAATCTGATGTACCACTTGTAGCAAGTATATCATATCTCAATATATGATATCCATTTGCGGTAAGAAAATTAATTGTACTTGTGTAATGTCTTCCACCTGCTTGTTCAGCTATAACTAATGTTTCAGGCAACCAAGTCCATTCAGCAAATCTGGTTGTAAGCTCCATATCCGTTTCTGATGGAGAGGCTGGAATACAGTAAAAATGAACTCTTAGCGATTTGAAAATTGAATTTAAGAATATATCTTTCCAACCGGCTCTCATAACTTTTAAAGACCGACCATTATACAAGCTAATCAAATGTTTAATTGTGGAAGTTTTACCAGAGTCTTGTAAGCCGATAACTAATATTGCTAATCTCATTTTATTGTTTTTGTTAGTGTGTAAATTTTGTTGCTTTACAAATATATGACAGTACAAAGACTATATTTTATGTTTTAAAAAAAAATAAACAATCATGATAAAGACTTTGAAAAACATTTAATTAACGGAATTTCATTTTTGCATCAAATCGATCAAGTTTATCTAGAAGCATCTACCTCAATTAAAAAGAAAATTACAGCCAGTCTTTTTCCTGATAAGCTTTACTTCGACGAGAATACTTTTATCGCATCTAAGATTAATCCTGCAACTCCAATGATTTTAAATCTTGAAAGTGTCAAACTTTTGAAAATTGATTCATTGAAAAGGTAAAAAAAATTTAATGAAGGTGAATTATTAATATCTATATTTCTTGATTTGACCTTTAAATTCTCTCACATATCCCTTATTTATATTGTATTTTTCTCAATTCTTATTTTAATCTTTTCAATACTAAAGTTTTTCCTATTTTTACAAAAATTTATCTTGATGAAAAACTGGATTTCACTTGCTTGTATATTGGTCTTATATTCCTGTCAAACAGTAAAAATTGAAAATGCAACGTATAACACTAATTCTTCAAAAGTAGAACTAGGAGTAATTGGACATAGTAAAGGCATGTTCTTTAATAAAAAGTTCAATTCAAAAGCCTATCCTGAATTGACATCAAAAATTAAGGTTAACGTTAGTGTTGTTCCTTTTTCAAAAAGGTCAAACAAAGTCTATCTATCCAAAACTAAAAACAACCAAAATCTTGCAAAGATTAACTATGTAGATAGTATTCCAGTTAAACCTGAACTAGTAACTATTTCCATACTAGATATAAATGGTTATTGCCGTGAAATAAACAGTCCTGAAAATACTAAAATAAACAGATTAATCAAAGAAACTAAAAAGGCTAAAGTAATCTCTTCTATTGCAATTGTTCTTAAAGAAGATGATTTGCAAAAAATAAAAAATGCTGATGAATTTTATCTTATAAACAAAAAAGATCAAAAGTATTCCCTTGGATTATTTAAACAAGGAAAACAAACGGATGTTTTAGAAATAAGTACAGCACCCGTCTTAGGTTATGAGGAAGGTAGATTCTGTTGGAGTGAGATTAAGCCCGGAAAATGGGAAGTCATAGACTTAATTGCAATTTGCGAATCTTGCAAAGGAAATACAGTAAAAAAAGTTTCTAATAAAAAGAAAACCAAAAGCTTATTTAGAATGTAATAAAAGCTTAAAAAATTATACGATGATAAAACCTTTTCGATTTATTCTGTTTATATTATTAGTTACTTGTTTTTCATGTGAAGAGATTTTACTGGAAAGTGATATTTCAGACCAAACCGTTACACTAGTTGCTCCTTCCAACAATGCAACGTTTACTTCTACCGGGATTACATTTTCATGGGAGCCAGTTGAGGATGCAGATGAGTATAGAGTACAAATCGCAAGACCGAATTTTGAAAACCCTTTAGAAATTGTTGTGGATGAATTAACTGCGGAAACTTTCTCAACCCAGCAATTAAATATTGGAACTTATCAGTGGAGAGTGAAAGCTGTAAATAGTGCTTACGAAACCGCCTATACCACTCGAACAATAAACGTTATCAGTAATGATGATTTTCAAAACAATACAGTTGTGCTCTTATCACCATCTAATAATTTAATCACAAACATCAGTGCTCAAAACTTAAGTTGGCAACCTGTAATTGGTGCAGTTTCTTACCAACTTCAAGTAAATAATGCTTCAAATGTTTTGGTATTGGATCAAACATTGACTAGTTCAAATTATAATTATACTTTCGCTGATGGAAATTTTCAATGGCGTGTTAGAGCATCGAATGGAACACTTCAAACATTATATAGTTCCAGATCAATTTTGGTTGATACCACTGCCCCAAATACACCTACTCTCTCTTTACCCGCTAACAATTCTACTGTAGTGGAAAATGATATTACATTCACTTGGTCAAGAACAGCCATTAGTGGAAGTAACGAAAGTGATACCATTAAAATTTATTCGGATAGTGGTCTAACTAATCTTATTGAAGAAAGTGAGGCAACTAGTCCCTTTACGACAACCTTGGATGATGGAACTTATTATTGGGTAGTGTTAGCCTCTGATGAGGCAGGAAACATCGGTACTCAAAGTACAACTTTCAGTTTTACAATTGATTAAAAATGAAAAATAAGAAAACGATATATATATTACTCCCTATTGTTCTTTTTATATGGGGTATGTTGATATATCAGTTTTTTTCTTATTCTACCTCAGAATCAACTATTCCTGATTTCGAACCTAATTTGACTAACAAATTAGAGAAGATTGAGCAGATTGATACTTTCACTATCGATATAAATTACAGAGACCCCTTTTTAGGTAAAATATATAAAGAACAAAAAGATAAAAAATCAAATTCTACCGTTCAAATAAAAAGCATAGAACCTGAGGGAATTCTTTGGCCTGACATTAAATACAAAGGAATTGTGTCTGATACTAAAGACAAAACAAAAGTTTTTTTAATTGTAATCGGGGGTAAAAATTGTTTAATGAGAATAGGGCAAACTCAAAATGAAATTACGCTAAAAGGAGGGAATAAAAATGAAGTGAAGCTGAAATACAAAAATTTCACAGATACCTTTTTAATAAATGAGTAATTGGTTTAACCTAAAATTAAAATCCGGTGCACTTCAACTCACTGTTTTTATCATTGCGGTGATTGCTATATTACTTGCTGCTGTTCTTACTTTAACCTATGTGCATCGTTTTTTTATAGAACAATCCAAAGCCTCGATTAAAATCATTAAAAATTCAAATGATGGTTTTCAACATCTTTTTAATTCAGATGACAATCGCAACGACACTCTACTTTTTTCCAAAAACGATGAGGAGAATAGTTATCAAATAAGAACCCATCAATCCAATTGGGGAATTTTTGAAAAGGGTTGGGTCGAAACAAGTTACAGAACTAGGAAATTTAAAAAAATCGGTTTGATTGGCTCTTCTTTTAAAGAGGAAAATAGACCTGCTTTGTATTTAAAAGAGACATTTAAACCGCTTGTGGTGGTTGGTGAAACAGAAATTAGAGGGCTTTCTTTTTTGCCGGAGCAAGGCGTAAAATCAGGGAATATTGCCGGAGAAAGCTATTATGGCACTCAACTTATTTACGGTCCAACTCAAAAATCAGGTGTCAAACTACCGGAAATAAAAAAATCGGTCAAAAATTTTGTTTCTCAATTCATTTCAAGCAATTTTCAACTTACAAACGAAAACTACTTAGAAAATGGAAATCCAAAGAACACAAACTCTTTTTTTAGTCCAACCAAGTATATAAAAAGTAGTCAAATAGTAAGGCTTGAAAACTGTTCTTTAACTGGAAATATTATTGTAAAATCTGACACGCTTGTTTCTATTAGAAAATCTGCCTTACTAAGAGACATTATTGTTGTGGCTCCTTATGTAGAGATTGAAGAGGGGTTCAATGGAAATTTACAAGTATTTAGTACCAAATCTATTCGTATTCAAAAAAATTGCACACTCAATTATCCTTCAGCTCTCATTTTAGTGAATCAAGAAAAAGAGGTTGCTAATTATAGCTCTCCAAATAATCAAATTTTTATTGATTCCGGGACAATAGTTTCCGGAACAGTTTGTTATTTTAGTACAGCTGTAGAAAACAATTTTGGAACCCAAGTCATCTTGCAACCTCAATCACAAGTTAGAGGTGAACTCTATTGTGAAGGGAATATTGAAGTAATGGGATGGATAAACGGAACACTCTATGCTCATCAATTTGTGTCTAATAAAGCAGGTTCAGTTTTTATGAATCATTTGTTTAATGCAAAAATTTCCAGCGAAAAAATTCAACCGGAATTTGCTGGAATTTTATTTGAAAACAACCTTCAAATCAGCAAGAAAAAATCGATTATTAAATGGTTATACTAAAGAAAATAAAATCATCCTCTTTGATTGAAGTGTTAGTGGCAACTGTATTAATTGTTGTCGTCTTTATTATTGCCAGTTTAGTGTTGAACAATTTGTTTGCAAATGTATTTAAGAACAATTCTCATCATATCGAAAATAGAATTCATCAATTGGAGTATTCGATTACCCATAATCAAATCACCTTACCTTACCAAGAAGAATTTGGTAAATGGGAGATCGAAATTATTGCTGTTTCTGAAAACAAAAAAAAGGATATATTTATAGTGGCTAAAAACAACGAAACTAAAAAGGAGATTAAAAGCAACCTAATTATTCATGATTAAAAAAGTAAAATCCTTCACACTCTCTGAACTCATTGTGGTGATGATCATTACCGTTATTGTGGTAGGAATCGCTTTTTCTGTTTTACTATTAGTCAAAAAACAAATCAAAGGCATTGAAAAAAATTACCAAAAAACAACCCAATTAGCTCTTTTTGAAGAAAAATTTTGGAGAGATTTTAATATTTTTCAACAAATTAATATAGATGAAAGCCATCAAAATATGTTTTTTAAAAATGAAATAGACTCAATTGCATATCAATTTGAAGATGAATATGTGATTAGAAATGAAGACACGTTAAAAGTACAGTTGAAAATTGAAAATGTCTATTTAGATGGAAATACTGTCGAAAGCGGTCTGATTGATGCCATCGATTTTTCTGCTATAAAAGAGATACCCGATTACACTTTCTTTGTTTATAAAAAAAACGACGCCACTCAATACATGAATCAAAATGGGCTTTAATTTAGATACCATTCAAAAGGACAAACAGAAACAGATTACTAACAAATCTGACTTGGATACGCTACTCAAAAAAGAAATTACTCTTTTTGGCAGTCGTTTTAATGCGAAAAAAAAACAGAATCTATATTTAGAGTTAAGTGTACTGCTTAAAGCCGGTATAACTATTCGGGAGTCTTTAACACTGATTAGTGAAAATCTTTCCAAACCATCTGACAAAGAAATCATTCAATCTATTTTGAATGATGTGGTAAATGGTAAATCTCTTTCGGATGCTATGGCAGCTACCAACTGTTTTTCTGAATATGAATTTTATTCTATACAAATAGGGGAGGAAACCGGCACAATTGCCAAAGTAGTACAGCAATTAGGAGTGTTTTTTGAACGAAAAAATGAGCAGAAAAGAATTGTTATTGCGGCCTTAACGTATCCGTTGATTGTGTTAACCACAGCCGTCTTAGTTATTATTTTTATGCTTAGTTATGTGGTTCCGATGTTTCAAGACATCTTTAAACAAAACAATATGGAACTGCCTGTGTTAACCAAGATGATTATAAGTGCTTCAACTTTTGTAAAACAATATGGAACGGTATTATTTTTACTTGTTGGTGGAATTGTTTTTGCCTTCTTATTTTCCAAAAAACGATTTCCAAAACTTAAATCTGCTTTAGATTATTTTACCTTAAAAATTCCGGTTATCGGAGTATTTGTGAGTAAAGTTTATTTAGCACAATTTACGCAAGCAGTAGCCCTTTTAACAGGTTCTAAAGTACCTTTGCTCAATAGTGTTCAAATGGTCAAAAAAATGATTGAATTCTATCCGCTACAAAATGATTTGCAACATGTGGAAACTGAAATTCTTAAAGGAAATAGTTTGAGCAAAAGTATGAAAGACACCACGCTTTTTAATAATCGAATCATATCCTTAGTAAAAGTTGCCGAAGAAACCAACCAAACCGAATATGTCTTTCAAGAGCTTAATGAACAATTTAATCAGGAAGTCATTCAACAATCAAAAGCGGTATCCACTTTTTTAGAACCTGTGATTATTATCATCGTTGGCTTTATAGTAGGGATTTTACTCATTGCCATGTATTTACCGATGTTTCAGTTGAGTAGTGCGATTGGGTAGATCTGTTTTGAATTTTAAAAAACTTCCTTTACTCCCCCAAACTCCTTTGCAACAACACCTGCGTCTGCAAATAAAAAGAATTAGTAGAATAATTCATTTTTTTATTTACCGAAACGTGTTTAACAATCCCCAAGTAGGGTTTGTTCTCTATGTGGTTAATGGTTTTTAGAACATTGTTAAAAGAACCTTCCAATGTAAAAAGATAACTTACGGTTGTGGATCCTTTATCAGCAAAAAGGTGCTCTTCTTTAAAATCGGTTATTTTAACCTCTGTGTTTTCAATGGATGCATTCAAATTCTTTAACAGTTCATTTTGGAAAGAAGTTTCACCTTTAAAATCATTTTGTTCAAGCACTTGATTCAACTGCTTTTGTTTGGCTAGTAATTTTTTTACTAATTCAGAATTGCCTGAACTGTCTTTCAACAATTCACTTTCGGCTTTATAGCGTTGATAATAATCGATGGTCTTTGAAAATCCTAGCGAATAACAAATCAACAAAACCATAAAAAAACCAACTAAGAGAATCTTATTTTTTCTATTTAATTTCATCTTGCCATAGTAGTTTAATTTCAAAAGAAGCTCCTTTACCATCTTCATTACCATAATGAACAATGCTTACAGAGGAAATCCAAGAAAGGGTTTCTAAATAGGTTATCCAACTTGTAAATTCAGCTTTATCTATGGAGCTACCCGATATAAGTAATGTATTGCTATCTGTGAGGATTTGTTCATTTGGTTTTACCCTTTTTTGCAAGGGATTATAGACCAAATTGTCAAGTAATACTGAAGAGGGAACACTCCTGGCAATTTCATTTAAAATCAGGGAACTCTTTGTAGCGTTTGAAACTGAAAAACTTTTGACCCGTTCTTCTTTATTTTTTATTTCTTCTTTTAGATTTTTTATCCTTTCAATAGAGGATTTATTTATTGCTAAGGACTCCGAAACCTCTTGACCCTTTTTAAAATAATGGTTGAACACAAAGAAATTAAGCAATAAAACACTTAGCACAAAACCAATCATAACCTTAAACCCTTTTGAAAAAAAAGCAGTTTGATAGTAGTTATCAGCCACCATTGTGTTTTCAGAAGAAACATTTCCTGAGTTGTTATTTCCATTCAAAAGCACACTTAGTGCAGATGAAAAAGAAACAAGACTAGTGTTATTTACTACTAATCCATTAATAGTATACTTTTCATTATTTCTATCTGAAGGAGTCGACAATAATTTATCCTCAGATGCAAAGTCAATTCTAAAACTATTTGTGCTTACGATACTTTCTTTTAAAAAAGGAGCAACCTGAGCCAAACTAGCTAAGCCCAAGCTAAATCCGAACAATTTAATATGCTGCTTGTTACAATTTTTGATGATACTGTTTACGTATTCCTTTCTACAAATAAAAACAAGCGATTTCGATTCCAATCGCCAGATTTCAAAACAAAAATCATCCATGCTCAAATTTGGGAAAGCTTTCTGTACCAATTTTAAATCATTGGAATCGGTGCTTTCAACTTCTTTGTAAAGCACTTGGCTCGTATTAATCGCCAAATAAACAGGGAAGTCCGTTTTGTTTATCTCTTCTAACTTTTCTACTTGTTGTTGATTGGCAATGACTAAATCATTTTTTTTCTTGCGTACTTCCACTACATCAAAACAATCCTTTCCGTTTCGTGTAAAGAGTTCAATTCCTAGAAATGTATTGCCTAGCAAAAATGATTTTAATCCAGACATTATTCAATAACGGTTGGCTTGATTAATACGGTTAGTTTTTTTCGGGAATCTTCTCTTTTTCTGGAACTGAATAGCCATTTGATGATTGGCACTCTTGCCAATAGTGGTATTCCTGATCCGGAATCATTCTTCACTTTCTCCTCAAGACCTCCCAGTACAATAAGGTCTTGATCTCGCACTCTGATAATGGAGGTAAATTCCCGAGAGTTAATTCCCGGAGGAGCGTCATTGTCAATTCTCTGACCGTTAAAAGTAGATTGAATCACTTTGATATCCATCGTAATTTGACCGTCACCAGAAACCAAAGGTTTTATCGTCAGTGATAATTCAGCATCAATGGGTTGATAATTTTTAATTTCAGATGCTTGAGGAATCTGTGATCCATAAAAATTTTGATTGGTAACAACATAATAAGTTGTTTCTCCTATGGATAGAAATGCCCTGTGCCCATTTAAGGTTGACAAACGTGGCGAAGACCTAATTTTTAAATCACCGTTAGACTCCATCGCTTTTATATTCAAATAAAAATCAGGAAGAACACTACCAATATTGAGCGATCCAAAACCATCAAAACGATTGATAATTTTATTGATGGATTGTGCACCTAAAGTAATATCCGGACTAGGAAAAACAGAACCAGTGGTTTGAACTGGTTTATCTCCTAAACCGGCAGAAATCCCCGTTTCTAAAATTGCACTTCTACTCACTTCTAAGAGCATCACTTCTATTAAAATAACCGGTATGGGTTTATCAATATATTGAACAAAAGATTCAAAACGATTGATGTTTTCACTTGGTCCACTTACCACAAAACTGTTTAGTTCCGTATCCACCTTAATATCAAGCCCTTCCATTATTTCGTTAGGCACCAATTTTAAAATGGATTCTGAAGTCGAAGAACTTTCCCCACTTCCTCCACCTTGATTCTGTTGAAATGAAGAGCCTCTGTTCTCTCCTGAATTAAAATTGGTAAAATTGGTTTGGTTATTTAACCTTCCCACACTTCTACCCTCTTTGTTAGGGTCACTTAAAAGTTCAATCGAACGATGCATTAACGGAATCGATTTTATCTTTCTAATTGTTAGCTGATTTTTCAGACCAAAATAGTAAACCCCGTTTTTAATAAGAAAAGAATACATGTCGCCACCTCCACTATTTTGAATAGGCTGAATGTTTAAATTATTTTGATTGTTTTGTTGATTAGGATTAGTAGCTGATGAATTAGATTCAAATATTTTACTTAATAATTCATCAAAGGTGATTTCTTTTGCCTTTACCGTAGCATTTCCTGCACGGTCTAACGGACTGGAAATAAACATATCCAATTCCAGTTCATGACCGATATCGTAAATAATATTCGCTACAGGTGTGTTTTCAAAATCTACTTCTAATAATTTTTTATCTCGGTCAATAATATTAAAAAAGAAGTTTGATTTTCTTTGGCGATTTGGTTTTGATTGTCTTTGTGTTGCTATCCCTTTCTCTGTGGAAACTGATGGTTCTGTATTATCACCCGATTCAAAAAGGTAAAAATTATCTTTTGATTTTTCTACATACAAATTATTCCCATAAGCCAATTTGTTTAATGCATCTTCAAAAGGTACATTTTTAATATAAGCAGTAAGCAATTTATTTTCCAATCCGGGTGAAAAAACTAAATTTTTACCACTCACATCCATAATTCTTTTAAAAACCTCATATAATTTATCGTCCTTCAAATCAAGTGATAACAAATCGCTATCAATCTGATAAGAAGCTTGAATTTCTTTAGGAACCGGAATCTCTTTTGGTTTTTCAAATGATTTAATCGATAAGATATTACCCGTAAAATCAATCGTCAGATTATATTCTTTACACAAAAAGACTAGTACATCACCAACAGTTACATCGGTAAAATTATTGACAATGGAGATTTGTTTCAAGTTGGGAGCAACACTAATATTAACCTTATGCACCTCCGAAATTGCCATCAAAAAACCGGACATATCTGCCTCTTTTATAGCAATATTGATTTTTTGAGATAATCCCGGAACATCAGGAGTTAAAGCATCTATACTATTTTTTATTTGAAAAATTCTATTGTCCTGAGCATAGGTTGAGACAGTTAGCAATACACAAAAAAGGAGGAGTAATTTTTTCATCAAAGTTTTGGCTATTATCAGTTTCAAATATAATTTTTTTAATCCATTAACAAAGAAAAAACTTCTTCTATTGAAGTTGTCCCGTCTTTAATGAGTGAAAGTGCATTTTCTTTCAAGGTACAAATCTTATTTTCTTGTAAATAATCATCGATAGACAACTGATTTTTTTTGATAAATTCAGAAACCGGTTTAGTAATTGGTAAGAGTTCATAAATCGCTTTACGACCTGAATACCCAGTATGATAACATTCTTGACAACCCACCGGTTCATAGTGATGTTCTAATTCTTGAGGAATAACAAAACCTATTGGAAATAAATCTTGAGTAACATCTTTTTTGGTTTTACAATCAGGACATAATTTTCGCACCAAACGTTGTGCTATACTTATATTTAGCGTACTGGCTATCAAAAAAGAAGGCACTCCCATATCAATTAACCTTGAAACTGTTGCCCAAGCCGAATTAGTATGAATCGTTGACAACACCAAGTGTCCTGTCAGTGCAGCCCTGATAGCCATATTTGCTGTTGCTACATCCCGTATTTCACCCACCATGATAATGTCAGGGTCTTGTCTTAAAAATGTTCGTAAGGTGGAGGCAAAATCCAATCCAATGTTTTCTTTTAACTGCACTTGATTGATTCCTTCAAGGGTATATTCTATAGGGTCTTCAACGGTTAAAATATTAGTGTTGGTTTGATTCAGGTGTTTGAGTGTGGCATACAAGGTAGTTGTTTTACCGGAACCGGTTGGTCCGGAAATCAGAACAATTCCATTGGGTTTCTTAATTCCCTCTAAATAAACTTTTAATTCCGATTCAGTAAATCCTAAATTTGCTAATTGCAAATGATTGGTATCCTTACTCAATAGACGAAGTACTATTTTCTCTCCGTGAAGAGTCGGTAAAACCGAAACCCTGACATCAAAATCATCTATGTCAGTCACAATCGAAATACGACCGTCTTGAGGTAATCTTTTCTCAGAAATATCAAGCTGTGATTTAATTTTTATTTTATTTACAATCACCGGATATTCCTCCTTTTCAATATGAAATTGTTCTTTGAGTTTTCCGTCTAATCTGAACCTAACTCTAGCTTTGGTCTCGTAAGGTTCAAAATGAATATCACTGCTTCCGATCTCTTTTGCAGTCAATACAATCTTTTCAAGAAAATCAGTAGAATATTTAATACTCGAAACCTTGTCTTGTTTAGCTATTCTATAATTGGTTGATAAATACCGATTAATATTTTCTGACGTATCATTTTCAAGAATAAGGTCTTTGTTCAGCACAATTTTCAGTTCCTTTTCCAACTCTTCCAAGTTCTGTGTGTCCGTCTTGAACTTAATTGTATTTCCAATTATTTCATAGGGAACAATCCTGTAATGATAAGCTAATTCCGTGCTCAGTATACGCTGTAATTCAAAGGATAATTGAAAACTCATAATTAATAACTGAAAATTAATGATTTTGGAGTAAATAGTGATAAAAAATATACGGAGCCAAAAAACAACGCCATAAGTCCAGCAAGCGGTACCGTCTTATTTTGCTCTTTTTTTATCAATATAATATGAATGACTAAACTAAAAAATAAGGAAAAAACTAAAAGCACAACAAAAGTAATTGTTGGAAAACAAAAACACAGAAATATAAAAAAAAGAATATCACCACTTCCCATGCTCTCATTCACAAAACTCTTTTTTCTAATCAATTTCATATAAATCCCTCCGATACCCAAAAGTAAACTAACCAGAATCAAATTATAGAGACTGTTTAAGAAAAAAACTTCTTTCGGAAATAGATTGATTTGAATTAATCCTCCAATAATTCCAACTACCGGAAATAAAAACCAGTACACCATTCTTTCCTTGTAGTCTTGAAAAAAAATAAACAGTAATACAACTATTTGTAAAACAGTGAATATTACTGTCAAACTACTTTTATCAATCATTTACGACTTGAATAGCATTACCATTCTGATCAATTTCCCAAACATTAAAAACACCATCTCCATCAAAATCGGTAACGGCGGTTGCTCTTACTTTAAAGTCAGTATTGGAAACATTTAGAATTTCATACATATAGTTAGCTGTACCATTTTCTTTTACTGTTTTGGGAGCTTCAAAATCTAACTCGGTAAATTCAGAGCTGTACTTAGAGTACATAAAATGATACTGCTTTTGAGCATTGTAAATGTACTTCAATTGGGTTTGTGCCTCTATGCTTTTTGTTTTTGAAATTAAAGGCATTAAGTTAGGTAAAGCCAGTAGTAATAGAATTCCAATGATGGCTAAAACAACGAGCATTTCCTGCAAATTAAACGAAGGTATTTTTTTTAATTTCATATTATTAACTTCTATTTTTCAAAAGTATAAAAAAAATGCAAAAAAAAAGTTAAAATAATTTAACATAAATACTTGTTAATTTAAAATTTAATTAATAGTATTGTAGGAAAGAAAAAACAATGAAGAAAATACCGCTTTATCTAGCTATTATAGCTTTTATTTTTAGTGCCTTTAGCATCTATAAATCATACAACAGTTCTGAATTAGTGTATGTGGATGTAAATAAATTAATTGAAGGCTATAAAAGAACCAAAACAGCTAAAGAAGAATTTGAAAAAAAAGCAACGGTTCTAAAAGCCAATGTAGATTCTTTAATCACCAGATGGCAAAAAGAATTACAAACCTACGAAGAAGAAAGAGCTTCCCTTTCTGCTAAAGAATTGGAACTAAAACAGGAATTGTTAGGCAACAAGCAACAACAAATCAACAGTTATCAGGAAGCCATCCAAAAACAAATACAGGAAGAAGACAAAAAAACTACCCAAACGGTTATTAACGACATCAATGATTACGTAAAAGAATATGGTAAAAAGAAAGGATACAAAATCATTTTTGGTGCCAGTGGCGGTGGAAACATTATGTATGCCGATGAAGCAGCTGATTTAACAGAAGAAGTTTTAAAAGGATTAAACGCTCAATATGATAAAAAATAGTATTTGTTTTATCGCTCTTGCTTTTCTCACTTTTTCCTGCTCAACTTCGTTTGATAGTGAACAGGAAATGATGGATTATATAGCAGAGGAAGAAAACGGATATCGCTATTTTAAAAATGTGAATGGCGTTGATTACATTTTGCAATACCGTCCTACGGATTTGCTTGTAAAACAAGAGATGGGAGAAAAAGTAAATAAGGAATTAGTTGATAGTCTAAGAGATAAGTATGGCAAATACCTCTACTTTAATCTTTCTATGTCACTAAATAATCAGGAATTGTTGACTAATGTAGCTAATGACAAAGCTAAATTTGGTCAAATGGTGAATGACTTAGCCTTTGGGATGGAAGAAAAAGTTCATTTAATCACTCCTGTAAAAGACACCATCGCCATGACTGACTTTATCTACCCTAGAATGTACGGGATGAGTAACTCGACAACAATTATGTTGGTTTATCCCAACGATAAAAAAATGTTTGACCAAGACTATTTGAATTTTACTATTCAAGATTTAGGGTTTTATACCGGCGAGGTTACCATAAAAATAAATCCAAAAAAAATAAAAAACCAACCTACGTTAAATTTTTAAGATTATAAAGAATATTAAAAAATTTTAATTAAACACTATGAGTAAATCTATTAAATATAACTATGTTACTTATGTTTTTTTATGGCTATTCTTTTTTTATGGCTTGATCTCGAATAATAAATTATTTGCACAAGGTCCAAAATCCCCTGAAGCTTCCAGTTTTGAACCTGTAGATGCTACTGACATGGTTAATTTAGCTACAGGTGATTTATCTTATGTATTACCTCTTATAAACATCCCTTCTCCAGAGGGTGGTTATCCTTTAGCAATTTCATATCATGCTGGTATAGCGATGGAGCAAGAAGCCTCTTGGGTGGGTTTAGGCTGGTCTCTAAATCCTGGAGCTATTAATAGAAATGTAAGTGGACAACCTGATGATTGGAAAGATGGGCTAAATTCTACGATAACTAAAAATATAGGAGGCACTTCTACTTACGATTCTTTTTTTGTTGGTGTTGGATGGGGGGATGATGACAAGAATTCAATTGGAGTATCGGCAAATTTTACAACTAACAGAGCTTTTGGAGGAGAGACTTCTCATTCTTACTCTATAAATGCAACTGCAAATATAAATAATCAAAGTTATGGAATTGGATACTCAAGTAATGGTAATTTTTCTGCTAACTATAATAATTTTTCATATAATTCACAATCAGGGATGGGAATAGGTTTAGGTGGCAACCTTTTAACTGATGGTGACGGGAATAGTATATCGGGTGGAGTAAATTTGTCTCAAAAAAATGGATTAGGAATTTCCTTATCTGCAAGTGGAGGTGCTAGTTTCTCTATAGTTGGTGATAATAACAGAACATCTAGTAACAGTTCTTCTGCATTAAGTGCTATGAGGGTTGGCGATAAATTTTCAATCAATGCTTCTATTGGGCCGTTAAGAATTGGATATTCTAGACAAAAAATTAAATATTGGCATTTTGATGAAAAAACCTACGGGAGTACTGGATTGTTATACGCAGGCGAATTAAATGATATATTAGATGGCAATAACGGCTATTTTGGAAAAGTTCTACCTCATTTTCACGAATTTGACAGTGCCGAAAGTGTTTATAAAGCCATGAATTCTAGTACTGAGTTGGCAAGTAACAACCCTACTTTTGTTTCTTACGATCAATATGATATATCCGCTCAAGGAATTACGGCATCAATGACACCATATATATTAGAAACTGGTTTATTACACAATGCATTTAGTTCTGGTTTTGAAGGAAGCATTATTATTAATGGGAATACAAGAGATTTGGAGGGCTTATATTATTATAACAAAAATGATTTTTCAAAATCTATAGATAATCCTATAGAAAGCAAACGTATTAATTTTCAAATCAATAACGAATTGTCGTCCTATTATAATTTGACCTCATCAGCTTTATCTTTATGGCAATATTCAAATAATTATAGTGGTGAAATGTATGGATTTTCTGAGACTGTTGCAGTACCTAATACAATCACGCAACAAGGATATGTTGCTAATAAAAATAGATTGAAACAAAGTTCGTTTATAGAGTCTTATACAAACCGAGAATTACTTACTAATCCTCTTTTAATTTTAAACGCTAATATTAACAGAACTAATCTTGATCAAGATGGTATAGGTGCATTTAAAATAACGGTTGCTGACGGTAAGATTTATCACTATTCAATTCCTGTTTACCAAAAAGAAAAGTTTTCTAGAACAGCCAAGTATAATGATAATATAAATGAAAAGTTTACAGAACAACAGTCATTAAGTCCTTATGCGACACATTGGCTATTAACAGGAATTACAGGTCCCGACTATATAGATATTAATGGCAATAACGAATTAGATGAAGACGATTATGGCTATTGGGTCAAGTTTGATTATGGTAAATGGTCAGATGGTTTTTCATGGAGAATCCCAGCCTCTGGATATACATATGGATCAAACAGTAAGAGTTATAGTTGGGGGGTTAAAGAAATATATTACCTTAATAGTATAAAAACTAGATCACATACTGCTTTTTTTATAAAAGAATTACGAAATGATTATAATTCTATTAATGGGAAAGTTGGAACAAGTAGATCAAATCCTAACTCTAATACTGCTGTTTATTATAGTTATCAAAATAATTTACCTTTATATCGAGGTACCGATGGAAAGATTTATTTCCCAGGAGCCTATTCTACGATTTCTACATCTTCTGCACCTTATAGTTCAGCCGGATACTCCGTTTACGAAATTATTAATCGTCAATATGCTGAATCATTTAATCATAAAACTTTAAGGTTAAAAGAAATAATTTTATTAAAAAACACTGATATTCCCTCAACTTTAAATATGTTAAATCCACAATCTACACCTAAATTAGCTTCAGATATGATTTTTGATGAAAAAGTTAATTTAGTTGGTGATGATGAATATAGTACAGGATTTATAGCATATGTAGACTCTCAATATTTTGGAGAATATTACTCTAATGTAATTGATAATAATGATTCAGATTTTGTTTCACTAAAAAATAAAGCAGTTAAAGTAATTGGGTTTAAATATGACTATTCATTAGCCACAAATAGTCCTAACTCCGTTAATTCTGGAAAATTAACTTTGAAAAGTTTACATAATTACGGAAAACAAGGTGTAAATATTATACCACCTTATACATTTAGCTACAATAATTTAAGCTACAGCTCTAGTCAAATTGATGAATGGGGATATAAAAAGTTTAACCCTGAAAATGGTAGTTTAAAACAAATTAAGACACCAACTGGAGCAAGCTTAGATATTCAATATGAAAGTGACGACTATGCATATGAAGCAGCAACAAAAAATCTTGTACTAGATTTTAATTTACAATTAAAATTTACAGGTACATCTGACGGTGATAAATATCTAGAAGTAAGAAATCATATAAACAACGATTCTAGACAAAATATAGATTTTAGAGAATTTTTTAAAGTTGGAGAATTTGATTATATAGACGTTCAGTATTGGTGGAATCCAGATCACAACGGAGCCCACCGTGTGGCAGATATAGCAAATGAGTGCTTAGTTATTTCTGTATCACAAAATCAAGTTAAATTCAAATTACCAAATATATTTATAGGAAATGATGTAAGAAGAGACGCTAATTGTCAGAATGAAGTTTGGACGTTTTATAGATGGTATAATGAAGTGGTAAGCAGAACATCTAATTGGCGTGAAGAACTTAGAGAGTTTCATTGTGGTGAGCCAGGAAATGACAATGATAAAGTTAAAATCAAATTATTTTCAAGGCTAAACAATAGTAATTTAAAAGGTGGTGGCATTAGAGTAAAAAATATAATTGTTGACGGTAAATATATTACCAAGCATTATTATAATAAACCTGGAACTTCTGTGTCTCCAAATGACACTAACTATGAATCTTCGGGAGTTACCAGTTTTGCTCCTTCAAAACATTTTAAAGAAATACCCTATGGAAATTATATTCCTGGGCCTGGAGTAATTTATGAGTATGTAACGGTTGCTAAAGAAAATATTATTAACGAATATCACTTCAATGTTCTTCCAAAGTATATTTTGGATGGAGACATCAAATATTCTTTAGGCAATTTTTTTCAAATAACTGAAGAGTCCTCTCAAGTAGAATATTTACCAGTGACGGTAAATCATGCTTATTCAAATATTCCATTGAAAAAATCTAAATTTATTATTTCTGATAAACTATCTCTATTAGGTAGCCTAATTAATAAGAAAACATACAATAATGATAATCATCAACTATTAAAAGTTATTAACAATTATGAAAGTAATGTTTTTGAAAATGGTATCATTCAAGAAAACTTCAGTTCTTTAGAAAGAATATATTCAAGACCACATGATCAATGGCCAACAACTTCAGATATCAATTTAGCAAATACAACCAAGATTACATATCCTTTAAAATTAAATAGTATAAAAAGTACTGCAAACAATTTTGAAACTACAACATCATTCTCTGGCTATGATATACAAACTGGTAAAGCTTTAGAAACAATTACAACTTCTAGCTACGGTAGATCTTATAAAACAAAAACAGTTCCTGCATACACAAAATATTCTGCAATGGGCAATAAAGTGGATAACATAAACAACAAAAACATGTTATCTCAAACTGCTGCAGAGTATTCGTATATTTTAGATAATGGTGTCTGGAAAGAGACAGGAGTTGGTATTACTACTTGGAATAACATCTGGAGTTATAAAGATATTGGTGGAAATACGAGTAATCCTGCCTCAGAGGTAGGAGTATGGAGAAAACATAAAACTTACATATGGAATGGAATAAAAGATTCAAATGGAATATTTACCAACTATAACAATAATAATACAGATGATGATTTTGTATGGGGAGTTGGTCTATCGCAAACAAATTTAAAATGGAAACAAACATCTGAAATAACTTTATATAATCATTATTCTACTCCTTTAGAAGTAAAAGATATAAACGGAAATTTTGCTTCTACTAAAATGGGTGATAACAACACTAAATTAATGGCTTCCGGAAATGCTGGCTATAATGAAATGTTCTACGCTGGTGGTGAATACATATCAAATGGATTTTGGCTTGAACCAGAGGTTAGGATTCAAGATGGTGCTTCAAGAAGTCAGGAAAAATCACATACTGGCAAATACTCCATTTCAACAAACTCAAGCGGAAAATTTGGTGTAGTAATGCGAGAAGATCAACATAGAGCAGGCAAATATAAATTATCTGTTTGGGTTTATAAAACTGATTTACCGTATGCAAGAGTGAATGTGGATGGCACAAATATCGCATTTAATGGAGAGGTTTCCAATGCTGGTAATTGGGCTTTATTAACACACTATTTTGATTGCCCAATAACAGAAAAATTTATTTACGTAACTAGTTCTTCAAATGAAATCTTCTATGATGATTTAATGATTCGACCAATAGCATCTTCAGTAACAGGCTATGTATATAATGAATTTGATGAACTAACATTCATTATTGGTAATAATGGACTAGCTACAAAATTTGAGTACGATGCTGGTGGTAGATTAAAAGAAACCCATGTAGAAGTTATTGATTTTTCTGACGGTACTCCTGGTGGATTTAAATTAAAATCAAAAAACAACATAAGATATAAAAGTTTACAATAAAATTTGGAATAATAAAAAAAAATATTAATTTTGAAAGCATAAGGAGAAGTATCTTATAAAAAGAAGTTTTGCGTCAAGCTCGTACTCAAAGATGTTCTAAATTTATTTAATTTAAACCAGCTCTTCTCCTTTTCTTTCCTTAATTCTTTTATAAAATGAGTGATATAAGTAGGAAAGATTTTATTCGTATTTCTTCTTGGAGTATATTAGCAGCGATGTTGCCTTTAGATGCCATATCGGCATTAACTCTCTCGCCAACAAGTAAAAATCAATCATTATCTAATGATTTTTTAACTGCCAAAGAATTAGCTGCACAGGCTAGACAAAAATTTTATTTAAAAAATTATATTCTTGCTGAAAGTTTATATTTACAAGCAATAAATCTTGCACCGAATTATATTCAGTTTTATGATGGATTAGATAATGTTTTTGGGTCACAAAACAAAAATCTTGAAAGTGCACTACTTTTCAAAAATGCTTTAGCAATTAACACTAACAAAATTGCTTTTTATGATAGGGCAGCCAAATCATTAATGAGATTGCAAAACGGTAATAAAAAATCATCTATTGATTATAAAAATTCATTTAATACGCTCTCTCTTCTAAATGACGCTGTAATTTTATACCAACAAGCAATCCTAATAGATGATACAAAACAATATCTGTATATAGGTTTAGAAAAAGTAATGCATAAAATTCAGATTGCTGAATTTGAAGCTGATTTTAGAATAAATAGGGTTTATAAAAATATTAAAGTTCAACATAAAAATGAATATAAGTCAGCCATTACTAGCAAAACAAATGAAGAATTAAAATTATTAATTGCTAGAATTGATGCTAAAAATAGAAGACCACTAATTGATATTTTTGAAATTGAACATAGAAGAATAAATATACTTAAGCAAAAGAAATTTTTTTATAACATCCTCTTAAAAAGGACTAGTTTAACAAATCAAGAAAAAATAGAAAATGCTGAACAATTATTTCAAATCGACTACAAAGATCCATTGTCATTAAACAAGGTTAAAAAATCCTATTATATTAACAATAGATATTTTGACTTTATAGAAGTTAGAAGAAACTATGCTAATGCTAGTAATAATTTATATGGATTTTTAGGGCTGATGGATGCTATGGAATTAGCCTACAAAAAAAATCAAGCTTCAACCGCCACATTAGATGAAGCCATTTCAGTAGGTTACAATTTAAAAAACAATTGGACTTTAAATTTTGAACAAGAAATAGATGTAGTAGTTAAAACCGCTAAAATCTTATTGTTGCAAAATAGGTTTGTAGAAGCCAAACAATTATTAGAGGAAACTATGGTAAAAGTTAAATCTACTTCTGTGGGAATGAATAACAAATTAATACATTCCTACGCTAAAATTAGTTTTTTAGAAGCAAAATTTCAGGAAGCTACGCAAATACTACTTATTGGAGTTAAAGAACTTGAAGGCGATTTAGATGAATTAATCATCCTAAATCCAAAACTATCTTTAATTAAAAATTTAGCAAACAATAAACAAAAAGATGTGTTTAAAGATAATTTAGTATTATACTATTTGTTACACTCTTCTTACATAGCATTAGGAAAAAATGAAGAAGCAGGGGCATTACTAAGTCGCCTTTATGAAAATAATCCCCAAGATAATTTTGTATTAACCAGAAATTAGTTTGTTATGAGGCAATTGATTCAACTTTTTTTTGTTTTTTTGTTGTTTTCAGCAAAAATCTATTCTCAGTGTGAGACATCTGATTATGGTACTTTAGTTATATCAGAAATTTACTTTGATTCTCGATATTGTGAAGATATTTCTAGAAGATATCATACTTTTGGAGAATATATTGAATTATACAACTCATCAAATGAGGCTATTGATTTAGAAGGATGGGTTATTTCGGATAACCATACATCGTTTAAATTGCAAGCTGATGGGCTAATGAATAATCATAGTAATTTGATTATCGAACCGGGGGGGTTTAAAATAATTACTTATAATGGCTTTTATGCTTATACAAATTATGCACCTTCCTTTATAGGAGGACGTTCCAAATTTTTAGAATTATTCCCTATCCCAGAGTCTATTAGTAGTAATCCTGAAAATGATATCATTTTACAAAACACTATGGTTTTGTATAACAATCTTGATAAAGTTAGATTAACAACACCACAAGGAAAAATAGTAGACGAAGTTTCTTATAACAATGATAATCAAAGAATATTTACTAATGCCGACCCTTTAGATTTTTTGCAGCTTCAAGAATATACCATAAACATTTCCCCTAGGATAGACAATGGCGATGGTGGTATTTTCAATGGTGCAATTGGAAACATACTTTTTTATCATCCAGTACAGCTTCAAGATGGTACAATTATATATGTTCCCGATGATGAACCCACTGAAACAATTTTTGGTAAAGCCAGTATTTTCAGGTCAGATGTGTCGAGTTACTATACTGGTAATCCTATTGTATATAGTAGAGGTTTAGCAACCCCAATGGAATTATCTAACGGGATGGTTGTGCCTACCCGACCATTAGATCCATATTTTTACTATCTACACAGTTCTAGCAATTCTAATTATACGGAAGCCTATTCGTATGATGTAAAAAGTGGGATTGAAAATGGTCGTTCAAAAACCTATTTTGATGATTTAGGTAGACCCGTTACTTCGCTTTCAAAAGATTACAAAAATGATTTAGTTTGGGGAAAAGAAGTAGTATATGATAATTTTGGAAGAAAATGGAAAGAATCTTTTCCGGCAATATCTTGTTTTAATTTTGATAAAGTAAATTTTTTATCCAATTCAATTCTTAAAACTAATTTTTTAGATAAATATTATAGTAATAATAATGCACTAGAAGCTTATCAGGCCACAGCAGAACAGCCCTACACAGAAATTAACTACGATAAATTAAATCCGGGTAATGTAATTAACGTAGTTGGAGGAAATCAAATCAATGGCAGTTGGAAAACGGGATATGGCTTTACTGTTCCTGCCGCACAAGAGATGCATTATATCTATGGGTATGATTATTTTGATGGACCTACAAGTACAAATTTTCCAGACAAAGAAGAAATAATTACAAAATTTTATAAATCCGTATCAGTAGATGCCAATGGAGTTGAGAATGTTGTATTTACAGATGGAGAAGGAAAAGCTTTAGCATCAGCACGTTCTGGTGGTTCTCACAAATATCCTGTTGTTTCCCTAATTGGAACGCAGGGATATATAGACGTTCATATTCCTGCCGGAATTACTTCCTCTGATATTTCATTACTCGGTTCAGCTTCAAATTACTCGATATATGATTTAAAAACAGGAGGTATAATTTCAACTCCATTATCTGGAGGAAATGCCTACAGAATAGTTGCTAATACTATACCTACAAATAACCCAAGAACATACGTTAATACTTCATCTGGTGCAATAACAACAGATAATTACGTTTTGGGAATTTCTTATAAAGTTAATTATTACGATTATGCCATCAATGTTTACGATAAAACAGGAAGAAATATAAAAACTATTCAACCAAATGCTTTTGCAGCGGCTTTTCCATCGGCAATAACCATGCAAGCAGTTCCGGCATATATGCAACCTAATGCAAGTGATTTTATCACAAAAGTAGAACACAACACATTTGGGCAAGTAATAGTAATCTCCAGCCCAGATGAAGGAACTAGCAGGTATGCTTACCGAAAAGATGGACAAATTAGGTATTCTCAAAGTGAGCTTCAACTATCTTTAAACCAAGTTTCATATACCAATTATGATACTTACGGCAGGCCGATTGAAGGTGGTATATTAACAGGGGACGCAACTATTTGGGATGAAGCAAATAATAATGTTGACAGTAATATATTAATACTAAATACAACATCAAGTGAAAGAACATTCACTATTTATGATTATGTTGGCAATGATGGAAATCTTTCCATTTTTATTCCAAATATACTTTCCTTACAAAATCAATTACCGGGTTATCAACAACACAATTTAGCAGGTAATGTAGCTATAACTTATAAAGAATCACTAACTAACGTGGGTACATTGGATGCAATTTCGTGGTACAGTTATGATATTTATGGCAGATTAGAATGGGTTGCACAATACAATGTTGACTTGGGGACTAAAACGATTCATTATGAATACAACGATAAAGGCAATGTAAGTAAGGTATATTATCAAAAATATACTCCAAATGAGCTTTTTGTTCACAAATACACTTATGATATTAATAATACACTTGAAAAGGTAGAAACATCAATAAATGACATTTCATTTTCAACCGACGCAGAATATACTTATTATATATCTGGAGAATTAAAAAGGCTTAATATAGCAGAAGGTGCACAAGGACTAGACTATGTCTATACGCTTGGTGGTATGTTAAAGAGTATAAACCACCCAAGTTTAGAACAAGCAAAAGACCCAGGAAATGACCCTAATGATGTTTTTGGCATTACGTTAGACTATTATAGTGGTGATTACAATCGTATAAATACAAACATCATAACCTCACCAAGTATTACTCCTGATTACAATGGAAACATCAAAGCAACTCGATGGGCTACCAAAGAAAGCTCACATATGGATTTAGACCAAAATGGTAACATTAACCAAAAAGGCTACTTGTATAATTATGATCGAAACAACTGGTTAACCGATGCTACTTTTGGTAATGCGAATACCTCAGGAAGTATAACGCCTCTTGCTAATAAATACCAAGAAAAAGGGCTTGAGTATGATGCTAACGGAAACATAACCAAATTACAAAGAACCAATGAAACAGGAACAACTATAGACAACTTAACCTATAATTATGCCACTACAGGCAAAAACCAACTAACACAAGTTACTGATGCTGTACCTGCATCACCACAATTCAATAATGATATTGACTCAGGACAACAAGCAGGTAATTATGTATATAATGCAATTGGTCAGCTAACGCTAAACAAACAAGAACAAACCCATTACTTTTACAATACCAGTGGACTAGTTACTGAAATTAAAGGAGGGAATTTAGACCCAAGCATTGCTTACCCTATAGTTAAATTTTATTATAATGAACGCGGCCAACGTATAAGAAAAGAAAGTTATAGCACCATACAACCTAACACATTACAAAGCACAACGTATTATCTACTTGACCTATCCGGAAATATAATGTCTGTTTATAATAAACCTGTAATTGACATAATAAGACAAATAGAAATGCCAATATATGGTGCAACACGATTAGGAGTATGTTACAAAACAGTGTTTAATTCTGAAACTAGAAGTTATCAAATAACGGATCACTTAGGCAATGTCCGAGCAGTAGTGCAAAAAGACAGCTCAAACCCGAATCTAGTTGCATTACTTTCCTATGCCGATTATTACCCTTTTGGAGAACAGTTACCAGAAAGAAACTCGTTAGACGGTAGTTACCGATATGCTTATCAAGGCCAAGAAAAAGACGGTGAAACTGGAATGGAAGCTTTTCAACTCAGACTTTGGGATGGAAGATTAGGAAGATGGCTTACGCCCGACCCTTATGGACAATATCATTCGCCATATTTAGGGATGGATAATAACCCTATTAGCAGTATTGATTCTGATGGAGGATGGTCATCAAAATTTTGGAGGGATGTAGCGTGGGCGTTTAGAGGTTTTCAAGGTGATAGATTTGAAAACCCTGAAGCAATTAACACTAATTATCGATACGGTATCAAGGATTCATATGTTATAAAAAATGGAAATGGTAGTGTTTTAGATGAAATTGTTTTAAATTCAATCTATTCAACTAAAACAGATAGTAAACACTTATGGAATAGTGAATTTATAAGAAATAAAACTGGAGATGGATTTTCAATCGGAGGAGGTTATGCTTTTAATGTATTTTTGGGAGGTGATATAGATTTAGAGTTTAATTGGATAATTAGAGGTAAAGATAGAAGCTTTGTGCCTTATTTAACAATTGGCCCTTCAGTTTCAATAGGAGATGGTGCTGAGGTGACAGCTTCAATTTATGGTTCGATAAAGCAATATAATGGTACAGTCAGTGAGATTAGTGCTATGGATTTTTTAGGATACTCTGGTTATGTTGAAGCGGGATTAACACCCGGAATAGGTGGACAGGTTGGCGTAGATGTTGCAGTTAATCCAAATGGAAAAGTTACTTGGGTTAGTGTTTATGGAGGATTATCTGGAGGAGCTGAAGCTAGTCCTTTTACTGCTGTTAATGTTAAAGGTGGTGTGCGGCACTCAACTATAATGGTTCACTTTAGAGAGGACGCAATTTATGTCAATAATCCAACTTCTCCTAGTAAAAATTACAGTTATAAATTTTAATTTAGTGATGGATAACAATTTTAAATTTGATACCTTTTTTCGGGAATATAAAAACACATATAATTTATTTAGGGATCCAAAAATTGAATTTGAGGATAATAAAGTTATAATTAGTAAAATAAAGGAATACAAATTTATAAGTCTTATTTTAAATTTCTTTTTCTTATTTCTAATACCCTCAATATTTATTTTTCTATATTTTTATTTTAACATTAAAGATGGTTTTTTCTTGTTGATTATTTTTATTATAATCTGGGTAGGTTTTATTATAAAAAAAAATTACAACAAACTTCTCACAAATAATGTTATAATTTTAGATTTAAAATCAAAAATATTTTATTTAAAAAGGTCAAATTATATGAAAATAATTTTAAAAGTTGAAGATATACATGGAAAATTCAATGAAATTGATAATTTTAACTGTAAACTTATAAAATTAGATAAGCTAAATCAAGGTGTTCGTTTGTTTTTGCATTTTAAAAATAAAAACATTATTCTATTTGACTTTTATTCAGTGAATTTGGCAGAAAGATTAAATATTTTTTTAAATGAAATTACAAATAATAAATAAATATATTAGTCTCGTAAATTTTAAAATTACTATTAATTATTGTATATTATCAGATGCTCTAAATTTGTCCTATAAAATAACTAACATATTTTTCTGCGAATGACCCTGACTTTGAAGAAAAGATAGTAAATCACATTTTTAGTATATTTTATAAAAATTAAAAGTTTTTTTAAATATTATAAATTTATTCATCCAAATCTAAAATAATGCATATCTCCACATCCATATTTTTGATAAACATAATAATTACTGCCAAATGAGTGCCTAATATTTGGTATTATGATAAGCGTTCCAAACTAAATAATAGATCTTTACTAAAAATGTCTCTTAAATTTAACTGAAAGCTAAATAGAAATAGTATATACATACTTTAAATAAATCATTCTGGTAATTGTAGTTTAGAAACTAAAGCTTGTAATTTAATTGTCCATTCTTGGCTATTCGCTTTAGTTCTCATTGTCATTTCATCCGCATTAGCTTGTATTTTTTTACCAATGGGGCTGTCATAAAAAGCCATCATAGCTTTTATATCCTCTTTTGTGTAGAGTTTCATATAAATTTTTGCATAGTTATTAAGCATTTCTGTTAATGATAATTCAAACTCTTTTTCAAAAACAGCTTTCTTATCTTGGGGAACATTTTTTATGAATTGATTTTTAACCAAAAGTAAATGATTCTTAATACCTGTTGTTTCAATAAGCTTTAAAACATCATTTTTAAACTCAATATCTTCCTTTTCTTGCGAAAAACAAAAATTACAAAATAGTACCGCAACAAATAATAAAACTGTTCTCATAAAAATTAAAATTGAATCGTTATAAAAATAAACAAATTAATCTAACTTTTTAAAAAAAATACGATATTTGAATTTAAAATCCATTACATGTTAAGAGTACTATCTTTTCTCTTATTTTCCTCATTTTGCTTAGCTCAAGGCGAAGCTAATATTTGGTATTTTGGTCAACAAGCTGGATTGGATTTTAATAATGGAGCTCCTGTAGCACTAACTGATGGACAAATGCCTACGCCAGAAGCTTGTGCAACAATTTCTGATTCATCCGGACAATTGCTTTTTTATACCAGTGGTTATATTGTGTGGAATAAATTACATCAAATCATGCCCAATGGAACGGATTTATTGGGACACACCTCAAGCACTCAAGGAGCTTTAATAATTCCAAAACCCGGTTCAACAACAATTTATTATATTTTTACCACAACACATCTAGGAGTAGCCGAAGGTGCTCGATATTCAGAAGTAGATATGAGTCTTAATGGTGGCTTGGGGGATGTTACCGAAAATAAAAATATACTTTTACATACTCCTGTCTGCGAAAAAATGACAGCAGTTAAAAATGGTAATAATACTGATTATTGGGTTGTTATCCACGGATATGGAGACGACTCGTTTTTGGCTTATAGTGTTACGGCATCAGGTGTAAACACAACACCTGTTGTAAGTAATGTTGGAATGCCAATTGCTGTAGATATTAACGGGACTGTTGGTTCGCTTAAGTTTTCACCCGATGGAACAAAATTACTCTGTTGTATTCGCCCCTATGGCGTAGAACTCTTTGATTTTGATTTTAACACCGGTATTGTTTCAAATGCTAAAACAGTCTCAAATAGAGGGGGGAATTACGGAGCTGAATTTTCACCTAATGGAGAATTAGCGTATATTACGAACGGTGATTATTATATTTTTGAATTGGTGCAATATGATCTAACTCAAATTGATATTCCGAGCACAGCCATACTTTTGCATCATACAAACAATATGCCTGTACAATTTGGTGCTTTACAAATTGCACCCGATGGTAAAATATATGCTCCAATTTGGAACAGAACTTATATCAGTAGAATTAACAATCCTGACGTTTTAGGTATTGGTTGTGATTTTGAATTAAATGCTGTTGATTTGGAGACTGGTATATGTCAACATGGTCTCCCTCAATTCATTCAATCCTATTTTAATGCTTCATTTACTTTTCAAAACACCTGTTTTGGGGATACTACTCAATTCACTTTAACCGGAAATCAGACCGTAACAAGTGTAAACTGGGATTTTGGCGATGGTTCAACCGCAGCAGGAATAAATCCATCACACACCTATAGTTTACCCGGAACATACACCGTTACGGCAACCATTACAGGAAGTACAGAAACCATTACAAAAACCAGAATAATTTCAATTGTTGAAACCCCGGTTGCTAATCCGGTTGCTAATCAATCGCAATGTTCGTTGTCTAATAGTTATAACTTATCACAGCACGCACCAACTCTACTGGGCTCACAATCCAACACGGTGTACGAAGTCGAATTTTATAACTCATTTAACGATGCAGAAAACAACAGTAATAAAGTTTCAGACCCGGTTACTCTCAACCAAGGGAACAACATTTTTTTTGCTAAGGTTTTCAATTTAAGTAATCGTCAATGTTATGCCATAACATCATTTAATATAGAGTGGTTTCAACAACCCTTAGCCACGCAACCCAATACTTATATTATTTGTGAAAATTTACCGTATGATAATACCGAGATTTTTAATTTAGTATCTCTTAATCAAACAGTTTTAAACGGACAATCTAATTCGGTCTTTACGGTTACCTATCATTTAAATCTAACTGACGCAACGTCTGGACAATTTCAATTACCAAATAATTATCAAAATACTAGTCCGACTCAAACACTTTATATTCGTGTAACAAACATCAATAACTTTAATTGTTATGCTACTACGTCATTTCAAATTCAAGTGATTCAACAACCAACTATTCAACCTGTTAGTGATTTCTTAAAATGTGATGACATAGCAAATAACAGCATAGCAAACTTTGATTTAAATCAAAAAACTACTGAAATTTTAAACGGTCAACCTTCTTCGGTGTTTCAGGTGGCTTATTTTTTAACTCAACAAGATGCTGATACGAACACAAACCCAATAACGACTCCTATTGATAACACAACTAATCCGCAAACAATATATTATTCAATCGCTGCAATTAGTAATACTGCTTGTAAATCAACAGGTAATTTTTTAATTCGTGTTTCTGAACTTCCTACTGCTAACCTTGCCACAGATTTATTTCTTTGTGATAATGATAATGACTCCGTTGAATGGTTTAATTTACAAAGTAGAAACAGTGAAATTTTAGGAAATCAAAATGCCGCTGATTTTCAAATTTCGTACCATTTATCTCAATCGGACGCTGAGGATGCTATTAATTCTTTACCGTTAACCCATCAAAACATAAGTAATCCACAAACTATTTTTGCAAGAATTCAAAACGTCGATAATTCTGAGTGTTTTGATATAACTGATTTTACAATTGGTCTTTATGAATTCCCTATTGCAAATACTTCTGATGATTTAATCTTGTGTGACGATCAAACCAATGATGGATTTGAAGTTTTTGATTTACAAGTAAACAACAATCTGATTCTAGGAAGTCAATCGGCAGGAAATTTTTCAATTAGTTATTACAAAAGTCTAACTGATGCTCAAACCGGAACCAATTCAATTACTACTAACTATACCAACGAAACGAATCCGCAAACAATTTATGCCAGAATTGAAAATAATGCCGAAAATGATTGTTTTGACATCACTGCTTTTTCGCTAATTGTAAGACCTAGTCCTCAAATTGATTTAGCAGAAACATACACCATCTGCGAAGGAGTTCCAATTACAATCAATGCACCAATTGGTTTTACAACCTACAATTGGTCAACTGGGTCAACTGTTGCAACAACAGTAATTGATACGGCAGGAACTTATTACTTAACCGTTACCATGGATTATGGCAATATAGTATGTTCTACGACCAAAACCATTGAAGTTGAAAATTCAAATATAGCTACGATACTAGGAGTGCAAACCGTAGATTGGACGGATAGCCAAAATAGTATGATCATTTATGTAGAAGGCGATGGCGACTATGAGTATTCGTTAGACGGAATTAACTATCAAGATAGTAATCAATTCTTTGGACTTCCAAGTGGTGACTACACCGTTTTTGTGAATGATAAAAAAGAATGTGGCTATACTACCAAAGAGGTTTTTTTATTAATGTATCCGAAATTTTTCACCCCCAATAATGATGGTCATAATGATTTCTGGAAAATCAAATTTTCGGAAACAGAACCAAATCTCCAAGTCTTTATTTTTGATAGGTATGGTAAAATCATAACCGGATTCAAAGGAAATGACATCGGCTGGGACGGAACTTTAAATGGGCAAAACTTACCTTCTTCTGATTATTGGTTTGTGGTTAAAAGAGAAAACGGGAAGGAATATAAAGGGCATTTTTCGTTGAAAAGGTGATTTAACCTTAAATATTTGGTCTTATTAAAAATAAAATTAACAAATAATATTTTGTTCGATGTCAAAAAGGGGTTGTTTTTTAGACTAATATGCAAAATATAAAACACTTGCGGTTCGAGAATTGGTCAAGAGGGGGAGCTACTAGAGAAAAGACTTCACAGAAATGTGAGGTCTTTTTTGTTTTTGCTAAGTGTACTTCCTAAGTGTACAATTTCTCTTTACTTTATCAATTAATATCTATATTTGTGTTGAAACAATTCTTTGAAAAAAAGGCATTGTTTAATGCATGTGATTGCAGTGGTATCCAATTCAGCTATTATATTAAATCTACCGATATGAAATGTGCATTATGCCTTGAAAGAGAAGCAAATAAAAAAAACACTCATTATTTATCTGATGGAATAATTAGAAAGTGTCTCAATATTGGTGGTACAAATGAACGTGAACGGGGATATTACTTTGACATTTCTAATGGAAATCCGTTTGTTGAATTCAATTTTCAACGTATTGATGCAGAAAATTTAGAAAAGGCTCTTGGCAGAGCTCCTACGGATGAGGAACTTGAAAATGCAAGACAAATACCATTTTCTGTAGATTATGTTTTTTGTAGTGTTTGCGAAGATTTATTTACTGAATTCGAAGGTGGTTTCTCATCCAAAATACTTCCAAAATTAAGAGAGGCAAATTTAGAAGAAATAGAATTTTTGGATTTGGAAGAAACCTCATTATTAAGAATGTTTTTCTATATCCAAATATGGAGAAATTCTATTTGCGAGCATATATTTGATTTAAATAAGCAAGTTCAAGAAGAATTAAGGCTAATTATTTTAAATAAACAAACTGAAAACATCAGTCATTTCCCCTTAATTATTACATATTTAGAAACGCTCGGTGGTGATTTAGCATATACACAAAACTATGTGGGGTCTACGAGTGATAAAAATCCATATATAATTTTTATGAATGATTTTGTAATACAATTTTATGAAAATAGAGATTCAATTAAATACGATGAATTCTATGGGTTAAATAGTACCGAAAACTTTAAACTTTCAATAAATATTGATGAGGACATATTTAAAATAAAAATCATAAAAAACGAACAACGTAAACAACTATTGCATAACATCGTTAGTAAAGAAAAGGTTAAGCAAACTTTGAGTCTTCTGGAAAAAGCATTTGATTTAATTTGGTTAAGAATGTTTTATGGCTATCCACCAATCCAAATCAAAGCGGAATATTTTAAAGGTTTAATAGATAATGATGATGATTCTGTTTTAAAATACTCAGAGAAACAGATAGCACAATACACCGAACAGTTCATTTGGAATAAAATTAGAATGAAAAACCATTAAATACCAAAAGAGAGGAAAGCAAAATTTATCAAGAACAAAAAGCAAAATAAACAAATGGGACTGAAACCTTACGACAAAAAAATAACACAAATCTTTAATAACATCCAATATGATGTTGACTTTTATCAAAGGGAGTATAAATGGAATGATGAACTGGAATACAAACCAGTTTCATCTTTACTTAGAGATATTTTTTACAGATTTGACCTAGAGAAATACAATCCAAATCAAGAAATAAATCTAGAAAGTACTGAAAAACTCGAATGGTATTATTTGAATACCTTTATGACAAACCTCATCAATGGTAAAAAGTATATTGTTGACGGTCAACAAAGGCTTACTACTTTGACGTTAATATCAATTGGACTATATCATCTAGCTATTAAACATCAACTTGAACAGCATTTAGTTGACGCTTTAAAAAATTCAATTGTTGGTGTTACTGAGTTTGGTAAGACTTTTTGGATGGGTTTTAAGGATAGGAAAAGTGCATTAGAAGATATTCTGAACAGTAATACTGAGTTTACTAAAAATAATTCTCTTAATACAATTTCCGAAAGAAATATTTATAAGAATTATTTGGTTATCCTAAATAGTCTAGATTCAAAATTTTCTACATCTCATAAATTACAAACATTTATTTCATATTTCAGACACCGAATTTATCTTATAGAAATAGAAATTGATAAAGATAAAGATGTTGCAATGGTTTTCGAAGTAATAAATGATAGAGGTGTTCCTTTAAAACCATACGAAATATTAAAAGGGAAAATCTTAAGCCAAATTGATATTGCAGACAGAGAAAAATACATCGAAATCTGGGAAAACCAAATTGAAAAAATTGAAAAAAATGGTGAAAGTGAAATAGATGAATTTTTTGGTTTTTATTTTAGAAGTAAATTTTCAGATACCTCTGAACAATATAGTAAACTAGATAAAACTAGATATCACAAAACAATTTTTCTAGATGAATATGAATCGAAAATAGGATTAAAAAATAATGAAGAAAAGGCAAGATATTTTGTTGAGAAAACTTTACCATACTTTTCAGATGTTTATGTAGAAATGCTTAAGTATTATAATGATTACTACAAGGACTTCGAATTTATTTATTTCAATAAATTAAACGATATGGATGGACAATTTGTTTTGACTTTGTCGTCAATTGAATTAGACGACAATATGCGAAATGAAAAATTAAAATTAATTCCTAAATATTTTGATAAGTTCTTTAGTTTACTGAATTTAACAAATAGCTATAAATCTAATGAATTCAATACCAATGTTATTTCTTTATCAATAGCCGTTAGAAATGCAAGAATAGATTTGGCTAAAAACAGTTTTGACAATCAACTTTTAACGGCTGTAAAAAAGAAATACGATAGAGAAGTATTAGATGAGGCGTTCAAATATGAATTCTTCAAAAATTTAGGGTATAATGATTTTGGTAGAACATTTTTGAGATACTATTTTGCTCGAATCGACCATTATATAAGTGATTTTTTAAATGAAAGTGAATATGGAAGTTACTATCAGTTAGTTTCCCAGTCGCAAGGTGGTAATGTTTATCACATTGAACACATTATCACAAACCATGTGGATAATCTAGAATTATTTTCTGATGAAGAAGAATTTAATCTACAGAGAAATAGGCTTGGTGGGCTACTACTTTTAAAAGGTAAAGATAATCAATCTTCAGGAGATGAGCTTTTTTCAGAAAAACTTAAAACATACAACGTTATTGGAACATATTATGCGAGAACACTCTTAGCTGATATGTATCATAAAAAAGTAACTTTTGTGAAGTTTATAAAAGATAACAATTTGAATTTCAAACCATATTTAACGTATGGGAAAAATGAAATAGAAGAGCGACATACATTACTTTATGAATTGACAAAGCGAATTTGGGAATAAGCACCTCTTTTAATAATTTACAAAACTAAAAGTTTGAAGGCAGATACTAGACCATTGTACATAAATAATCATCAAGAACTATTTGATTCAGTAGTTGAGTTTTATGAAAGCCCAGAATTATGGAGAAAAATATTAGGTTCTGCTCCTCGTTACTTTGTTCACACAATTAAGGATGGTCAACACTACTTTGCTATGTCAAAGTTTTGTGTAATTAAGAATGTCACTGGTAAAAGTTATATAGAAAAATATCGTAACATAACCGAAGGGAACAATTCACAAAGAATAATTGTGAACAGATTAAATGAGGAATGGATTCCAAGAAATCAAATTAAGAAATCTATTAGAGATGCATTTGATGCGTGGATGGGAGAGTTCTTTCCCAAATATAGACTGGAAAATGCCAAATTTATCTCTATTAAAATTAGCAAGAGTTACCAAAATAAAAAGAGAGATGTAACTCCAGATGAATTGCAAAAACAACTTGAATTACAAAAAAGAATTGGAGACGTAGGTGAACTTATTGCGATTCATTATGAAACTGAAAGACTGAGGTCACAGGGAATAAAAAACCCTGAAAAACATATTAAGCATATAGCTCATTTTAGTGTTTCAGCTGGTTTCGACATTTTGACGATTACGAGCAATGAAGAGAGATATATTGAAGTTAAGAGTAGTCTTTCACAAAAAGGAGAATTTTATCTTTCTGAAAATGAAGTTAAAACGTTAGAAGGAATAGGAAAAGATTCATATTTATACCTAGTCAAAATAAAGGATTTAAAGAAAATAATTGGAGATGTGTATGAAATAATCCAAAACCCAATTCTAAAATTAAAAAAGGACAAATTATTAAAACCAATTGCATATAAAGTCAACTTAAAAATTAGATAGTGTTTAGTATGAATTTTTTTCTCACATGATTGTATCGTGACTAACGTTTTAAATTCTAACATCAATCATTAAAAAAACTAAACCCGCTTTTATTGACCTCTTTAACAACAGCTCTCTTATCAATATAATTTTTCAATAACACACTTGATGTCCTCTGGTATCCCATTGATTCAGTCAAACCAGTTTGCAAATGTAGTTTAGTTAAAAAAGTCTTTCTTAGATGCTTAATACTGAAATCATCATCCAAATTAGCCTTTCTTCTATAGAAAGTAAAAGAATGGCTTAATTGCTTCGCTAGAGTGGCTCTGGCGATGTTACCATCATCAGCAATCAAATACTTATCAGTTCCTATTTGGCTCTTATAGTTGAGTCTAATCAATAAATCCTTTAATTCTGCTGAAATAGGAATATGAACAACCTTTTTTGCTTTGGTGCTATCCCAATTATGAGCTCGTTCAAATTTTAAATCAGTGCCTATCAAACATTCTAATTCTCCATTCTCATCTACTACAATGTCAGAATATTTTAAAGAAGTCACCTCCTCTAGTCTCATACCAGTATAGGCACAAAGTTCAATTCCGTCTTTTGTGTATGGTCGGTATCGGTTTTTCTTAATTCCACTTTTTAGAACTTGTATTGAATTCTCGGGATTTATTTTTGAAAGTAAAGTTTTAAAATCATCATCTGCAACACTAGTTGGATTGGGATTTTCATATATAAGTTTTATCTTTTTTGGAATATTAACAATCACCAATTCCTTTTCATTAATCAAAAAATTAAAGAAGTTTTTAATTGCTCTTAAATTATGATTGAATGTTGAAGGACTAACTATGGTACTCTTAAGATGTTCATAATACTCTCCTAGCAAAAATTTATCGACTTGGTAAATTGTTAATTTTTCTAAATTATGTCCTTTACCATGCAAGAATTCACTCAGCTTAATGAGATAACCAATAGTCTCTTTAATATACTTTGGAGTTCTAATTCTTTGTTCATATTTAGGCACATTAACGTTTTCTAACCAATCGCTATACATTAGTATAAAATCGGTTAAAAGCTCATACTTTACCTCAACATTTGTTTCAGTAATTTTAAAATTCATTGGATTTGACAATTCATGTTTGAACTCTAATAGTTCTTTGACTGCATCATCATATTCAGTAGCTTTTAAATCTTTAGTTTTTCTAGCCCCGTTTATTTTAACTATTGCTTTGTATTTCTGTCTCTCGATTGGGTGGTTACAACCTTTATATGGGCTTGAGGAAACCTCAACATTCTTATTGCATTTTTTGCATACTACATGCAAACCAGTAAATTTTTTAAATTTTAATATTTTCATTTTAGAGATGATTTAATGCGAGGTTAATTTATTTTTGTGACTTTTCAAATAATTTGGTAGTAATTTTTCCTTTTGGCATATATGATTTGGTTGCGGAAGTTCCGCCTATGAATTGAATAATTTCATAGGCGTTTCCGCTTTTATATAGCTTATAATACTCCTTCCAATCAGTTGGATGCTTTAAACTTAAAGCTTTAATGAGAGGCGAATGATAGGCTAACTCAAATTCCGTTTGGTAAACAAATTCTCCAGAAGTATCCTTATAGATGTGTAAATGATTTTTTTTACACCAGTTACGGATTGACCTTAAATCTTTTCGATTAAGTAGAGATTTAAGGTTTGAAATGTAAATTCTGGAGCACGGAAGAAGAAATTCTGAGCTCATAACTAACAAGAATCTTTTCCTTGTTGTTATTGTTGTTTTGTAAATTCTAAGAGCTTTACATTTGGTGAAATAAACCTAAAAAATGAATAAACTTCTTCCGTAACGTTCCAAAATGAATCTAACTCAATCATTATTTTTAGAAATTCTTCATCGGATAATAGAATCAATTTACTTATAAATTTCTTTTTATTTACACCCCATTTTTTATCAATTGTATAATATTCTATGCATTCATATATGCTACTAATCACCTTGTCTTTCCACATAAAGTATCCAAAATCATATATGTTTCCATTTTGGCTGTCGCATATTAAATGGAATTCTTTTTTACTAATGTTTAAATCTTTATAATTTTTCATTTTTTAAATTTTTAATTATTTCCACCATTAATTAATATGGTGGCAGTTAATATTTTATTTTTGGCATAGGTAATGCCGTTCGGGTATTAAACCCAAATTGATTTTTGATATAAATTTTTTGAATTAGTTGTTCAGCTATACAACTTATTCTTTTTTAGCTGATACCATTCTTTAGCTTTAAAAATGGTTATATACCTTGCAAGGTTTTTAAGATTATCTACTGCAAATATACGTAGCATTTAACCAATCTGCAAGCTCTAAAAAACCGTAAATCACTGATAATCAAATATAAAACAGTCTTTCTACTAGTAGAAAGCTGTGAATGTTTGTCAGTCAATATTTTATCAATTTGAATGGAATAAATTTGAGACTAAAAAACATTATAAAACCTTAATTTTTTAACACATATTTAACATTTTTGGTTTTTATACAAGGGTGGTAAAATTCAATTTATTTTAAATTATTGAGATAAATTTAAATGTCTTTTATATAATCTAAGAACACTTGTTGAATTGTGTTTTTTACCATGAGAAGTTGTAAAGTTTAATTTATTTAGAGTTTCTGCAATTTTATCATAACTGCATCCTTTTTTTCTATACTCAACAATTAAAGCTGTTGACTGTATATTGGATTTATTATCAATAGCTTTTTTTCTTATTACTTGAAGACCTTTCAGTTTTCCTTCATCAGTTAAGTTTTTTGGGGTCCCTAAGCTATATCCTTTCTTGACCTTTTCAGCTAACGCACTTTTGGTCCTTTCTGAGATTAATTTGGCCTCCATCTCGGCAAGGGCAGCATATAAATGAATAGTAAAGTTGGTTGCTTGAGGTAAATCACAAGCAACAAATTCTACTCCAGCCTCCATTAATGAGCTAACAAAAAAAACATTTCTTGCTAAACGGTCTATTTTGGCAATAATCAATACTGCATTGTTTTGCTTTGCAAAATCTATGGCTTTATATATTTCCGTTCTTTTCCGTTTTGAAGTACCAGTTTCAATTTCGGTAAAGTTGTTTATTAAAGTTCCTTTATTTAAATTAACGAAATTATCAACCATCGTTTTTTGAGATTCAAGACCTAATCCTGATTTACCTTGTTCTGCCGTACTAACACGAAAATAACCAACATAATTTTTCATAATCAACAAATTTTAAGTAATACAGCGGATTCTAAACAGTCGTTTAGAATCCGCTGTACTCCACGAGGATACTACGAATTATTTTACCATGCCAGCTTTTTTACTTTTTTTTTCAAAATACTGAATAATAATAACTAAATCATGAAAGTATTAATTTGAATACCAAAATTTGGTTTATAAGTTCAGATTCCATAGTCTATATAAATCTTCTTTACATCTATAGTTAGGGAATTAGAAAAAATGAATATTGAAATCACTATATTTATTTCATTATTAGGGGCTTATGTGAATTGTTAAAAGATTTGTTTAGATTTGTTTGTTAAACAACTAAAAACTTAAATTAATGAAAAAACTATTACTACTTATTATGCTAACTTCCATAGTTAGTAACGCACAATCGACCGATGAAATAACCACTGGTGTTAAACAAGTTTTAACCGATAAAGCAAAAGGATTGTCAGATGCCGAACTTAAAGAATTGATAGAACGAATTAACATCGTGACCAAAGAGATTAAGGATTCTAAAGATTTTTCAGTTGAAACAAATGTTTTAGCAAAAACGGAATTTGACACAGTTACAACATTAAAAAAAGATAAAATCCACCAATTAAAAATCGAAACAGAAGGTAATTACTTTGTTGTAAAATATATCGACTTAGATTGTGAGATAAACGACTTTATAGTAAATCGTGAAACTTACAAGAAAATAATAAAAGATGGGAAGAGTGATGGGGAAACTTTGGAAGATTATAAAAAAAGGATTGAAACAGCATATAATGTGAAGAATGCTTCAAATCCATTCAAGGTTTGTTACCGTTATTTATTAAACGATAAAAACAATTTAGCAAGCATTACCACGACTACATATAGAAAGTATTCTTTTAATATTGTAACAGTTCCATTTAAAATTTTCCCGAGGACAAAATTTGCACCTTCACAAGTTAGCGGTGACATTGATAACGTAGGTTTATATGGGACGATTAGGTTTAAGGACTGGTCGAATTTAAATGCAAAGGGAGCTGTTACTGAAAGAAGTTTCGGTGCGGGGATTTATCTTGCTCCATCGGTAGTGACATTGGATAAGAACAATTCCAAAATAACCGATGAAACCGAGGTGAAGAAAATTTACCTAACGACAGCTTTTGCCATCCATTTAAAATATGGAAAATTTACAGTTATGTTGATACCAGCTGGAATTGATACCGCCTTTTCTGATTCCGCAAAATCTTGGAAATATAGTGGGCACTATTGGTGGGGCTTTGGACTTGGTGTAGATACTTCTCTATTCAATTTTTAAGTTACTTCTAAATTTCAGAAGAATGTATTGGTGTCCTATTTTTTTAATTTATGCCAATTTTCTTTTCTAGAATCTCTACTACTTATTTTTGAGATTTATGACAATTAAAAAATCCCCGCTGATCAGCAGGGATTTTTTTTATCATTTTTATTTTGATTATTTACCTTCAATCCAATCTATAATTGGAACTAACATATCACAATAACAGCCGTTTGATGTTTTTACCAATTCACGGTCTTGATTGATAAATTCTATAGTATAGTCATCCACCCAACGAAGTAAAACCTTAATCCAACCTTTATGTTTTAATCCGAGTACTTGAAAAGCAATACCACCTTGATATTCTCTTGACGGAGATATTGCAGCGAAATTTGACGCACCCCAGGCCATCAAAGCTGAACGGTCTGCATATTGGATTTGATTAAGTATTGTTCTTGCGATTTCCATAGTTTGTGTTGAGGTTTCCATATTTTTTTTGATTTATCATTTGTACACCACGAGTGTACAAGGAAAAACTCACCCGTGCCAGCTTTTTTAAAAAAAGTTATCAACGGGAAGCCCCTAAAATAGGAGTTTTTTAAAAATAGTTTAGTTTTCCCACTGTAAAATTGGTCTTTTTCTCCATAGCGAAATATTTATCATAAAAGATAAATATGAACCAAAATGAAAAAGAAGGATTAAACGTTTTATCCTTATTCGATGGCATTAGTTGTGCCAAATTAGCTTTAGAGAAAGCAGGAATAAAAATCAACAAATATTACAGTAGTGAGATTGATAAATCTGCTCTTAAGATTCAAAATCATCATTATGGAAATGACCCAAATTTTATTCAATTAGGAGATGTGAAAGATATTGATGGGCTTGAATTATGTGATGAAATTGACCTTGTAGTTATGGGAAGTCCATGCACTAACCTTTCAAGTATAAATCCGATAGATAGACGAGGGCTTGAGGGAACTGAATCTAAATTGTTTTATGATGCTTTAAAAATTATACGTGAAATTTATGCTTTTCAACCTTCAAGTAAGAAACTTTACTTTTTGATGGAAAATGTAGCAAGTATGAAAAATATTGATAAAGAGAAAATAACCAACGAGCTTTTAGTAATTTTCAAAGATTTGAAGGTTCTAAAAATTGATTCGGCTTTACTTGCACCAGCACATCGAAGAAGGTTTTATTGGACTAATATTCCAAATCTAACTATTCCCGAACCCAAAGGTCTTAACTATTCTGATATTTTGGATAATGGATATGTGGACCGAAAAAAAGCCAATGTTTTGCTTTCTGGAAATGTAACCTTGACTAATGGAATCTTTAGACATTTCAAAATGAATATAGGTAACATTATATATAAAGATAAAGATTTTGCCGATTTACCAGTTGAAGAAAAATTATTAAGGTATCCACAAATTTTAGAGAAATCAGGTTATATTGGAAAATCCAGAGTAATTACTGATGAATTAGGATTTTCTAACAATTGTTATCGCCACCCTAGTATAAAAGAATATAGCCGTATGATGACTATTCCTGATGATTATGTTAATGAAGTCTTAGGAGTTTCAAAAACCGACAAACAAAAAGCACTTGGACTTGCTTTTACTGTAGATGTAGTTGCACATTTGTTTAATGGTTTAAATAATAATTGATAAAAAAAGAACCGGAAACGGTTCTTTTTTTATTAGTTTATTTTTACAAGTGATATTCCATATGTTGACCTATCTGTTGGTACTGCGATTCCTGAAATGCAATCAACATCAAAGGTAAACCAACCTATTGGTCCTTTATAGGAAAGAACATACTCCGTTCCTTGATTTCTTCTTGTATTATGGTCATATCGTGAACTTGACTCAAAACTTATTGTTCCTTCCTCTCTCCATTGGCTACTACCACTTTCCATTTTCCAACATCTACCAGAATTTCCAGAGAACAGAAATTTTCTTTTACCGTAATAATCATCATTTTCCATTACCCAAGTTCCTTGCAAAGAGTTGATAATATCTTGGTCACTTTTCCAAGATTGAATTTCTTCACAAGCAAGAAGTTCTTTAGTTGTCTCTTTTTTTTCAGATGATGAACCAAATACAGTTCCAACACATTTGTAGAAACCAAACGCTACACATAGCATACTAAAAGCAAACATGATTTTCGTACCAATTGGCATTTTATCTGTATTATTCATATTTTAAAATTTTCTAATTGGTTTCACAAATAACTCTTGGTCTTTTTGAATTTGAAATGTCCAGTTATTTAATTGAGTTGTATGAACGTTGACCATAAAATCAGTATTCCAAGCCATTCCCGCATTGCTACCTTGTGAGGAAGACCAATAATTATTTATTGGATTCATACTAACACATCCACAAGTATCAAAAAAATTATACATTGCTATAAGCTCATCTTTACTCGGTAAAAACCAATCATCATACTCATTTTGCTCAAAATCCGCACATAGTTTAGCGGCATAATTACCATTTCCAAGGGTGGTTACAATAGTTTCAGTATTAGCTTCACCAGTGCCAATTATAGTTCCCAAATTAGGGATATTTGTCGCCTGACCTAGATTAGTAATATCTTGCCATTTAGCAGTTCCAATTGTTTCTGCCATTTCATATCCGTGTCCTTCTGCATCTAAATAAAAGATTATTCCTCCTGCTGGTCCTGTGCCCCCAAGTACATAATCTTCATCACTTGGTAACCCATTAGGAGTGTCGTCATCTGACGAGCAAGAAAACATAAATATTAAAGTAATTAATCCGATTTTGGTAAGTTGTTTCATATACGTATTGTTAAAAGTTACAATGCGAATATAAAAAATTATTCGCCATATAAGGCGAATGCAAAATTAAAATCTAACTTTTTCAATTAGTTCCTTTGTATTGTGCAAAAAGATTTAGAACAAATAGAAAAAGAATTATCAGAAAGAATTTTTGATTTGTTTCTAAAAAAATTCAATGGAAACAAGTCAGAATTTGCACGTGCTGCACAATGTCGAGAATCTACCATTCGTCGTATTCTCAAAAATGAACAATCCATCACTTTTAATCTACTTTTGAGGATTGCAAATGCCTTAGATATTGAATTATCTGAACTCACAAAAGGACTTTCATTATCTAATTAGGACTTTCATTTTCTAGTTCTAATAATTCAATTAATTCACGCAATTCGGCTTTACTAATGTTTTTCATTGAAACGGTAATTGGAAATTTTGCCTTTTCAGTTTTTAAAATTTCTAATAGCTGACTTAATTTTAATTTGATTATCATTTTCTTTTATTTATAAATAGTCACCATGGGAAAAAAGTAAAAAATTTTTACTAAAATTTTTACTAAAATTTTTTTAACCAATCCGATTGACTAAATAAAAAGTCAAAAAATTTACCAATGTAAGGCGGGATACATGAGCTAAACTATTAGAAATCTTCAAAATTTTGCCCCTCTGAGGGGGGTCATAAAGTAGCTACTCTAATGGGTTTCTATACTTGGGATTGATAATCAGTCATTTATCAAAAATAAGAGTTCGAAAAACGTGCTAAGGACGACTTACTAATTGTAACTTTTAGCGACTATTTTTCTAAAATTTGCACTAATTTATGTTGTAAATGGTATTGCTATTTTGTATATTCACATCATAAACACCTGTAAACATGAATGATAAAATTAATTTTCAAAATTATTATCCTACCGACAATTCCTCAAAAACTAATTTACATTATGATATAATAGCATCAAAATTTATGGTTGGTATTGAAAACCATCAAAAGAAAAATGCTAAATATAATATTTCAATAATTAGCGTAATTTTTACCATAGTTGGAGCTGTTATACAATTCGGCGTTTTAATTGTAATTCTTATTTATAGATTCTTAATTAAATTATTTACTAAACCAATGTAATTATTAATTATTATTATATCTAATATCTATATCATCTATGTTACTTATTATACAATGCATAAATACAATGCAAACAGTATTAAAATAAGGTAACAACAAAATATTATGTAAATTCTTTATGCTCTGTTTTCGCTATTTTTAAATTTATTTCGCTATTAATATTCAGTTTGCTCTTGATTCCTATTTTTTTTTTGAGTATAATTATAAAAAGAGAAAAAACTCTTTAAATTCTTGGTTGCTGGAGGAGTAATTAACTCCAGCTTCTTCTACCAAGTTAAATAAAAGAAGAAATACATAAGACCTCTGCATAGAGGTGAGCCAATAGAAGAATAACTTAATGTTTACTAAAAAAGATTACTTCACCCTAAGTGGTGATACTGGAGATATAGAAATTCTCCACGATGATTTTAACCTATCTGAATTAGCCTTACTTTTCCCGAATGTTAATTCGATTATGATTCCGAAAAAAGCGGAATACAATCTAAAGAAGAATGTTTCTAAAATTCTTTTGAAACAAATTGACCCTAATGTTGAGGTTGCAATAGAAAAATGTCTATTGGTGCTTTCCAATCTTGCCAGCACCTATTATGTTGAAGACAAAGACAATGAAGAAAATAGATGGAAACGTTTAAATTCAAAGATTTTACACGAGCAAACAAAAAACAAAGATAATACCTATATCTATCCACAAATTATAGAGGTTTTAAAAAAAGGAACCGCTAACGGACCTTTTATTGAAGTTACTGAAGACAACATAACAAATGTTCAAAGCAGAAGCTACAGAATTACACCAAGCTATTATAAAGCTGGTTTAAAAGAATATTTTATTAATGATGCTGGAATTATTCAAAACAGAAATAAAGTCTATTATGAGCAGCTTAATGAGGCATTAGGCAATCCTATTTGTAGTAACCTTATAAAAGTATATCCAAAATTAGAATTACCAACTTCTGAAGAACTTTTGATTATCGGCAAACAGTTGGTGAAAAATGGTTACAGAACTAAAAAAGGAAAAATATTGACCCTTAGAAATAGACATAAAAACGACTATTGGAATGATTCAAATAATAGGAGTTTTGTAGAGGATAATATCAAACTTTTTGAATACCTCACCAACCGAGGTTTCATAATTCCATCGGCTGGTAATGAAAAAAGTGGTGGACGTGTTATCGATTCATTTACATTAATGCCATCATGGATAAGAGCACAAATTACAATTGAAGGGAAGAAATTAACTGAATGTGATTACAGTGCTTTACACCCCAATATTGCTATCAAATTGTATGGTGGAAATCAAAATTATATTACTCATTTAGCAGTATCGGAAGCAACTGATATAGACCTAAAAGAAGTTAAAATTGAACATTTGAGTTTCTTTAATAAAAATTGGCATAGTATGAGGAAATCGTTGCTTTTCGACTACTATTCCAAAAATGAAACCACGATGTTGGAAAATATTTACAAGGATAAAAAATCTAACGGTTATAAAATAACTTCAAAAAAAATGTTTGCCGTTGAGGTTGCAATTATGACTGATGTTATTAAATACCTCAACACCAAAAATATAAATGTTTTATATGTTTATGACGCGTTATTATGTGAGGAAAAAGACAAATCTACCGTGGTTGATACAATGAATCGTATCATTTTACAGCATGGTGTTAAGACAAAAGTAAAGACAAATGAAATCTCAACATCTACAGAAAAGAATGGAGTGGTAATGTTTAGTCCTAACTATGAAGTGAATCTCTATAATCTTTTACCAACATTATCATTTTCTGTAAATGAATCTATGCTCATTATTCAATATTTTAATCGTTCAAAAGTACTGATGAAAGAATTGTTGGATTATTTCAAAAATCAGAAAAAAGAACAGAGATATAACGACTTTGGAGGAGTTATGATAACAGATGAAAAAATTAATAAATTAAGAGGGATTTTGAAGGGATGAGATTATAATGTATTTCCACCGGAAATACATTATGATCTCATTCTGGTTGATTTGGATTTAACCTACTTGTAGTTCAGTATAATTTCCTTTGATTGATGAGAGAAAAAATTTTCCAACTGAACCAGCTGATTTCATTTCCCAATACACACTTTCTGGCACATCAAAATATTGCCATACTGCACCATTTTTTTTAAACTCTACTTCTAGTATTGAAGTGGTTTCGTCATATCCATAACTTGCCATTAATGTTGATTCAACATATTCTCTTTCCATATTTTATAATTTTTGTTCTCTAATTTTTGTAACTACACTCTTGTAATTTTCTGAATGATAAGGATGTTTCTCCTGCCAACTTTTCACTAATTTAGGGTCGTCACTTGTAGGTCTTGGATTATTTAATTTAATTCTTACACGGGATGGTATTTTAATTGCTTCCCCAACTATAATTGCTTCTCCAATTCTAAGAGAAGGCAGCAAGTCTATTAAACTGTTAAGATTATCAGGGGCTGATGATTTTACAATTGACTGGTCGCTAGAATTTGTTAATCGTAATGCTATAAAAGTTCCAACTTGAGCAAGAATGGTTTCAGATATTTCAGATGGTCGTTGTGAAATTACTAATGCTCCTAAACCAAATTTTCTCCCTTCTTTGAAAACCTTTTCTACAGCTAATTTCGAATAACTATTATTTTCATTCTTATTTAAATAAGTGTGTGCTTCCTCATACGCCATTAAAAGAGGTCGTTGTTTTCCTGTATATGTTTCTGTTCTCCCCCAATACATACTATCATATATAAATCTTGTTATTAGCCCAACTGTAATATCTAAAACTTCATAAGGAACTCCGCTTAAATCTAATATCGCAAGTTTTTCGTCACTACCTATCCAATTATTAAGCAAATCACTTAAATCATTAGTACCAGCTACACCCTTATAATCGCCAGGGTTGAATAAAAAGTCAAATCGACTATCCTTTAATCGAGATAAAATCTTTTTTTCATAGGCAAAATTCATAGTATGTTGCGATTTATATGGTGCTTGGTTCCCCATTGCATAAGGAGTAAATGAAGCGGGAATTAATTCTTCAAAATTTCCAACATCTGTTTCTAAAGCAGTTTGTTTTGTCTGATTTGACAATGCTGATTCTGAAAAAGTAGCATTTAACCACCAGTTTAATTCATACCATACTTGTCTTGCGTTGAAAGGTATTGGAGAATCAGCTGTAACAAAATTAGGGTTTACTTTACCAGCTTTTAATTCACAGTTGTTCTTTTTATAGTTTGTAATCAGCTCTCTAAATGCTCTGTAATCAGGTTTACTGTCATCTGTAGGTTTTGCACCAACCAGAAAATATGCTAATTCATCAAAACTCATTAGCCAAAAAGGAATGTAGAGAGGGCTTTGCACGTCATTAATACGAAAAACTTTCGCATTGGGAAATGCAGAGGCATATTCACCATGAGGGTCAACTAAAACAACCCTTGAGCCTTCATAGTCATTTAGAATTGCTTTTAGTATACTAACAGTTGTATTTGACTTACCACTACCCGTTGAACCTAAAATTGCACAATGCCTTAAAACTAATTTGTGAATATCTGTGTAAACCGATAAGTTTTCTGATGAAGAGTGCTTGCCTATCTCAACCGAACCTTTATCACGATTACCATAAATATCAAAAAGGTCTTTTTCAATCACTAAATGGACTTCATCATTAATGGTGGGATATGTTCCAATTCCGCGTTCAAATTCATCTTCACCTATTTTTTCACCAACCAATTGAACCGTTAGAAAACGAGAACCAAAGTCATAGCTTTGATAGTCTTCAACTTTATTAGGAGTGTTGCTAACTGATGATACAATGCCGTATATTGTAATATTTCCGATAGGCATTTTAACGAAAGTTCCTATTTGTCCAATTTTATATAATCGCCCGTTAATAATCGGTGCTGATGAAGGAATATCATTTGAAACTTCAACTTCAACTGTACTAGAATCAACCCTTATAATTTTACCTAAATAAGTGATTTCATTTTTCATTTTACTGTAGCATCAATTACCTCAGCTTTACCTGAATTAATAATTAGAAAATTTGATAACGCATTAAAATCTCCAAGAGTAAATTGCTTTTTTGTATCATCCCAATAGTAATCAAATTTCTCAGTAGGTGATTTAAAATCAGCTTTAGAAAACTCCCATTCTCCAAGATTTCCATTTATAATAGCTTTGGTGGGACCAAATACATTCAAATTCATATAAGATGAGGACAAATTATATAAATCGACAACTTCTTCATCTTTAAAGAAAAAAACTAGTATAGTTAACCGATAATTTTGTCTTAAACAGTTAAATATAATTTCATTAATATGCTGGTCAGAAAACGAATAACCAGTAAATATAAATAATAATTCACCTTTTAATAAATAATTTTTTAGACGGTCAAAATAAGCTATAAAAGGTTGCTTTTTGGAAGAATCATACTTGTCTTTTGATGGGTAAATCACCAACTCTTTATCTGTTTTTGTGATATCAGGAATCTTACCTATTCGAATAATTTTTTGAGCACCAGTTACAGCATCTTCTTTCCAAAACCAGCTCAATGAACCATGGACTTTCCAGAGTCGAATCCAATTTTTAGTTAAATCATGGTTGTTGACAAAATGGTCAATACTCTCTTGCCAAAAAAAGGGTTCAAATGAGCCAACGAAACCATCAAAATATGGGATATGACTTGATTCTAAAGCCTTTTCAATAATTAAATCATAGTTAGTTGTGAATATTTCTTTTGAAAAATCTCTATTTTGTAAACTTAACCATGCGAAAAATCTTTTGGTGTTTTCAATATTAGCAACATCTTCTTTTTCAGAAATGATAGTGTAAATACTTTTACATATTTCAATGTCTAAAAGCTTCGCATTGACTCCACTCACTGAAATATATTCTTTTTCAGAATCACTTGTAAGCTCTCTTATTTTGCGAATATGATTTAGAATATCTTCAATATTAACTTTTCTAACTTTTATTATTGATTCTAAATCAACTTTTATTTTTCCAAAATTAACCTTATTGTCACCTGTCAATTTTGCTTCAATTCCCGCTGTTAGTTGTTCAATATTTGGAATATTTAACGCACAAGATGTACCAGCTCCAAAAAAGAAACCTATGTTTTTTGAATATGATAGATGCGTTTTAAGCTCTCTAACTTCTCTAACTAAATTAATTTTACTCATAAACTTCAATTGTAAATTTTAAAATTGTTAAAATTTTGAAATGTAAATTTAGTTTTTTATTTAATTAAAAATATTTTTTTTCCAACTACTTGAAACCTTAGTTATTAGAGTTATAGACATATGGCGTACTATTGTCCGTTGTATTATCGAACACATTATGTGAAATTTACAAACTATGGAGTTAAATGCTATAATTGGAGAAAAAATAAAACAACTGAGATTAGAAAAAAATCTTTCTCAAGAAAAGTTAGCTGGTATAGCTGAAATAGATAGGCGTTACCTACAAAGTATTGAAGGTGGTAAGAGAAATATCTCACTTAACACACTTCTAAAAATAGCTCGTGCTCTTGGAGTTAAAATGTCCGTAATACTTGAAAATATTGATTAATGAAATATAGACACTATTCTTTTAGACATGCTGGAGTTATTTTTCATGAACCTGAATTTGTAGAACAGTTTTATGAAATGATTGGAATTATAGAAAATATTACTGAAGAGGATATAATTCAGAGGCATAATAATTTCGGGGCATTAAATATAGAACATACACCAATGAGTCTTTCAAAATCGATAAATAACATCTTAAAAGATAGGTTTGTTGAGGCTGGATGGAACGAAGAGTCAGCTATTTTTCAAGATAATCAATATCAAGGTGAAACATGGAGACTTGATTTCGCAAAAGACGATATTTCAATTGAGGTAGCATTTAACCATTCATCTGTTATTGCATGGAATCTTTTGAAGCCTGTCCTAGCTAGTGAACTCAATCATGTAAACAAAGCTATACAAACAAAACTTGGTGTTGTTATTACAGCTACTGAAGCTCTTAAAAGAGCAGGAGGGTTTGATGGAGCAGTTGGGACTTATGAAAAGTACATCGAATATTTACCACCATTAAACAATGTCTTAACTGTACCCCTTTTAATAATTGGGTTAGAACCACCTGAAACCTTTCATATAGAGCAATTTCAACATGCACCAAGAAAAAAAATTGGTAAGGTTGTTATTAAAGATTTAAAAACGTTTTTAGAAAACGATGAAGGAGTCCAACTTTGATAAAGACTTGTCTAAAGAAATCTTATTGGGGGAATATCTTGATGGTATTTACCCTCAAATTTTTGATGGTTTTACAATAGAAAGAGTTTTTGATTCTGAACAGCAACATAAAGGAGTTGACCTGATTATTTCTAAAGATAATAAAGAATATTATATTGATGAAAAGGCTCAGTTAGACTATTTAGAAATAGAATTGCCAACTTTTGCATTTGAAATAACATACATCAAAGACGGTGAACAAAAACAAGGTTGGGTTTTTGACAAAGGTAAAATCACTAATATGTATTTCTGCATAACCGCTATATGTTGTAATTTAGAAAATGTCCCAGAAAGTGGCTTTAAAAGTTGTAAAATCATATCTGTAAACAGAGAAAAACTAGTTAATCTATTAAAATCAAGAGGTCTTGATTACAATAGAATAATAAACATTAATCAAGAGATTAGGTCTAAAAATGTTGATGGAAGAATTCCTATAGATGAATTAAATAATTTCACAGAAGGTAACTTCAATTTTTCAAAATCGGGAAAAGCAGAGCAACCAATAAATATAGTTTTAAAAATTGACTTTCTAATAAATAATAAAGTTGCCAAGAAAATTTATTAAATAACTTCATTAGAGAATGTTTCTGCAATTCTTTCTACGATTCCAACCACCAAGGCATTTCCCATTAGAAAAGCTCTTTTAGCGTCTGAAATCCCATTAATTGCAGTGTGGTTATCTGGAAACATATTTAACCTTTCCAATTCAATAGGAACTAATCTCCTAAGTCCTTTCTTAGTCGAAATGACATGCTTAAATCTTGACGGTGATTTACCACCTTCACCAGTGATAATTGTTCTTGATGGTTCGTGAATAGAATCTGGAAAAACCATACCTCCTTCGGCATAATTATACTCAAAACCACTAGTGCTTTTACGAATTTCTTTTTTCGCTCCTTTTAAATATTTCCATTTATCTAACTCATTCACATCAATATAATATTCGTCTGGAACATCCTTTTCGTTGACTAAAATATCTTTCAAAACTGTCGATGTACCATCAAAATTATGGGTGGTTTTTGCTGTATAAATGTGCCCATCAAACAGAACTCCAGAATTAAGAAATGAAGATGTTTTCATACCAATTCCAAAATTGTCACTTATACTTTTCAAATCTCCTTTAATGTCAAATTTGTCTTCTGAAATAACATTATTGGAAATAGGAAATGATTTTGCCATTATTCCATCTGATAAAATCCAATTATCCAGATTATCGGCTTTAATTTTTTTATAAATTTCAGTTGTTTTATGATAACCAATAAAAAATACTCTTCTTCTCCTTTGTGGAAAACCATAATCTGAGGCGTTTATTACTCTCCACTCAACAGCATAACCAAGTTCGTCTAAACTTTTTAACATTACTGAAAAGTCTCGTCCTCTTTGTGAACTAGGAGACTTAAGAAGTCTATCAACATTTTCTAGTATAAGATACTTTGGCTTTTTCTTTTTTTCACTTAGAATTCTATGTATTGACCACCAAAGAACACCTTTTTTTCCTAAAAGTCCTTTTGAATTTTTGAGAGTTGTAGCTACTGAATAGTCTTGACAAGGAAACCCACCAACTAATAAATCATGGTCTGGAATATCTTTAACATTAATGTCTTCAATGTCAACGTTGCTATGATTCTCTTTTCCCCACTGCCTTTCATAAATTAGTGAGGCATGCTGAGTTTTAGTGGACGGTTCCCACTGATTACTCCAAACAATTTCAAAAAAATTATTTTTGTTTTTTTTATTTGCTCTTTCTAATCCAATTCTAAATCCACCAACACCTGCAAATAATTCAATTGTCTTTATCATATAAACTTTCTAGTAGTCATTTTTGGCAAATATAAACATTATGGAATTATTGTGCCATTCACCAATGATATTAATTCCTGTTTTTTTAGGTCCTTATTACGATTAAAATTTATAGTTTTTGTATGGGAGTTAAATTCTATTTCTGCTAATTTGTATAGAACCTCTTTTATAATGGATATTTCTTCGTCGGTGTAAAAAAGCCCTCCTTTATTTAGGATTTGTTTACATTTTGTATGTGATAGCATATTAATTTAAATAAAACTGTTAGTTTTTCTAAGTGTACTTTCTAAGTGGTAAAATGATAAATATTGCTCAATTTTGTATATTATATAAAAATGTAAGTGTTTGATATTCATACTTAATATATATCCTTTAGCCCTCTGTTAATCAGAGGGTCCTTGGTTCGAGCCCAAGAGGGGGAGCAGAAAGAGTAATACGAAAGTATTGCTCTTTTTTTGTTTATACACTTTTCTTAATGTTTACAGTGTATTAGAAAAACTTACAAACTTCTAACAAAGATTATATTTAAAAAGGCATACAGTTAGGCATATATGTAAAATAAGATATTTACAAATACTGAAATTAAAGTGATTTCATTTGAATCTCTTTGTGAGCAATTATCGCGTGCGGGATAGCAGCGAAAAGCCCGGAGCAAAAAAACGCCAATTTTCTCAAACTAAAAAAGCGACCAAGGGAAGCTCTTTTTAGGTTGAAGAAAATGGTGTTTTTTGTGAGGACTTGCAGCGAATAGCCCGTGACACGCCCAAATTACAAATTTGAAAGCTATGATTACCTCACAATCATCACCTTCTTCACCGTAGTATCCAACGCATCATCGGTAGAAATAAAAATCATATAGACTCCGGAGGCTACTTTGTATTTTCCGAAGGCGGTGGTGTCCCACTCAATGGTGCCGCCCTCGGAGATTTCTTCGTAAACGAGGTTTCCTTCGATGTCGGTGACTTTTACGTTGGCTTTGCTAGTGAGACCTGATATTTTTACGGTGCCGTCAAAACCGGGACGAACCGGATTGGGATATACATACACGTCTTGCAGGTTATTGTTAGGTTTGGTGGAGGTTCCTTTGAACGACACCATTCCTTTGGAAGTGGCAATAAAAACCTCGCCTGTGGTTCCGTTTATTTCGATGTCGTTGATTACGTTGCTTGGCAAAGGTGAATTGGCCGAAGTAAAACGCTGTAAAGTTTGCTGACCATTTGGCGAAAACTGAAACACGCCTGCATCTGCTGTTCCGATCCATTTGTTGTTGGCACCATCTACGGCGATATCGGTAATAAATTGTCCGAACAAAAGTTCTTGAGCCAAACCATCATCTAAAATAATAATGGAATTGGTTGTGAGTTCTTCTTCATTTAAAAATCTATCTACCGAAGGCAATACTCTCAATCCTCTTCGGGTGCCAATCCATAATTGATTTCTGTTGTCTATAACAGCACATTGTACAGCTGATGAGGGTAAATTACCATCGTTTTGACCTTCGGTAATTTTTATTAATCGGTTGCTGAAGTTTTCATTGAAGGCTATTAAACCTTCGTCCAATGTACAAAGCCATTTGGTGTTATTTTTATCGATAGACATTCTGGAGTTACTTGTAAATCCGCCTAAAACATCACTGACATCATAGGATTGCCATTGCCCATTTGCTCTTAATACCTTGAGCATATTAGCAATTAAACCGTTTGAAACCCAAAGATTACCTTCTTTGTCAAATGCTGTTTGTTCAATTCGAATATCTACATAATTTGGGTTTCCTGCAAGAACTAAAGACTGCAGACCACTGTTAGTTGTATTATAGAGTGTTGTAGCCACGTCATCTTCCAACTTTAATAAACCGGAAAAATAGGAACTTGCATAGACAATGTTTTCATTGGTTGGACTAACGGTTATTCGAACAATCGATTTGGCTCCTAATAATTCTTCATACGGAATGTTAAGCCATTCTTCTTGTGCCAATTTGCTAATGCCATATTCATCTAACGGATACGGATTATTGAATTGCGAATAATCGCCATACGTTGCCCACAATGTTCCGGAAGGCGTAACGGTTATTGAAAAAATATTGTTTCTGTTTGGCCCTTGCGGAAGTAAAACTTCAAAAGTTGATGGATTAGTTATTGATGTTTCGATTACACCATTTTCAAACGTACCAATATAAATTGAGTCTCCGATGATTGTTGCCGATGTAAAATTTGAGGTTAAATCCGGTATCGATGTGCTTTGAATAACCGCAATCTGACTAAACGACTCGTTCATTACCACAACTCGAGTGGCGGTGGTTGCAATAAGTTTATCTCCCCTACTTCGTAAATCAAGAAAGGATTGACCTACGTTTAAAACGGCCGAAGGACTCGTTCCGATGAATCTATAGATTATATTGTTTGAATTTATAGCGACGAGTTGGTCATTAAATGTGACAATTCCTTTCCAAAACCCGGCATCAAATGTTTGCCAAGCTTCAAAATTAACCAAGTTAGGATTTGATAGCGGTGCGTAACGAATTCCGTGATTTAACGTTACGGCATAAATTTCTTCATTTAAAACAGTAGTTTCCAATACTTCTGCTTGGGCTCCGGTTGGACTTATATAAAATGTGTCTCCGAATGTAAAATCGGTAAGTTTGAATTCAACTAACGCAAAATCAGTGGAAATATACAATTTTGAATTGTGCTCGTAGATATGATTGATTTTCTTTTTGTTAGGAGGAATTCCTCCCGCTTGATCACGAATTCCAACTAATAAAGTGATTTCTTCAGTGGCTTCGTTGATCATAATTAACAATCCATTATCGTGACCAACAAACGTTCTATTGAACTGCTGACTATGATAAATGGTTGAAATGGTTTCTCCCGTAAGACCATCAACAGTATTAAATGTTTTTATTTCGCTTGTTGAACGATTTTTAGAGAACAAAGCTGTTTCGCAAGCTGCAAATAATCGGTTTTCAGATTCCGACAAATCGCGTACTTCGTTGTAGGAGAAGTAGCCTTCCCATAAAAGATTTTGTGAAATGCTTACAAATGGAAACATTAACAATACTATAATCCAAAACAAATTCTTCATTAGCAATTCAAATTGACACACAAATATAAGTAAAACGAAAGAATCCCTCTTTTAATATTTTGGGAATAAAAAAAGCTGTCATTTTCAGACAGCTTTTGATTTTATTTTATGGATGTGAAAATTATACCACTCCTTGACCTAACATTGCATCGGCTACTTTTACGAATCCGGCAACGTTTGCCCCTTTTACATAATCCACATAACCTTTACCATCAGAACCATATTTTACACATGATTCGTGAATGTTAGCCATGATTGATTTTAATTTTTCATCTACTTCTTCTGATGTCCAACTTAAACGCAAAGAGTTTTGCGACATTTCTAGACCAGACGTTGCTACACCACCTGCATTTGATGCTTTTCCTGGTGCGAATAATATTTTTGCTTTTAAGAATGCTTCAACAGCTTCTGGTGTAGAAGGCATATTTGCACCTTCAGATACACAAATACATCCGTTAGCAATTAATGCTTTTGCCTCTTCTTCGTTTAACTCGTTTTGAGTGGCACATGGTAATGCGATATCACATTTAACTTCCCAAGGACGTTTTCCTTCAACAAATTTTGCATTAGGATATTTTTTCACGTACTCGCTAATTCTTGCTCTCAATTCATTTTTAATGTGCATTACGTGAGCTAATTTCTCAGCATCAATTCCATCTGCATCATAAATATATCCTGAAGAATCTGATAATGTAACTACTTTTCCGCCTAATTCAGTTGCTTTTTCGGTAGCATATTGTGCTACGTTTCCAGAACCTGAAACAGTTACAATTTTTCCTGAAAAGCTATCTCCTTTAGTTTTCAACATACTTTGAGCAAAATAAACGTTTCCGTAACCTGTTGCTTCCGGACGAATTAACGAACCTCCGAATGAAATTCCTTTTCCGGTTAAAACGCCGGTAAATTCATTTCTTAGTCTTTTATATTGACCGAACATATAACCTACTTCTCTACCACCAACACCAATGTCTCCTGCAGGAACGTCGGTATCTGCACCAATGTGTTTTGACAATTCAGTCATGAAACTTTGGCAAAAACGCATGATTTCAATATCTGATTTTCCTTTTGGATCAAAGTCGGAACCACCTTTTCCGCCACCCATTGGTAACGTAGTTAAGCTATTTTTGAATGTTTGCTCAAAAGCTAAAAACTTCAAAATACTTAAATTTACAGAAGGATGAAAACGAATTCCTCCTTTGTATGGACCAATTGCAGAGTTCATTTGAATTCTGTATCCGCGATTAACTTGCGTTCTTCCGGCATCGTCAATCCACGTTACGCGAAAAATAATTACACGTTCCGCTTCAACCATACGCTCTAAAAGCATTTGGTTTTGGTATTTTTTATTTTGCTCAATAAAAGGAATAACCGTTTCGGCAACTTCCTTTACAGCCTGTAAAAATTCAGGTTCATTTGGATTTTTTTTAGCTACAGCTTCAACAAAAGAGTGAATACTTTCTGTCATGATTATTAGTTTAATAACGTTTATGAAAACGTTTTCGTTTGTTGCGACAAATATACATTTTATTAAAATATCGGTATAATTTTTTTTATATTCTCAGTAGATTTATTTTTTTGTTAAGAAATCAGGATAAAATCAGCATTAAATCACAACATTTAAAACAAATTTTAGTTTTTTTCGTATATATACAAGTATTTTTTCATTTTATTTTACAAGTGAAGTATGTTTTTATATATTTGTCGAGAATTGTCATTTAAAATATACGCAAATGCCCAAATATCTTATAATTACCTTATTACTATTATTTGGTTTTAACAATACTGTTAAAGCACAGTTTGGTTTTTCGCATGAAGTTGGTGCGATTGTGGGTCCGGTTGCTTTTCAATCCGATTATGGTGTGAGGGGCGATGGCGAAACGAACTTTGGAAATACAGGTTTTGGTATCGGAATAATTCACTACATGAATTTTTCTTACCGAGCTGACTGTAATTGTTATGCAACGCCTACTTATTTTAATGACCACTTTAAAGTAAGAAGTGAACTTTCTTATAATAAAACCAATCTTCAACATTACGGAAAATGGGTTGATGAGAGTAGAACTTCAGTTTTTGCTCAGCAATTAAGAGCAATGAAAGGAAGTACTGCTGTGACTAACATTGGGATGCAGTTAGAATATTTCCCATTGAGTATCAGAGAATTTTCTGCTACGCCCGGAAAACTTGCTCCTTTTGTGAGTTTGGGTGCTCAATTCAGTTATTACAAACCTGAAGCCTATTCTGAATTAGGTCCGGGTCTTGGAGAATTATTAGAAGTTACTCCGGTAAAATATATCGACGGTGTTACCAACGAAGCTGGAACGGTTTGGTCTGTTGTTGCAAGTGTTGGAACAAGATATAAACTAACTGTACTTTCCGATTTAATGATTGATTTACGTTGGCAGTATTATTTCTCTAACTGGGTGGATGGTTTAAATCCGAATCCGGATGTCTATAAAGAAAACAAAGCTAACGACTGGTTAGTTTGGTTAAATGTTGGTTATATTTATTATTTAGATTAATATAGACCTACTTTTAGTCTGTATTTAAATAATTTAGTTTTCTCAAATTTAAATGCTATTTCAAGAATAGCAATTGTTGCAACTAAGTGTGTCTGATGTATGTCAAATTAAATTGATTTATGGACGATTCAATTTATTATGCTTTTGTTTTTGTTATACTAATTACATTTGCTTACATTATTAATAGTTTTCAAGAAATAATTTTATTATTGAGAGCAAAGCCATTAAATAATAGAAAAGTTATAGTTCATATCATATTTCTCTTTATTGCAATATCATTCCTTATCTATACTATTTTTAGATTAATTAAATTGTAATGAAAAATCCCGTCAACTTTTTGCTGACGGGATTTTTGTTTTTATCTGAAAGCCTGTTCAATATCGGCCAATAAATCATCAATATCTTCTACTCCAACACTCAAACGAACCAAATCGTCTGAAATTCCGATTTCTTTGCGTTTTTCCTCCGGAATTGAAGCGTGTGTCATCAAAGCCGGGTGATTAGCCAACGACTCAACACCACCTAATGATTCTGCTAAAGTGAATACTTTTAGTTTTTCTAAGAAAGCAATAGAATCTGCTTTTTTACCTGATTTAAATGTAAAAGAAACCATTCCGCCAAAACCGCCAATCATTTGTTTTTTGGCAATTTCATGAAAAGGGTGATCCGGTAAACCTGGATAATAAACTTTATCTACTTCTGGATGATTACTTAAAAATTCGGCTACTTTTATTCCGTTTTCACAATGTCTTTGCACTCTAAGGTGCAGGGTTTTGATTCCTCTCAATACCATATAACTGTCTTGCGGCCCTAAAGTTCCTCCTGTTGCAAATTGTGCAAAGTGTAATCTCTCACCTAATGCAGCATCTTTTACAATCAAGGCACCAGCAATAACATCCGAATGGCCTCCTAAATATTTGGTTGCAGAATGCATAACAATATCCGCACCTAAATCCAATGGTTTTTGAAGATAAGGTGTGGCAAAAGTATTATCAACTGCAAAAAGGATTTTCTTTTCGTTTGTAATTTTAGCGATAGCTGCAATATCAGCCAATTTCATCAACGGATTTGTCGGCGTTTCAACCCAAACTAATTTTGTATTGGCATTAATTAAAGATTGAAATTTCTCCAAATTATTCATATCAACAAAATGGAATTTGATACCAAAATCTTGATAAATACGAGAGAACATTCGGTACGTTCCGCCGTATAAATCATCCATTGCAATAACTTCGTCACCGGGTTTTAACAATTTTAAAACTGAATCTGTTGCTGCCAAACCGGAAGCAAAGGCTAAACCACGAACACCATTTTCAATACTTGCCAATGCATCTTCCAATGCTTGACGGGTTGGATTGGCCGCTCTACTATATTCATAATGATTAATGGGAACACCCGGACTTTTTTGTGCAAAAGTAGACGTGTTATAAACCGGAGGCATTACTGCTCCTGTGCTTGGGTCATGGTGTTGGCCACCATGTATAACTTTTGTGTTGAACTTCATAATTTATTTGTTTATGCAAAGATAAGAAGTTGGATTTTATAAATTTTCTAACTTATTGCTAAAGATTCGATAAATTAATCAGAAGTGGAACTAATTACAATTCAAATACTCACAAAAATCTGTACTTTTGCATCATGGAAACAAATAGACAAAAAAAAATAGGAAGCGTTTTACAAAATGATTTAGTTGATATTTTGCAAGGCGAAGTGCGTAAAAACGGAATTTCAAATTTGATTATTTCTGTTTCAAAAGTTTCTGTTACAACCGATTTATCGGTGGCAAAAGTATATTTAAGTGTTTTTCCAACTGAAAAGGGTCCGGAAATTTTAGCAGCAATTAAATCGAATACACCTTTGATTAAGCATGATTTGTCACAACGAGTAAAACTTCAATTGCGAAAAGTACCTAACTTAACTTTCTATATTGATGATTCATTGGATTATATCGAAAAAATAGACAAAGCTCTAACAGGCGATGTAAATCCGATTGAAAACCCTGATCTTTTAGAAAAAAGAAAGAAATCTTAAAGTGAAATTTCCGCTTTACATAGCCAAACGTTACTTATTTAGTGGTAGTAAAAACACTGCCATAAACATTATTACACTCATCGCATCGGTGGGGATAATTGTAGGTACCATGGCTTTGTTTGTGGTTATGTCGGTTTTTAGTGGATTGAAAGATTTTAGTTTGTCTTTTTCAAACGACTTTGATCCCGATTTAAAGGCTGTTGCCAAAACCGGAAAAACCATTTTGATCAGTCCTCAACAAGAAACCGAAATTAGTAAACTCGAAGGTGTTGCTCACTATAGCAAAATCATTGAAGAAAGAGCACTTTTTACCTTTAACGGAAAAGACTTATTGGCCAACATTAAAGGAGTTGATAAAAATTTTAATCAAGTAAATCAAGTTGAAAAAACCATTTTTCAAGGACAATGGATTGAAGAAGATTCTGAACAAGTAGTCGTTGGACACGGTATAAGTCAGAAACTTTCCATGGGATTATTTGATTTGGTTAATGTGTTTGAAACCTTTGTTCCAAAACCCGGAAAAGGCACGATTGATTCGCCAGATGGAGCTTTTAACCGCTCTGTTTTGGTTCCGGTGGGTTTTTATTTTATTAATGAAGATCTGAATCAAAAATATGTTTTTGCTGATTTATCCATCGTACAGGAATTGTTAGCTTACAAACCCAATCAAATTTCAGGAATCGAATTAAAACTCAAGCCCAATGCCGATGAATCGAATGTTATTTCTTCATTGGAGAAAATTCTAGAAAACAATGTCGTCATCAAAAACAGAGCTCAACTAAATGAATCGCTCTATAAAATGTTGAATACCGAAAATTTAGTTTTATATCTTATTTTTTCGTTGGTAATCACGGTCACGCTTTTTACATTAGTCGGGGCTTTGATTATGATTATTATCGAAAAAAAATCAAATTTAAAAACCTTGTTCAATTTAGGTTCTGATATCGAAGATTTGAGAAAAATTTTCCTTTATCAAGGATTTCTAATTTGCTTTTTGGGATGTTTGATTGGTTTGGTATTGGGAATTATTGTTACGCTTCTTCAGCAACAATTTGGTTTTATAATGATAAATGAAAGCATGGCCTATCCGGTTCGATTTTCATTTACAAATGTATTTATTGTAATTGCTACGATTGCCGTTTTAGGATTTCTTGCCTCATGGATTGCCAGCAGCCGTGTCAATAAAAAATTGTTAGAATAGTCTCCGTTTTATAAAATAATTTATATTTGTACTTCAACTATAAGACTATGATTGTTTTTTTTAGTCCTTATTTCGTATAAAGACACCTCTCTTCGTTTTTAAAATCTTCTTGACAGCTCTGTCGAAGGATTATTTTATTCACTAAATCTTTATCTAAAAATGACTGAAAATAAACACTCAAAAGGTATGCTTTCCCGGATCTTTTCTACTATAAAAATGGCCTTAAAAGGCGAAGCCGATTTTGATTATACTTCCGGAAAAATAAAAACCGCCGTCATTCTACTCGCCATTCCGATGGTATTAGAAATGATGATGGAATCGGTTTTTGCTTTAGTCGATTTGTACTTTGTGGGTCACTTGGAAAACAGCAGTTTTGCCGTTCAAACCGTTGGATTAACCGAATCGGTTCTGACTATAATTTATTCATTAGCCATCGGAATCAGCATGGCAGCCACAGCGGTTGTTGCCCGAAGAATTGGAGAAAAAGACCCGGTTGCTGCGGCAAAAGCGGGTATGCAAGCAATACTAATTGCCGTTGCAGTAAACACCATTCTAAGTATTTTCGGAATCATTTATGCTACCGATATTTTGATTTGGATGGGTTCTTCACAAGAATCAGCGATTTACGGAACTTCATTTGTTCAAATTATGATGGGAGGAAGCGTTTCCATTATGTTACTTTTCCTAATCAACGGAATTTTTCGTGGTGCCGGAAATGCCGCCATTGCAATGAAAAGTTTGATGTTGGCGAATGGTTGTAATATTATTTTAGATCCAATTTTGATTAACGGTTGGGGACCTATTCCGGCTTATGGATTAACCGGAGCTGCTATTGCGACTACAATTGGAAGAAGTATTGGTGTAATCTATCAACTATATCATCTTTTCAACGGAAAAGGCGTTATCAAAATGATGGTCGCTTACATTACGCCTGATTTTGATCAGATAAAAGCGTTAGTTAAAATTGCTGCTCCCGGAGTTTTACAATTCGTAATTGCTTCGTGCAGTTGGATTTTTATGGCAAACCTTGTTGCAACAACCGGAGGAGATGTTGGTTCAGCCGGTTATCAAACCGCACTTAGAATTATGATGTTTTTCATTCTTCCCGCTTGGGGATTGAGCAGTGCTGCTGCGACTTTGGTGGGTCAGAATTTAGGAGCAAAACAAATTGAACGTGCCGAAAAATCGGTGATGGTTACCGCAAAATACAATGTTATTTTTATGGCCATCATTATGATTGTCACGTTAACTGCCGCCCGACCAATTATTACTTTGTTTACGAATGACAAAGCGGTTTTGGATATTGCCGTGGAAGCGATTCAAATTATGAGTTTAGGCTATGTTTTCTATGGAATAGGGATGGTGCTTATCAATGCATTTAATGGAGCAGGAGATACGTGGACACCAACAAAAATTAACTTCTTCGGGTTTTGGTTGTTCCAAATTCCGTTGGCTTATTTTTTAGCGAAGTATTTAAAAATGGGTCCAACAGGCGTTTTTATGGCAGTTCCTATTGCGGAAACTTGTATTACCATTGCTGGTTACATTTTGTATAAAAAAGGGAAGTGGAAGAAAATGGTGGTGTAGCTAAAATTTAATAACCATATAAGTCATGTAAGCTTTTCTTATATGACTTATATGGTAAATTTAAACCGTCTGATAATTAGCATACACTTCAGCAATCTCTTCAAAAACATCCATTAAAGCCATTGCTCCATCGGTGGTGACTAATTTTTGTTTGTATTCTTTAAATCCGTGAATGCCTTTGAAATAATTGGTGTAATGGCGACGCATTTCAAAAATTCCAACTCGTTCGCCTTTCCAATCCATTGACCAAATTAGGTGATTTCGGGCGGCTTCGATGCGGTCTTTCATTGTTGGTTCGGGTAAATGTTCGCCGGTTCTGAAATAATGTTTGATTTCGTTAAAAATCCACGGATAACCAATGGCAGCACGGCCAATCATCATTCCATCAAGACCATATTTATTTTTGTATTCTAATGCTTTTTCGGGTGAATCGATGTCACCGTTTCCAAAGATAGGCATTGTAATTCTGGGATTATTTTTTACTCGAGCAATATGCGACCAATCAGAATGACCTTTATACATTTGAGCACGAGTTCGGGCGTGAACAGTTAAGGCTTGCACGCCAATGTCTTGTAAACGTTCCGCCACTTCATCAATGTTGATGGAATTTTCATCCCAACCCAAGCGGGTTTTTACTGTTACCGGAAGATTGGTTCCTTTGATGACGGCTTTAGTCAATCGAACCATTAAATCAACATCTTTTAAAACGCCCGCACCGGCACCTTTACACACGACTTTTTTAACCGGACAACCGAAATTAATATCAACTAAATCGGGTTGAACAGTATCCACAATTTTGGCGGACATTTCCATCGCTTCTTCGTCACCACCAAAAATTTGAATACCCACCGGACGTTCGTAATCAAAAATATCGAGTTTCATTTTGCTTTTCATCGCATCACGAATCAATCCTTCGGACGAAATAAATTCAGAATACATCAAATCGGCTCCGTGCAATTTGCACAAGCGACGAAACGGCGGATCACTCACATCTTCCATAGGTGCAAGAAGTAAGGGAAAGTCGGGCAAGATGATGTTTCCGATTGTTGGCATTGATTTTTTTTTTGCAAAGATAGGGAAACGGGTGGGGTTTGCAAAACAAGCTATGTCTAAACCTGACAGGTTTTCGAAACCTGTCAGGTTTAACCTCTTTAAAATCCAAAACTTTGCTTTATATTTGCACACAATTCGCTAAGGAGCAGGGTTTGCGTTAGGGATGGGAGCGGCATCCTTTTGTGGAGCTTGCGGAACAAAAGATATAGCGGACAGCCCGACCCTTGGGGAACGCCCAAAAAATTTGAATTAAACGAAGATGAAGAACATACGAAATTTTTGCATTATTGCTCACATTGACCACGGAAAAAGTACGCTGGCCGACCGATTATTGGGGGCTACGCAAACGGTGACGGCTCGTGAGGAAAAGGCTCAGTTGCTGGATAATATGGATTTGGAGCGTGAACGTGGGATTACGATTAAGAGTCACGCGATTCAAATGGAATATACGTACAAAGGCGAAAAATATATTTTGAATTTGATTGATACGCCGGGACACGTTGATTTTTCGTATGAAGTTTCGCGATCCATTGCCGCTTGTGAAGGGGCTTTGTTGATTGTAGATGCGGCACAAAGTATTCAGGCTCAAACGATTTCCAATTTATATTTGGCTTTAGAAAACGACTTGGAAATTATTCCGGTGTTAAATAAAGTGGATTTGCCAAGTGCCAATCCGGAGGAAGTGAGCGACGATATTATTGATTTATTAGGTTGCAAATTAGAGGATATTATTCACGCTTCGGGTAAAACCGGTTTTGGTGTAGAAAATATTTTGGCTGCGATTATTGAAAAAATTCCCGCTCCAAAAGGAAATGTTGATGAACCGTTGCAGGCGTTGATTTTTGACTCGCATTACAATCCGTTTCGTGGTATTGAAGTAATTTTCCGAGTGAAAAACGGGGAAATTAAAAAAGGTCAGAAGATTAAATTCATGGCAACCGGAAACGAATATTTTGCGGATGAAGTTGGGACGTTGAAATTAAATCAAGTTCCTAAAAACGTGATTTCAACCGGTGATGTAGGCTATTTGATTTCGGGTATTAAAGAAGCAAAAGAAGTAAAAGTAGGTGATACATTGACCGATGCCAAAAACCCTACCACCAATATGATTACAGGTTTTGAGGATGTAAAACCAATGGTTTTTGCCGGAATTTATCCTGTTGACACAGAAGATTATGAAGATTTGAGAGCTTCGATGGAAAAATTACAACTAAACGATGCGTCATTGGTTTTTGTTCCTGAAAGTTCAGCTGCTTTAGGTTTTGGTTTCCGTTGTGGGTTTTTAGGAATGTTGCATTTAGAAATCATTCAGGAACGCTTGGAACGTGAATATGATATGACTGTGATTACAACAGTTCCGAACGTTTCCTATCATGCTTTTACCAAAAAAGAACCGGATACAATTTTGATTGTAAATAATCCGTCTGACTTACCTGAACCGTCTAAATTAGATCGTGTAGAAGAACCGTATATTAAAGCCACCATCATTACCAAATCAGAGTTTGTGGGTAATGTAATGAGTTTGTGTATTGAAAAACGTGGTGTGATTACTAATCAAACCTATTTAACTACGGAAAGAGTTGAATTGAATTTTGATATGCCGTTGGCCGAAATTGTATTTGATTTTTATGATCGTTTGAAAACGGTTTCCAAAGGATATGCTTCGTTTGACTACTCGCCTATTGGGATGAGAACGTCAAAATTAGTGAAATTAGATGTGTTGTTAAATGCTCAATCGGTCGATGCTTTGTCGGCTTTGATTCACGAAGATAATGCGTATAACATTGGTAAGAAAATGTGCGAAAAACTGCGTGAATTGATTCCGAGACAACAGTTTGATATTCCGATTCAAGCGGCCATTGGTGCAAAAATCATTGCTCGTGAAACGATAAAAGCGTTACGAAAAGACGTTACCGCCAAATGTTACGGTGGAGATATTTCCCGTAAAAGAAAACTGTTGGAAAAACAGAAAAAAGGTAAGAAGAGAATGCGTCAAGTGGGGAATGTTGAGATTCCGCAAGAGGCGTTTATGGCGGTGTTGAAGTTGAATGATTAGTAGAGACGCTGAGTGGCTGAGATGCTGAGTAGCTGAGAAATATTGAGAACCCAATGACGAGAGTTGTTGGGTTTTTCATTAGCCCACGGTTTCAACCGTGGGATGAGAATTGTTTTTCCCCACCGATGAAACCGTGGGTTAAGTTAAAATTTCTATATTTGACAAACGCCTTTTATGCACGACGAATCTCCCAAACGCTTTGATCGAATTGTTGCCATTCTCATCCAATTGCAATCCAAAAAGATTGTGAAAGCACACGAATTGGCCACTCGTTTTGAGGTGAGTTTGCGAACCATTTACCGCGACATTCGAACGCTGGAAGCTTCAGGAGTGCCAATTTACAGCGAAGCCGGTTTGGGTTATTCTTTGTTAGAAGGTTATCGATTGCCTCCAGTTATGTTTACTCGAGAAGAAGCCGAAAGTTTCATAGCTGCCGAAAAACTAATGGAAAAATTCTCCGACAAAGAAATCGGGAATCAATATGCTTCGGCGATGTTTAAGTTGAAAGCTGTGTTGAAAAGTGCCGACAAAGATTGGGTTTCTACCATCGAATCGAATGTGGTAATGCAACCGTTAGAAAAAACTTTCCCCAAACAAGCTCCGCACGCATTGGCTTTTATTTTCAGAAGTATTGCGGACAAAACACAATTGATTTTGGATTATCAAGCATTTGAAGCCGATGAAAATACCGCCAGAACCATCGAACCGGTAGGTGTTTTTCACGATCACAACAATTGGTATGTGCTGGGTTATTGCCATTTGCGGAAAGATTACCGCCAATTTAGAACCGACCGCATTCACAACATTCAAAAAACGGAAATCGCTTTCACGAAAGAACACGAAGCGTTGGAGTTTTATTTGAATAAAGACAAAGAAGAATATCCCACCACCAAAGTCATTATTTCAATTGAAAAGAAAATGGCAAAATACCTTTCCGGCGAACGGAAATACCACGGTTTTGTCTCCGAAAAAGTAGTTGGAAATAGGGTAGAAATGACTTTTTTATGCAAAGACATTGAAGATGGTTTCCCTAGATTTTTTATGATGTTTGGCGATTTTGCTACGATTCTTGAGCCGGAACGATTAAAAGTAAGGGTATTGGAGTTGATGGAAACTATTAAAATGAAGATTTTGAAATGACTTTTTTTTTGAACCATTAAGACATTAAGAAAACAACTTAATGATTCTTAACACCTTAATGGTTTAAAAATTTGAATGTTAGAAAACCTATCTCTCCCAGAAAAAAGGCGGTTCAATTCCTAAAGCTCTCAAATACACATATCCTTGTCCACGATGATGAATTTCGTTATCAATAAAATAAAGGATATTATGAATAATCGGGAATTCATATTGGCCAAAAAGATTAAAAGTCTTATCGAAATCTTCTACGGGTAACAAACTCCAATAGTGATTAATTTCTTCTGTGGCTTTGTCCCATTTTGCTAAGTAGTCGGCTTTGGTTTTTCCATTATTGGTGTTTTCGTCAAACGGTTTCACTTCGCGATTTACGATGCCTTTCATGGCTGGAGCTCCAATGGCTAACAATTCGGAAATCAATTCGGCAAACGTTCGCATGCCGCCAACAGAAAATTCAAAAAAGTCTTTTTCAGGGAAGGCTTCAATCACTCTTCGGGTTAATGAACGGTGACCTTGCCAATGTTTTAACAAATCTTCTTTACTGATTACTTGGGCTGTTGTTGTCATAATTTTTTATTATTTAATGATTAATACAGCAAAGTTATTGGCAGAAAGTGACAACAGTTTGTCAGTAGGATTTGCAATTTTTTTATTTTAACATATAAATTTTAAACCTTGTACTTCACTTTAGCTTAAGCCCAGCTAATTCTCAAAATCCCACGGTTGAAACCGTGGGCTGTGTAGATTTCCTAAAATCTTCCTACCTTTGCACTTCATAAAAACACTATGTTAGAAGAAAAATCACCACAACGCACTTCCATCGCTCAATTGGGCGAATTCGGCTTAATCGATCACTTAACCAAGCATTTCGACATAAATCAACCTTCCACCCTTAAAGGAATTGGCGACGATGCTGCAGTCTTAGATTTCAAGGATAAAAAAGCAGTCGTTTCTACCGATTTATTAGTCGAAGGCGTGCATTTTGATTTAGCCTATATGCCATTAAAGCATCTGGGCTACAAAGCCGTGGTTGCCAACGTTTCCGACATTTGTGCGATGAATGCAAAACCCACACAAATCACAGTCTCCATTGCAGTTTCCAACCGATTTCCGCTCGAAGCGTTAGAAGAACTATTTGCCGGAATCACTCACGCTTCCAAAGAATATAATGTGGATGTTATTGGTGGCGACACCACTTCGTCTCAAAAAGGCTTAATCATTTCCATCACTGCTTTGGGCGAAGCAAATGCAGAAGATATTGTGTACAGAAACGGTGCCAAAGAGAACGATTTGCTCGTAGTTACCGGCGATATCGGTGCGGCCTATATGGGTTTGCAAGTTTTAGAACGCGAAAAACAAGTATTCCAAGTGAATCCCAACAACCAACCGGATTTAGACAATTATACATACCTAATCGAACGTCAACTAAAACCCGAAGCTAGAAAAGACATCAAAGACTTACTCGAAAAACTCGAAGTAAAACCCACCTCGATGATTGATATTTCCGACGGATTATCCTCTGAAGTGATGCATCTCTGCAAGCAATCCAACGTTGGTTGCACGATTTACGAAGAAAAATTACCCTTAGATCCGCAACTAATTTCGGTGTGCGAAGAATTTAACATCGACAGCACAACAGTAGCCATCAACGGAGGTGAAGATTACGAATTGTTATTCACCATCGCAATCGAAGATTATGATAAGATCAAAGCTAATCCAAACCTCACCGTGATTGGCCATATGAATAAAGAAACCGAGGGCAAACATTTAGTCACCCGAGCCAATCAAAAAATAGAACTTAAAGCCAGAGGCTGGAATGCGTTAGAAGAATAAGTTGGGCGTGCCCCTCCGCAAGCTCCGGGTCGGGCTATTCGCTGCAAGTCCTCGTTCGTCGTGCCTCCTCTCTGTGGGCTTTCCGCTGCTATCCCTCACGCAGTTTAGTGCTATCAATGAAGTTGTAGGAGATTCAAATTAATCAATGGCAAGCTCATAAAACCAAAAAAAGCGATACAGTAAGTGTATCGCTTTTTTCGGTTTTAACTTTTTTAAGTAGCTGTTTTTGGTTGAATCAGATCTTTCGTTGGGGCAAAAGGGTGGTATTTCTTTTTCGATGTTGGCTACTTAGAACGTTCTCGGGTCAATATTTTTAATTATGAATAACTAACTCTTTATTGATGATGTAAAGATATATCGGTTACTTTGAAATCTAAATACGGGTTCACTCACAATGTGTTACGGGTTTCTTCTTTTTTTGGTGTGGTTTCCCGTAATTTTTTTTTCGCTGATTTACTTCTTTACAGTCAGCTTTGTCAAAGTTTAAAACTTTGACAAAGCTTTACACTCTTAACCCTACACCTCCTACTACATTGGCAACTTACTTAAAACAAAAAAAGCGTTGCATTGGGGTGCATCGCTTTTTCTAGTGTTTAACTTTTTAAGTAGCTGTTTTTGGTTGAATCAGATCTTTCGTTGGGGCAAAAGGGTGGTATTTCTTTTTCGATGATGGCTACTTAGAACGTTCTTGGGTCAATATTTTTAATTATGAAAATTACTTCGTTATTGATGATGTAAAGATATATCGGTCGGTTTAAATTCTAAATACGGGTTCACTCAGAATGTGTTACGGCTTTCTGCCTTTTTTGTTGTGGTTTCCCGTAATGAAATTTTGCCTCTAATCACTTTAAACAAAAAAGCGATAGTTTGGGGCCTATCGCTTTTAATTTTTTTTTTTTTGAGTGTCCGATTAGTAGGTTAAGTCTTGGGGACTTACAAAAGGGTGGTATTTTTTCGGTTTACTCTTTTTCCATTCCTAGGTTGCTCAGAAACTTCAGTATGCTAACTAACTCGATGTAAAAGTAATTTGATTTTCAGAGAATTAGTTACGGTTTACCACAAATCTTGTTGCGGTTTCCTACCAATTTTAGTACGGTTTATTGTAATAAAAAAGGGTTGACTAAATCAACCCTTTGTTTTTTGCTTCCGTAATCAGTTCAATATCGCTACTTCCTTTAACGCCAAGAATCTCTTTAAGGTTAAGCTTTCGTTTCTCAATTGCACTCAATGAGAGTGGCACATAACTGGGAATATCTTTGGTTTTAATTCCTTTAGACAAATGATATAAAATCTGTTTGTCAAACTCATCTACTTGTAAATTTTCATATTGCGATTGGCTCACAAACTTCACAACGGTTTGACTGTAGTAATTATCGTTATTTAAAATTTTATTAAACGCATTCAGTAATTCATCAAAGGTTAAATCGTTTTTAATAATTAATCCGTTTGGATTTATTTCTTTAATGATGGTGTTTATTTTGATTAATTCGGTATGCATTGTGAGTAAAATAATTTTGCAGTCCGGCATTAGTTTACGAAGTAATTTAGCCAAATCTTCGCCAGACATTATGTTTTTTTCTTCATACGGTGGCATACTGATGTCTAAAAACGCAATATCAAATGCTTGTGTTGCCGTAGTAATTGTTTCATACGCCATCTTGCAATTGTTCGCTTGCGTTGTAGTGTATTCAAATGAATTTGCACTGTAGCTTTTTAGAGCGTTTTTATAAGCCTCGATGATAAATGGGTGATCATCAACAATAACGATTTGGTAGTTTTTTGACATGATTTAGTTGTTGGTTGTATTTTAGTTGAAAAATAACATTCAAATATAAAAAAGAAAAAACACTTTTGATAAATTCAAAAGTGTTTGTTTTAAAAAATTATTTTTTAAATGGCAAATCAATTGTAATAGTTGTTCCATTTCCTGGTTTTGATTTTATCTCAAAAGTTCCTTTGCACGTTGACACTCTCGAAGAAATATTTTGCAAGCCAATTCCTTTGCTCTTTTTAGAAACTTCAAAACCAATTCCGTCATCTAATATGGAAACGTGAAGATTATCAGCATCTTTTAGTAAGTTAACTGAAACATTCTTAGCCTTAGCATATTTATTAATGTTTTGTAATGACTCTTGAATTATTCGATAAATATTAATTTTTAAATCGTTATCCACCTTATCCCATTTTATGGCTTGGTCAATGGTATATTTAAAATCGGTGTTTTCTGATAGATTTTTTTGCTCTTCAAACAGATTGGTTAAAATCGCTACAAAATTATTGATTAACGCAAATTTTTCACGACTCAATTCGTGCGAAATTTCACGAATATCCTGTTCAATGAATTTAAGTTCCGAGATGTAGTGATCTCTTCCGGCAATGGCCAATTCATCTCCTTTTTTGTTTAAACTGTCCAGATTAAGTCTTGCTCCGAATAAACGCCCTAAAACACCATCGTGTAATTCTTGACCAATGCGTTGTTTTTCTTTGATAACGACCTCATCTAACTTTTTCTGCTGACTTAACATGAGGCTATAGATTTCCTCATTGGCTTTTTGCTGTTCTTCTCGCAATCGAAAGAATTTATTTCTGCTTCGCTGGTCACGAATAATATAAAGTAATACTACGATAAAAACAGCCAATAATGCAAAAAGAATAATGTTTCGGTTTTGGACGGCCAATTGCTCTTTTTGCCTTTTGAACTCATCGGTTTCATATTCTATACGGGCAAATTTTTCGGAAACTTGACGTTCTCCTTGGAATAAACTGTCTGTTAATTTAACATACTCTTTCGAATATAAACTTTGATTCTCAGGCTCAACATTGTTTAATTGATCAATAGCCGAAAGTTGCAGATTAATTATATTAGTCTGTTTTGCCATTTTATAGGCTTCCTGAGCGAAATACTTTGCACTATCTAAAACACCTTTCTTTTCATAATATTCAGATAAATTTATTCTACTATTTACAATTTCTGGAACAAGTTGCAATTCTTCACGTATCTTTAAGGATTGATAAAAATCGTTGGGTAAATCAGAAAAATCACCCAATCTTAATTTAGCTTTTGCTTTATTGTCTAAAATTGTCGCATACAAACCAGGGTACTCTTGTAATAAATCTGGTTCTTGTATGGCTTGATTAAAATAAGATAATGCTTCTCTGTAATTACTCGTTTTTAAATTAATCCAACCTAAATTGTTTAATGAAACGGCCATTGTTTGGTATGACCCAAAATTCACTAATTGCTCTTCACTGGCAATTCTATATGCTTTTTGGAAATATTCTTTCGCTTTTTCATAGTCTTTTATATCCAAACAAGTAATTCCTAAAATATTATAGGCCTCATATTCTAAAAGTTTATTGTTCTCTAAGCGAATATAGGTTAATGCTAAAACGGCAGATTTTTCACTACCCAAGTAATCTCTAACCTTATGTTTAGCAGTAGCCATTTTAACATGCATACGACCAATACCAATATTGTCTTTTATTCCAAAATAAATTTTTTCTGCTTGTTGAAAATTTATGACCGCACTATCCATCACGACATTATCGGAATAATATTCTCCTAAATAAGTGTAAGCTCTTGCAAGATAAAAAGAATCTTTAGCTTGAATAGCTTCATCAATGAGTTCTAAAACTGTATTTTTAAATTCTTGTTTTTTTCCGATGTTATCATAAATAAAAGCAACATAAATTTTATTTTTAAAATAAACTGAATCTCTTGGAAGTGTTTTAATCAAATCCTGAGCTTTATTTAGTGATTGGATTACTTCATTCTCCGGCAATTCAAAATTATGTGCATTTTGAATATAAAGTTGAATACTGTCTTGTATCGCACTGTTACTTTCTTTATTCGAAGAAATATTATCACAGGCAAACGCAACAATTAGAAAAATAATAAAAACAAAAAATCTTTTCAATACTTCTGATATTTACATCAAAAATATTAAAAAGATTTGTATAATGTTAAAAATAATTACTTTAAGAAAGAAATTATTTTCTATTTCCTAATTATTGAATAACTAAAGCTCTTTTTCCACCTGTTACAGCAGATCCATCTCCATTCTCAGACATTTGGATAACCAAAGCTCTTTTTCCTCCTGTTACAGCTGACCCATCTCCATTTTCAGATGTAGAATTTACTGATAAATCAGATGAAGATACAGAAGCAAACATAAAAAGTCCTAATAATGCGAATAAAGTTTTCATAATGTTGTGATATTAAGTTATAAGTTGAATTTCGTTTTAGTTGAGTGAACGCTTGATACTATTTTTGTTATCATGTAAATGTATCACGTGGACACAATCATTCACGGTGTAAAAGTATAGTGCTTATCTGCTACAGCCAACAAAATCAGGGTGTTAATGGTGGATTGTGTTCGTTTGGTTGTAGAATAACCTAAAATCTTGGTAGAATAACTTTTTTTAGATGTCTTTGAATTCTAACCCTGCTAATTGGGCTATAATTTGCTCTACATTGTCTTTGTAGCTCTTGGAAAACGGGAGTTGTGTTTTCGAATTTTTAATGTAGCAAACCGTGTTTCCGGTATGAATTCGAGAAACATAGTTTTTATTCACAATATAACTATTGTGTATTCTGAAGAAGTAGGAAGGAAGATTTTCTTCAAAATATTTTAAGGTTTTAAATGCAGTAATGACTTCTCCATTGTTTAATGTAATATCGGTAGAATTGTTATCGGCTTTCAAAAAAGCAATTTCATCTAACTCTAAGAATCGATAATCGCCATACGATTTTATGCAAATTAAATTGCGGTGCACTTCATCATTTGAAACACTCGTTTTTGGAGAATCAAATGTGATGTTTTTAATTTCGGTAAGAATAGGTTCTAAATCTATTGTTGTATTTTCCTTTGGAAGAGATTCTTCTATTGTTGAAATTATTTGTGAAGTAATCGATTCCGAATCAAATGCCGGCTTATGTTGATTTGCCATTTCCAAAATAGCCTCTTTCAAACCGGACAGCTCTGTTTTTAAAAGCGTAATCAATTCTTCATTCACCGCATTAACTTGAACAGGTTCAGGCTGAATCGGAATTAACTCTCTTGCTAAATTATCTTTTTCTTGAACTTCAGGATTTGGCTCAACAATTTTGAATTCCGCAATTTTTCGTGGTTCAGGATTTAAACGAATAACCGGAGTGTCATTATTTTTTTCAAAACGCAATAACGCTTTGCGTACATCTGCTTCAGCAAAAGGTTTTACTAAAAAATCTAACACATCATATTTAACCGCTTCAAACGCTTTGCTTGTATCGTGCGAAATAGCAATAATTTTGGGAATCTTCTTTAAAAAACGATGCAATTCATTAATAATCAACAAAGAAAGATTAGAAGAAGAGGAAAGCGGATTGATCTCTAAAAAAACAAAATCCGGCTGGTACTCTAAAATGGCATTCAAACCGTCCTCATAATTTGTCGCAGTAGCCATAAGCTGAAAATTTGAAAACCCTTCCATTACGGACTGGATTTTCAAAATGCTTTTGCTATCATCGTCAAGAATGAGGTAAGAGTGCATCATAAACCTACAAAATCTTTTGAATACAAAAATCAGGAAACAACTCCTGGTCTTGCTTTTTTTAAATAATTTGATTTGTAGGTTCTCTGTGCAAAAAGATTGGGGCGTTTTACACGGTTAAATTTCTAAATTACAGGCTTTCAGCATTTCAACCTAAACCCATAACTATCAACAAACTTAAGTTAAAAAACACGGCTAAAAAAGCATATTACAAGGCTTTCGATAACACGCAAAAATTTCCGTTAAAAAACTTGTATTATTTAAAATCTTATCGTAATATTGCGATATGGGAATAACAAAAACAACAGGCTTCTCTCAAGAGACCAACGAAATGGCCGAAATCCTTAAAGCAATAGGGCATCCGGCTCGCATTGCTATCATAAAATTATTGAGCAACATGCCTTCTTGTGTGTGCGGAGAAATTGTAGAAGTGCTTCCTTTAGCTCAATCTACTGTTTCAAGACACTTAGCGGAACTTAAAAAAGTAAACTTAATCAAAGGAAACATTAGCGGAAACAACATATGTTACTGTTTGAATCAAGAAACTTGGAAAAAAGTAAAAGCTTTTATCAAAACAATTAGTAAACCCGATGGTAGTCCGTTTGACTGCTGTTAAAAAACCAAATAATTATGAACTGGTCAGAATTTAAAAATCAATTAGTGCAACACCCGGATTTGCATTTGCAATTTCAATTTGGTGAAAATCAATTTGTGCACCCTTCTTTTCATATTACAGAAATAAAACAAAACGCTATCACTTCGGTTGATTGTGGTGGAAAAATGAATGCTTGGACAGAAATTATTCTGCAACTTTGGGAGCCTTCTCAAAAGGAAACTCCTCGTTCGATGAAAGCATCAAAAGCATTACAAATTATTGATGTGGTTGAAAAATCACTGCCTTTAAATCCAAATGTAACCGTTAAAATTGAGTTTGGAAATGATACGTTTGACACGAGACAAATGCATCCACAAGATTTTCAATTTTCTGAAGATGAAATCATTGTCAATTTAATTGCTGACAAAACACAATGCAAAGCAATAGACCGTGGCGAAACCTGTGGCACTCCGAAACAAAAAGTAAAATTATCCGAAATTACAGCAGGATGTTGTACTCCGGAATCAGGCTGTTGTTAATTTACAGACGATGAAGAAACTATCATTTTTAGATTCATACTTAACATTGTGGATTTTTATTGCAATGTTTATTGGTGTCAGTTTAGGTTATTATATTCCATCTGTAGCAGAAAATATAAACGGAATGAGTTCAGGAACAACCAACATTCCTATTGCCATTGGGTTGATTTTGATGATGTATCCGCCATTAGCCAAAGTAGATTACAAATTATTACCGAAAGTATTTAAAAACACCAAAATTTTATCGATTTCTTTACTACTAAATTGGATAATTGGTCCGTTTTTGATGTTTTTCTTAGCAATCATTTTTCTAAAAGATCATCCGGAATATATGATTGGATTAATTCTTATAGGATTAGCTCGTTGCATTGCGATGGTTTTGGTTTGGAATGATTTAGCCGAAGGAAGCAAAGAATACGGAGCAGGATTAGTGGCTTTAAACAGTGTTTTTCAAGTGTTTTTCTACAGTTTTTATGCTTGGATATTCATTACGATACTTCCACCCTATTTTGGTTTTGAAGGAGCGATAGTCGATATTTCAATTGCCACTATTGCTGAAAGTGTAGCTATTTATTTAGGTTTGCCTTTTTTATTAGGGTTTTTAAGCCGAATCATATTAGTGAAGTTTAAAGGAGAAGAATGGTATAACACGAAATTCATCCCAACCATATCACCCATCACGTTAATCGCTTTGTTAGCCACAATTGTGGTCATGTTTAGTTTAAAAGGCGAATTAATTGTCACAATTCCGCTTGATATTGTATTGATTGCCATTCCGATGCTCATTTATTTTGCCATTATGTTCATCATTGGCTTCTTTGTAACGAAGTCGGTTGGAGCTCCCTATGATCAAAATGCGGCGGTTTCATTTACAGCGGCCGGAAACAATTTTGAATTAGCGATTGCAGTTGCCATTGCCGTTTTCGGATTGAATAGCGGACAAGCCTTTACGGGTGTCATTGGCCCTCTTGTGGAAGTACCTGCATTGATTTTGCTGGTAAGAGTATCTTTTTGGTTAAAACACAAATACTACAAATAAAATGAAAAAAATTCTCGTTCTATGCACCGGAAATTCGTGCAGAAGCCAAATGGCTCATGGTTATTTAAAGCATTTTGCTAACGATAAAGCACAGGTTTACAGTGCCGGTGTGGAAGTACACGGACTAAATCCGTTTGCAATAGGTATAATGGCAGAAGATGGTATTGATATTTCCAAACACACTTCTAATCACGTGGATGAATATGCCGATATTGAATTTGATTATGTGATAACCGTTTGTGATAATGCCAAAGAAGCTTGTCCTTTTTTCCCAACCAAAACAAAAACAATTCACCATAGTTTTGAAGATCCGTCAAAAGCATCAGGAACCGCAAAGGAACTAATTGCAGAATTCAGAAGGGTTCGCGATCAAATCAAAGCTTTTTCTGAGGAATTTATTAAAGAAAATGTTTAAAAAGAAAAATCCCAAATTCGAGTGAGTTTGGGATTTTTTCATTTTTGTAATGTTTTATTTCTGAATTATTAGTGTTGAAGGTGTGTTGCTCAACCAAATTCCTCTAGTTTCAACCAATTTTTTCCAGCTGTTGAGACTAATCAACATCAAATCCTGCTTGAGCAAAAATTCTTTTTCGATTTTTTGTTCATTTAGCAGCGTAATGTGATTAGGTGCTTTTTGTTCAATGGAACGGATCATTTCTTTAATTTCCGGGTTATTTTTGATTAATCCTTTAGAATCTAAAATCGTAATCTGAGATTCGTTGTTGTGAATGAGTTTTTGAGCATAATTTATCAAATAAGCATCACTTTTATCAAAAATAGGAACAAAAATAATGTCTGCTTTGGTGAATTTTTTATCCACTAAGATACCAACCGGAACTTCGCTTTTCATTAAAATTTGACGGGTTCTATCATCAAAAATCGATTCTTCAAAAATATTATCCTTCCCGGCTATTGTATTTAAAATACGATCTGGTGTGATAATTCTGGTAGTAAATCCTAAAATTTTACCTAAAAAACTTCCTTCAAACATTGATTGTCCCAAACCGATTAAAAGCAAATCAAAATCGCCTTGATTGGCCGTTTTGGCAATGTCAGAATCAATATCATTCGATGCTTTAAAAAAAGTGGAAAGTGGTTGATTCATATTTTTTGCTTCGTTCAAAACGGGGTCAAAACTTTCCCTTTCATACTCTTCAATATTAATTTGATTGATTTCGCTGGTAGGTGTCAAGTGCATGGCTGTAATCAACGCATTTTCACCTTGTTTTTTAGTAAAAAAATGTCCCAAACGCAACAATGCTTTACCACTCTGACTATCTCCAAACGAAAACAATAATTTATATTTTCCGGCATCAATAACTTCAGCCGGAATGGTTTCATCAGTTGGTTTTTTGAAAATTAGGTCAATTAAATTTAATGCCGGACCGGTCATAAATGTGGTTACTAACGCCATGATGACCATCATCGCAAAAACTTCGGGCGTGAGCACTCCTAAATCAAACCCAATGTTTAAAACGACCAATTCCATTAAACCTCTGGTGTTCATTAATGCACCAATGGTTAAACTGTCACGCCAATTCTGACCCACAAATTTGGCAGCTAAAGCACTTCCAACAAATTTTCCAACAACTGCCACTAAAATGATTAAACCCGTCACTTTCCACAAATAAGGATCATTTAAAAGTCCGATTTCGGTACGCAAACCCGTAAAAACAAAAAACAAGGGTAAAAGCAACACGATGGAAACATCTTCTACTTTTTCGATAAAAAGAGTTCTGAATCGCATATTATCCGGCATAATTGCACCTGCCATAAACGCACCAAACAAGGCGTGAATACCAATAATTTCCGTAGCATACGAAGAAACAATTAGTGTTACAAAAAAGATGGCTACGACTGGTTTACTCAATTTTTCTTTTGTGGCATATAGTTCGCCAACTCTTTTTAAGAAGGGTCGAACCAATTTTAGCATCAACAACACATAAATAGCCGCTAAAGCAATGATATAAAGCGAACTCACAAATGAACCTGCTTTAACAATGGCAATAACCGCAGCCAACAAACACCATGCAGTAATATCATCTGCTGCGGCACAAGTTATGACCATCGTTCCCAAGCGGGTTTTGTGTATGCCGCGTTCTTGAACAATTCTTGCTAAAACCGGAAAAGCCGTAATACTCATCGCAATTCCCAAAAATAAACCAAAAGAAGCAAATTGAACTCCTTCGGGAGCAAACGATTCATAAATGTAATAAGCCAATCCCATCCCTGAAGCAAATGGAATAATGATACTGGCATGACTCACTACAACTGCGTCATGAGCTTTGTTTTGAAGCACTTTGAGGTCTAACTCCATTCCGATTACAAACATGAATAAAATAAGCCCTATTTGGCTAAGAAATTGTAAATTTCCCAATGACTCAGCAGGAAAAAGATTGGCTGAAAATTCAGGAAAATACATGCCGAATAACGAAGGTCCTAGAACAATTCCGGCAATAATCTCACCAATAACTGAAGGTTGACCGATTTTTTTACAAATCCATCCAAACATTCTGGCTACTAAAATAATAGTCACAATTTGAGCCAATAATATCGCTAACGGATGATGAATGTTGTGTGTAATTGATTCTAAAAACGAATCCCATTGTGATAAATTGGTAGAAACGACTTCAATATTTCTATTGTATTCAAGTTTTTCGCCTTGAACGGCAATCCAATACATTAAGGCAGAAAAACCACCAATGATTAAAATATAAAAGAAAGAGTTTTTAAAGTTTTTCATGAGAAAATCAATTAATTTTCTCAAAATTCTATCATTTCAAAATAGTAAAATCCGCTACTGAAATAGGACATTTCATTTTTGTAATGAAAGGGCAAAAAAATGTAACAACTTATAAAGTTAGTTTTGACAAAAAATCCTTTTTGAATGAATTTCCTAACGTAAGCACAAGGTTTTTCTCTCTTAAAGTACAATTTGTAGTAATCAAATCAGCTGAAAAAAACTGAACAATACTAAGTTTGATGATTTCGTGTTTGTTAATTCGGCAAAAATCTGAAGTTGGCAATAATTCCAGTAATTTTTCGAAAGAAATATTTTTTAAAATAACGGTTGAGCCATCATTCAGCAAAACTTCTTTGTCTCTGCTATCAATCGAGGCGGTTTTGACGTAGTTGATTTTGTCGAAATATAATAGTATTTTACCTTTATCTGCTTGTAGTTGAGTAAATTTCTTGGTTGGAATTTCCTGCTGAATTCTTTTCAACGCCTTTTGAACAGCCATTTGCAATCGCTCTTTTTTGATGGGTTTTTGCAGATAATCCACTGCATCCAATTCAAAAGCATCCAACGCAAATTCTTTGTAAGCTGTAGCAAAAATGATAAGTTTTCCTTGTAATAGATTTGCCACTTCAATGCCCGAAATCATTGGCATTTCGATGTCTAAAATGCATAAATCAAAATCTAATTCGGGGATTTCACTTAAAAACACATCGGGGTTGTTAAATGCTTTGACTACTTCCAATTCAGGAATTTGTTCGCAAAGCATTTTCAAATAAGTTAATCCGGGCAACTCATCGTCGAGCAGCAAGCATTTCAGCTTTGTGTTCAAGTAAATTAATTTTTAAGTGAGCAATATAAACGTCTTTTTCTACAAATCGATCCAGTTTAAAATGATCTTTGTAGATGATTTTTAATCTTTGTTCAAGAGTTTGTGTTCCAAAACCTCCTTTTTCTTTCTCTAATTTTGATTTTCGAGAAATTTTGTTGGAAACGGTTAAACTAAAAACACTTTCTTTAAATTCAAATACGATGGAAATAAAAGCATCCGCACTTTGTAAATCGGCGTGTTTGAATGCATTTTCAATTAAATCGATAGAAATCATCGGAGCAATTAACTTTTGATTGTAAAGTAATTCTTCTTCCTTTACCTTCATTTTTACCTTTAATTCAAAAAGCGGACTGACTTTTATTTTATTGATTTCTATTAAGTTACAAGCAAATTCAATTTCATCTTTTGGTGTGACGAATTTTTTTCGACTTTCGTATAAAATATAATCCAACACATTCGCTAGTTTATCTAATGCAAAATAGGTTTGATAAGCATGCGATTGAATAGAATTCAAGATGTTTTTAAACAAATGCGGATTGAGTTTTGCCTCCAACGTTTCCAGTTGTAAATTGCTGACTTTATCTTCTAATTGCTGAAATTGCGATTCGATAGCTTCTTTTCTTTTCAGGGATTTAAACAGTTTATATCCCAAAATAAGAGCTATTCCCACAACCAAAACAAGTGCAGCAACTAAAAAATAAAAGTAATTTTGAAAATCATTCGATTCCATAATCCAAAAATGTCTTGCAAATTTAAACAAATAAGGCTTCCCGATAGGAAAGCCTTATTACATATTATTGAATGGTTATTACATTTTCATCAACCAATTTCGCATTGAAACTTCATTTGAGATGATATCTCTTAATTCAGAAATTTTCACACGATCTTGTTGCATCGAATCTCGGTGACGAATGGTAACCGTTTCGTCTTCTATCGTTTGATGATCCACTGTGATGCAAAACGGTGTTCCTAATGCATCTTGTCTTCTGTAACGACGACCCACGGCATCTTTTTCATCATAGGCTACATTGAAATCCCATTTCAATTCTTCTACAATTTTACGTGAAATTTCAGGCAAACCGTCCTTTTTTACCAAAGGTAAAATGGCTGCTTTGGTTGGTGCTAAAACCGATGGTAAACGCAAAACTGTTCTAGTTGAACCGTCTTCTAAGGCTTCTTCTGTTAATGAATTAGCGAAAACAGCCAAAAACATACGATCTAAACCAACTGAAGTTTCTACTACATACGGAACATAGTTTTTATTTTCCTCAGTATCAAAATATTGTAATTTCTTTCCTGAATATTGTTCGTGTGCTTTTAAATCGAAGTCGGTTCTGGAATGAATTCCTTCCAATTCCTTAAATCCGAATGGGAAATTAAATTCGATATCCGCCGCAGCATTAGCATAATGAGCTAATTTTTCATGGTCGTGAAAACGGTAATTTTCTCTACCTAAACCAAGCGATAAATGCCATTTTAAACGGGTTTCTTTCCAGTAGTCATACCATTTCATTTCTTCGCCCGGTTTCACGAAAAATTGCATCTCCATTTGTTCAAATTCACGCATACGGAAGATGAATTGACGAGCAACAATCTCGTTTCTAAACGCTTTTCCTGTTTGAGCAATTCCAAATGGAATTTTCATACGACCCGATTTTTGTACGTTTAAGAAATTCACAAAAATTCCTTGAGCAGTTTCCGGACGCAAATATAAATCCATAGCAGAATCGGCAGAAGCTCCTAATTTGGTTCCGAACATCAAGTTAAACTGACGCACTTCGGTCCAATTTCGGGAACCAGATTCCGGACAAGCGATTTCTAATTCTTCAATTAAAGCCTTTACATCGGCCAAATCTTCATTGCCTAACGAACGAGCCATTCTTTCCAAAATTTCGCGTTGTTTGGCTTTGTATTCCATCACACGAGGATTGGTTGCAACATATTGAGCCTCATCAAAAGCATCACCAAAACGTTCTCTGGCTTTATCGATTTCTTTTTGTGCTTTTTGGTTTAATTTTTCGGCATAATCCTCAATTAACACATCAGCACGGTATCTTTTTTTCGAATCTTTGTTGTCAATCAACGGGTCATTGAACGCATCCACGTGTCCGGAAGCTTTCCAAGTGGTTGGATGCATAAAAATCGCGGCATCAATTCCCACGATGTTTTCATGCATTTGCACCATCGATTTCCACCAATATTCTCTGATGTTTTTCTTTAATTCTGCTCCGTTTTGAGCATAATCGTAAACGGCACTTAAACCGTCATAAATTTCACTGGACGGAAAAATAAATCCGTACTCTTTTGCATGTGAAATTACATTCTTAAAATTATCTTCTTGTTTTGCCATAATGGTGCAAAAATATAAAAAGTGTGTAGATATGTCGCATAGTTGTTAAAGTTTTAAAAAAAATCATATTTTTGTTGCTCAACTAAACGCCATTTCGAACCTAATACAAGCCAAAATGCTGAAAAGTATACTCCATTTATTCTATCCAGAAGTTTGCTTCGCCTGCAAAAATCCTTTGTTTACCAATGAAATTTATGTTTGTGCACGGTGCAGACATCAATTACCACTCACAAGACACACTGAAATTCCAGACAACGAGGTTTTACGAACATTTTATGGTCGTTTACCGTTAGAACATGCTTCTGCCTTGCTTTATTTTCATAAAAAAGGAATGGTGCAAGAACTTATTCATCATTTAAAATACAGAAATCGTCAGCAAGTGGGAACTTTTTTAGGTGATTGGTATGGAGAAGAGCTTCAAAAAATTCACTCCGATTTAAAATTTGATGCAATTATTCCGGTTCCTTTACATAAAAAGAGAATGAAAGAACGAGGATACAATCAGTTAACCTCATTTGGTCAATCACTTTCAAAATCATTACAAATACCCTTTTATGATGATATTTTACACCGAAATACGTATTCTGTAACTCAAACCAAAAAGTCCTTTTTAGAAAGAACTGAGGCTAAAAAAACCATTTTTGAAGTTGAATTCGCCGAAAATCATCACAACAAGCATTTTCTCTTGATTGACGATGTTATTACAACCGGTTCAACATTAGAACAATGCGGAAAAGCCATACTCAAAATACCCGGAGCACGTTTGAGTATTATTTGCATGGCCTATACTCACTAATCATAAGCAAAGAAAAACCTAAAACATTTCATTTACACTAAATATAATTGTTATTTTGTGGCAACTTTAAGTGTTTGGTAAAATTATGCGAATTATTTTTCTGCTTCTTATTTCGGTTTTGTTTACGGGCTGTGCCAAGCGAGGTTTTATTACCGGTGGCATGAAAGACACCCTTGCACCTGTTTTGAGGCTAAGTGAACCTAAGAATTTTTCAACAAATTTTAAAGGAAACGTCATTAAACTTCAATTTGATGAATATGTAAAGTTGAAAGACGCGAACAAGCAATTGATTATTTCGCCGCCTATGAAACTTCAACCGCTGATAACGCCATCGGTTGCTTCAAAAGAAATTACGATCACCATAAAAGACACATTACTTGAAAATACTACCTATAGTTTCAATTTTGGAAATAGTATACAGGATAACAACGAAGGAAATCCGTATCAACAATTCAAGTATATTTTTTCTACCGGAACCTACATTGATTCGCTTGAATTAAACGGCACAATTAAAGATGCTTTTGATTTAAAAACTGATAATTTCGTTTCGGTTATGCTATATGAAAAAAACGAAAAATTCTACGATTCCATCATTTATAAAGAAGCTCCACGATACATTACCAACACATTAGATAGCAGTAAAACTTTCAAACTTGAAAATTTAAAGGAAGGAAACTATCTTTTAGTAGCCATGAAAGATGAGAGTAGCAACAACAAATACGACCCTAAATCTGACAAAATTGCATTTTTTAGTGAAACGATAACCATTCCTAGTGATTTTGCGTATGAGTTGGAGTTGTTTAAAGAAGTGCTTCCTTTTAAGCCTTTGAAACCATCACAAGCTTCGGGAAACCGAATAATTGTTGGTCATCAAGGAAAAGCCGACAACCTCAAAGCAGAATTGAAAAACGGTAACGAAGTTATTCCAACAGTCATTACGCCTTTTGAAGGAAAGGATTCTGTTCAAATTTGGTTTAAACCCATAAAAACCGATTCACTTTCGTTAAAAATAATTCGGAATGATTTTGAAAAGGAATTTAACGTGAAGATGAAAAATCAAAAAGCAGATACACTTAGCATTAAAGCGAAACAAAGTGGTACTTTGCATTTTAGGGATAAATTTACGCTCAGTAGTTCAATTCCATTGATAAAAATTGATGACTCAAAAATTAAATTGATTAATAAGGATTCTGTTGCTATTGCATTTACTACCAAATATGATGAATTAAAACAAGAAGTTGAAATTGATTTTAAAAGAGAACCAGTTGAAAAGTATAGTTTCACCCTTGAAAAAGGTGCTTTTACTGATTTATTAGAAAGAGAAAGCGATTCTACCGGCTATCGAGTTTCAACCAGAGATGTTGCAGATTATGGTAATCTCCGTCTTCAATTGGAAGGAATAAAATCGTTTCCAATCATTGTTGAATTGACAGATGACAAAGGAAAAGTTTTGGCCTCAGCCTATTCGGAAGGAGAAACAGTTCTAGATTTTAACCTTGTGCAACCTGCCATGTTTACGGTTAGAATCATCTATGACGAAAACAAAAACAAAATTTGGGATACCGGAAACTATTTAGAAAAACGCCAAACCGAAGAAGTCAAATATTTTCCGACACCCGTTGAAGTGAGAGCAAATTGGGATGTTGATCAAACGTTGAAGTTTACTGGTGGTTGATGAAAGTTTAAGGTTTGAAGTTTCAAGTTTCAGGTTTTGAACGGATGAGTAGTTGGAGTTTTCAGTCTCATTTTTCAAGAAGAAATAGAAAAATCATCCCGATCATTCAAAAAATTCAATTTTTTTCGCGTTTCAAGCATTTTTTCTTTGTCTAAATCAACATGAAAAACATGTTCATTTAATTGCGGTTCCAAGAGATAATTCCCTAATTCATCAATCACTTGTGAGTGGCCAACATATTCGTGCTCGTTATCATCAAATCCAATTCTGTTTACACCAATCACGTATGTTAAATTTTCTACCGCTCTGGCTTTCAGTAAAATGTCCCACGCATTTGTTCTTACTTTTGGCCAATTTGCTACATAAATCAGCAAATCATAGTCTTCGGTATTTCTGGCAAAAACAGGAAAACGCAAATCGTAACACACTTGCAAACAGATTTTCCAGTTATTATATTCAATTATCTTTTTTTCTTTTCCGGGTTGATAGACTTTTTCTTCGCCGGCTAAGGTGAAAAGATGTCTTTTGTCGTAATACTCCACTTTTCCGGATGGGAAAACAAATACCATACGGTTAAAAAAAAGCTCCCCTTCTTGGATGACTAAACTGCCAGTTATAGCAGCGTTATTTGCTTTTGCAAGTTCAATTAACCACGCAATCGTTTCGCCTTGCATTGTTTCCGCAACGTGTTTTGGATTCATTGTAAATCCGGAGGTAAACATTTCTGGAAGTACAATTAAATTGGTATGTTGCGAAATTGCCTTTATCTTTTGTTCAAAATAAAGTCGGTTTTCGGATGGATTTTCCCAAACTAAGGGAGCTTGAATGAGTGAAACAATCATTTTTTTCTTTTTGATAAAGATACAAAATACGAATTTGAGATTTTTTCTTATCTTCACAAAAAAACAATTGTATGAAAAAATGGACTTTTTTATTGGCTTTATTGATTTCCTTTTCAATGAATGCCCAACAGAAATCTGAAACCCAAAAATTCTGGGAAACACTTCAAAAACATTGCGGAAAATCGTTTGAAGGCGAAATAATTGAAGCTCCTGCGAACGATGAATTTCGTGGAAAAAAGCTAGTCATGCACGTAAAAAGCTGTGGAAAAAATAAAATCCGAATTCCGTTTTTTGTGGGTGATGATAAATCCAGAACTTGGGTATTGACCTATAAAAATGGTAAAATCACACTCAAACACGACCATCGTAAGGAAAACGGCAAACCGGATAAAGTAACGCAATATGGCGGAACCTCAACCAATGGAGGACTTCACAACATTCAGTTTTTCCCGGCTGATGAATTTACGAGCGAATTGATTCCGTATGCTTCAATGAATGTTTGGTGGATAACGGTTGATGAAAAAGCTTTTACATATAATTTACGCAGAATTGGAACAGATCGGGTTTTTTCGGTGTCTTTTGATTTGAGTGAAACAGTTGAAAATCCTGAGTCGCCTTGGGGTTGGAAGGATTAGTTGCTCACAGAAAACAAGTAAACCTTTAAATGGAACACGGATAGTAAGGATTTAATAGATTTCCGCTTATTTTTTGATTTGATTCACTTGAAATGGATTGAAACGGATTTATTGATGCAATAAACTGCGACTGTAATAGAAATCTTTTATTGGAACGCGGATTGAACTGATTTGCTTTGCAAAACGCAGATTTTTACAGATTTTTTGATGCAATAAAGTGCGACTTTGACTGAAAACTCTTTCAATGGAACACGGATTAGAATGATTTAATAGATTTCCGCTGATTTTTTTGATCCGCTTCGCTTAAAATGGATTGAAACGGATTATTAATCAAAATATTTCCGCATTTTATAAACGTCTCGTCTCCCCCTCCTTTGGAGGGGGTTGGGGGGAGGTCATTCCACCGTAATTTCATCCACAAAAATAAACGCTTCCCCATCAAACGGAAAACCTTGATGCCATTCGGGTAACTTACCGAAGTTGGTGGCTTTTACTTTTACGTAGCGAGCTTTTACATGTTTTTTGATGCTTTTAAATCCTTTGATGATGGAATTGTAGTCTTTCGGGTCAATTGTATTGTTTTGTGTGTCGAAAAGCGTAAAATTCACATTATCATCTGAGATATAATACTCCACTTTGGTTGGCATTAAAATCCACGAACGGGTATCTTGTAGAAAATTGGCGGTAATTTGATTGATTTCACGGGTGGATTGCATATCGATGATTGCTTCAAAATCGTGGATTTGATAACCTTGCCAATCGCCTTTTCGCCAGTTTTCTGTTCCAAAAATACCATCAATCAAGCCTTCCGGACCACCGGCGTGGTATTGCGGATTGTATGTTGATTTGATATCGATGGTGAAATTGTTTGGTTTTTTGAAGAAAGTGGCTGAAACAGTTGCACTCAAAGGTCCTTTTGACTCAATTGATTCTCTAAAGTAAGTTTCAATTGTTGATGTTTTAGAAATTTCAAATGGTTCAAAGTAGGGTTTAAATTCTGAATTTTTATTTAATTCATCAATAACACGATAATATACAGCTTGTCCTCTAAATTTTCTTTCAGATAAAGTAGAATGAGTAATTTCAATCGTCATTTTATCTTTAAAAGATTTACTTTCAGCATGAATAACTGGAACAACTGAAAGTATTCTAGAATAATAGTAGTCGGATGTATCAATTGGTCTCTTAATAAAAAAACCTAGTTCTTTATTATTATTTTTTATTACATCTACAGCTTCACCATTTTCAAAATTCACTTTTATTTTTTCAAAATAAGGCTCTGATGTCGTCCAATTTGGTTGACCAGGAGTTACATTATAAATCCCCATCGAACTCAACACATACCACGCACTCATTTGTCCGCAATCTTCGTTGCCGATTAAGCCGTCGGGGTCATTTTTGTAGAAATTGTCTAAAATAAAATGTACTTTCTCTTTTGTTTTTTCAGGTTTACCTACATAATTGTACAAATAGGCTACATGATGACTCGGTTCGTTTCCGTGAGCATATTGCCCGATTAAACCGGTGATGTCGACTTGATGACGACCGGAAGTTTCGCTGACACTGTTGAACATTTCGTCTAATTTGGCTTCAAATTTTTCATTTCCACCCATTGCTTCTATCATTCCATCAATATCTTGCGGTACAAAAAACGTGTATTGCCAGCCATTCGCTTCAGTGTAATTATTGTTCACTTCTTTTGGGTCAAAAGGTTTATCCCAACCGCCATTTTTTTTGGGTTGAATGAATCCGGTTTCCCAATTGAAAAGGTTTTTCCAATTTTGAGAACGAAGCATAAAATACTGATAATCTTCTTTTTTGTCTAATAATTGAGCCATTTGAGCGATGCACCAATCGTCGTACGCATATTCTAAGGTTTTGGAAACACTTTCATGTTCATCATCAATTGAAATAAAACCTTGTTTTTTGTAGGCATCCAACCCTAAATGATCGAGCATAGCGGAATGTTTGGCGGCTTCATAGGCTTTTTCATAATCAAAACCTTTGATGCCTTTGACCATTGCATCAGCAATCACAGAAACGGAATGATAACCAATCATACAATCGGTTTCGTTAGAAGCGAGTTCCCAAACGGGTAAGCGGCCGCCTTGTTCAAATTGTTTGATAAAGGTGTTGATGTAATCGGATGTTCGCTTTTTATCAATCAACGTATAAAGCGGATGAGCGGCTCGAAAGGTATCCCAAAGGGAAAAAACGGTGTAATAATCAAATCCTTCGGCTTGATGAATTTTGTTGTCGCGACCTCGGTATTTTCCGTCTAAATCCTGAGCGATGTTGGGTTGCATCATCGTGTGATACAAAGCCGTATAGAAAATAGTGAGTTTATTTTTATCGGAAGAAGTGACTTCAATTTTGGAGAGTTCTTTGTTCCACATTTGTTCGGCAGCTTTTTTTACTTTTTCAAAGTCCCAATGTGGGATTTCGGTGCTGTTGAGTTGTGCTCCTTCGTACCCGGTGGGTGAAAGGGCTACTTTTAGGAGTAGTTTTTCACCTTTTTTGACTTTTTTGGAGAAACTCATTCCGACTATTTCAAGATTTTCCGAATCTGACTTATTGACTCTTGAAACTGCCATTTTTTGATTAAATTCAATCCTAGCATAAACATATTGATTACTTGCCCAAGCTTCACTTCTTCGTAAAACTTCAATAGTTCTGTCATTAATAACTCGGATTTTACCTTCTAATAACTTATCTCGATGGTTTAAATCCAAGATAATATTTGCTAAACCACTTTCATTGAATGTATATTCGTGAAAACCTATTCTGGTTGACGTGGTTAAACGAACATCAATATTGTGTTTATCTAATTTTACAGAATAAAATCCGGCGGATGCTTTTTCGTTGGTATGAGAAAAAGTAGAGGAATAGATTTTGTTGTCAAAGGAAGGTTCGCCCATGGTTGGCATGAGCAAAATATCACCATAATCTGAAACGCCGGTTCCATTGAGATGTGTGTGCGAGAAACCATAAATTCGGTTGTCGGAATAATGATAGCCGGAACAGCCTTCCCAACTACCGTCGATGCGGGTGTCTGGAGAAAGTTGAACCATTCCGAATGGTACGGTTGCTCCGGGAAATGCGTGTCCGGTTCCGCCTGTTCCGATAAATGGGTTGACGTATTGTTGGTAATTTTGACTAAAATTTAGTCCGGATATGAATAAAAAAACGGAGAGAAGTAGAAATCGCATAGTTGTTTGTTTGTTCTTCAAATATACTAAATTTTCTTTTTGAGCAGGATTTGCGTTAGGGATTGCAGCGGCATCCTTTTGTGGAGCTTGCGGAACAAAAGATAGAGCGGAAAGCCCGACCCTTGGGGAACGCCCACAAAAAAAGCACTCAACAAATGCTGAATGCCTTTTAAGAAAACAAATATGAAGTTGAAAAAAATTAGTGGGTTGAAATGGTATATTTGACGGTTTCTGTGCTTATTTTCCAATTGTCTGAACGAAATGGAACGGCAGGAAATCCTTCTATATTGAACAAATTGCAATGCGATGCATCGCCAATCCAACCGAAACGAACGGCAACAGGGTTTGGCACTTTATCGCTACTTACGATTATTTTATTGTTTTTGATATAGGCTTTGGCGGTTTGAAAATGCTGATCTTGTCCGGCGATTTCAAACCCATATACAAATCCGTAATCGTTGGTGGTTGTCAATCCTTTTCCTGTGTTTTGAAAAGTAATGATTAATTGGTTTTCATTTTTTTGAAAAGACTGAAACGTTGGACCGTTATGTATTTTATTTTTTTGGTGTAAATGGTGTAAGGCAATGGTTGACAGTCGCTTACCAACTGTTTGTTTGTTTTTGGGATGAATGTCGGTTGGATCACCAATGTCGGTCGTTACAACCATTCCGGTGTTTTTTAGGGCTAATGTTTGAGTTTGAGCTTCTCGCAATTCTGCCCAATCACAGCCTTGGTTGCTGTTTCCCACAGTTGTAAAGGTTGCCAATTGAACAAAATAGAATGGGAAATCTGTTTGCCATTTTTGTCGCCAATCGTGGATTAATAACGGAAAAGCTTTTCGATATTGATAGGCTCTGGCTGCATTGCTCTCGCCTTGATACCAAAGTACTCCTTTGAATGCAAACGGAATGAGCGGATGAATCATTGCATTGTAGCAAAGCGAAGGAAAATCATTTTCGTTGATGCTGTTTTTAATTGATTCTACTTGAAATTTCCATTTTCCTGCGAGGGGAATTTCTTTGTTTTGGAAGATTAATTTCAATTCGTTTTCGTTGCCATGAATTCCGCCACCGCCGCCATTATCTTCTATGCGAATAGCAATTGTATTTTGTCCGGTTTTGAGAATTTCTGCCGGAATTTGATAGGTTCTTTTTTTATCCCAGCCGTTTGTTTGACCAATTTTAATTCCGTTCACGTAGGTAATATCGTTATCATCAATTGCCGGAATTTCTAGGATAATTGCGTTGGTTGCCTTTTCTAAATGAAACTGCTTTCGCAACCAGACAACACCGTCAAAATTTCCTAATTGTTGTGTTTCCCAAATGCCGGGTTGTTGCATTTCGGGCCAAGTTGAATCGTTTACATCAACTAAGTTGAATGATGCTGCTTTTTTTGAATCTAGTTTGGCATTTTGTATGCTTTCGATTTGTCTTTCGGCTGATTCTATTTTTAGTTTTAAAAGTGAATCTAAGTTAATTTTTGGCATGGTTTGAATCATTTCCTGAAACTCTACCTCCGATTCAAAACCTTGTTTGCTAATCCACGTTTCAATATTGGTTCCGCCCCAAGAAGCATTAATTAGACCAATTGGAATGGCCACTTCTTGAGTCAATTCTTTTGCAAAAAAATAGCCAATAGCGGTAAAATTTTCAACAGTTTGTGGTGAACAAACTTCCCATGGCGTAGTTTTAAAATCGCTATTGGGCTGACTATTAACTTCTTTAGGAATTTTTATGTGTCGAATGATTGAAAAATTGGCTGATGCAATTTCTTCGGTTGCATTTTCAGCTTGTCCGACTGTCCATTCCATGTTTGATTGTCCGGAGCAAATCCAAACTTCGCCAACTAAGATATTTTTAATTTGGATGGTGTTTTTGCCTTTGACATTTAAAACAAATGGTCCGCCGGCATTTTCTTTGTCTAAATAAATAATCCATTTTCCGTTATGATCTGCCTTGGTGGATTTTGATTGGTTGTGAAATTGAACTGTAATATGTTCATTAACCGCTGCCCAACCCCAAATTGGTATTTTAATGTCACGTTGCAACACCATATTGTCTGCAAAAATTGAAGCTAGTTTAACTTCTGCATAAATTTCATTGCTAAAGAACAACACTACTAAAATGAAAATTTTCATCTTTTTAATTTATTAATTCAAACAGTTGATTTAAACGAATATCAGCAGAAGAAGTTCCGATCATGACTTCAAACTCGCCCGGTTCGGCTATCCAATCTAATTTTTGGTTGTAGAATGAGAGTTTTTCTTTGTCGATTATAAACGTAATTGTTTTTGTTTCGTTGGGTTGAAGTTTTATTTTTTGAAAGTCTTTCAACTCTTTAACAGGACGTACTACTGAAGCAAATTTGTCTTGAATATATAGTTGAACAACCTCTTCACCAGCTACTTTTCCCGTATTTTTTAGTTGAAATGAAAGTGTGATTTTTTCTGATTCTTTTATTTTTGAAGATGAAAGTTGAAGATTAGAATACTCAAATGTGGTATAACTCAACCCATATCCGAAGGGAAATTTAGGTGAGTTTTTTAAATCGATATACGCCGAAACATAATTGGTATGATTTTCTTCTTTTGAAGGTCTTCCGGTGTTGAAATAATTGTAGTAAATGGGAATTTGTCCTTCACTTCTCGGGAAAGTCATTGGTAACTTGGCAGACGGATTATAATCGCCAAAAAGCACATCGGCAATGGCATTTCCGGCTTCGCTACCTAACCACCACGTATAAAGAATGGCTGGAACGTTATCGGCTGTCCAATCAAAAACAAGTGGTCTTCCGGCATTAATGAGCACGACCATTGGTTTTCCGGTGGCGTGAATGGCTTTTACTAAATCTTCCTGCACGCCGAGTAATTGAATACTGCTTCGGCTTTTGGCTTCGCCGCTCATGTCCCAACGTTCACCAATTGTTAGAATAACAACATCGGCTTGTTTGGCAACGGCAATGGCTTCGTCAAAACCGGCTTTACTGGTATCTTCGAAACCGCAACCTCTGGCATAAAGTAGTTTGGTGTTTTTGCCGACTTTATTTTCTAATCCTTTCCATTGTGAAATGATGTAGGTTGAATCGACTTCTTTCACATCAATCGACCAAAACCCGTGGTTTCCTCGAGCTGGCTTTACGGCTGGACCAATAAAAGCAATGGTTTTGATTTGCTTGGAAAGCGGAAGCAAATTGTTTTCGTTTTTGAGTAAAACAATACTTTTTGCCGCAATTTCACGAGCAAATTTTGTGTGTTCAGGATTGTTCAATGCTTTTTTTTGTCTTTCCGCATTGGAAAAGCGGTACGGATCATCAAATAAACCTAATTCGAATTTTTTGTATAAAATGCGTCGAACGGCATCATCTACGAGAGCAATATCTACTTTTCCTTCGTTGACCAAAGCGGCTAAATTATAGCGATAGGCATTACTTTCCATATCCATATCGCTACCGGCTGTAATGGCAGACAATGCTGCTTCTTTACCGTTTTTTGCATAGCCATGAGCAATCATTTCGCCGATTGAACCCCAATCGGAAACCACAAAACCTTTGAAATTCCATTTGCCTTTTAAAATATCACGTTGCAAATAGGCATTTCCGGTGGCTGGAATTCCGTTTAAGTCGTTAAAAGAGTTCATAAACGTGGCAACACCGGCATCAACAGTGGCTTTGAAAGGTGGCAAATAAGTTTCCCAAAGCATTCGTTCGCTCATGTCGACGGAATTATAATCTCTTCCTCCCAAAGCAGCTCCGTAAGCTGCAAAATGTTTGGAACAAGCCATTACGGCATCTAAATCACCTAATTTTTTTCCTTGAAAGCCTTTTACACGAGCAAATGCTATTTTGGAACCTAAGTAGGTATCTTCTCCTGCACCTTCCATGACTCTTCCCCAACGTGGATCACGGCCGATATCGACCATGGGAGCAAACGTCCAGTGAATTCCGTTTGCAGAAGCTTCAATTGCTGCAATTCTGGCTGATTTTTCGATAGCTTCTAAATCCCAACTGGCTGCTTCGGCCAAAGGAAGTGGAAAAGTGGTTTTATAACCGTGCACCACATCTAAACCAAAAAGTAAAGGAATTTTTAATCGGGATTGCATGGCTAATTCTTGGTATTGACGCGTGTGTTGAACTCCCATCACATTGAGCATGGAACCGATTAAACCTTGTTTGATTTCTGCTTGTTTGTTTGGGTTTATGGTAATTGGCCCAGTGGCACCACCATCACCTGTATATTGATTAAGTTGACCAATTTTTTCTTCCAACGTCATTTGTTTCAAAAGATTTTCCACCTTTTGTTCAATCAATTTATCTTGTGAAAAAGAACTAATTGAAAGTAAAATAATCAATACTAAAATTGTCTTTTTATTCATATTTGTTTTTTTAAAATTTAAACCTGACAGATTTTAAAACCTGTCAGGTTTAGGGAAATATAGTCTTTACTTTTAACTATTTATTTTACATGATTACAACATAAAAATTTAATAAACCAATGTCTGTATCGCTTTTGCCGGAATTTTCAATTCACTCACTTGACTATTATTGCTTAATAAATAGGTTAATTCTTTGTCGGATTCATTCATAACAACGGTTACTAATTCTCCATTTGGATTTTGAAAAGTAGTGGCAATTAATTGACTTCGGCTAACCGAATTACTAATGTTTTTTGCTCCCGGTTTGATAAATTTTGAAAAATGTCCAATGAAATAATACGATGGAGTATAAATCAGTTCTCCGGTTGATGTATCGCCATGAATTGGTGAAAAACAAAAGTTTCCTACGTGATTTGGTCCACCGTTTTGGTCTAATAAAATATTCCAATCGGTCCAACCTACGGTTCCGTTATTAAAATCGTGTATCATTGAACGACCGTAACGTTGACCGTTTGCCCAAAATTGGTATTTTTCGGCAGAGAATTTTTCTACACAACCTTCGGTGAACAATAAATTTTTATCCGGATACATTTGGTGTACTTTTCCAACATTTTCAAACATCGGATTTCCGCCGCTCCAGTTTTCATACCAATGGAAACCAATTCCCCACACATATTTGGCCGCTTCAGGATCATCTAACACGGTGCTGGCTCTTTGCGTAAGCAAATCTCTGTTATGATCCCACACGGTGATTTTTAGGTCTTTTAATCCATTTTTATGCAATGTTGGGCCTAAATATTTTTTTAAGAAATCGCGTTCTTCTTCGGCAGTATAAATGCAGGATTCCCAAATTTGAGTTGCCATTGGTTCATTTTGAATGGTTAAACCCCAAACCGGAATGCCTTCTTTTTCATAAGCTTGTACAAACTTTACATAGTAATTTGCCCACGACTGATAGAATTCTGGTAATAACTTGCCGCCTTTAAGCATATTTTTAGAATCTTTCATAAAAGCCGGCGGACTCCACGGACTAGCATAAAACGTGGTTTTACCTGCTTTTGCCATTGCTTTTTTGATTAATGGAATTTTAAAAGCTCGGTCGTGTTCGATAGAAAAAGTTTTTAATTCTTTATCACCTTCTTCTACATACGTATAGCTTCCGGAACTAAAATCGCAGCTGTGGATGTTAGTTCTAATGATGGTATAGCCGATACCTTTTTCCTTATCAAAATAAGCATTCAAAAATTCTTCTTGTTTTTCTTTGGATAATTTAGCAAAAACTTCGGCACTGGCATCAGTTATTGCTCCTCCAATTCCTAAGAAAGTTTGATTTTTTTTGTTTGGATGAACAAAAACGCACAATTGTGTTTCGAAAGGTTGACTGTAGGGCTTAAAAGTTTCCTGTCCGGTTTTGGTCATTTTTAAGTCGGAATCAGGAGCCGATGTATAAATTGTAACCGGTTTTGGCAGTAGATTATCTGAATTGGGTTTATTCTTTGTTTGCCCGAGAACAACTGCGGAAACCAATAATAAGGCGATAGAAAATTTCATTTTGTGTTTTTTTACTGATTATTATTTTACCAAACATACGTTCCAACTGCACCCGCATCGAGTGAAGAAGTTACCCATTTTTGGTTGAATTTAATGTTAAATGACTGGGCTATATTTCCTTCATTTAAAACAATTAATACTTTTTTTCCTTGTGGAGTTCTGAAAGCTACACTATGAATATCTCCAATTGAATTACTGTCAATTCTAACGGAACCATCCGGAACAAATTTGGAAGCATGAGCAATAATATAATAAGCAACATTTCTTGTAAAACTGCTTGAACTGTTGATAGTAATTGCTCCTTTGCAAGTTGTGCATCCTCCGGGGGTGTGTGGACCGAATGAAGCATTGTTTGCCAAATTCCATTCTAATGCATTTTTACTCCAATTTTTCATGGTTCCGATGATTACATTTTTAATATGCCATTTTAAATCGCCATCAAATGAACCTGTGTTGGAAGTATATTGTTCTGTAAAATATAAATCTTTGTCAGGATGAGCCGTTTTTACTTGCGACATTGCATTGACATCACCTCCATAAAGATGAAAAGCAGAACCGGTAATATAACTTTTTGCTGCAGGATCATTTAAAACAGCAATCGGATAACCCGGCTGATCACAATTGTGGTCATAAATAATAATTTTTGTGTTAATATTTGCTGCAGCAAAAGCAGGTCCGAGGTGATTTTTAATGAAATCTGCTTGTTGATTTGCCGTCATATACATACTGGGATTATTTCCGGGATGTAATGGTTCGTTTTGTGGTGTAATGGCATCGATTCTGATACCTTCTTCTTGCATTTTTTGAATAAATTTTACAAAATACTGTGCATAAACACCATAATATTGCGGTTGAAGGCTTCCTCCGATTGTACTGCCGTTATCTTTCATCCAAACCGGTGGTGACCATGGACTTCCCATGATTTTAATGTTTGGATTGATAAGTAAAATATCTTTTAAAACCGGAATTAAATGCGTCATATCCGGTGCCAAACTAAATTGATCTAGATTCAAATCAGTTTGTCCGGCTGGCAAATCGTTATATGAAAAAACAGTGCTGTTTAAATCAGAAGCTCCGATACTGATTCGTAAATAGCTTACTGCAATATCATTTTCGCCAGATCCAAAAAGTTCTTGAAGCAACTCTTGTTTTTTAGTTGCGTTTAATTGATTGATCACTTCGGCACTTCCTCCGGTTAATGAATAGCCAAACCCTTCTATTTCTTGGTAAGTAATGTTGGGTTTTACTTCAATTACAGGATTTATATTTGGTTGTGTTCCGAAAATTAATAATCCATTTTGCTTTTGTAGTTTAACGGATTGGTTTCCTTTGGTAAGCCAAAAATCAACTTCGTTGGTTCCAACCGGAGTATCATCATCCGTTGGTTGAGAATCTTCTGAAGACTGACTACATTGAGACAGCGACAATACGAATGCCAAAATTGCGATTGCTTTCATTGAGGTAAAAATTATTTTTTTCATATTGGATTTTTTTCTTTCTCTTTTTAGAAGAAGGATAGTTATGATTTTATTTTTGAGGATAAAATTTCTCCTTAAAATGCTTCCGTATTGCTACAGAAGCATTTTTTTCAAGGAAAAATAACTAACTCAAAACAAACTGTATTATTGATAAATTCTGATATAATCGACTTCAAAAACGGATTGTGTAAAATTTGAATCGATTGCTCCTCCAAAATTTCCGCCCATGGCACAATTTATAATCAGAAAGAAGTTTTGATTAAATGGTAAATTACTATTGTTAGAAAAAGTATAAAACAATTGATTATCAACATAAAACTTTATAGATGATGCTCTCCAATCTACTGTGTAAAGATGAAATTCGGAAGAAACATTTGGAACAGTTACACTTCCGCCATCGCCATTTCCACCGGAATGACCAGGATGGTGAAGCGTTCCGTGAATAAGGTTTTGACTGTTTCCAACGTGCTCCATGATGTCAATTTCACCACAACCAGGCCATCCCGCAGATGAAATGTTGTCTCCAAGCATCCATAAAGCCGGCCAAGTTCCGCCACCGGTTGGAAGTTTTGCTCTTATTTCTACTTTCCCGTATCGAAACGAAAATTTATTCTGTGTTTTAATTCTGGCAGAAGTATATTGGCTTCCGCTATAGTTTTCTTTGATTAATTTAATTTTTAGATGACCGTCTTCCACAATTACATTTTCCGGTCTGTTGGTGTAATATTGCGATTCATTGTTTCCCCAACCATCGCCACCTGTTCCTAAATCATAGCCCCAATAAGCACTATTTGGTGCTCCATTTACATTAAATTCTTCTGACCAAATCATAGAAGAAGCTACAAAAACGGTTACTGTTATTGATTTTGATATAAAATTTGTTCCGTTATAGGCGGAAACAAAAACTTCGTAGGTAGAAATTCCACTACCTGTATACGTATGCGTATGGGTATTTGATTGCGTTTCAACAACTTGACCATTACCCACATTTAATTTATAATTTGTTGCGTTATCGGCAGAAAAGCTAAACTCTACCATTCCGGAACCGCTTCCGTTGGGATTGCTCACATCTGCACCAACAACATTGGCGGTAAGTTGCAAATTTTGAGGCATGTTACTATTCTCAGACGAACTACTGTCGCTGCTACAAGCAAAAAATGCACTTGTTATAATGAGGATAAAGGAAAAAAATTGTTTCATAGTAAATTTTATTAAAAAATGCCCAACCCAATATTGATTGGGCATTTTTAAGTTTATTAAAGAGCTGGTTTCAATTTAAGATACCAGGCATTTCCTGTTTCTGTTCCTTGCACTCTTAGGTACATATAGTTTTCTGTTAATTCAATGATTTCATAGCTTTTTTGAAGAGCTCCGTAACCAATAAAGCTAGTTGTTCCTCCTAAAAGTATTGCTGTTTGAGTAGAATCAGCAATTCCGGAAGTGGCACCTGTAAATGTGAAAGGAGTTACTGCACCACCATAGCTGTAACATCCTTCATCTCCCGATGCTGGAATACCAGGTATAGAAGAAAGAGCTCCGGTTTTTGTGAAAGCTCCATCTGGAGTTGCTACATTAATTTGGTAAGAATTGGAGCCAGCCAAAAAGCTAAATGTAAACGTTGATGTATAAAAACAATTGCAACACGCAACTTTTTCATCAATAGCCGAAGACCACCATTCTGGGGTTGAAGAACCTTCCCAAGGACCAACGCCTAAATGGCCTGGAACATCTTTATCTACAACCCATGTTTTTGATGAATTGTTGGTTAAATAAGTTACAATTTCTGGCTCAACATTAAAATCGCTTCTAACTGTAATTTCTTTTGTAGCTGTTGTAGATGAACCACCGCTTCCGTAGGCTACTACAGTGATTAAATAGGTTCCGGTAGAAGAATATCGTTTGGTTACTGTTGTAGAGCTTAGGCTTACGAGTTCTGATTGAGCAGCTGTTCCATAATCAATTTTATAACCAATGGCTCCATCGGCTGTTACACTTATAATCACATCACCAGAACCGTCACCATCCGGATTTTCAGTATTTTGACCAATAATTTCGGTGTTAATAACGAGATTTGTTGGTGCATTTAAATCTCCAAGAGAATACTCTTCATCGGTACAATTTGTGAATCCTATTCCTACCATGAGGAAAGAAATCAAATATAAAATTTTTGTTTTCATAGCTTTCATTAATTTGTTAATCTGATATTATCTATATAAATAACTTCTCCTGCACCATTATCTGCATCGTTGTAACGCAAAACAAGTTGAGTAAATTGAGCATCGGCAGGAATTCCGGCGATTGTGCTGAAATCGAATGTTAATTCTTGCCATTGGTTTGCCACTGTGTTGGCTACTTTTACAACAGCTACTCCGTTGGCAGGATTTCCGCCAACAGCCCATTCTAATTCAACATTCAACATTTTACCCACTTCTGAAGCGTGAACTAAAACTTTAATTTTATTTCCATTAGAAAAATCAATAGGGTTGTTGAGCGGGCTGTATGTTCCGCTCCAATTGGGAACATTCATAGGTTTTGTATATTGACCTACTTTTGCACTTGTGTTTAATCCGGAAGGATTTGGATTATCAACTTTTGCAAAAGTTACATCACCAAAAGTTCCGAAAAAATAATTTACAAATTCACTTTCAAAAGTTATTGGTAATTCAAATGGATCAAAAATAATAACTTCTTCTATTAATTCAGAAGTTGCTACACCTCCACTTAAGGCTACTACTTTAAGCTGATAACTTCCTGCACTCGGATAAGTGTGTGGAGGAAGTGTTTGCCCAACAGCCATTGGTGTTCCGGTTTCATTAGCAACAGCTCCATAGTAAACCAAAAATCCATTTGCAAAATCGGCAACAGCAGATACGGTAAGGTTGTAGCCGTCAATTGATTTTGTAATTTCAAGATTTTCAGGAGCTCTGTAGGTAATTTGAAAAGGAATTAAACTTTCTGTTTCAAGACCTGTAATGCTTGTTGCATTGATCTTTACAGTATAACTTCCTTCCTGATAAACATGAGTTACATTTTCACCTGCAGAAAGTGTTACCGGTTCTGAAGTCCCATCGCCAAAATCGACAGTAAAGAAAGTCGCATCGCTTCCGGTTGGAGTAATTTTAACTTCACCTGAATTATCATTACTGACTTGAACAGTAGAGTTAATATTATTTGGTTGAGATGAATTTACCGATGATAAATCATCACTAATACTGTCTTCTGAACAACTTGTTGAAAAGATAGCAACTAACAACAATAATATGCTTTTTATATTTTTCATGGTCTGTATTTGTTAGTTATATTGTGGATTTTGAACGATTGCGGTGTTTTCCAATTCTTGATAAGGAATTGGGAAAATTTCATTTTTACCCGCTACAAATCCTCTTGCGGATAATTTTGTAGCAGCATCTCCCCATCGTACTAAGTCAAAGAAACGATGTCCTTCTCCGGCAAGTTCTTTTCTTCGTTCGTCTTTAATTGCGTTTAAAGAAACAGGTACAGAAGGCAATCCAACGCGTGCTCTTACGGCATCTAATAAAGCTTGAGCTCTTGCTCCGGTTGCTCCCAATGCTTCTGCTTCGAGCAAATAAGTATCTGCAAGACGAATCATATACGTGTTTTGTCTATAATTTAATACGGCATCTCCAGCTCCGGTGTGCACATCAGCTTGTCTAGGAACAAATTTGTTTAGGAAATAACCTGTGTCTTGAAATCCGGCAATATAATCTGCTTCTCCGTTTTCCTTTAATGTTTTTAAATCAAGAACTGTGTCTTCAAAGCGAGGATCACCTACCATAAAGTCATAAAAATCTTGTGTGAATACATTAAAACTCCATCCCGAAGGTAAGTCAGGTGCAGTTGTACCAATTTTGACATATCCTCTTGGACCAACCATTACGTTTAATGAATTTCCTTCGTCGGTGCCGCTTCCCCAGTTGCCCCAGCCGGAAAGACCGACATTGGTATGAGCTACTTCTAAAATAGATTCTTGGTTAAATTTATTGGCAACCAACCATAAATCGCCAAAATTGTCTAACAATTTGTTTCCGTATTGGTTTGTTTGCCCCGGTGTTCCGTTCACTTGAGCCAATTGCTCTGCTGCTAAAGCATTTTTACCTTGAAACAAAAACACTTTACCTAACATCGCTTGAGCAGCACCTTTGGTTAATCTTCCGGCATCTATTCCCATATTTGCAATTGTAGAAGGCAAATAGTCAATTGAGAATAATAAATCTTCTTCAATTTGAGCATAAACAGCTGCTGGATCTGCTTGCGGAACTGTTAAAAATTCACTTGGATCTAATGGAACTGTAATTAAAGGAACGTTTTTAAACATTCTTACCAATTCGAAATAATAAATTCCGCGTAGAGCTCTAGCTTCTGCAATGTAACGATTTCTTAAGTTATCATCCATATCGGCTGATGGTATTCTTAATAACAACACATTTGCTCTAAAAATACCTTGATAATAATCACTCCAAAAACTAAGTGGAATTGTGTTTGTATTGATTGTAAAATTGGAAAAAGACTGGATTCCAACTCCATCAGTAGAACTTCCTCCTCCCGCAAAATGATCATCTGAACCAGCATTCATCATAGCAATCATGTTTTCGAAACCACCGGATTGTTTTCTCAAAATATCATAAACAGATACTAAACCGCTAAAAGCTTCTGTTTGATTGGAATAATAATTTTCAGATGAAAATACACCTTTTGGCTCTATTTCAACAAAGTCGTCAGAGCAACCAATTATTGTACTTAAGAATAAAATTCCGAGTACACCATTTTTTAAATTAAATCTTTTCATAATCATTTTTTTTAAAATTGAAGATTAACACCAAACATAAATGATCTTGCTTGTGGATAATATCCTCTATCTATACCCATAATATTTCCTCCAATTTCTGGGTCGTAACCAGTATATTTTGTTAAGGTTAATAAGTTTTCTGCCGTCAAAAATAATCGAAGTCTTTCTGCTCCTATTTTGCCAGACAAATCTTTAGGGATAGTATAGCCTAATTGTACAACTTTTAGTCTTAAATAATCTCCATCTTCCAAGTAGAAATCGGAAGGGTTAGTAAAGTTTCTATTAGGATCGTCTATAGATAATCTAGGATAGCTATCTGAAGTTCCTTCTCCATGCCATCTTGACAACGCATCTGTCTGATAATTAGAATTCTGAATGTCAAGTCTTCTTAAGGCTTTAAAAATTTTATTTCCTCCTGCACCTTGAAAAAAGGTCATTAAATCAAACCCTTTGTAATCAAAATTAAGGGTTAAACCATAAGTATATTTTGGAAGAGGACTACCTAAAAACACCTTATCTTCATCAGATATTGTTCCATCTCCATTTGAATCTACCCATCTAAAATCTCCTGGTCTTGCATCTGGTTGAATTAATCCTCCATTTGAATTGGTGTAGGCATTCACTTCATCCATGTTTTGAAAAATTCCAGCTGTTTGATAACCGTAGAACGAATTATAAGCTTCTCCTACTTGAGTTCTTGTAATTGGACCCATTGATTGGAATCCTGCTTGACCAGTGGTTATAAATTCTTTACCAAAACCTAAGTAAGTTACTTCGTTTTTAAGTGATGAAAAATTAGCGTTTGCAGAAACATTTAATTCACCTACTTTTTTTCTGTAGCCTAATTCAAATTCAAAACCACTGTTTTCCATATCTGCAACGTTTCCAAGCGGATCACCTGTTGCTCCAACATACCCAGGAATAGTAACATACTGAAGAATTCCAGTTGTTTTTTTACGATAGTATTCAATTGTTAAAGTAAAATCGTTAGCTAATTTTGCATCAAAACCAACATTAAACTGAGCGGTTTCTTCCCATTTTAAATCCGGATTATCCGGTGCACTAGGGCTGTATCCCGTTTCAATAACGGTGCCATCTGCACCAAATGTATAATTTCTACCTCCGTTAATTAATGCTGCATAACCGAAATTTGGAATCCCATCGTTTCCTGTTATGCCATATCCTACTCTTAATTTGAATGTGTTAACAATTTTATTTTCTTTCCAAAACCCCTCATTAGAAATATTCCAACCCACAGAAAAAGATGGGAAAGTTCCATACTTATTGTTTTTACCAAATCGGGTGGAGCCATCTCTTCTTATAATTCCTGAAAAAAGGTATTTTTCGTCATAATTATAATTTAATCTTGCAAAAAGAGAAGAAAGATGATGCTCTATACCATCATAGGTAGATCCTACTTTATTATCGGCTGGTAAATCAAAATTAAAAGACGCATCTTGATAATTGTTGATTGGTAAATCAAAATAAGTGGTACTGCTTCCGCTGGTTATGTTATCAACATACGCACCTTGACCTATCATAGCTTCCAAATTGTGTTTATCAAAAGATTTTGAATAAGAAATTGTATTTTCAATATTCCATCCAAACGTTTTGTTTATGCTTCTACCGTAATTATTCTGTAAAGTTAAAAGCGAAGCGTTTAAATAAAATTCTGGAGTAAAACCTTCACCGCCCCAAAAGGCCATTTTTCCACCTATTGAACTTCTTATTTTAAGTCCTTCAATTGGAGTTTTAATTTCAAGAAAAGCATTTCCAACAAAATCATCAGACCATCCAAAATGACCTAATCTCGTTTGAGCATAGGCTAATGGATTTGACATTTCTTGACCTACAAAATTTGAAATTCCATACGGGTTTCCAAATGAATCTCTAATAACAGGATTAGAAAAATAAGGTGTTTGATTAATTAAAACTGGATCAGTCTCAATTACGGGTGTAATTGGATCTAAATTTATCGCAGAACTTAATGGCCCACCAAACTCGCTGTTTGTATTTCCAATACCAACAGATTTTTGATGTGAATAACCTAATGTTTGACCTACAGTGAAATATTCTGATATTTTGTGTGTAGAGTTAATACGAATATTTTTCTTGTTGAATTTTGAAATTTCAGGTAACACGATACCTTCTTGATCAATTAATCCAAAAGATAAATAAAAAGTAGATTTATCATTACCTCCACTTACGCTCAATTCGTGTGAAGATCGTTTAGCTGAATCATCAAAAATATACGATTGCCAATCGGTTCCTCTGCCTAAAGAAGACAAATCAGAGAAAATAATGTTACCTCCACTAGCCACTGAACGTTCATTCATTAATGCAGCATATTCTGTAGCATTTAGCATTTCTAATTTTTTGGCTGCGGAAGAAACACCTGCAAAACCAGTATAGTTCACACTAATTTTACCTGATTTTCCTTTTTTGGTTGTAATCAAAATTACACCGGAAGCAGCTCTAGAACCATAAATAGCCAAAGAAGCGGCATCTTTTAAAACTTCAATTGATTCAATGTCATTTTGATTAATAAAGCCAATACCAGATGATTCTACGATAACACCATCAACAACCCAAAGCGGATTATTTCCACCATAAGTATCAAACGTTGTTATACCACGAACACGAACAGTAGCAGCAGTTCCAGGTTGACCAGAATTGCTTGCGATAATCACACCCGAAGTTCTTCCTTGCAAAGCTTGCTCAACACGGCCGCTGTTTGGAATGTTTTCAATATCCTTTGCTTTTAAGCTGGATATTGCACCTGTTACAACACTTTTCTTTTGTGTACCATAACCAACAACAACAACTTCATCTAAAGATTTATTTTCTTCATTCAAAATTACGTTGATAGTTGTGTTTTCAGAAACGGCTATCTCTTGAGACTCATAGCCGACAAAAGAAAACACTAAAATTTCATTTGGATTGACTTTGATCATATAATTACCATCAAAATCGGTTGTAGTTCCCCTTGTTGTGTTCTTTACTACAACATTAACGCCAGGTAGCGGGAGATTACCCGAACCATCCGTTACATTCCCTTTAATTTCAATGTTTTGGGCGGTAATCATTGAAAAAGCAAAGAGAAAAAGCATGCTTAAATACTTGCTGAATTTCATAAATTTTGGTTGTTTAAATAATTTGTTAGTTTTTGTTTTTTGCCATTTCTAAAAAAAGTAAAGAATCCTAAAAAAATATACCTTATTATTACGAGTAATATAATTTTAAAATCTACTCTAACGATTTCGTTCTAATAGCAGCTTAAAATTATTTCATATTAACACAACATTAACAATGCTCTATACACTTGTATCTCATCAAATTTAAAATTACTTACACTTTTAATTCACTTAATTCTATAATAATTTCAATTTCAAGTATTTAAATAAATAAAATATTACACCTAAATCTAATTTTTTTACTATTTTTGATGGGATTTTAAGCATTTTTCTTTCATTTTTTAATAATTAACACCATTGAGAACCTATTTTCAATTACTAACCGTTGTTTTATTAATGATTAATTGTATCGTTTTTTCGCAAAACGTAAATTTCAATGAGTTAAAAATTAATCCTATTGCTAAAATCACAAACTACAATCGTTCAAATTTTAATGCCGATCCTCAATTTTGGGCTGCTTGTGAAGATAATGATGGAGTAATGATTTTTGGCAATAACGATGGTGCTGTTTTTTTTGATGGAAATCGCTGGAGTAAAATCAATCTTCCTAACAATTCCTCTGTCAGGAGTTTATTCAAATCTAAATCAGGAAAAATTTTCGCAGGTGGTTACAACGAATTTGGTACTTTACTAAAAGATGAAAAAGGAAAATACAATTATCATTCATTAATGAATGAATTGCATCTTACGAACAAACACATTGAAAACATTTGGCAAATTCACGAATTGGGTGAATATATTATTTGTAGAACCTTTAATGGATTAATTCTTATTAAAGGAAAAACGGCTTTATTTATTCCTGCAAATACATCATTTATAAACTCTGCTGTTATAAATAATAATTTTTATGTTCAAGATGCAAAATTCGGCATCTATAAATATAATCTTTCAAATAAAGAATTAAATCTTTTGTTTGAAACAAACAAATTTAATGATGAAGAAATAGCATCAATGCTTGAATCTGATGGAGAAGATGAAATTATTTTGTGTTCAAAATCAGGTAACATTTACAAAGGCAATTTAAAAACCCACACTGTACAAATGTGGTTTAGTTTGTTTGATATTAACAGTCCCGATCAAATTTCAAAAGCAATACGGAAAGACGGCAAAACCATAATGGTGGGAACATTAACGTCAAAAATTATTGAATTTAATAGTACAACCGGAATTATTGATAAAAAAAATCCGTCATATAGAAGCTTAAAAAATGTTGCTATCCATAATCTTTTTAAATCAAAAAATAATTATTGGGTTATTACAAACAACGGATTGTCATTTATGGATTTTAATCCTCCATTCATCAATTTGTTCGATAAAGCGTCTGTGTATGATGTTTTAATTCATAATTCCAAAATATATTTAGCCACAAACTCCGGTGTTTTTTATGCCGATACTTCTTTTGAATCAAATTCAGACACCTATTATTCATTTTCAAAAATAAAGGAACTGCAGGGTCAAACCTGGTCTATTCAATTAATTAATGACGACATAATTATTTCACACAATGATGGTTTATTTGTATTAGAAGATTTAGTTCCAAAAAGAATTGGAACAGAAAGTGGTTTCTGGAAAGTCACACAAATTGAAGGAAATCCAAACAAATATTTAGCATCATGTTATACCGGTTTATATCTTTTGCAAAAAAGCGACAATGAATGGAAACTTTTGCACAAAATTACCGGATTTGAAGAATCTGCAAGAGATATTATATTATCTGATGATAAAAACACCTATTGGATTTGTCATGGCTATCAAGGTGTGTTTAAGGTACACTTGAACAGTGATTATACTAAAGCAACAGCTGTAGAACATTTTACTGACAGAAATGGATTAAAATCGTTTTACAACGTCAATGTAGTTAAATGGGAAAATGAAATTGTATTTACTACCAATAATGGAATTTTTCAATATAACCATGAACAAAATAGGTTTGTTCCACATGAAAAACTAAATAAAATTCTAGACCCAACTAAAAACACTCGAAAACTAATTACAAGGGGGTCGAAAACATGGTTTGTTTTGAATGACGAGGCGGGCTATTTCTATACAAAAAACAATGACAAATTGCTTTATAAAGATTTGTTTTTAAACCTTAAAGGCTATTTTAATCGAGGGATGGAATGCATAATTCCATTGTCTGAAAACCAAGTATTATTTGGCTCTAATCTAGGTTTGTTTTTTTATAACTTAAAAAATAACACTACAAATGCTGTTGTTCCAACTCAACTGAGTGCAGTGAAGTATACTGCAAATCAAAAACAGTTTTTAGCAGAAATAAAAAGTCGTTCATCGATTGAATTTCCAAACAAAACTGCCTTATTGCGTTTTGAATTTGCGGCTCCAGAAATGACAAAAGGCACACAAATTCAATTTAGTTATAAACTTGAACCAATTGATAAAGATTGGTCTAGTTGGCAAAATTCATCCTATAAAGAATTCACACATCTAAATCCTGGCGATTATATCTTTAAAATTAAGAGTAGAAATTTATCAGGAATTCTAGGAAAAGAAACCAGTTATAAATTTACGATTGTACCAAAATGGTATCAAACAAATTTTGCTTTTTTCTTATACATTACTTCATTTATTTTGTTTATTTACATCGTTTGGATTTTAGTTAAGAAAAAAATTGATCGAGAAAGAACAAAGGCACGAGTTGAAGCTGAAAAAACAAAAAAACTCTTGGAATTAGAATTAGAACAACTAAAACTTTTACGAGAAAAAGAAAAAATTAACGCTGCAAAAATTCATCTTGAAGAAGATGTTATCGAAAAAAGCAAGCAACTTGCCAATTATACACTATTATTAAGCCAGAAGAAAGAGCTTTTTAATGATCTTCAATTAGATTTAAAGAGCTTGCGTGAAATTAATAAAAATGATGACTTTAGAAAACGCATTAGTCAAATATTTCAAAAACTTCATCAAAACAAAATTGGCGAAGAATTCATGGAAATTTTTGATGTAAATTTTGAAAAAGTTAACCACAATTTCTTTGAAAAACTAAAAGAACTAAACCCTTCGTTAACAAAAAGAGAATTGCGTTTATGTGCTTTTGTTAAAATGGATTTGAGCAATAAAGAAATCGCTCCTTTGCTCAGTATTTCTATCCGTGGAGTAGAAAATGCTCGGTATCGTGTGCGAAAGAAATTAAATGTTCAACACGAAGAAAATTTTTCATCCTACTTAGAAAGCTTGGTTAGTGATGAAAAGAAAACGCACCTCGAATGAGATGCGTTTTCAATACAATTGCTATTTTTTACTAAAATTATAAACTCGCTTTTAAATATTCGCGGTTCATACGAGCGATATTTTCTAAGGAAATGCCTTTTGGACATTCGATTTCGCAGGCACCGGTGTTGGTACAGTTTCCGAAACCTTCTTCGTCCATTTGACGCACCATGTTTAGAACGCGTTCTGTTGCTTCTACTTTTCCTTGTGGTAAAAGGGCGTATTGCGACACTTTTGCTCCAACGAACAACATCGCCGAACCGTTTTTGCAAGACGCAACACACGCTCCGCAACCAATGCAAGCTGCTGCCATGAAGGCTTTGTCTGCGTCGTCTTTAGGAACAGGAAGCGAATTGGCATCGATAGTTCTTCCGGAAGTATTTACCGATACGAAACCACCGGCTTGTTGAATTCGGTCGAAAGCTGTTCTGTCAACCACTAAATCTTTGATTACCGGGAAAGCTTTGCTTCTCCATGGTTCAACAAATATAGTGTCGCCGTCGTTGAACATTCGCATATGTAACTGACAAGTTGTGATACCGGTATCTGGTCCGTGAGCACGCCCGTTGATGTATAACGAACAGCTTCCGCAGATTCCTTCGCGACAATCGTGGTCGAACGCAACAGGTTCTTTTCTGTCGTTAACTAATTGCTCGTTTAATTGGTCTAACATTTCTAAAAACGAACTCGCTGTGGAAACATTATCTAGTTTATATGTTTCGATTCCACCTTTAGTTTTAGCATTTTTTTGACGCCAAATTTTAAGGGTAATATTTATATTTTTTGCTGCACTCATAGTATCTTATTTATAATTTCTAGCTGCAATTTTGATTTCTTCGTATTTCAATTCTTCTTTGTGTAGTTCTGATTTTGAAATATCGGAACCTTTGTATTCCCAAGCACCCACAAATTTGAAGTTTTCATCGTCACGCAATGTTTCACCTTCGGCATCTTGATATTCTTCTCGGAAGTGACCTCCGCAAGATTCGTTTCGTTGCAATGCATCCATCGCCATTAATTGTCCGAGTTCGATAAAATCGGCTACACGTAGAGCTTTTTCTAGTTCTGGATTTAATTCGTCTGAAGTTCCCGGAACAAAAACATCGCTGTAGAATTCTTCTTTAAGTTGAGCAATTTCAGAAATGGCTTGTTTTAACCCTTGTTCGTTTCTTCCCATACCCACTTTATTCCACATAATTAAACCTAAACGTTTGTGGAAATGGTCAACTGTTTTGGAACCATTGTTATTTAAAAATTTATCGATTAATTTTTTAACATTGTTTTCAGCTTCGGCAAATTCAGGTAAATCAGTCGAAATTTTTCCGGTTCTGATTTCATCAGCTAAATAATTTGAAACTGTATAAGGTAAAACGAAATAACCATCGGCCAAACCTTGCATTAAAGCGGAAGCACCTAATCTGTTTGCTCCGTGATCAGAGAAATTCGCTTCTCCCGCCACAAAACAACCCGGAATGGTTGACATCAAATTATAATCAACCCAAACACCACCCATTGTGTAATGAACAGCTGGATAGATTTTCATTGGTGTTTCATACGGATTTTCGTCGGTAATTTTTTGGTACATCGTGAATAAGTTTCCGTACTTTTCTTCCAACCATTTTTTACCTAATTTGATGATTTCTTCTTCGGATGGATTATGATTTCCTTGAGCATAAGCGGCTTGTTTTCCTTTGTTTTTAATTTCTGTAGAGAAATCCAAGTAAACTCCTTCGTTAGTATCATTGGCTTCAATTCCGAAACCGGCATCGCAACGTTCTTTGGCGGCTCTGGAAGCTACGTCACGAGGAACTAAGTTTCCAAAAGCAGGATATCTTCTTTCAAGGAAATAATCTCTATTTTCTTCGGCAATTTGCGTTGGTTTTAAATTTCCTGAACGAATTGCTTCGGCATCTTCTTTCTTTTTTGGAACCCAAATTCGACCTGAATTACGCAATGATTCTGACATCAACGTTAATTTGGATTGATTTGTTCCATGAACCGGAATACAAGTTGGGTGAATTTGCACAAAACATGGATTGGCGAATAACGCTCCTTGTTTGTGGATTTTCCAACCGGCAGTTACGTTACTTCCCATGGCATTGGTTGAAAGGAAATAAACATTTCCGTAACCTCCTGATGCTATAATTACAGCGTGAGCTGAATGTCTTTCTAATTCTCCGGTGATTAGGTTTCGGGCAATAATTCCGCGAGCTTTTCCGTCAACTTTTACCAATTCTAACATTTCATGACGGTTGTACATTTTTACACGACCTAATCCGATTTGTCTTGATAATGCCGAATAAGCTCCTAATAATAATTGTTGTCCTGTTTGACCTGCAGCATAAAACGTACGTTGCACTTGTGTTCCCCCGAAGGAACGGTTGTCTAACATTCCGCCATATTCACGAGCAAAAGGAACACCTTGAGCAACACATTGGTCGATGATGCTTCCTGAAACTTCGGCTAAACGATGCACGTTTGCTTCACGAGCACGGTAATCACCACCTTTTATCGTATCATAAAAAAGTCGGTAAACACTATCACCATCATTTTGATAATTTTTAGCAGCGTTAATTCCTCCTTGAGCTGCAATCGAGTGAGCTCTTCTTGGTGAATCTTGAAAACAAAAAGCACTTACATTGTAACCCATTTCTCCAAAAGAAGCAGCAGCAGAAGCTCCTGCTAAACCTGTTCCAACGACAATAATATCAATTTTTGGACGGTTATTTGGTGCAACTAATTTTAGATGATTTTTGTGGTTTGTCCACTTTTGAGCAACTGGACCTTCCGGTATTTTTGAATCTAACTTCATAATATATTTCTGATGTTGATTATTTACTAAAATGAATAAACAGCGGGATAATGGCAAATAATAACGGTACAATTACCGCAAAAGCCCTTCCTGCGAATTTGATGATTGGTGTCCATTTTGGACTATTTAATCCTAACGATTGAAATGCACTTTGGAAACCGTGCCATAAGTGAAAAGCTAACACTAACATCGATAAGACATAAAAAATGGTAAAAAACAAACCTTCATTCGGAATGACTCCAAACAATTTGTTTTTACTTTTGAAAAAATCGAAGGTAATTTTATGTAAATCTTTGTATAATTCCCCAACTTTCACGTTCGCTTGTACGTTGTATAAGTCTGTTCCGTTTTTAACTTCTAATTGTTTTGGAGGTAAACCGGCTTCCGGTTCTTTTTCACCTGGCAATTTAACTTGATCAACTTGATAATATTGACCAACTGCTCTTCCCACATAATACTCACTCTTCATTCCTGGTGAAGGCTCAATTGTTTGAGTCATTAAAGGCATATTTTTATCAAAATGCATCTTTGCCCAAAAATTAATCATGTGTGTGGCAATAAATACTAATACCAATGTCCCCAAAACCGCCATGTTTCTTGAAGCGAAACTACTATTTGCAGATGGATTTGATTTTGCATAACCAATCGGTCGTGCTTTTTTGTTTTGAATCGCCAAAAGAATTCCATCAACAGCATGGAATAAAATTGAAATGTAAGTGAGATAAGAAAGAATTTTTACGGCCGGATTAGAAGTCATAAACAATGCATATTGGTTAAATTGCAATTGACTATTTGGCATAAGTAATTGTAAATTACCCGCTAAATGACCTACTAAAAACAAGCATAAAAATAAACCCGTAAGAGCCATCCAGTATTTTTTTCCGATGGATGACTTTAAAAGTGCAGATTTTGCCATAATGTTGTGTAAATAAATTTTTAAAAATTTCACACAAATTTACAGCTATTTGACAATAACTACAACCTTTTCGTTATAATTTAAAGTGATTTTAAAGAAGGATTAACAAGTGTTTAGAAATGACACCCAGTTAAAGGATACTGTTCCCTTAAAACATTAAACAATTTTACCTAACAAAACTTGGAATCATACCTCTTAAACCCATGTCCACAACATTTTCGCCAGCTGAAGGCTCATATTTTCCATCATTGTTTACTTCTGTCCATTCAAAACTATTGTTTATAGAAAGGGATAATGTTACAACCACATCTGAAGTTTCATTTCCAACCAACGTCAAATTATTTTCAAATTTTCCGGTTACTACACAAGAACCCTGTGGAACAGGTGATGTTTGAAACAATGGGTTTGGCACAGTCGTTGCCCCAGGAGGAGCTTGTCCGGAAGTCATATAAGGGAATGAATCTAATGCAAAAGCCCAATAACCTTGCAATCTATTTGCGTTTACAGGAAAAACATTATTGCCAATACTATGTGAACCAATGTATGTATTGTAGCCTAAAAAACTATCTAAAGTACCTGTATAAGTTGTTCCTTGACTAAAAACCTGTATTTTTCCACTTTGGTAAGACAATGAAAGTCTAACCCACTCGTATGATCCGGCCATTTGTGCTGTGATAGGAATAGTGAGAAAAACTTCATTTTGACCTACAATTTTTGCCTGACTGAAATCAATCGCCATCGCTCCGCCTAAATCAGTTTCAGGAGCATGATAAAGTACTTTTCCTTGACCCAGTAAAGTGGTTGCGGACGGTGCTAATTCTAAATAATGAGCACTAATGTTTTTCATATCAGGTGTTTGAGCGGCATTTCCATTGGGTATTACAGAAGGTTGTCCTAAATTATTCAGTCTGATTTGGGTTGGATCAAACTTAATTTTGATGATTAAATTAGCTGGTTCGGCAGCTCCGTCTTCAGAACTACAAGAGAAAAATCCGTAACTTATCGCTAAGAGAAAAATTACAGAAGTCAATTTAATCAGTTTGGTCATATTAGTAGGTTTTGGTCACATCTTCATCTATAACGAGAATAAAGTCTGCTTTATTGTAATGTTCTTGTTCTAATTTAGTTAACTCTTTTTGTTCAACTGTAGCAATCGTAACAATCTTGGTGTTTTTACGGTATTGATCTACATACCAATTGATTCCTTCAAAAAAATCACTGTGATATGTTCCATTATAATGCACAAAAACAGTGCCGTTTTTTAGGTTTTGAACAATAAAATGAGCCATGGTTGCATCTTTAATAGCTTGTGCCTTTGGCATTTTTTCTCCGGCATGTCCTCCCATCATTTCCAACATTTTTTGATAACCGGGCAAATTAATATCAAATGGAATTGGTAACGGAGCAATCCAACTTCTTTCCTCATCAGATAAATCATTTAAACCGTCAAAATCCTTTTTAAAAACGATACTGGCATATCGACGGGGAATATTTGTAGCGATAAAAGGGAATTTTTTCGCTTTTGCAAAATCAACCAGAGGTTTATAATCGGTTTTGTAATTATTCCACAAACGAGCCGTAGTATCAAACTTTTTTTGATCGATTTCGTCATTCAAATATTGATTTAATTGCTTTTGATTATCGGCTTCAATCATTTCTGCACCTAAAATCAATGATTTTTTTTCGGATAAATCTTTTGTCAATTCCAATTGCAACCAATGTACGATTGAATTATCATGGTGTTCACCAAACAAAACAAGTTCTGATTTTTCGGCTGCTTTTAGAATTTTTTCATAGGATGATTTTTTGCCATTTTTATCGAAAACTTGGTAGGGCGATTTGTTTTGGGTAAATGAAGATGTTGATATTAATAGCAATAAAAACCTCACTAACATAAACTTGTTTAAAAATTTATTCTTTTTTATTTCTTTCATTTTTTATGATTTCAAAAGGAGTGGATTGTGAAATTTTTCCTTGGGTGATTTTGATTTGATATTTTCCGGGAATTAAATACGTTTTTCCGTTTTTTGATTCGGTTAAAGTAACTTTTTTATCTTTTTTCTTCCATTTTTCGATTCCGGTTTTTGAAATTTCAACGTCGTAGTTCCATTGATTTATTCCGGTTGAAGCGGTTTGTTTTTCTTCGAATACAACAATTCCGTTTTCGTGAATGACTTGAAGGGTTACTTCGCCTTGATTTTTTACGTAATAATCTACATCGATTTTTGGTTCATTGGCAGGCAACCATTTGCTCCAAGTGCTTCCCCAAAAATTGGAATGAGCAACATTATCCACTGAAAATAACTTTAAATCAGCTGCTAAAGTTTCCTCATTCAACTGTTGAATTGATTTTAAATTCACCTTATAAATCGATCTTCCATGCGTTCCAACCACCAAATCACGAGCTTCCGTTTGAATTACCATGTCGTGCACAGCAACCGGAGGTAATCCATTATTGAAAACTTGCCAGTTTTTACCTTGATCGAACGAAATATAAACCCCATTATCCGAACCTAAATACAAAATATTCGGATTTACATTATCTTCAACTAAAACATTCACAGAAAGTGTTTCAAATTTTGGAGCAATGGAATTCCACGTTTGTCCGTAATCATCCGATACATACACATAAGATTTAAAATCGTCCCAACGATAACCGTTCAAAGTGATATAAACTCTTTCGTTTTTATGTGTAGAAGCCACGACTCTCGAAACCCACAAATCTTTTGGAAAAGCAGTTGAAATGTTCCGCCAATTTACACCACCGTCTTTCGTAATATGCATTAAACCATCATCACTTCCCACATAAATTACGCCGAATTGTTGTTTGCTTTCGCTAATGGTGGTGAGCGTTCCATAGGCAACATTTCCCTCCTTTCCTCCTTGTGTTAAATCGGAGGAAATTGGTGTCCACGTTTCGCCCTGATCGAAAGAACGGTGCAAATATTGCGAACCCATATACAAAATATCTTGGTTATGCGAAGACAACAAAATTGGAGTTTGCCAGTTGAATCGCAGTGGTTTTTCGTCTTTTTTTGCTTTAGGCGAAATGTATTTGGTTTCCTTTTTACTTCGGTCAATTCGATAATAATTCCCAAACTGAAAACCGGTAAAAACAATGTCAGGATTTCTTCTGTCGATTTGTGTTTGCATGCCATCGCCTCCCATTAAACTTTCAAACGGATATTTTCCTTCTTGATGCCATTCTACATTATATTTATAATTACTCGGACCAACCCAAACGCCGTTATCTTGCATCCCGCCATAAATATTATATGGTTTTTGATAATCTACATTCACAGAATAAAACTGACTCACTCCGTGCGGATTACATTTGATCCAATTGGCTCCATCATCATACGAAATATTTAATCCTCCATCATTTCCGTTGATTAAATGACCTGGTTTTTTGGGATTCACCAATACAATATGATGATCCACGTGCACATTTTCACGATTGATGGAAACAAAGGATTTTCCGCCATCATCTGATTTTAAAACCGGAACTCCGGAAAGGTAAATTTTATCAGAATTATTTGGATCTACTGCAATTCTACCAAAATAATAGCCATACGAATAATAAAAATCATCAATAAAATCGGTATGTGTTTTTTTCCAATTTTTTCCGCCATCGGTTGATTTATAGACTTCTGCTCCAATCACTTCGGTTTCAAAAAGAGTGGCATTGGCATCTAAAATGAGTGATTTGACTTCTTCAGGTTTCATCGAACCATCCTTAACTAAATTTTTTAAATTTTGAGCTCGGTATTTTTCGGTATGACCACGTTTTTTTAAATACGAATTAACTTCTTTATCAGGAATTTGCATAAAAACATCGCCCGGAACGCTAAACATGGTTGGCAAAGTAGTGTTTTTTGAAGCTTCCTTCGGTCTATGATTTTGATTGTCTAACAAAGCATAAATCGTTGCATCATCAAACGTAGCCAAACCAATTCTGCCCACACCATCTCCGGTAGGGAAACCACTTTCTAACGTTGAAATCAGTTTCCAAGAATTTCCACCATCTTCACTTTTATAAATTCCGGAAGTAAAGCCGTTTCCTAAAAAATTCCATGCTTTTCGGTCTTTTTTCCAAGCTGCAGCATATTGAATATTGAAATTTTTTGGCGAAACTGAAATATCAATAATTCCGGTTTCATCATCAATATACAATGTTTGTTTCCATGAATTTCCGCCATCAGTTGATTTGTAAATTCCTCTTTCAGTGTTTTTTGAATACAAATGTCCGGTCGCCCCAACTACTATTTCATTGGAATTATTCGGATTAATTTCGATTTTTCCAATGTGATGACTGTCGGTTAAACCCATATTTTGCCAAGTTTTTCCTTTATCAGAAGATTTTAAAATTCCGATTCCGGCATACGAAGAACGGGAAGCATTGTGTTCGCCAGTTCCCACCCAAATTGTTCCGGCTTTCCAATCTACGGCAATTTCGCCAATGTTTTGAGTTGGTGACGAATCCATGACTGGGGTAAAACTCATTCCGTTGTTGTTGGAATACCAGAGTCCACCCGAAGCGTATGCCACATAAAATTCGATTGGGTTATCGGGATTTACATCTATATCCACCACCCTTCCACTCATGATGGTTGGTCCAACACTTTGAAAAGCAATGTTTTTTACGAGAGAATTTTCATTTGAAACTGAGATATTTTGTGCCCAAGAAAAGGAAACAAAAAAGAGAAGCCAAACCAAACCGACACGTTCTTTCTTCATTTGAATAAATTTAGTACGGAAAATTAGGCATAACTCCGCTGTTGACAAAATTTTATCGTTGAATTAACAGCAAATCGTTGTATTCTTACTAATTTTGATTTTTACACAATTTACATTTTCCCATTATGAAATACCATCCGATTGATCGCAATTTATACATAAAAAACCGAGCAAAATTTGTTGCTCAAATGAAGCCAAACAGTGTGGCGGTTTTTAATTCTAATGATATTTATCCGGTGAGTGCCGATACGACTTTGCCGTTTGCACAACACCGTGACATTCTCTATTTGTCGGGCGTTGATCAGGAAGAAAGTATTTTGCTTTTATTTCCCCATGCTCCGTATTCTAATTTGAAAGAAATTTTATTTCTGCGAGAAACCAACGAACATATTGCGGTTTGGGAAGGCGAAAAGCTTACTAAAGACCGTGCTTTTGAAGTTTCAGGCATCAAAACGGTGTATTGGTTGAGTGATTTTCATAAGATTTTGAAAGAGGTGATGGCGTATGCCGATACGATGTACATCAACACCAACGAACATTATCGTGCTTCGATTGAAACGGAAACCCGTGAAGCTCGTTTTACAAAATGGTGGAAAGAAAATTATCCGGCTCATAAAGTAGAAAAAAGCAATCCGATTTTGCAGCGTTTGCGTTCGGTGAAAGAAAGTGAAGAAATTGATTTATTGCAAAAAGCGTGTGATTTGACTGAAAAAGGTTTCCGCAGAGTACTATCTTTCGTAAAGCCGAATGTAATGGAATATGAAATTGAAGCTGAATTTGCTCACGAATTCATCCGAAATCGTTCGAAAGGATTTGCCTACACGCCAATTATTGCCTCTGGCAATAATGCGAATGTTTTACATTATATTGAAAACAATCAGCAATGTAAAGCCGGTGATTTGATTTTGTTGGATGTAGGTGCTGAGTATGCCAATTATTCAAGTGATATGACGCGAACGATTCCGGTTTCAGGGAAATTCAGTGATCGTCAAAAAGCAGTTTATAATGCGGTTTTGAATGTGAAAAATGAAGCTACGAAATTATTAGTTCCCGGAACTTTATGGAAAGAATATCATATTGAAGTGGGTAAAATCATGACATCAGAATTGTTAGGCTTAGGTCTTTTAGACAAAGCCGATGTGCAAAATGAAAACCCGGAATGGCCGGCTTATAAAAAATATTTTATGCACGGAACATCACACCATTTGGGATTAGACACGCACGATTACGGATTGTTGCACGAACCAATGCAAGCCAATATGGTTTTTACAGTTGAACCCGGCATTTATATCCCAAAAGAAGGTTTTGGTATTCGTTTGGAAGATGATGTGGTGATTCAAAAAAGCGGTGAGCCGTTTAATTTGATGCGGAATATTCCGATTGAGATTGAAGAAATTGAATCTTTGATGAATAGTTAAAAGAATATAGAAAATAGAGTATAGAAAATAGACGACTTGCAGGAATGTGGGTCGTTTTTTTATGAAAAATTGTTATTCAACTAATGGAGAAGTTTTAAAATATTATTATCAAATTTATTTAAGACCATGATAAGAATATAGCTTATAAAAGACCTCTACCTCGTATCTATTATCTTTCTCATCCTCTTTAATTTTCTATTAAATTCAAGGTTAATATTTTCTTGATTTAATTTCACAAAATAAAGTCTTGAATTTGCATTCATCTCCATTATGATTTCTTTCTCTATTATTTTAAATAGATTATTTAATTTTTTATCATAATCATCATCATTAAAATAGAAAACACAAATTTTAGAATGTTTATTACTATCTGTTTTCAAATATTCAAATAATTTGTAAATATATTCTTTATCCGATTCATCCAAAGAATGTCCAATTACATAAAAAATAGTTTCTTCAAAATTATTATTTTCTTCAGGTATTTTGATAAACTTCTTATTGTTATTCTTTCTAAACTTTTGATAATATTTTGTAAAACCAAAAACTTCAGAGTTTACAATACCTGCAGGCACTTCACTTATGCCTAAAACAATATTTTGTAAATCATTACTATCTTCTGATTTTCCGTGTAAATAAATAACCTTAGAATTTTCAACTTTATATTCATTTTCCAAAGTAGATGTGTAATTAAAAGAATAAAATTCATCAATTGAATTCATTTGTAAACCAAATTTATTCTTAAAATTATTCATAAAAACATCAACAATACTTAAAATATACTTATTAAATAGAAACTTAAATTCGTTAAATGACAACAATAAATCCTTAATTAATTTGGATTGGTCTATTTTGTCTGTTCTTTTATTCAAAAACTTTTCATCTAAACTTATGTAATTAGTATCTGAGTTCTTTTTAGATATCCCTAAAATTTTAATATCTAAATAAATACCAGTTTTAATGGGATTATAAATATTATAATTACTTAGCCTTTTATCATTGTTTTTATATAAATCAAATAATAAATTTAATTGTTTAAGAACATTTTCAATCTCAATCTCAAAATCTATCCACGTCTCAATATCATTTACATTTTTAAAATGCTTATACCAAGAATTTGAAGATAAAATTTTAGCTAATTCATTGATTTTTTCTTTCTCAAAATGAATGTTTTCAGTTTTATATTTTTCTTTTATTGATTCATAATCGTTAGGGAATTTTTCTTTGAAATGTCTTTCAAACAAATCTTCAAAAGAAATTTTTTCTTTAAAACCATACTGTTCAATAGTTTCCATTATAGCCATAAAATGACCATATTTGGTGGGTAATCCATGAAATAAATCAAAACCGTTTCCTGTAATTAATATTTTACTCATTACTAAATTCCTTTTCTCAAAAATAGGATTTTAGTTTGGTAATAATTTACTTTGTACGCGTAACTTTTTAACATTAAACTTGAAACCTGAAACCAAATCCATCCTCTACAAAAACACCAGAATCAACTATACCGACATTGGAAAAGGAACGTCTGTTGTGTTATTACACGGCTTTTTAGAAAACCTTTCGATGTGGAATGCTTATGTGGATGAATTTTCAAAGAAAAATCGCGTGATTGCCATTGATTTATTAGGTCACGGAGGCACTGAATGTTTAGGTTACATTCACACGATGGAAGATCAGGCGGATATGGTTCATCACATTTTGCACGAACTCAAAATTAGAAAAGCAGTATTTATTGGGCATTCAATGGGTGGTTATGTCGCGTTGGCTTTCGCCGAATTGTATCCGGATAATGTAAAAGGATTGGCTTTACTTAATTCGACCTCTCGTGCCGATAGTGAAGAACGTAAAATAAATCGTGATCGAGCCATTTTGGCTGTGAAACAAAATTATACCGCTTTTGTTCGGATGAGTATTGCCAATTTGTTTAGCGAAGACAATCGTGAACGTTTAGCCGATAAAATAGAAGAAGTTCGCAACGAAGCTTTAAAAACACCACTTCAAGGCATTGTCGCCGCTTTAGAAGGTATGAAAATTCGGAATGACAGAGAGGTTTTATTGCATTTTTCGCCTTATCCTATTCTATTAATTTTAGGTAAAAAAGATGGTGTTTTGAACTACGAAGACAATTTGGAACAAATTGAAAATACCAAAGTAGAATTAGTTTCCTTTCCGGATGGACACATGAGTCACATTGAAAATGAAGCGGAATTGAAAACGGTTTTGGTTAACTTTTTGAAAAAAATATAATTTCATGCTACAAAATTTTCTCCTCAAAAGGAAATTCAACATTCAAAATTTCATTTAACAACACAATTAATTCGGTTTTAAAATCATTCAAAACAGAATCATCTACCAAATCACTCACCAATTCTCGACCTTCTTTAATTTGAAAAGGCATAAAACCTGCTTTTAAATTTTTGAAGGAAATGATACCGACTTCCAATTCTGTATTTGGAAATTCTGATTGAACCATAAACGCATAACACAACAATTGAATGATTTTGTCGTATTTTATGTCTTCGGTTAAACCTTGCCATTGTTGAATGGCCAATCCGTTTTGTTCTACTTTGCCGGTTTTGTAGTCGATGATGCGAATTTTTCCGTTTCTGAGTTCAATTCTGTCCACATTTCCTTTTATTTTGATAGGAAAAGGTAAACGCTCATCAGTCAACATTTGTTCGAAATTTTGCTCTAAAAACAGTACTTTAACTGCATCTCCTTGTTCGAGCAGACGCTTTTCAAGTTGAAGAAAATTAAAGACATTTCGCTTGGCTACTTCAAAAGCGAGTAGATTTTTACCTTTGGTAATTTCGCCTTCTTTGTAAACGTATTTGAACTGTTTTAAAACTTCTTCATTGGCCAATTGAAGCATACTTTCAATGGTAGAAACACTTAAATATGAATTCAAATAAGGTTTATACAATTCTTCCAAAGCACCGTGAATAATAGTTCCGAGTGTGTTGACGGCAATATTTTCTTCCACCTCATCCACTTCGGAGATTCGTAAAATTCGTTGAAAATAAAACTGAATGGGGTTGCGGATATACGTTGTTAAGGTTGATGGTGAAAATCCGTTTTCAGCCATTTCTTTCAGTCGTTCCATCACCAAATCAGATTTTTCCACTTGAATGAGTTCTCTAGCTTTTTCCGGTAAAAAGGCATTATAAATTTGGTGTGAAAGAGCATGATTGGGTTGTTTTTCCACTTCTAATTGCGTGATAAAACGGCTTTTTTCGCCGGCATCAATTCCTTCCGATTCAGTGTTATAAAGCAGATAAACGTTTTTAGCTCTTTGCAGCAAATGATAGAAATGATAGGTATAAATCGCATCTTTTTCTTTGAAAGTGGGCAACCCCAATTCTCGTTTCACATCCAACGGAATAAACGAATTTTGAGACTTTCCGGCAGGAAAAACACCTTCGTTCATCGAAGTGATGATGACTGTTTCAAAATCGAGCACACGGCTTTCTAAAACACCCATAATTTGTAATCCTTGTAATGGTTCACCTTCAAAAGAAACTTCGGCTAAATCGATAATTTGTTTGTAAAGCGAAAATAAACCTTCAATGGAACTAATATGATTGTGTTGTTCGCAGTAAGTTGATAGCTTATTAATCACTTTAAAAACCGCGTACACAAAGCTATTGGTTAACTTATCACTGGTTGCTTCACTTAACAAATAGCTCCTAATTAGCAGTAGAATTGATGAAATTCTTTCTAAAACTGAAACAGGATTGGCTTCCCATCTTTGAAATAAAAGTGTAAAAAATTCATTTTCTGTTTCGCAAAACTCGAGTAATTTTGAATGAGTTATAAAAGTATAATTGTTTTCATTTATTTTCTTTACGACTGATTTTGCTTTCGCGAAAGGTTCTACGAGTGGATTTTGAAGCACTTCCAACACATCCTTATAATAGAAAACATAGCTTGTTTGGCTTCGGTTAAATGCATTTTGATGCATTTTAAAAAGCTTGGAAACCAACAATTGAGAGGGATTGTTTTTCCCCGAATAACCCATGGTGATGTTGAGATGCGAAACTGATTCCGGTAAGGAATGCAATAGCGGAATCAACATGTTCTCTTCTCCTAAAACTACTGCTATATTTTCAAGTTTTTGTTCGGATGAAATGGTTTCAATAATTTCACCAACCAATTTAGCCTGACCAATGGTTTTGGGCGTTCCCATGATTTGAATATGCTTGGGTTGCTTGAATTCATTGAATAGCCATTCATACGGATTTGATTTGTAATGCGACCAAGATTTTTTGATTTTTCTGGCAAACAAACCGGCATCGTGGTAGGGATCATTGAGAAAAGTTTCTTCTACATCCCACAATACATCAGCTTTTTCAACAGATAATAAATGTTGGAATATTTTTTCTTCGGCTTGATTCAATGCATTGAATCCCGCAAAAATGATTTTATGATTTATGGAATTTGAGAAATGGTTTAAATTTTCAACAGCTTCTCTATAAATTAAACCTTGATAACCAATTCCTTTGGAAAGTAGGTGTTTATAGAATGCATCATAATACAACGGCATATTTTCCCAAAACAAAAGATAATTATCAATTAATTTCGTTTTGTCTTGTGGTTCAAGATTCCATCGTTTAATAGCTTCTATATCTTTTAAATATGAAAAGACGTGATTAGGTTCGAGTAAGTAGCGATCTATTTCATTAAAATCTTGCAACAATGTTTTTCCCCAATTTGAAAACTGTTCAAAAGGTTGTTGCTCTTTTTCGGTTAAACTGATGTAAACATTATAGAATTCGAATAACAATTCAACTGAATCTACCGAACGGATTCCGGCAATATCTTGAATAAAATCTTCAATACTAATTATTTTAGGAGCAAAACTGTTTTGTTGAATTTCATTTTTTAATTCTTCTAATAAAAAGACTTTTGCTCTTTTATTGGGAAGTACAACAACTATTTCTTCAATTGTAGATGAATAATTGACAACGATATGCTTTGCGAGTAACGATAAAAAAGAAATTGGCTTCATGTTATAAAAATAAAAAAACGCCCCGATAAATCGGAGCGTTTCTTCAATTATTTAAAAAGAAATTATTTTATAACAACAACTTCTGTTCTTCTGTTTTGAGCCCTACCTGCAGCTGTTTTGTTATCAGCAACTGGTCTAGATGGACCATATCCTTCTGACTCTAATCTTGAAGCATCAACACCGTTAGCGATTAAGTAATCTTTAACAGCAGCAGCTCTTTCTTTAGAAAGTCTTTCGTTAGTTGCAGCTGTACCAGTGCTATCTGTATGTCCTTCAATTCTGAATCTTGAATGTGGATATTCATTCATTACATTTTTGATAGAAGCTAAAGTTCCGAAAGAAACTTGTTTGATTGTAGATTTACCAGTATCAAATAAGATTGATTTAGCGAAATCGTTTAATTGTTTAACAACTTCTTCTGATACTTCAGGACAACCATTGTTTGCAACAGTACCTTTCACATCCGGACATCTGTCATCTTTATCAAGAACTCCGTCACCATCTCTATCTGGCCATGGACATCCTTTGTTTTCTTTTGGTCCTTTTTCGTTTGGACACTCATCGTCTTTATCAGCGATTCCGTCACCGTCTGTATCAGGACAGCCTTTTAATGATTTTAAACCAGCTACTTCTGGACACTCATCATCTTTATTAGGTACTCCATCTCCATCAGTATCAGGACAACCTTGAAACTCAGCTAAACCAAAATCATCAGGACATGCATCATCACCATCAATGATTCCGTCACCATCTCTATCAGGACATCCGTTGAATTGTTTTAAACCGAATACATCTGGACAAGCATCATCTTTGTCATAGATTCCATCACCGTCTGTATCTTTACCACCAAATTTGAAAGTAAGACCTGCAAAATGCTGTAAATGAGCAGGCATAACTGTTCTGTCATCCTCGAAAGAATGTTTGTAAGTAGATTTTACAGAAAGACCAACTACTTCAGAGAACCAAAAGTTAAAACCTAAACCTCCGTTTACAGTACCAGCACTGTTATCACCCAAGAAAGTGTAACCACCCCCAATGTGTAAAACAGGCTCAATAAATTTGAAGAAAGTACCAACGCTGTAATTGATGCTACCATCAACTGCATAATACATTTCATCGATATCTGTAACTACATAATCATTATTGTTCATTGGTGATTTTTCAGTTACAAACTTGTCAATTTTGTTAAAAGATCCAGTTACTCCAAAAGAGAAATTGTCGCCTACGTGTCTTGTTACCGTTAAGTAAGATACAGAAGGAACAATGTTCCAGAAATCTTTTGCATTAAAATATTCAGAAAACTGATTTTTAACACTCTCGGCAGCACTAACTCTACCTCCGTCTACGGCATTCGCTCCAAAGGAGATTGCCCATGGGTTATTACTATCCTGAGCCTGCGAACTTAGTCCAGCAAACATAAAGATAGCGACAACTAATTTGTTAAGATGTTTCATACTTGATTTGTTTTGATTACAATACATTGTTAATTGATGCAAAAATAAGTTGTTTTCTGCTAACTACAAAACTTAATGTTAAAAATATTAATAAGAAAACTATATAACTTTCAATAACCGACCCACTTGAATGAATGCATCGATTGCTTTGTCAAGATGTTGTTGTGTATGAGCTGCAGAAAGTTGCACTCGAATTCTTGCTTTATCTTTAGGTACAACCGGAAAAAAGAAACCAATTACATAAACTCCTTTTTTTAACAATTCATCAGCCATTTGCTGTGATAATTTTGCATCATATAGCATTACCGGTACTATAGCAGAGTCTCCATCAATAATATCGAAGCCTGCTTCTTTCATTCCTTTTTTGAAATAATCAGTGTTCCATTCTAATTTATCACGAAGGGTTGTGTCTTTTTCCAACAATTCAAAAACTTTTAAGGAAGCTCCAACGATTGATGGTGCCAAAGAATTTGAAAACAAATACGGTCTTGAACGTTGTCTCAATATTTCAATAATTTCTTTTTTGGCGGTAGTATATCCACCCATAGCTCCGCCTAAAGCTTTTCCTAATGTTCCGGTAATAATATCTACACGGCCCATTACTCCTTTTGCTTCCAAAGTTCCTTTACCTGTTGCACCAATGAATCCGGCAGCGTGACATTCATCCACCATTACCATCGCATCATATTTATCAGCTAAATCACAAATTTTATCTAATGGTGCAACTAATCCATCCATCGAAAAAACACCATCGGTTACAATTAATTTGAAACGTCTTCCTTCTTCATTAGCTTTAATGAGCTGTTGCTCTAAATCGGCCATGTTACTGTTTTCATAACGATAACGGGCAGCTTTACACAATCGAACACCGTCAATAATGGAAGCGTGATTCAAACTATCTGAAATAATTGCATCTTCTTCCCCTAACAAAGGTTCAAAAACGCCACCATTGGCATCAAAAGCGGCTGCATATAAAATGGTATCTTCTGTTCCGTAGAATTCTGCTATTTTTTGTTCTAATTGTTTATGAATATCTTGAGTTCCGCAAATAAATCGCACAGACGACATTCCGAAACCATGTGAATCCAATGCATCTTTGGCTGCTTGAACCACTTCCGGATGCGAAGAAAGTCCTAAATAATTATTCGCACAGAAATTCAATACTTTTTCTCCCGTAGAAATGGTGATTTCTGCTCCTTGTGGCGAAGTAATAATTCGTTCTTTTTTAAACAATCCGTTTTGTTGAATTGTATCTAATTCTTTCTGTAAATGTTGTTGTATTTTACCGTACATGTTGTTTTATTTTTTACAAAGTTACTATTTCCAATGTTTCTCCAATATAAACCAAAGCTTTTTTAACGACCTTAAAACCCATATTTTGCAAAGCAACTTCGTATACTTCTACTTGTTTATGATGTTTAGCGAGCGGATCTCCCGTTTTATAATCGAGAATCATTGCTTGATTTTGCTGATTTATGACAATCCGATCAGGTTTTACGATGTTATCTTCCTTTCGTAAAATAATCTGCTCATTCAATATTTTATTCGACTCATCAAAAAAGATGGATAATTCCGGATGCAAACAAATTTGAGTAATAATAGACGTAACAGTTTCCTTTTGGCTCAAAGCAATAATTCCATTTTCCAATGCTTTTGTAACCGCCAAATCAATGTCGTTTTTGGTTTTTATATAAGATAATATTTCGTGAATCACATTGCCATATTCAATTGCTTTTTGTTGATGAGTTCCCCACATCAAGCTCTCCCGTTGAGCAATTTTAATCGAATTTGGATTGAGATTTTTCTCTACCAAAGAAATCGGAATTAACTCTTGAACTTTTTTACTTTCTGTTGAAACTTTTTCAGCATTTCCCCATTCATACACTTTTCTTTGCGAATCAAATAAATTATTGTCTTGCAAGAAAGTGAGAAAGAAAGTAGACATATTATTGGAAACAATTTCTCCTTTAGAAGTCAAATTCATACTCGAAATAATATGAAGTTGCTCTTCTGCCCGCGTTAGTGCTACGTAAAGAATATTGATATTGTCTAACAATTCTTCTTCCTTTTTTTGTTGATAAACCGAAGCTGCCAAATCGCCAAATTCTTGCACATTTTTATTATTATCAATTAAAACTTTGGGCAATTCGATTAAATCGGATTCGGGTTCAATCCACAATTTATCTTTGGGTGAATTGGTATAACTTTCTTCGGCAAACGGAAAAATAACCACTGGAAATTCCAATCCTTTTGATTTGTGAATAGTCATAATTCGAATAGCATTGTTTCCTTCGGGCGATGGAATGCTAAATTTGGCACTATTATTATCCCAGTATTCTAAAAAATCTGAAATTCCGCTTTGGTTTTTAATATCTCTATCTAAAACTCTATCCAGAAAATCTTGAATGTAAGCGTTTGATTCTTTGGGTTTGATGAATGTTCGAATAATAGTTTCAACCGCTTCATATAACGATTTTTTTCTAATTTGTTGAAACGAAAAAGATAAATCTAACGAAGTTAACCAGTTTTCTAAATCAATTTCCAAGTCAAATTCCATTCCTTTTGCCACAAAATCATGAGTTGGCATTTGTTGCTGAAGATTTTTTGCAACATAATATAAAAAATGTGCTTTTGATTCTTTATCGGCTCCGTTTTTCAAAAATCGCAACAGAGAAATTATCAGATTTACATCCGAAGAATTTTGCAACAATAGCGATTCAGACGAAACAATCGGAATACTTTTTTCGGTTAAAAAAGCAGCAATTTTAACTCCGGGATCTTTTTTTCGGGTCAGAATAACGATATCCCGATATGAAAATCCTTTTGCTTTTAATTCTTCGATAGTTTGAAGAACGGCTTCTAAATACAAATCATCTTTTTCAATCTCTTCTTCCCATACTGATTTGGATGGGATGAAAGACAGTTTCACATAACCGCCTTTTTTATTGTTTTCCTTCTGACGGCTGTGATTTTCATACAAATCTTTATAATCCGGATGCTCAAAACTATTGGCCAAAAAGGCAAAAAACTGATTATTAAAATCGATAATTTGGCTATAACTTCGCCAGTTGGTGTCTAAATGAAAAAGTTTTTTTTCGGGATTTATAAATGGATTTTCAGTCTTACTTAATTCGATAAATTGCTCAGCTTTTCCGCCACGCCAGCGGTAAATAGATTGTTTTGGGTCGCCCACAATCATCAACGAACCTCTTTCTTGGTTCAAATCTTCGCTGGACAAGGCATTATCAATCAACGGAATTAAATTTTCCCATTGCATTTGAGATGTATCCTGAAATTCGTCAATAAAAAAATGTTTATACCGTTCGCCCATTCGTTCATAAATAAAAGGAGCCGGTTGGTTTTGAATTTCGTTGTGAATGATGGCATTGAATTCTGAAATCGATAAAATATTTTGCTCTTCCTGAATTTTATCCAATTCCTGACTCACTCGATTTAAAAGTGATAAGGGTGTGATGTTTTTCAAAAAAGCCAAATACAACATGTATTCTTTGACGGAAGAATGTATTAATCTGAAAAATTGAAATAATTCCGCTGAAATTAAATCAACCGCATCTTTTTGCGATTGAGGAATGGATTTGGAATAGCGATTTCCATCTGCTAAATACTCTTCAATTTTGGCATTGTTGATGATTTCGCCTTGAGCAATTTTTGTAAAATAATTAAAAACAACTCCACGACTAAATGATTTGGCATCCAACTGATTTGAATGTATTAGTTGCATTGCTTTTTGCCCGGCTTCCAAACATTCTTTTTCTATTGATTTGATTTTTTCGAGCACATTTTTCTTCAAATCAATAAATTCCTGAATTTGCTTGTCTTTAAAGTGAACAATTTCGTTTCGGTTGTTTTCATTAGTCAACAATTTCGAAATTTCTTTGATGTCTCGCGTAACATCCCATGATTTGTCGTCGTCTGTTTTTTCTAACGTAAAATCGACCAACAAACGCGTTAACATTTCATCATTTCCGGCTTGAGCAATAATGGCATCAATGGCTTCTTGTAAGAGATTATCTGTTTCCAACGAAACTTCAAAAGTGGAAGGCAAATTCAAATCATGAGCAAACGTTCGGATTACTTTGTGTGTAAACTTATCAATCGTAGAAATATCAAAAGCGGCATAATTGTGGATGATATTTCGAATAATTGATTTCGATTTTTGTTTGATTTCCTGAACGGATAATCCTGTTTCTGAAACAATTGCATTCATGACCGCCATTCCTTTTGCATTTGGTTCGTCTGTGGCAAATTGCGATAATGTTTCAACTACTCGCGATTTCATTTCGCCAACGGCTTTGTTGGTAAATGTAATAGCCAAAATATTTTTATAGGCATCTTCTTTTTTGGATAAGAGAATAATTTTTAAATATTCTTTAACCAAAGTAAACGTTTTACCGGAACCGGCAGACGCATCGTAGATTGAAAAAGCGGGTTTATTCAAGGCTATAATTTAAATTAATACAACAATAACGAAATAGAATTTCCTTTTCCAAAGTTAATTGATTAAATTTGAAGCTCATTATTGTTAAACACAAAAAAATATAATTATGTCATTTGAACTACCAAAATTACCTTATGCATACGATGCATTAGAGCCACATATTGACGCAAGAACGATGGAAATTCATCATTCTAAGCACCATGCTGCCTATACTAATAACCTAAATGCGGCTATTGAAGGAACAGATATGGACGGCAAAACAATTGAAAACATTTTAATTAATTTAGATAAAACCAATGCAGCGGTTCGCAACAACGGTGGTGGTTTTTATAATCACAATTTGTTTTGGACAGTAATGTCTCCAAACGGAGGCGGAGAACCAACAGGAGAATTGGCTGAAGCGATCGAAAGAGACTTTGGAACCTTTGCAGAGTTTAAAGCTAAATTTTCTAAAGCAGGAGCTACCCAATTTGGATCAGGTTGGGCTTTTTTATGTGTGAAAGACGGTAAATTAGAAGTGTGCGGAACACCTAATCAAGACAATCCGTTAATGCCGGGTGTTGGCTGTGGCGGAACACCAATTCTTGCTATGGATGTATGGGAACATGCCTATTATTTAAATTATCAAAACAGAAGACCTGATTACATTGAAGCTTTCTTTAACGTGATTAACTGGGCAGAAGTTTCAAGAAGATTTGCGATAGAAAAATAATCCCATATCCATTTTATATCAAAAAAAGCGACATTCTAACGAGTGTCGCTTTTTTTGTGTAAAATAAAAAGGTGGAATTTCTTCCACCCTTTTGCCCCAAATCTACCATAAACTTAACCGTGCGTACTATGGTAATTACAAATGTACAACGGTTTTTAGTAAGAAACTATTGTATGGTAAAATAAATTTTAACATTTAGGGATTAAAGGGTGTATTGTATAATTATATGGGTTTTTTGATTGTTTTTAAGTGTATTCCAAACTTCTATAAAATAAAAAAGGTACGCATAGCGTACCCTTTTTGCCCCAAATCTACCATAAACTTAACCTACTAATGCTATGGTGAAACAAATGTATATTAACACTAATTTGTTAACAAATAAATTAGATGAAATGCATCAAAAATCGTTAAAAAGCAAAAAACACTAGGTTTTAGTATGCCCTAGCATCTTTTCCTTCATAGAAATTCATGAAAGCACGGTTTACAACCCGGTTTCCGCCTGGTGTTGGGTAGTCTCCTGTGAAGTACCAATCACCTAAATGATTTGGACAAGCAACGTGTAAATTATCTACCGTTTGGAAAATGATTTTTACCTCAGCTTTGGTGTCAGATGAACTTAGCATTTCGGCTATTTTATCTGAAACTTGCTGGTCGGTGAATGGTGCATAGATTTCTTTGACATAATTTACAATTTCACCGTCTTTGAATTTCTCCTGAAGTTTACATTTTTTATACACCTCATCAATAATCGAGTATTGATTGTTTTCTTTTAATAATTCTAAAACCGCTCTAAACGCAACCAATCCTTCTAATTTTGCCATATCGATTCCATAACAATCCGGATAACGAATTTGCGGAGCCGATGAAACAATAACAATTCGCTTCGGATTTAATCGATCCATCATTCGAATTATGCTTTTCTTTAACGTCGTTCCGCGAACGATACTATCATCAATAATCACTAAATTATCTTCCGGTTTAATTACGCCATACGTTACATCATATACATGAGCAACCAAGTCATCGCGACTGCTGTCTTCTGTAATAAAAGTTCGCAACTTCGCATCTTTGATGGCTACTTTTTCTGTTCTGATTTTAACCGAAAGAATTTCTTCTAATTTCTCCTTAGTTAATGTTTTTCGGTTGGTAAGAATATATTTATTTTTTCGTTGATTCAGAAAATCTTGAGCGGCTTCCACCATCCCATAAAAAGAAGTCTCAGCTGTGTTTGGAATATAGGAGAAAACTGTATTGTCTGTGTCATTATCAATCGCGTCTAAAACAGCAGGAAGTATCAATTTTCCTAACATTTTTCTTTCTCTGTAAATTTCAGCATCGCTTCCTCTGGAGAAATAAATGCGTTCAAAGGAACACGCTTTCTTTTCTAACGGCTCTAAAATTTCCTCTAACGAAAAGCTTCCGTTCTTCTTGATAATCAAAGCTTTTCCGGGATCTAATTCTTGGACTTTTTCGAAAGGCACATTGAAAACTGTTTGAATTACCGGTCTTTCCGATGCAACTACCACGATTTCATCATCTTCATAAAAATAAGCAGGACGAATTCCGGCAGGATCACGAAACACAAACGCATCACCATGACCTAATAAACCGGCCATAGCAAAACCGCCATCCCAATTTTTGGATGCTTTTCTTAAAATCTTAGCAATATCTAATTTTTCGGCAATTACCGGAGAAGCTTCTCTTTTTGATAAACCATTGTTTTTACATTCCTGATACAAATCAGTTACTTCATCATCTAAGAAATGACCGATTTTCTCCATTACAGTAACGGTGTCGGCTAATTCTTTTGGGTGCTGACCCAATTCGACTAAATTATCAAACAGCTCTTTTACGTTGGTCATGTTGAAATTTCCGGCCACAATCAAATTTCGATGCATCCAATTGTTCTGACGTAAAAATGGATGAACACTTTCGATACTGTTCTTCCCGAATGTCCCGTAGCGAACGTGACCTAAAAATAATTCGCCTATATATGGAATGTTTTCTTTTTGCCAATCCACATCATTTTGAAATTCGGGATTGTTTGCCAAATCTTCATTAATTCGCTCATTAATTTGAGCAAAAATATCCTGAATCGGCTGTGCTTTATTGGAACGAACTCGACTGATGTAACGCTGCCCGGCTTCTACATCAAATTTAATACTGGCAAATCCGGCTCCGTCTTGTCCGCGGTTATGCTGCTTTTCCATCAAAAGATACATTTTTTGTATCCCATAGAAAGCAGTTCCATATTTGTCTTTGTAATATTGAAGCGGTTTTTTTAATCGTAAAAGGGCAATTCCGCATTCATGTTTTAAATTGTCACTCATTGTGTTGTGTTGTTTAAACTGAACTTATTTCAGTCTCTTTTAAGTAGGTTAATCTTTTAATTAAAACTATTTCTATAAAAAATGCCCCGAAATTTCGAGGCACAGTATTTTATTCTAATTCGATGTCAAATTGAGTTAAGGCTCTGAATTGTTTCAAGCGATCGTACACTTCTTCTTTTTCAAGGTCAAGCATTCGCTCGGTTCCAAATTTCTCTACGCAGAACGAAGCTAAGTTTGAACCGTAGATAATGGCGTTTTTCATATTGCCAAACGAGATGTTTTCGCTTTGAGCAATAAATCCTGAAAATCCTCCGGCAAATGTATCGCCAGCTCCGGTTGGATCAAATACTTCTTCTAATGGTAAAGCCGGTGCAAAGAAAATTTCTTTTCCTTGGAATAATAAGGCTCCGTGTTCTCCTTTTTTGATTACTACATATTTTGGTCCCATGGTATGAATCTTCGCTGCGGCTTTCACCAACGAATATTCACCGGATAATTGTCGGGCTTCTTCATCGTTAATGGTAATTACATCCACACGTTTCATCACTTGATGTAATTCGGCTAACGCACAATCCATCCAAAAATTCATCGTGTCTAAAACAACTAATTTGGGTTTAGAAGTCATTTGGTCTAACACACTGATTTGAACCATCGGATGAAGATTGCCTAACATTACAACATCTGAATCTTTAAATTCGGCAGGTACTTTCGGTTGAAAATCGGCCAACACATTTAGTTCTGTAACCAATGTATCTCTAGAATTCAAATCATTGTGGTAACGACCGCTCCAGAAGAACGTTTTGCCGCCTTTTACGATTTCAATTCCGGAAATATCGATGTCTCTATCAGTTAATAAATTTAAATATTCTTGCGGAAAATCTTCTCCAACAACAGAAACAATCGCCGATTTTACATTAAAAAAAGAGGCTGACAAGCCAATAAACGTAGCGGCTCCACCTAAAATTTTATCTGTCTTCCCGAAAGGGGTTTCGATGGCATCAAAAGCAACCGTTCCTACGATGAGTAATTTATTCATTGGATATGATTTGAAATGAGGTGCAAAGATAGGGTTTTACTTTTAGGTTTGAAAGTGGAAATTTAAGTATAATTTTATAAAATAATCCATAATGTCAGATCCAGATTGTTATAGGAAGTGCGGAGCATTCATGGGCTATTTGTTTTGAATCTTGATGGAGCTGAAAATTATCAAAACCACACGAAAGGATTCGGTAACTCAATGATTTCTTTTCAACTATACAATTAACAAAATATATTATTATCAACTCGCTATTGTTTACTTATCTTAAATTCTTTTGATGAATTTACTGATTTTACCTTTACCAAATAAATAGAATTTGCCAAATCATTCATTTCAATAGAAATTGTTTCACTATTAAAAATCTCAGATTTTATGAGTTGTCCTAAAAGTGTATAAACCTCAACTTTCTTAATTACCTCATTTGATGAGATATTCAACATTGACCTTACCGGATTAGGATAAAAAACAAAATTCAGAAAATCATTAGTCAGCACATTTAAGCTTATAGAAACAGTAACCGGAAATGGTTCGCTTCGGCAAACTCCATTATCATTCACAGCATAATAGGTAGTGTTATTTTCCAAAATTAAATTTGTAGGTAATGGATTAACATTAGCAAGAGCATCCGCAAGAGTGGCATACCAAATCACAGTAGATGGACTGACAATTATGTCGCTAATTGTACTTGTTGATGAAAAGGTTTGATTTGAATCTCCGCTTGGTGTATCTATTTGATTAACCGTGATTGTTAACGTACTAGTAGAGGCACATTGCCCTGAATTTGGTGTAAACGTATATGTTGTGGTCTGAGTATTATTTAAGGCCGGTGACCACGAACCAACAAAGCCATTTGAAGATGTTGTTGGCAAAGGCGATAACGATTCTCCTATACAAATAGGTGATACGGATGAAAATGTAGGTGTAACAGAAGGATTAACCGTGATTGTTAACGTAGTCATTGATGCACACTGCCCTGAATTTGGGGTAAACGTATATGTTGTGGTCTGAGTATTGTTTAAAGCCGGTGACCACGAACCAACAAAGCCATTTGAAGATGTTGTTGGCAATGCTGCTAATACTTGCCCAGCACAAATTGGTGGAACAGGGGTGAATGTAGGCTCGCTATTCGGCGTAATAAAAATAGTAACTACGGCAGTTGTGGCACATTCACCTTGATTGGGAATAAAACTGTAGGTTGTGGTGGTGGTATTGTTAATTTCTGGTGTCCATGAGCCACTTATTCCTTCAATAGAAGTAATAGGTAATGGCGGAATGGTAGAGCCTTGACAATAGCTAGTTTCAAATTCAAAAGCAGGTATGGTACTTATAAAATCGTGACCCGAAAAACCCCAACCTTTATTGAATACAAAGTTATTTATAGCTGGAATTGCCTCTGGTCCATATTCAAGAAAAGTGGCTCCTAGTATTAGGTTGTTTGGCGTGTTTGGATTTTCATTCCATCCAATTAACGTTTGCGAATAATTTCTACAATCTAGTCCCGAACGGTCTAACATTTCTGTTAAATTTTGAACTGCACTAATGTTCCAATTCCCTAAATTTTTATTGAAATTTTCTGCTCTGAAAAACATTCCAGACATATCGGTAACATTCGTAGTATTCCAATTTTGAATAGAATTACTTCCGCCATTATTAAATAATGATGTTGTTGCGAAAGTTGGCGTAAAACCAACTAAGTCACTTCTAAACATTCCAGACATGTTTGTAACGCTTGAGGTATTCCAATTCCCAATATTTTGGTTAAATGAAAATGCTTGATTAAACATATTAGACATATTGGTTACGTTTGAAGTATTCCAATTCCCAATGTTTTGATTAAATACGATAGCACCACTAAACATTCCTGACATATTGGTAACATTAGCAGTATTCCAATTTCCAATATTTTGATTAAATGCCGATGGTAAAGTATTGAAAATACTACAATTGAACATTTCGGACATATCCGTAACATTTGAGGTGTTCCAATTGCCGATGTTTCTATTAAAATCAAAAGCATCTTTGAACATTTTGCTCATATTGAGAACATTACTTGTATTCCAATTTCCTATATTTTGATTAAAACTATGAGCACCTTCAAACATACTCGACATATCTGTTACATTAGAAGTATTCCACAAACTCAACGCTTGATTAAAATTAAGGCAACCTTTAAACATGCCGGATAGATTGGTCACATTTGAAATATTCCAAAAATTGATGTTGAATGGTCCATTTAATTGCGAATTCCCTGCAAACATATTAGACATGTTTGCTACACTTGATAGGTTTGGAATATCGGTTGCGTTAACCAATTGAATACCGTTCGGAAAAAACAAATCTTGAACATTAAAGGCATTTTCCATACTAATCCATTCAACAGATCCCCATTGATTAATCTCAGTAATAGTAAATGAAAATCCATCTGCAAATATTCTTTTAAAATTTTCAGGTTGAATTGTTAATCGAATTCTTTGATTACCTGGCAAATCTGATATTGTAACATTTGACCCTTGAAAAGTCCCCGAACCAGAAGCTGGTGCGGCAGGAGGTAAGGATTCCCAAGAATACTCAACAGGACCGGTTGTAACCGTTCCAAATGTAATTGACGTAGAACCAAAAACAGATTGCCAAGTAGTGATAAAAGGTTGTTGAGCGATGGAGGAGAAACTCATCAATGCCAAAATGACTGTTAGTGTAATTTTACTTTTCATAGCTTTTTTTAAGTAATATTAACAAAAAATCAAATTGTGCTATATTTCTTTAACTAGATTTTCACAATTGTTTGACCTAAAAATCAAGCTATTATATTTTTGGTGCTAGTAATAATTTAAAATAATTTGCCTTCTTCCTTTTCATAGAACGTGTCAACTGACAGATTCGGCAAACCCGAAGCATACACCGCCAATTCATCACAACGTTCGTTTTGCGGATGACTATTGTGTCCTTTTACCCATTTAAAATCAACTTTGTGCTTGCGGTAGATTTTAAGAAAACGCATCCATAAATCGGGATTTTTCTTTCCTGTAAATCCTTTCTTTTCCCATTGAAAAACCCATCTTTTTTCAACGGCATCCACTACATATTTTGAGTCGGAAGTCACTAACACGGTTGAATTGGGATTTTTTAATTTCTCTAAACCCACAATAACAGCTAACAATTCCATACGATTGTTGGTGGTATATCGAAAACCTTCGTAAAATTCTTTTTTATAGGTGGAACCCACTAACTCGATGACCACCCCATAACCACCAGGACCTGGATTTCCTTTGGCTGCTCCGTCGGTGAAGATGTGGATTTGGTGGGACATAAAAATGCGGGTTTAAAAGTTGCGAGTTACGGGTTACGGGTTAAAAGTTGGTCGATAATTGTTGGAAAATGCTCTTGTTCCAATTGATGAACTTTTTGAGAAACTTCTTCAAAAGTAGAACAATCGACTATAGAAATTGATTTTTGAAAGATTATTCCTCCTTCATCATAGTGCTCATTCACAAAATGAATCGTGATTCCGGTTTCGGTTTCTTGGTTGTCTAAAACAGCTTGATGCACATAGTTGCCATACATTCCTTTTCCGCCATACTTTGGTAACAAAGCTGGATGAATATTTATAATTTTGTTGGAGAACTCTTTAATGATATGTTCGGGAAACTTCAATAAAAAACCAGCTAAAACAATTAAATCAGGTTTTAATTCGATTAATTTAGAAAGTACGAAATCGTCGTAAAGCTCGTCTTTATTGAATGTAACTGTTTGAACACCCAACTTTTTTGCTTTCTCTACAACTTTGGCATTAGAATTGTTTGAAAACACAGCGACTACCGATTTTGAGGTATTATTTTTGAAATAATGAATGATGTTTTCCGCATTGGAACCCGTTCCTGAGGCAAAAATCACGATGTTCTTCATGTTTCCTGTAATTTTTATTACGCAAAAAAACAAAAAAGAAACGAGAATTTATAGGGTTTAAGCTTCTATTGTCAAATATATTTTTTAAATTCGTAGTCAGATTTATTAACTAAAATGTTGTATTAAAATAAAGTTTTTTATTTTTGCCAACAATTAAACTAAAATTTAAAAGATTATGTCAGACATTGCATCAAGAGTAAAAGCGATTATCGTAGACAAATTAGGTGTTGACGAAAACGAAGTTGTAACAGAAGCAAGCTTCACAAACGATTTAGGGGCTGATTCATTAGACACTGTTGAGCTAATTATGGAGTTCGAGAAAGAATTTGATATTCAAATTCCAGACGACCAAGCTGAAAACATTGCTACTGTAGGTCAAGCTATTTCTTACATCGAAGAAGCTAAAAAATAATAACTAAAAACATCCCGTTCTGCTAATCCGGAACGGGTGTTATTATTTTTACTAAAACTAATTTATTGATTGTCATTCAATCACACACATACAGAAAAAAACACCCCTGATTTTTAATTTTCAATAAATTTCAGGGTTTTTTTGTTTATATTCGTACTCACAAATAAGCATTAAAATGGAGTTAAAAAGAGTCGTGGTTACCGGTTTAGGAGCCTTAACACCCATAGGAAATAACATTGAAGAATATTGGAATGCACTGATTAACGGTGTTAGTGGTGCTGCACCTATTACTTATTATGATACTGAAAAACACAAAACAAAGTTTGCTTGCGAAGTAAAGAATTTCAATGTAGAAGATTTTATTGATCGCAAAGAAGCTCGCAGAATGGATAAATTTGCTCAATATGCCATTGTAGCCAGTGACGAAGCCATCTTAGATGCCGGAATTACTGCAGACAACGTTGACAAACATAGAGTTGGTGTCATTTGGGGAGCAGGAATTGGTGGATTAGAAACTTTTCAAGAAGAAGTTTTATACTATGCAAAAGGCGACGGAACACCAAAATTTAATCCGTTTTTTATCCCAAAAATGATTGCTGATATTGCTCCCGCTCATATTTCTATGAAAAATGGGTTTATGGGGCCAAACTATACTACTGTTTCTGCTTGTGCTTCTTCGGCAAATGCAATGATTGATGCGTTTAACTATATTCGATTAGGATTGTGTGATGTCATTATTTCAGGTGGATCAGAAGCGGCAGTTACCATTGCAGGAATGGGCGGATTCAATTCAATGCACGCCTTATCAACTAGAAACGAAAGTCCGGAAACCGCTTCAAGACCTTTTGATGCAACTCGTGACGGATTTGTATTGGGCGAAGGTGCCGGTGCATTAGTTTTAGAAGAATACGAACACGCGAAAGCTCGTGGAGCAAAAATATATTGTGAAATTGGTGGTGGCGGTATGTCATCAGATGCTTATCATTTAACAGCACCTCATCCGGAAGGACTTGGCGTTATTGCAGTGATGAATAATTGTTTACGTGATGCAAAAATGAAACCGGAAGATATTGATCACATCAATACTCATGGAACTTCAACTCCATTAGGAGATGTTGCCGAATTAAAAGCAATTAGTGCTGTGTTTGGCGACCATGCGAAAAACATCAACATCAATTCTACAAAATCTATGACAGGTCATTTACTTGGTGCTGCTGGCGGAATTGAGGCGATTGCTTCTATCTTAGCCATTAAACATGGAATTATTCCACCAACAATTAATCATTCTGTGGTGGATGAAAACATTAATCCGGAGTTAAATCTTACGCTAAACAAAGCTCAAAAAAGAGATATTAAAGTGGCAATGAGTAACACCTTTGGTTTTGGTGGTCATAATGCCTGTGTTTTATTTAAAAAATTAGAGGAATAATTCTCAATGAACGTTTTTAAAAAAATATTTACCAAAAATTCCCGTCCTATCGAAGGCGGGATTTTTTTTGAAGCTATTCATAAAATACTGGGATTTAAACCCAATAACATTGAATTTTATCAAAAAGCTTTCACACATCGGTCTTCCAACAAATTAGATTTAAAAGGAAATCCGATTAATTATGAACGTCTAGAATTTTTGGGTGATGCGATGTTAAGTGCCGTTATTGCTGGGCATTTATTTAATGAAGTTCCTTCTGGAGATGAAGGCTATTTAACCAAGATGCGTTCTAAAATTGTGAGTCGTGAACATTTAAACGAATTGGGCCGCGATTTAAATCTTATTCAATTAGTAGACAGCAAGGTTCCCTCACAACATTTTGGCGAAAATATCCACGGTAATATTTTTGAAGCATTAGTAGGTGCAATCTTTTTAGATAAAGGCTATACGTATTGCGAAAAATTCATCTACAAAAGAGTCATCGTTCCGTATGTTGATATTGCAAAATTAGAAGGGAAAGTAATCAGCTACAAAAGCTTAGTAATCGAATGGTGTCAAAAAGAAAAAAAACCATTCCATTATGATGTTTATGATGATAACGGAAACGATGGTCAACGTTATTTTGGTGTTAAGTTGAGTATTGATAACAAGATAATTGCCAAAGCAAGAGCCACTTCCAAAAAGAAAGCAGAAGAAATTGCTTCTAAACGTGCTTTTTTCGCTTTCCAAGAAAAAATGGACAAAAAATTATAGAAATCTTAAAACTACATCGTTTTCGTTCATAAATTATCGTTAAGTTGAGAAATTCACACTTTTTTGTAGGCTAAAAACGTTATATTTACATCTTGTTTGAATGTAAAATATGGCTATTCATAAATTATTCATTGACGACTTCGAAGAAGCAGATTATCAGTTAATCGCTATTCATACCACCTTGGAAAACTATCGAGTTGCGTACTTTATTAACCAAAATCTACCTGTTTTACTTCATCGAAATAAAAAAGACATTCTGACCGGAACAGAAAGGCAAAAAGCAGGATTTCCAAACTTTCATTTTGAAGATACTAAGAAAGAAATTTTTTGGACTTTAATTGAAAACAAAAGAGAAATTTCTCTTCCTCAGAAAAACAAAACCTTTACTCTTTTTAAAGAAGAACAGGAATTTAGTAACGCTATTTACTTTTTACCTGAATTTAAAAATGTAGATTTTTTTTTGAAAATTGAATGTGATGAAAGTCAAATAGACATCAGTAAAATAACAACTAAACTAAATACTATCGACCAAATTGCTACTATTTATGCCGTAGATAAAAGTCGTATAAAATCTAAAAACAATTTAATTTTTTAAAAAACAATATGCCAATCAACAAAAAAACCAAAATTGTTGCCACCCTAGGGCCAGCATGCAGCTCCAAAGAAGTCATTAAAAACATGATTGATGCGGGAGTTAACGTATTTCGTATTAATTTTTCTCATGCTGATTATGAAGACGTAAAAGAACGTATAGACATCATCCGCGGTTTAAATGACGAATTTGGTTACACCACAGCCATTTTAGCTGACTTGCAAGGTCCAAAACTACGTGTAGGTGTAATGAAAGAGGATGTGGTAGTGAGCAAAGGTGATATCATTACCTTCCAAACGGCAGAAGATATTCCCGGTACGGCCGAACGTGTTTATATGAATTACAAAGAATTTCCGAGAGATGTAAATCCGGGTGAAAAAATTCTTTTAGACGATGGAAAATTAATGTTCGAAGCTCTTGAGACCAATGGAACAACCGAAGTAGTTTGTAGAGTTATTCAAGGAGGACCATTAAAATCGAAAAAAGGTGTAAATCTTCCGAATACAAAAGTTTCTTTGCCGGCTTTAACCAAAAAAGACATTAAAGATGCTCTTTTTGCTATTGAAAATGAAGTAGATTGGATTGCACTTTCTTTCGTGAGAACACCAAAAGATTTAGAAGAATTGCAGGACTTGATTGCAAAACATTCTTCGTATAAAATTCCGATTATTGCTAAAATTGAAAAACCGGAAGCGGTGGAAAACATTGATAAAATTGTTGCTTTTTGTGATGGTTTAATGGTTGCTCGTGGTGATTTAGGTGTGGAAGTTCCTGCAGAAGAAGTTCCGTTGATTCAGAAAAAACTGATTCACAGAGCCAAAACAGCTCGAATTCCAGTTATTGTTGCTACTCAAATGATGGAAACAATGATTACTAGTTTAACCCCAACTAGAGCAGAAGTAAACGACGTTGCCAACTCTGTTATGGATGGTGCCGATGCCGTAATGCTTTCCGGAGAAACTTCGGTAGGAAACTATCCGGTGGAAGTGATTGAAACGATGTCTAAAATCATTCGATCAGTTGAAGATAGTCCGCTAATTCAAGTTCCACATAATCCTCCTCACGTTCGCACAAAACGATTTATTACCAAATCAATTTGTTATCATGCGGCAATTATGGCCAATGAAATTAAAGCAAAAGCTATTTCTACGTTAACAAACAGTGGTTATACCGCATTTCAAATTTCTGCTTGGAGACCAAGTGCTCATATTTTGGTTTTTACGTCAAACAAAAGAATTTTAACCCAATTGAATTTGCTTTGGGGAGTTCGTTCTTTTTATTATGATAAGTTTGCCAGCACAGATGACACCGTGGAAGATGTGAACAAATTAGCCAAAGAAAAAGGTTTTGTAGAAAAAGGTGATATGGTTATCAACTTAGCCGCTATGCCAATTGCTGAAAAAGGAATGGTAAATACGTTGAGGGTTTCAGATATTTCGTAAAAACCGAAGAAAATAAATATAAAAGGAGCTTAGAATTAGCTCCTTTTTTTATGCTGCTTTTTCAAACGCAATAAAATTTGTTAGTTCGCCTGATATATTAAAAACCGGAAAAGCTTTGATGTGGCATTGGTATAGAGATCCGTCTTTGCAATAATTTGTTACTACTTTTTCAAATGGGAGTCTATTTCGAACAGCATCTCCGATTTCTTTTGAAGTTTGAACACAAGTAGCTGGCCCCTGAAACATTTTTGGAGACTTTCCTAAAACTTCTTCCGGATGATATCCATTCATTCGAACCATGTTTTTGGTAGAGAAAACAATTTTCAGATTAGGACAAGTAACTACAACAACAGTATCAATATCTATCAATTTATTCAAATTAAAATCTGTTTTCCAACTATTAAAAGTTGCTAAAAGTTCTAACTGATTTTGATCTGATATAATTTTGTTTAGTTGATTTAAAAAATCACCATACAAATCCCATGTAGTTAGTGGCATTTTTTTAGTTTCCAACTTTGATTCGTTTTTGAAAAAACCCTTGTCGTATTCTTTAAATTCAAGCATTGTAATTCTATTTTGAATCAAAATTAGATTTTAATTTGAAACAATCATCAAATTGTATAAGGTTTAACGATTGTTGAAGATTAGTTAAACAAAAATCTGATTCGTTTAATTGTCAAAAATACTTATATTTGAAACTGACATGACCAAAAAAATTATCTTTTTCTATTTCATCCTAAGCTGTTTGCCGTTTTTTGGACAAACGTATATTCCATTGTTGGATACCCAAAACGAATGGCACTTTACGAGTTGTTATGAAGGCTGCATAACCGATATCTATTATACCAACGGCGACACTTTAGTTAAAAACAAAATGCATAAAATTCTTGACGGATATCATTATATATCAAGAACCTTTTTGTTGCATGAGGATATAGAAGAAAAAAAAGTTTCACTCACAAAAATTAGTCCAACTAGAATTGATGAATACCTTTTATATGATTTTGGATTAGAAGAGGGTGCTACTTTTGAAATGAAAAATCCAATCACACCCTTTCCGGAAGAAGGTGGTTTATTTGTGCTAGATTCTATCCGAAATGTAGAAATTTGGTCAGGAACAACACGAAAACACTTTTATTTTTCACCGCACGAAACCAATCAAATAAGCACGCAAAATGCAATTTGGGTAGAAGGTGTTGGTTCTTTATCTATGATTAATGCTCCCGGAGGACATCCGGAAATTAATGAAGTTGGTTTGCTAAATTGTCTTTTTAAAAACGCTGAACTTTTCTATTCCAATTTAACAGCGGAAGTCACTGTTTGCGAACCAACAATTCTGTCATTATCACAAAATAAACAACAAGAAATAATTGTTTATTATCCGGAAAATAATAAGTCTATCTGTTACATAAAAAACACAGAAAACGTAAAAAAAATTGTACTTTTTGACCTTAACGGAAGAAAATTAACGGCTTATCAAAATCAGTTTGAAAATGAAATTCGGATTGATTTACAAAGATTTTCTAACGGAATGTATTATGTCAAACTATTCTATGATGGTGGAGAAAAGAACTTGAGAATAATGAAAATGAATTGATTTTTCATTCCTCCAACTCTAAATAAATATCATTATCCGGGTTTTTGATTATTTGTGTTTCATATCCTTCTTTAGAGAATTCAACATGAAAATCTTGACAATCCGGCATACATCCGCCAAACGGACCGTACATTTCCCAACTACCCAACGAATCAGTATATTTTGTTTTTTCTGTCTCAATACATTTATACTTTACACTATCTAACGCAATTCCTGTATTTTTATCAAATACAATCCCATCCCCTCCATTTTCTCCTTCACAGCTAATAAGAAAAATTACAAGTCCGAAAAAAAGCAGCTTTAGTTTCATATTATTTCTTCTATTTTATAATTTCCTATGACTTCTAAAATTTGGCATAAGTAATCTCCAAACTAAAAACTCCTCACTCCTTACTGTCCATACTCCTTCACCGCTTCCACAAATGCCTTTGCATGATCAACCGGAATATTTGGCAGAATTCCATGACCGAGATTTACAATATAACTATCTTTTCCAAACTCATCAATCATTTGATGCACCATTTTTTTGATGGTTGGAATGGGTGATAACAAACGTGACGGGTCAAAATTTCCTTGCAACGTGATTTTTCCACCGGATAAATAACGAGCGTTTCTAGCTGAACAAGTCCAATCTACGCCCAAAGCCGAAGCTTTTGATTTAGCCATATCGTTCAAAGCAAACCAGCATCCTTTTCCAAAAACAATTACTTTGGTGTGTGGAGCCAACGCTTCAACAATTTGGTTGATGTATTGCCACGAAAATTCCTGATAATCCACTGGAGAAAGCATTCCTCCCCAAGAGTCAAAAATCTGAATCGCATTACAACCCGCTTTTACTTTTTCCTTTAAATATAAAATAGTTGTATCGGTGATTTTTTGTAATAATGTGTGAGCAGCTATTGGATTTGAAAAACAAAATCCCTTTGCAGTATCAAAACTTTTTGAACCTTTCCCTTCCACGGCATAACAAAAAATTGTCCAAGGTGAGCCGGCAAAACCAATCAATGGCACCTCATCATTCAACATTTCTTTGGTTAATTTGATGGCATCAAAAACATAACCTAATGTTTCGTGAACATCCGGAACAAAAGTTTTATTCACATCATCCATCGAACGAATTGGGTTCGGAATAATTGGCCCTAAATTGTCTTTTAATTCCACGTGAATTCCCATCGCTCTTGGAACGACCAAAATATCTGAAAACAAAATAGCAGCATCTGGTTTTACAATTCGGATAGGTTGAACGGTAATTTCCGCAGCTAATTCAGGGGTTTCGCAACGAGTGAAAAAATCATATTTGTCTCGTAAAGCCCTGAATTCAGGCAAATATCTTCCGGCTTGACGCATCATCCAAACGGGCGGACGTTCAACGGTTTCATTATTTAAGGCTCTTAGAAAAAGATCGTTTTTTATCATAATTATATTTTTTAAACTGACGGAATTTTGTCAGATTTAGGATTCTTTGAAATAATTTATACTTTGTATGATTACGTTTTCAACCGTTGGTCGGTTTGCAATCACTATATTTTTTGTGCTTTTTTCAATTTCTGCGGCTGTTGTTGTTCCGATGCAAAAACAAATTTCACTAGTAATAGAATTTACTTTTAAATAACTCTGAACAGCAGACGGACTAAAAAACAAAATTCCATCCATTTGATTATCAACTTTGTGTGGCGTTAAAATGGTTTTATAGACTTCTATTTCTTCAAAAACGACATTGTTTTTTTGAAAAGCGGTTGGAATGGTATCTCTTCTCAAATTTCCGGAGAAAAACGTGAATTTTTTATCGGAATGATTTTCTACTAAATAATCAACTAAATCATCGGCATAATCAAATGAATTTTCAACTTTAAATCCTTTTTCTTCCAAAAGTTGTTTTGTTTTTATTCCAACACAAAAACAAATTTTATCTTTTAAAAAGAGATGATTTTCATTATTCAAAACACTTAAAACGGCATTTTGACTGGTGAAAATTAAATAATCAAAAGATGAATTCAATTGAAAAGGTTGAAATTCAATTTGAATAAAATCAGCTTCAATCAAACGAAAATCAGCATTAAGTAAAAACTGTTTTTGGTTGGGTTGAAGTTTTTTAGTTGATAGTATTCTGATTGATTTTTCCAACGTTAATCTTGTCCTTCACAATAGACTGAAATGTTTTTATTTTCACCAAAAACCACCAAAATGTCATCTTCATAAATCACGGTTTCCGGTGTGGGAATTCCGATGGTTTCTTTTACAATTGACTTTTTTCCGATTAAATTCGTTTTTTCTTTTTTACGGATAATTGTTACTAAATTCAAATGATATTTGTCGATTGTATTTAATTCGTACAATGTTTTTCCGTGAAATTCCGGTTTCGATTTAACTTCGGAAATGGTATAATTATTATCCAATTGATAGTTTTCTAACGTCGTTTTGAAGTTGATTTGCTTCGTTAAACGATCGGCACTTTCTTGTTCGGGATGGATGATACTGTAAATTCCCATCGCTTCCAAAACCGTATCGTGAATTGGCGATAATGCTCGGCTGATGATTTTTACATTCGACAATTTTTTGATGATGGCCGTCGTAATAATGGCAGCACCCTCATTCTCTCCAATACCAACCACAACTTTATCGGCATCCTTTAATGGCAAGGCTTCATACGCTAATTCATTCGTAGAATCCATACAAATTGCGTGTGAAATTTTGTCTTTGATCAAGTTGACTTTGTCCATTTGCTTATCCACCCCAATCACTTCATTTCCTGTTTCTGTGAGGCTTAATGCTAAGGACATTCCGAAATTTCCTAATCCAAAAATGATGATTTTCATTCTATTAGATTTTAGTTAATTAAAATATTTTCTTTAGGATATTCATAAAACTGATGGTTGATTTGACGGAGCAATCCAATCATTAAGTTGAGCATCCCGATTCTTCCGATGAACATTGTTGCGATGAGAACATATTTGCTTGGTTCGGTTAACGTTGGTGTAAAATTCAACGATAATCCAACCGTGCTATAAGCTGAAAAACATTCAAAAACAACTGAAAGTAAGTCCGTTCCTTTTGGTTCTAAAATCAACAACGATAAAATCGCAAAACCAATTACAATTAATGAAATACATAAAATGGCAAAAGCTCTTGACGTTGATTCGCTTGAAATTCTTCTTCCTAAAAGCTGAATTCTTGTTTTTCCTCTGGCAATCGCAAAAATGTTCAATGTAGCTAATGCAAAGGTACTCGTTTTTATCCCACCTCCGGTTGATGCCGGAGAAGCTCCAATCCACATTAAAAAGATAATAAATAATAAGGTTGGAACGGTAAATTCTGTTAAATCTAAAGTATTAAAACCGGCAGTTCTCGGTGTCACAGCATTAAAAGCAGTCGATGTGATTTTCCCGAATAACGTTTGATGATAATTCATCGTGTTATTGTATTCCGAAATCCATAAGAAAACAAATCCACCAACTAATAAAGCTCCGGTTGTATAAAGAACGATTTTTGAGTTTAATGTCATCACACTCAAATGTTTATGAATTCTTTTTCTGTCAAAAAGTTCTAAAACAAAGATTTTAATGTATTGATAAAAATTAAAAATGATGTTGTAACCCAATCCTCCAAAAACAACCATAACAATTACGACCCACTGCATATAATAATTAAATTGAAGGTAACTTTCGCTCAATCCGGCTGATAATGTTGAAAATCCGGCATTACAAAAAGCAGAAATAGCGTGAAAAATCGAAAAGAAAACCTTGTCTTCAATCGCAGGATTATCAATAATAGAAGAATAAATAAATAATGCACCTACTAATTCTACGCTAATGGTAAAAATCACCACATTCAACGCTGTTTTTAAAACATCTTTTAAAGTATCTTGAGCAATAAAATCTCTCACGTTTAAACCTTCTTTAAACGAAGAACTCCCTCGAAAGAAAAAGGCAAAAAAGGAAGTAAACGTCAAAATTCCCAATCCACCAATTTGAATTAAACTAATGATAATTGTTTGTCCAACGGCGGTAAAATCTGTTGCTGTATCTAAAACGATTAAACCGGTAACACAAACGGCACTGGTGGATGTAAAAAGTGCATCGGTAAACGAAATTCCATTTGTTGTGGCGTTGGGAAGCATCAACAAAAATGATCCAATGATGATGATGGCAAAAAAACTTCCCACAAAAACAATGGCCGGATTATAATACACTTCATAGATATATCGCACCAAAATCATTAATCGAATAATGAAATAAAAGATCAAACCAGCTTCTAAAATGGGTCTGATTTTCTTGAAAACTTCTAAGTAATGAAGATTGATATTGATTATGGAGAAAATGAGTGCGACTACCAATAAAGCCCCTATTATCAAGGAATTAACTAACGCTACTTTTTTCCGTCCGGACGTTTTATAATAAAAATATTTGAAAATATTAAACACTAACAAAGCAATAGTGATTAATACTAAACCGATGAATTTTGGCGTATGGTATTCTTCATGAATGCTGTAACCAAAATCAAATACGATGTAGGTCAATACAATGAGATCAAAAAAGCGGTAGATTATCTTGAGTATTGAATCTTTGTGCATAGTTGAGCAATTAGTGTTTCTTTTCTAATGCTTTTTTTATCGAACGCATTAGTTCTGAACCACCGTTTTCTAAAATTTCAGTAGCACAAAGTTCGCCAAAATTTTGATATAAAGTTGTATTTATCGATTTTTCTATTTCCAGTTTAACTTTTCCGTCTAATGAAAAGAGAACGCCTTTTAAAGTAATTAAATCATCATTAATTTCTGCTAATGCTCCAATTGGTGCTGTGCAACCACCTTCAAGAGTTTTAAGAAATTGTCTTTCTACAAATGTGCAGATTTCAGATTCTTTATGATTTAAATGAGCTAAAGCTTCTTGCGAAAAAGTATCATTTTCCATCGCAACCACCACCATTGCACCTTGTGCGGGTGCAGGAATCATCCAATCGAGGTTGATGAATGTTTCAGGTTTCAAATTGATTCGTTCTAAACCGGCAGCAGCAAAAACAGCTCCATTCCAATTATTATCTTTCAATTTTTGCATTCTGGTATTTACGTTTCCGCGTAAATCTTCTACTTGGTGAGACGGATATTTATTCAACCATTGTGCTTTTCGTCGTAAACTTCCGGAAGCAATTGTACCCGAATTATCTAAAAAAGATAAATCTCCTTTGTGAACCAAAATATCTAAAGTTGAAGCTCTTTCTAGAACCGCAGCCTGCACAATTCCTTTTGGCAAAGCCGTTGGAACATCTTTCATCGAATGAACAGCAATATCTACCTCGCCTTTCAGCATAGCAATATCAAGAGTTTTCGTGAAAATTCCAGTAATTCCGAGTTCGTAAAGTGGTTTGTCAAGAATAATGTCGCCGGTCGATTTTACAGAAATAATTTCGGTTTGATAACCCAAATCATTCAATTTTTTTTCTACCGTATGAGCTTGCCAAAGTGCGAGTTCGCTGTCGCGAGTTCCAATTTTAATGGTTTTACTCATTTTACCGACGTTTCAATTTGAAAAATTTTCTCAATCCATTCGATGCTTTCATCTACCATTGTATTGTCATCTTTCAAATGATTGGCAAAATGTGTCGTGATTTTTTGTATGATTCGGTTACTGATAATTTCAGCCTGATCTTGATCAAAATTGGTTATTTTTTTACGTTGAAAATCCAATTCGCCTTCTTTAATCGAATTCAATTTTTCTTTTAACGCGTGAATTGTTGGAGCAAATTTTCTGGCTTTCATCCACGAAATAAATTCGGATTTTACTTCATCAATAATCGCTTCTGCAGCCGGAATATGTAATTTTCTTTTTTCTAATGTATCGTCTGTCAATTGCGATAAATAATCCATATGAACCAATGAAACGTTATCCAATGTTTTCACATTTTCGTTTACGTTTTTTGGGATGGATAAATCTAAAATTAAAAGTGGTTTTTTCAGATTTAAAATGTCTTTATCGATGGTAGGATTTTGTGCTCCGGTGGCAACAATTAGCACATCGGCTTTTTGAATTTCTAGTTGTAATTCGGTATAATCTTTTACAATCAAATTGAATTTCCCGGCAATTTTTTCTGCTTTATCTTTTGTTCTGTTGATTAGAACAATATGGTCGTTTTTGGTATGTTTTACTAAATTCTCACAGGTGTTTCTACCGATTTTTCCGGTTCCAAAAAGAAGAATGTTTTTTTGAGAAATTCCTTCTACGTTATTGATAATATATTGAACCGAAGCAAAAGCAACCGAAGTCGCTCCTGAACTAATTTCCGTTTCGTTTTTGATGCGTTTGCTTGCTTGAATTACGGCATTTACCAAACGTTCTAAAAATGAATTGGCTAATCCGAATGATTTACTTTCAACAAAGCTATTTTTTATTTGACTGATGATTTCAAAATCACCTAAAATCTGACTGTCTAAACCTGTTCCCACACGAAACATATGCGAAATAGCTTCTTGATTTTTATAAACGTAAGCTACATTTTGAAAATCTTCAACGGTACCAATGCTGTTATCACACATCAATTTAATTAATTGAAACGGATGTTGTGCAAAACCATATATTTCAGTTCGGTTACACGTTGATGTAACGATCATGCTATCTATTCCTTCCAATTTCGCCTGTTGCAAAATATTCGTTTTTGCTTTCGCGTCTAAACTGAACTTTCCTCGTGTCTCAGCATCTGCTTTTTTGTAACTCAATCCAACCGCATAAAAGGTTTGATGTTTCGACAAGTTTAAATTTTCCATAAATACACTTTTCCTATAAAAGTTGAACAAAATTATCATTATCTATTCTATAAAAGTATCGCTCAAAGTACTTTTTGTATCGCTTGAAGATATCCGAATCCAAATTGTGCTTTTCATCGTAATTTCTTTTATATTTGTAGTGTTCTCAGTGCTTTTGAATGCATTTGTTTAGAATAATTCTAAATAAACAAAATTCAAGCCTTCCGAGTTATATACGAAAAAATGTCGCTATGGGTTCTCAAGAAGAAATAAAAATTGAAGATGACTTTATTTTAATCCGTTTTCAAAACGACACTGATGAAGTGGTTCGCTTTGAAAGACAAGTGTCTACGGGTTTAATTCAGTTTCATTTTGGATTAAAAGGAAAAGCAAAATTTATCTTCAATCAAGGCAATTATGCGTTAGAAATGAAGGAAGAAAAATCTCTTTTGCTCTATAATCCTCAAAAAGAATTACCGGTTCATTTAGAAATTGCACCTCAATCTTGGATGATTTCGGTGTTGGTTTCGATTAAGAAATTTCACACTTTGTTTTCTACTGAAGCAGAATATATTCCGTTTTTAAGTGATGATAATCGAGAGAAAAAATACTATGCCGAGGAAAATATCAGTCCGTCAATGGCCATCGTGCTCAATCAGATTTTTCATTACAACCTCAATGCTTCTATAAAAAATCTTTATTATAAAGGTAAAGGTTATGAACTACTTAGTTTGTACTTTAACCGCAACGAAGATCCAAATGCAGACCATTGTCCGTTTTTGATTGATGAAGAAAATGTATTGAAAATTAAAAAAGCCAAAGAAATTGTCATTGCCAATATGGCCGAACCACCAGGTTTACAAGAATTAGCCGATCAAGTAGGTTTGAATTTGAAAAAACTAAAAATGGGTTTCAAACAAATTTATGGCGATAGTGTCTACAGTTTTTTGTTTGATTATAAGATGGAATACGCCCGAAAATTGTTAGACAGCGGAACATATAATGTAAATGAAGTAGGTGTGCAAATTGGTTATAGCACAGCATCGCATTTTATTGCCGCGTTCAAAAAGAAATTCGGAACGACTCCGAAGAAATATTTAATGTCATTGTCGAGTTAAAAAAAATAAATTGCAACATAAAAAATGAAAAAAGGAGTATTATTAGTCAACTTAGGTTCGCCCGAAAGTCCAACCCCAAAAGATGTCAAGCCGTATTTAGACGAATTTTTAATGGATAAATATGTGATTGACGTTCCGTTTTTATTGCGAGCATTGATTGTTCGCGGAATAATTTTACAAACCAGACCCAAAAAATCAGCCGAAGCATATGCCAAAATTTGGTGGGATGAAGGTTCGCCACTCATTGTGTTATCCAAGCGGATGCATAAAAAAGTGCAAGCCAACACAAGCATTCCCGTAAGTTTAGCGATGCGTTACGGCAAACCAAGCATTGAATCCGGATTACAAGAATTACATGATCAAGGCGTTACCGAAGTGATGCTTTTTCCATTGTATCCGCAACATGCAATGGCTTCAACCGTGACCATTTTAGTTTTGGCAGAGGAAATTCGTAAAAAGAAATTCCCAAATATGAATTTCACGATTCTTCCGGCTTTTTACAACCAAAAAGATTACATCCGGGATTTATCTAATTCCATCAAAAAACATTTGGAAGATTTTGAATACGATCATTTATTGTTTTCGTATCACGGAATTCCGGAACGTCATATTCGCAAAACCGATGTAACCAAAAGTCATTGCAAAATTGATGGTTCGTGTTGTAATACACCTTCACCGGCACACGAATTCTGCTACCGTCATCAATGTTATGAAACCACCAAACAAGTGGTCGAGTTTTTAGGAATTCCGGAAGGAAAATACAGCCAAACTTTTCAATCGCGTTTAGCCGGAGACAAATGGTTAACTCCATATACCGATGTGGAAATCAACAAAATGCCTGAAAAAGGAATTAAAAAGTTAGCCGTTGTTACACCTGCGTTCGTATCTGATTGTTTAGAAACGTTAGAGGAAATTGCCATGGAAGCCAATCATGAATTTAAAGAGCATGGCGGCGAAGAATTTTTAGCAATCCCCTGTTTAAACGACGACGACGATTGGTGTAAAACCTTGAGTCGATGGATTGACCAATGGGCTTTTGCTCAAACAGAATCCGCAAAATAATGGCACAATCATCAGGAGCTTTAGGCACAGATGACATTAAACAATTGTTGATAAAACAAGCTGTTCCGGCCTCTATTGGTATTTTATTTATGTCGGTTAACATTTTAGTCGACACCATTTTTGTAGGTCAATGGATTGGATCCTTGGCCATTGCTGCAGTTACTGTAGTTTTACCGATTACCTTTTTAATTTCTTCGTTAGGAATGGCAATTGGAATTGGCGGAAGTTCCATCATTTCAAGAGCTTTAGGAGGAAAAGACAAAGAAAAAGCCTATCGAACTTTTGGAAATCAAATCATGATGACCTTAGTTTTAGCGTTGTTTTTTGTGTTGATTGGATTTTTGTTTTCCGATGAAATTCTGCTTCTTTTTGGAGCGAATGGTGATATTATGAAACCAGCCAAAGAATTTTTTATTCCTGTTTTAATCGGCGTTCCGTTTTTGGCACTTTGTATGATGGGAAACAATGTGATTCGTGCCGAAGGAAAAGCCAAATTTGCCATGACGGCGATGATCATTCCGGCATTTGGAAACATCATTTTAGACATCATTTTCATCAAATTTTTAGATATGGGAATGTTCGGAGCGGCTTTGGCCACTACGATTTCCTATTTTATGTGTTTTGTTTTTATTCTATGGTTTTTCATCAAAAAAAGTGAATTAAAACCATCGCTTCATCATTACAAATTTGATTTATCGATTGTAAAAGAAATTTCTTCACTTGGATTGGTGACATTTTCACGTCAAGGTGTCGTGAGTATTCTAGCCATCATCATCAATCATACTTTGTTTACATATGGTGGCGAACATTCTGTCGTTGTTTACGGAATTATCAGTCGAATGTTGATGTTTGCTTTGTTTCCAATTTTGGGAATTACACACGGATTTTTACCGATTGCCGGATACAATTATGGTGCGGAAAATTACAATCGAGTGAAAGAAACAATTTCAATTTCAATAAAATATGCCGCTATTTTGGCGACATTTATATTCATTTTAATTTTAGTTTTTGCCAAACCAATCGTATCAGTTTTTACAAACGATGCCGATGTAATTGCCGAAACTCCTGATGCGTTGCGATGGGTTTTTGCCGCTTCACCGATTATTGCTTTGCAACTGATTGGAGCTGCCTATTTTCAAGCTGCAGGAAAAGCAATTCCGGCATTATTACTCACGTTGACAAAACAAGGATTTTTTCTGATTCCGCTTGTGCTTATTTTGCCGAATTATTTTGGTATTTTTGGAGTATGGGTCGCTTTTCCGATTGCAGATATTTTATCAACGATAATCACGGCCTACTTTTTGCGGAGAGAAATGACCACTAAACTGATTGAAAAACCGGATGGAATTTTATAACTACATCAAAGCTTTACACCTCATCTTTGTCATTACTTGGTTTGCCGGGCTGTTTTACATTGTTCGATTGTTCGTGTATCACGCCGAAGCCAAACAGAAACCTGAACCGGAACAAAGCATTTTAATCAAACAATACCAATTAATGCAATATCGATTGTGGTACATCATTACTTGGCCAAGTGCGGTTTTAGCCAGCATTTTTGCTTTTTGGTTATTACATTTAATTCCCGCTTGGTTAGAACAAGATTGGATGATTGTTAAATTAGGATTTGTGGTTTTATTATATGCTTATCATATCAAATGCCATCTCATTTTTAAACAATTACAACAAAATGAAGTTAAAAACAGTTCTAATTTTTTCCGTTTATGGAATGAGGGAGCGACATTAATTTTGTTTGCAGTTGTGTTTTTAGTGATTTTAAAAAATGCTATTAATTGGATTTATGGCGTAATCGGAATTTTTGTTTTTTCGATTATGATTATGATTGGATTTAAATTGTATAAACGAATTAGAGAACGAAAGCAGTGAGTTTTTCTAAAAAAATAAGTAAGCTTTCACTTCGGGTTAGAATTTTCATTTCGATGATTTTTCTAACTGTTATTTCCTCTATTTTGATTGCTTCGGTTTCTATTATTCAATTTAGAAATGAAGCCAAAGATTACCATCAGGAAAGATTGGAACGAAAAGAAACGGCGATAAAAGAAAACATCAATTACATTCTAAAAAACACCACTTATCCGTTAACAACCGAAAATATTCCGCTTATTTTTTCCGAAAGAGATAAAATTCATGAACTTTCTGATATTCATGCCTTAGAAATTAATTTTTATGATTTGAATGGTAAACTTTTAAAATCATCAAAATCTTCTTTTGCGATAGATGACGAACCAAAATCAATTGAAAATTATATTGTTCGGCTTGTGCAATCAAGTATGGATAAAAGATATGTGGAAGTGAACAAAATTAATGGCATCAAAAATTTATCTTCTTACAGTGAAATCAAAGATTTACAATTTAAACCTTTAGCCATTTTGAACCTTCCGTACATTGAAGACGATGGTTATTATGAACGTGAATTGCGGAAATTTATGATCCGATTCGGACAAGTGTATGCTTTTATGCTCCTGCTTTCGGGAGTTTTGGCTTATTTTTTATCTAGTTTTATTACAAAATCTATTAAAACAATTTCTGATAAGTTAACCGAGACGCAATTGAACAAAAAAAATGAAAAAATTGAATTAGAAACCAGCAGCAGAGAAATAGGATTGCTCGTTGAAGCCTACAACAACATGGTGGATGAATTGGAGGAAAGTGCTGTGAAATTAGCACAAGGCGAACGAGAACAAGCTTGGCGGGAAATGGCAAAACAAGTTGCACACGAAGTGAAAAATCCACTAACGCCAATGCGATTGACGGTGCAAAGTTTTCAAAGAAAATTTGATGAAAACGATCCAAACATCAAACAAAAATTAGATGACTATACCAAAACGCTATTACAACAAATCGACATAATGAGTTCGGTAGCCAATGCGTTTTCAAATTTTGCATCGATGCCGGCACAACAAAATGAATTGATAAATGTAGTGGAAGTTGTTGGTTTAGGATTAGAAATTTTTAATGAAAATTACATTCATTTTGAATCAACTAAAAAAGAAATTTTTATGTTGATGGATCGAACGCAGTTAATCCGAATTATCACCAATTTGGTAAAAAATGCAACGCAGGCCATCACGGATGAAAATCCAAATCCGAGCGTTGTCATTTCAGTTTCTGAAGAAAATTCTATCGTCAAAATTGAAGTAAAAGATAACGGAATTGGCATTTCCGATGAAAATAAAATGTATGTTTTTGAACCTAAATTCACCACCAAAAATAGCGGAATGGGTCTTGGTTTAGGTATCATCAAAAAAATTATCGAAAATTATAATGGAACAATTACCTTTGAATCAGAACAAAATAAAGGCACAACATTTACTGTTTTGTTGCCAATAAATACAAACGAATAACTACAACATTATGAACTACGAAAATATTTTAATCGAAAAAGAAAACGGAATTTCTACCATCATAATTAATCGCCCAACCAAACTAAATGCATTAAACAAAGCTACAATTGAAGAACTTCATCATGCTTTTGATGCCGAAGATAAAGACAAATCGACCCGAGTAATTATCATCACGGGAAGTGGTGAAAAAGCATTTGTTGCAGGAGCCGATATTTCGGAATTTGCCCATTTTTCTGTTGAAGAGGGAGGGAAATTAGCGGCACAAGGACAAAAATTATTATTTGATTTTGTCGAAAATTTATCCACACCCGTGATTGCAGCCGTAAACGGTTTTGCTTTAGGTGGAGGATTAGAATTAGCAATGTCTGCTCATTTCAGAATTGCCTCAGACAATGCCAAAATGGGTTTGCCGGAAGTAACTCTTGGCGTAATTCCAGGTTATGGTGGAACACAACGTTTACCGCAATTAGTTGGCAAAGGCCGAGCAATGGAAATGATAATGACTGCGACGATGGTTGATGCCGAAACTGCCAAAAGTTACGGTTTAGTAAATCACGTAGTTCCACAAGCAGAATTGATTGAATTTACAAAAGGAATTGCTGCAAAAATTACTAAAAATTCTCCTGTTGCCATCGCCAATGCCATTGATGCCGTAAATGCCAATTATAAAGATGGAATAAACGGCTACGAAATAGAAATTAACAACTTCGGAAAATCATTTGGAACAGCTGATTTTAAAGAAGGAACAACGGCTTTTTTAGAGAAGAGAAAAGCGGAATTTAAAGGAGAATAATTACTTCTCCTCTTCCCATTCCGCATAAAACTGGCTCAAAAATGTTTCCATAAAACGGTGACGTTCTTGAGCTAATTTTTTTCCGGTTTCGGTATTCATTTTATCTTTTAGAAGAAGTAATTTTTCATAAAAATGATTCAAAGTGGGAGAATCACTTTTTTTGTATTCTTCTTTAGTCATGTTCAATTTTGGGGAAATAGTCGGATTGTATAATGCTCTGTTTTTAAATCCACCATAATTAAAAGCTCTAGCTATTCCGATGGCTCCCAACGCATCCAATCGGTCCGCATCTTGCACGATTTCTAATTCTTTGGATGAAAACGTTTTTTCAAAATTTCCGCCTTTGAACGAAATATTTTTGATGATTTGAATGACGTGCTCAATAATTTCTTCAGAAACATGTTCACTTTCTAAAAATTCTCTTGCTGTTTTGGGACCTATTTCTTCATCGCCGTCATGAAATTTTGAATCGGCAATATCGTGTAATAAAGCTCCTAATTTCACAACAGTAACATCACATATTTCTTCTTGTGCAATCAAAACTGCATTTTTAAAAACGCGTTCGATGTGAAACCAATCGTGACCACCTTCGGCATGCTGGAGTTTTTCTTTTACAAAAAGAATGGTTTTGTCTATGATAGTCATGAATTATTTCACCAAAGCAGGTTGCACCCATTTAAACACATGTCCGGTTTCCGGAATCACTAATCGTTCAGAAATTTTGGCCATTCTAGCCGGAAGTTTCATCAAATAATCACGGGCTTTTTCGGCTTCATCGGTCAAACCGTTCATTTGATCAATTTTCCATTTATCGATGAGTTTTTGCATAATGTCAACATAATCGGCAGCAGTATAAACCCCAATTCGTTGAGCAGAATCCGAAAATTGTTCAAAAGCTGAGCTTATTTTTTGTCCTGATTCACGTAAAAAATGAGCCGGCATAACAATTTTTTGTTTCATCATATATTGAAAAGCCAACATCATTTCGCTTGGATCAACTTGAAAAATTTGATTCACAAATTCACTATACGCATGATGATGACGCATTTCGTCGCCGGCAATTAATTTGCACATTTTAGATAATTTGTTGTCGCCGTATTTCTTTGCCATTTGAGCCACACGATTGTGCGAAACATACGTAGCTAATTCCTGAAAACTAGTGTAAACAAAGTTTTTGTAGGGATCTTTTCCGGTTCCAATATCAAAACCGTCATTAATAAGGTGTTGCGTAGTCATTTCGATTTCTCGCATGTTCACTCTACCGGAAAGATAAAGGTATTTGTTAAGCAGATCACCGTGACGATTTTCCTCGCCGGTCCAGCTTCTCACCCATCTTGACCAACCGTTTCTTTCTTCATTATCAACGCCTTCTACTTCCATCAACCACGATTCATAGGTTGGCAAAGCTTCTTCGGTAATGGTATCACCAACTAAAGTCACCCAAAAATCATAGGGTAAATCTTTTGCAATTTCACGCAATTCTTTTACTTCTTCAAAAAAAGTTTCCTTTTCAGAATCCGGCAACAAATCGGATGGTTGCCAAATTTGTTCTACCGGAATTAAGTAATCGTTCATAAAAGTATCAACCTTTTTTTCTAGCAACTGCATTACTTCTAAACGAATGTTTTTTATAGACATAATTTTAATTTTTTATTCCGCTAACTACGGCATTTTCTGTTCTTTGCATCATTTCTTCGAACGTCATTCCTTTTACAGGAAAAGGTTCTTGTATTGTAAATGTAATTTTATTTCCTAATCCCATTGGAAATTGTCCAAATCGATTCATTTTCCAAGAATTATTGATTGAAATAGGTACAATATAAGCCGAAGGAGAGTATTTATACAAAATTTTCAAACCATTTTCTGAAAATTTCTTGGGAACACCCGTTTTACTTCGAGTTCCTTCAGGAAAAATAACAGTGGAACGATTGTATTTTTCGATGTACTCGGCCATCACACGAATAGCAGACAATGCTTGTTTGGGATCCTTTCTATCTATTAAAACGGAACCTCCATGCCTTAAATTGTATGAAACACTTGGAATTCCTTTGCCTAGTTCTTTTTTACTGACAAATTTGGGATGCCAATCTCGCATAAACCAAATAATTGCAGGAATATCATATAAACTTTGATGATTGGCAACAATAATCAACGGAACGCCTTGTGGTAGCTTTTCACGATTTTGAAATTCATAGGTAGTTCCTAATAAATGTGTTGTCCGTACTAAGAAAAAATTCAAAATGCTGACACTTTTTTTGTGAGCTTCGTAACCAAACCAATTAAAACAAATCCATTGAATTGGATGGAATATACACAAAAATAACCCAAAAGTGAGGTAATAAATAACCGAAATCGGATATGAGATAATTTTGTGCATTGTGTTTTGGAATCATTGCAAAAGTAATAAATCAAAATAACTTAGCCGATTGCTTTTGTGGAAAAATAAATTATTTACAAATCAAAAAAAAAAGTACTTTTACCAAAACAATTGTATAAAATAAAGCCAAATATTATGAGTTCAGAAAAAGAAGCCAAATTAAAAGCCCTTCAATTAACGTTAGACAAACTAGACAAAACCTACGGAAAAGGCACGGTGATGAAAATGGGTGACAAAGCGGTTGAAGAAGTAGAAAGTATTTCATCCGGATCGCTTGGTCTTGATTTAGCACTTGGAGTAAACGGATATCCTAAAGGAAGAATTATAGAAATATATGGTCCGGAATCCTCAGGAAAAACGACTTTGACGCTTCATGCTATTGCCGAAGCTCAAAAAGCAGGCGGAATAGCAGCATTTATTGATGCTGAACATGCTTTTGATAGAAATTATGCAGAAAAATTAGGTGTTGATATTGAAAATTTAATCATTTCGCAACCAGATAATGGTGAGCAAGCATTAGAAATTGCCGAAAATTTAATTCGTTCTGGAGCTATTGATATTGTTGTAATTGACTCAGTTGCTGCTTTAACTCCAAAAAGTGAAATTGAAGGCGAAATGGGTGATTCCAAAATGGGATTACACGCTCGTTTAATGTCTCAAGCGTTAAGAAAATTGACAGCAACCATCAGCAAAACACATTGTACTGTATTCTTTATCAATCAATTACGTGAAAAAATTGGTGTAATGTTCGGAAATCCTGAAACAACAACCGGTGGAAACGCTTTGAAATTTTATGCTTCTATTCGATTAGATATTAGAAGATCATCGCAAATCAAAGACGGTGAAAATGTAATAGGAAACAGAACTAAAGTAAAAGTCGTTAAAAACAAAGTTGCTCCACCTTTCAGAACTGCCGAATTTGACATTATGTATGGCGAAGGTGTTTCAAAAACAGGAGAAATTTTAGATTTAGCTGTTGAATTTGAAATTATCAAAAAAGCAGGTTCTTGGTTTAGTTATGGCGAAACAAAATTAGGTCAAGGTCGAGATGCTGTGAAAGCACTTATCAAAGACAATCCTGAATTAGCAGATGAATTAGAAGTAAAAATTAAAGACAAAATAAAAGAAGCTGAATAAAAATAAAAACCCGAAAATTTTCGGGTTTTTTTGTGACTATAACGCAACCTTTTTAGTTTTATACCATCTATAAATTATAATTTTTAATTTTATGAAAAAGTTTGTTTTATTAATTTTATTTATCATTAGCTTGATTTCTTGTTCATTGAATGAAGATAATGTTCCCAGTTATCATTATGAAATACTTCCTGTCGATAGTTTTATTGTTCCTGATACATTTGATTTTAGTGCAACACATCAAATTAAATTGTATTACAAACTTCCAACAATTTGCCACTCTTATGGTGGTATATATTTTGATCGATATTTAAATGAACGCACCTTTGCCATTCAAAGCCTAGTTATTAATGAAAATAGTTGTCTGCCATTTGATGAAAATGAAGATAATCTTAGAGAAGTGAGTTTGGACTTTAAAGTAATAAACACAGATACTTATTTATTTAAATTTTATAAAGGAAAAGATGAAGAAGGGAATAATATTTTTGAAGAAGTAGAAGTTCCGGTAAACAGTGATTAAATCATATTAGAAAACCATTGCGAGTGAATCTAGAATTACTCATACATGAATGCAAAAGCAACAATACTAAAGCACAAGAGCAATTATTTAGATTATTATCTCCTAAATTGTTTAGTGTTTGCATTAAGTATTCGAAGAATTATGCTGAAGCCCAAGATAATTTGCAAGATGGCTTTTTAATAATTTTTGACAAAATACATCAATTTGATTTTAAAGGCTCTTTTGAAGGTTGGTCAAAAAGAGTGATGATTAACAACATTCTTCAAAAATACAGAACACAAGGTGTTTTTGAAATTGTATCGGAGAATTATCCCGATGTAGTTGATGTAGAAGTAGATGAAGAAACGGTATCGATGGAATTTTTGACAAAAATAATTCAGGAGTTACCAGATAAATATCGCTTAGTTTTTAATTTGTATGTTTTAGACAATTATTCGCATAAAGAAATTTCAACTATGCTGAACATTTCCGAAGGTACATCTAAATCAAATCTCTCCAGAGCAAGAGCGATTTTAAAAGAAAAAATAGAAAACAAGGCGTCGAATGAAATGAATGAAGCCAAATGAAAGATAAAAAGAATTTAGACCGATTATTTCAAGAACAATTCAAGGATTTTGAAGAAATTCCACCGGAAATTGTTTGGAAAAACATCGAAGCAGAATTAACCAAAAAGAAAAAAAGAAGAATCATCCCGATTTGGTATAAACTATCCGGACTTGCTGCTTTGCTGATTTTTGGGTTTTTAGGAACACGTGCACTTTTAAATCAATCAAAAATTGATACAACTAATCCAATTGTTATAGAAGAGAAAACAAATTCATTGACTAATGAAAATAGTATTGTTGATTCAGATAATAAAAAAAGTGAAGATGAATTGAATTCTTCTGATATTGATTTGAAAAATGATGATTCGATGAACGGAAAACCTTCATTTTTATCAGATGAAGAGGTTGCTAATGAGAATTCTAATCCTGAAAAATCATCCCAAAAAGAAAATCTACATAATAACAATACAAACAACCTGAACAAGAAAGTAAAAACAGAATTAGTTTCAAGTTCTTCCGATAAAGACAAAAAAAGTCTTTTAAAAGAGGAAAATAAAAAGAATTTAAACAAAACAAATAATTCCGAATTAGTTGATAATTCTAATACAAATAATCAAAAATTAAAAACAATTTCTGAATCTGAAGCGGCGATTGTAAACTCGGGTTTAAACAATCAAAAAACAACCGATCAAAAAAATAAAGTCATAGAATCAGAAAAAAATAAAACCGGAATTTTAACCGAAAATAACATCATCAAAAACGATAAACAATTTGTATTAGAAGATCATTCTTCTAAAATTGATAAAAATAAAATCGATTCTACATCTGTTGCAACGCTAATTGCAACAAACGAAGAGTTGAATACGTTGGGAGAATTGCTAAAAGAAAAAGAAAAAGATCAAAAACCTAAAGTTGAACCTAAAGAAAACAAATGGCAAATTACCTCAAATGTTGCCCCTGTTTATTTAGGTTCATCTTCCAACGGTTCTCCAATCGACAGTCAATTTGCAAGTAACAACAAAGAATATCAAAGCACAATGAGTTACGGTCTTGGAGTAAATTATGATGTGAGTAAAAAACTAACTTTAAGAACCGGTATTAACAAAGTTAATTTTGAATATTTAACTAACGGCGTTGAATTTTATGCCTCTTTGGAAGGTAGAGAAATGGCATCGTTAAGTTCAACGAGCACATCAAACGTTGCAACAATCGTTGTGCAAAACATCAACTTTACAGCAGGAGAAACATCAATGGCTTGGACGCAGCAAGGAGCCATAGAGCAAAGTATGGAATATTATGAAATTCCGCTGGAGTTATCCTATAAAGTTATTAATAAAAAATTTGGAATAGATGTAATTGGAGGATTTAGTACTTTATTACTCAACAACAATAGTTTAATGGTAGTTTCCGATGGTTTCTCTGCCGAATTAGGAAAAGCTAATAATCTGAGCTCCGTTCATTTTAGCACCAATGTTGGACTTGGTTTCAGATACCGATTTTGGAAGTCGTTTCAAGCAAATTTTGAACCTACTTTTAAATATCAACTCAATACATTTAGTAGCAACGACGGTGGATTTAAGCCCTATTTTATTGGCTTATATTCAGGTGTAAGCTATCGTTTTTAATATATAAGCTTTATTGGTTTGGCTTATAATGCTTTAGTTTTTAGTTAAGTCCGTTATTACTTTTATTGCCATCAGTAATAACAAAGAGAAAAGAGCACTGCCGGTTTTGGTGCTCTTTTTTTGTATCTTTAACTTTCAAAATAAACTCAAATGAAAACATTTTTAATCACTTTGCTTACTGTTTTTAGTTTTTTTTCTATTCCAAATACAGAAGAAAAAAAAGAAATTGATTCGGTTATTAACCAATGGCATAAGGCTGCAGCCGAAGCAAATTTTGACAATTATTTTGGTTTAATGACAGATGACGCTATTTTCATCGGAACCGATGCATCCGAAAATTGGAACAGAAAAGATTTTGAAGCCTATTCAAAACCACATTTTGACAAAGGCAAAGCATGGACTTTTCACACATTAGAAAGAAATATTTATGTTGATAAAAACAATAAAATTGCATGGTTTGATGAATTACTCGACACCTCTTTCAAAATCTGCAGAGGTTCAGGCGTTTTAGAAAAAGTAAACGGAAAATGGAAAATAAAACATTACGTTCTCTCAATGACCATTCCAAATGAAACTTCTGATGAAGTTATTGCTGTTAAAGATTCTATCGAAAGCAACTACATTCAAAAATTAAAATCAAAAAAATAACACATTCGTAAAACCATACCGAAACTTTTCTCGTAACTAAGAAGAACAAACTCAAAATTCTTGGTTATGAAAATAAATAGAACAGTTAAATTAGTTATAGGAAGTATATTCTCAATACTACTCTTGCTAGTTGTTGTTTTGGTGGTTCACATCGCAACCGCAAAACCTGTTGAAGTTGATAATGCAACGATGCAAATTAGTCGAATTGACTTCAAAGAACCGATTGACTCACTAAAATCAAAAGAAATTCACAGAAACCTAAAGTCAATTGATGGTGTAAAAAACATCAAAATTGTACCCGAAAAAGGCATCGTTGTATATTTCCACGACAATCGAATTGTAAATTCTGAACAAGTATTCACACAACTTTCAGCTAAAGGAAATTACCAAGCAGAACGTCTTGTTGTTTCCGATGAAACAGCTGCCAAAAGAGTTTGCCCAGCGATGAATACCGATAGTTTTAGCTATAAGTTTTCAAGAGGAATCCAACGAATTTTTAATTAATCTTTAATATTATTGTTATGAAACATTATCCAAAATTAGCCCTTTTTGCCCTGTTACTTTCTTCAGGAATCGCTTTCGTTTCCTGTAGTGACGACGACGATGCTACACCGCCACCGGCAGAATTAACTATTTATCAAAAACTAGGCGGAACAACTATGGTATCCGACCCAAACAATCCCGGTCAAATGATTGAACAAGGAAGACTATCGTACCGTTCTGTAGTTGATAGTACAATTGTTTTAATTGTAACCGACATCGGTGCTGGAGCCGAAGGAAATTTAGGTGAGTATTTTGCTCCAATTGTTGGCGAAGTTACAAATGGAAACACGACAAATGTAGCTGTTTTAAGCAAAAGTTTAACCGACTTTTTCTCAGCAAACACAGGCGGTGGTGCAACAAACACCTACACCGGATTAGGAATGGTGGCTGCTCACGATCCTACTCAAAACCCTAGAATGGGAGCAAAAGCAGACAATGGCGATTACGATCAGTTTGTGGGATATGTGGTAGAAGCAGCCTTGTTAAACGGGTTAGACCCCGTTGATGACGCAGAACTGTTAGGTGAAATTGGTGCCGTTCTTGAATCATTAAGAACTCCAATTGTTCAGGATCTATAGACTTCTTTTTTAGATTTTACAATCAATCACCATTCTCAAAAAAATGGTGATTTTTTATTTTTTAAGATTTTCCAGCATCTCAACAGTCATCAAATCCATATCAAAATTGTGTTTCCAACCCCAATCAGTTCGGGCAGCAGAATCATCAATTGAACCAGGCCAACTGTCTGCAATTTTCTGACGGAAATCGGGTTGATATGAAATTGTAAAATCAGTAATGTGCTTTCTTATTTCATCCGCAATTTCTTTTGGTGTAAAACTCACTCCAGACAAATTATATGATGAACGGATTTTAATTTTTTCTGACGGAGCTTGCATAATTTCTATCGTTGCACGTATTGCATCATCCATATACATCATCGGTAAACGCGTTTCTTCCGATAAAAAGCATTCAAATTTTCCATCGCTTAATGCTTTATGATAAATATCTACAGCATAATCAGTCGTTCCTCCGCCCGGTGGTGTTGACCAGCTAATTAATCCCGGATAACGAACGCTTCGAACATCTACGCCAAAAATGTTGTGGTAATATTCACACCACCTTTCTCCCGATTGTTTCGAAATTCCGTAAACAGTCGTTGGTTCCATAATTGTAAACTGCGGCGTATTTTCTCTTGGTGTTGTGGGTCCAAAAACAGCGATACTAGAGGGCCAAAATATCTTTTTAATTTTTCCGGCTTTCGCTAAATTTAATACGTGAAAAAGTGAATTCATATTCAAATCCCAGGCAAAAGCTGGATTTTTTTCGGCTGTAGCTGATAACAAAGCAGCCATCAAATAGACTTCTTCTACATGATATTTTTCAATAATATGCTCAATCTGATTAAAATCCAATGCATTTAAAACCTCAAAAATTCCATCATTTACCACATCATTATTTAATTTTCTGATGTCAGAAGCAATCACATTTTCTGTTCCGTAAAGTTTTCGTAATTGTTGTGTTAATTCGGTTCCTATTTGACCGCACGCTCCTATGATTAGAATTTTTGTGCTCATTAGTTGTGTATTTATGATGCAAATATAACGTTTTCGGAAAGCAAAAAACTGTTAAGAATCGGCTTTTATTTTAGAAAGCTTTAACGAGAATAACCAAGATTCGATTTACCTTTGTATTTTTGAAAATCTAAATTAAATTTGATGAAAATCCGTTTCCTTTTTATCTGTATTACTGCCTTATTTCTTTTTTCATGCGAAGAGGATAATGAGAAACGTTTAATCGAGCAACAAAAAGAAGTCGCCAAAAAGGAAGAAATTTTTAAAAAAATAGACAAAGCGTGGAGTTTTAGAACCATGAATTTGGAATTATCCTCTCAAAATTTAGTGAAAGATTGGGCAGAATGGCGTTTGTTTGTAACCGAATTGCAACAAAAACCAACAAGTTCAATTGGAGCTTTTCAAAAAAAATCGAAAAACTTAACGCAAAAAGCAGATGCTCTTTTGAATACAATTCCGCAGTCTTTATCCAGTCCCGAATTTAAAAGTAGGTTTACTGTTTTGCTAAATAATTTTCGTTCCTTAGAATTATACATTCATTTAGATGCTATTCCTGAAAAAAAAGTAATTGATTTGATTTCAGATATCAATCTGCAATTAGCCTCTATTGAACTGCAAATGAATGAATTAATCAGAAAAAGACAAATCCCAACAGAACAAGGTGAAGCTGATATGATTAGAATGTTAGATACTTCCAGAGCTGTTCGTGAAACACCAAAAAATTTAGACTAATTGAACGTTTCAACTATTTCTTCTGCTTATAATTCTTCAGCAAAAATTATTCAATTAGCTGAAAACATTACTATTCCCGAAAATAAAATTCGAATTAAAGGATTAATTGGGTCATCGTTGTCATTTGTTATTCAATCCTTATTTCAAAAAACAGAATTACCTTTTTTATTACTTTTTAATGATAAAGAAGAAGCAGCTTACTATTTGAACGATTTAGAAAACCTCATCAACGATCAAGATGTGCTTTTTTATCCGAGTTCGTACCGAAGACCTTATCAAATTGAAGAGACCGACAATGCCAATATTTTGCTTCGGGCTGAAGTGTTAAACCGCATCAATTCCCGCAAAAAACCATCGATTATTGTTACTTATCCGGAAGCTCTTTTTGAAAAAGTGGTTACCCGAAAAGAATTAGATAAAAACACCTTGAAAGTGGCGGTTGCCGATCAAATTTCAATTGATTTTATCAACGAAGTCTTATTTGAATACAATTTTAAACGAGTCGATTTTGTATCAGAACCAGGCGAATTTTCAGTTCGTGGCGGAATTATCGATGTGTTTTCGTTTTCAAATGATAATCCGTATCGAATTGAATTTTTTGGAAATGAAGTCGATAGCATCCGAACATTTGATGTAGAAACGCAACTTTCCCTTGAAAAACAGAAGAAAATATCCATCATTCCTAACGTAGAAAATAAATTTTTACAGGAAAATAGAGAAAGTTTCCTCAATTATATCAATCCAAAAACCGTTCTTTTTGTTCAGGAAACGGAAATGGTTTTGAGTCAATTTGATAAATTATTCAATAAAGCTACAGAAGCTTTCGGCAAACTTTCCGGAGATATCAAACATGCTTCGCCGGATGAACTTTTTATCAATCAATCTTCTTTTGTAAAAAAAGCACTTGATTTTTCGATTGTTGAAATTGGATTGAAGTCGATTTTTAAATCCGAAAAAACGATTGAATTTCTTACCAAACCGCAACCGTCTTTCAACAAACAATTTGATTTATTGTTGAATGATTTGAATGAAAATCACTATAACGGAGTAAAAAATTATCTGTTTTGTTCCAATGAAAATCAAGCCAATCGCTTTCACGATATTTTTGAAAGTATTGATGAAGAAAATCACGAAAACATCCGAAAACAATATAAAACAGTTGTTTTTTCACTTTTTCAAGGATTTATTGATGAAGAAAATCAATTAGCTTGCTACACCGATCATCAGATTTTTGAACGTTATCATAAATTCAACATCAAAAACGGTTATTCTAAAAAACAAACCATTACGCTTAAGGAATTAACCCAACTTTCTGTAGGCGATTATGTCACACACATTGATCACGGAATAGGAAAATTTGGTGGTTTGCAAAAAATTCAGGTGGAAGGCAAAATGCAGGAAGCCATCAAATTAGTGTATGCAGATAATGACATTGTGTATGTGAGCATTCACTCGCTACACAAAATTTCAAAATACAACGGAAAAGACGGAACGCCTCCAAAAATTTACAAATTAGGTTCGAATGCGTGGAAAGTTTTAAAACAAAAAACGAAAGCTCGTGTTAAACACATTGCGTTCAATTTGATTCAATTGTATGCCAAAAGACGTTTGGAAAAAGGTTTTGCTTGTGCACCGGACAGTTATTTGCAAAAAGAATTGGAAAGTTCGTTTATTTATGAAGATACGCCCGACCAAATTACGGCTACGCAAGATGTAAAAAACGATATGGAACGCGATCGTCCGATGGATCGATTGGTTTGTGGCGATGTTGGTTTTGGAAAAACAGAAGTCGCCATTCGTGCTGCATTTAAAGCTGTTGACAACGGAAAACAAGTCGCCATTTTGGTTCCAACAACGATTTTGGCGTATCAACATTATCGAACATTTACCGAACGTTTGAAAGATATGCCGGTTACGGTGAATTATTTAAACCGATTTAGAACTGCCAAACAAAAAAGCGAAACATTAAAAGGTTTGGCAGAAGGCAAAGTGGATATCATCATAGGAACGCATCAATTGGTGAGTAAAGATGTGAAATTTAAAGAATTAGGCTTATTAATTATTGACGAAGAACAGAAATTTGGAGTGAATGTAAAAGATAAGCTCAAAACGATTTCTGCAACAGTTGATACATTGACGTTGACCGCAACTCCAATTCCGAGAACGTTGCAATTTTCGTTAATGGCAGCGAGAGATTTATCCGTAATTACAACTCCACCACCGAATCGATATCCAATCGAAAGTCATGTGGTTGGGTTTAGTGAAGAATTGATTCGAGATGCGATTTCGTATGAAATTCAACGAAACGGTCAAGTATTTTTTATCAATAATCGTATCGAAAATATTAAAGAAGTGGCCGGAATGATTCAACGACTTGTACCTGATGCTCGCGTTGGTATTGGTCACGGACAATTAGACGGCAAAAAGTTAGAAGAATTGATGTTGGCTTTTATGAACGGTGAATTTGATGTATTGGTTGCCACAACTATTATCGAAAGCGGTTTGGATGTGCCGAATGCCAACACGATTTTTATCAACAATGCCAATAATTTTGGTTTATCCGATTTGCATCAAATGCGAGGTCGTGTGGGTCGAAGCAATAAAAAAGCGTTTTGTTATTTCATCACACCTCCACAATCTGTCATGACGGAAGATGCACGAAAAAGAATCAATGCGTTAACGCAATTTAGCGAGTTGGGAAGTGGTTTCAACATTGCGATGAAAGATTTAGAAATTCGTGGAGCCGGTGATTTATTGGGTGGCGAACAAAGTGGTTTTATCAACGAAATAGGTTTTGACACCTATCAAAAAATCATGAACGAAGCCATTGAAGAATTAAAAGAAAACGAATTCAAAGAATTGTATCACGAAGAAAATGATATTGAAACCAAAGAATTTGTAAAAGATCTTCAAATTGATACGGATTTCGAATTATTGTTTCCGGATGATTACATCAACAGTGTCAACGAGCGATTAAATTTATACAACGAACTTGGAAGTGTAAAAGATGAAGATGGTTTATTAACCTACGAACAAAAACTAATTGACCGTTTTGGTCCGTTACCTAAAGAAGCTCAAGCGTTGCTGAACAGTATCCGCATCAAATGGATAGCTACACGATTAGGTATCGAAAAACTCATCATGAAACAAGGCAAAATGATTGGCTATTTTGTAGGCGATCAACAGAGTGATTATTATCAATCTTCGCGATTCAGAAAGGTGTTGCAGTTTGTTCAATTGCACGGAAACCTTTGCAAAATGAAAGAGAAAGAAACCAAAAGCGGGCTGCGTTTGTTGTTGACTTTTGAGAATGTAAAATCGATTAGGAAGGCGTTGGAATTTATGGAGTTGATGGGAAGGTAATTTTTAGATTAGAATAATCTTTAAATGTCTTTTAGCATTTTATGAAAAAGTAAAATTTCAATTAAACTCTTTTTTTCTATTCTACTGCAATTTAGCAAACCCACTTCAACTGCGTTAAACAATTCATCCAATCTTCCATTATCAAAAAGAGAACTTGAAGTTATGGTAACTCCTTTCTTTTCTAAAATAGCTTCTTTCATTTCTTCAATACTTTCAATATTTTTCAAAGGAACAAATGGATTGTCATTTAACTTTTTCATTGAATTGTTTATTTCAGATGCTTGCTCTTTAATCTTAGTGCTTATAATAGACAAAACATCATAAGTAACTTCTCCTAATTTTTGTATTTCTTGTATTTCATGGAGAATTATATTCTTAGTTGCAACTAAATCCTGATAAATGGATGTGATGCTTTTGTGCTGTGTGTACCTATTCAACAATTCTTCTTCTTTATTTTGCAATTTTGCCCATTGGTAATGAAACTGTAAAAATTTTTTGTCCCAACCATTCAGGTGATTGTTAAATAAAAACTCTCTGTCTGCCAAAAGTACATCAAAACACTGTTGTAATTTCTTCTTAGAATACTCAATGTCTTTATAAACCACCCTCTTTTCTGTAGCAACGCCATTGGCAATTTTTTGTGCAGTAACCATCACGGCTTCTATCTCTACAACCGGTTTCATTAATTCTTGAAGCTCCAGTTTTAAATCGTCTAATTTTGAAACAAACTCAACATGACTTAACGCTCTTAATTCATTTGAAACTTCCTGAATATCGATAATTCTGGGGACATTTAAAAAACGGTTGTCAAATGAATTAAAGTATTCCAAAACCAATGAGTCATCAACAGATTCGTCTTCAATAAATTTTTCTAACACAGAGGGTTCAACGTAACCTTCAGGTTTTTTACCAATATACTTTTCATAGATCAATGCGGTCATTTGTTCTTGCAACGTTTCCGGATTATCAAAAACAATCCAGGCAGAACGTTCATCGATCGGACAATCAACAAAAGGAATCTTGGCATTTTTTTCTCTCAAACTATTTGGCGGATGCGAGGCATACATACCAACTTTTGAATGCTCTTCATCTGAAAAAAAGTGTTTCCCTCCTAAATGATCAATTGGTAGAGCTTCCATTTTTTGATTAAAAACAGAACTGTTCTTATTAACTGAAACAGTTAAATGTTCATATAAATTTTTAGAAAATAAATTCTTTTTAACTGCATGATATCCATGACTAAGAATCGTGTTCCAACGAACAAATCCGTCATCCAATTTCCAAAGAGCTGAAACAATTGCCATGCTTCCGGTAGATTTCACAGCTACTTTATCGGCATTAAACTCCATTTCTCTTGACAAAGATGAATACATAATGTTTAAAAACATATAAAACAATTGAAGAATCTGTCTAATTAACCATATAATTGGAGTAATAATCCACGCTGCAAAAGACAATCTTATATCTGAACTTCTCCATTGGTCTAAAAGATTATCAAATTTATCTCTTGTAAAAATCATGTCGTGAATAATCGTGTTAGCACTATGAATATAACTACCAATTTTCATGCTCTTTTGTGCAAAATGACCAAATTCATGAGCTGTGACTGCTTTAAATTCACTTACATTTAAGCTTCCAACCAAACCCAAACCAATGGTTAGATCTTTTTTTGTAGGGAAAATTAAACTCAACCAAATATTTGAATAGGCTACATACGCATTTACGTCTGGATCTGCATAAATATTTTTAGGTTTTGGTGCTTTTGTCTCTTTACAGATTTGATCTACAAAAGAATAAAGTGAAGGATATTTGCTCTTCTCCAAAAGAATTCTGTTCTCCGGCTTACTGTTTTTAAGGTTAAAAATAAATTTCAGTGTAAAGGCAAACAACATAACAGACCCCGCAATCGCACCTAATTTCCCAAGAATAGTAAATTTATTAATATAACCTAACGGATAAATAAAACTATAATAAACCAAATACCCTAATCCGATTATCATTGAAAAGTACAATGCAAAAAAGAGCACAATAGATAGTATTGCTATTACTACTTTAAATTGGTAAGCTGATGATAATTTATTGAAGTTTTTGGGTAAAACCTCAGGCGAAGGCAATAAAATTACTGATGAATTCATGTCAAAAAGTTTGTAGGCTAATCTAATAAAAATTAACAATCTTACAAACTTTTTTTAAATTGTCTTACAGACTCTTCAAATCCTTAATCACTTTAAAAGCCACATCAACTTCTTCTTCGCTTACTAAAATCGTAAATTCATTGGAAGTTGAAATAACTTCGTTAATAATAATCCCTTCCCAAGCCAAACGTTGGAAAATGAAATAGTAAATTCCGGGAATACTAACGTTTTCTTTAGGAAGTTTTACGGTTATTGAAGCTAAATTTTCTTGTTTTTGAATTAACTTTTCAGTTGAAAAATGCTTGTCCACCAAATGACCAACACTTTGGCTCACAACAATGTTTGTTTCGTTTACACCTCTTGAAGAAGTATAAAAAATTCCGGTTTCTTTGTTGATTTCTGAAATCAAAGCCGCTTGTTTGTCTAAAATAGTTTCTGAAACGGCAAACGTATAATCGATTAACGAAGAGCGAACGGTGATTTCGCCAATGTTTTTTAAGACTTTTAAAATTTTATGATTAACTCTGAAATCCAATTCTTCAGATAGCCGTTTTAAGGCCATGACTACCGCTCCTTGCTTAACATCTTTACCCAATTCTTGCTCCAATTCGGGCATCATATTTCGGGATAATGAAGTGAGATTGATGATGCCTTGCGACAAAGCACTCAATAAAAAAGGTTTGGTTTTGATGTAATGCTCTACAACAGAAGAAATAGTTTTCATATCTATACGTTTAAAAACATTGCAAAGATATAAATAAAAACAATTTGTTACAATTATAACATTTAGTGTTTTATCAATTTGATTGTTTTCTTCTGTTGATTTTGGGTTACAGTCAGAAAATAAATACCTCCAGAAAGAAATGAAGTTTCTAATTGTAAATCATCTTTTGCTTTGCCATCAAAGATTTTATTTGCTTTTACATCAAAAAGTGAATAGGTAAAAAAAGTATCGTTCTTGGACTTTACATTTATAAAATCGTTAAATGGATTGGGTGATACTTCAAAAAAGGAAGTATTTGTATTCAAAAGCGACAAATTTTCACATAATTGACAATTGCTATTTGTAACATTCGTCTCATCATTCCCTTTTAATGCTTCGAAAAGTTCACCAGAAACACAACTTTCTTTCAAATAATAATCCAACCATAAATTGAGATAAGAAAAAATGATTTGATGCTGTTCATCTCTTGTAATAGTTGGTGAAGGAGAGCAAGTTCCATCTCCAACAGAACAGAAAAAGTTGAAATCCGCCATTTGACAATGGCTGGCTCCTGTGATGCCTAAATAATTTTTACAACTACTTTGTAGAGCGTTATAAATGAGCAATTGATTGGTTGCCGGTGGTGTAACACAATCATTTATGCCAGCAATTGTAAACGTAGGTAAAACAATAGAAGAAGATGTACCTATAGCAGAAGGATTGGTTTCTGCCGCTGCAAAAGTAACCACGTGATTGATTTGGGAAGAATATTGTACGGACAACAAAGCACAGCCACCTCCCATACTGTGTCCCATCACCGCATTTTTTGGAGAAATTCGAGAAAAAAACAGTGAACTTAAATCGGTATTTAATCCATTCATGGCTTCAATCACGAACGCTAAATCTTTGGCAAAATTGGTATGCGATGGTGAAAAAGAACCTTCTGTTTTGGGAAAAGCAATGATATACCCTTGTGGTACTAATTCCTCCCAAAAATTCTCATAAGCTTCAAAAGTCATGACAAAACCATGACCAAAGGACAACAAAGGAAAGGCATCAGTCGTGGAAGAAGTAACCGGAACATTGCTAGCATTACTATCGGCGGGATAAAAAACTTCTGTGGCAATTGTTCGATTGCGAGTACTGTCAAAAAGGTTTAAAGTAGTTCTACCAATTTGAAAAGGTTGAGCCAAAACAGTCATACCACCCAAAAACCATAACAAAAATACTTTTTTCATTTAAGCAACAAAATAGATTAATCTGCTAAAAGTAAGCTATTTACACGAAAAAATAAAAGGTTTACTAAAAATAATAAAAAGCATCTTCTAAGTGTTCAACAGTTATTTCTTGGTTGTTAAGAACAATACCAATAATATCGAAACGCACTTCTAAATCAAGATCATTTTCGTTCATATATTGATCGACCGCTTTTGCAAGATTTTGAATTTTTTTTCCTTTTACAAAATCTTGCGGTAAACCAAAATCGGCTGAAGTTCTGGTTTTTACTTCAACAATGGCTAAAATAGTATCTTTCTGAGCAATAATATCCAACTCGGCTTTTTGAAAAACCCAGTTGCGTTCCAAGATTTCATAACCTGCCTTTTGTAGAAAATCAGCAGCTATTTCTTCTCCTTTTTTTCCGAGTTCGTTGTGTTGTGCCATGATGATGCTTTATTTTCTGTGTCATTTCGACGATAGTAGAAATCGCATAAATTAGATAAAATAACAGCGGCCTAAGTTTATGTGATTTCTCCCGTTGGTCGAAATGACACAATTGGAAGTGAATTTAGCACTAAATATATTTAATTGAAAGCTTTATTCAAACTTCAAAATCGTTCCTTTTTCACTAACTTCCAGCGTAACTTGTTTTCCAAAAACCAATGCACGATTATCTGGGATATGTCCGGCTGGAAAATTATAAACGATCGGAATGTTGTATTTTTTAGTCACATCTTGAATAATTTCTAACGCATTTTTTCCCCACGGAATTTCGTTGTCGTTCATTTTTGTCATGCTTCCGATAACGATTCCTTTTAAACTTTCAAGGCAACCGTTGCGTTTTAGGTTCATCATCATTCGGTCGATGTGATATAAATATTCGTCTAAATCCTCCAGAAAAAGAATTTTATCTGAGCAATCTATCGCAGAATTTGACCCAAATAAACTGTATAAAATAGAAAGATTTCCGCCAACCAATTCGCCTTTTGCTTTGCCTACTTTATTCATTGAATCATGCGAAATTGTATAAGAAAGTTTTTCGCCAAACAAGGCTTTTCGTAAGCTTTCTTTGGCTTCGGGTGTAGCTCTAGGAATATTAACCGGCATCATGCCGTGAATAGATTGAAAACCCAATGTATTCAAATGACTATGCAAAACGGTAACATCACTAAACCCAATGACCCATTTTGGATTTTGTTTAAACTTAGAAAAATCGAGTAAATCGACCATCCGGACAGTTCCATAACCGCCACGAACGCACCAAATTGCTTTGATATTAGGATTATCCATTTGGGTTTGAAAATCTTTTGCACGGTCTTCATCCGTTCCGGCCAGTTGATGGTTATCTAACCCGATGGACGAACCAATTACAGTTTTTAAACCCCAATTTTCAAGAAATTCTTTGGCTAATTTTAAATCGTCATTCAAGTGTTTTCTGGCTGTGGCTACGATGGCAACCGTGTCGCCTTTCTGTAAATACGGTGGTGTTATCATTTTTTTATTTAATTGTGCATTTGTGTTGAAAAAGAGTGAAAGGAATAAAATGGTTATGGATTTTTTCATGGTTCACTGGTTTTCTTTTAACAAATAAACAAATTATACTTTGGTTTAGCAAGTTGATTTGTTTTGAAATGATTTGTTGAACGAATTTCTAGCCCGGATAGAAGTGGAAAGCCTTTTGAAGGATTGTTGTATTTTTTCTTGGCGGAAAAAAGCGACCTTGGGAGCTCTTTTTTTGCCTTAGAAAAAAACAACAAGACAAAAAAGCTTGGAACGGATAGCCGGAATAGCTTCTTGAAAAAAATAAATTACAATCTCTGAAGTCATTGCCTGTTGTCTCTGCGATAAAAAACTTATTTTTGCATCAGAAAACTTTAACGTTTGCCTTTTTGCGGCTTGGCGACTTGGCGAGAAACAAAATTTTATGATAGAAAATCCGAAAAGATATACGATTACGGCGGCATTGCCTTACACGAACGGCCCGATTCATATTGGTCATTTGGCGGGAGTTTATGTTCCGTCTGATATTTATGCTCGTTACTTGCGTTTGCAGGGGAAAGACGTGGCGTTTATTTGCGGAAGTGATGAACACGGTGTGGCGATTTCGATGAAAGCGAAAAAAGAAGGAATTACTCCTCAGGAAGTGATTGATAAATATGATGGAATTATCCGAAAATCGTTTGTGGATTTTGGAATTTCGTTTGATAATTATTCGCGGACTTCATCTAAAATTCACCACGAAACGGCTTCTGCTTTTTTTAGAAAATTGTATGAGAATGGCGATTTTATTGAAGAGACGAATGAGCAATTGTATGATGCGAAAGCAGATCAGTTTTTGGCCGATCGTTTTGTAGTAGGAACTTGTCCGAAATGTGGAAACGAAGAAGCGTATGGAGATCAATGTGAAAAATGTGGATCGACCTTAAATGCTACCGATTTGATTAATCCGAAATCGACAATTACGGGCGAAACTCCTATTTTAAAATCGACGAAACATTGGTTTTTACCTTTGGACAGATATGATGATTTTTTGAAGGAATGGATTTTAGTTGGTCATAAAAATGATTGGAAAACCAACGTTTTGGGTCAGGTGAAATCGTGGTTAGATGATGGTTTAAAACCGAGAGCCGTAACGAGAGATTTGGATTGGGGAATTGATGTTCCGGTGGAAGGTGCCGAAGGCAAGAAATTGTATGTTTGGTTTGATGCTCCGATTGGTTACATTTCTTCTACTAAAGAATGGGCTGCCAAAGAAGGAAAAGATTGGGAGCCTTATTGGAAAGATGCTGACACGAAATTGGTTCATTTTATTGGAAAAGATAATATCGTCTTTCATTGCATTATTTTTCCGGCGATGTTGAAAGCCGAAGGAAGTTTTATTTTGCCTGATAATGTTCCGGCGAATGAATTTTTGAATTTGGAAGGAAATAAATTATCAACTTCCAAAAATTGGGCGGTTTGGTTACACGAATATTTGGTTGATTTTCCGGATAAACAAGATGTTTTGCGTTATGCTTTGACAGCGAATGCCCCGGAAACAAAAGATAATGATTTTACCTGGAAGGATTTTCAAGCGAGAAATAATAATGAATTGGCTGCGGTTTATGGGAATTTCATTAATCGTGTGGTGGTTTTGACGAATAAATATTATGATGGGATTGTTCCTCAGCCGAATGAATTTTCGGAGGTTGATGAGCAGACTTTAGCAGAATTAAAAGCCTATCCGGCGGTGATTGCAAGTTCAATTGAAAGATACCGATTTAGAGAAGCTCAAGGCGAATTGATGAATGTGGCTCGATTAGGAAACAAATATTTAGCTGATGAAGAACCGTGGAAAATGATAAAAACCGATCCGGAACGTGTGAAAACACAGATGTATGTTGCTTTGCAAATTGCGACTGCTTTGGGGGTTTTGTCGGAACCGTTTTTGCCATTTACGGCTGAGAAACTTTCACGCATTCTTGTCATTCCGACGAAGGAGGACTCGAGCGATAGCGAACTGGCAAAGCAATCTCATAAAGGATGGGAAACCGTTTCCAAAACATCCGAATTATTAAAACCAGGTCATAAAATCGGTCAGGGTGAAATATTGTTTGCACAAATTGACGATGTTGAAATTCAAAAACAAATAGACAAATTGGAAGCCACCAAAACCGCAAACAAAATGGAAAACAGAACTGTTGAACCACAAAAAGAAACGGCAACTTTTGAAGATTTTTCAAAATTAGATTTACGTGTCGGAACTATTTTGGAAGCTGAAAAAATGCCAAAAGCCAATAAATTATTGGTGTTAAAAGTAGATACGGGAATTGATGTGCGAACGATAGTGTCAGGAATTGCAGAACATTTTTCGCCGGAAGAAGTCATTGGGAAACGAGTAACGGTTTTAGTGAATTTAGCACCAAGAGCATTGCGAGGTGTTGAAAGCCAAGGGATGATTTTAATGACCAATAATGCGGAAGGAAAATTAGTTTTTGTAAATCCGGATGCAGATGGGGTTGATAGTGGGGCGTTAATATCATAATGATGAAAAAACAACCCACCATCATCGCCTTCGATGCCGACGACACTTTATGGCACAACGAACCCTATTTTGATGAGGCTCAAGAACGTTTTTGCGAATTGTTTCAGGATTTTGCTTCCAAACAAGAAATATTGGGTTTAATTTTAAACCATCAGGTGAAGAATTTACCGTTGTATGGTTTTGGAATAAAAGCCTTTACGTTGTCCATGATTGATTCTGCCTTGGAATTGACTAACCATTCTATTTCTGGTCAAAATATTGCAAAAGTCATACAGATAGGAAGAGATTTACTTCAAAAACCGGTCGAATTATTGCCCGAAGTAGAAGGTGTTTTGCAGCAATTACATGGTAAGTACAAACTAATTATGGCTACCAAAGGCGATTTAAAAGACCAACACCGAAAATTACATGACTCGGGAATCGGCCATTATTTTCACCATATTGAAGTTATGAGTGACAAACAAGAAATCGATTATCAAAAAATGTTAGGCCGTTTGGATTGCAAAGCTGAAGATTTATTAATGATTGGCAATTCTCTAAAATCAGATGTGTTGCCTGTTTTGAATATTGGCGGTCACGCGGTTCATATTCCATATCACACCACTTGGGAATATGAGAAAATTGATTTTGAAATCAATCATCCTAATTTTAAAGCTTTTTCTTCACTACAAGAAGTTCTCACGCTTTTGTAATATGAAACTCCCGATTGCTTTTCATCCCATTTATAAACATCCGTTGCCGGAAGGTCATCGGTTTCCAATGATTAAATACGAATTGCTACCTCAACAATTACTTTACGAAGGAACAGCAGAACAAGATGATTTTTTTGAACCGGATGTGGCTAATTTAGAAACCGTTTTAAGTGTTCACAAACGTTCTTATGTGAATGAGTTGTTGGAATTAACTTTAGCTCCAAGAGCTGCCCGAAAAATTGGGTTCCCGTTATCGGCTGAATTAGTAGAACGTGAACTTCGAATTGCAAAGGGAACCATCATTGGAACTCAAAAAGCTTTTGATACCGGAATTGCGTTCAACATTGCTGGCGGAACGCATCATGCGTATTCAGACAGAGGCGAAGCCTTTTGTTTGTTGAATGATCAAGCTATTGCGGCTCAATTTCTTTTGAATCAAAACCTGGCAAAAAAAATTTTAATAGTCGATTTGGATGTGCACCAAGGAAACGGAACGGCAGAAATTTTTCATGACAATCCTTCCGTTTTTACTTTTTCCATGCACGGAAAATCGAATTATCCTTTTAAAAAAGAAGTTTCAGATTTAGATATTGCTTTGCCTGATGGCACCAATAATGAAACGTACTTAAAAATTTTATCCGAAACTTTACCACAATTAATACAAAAAGAAAAACCGGATTTTATCTTTTATCTTGCTGGCGTTGATATTTTAGCAACTGACAAACTAGGTAAATTATCTTGTACGATAGAAGGTTGCAAAAAAAGAGATGAAATGGTTTTTGAACAATGTTTAAAACATCAAATTCCTGTTCAAGTGAGTATGGGTGGCGGTTATTCACCGGAAATTAAAACGATTGTTGAAGCTCATGCTAATACTTTTCGAGCGGCAAAAGATTTTTTTAGTTAAAATATGTCCAGTTAATTCCGTCGCTTATAACGATTAAACTTCTATTATTTCCTTCGTACATATACACATCTGTACTTCCTGTAGTTGATGTTTTTGGGAATAACAATCCTCCAGCTGTTGTTAGACGTGCTGTAATAGTGTTTTGAATATTTCTTAAAACATAAACTCTTCCCGGAAAATCTACAGCATTAGGCAATCTAAATTCTTGATCGGTTATCAATGGTTGCAATGAAATATATACTCCGTCATCAATTAAAGTGGGTGCAGCACTTCCTACTAAAACAACGCTTTTTAAAGACAAATTCCCATTAATATCTAAAGTACTTAAAGGCATAGTTGTGTTAATTCCAACTTGTCCAAACGAACTAATTGAAAACAAACACATCAATACTAAAACGAAAATAATTTTTAACTGGCTCATACGATTTATATTAATTTACAATAAAGTTAAACAAACTGTTCAATAATTTAACACCTTACCCATACATCACCTTTACGAAAACGTTTTCGTGTTAAAAACTTTATAATTTATCCGTGTTCAAATTCTTATTTTCACAAAAAAAGCGACAATTTTTTAGGTTGTCGCTTTTTACTAATCTTAAATAAATTTAACTGGCGTTTAATAATGAAATAATATCGTTACCATATCGTGAAATTTTATTTTCTCCAAAACCTTTAATCTTTTTCAGTTCATCAACAGAATCCGGTTTTAGTTTTGCTATCGTCATCAATTCAGAATTATGGCAAATCATATATTGTGGTAATCCTAATTTGGAAGATTTCTCGCTTCGCCAATGTTTGAGTGAATTTAACGTATTTTTTTCTTCTTGCGTTAACTCATCATAATTCAAAACGGCCACTTTTTCAGTTTCAGTAGTTTCTTTTATTTTTTCAGTTTTTGGCGAATAAAAAACTAAAACCGACCAATAATCTATCATTCCTGTTATAAAATTGGTTGCCGTTTTTTCAACGTTTACATCGGTTAAAAACTGATTGATGGCGTCTTGATCGTTCTGTAAATGTTCCCCACTTACACGAACTCTGAAATGTTTTACTTTCATAATTTCTAGTTTAATGGATTTATTTACCTAACAACATTATATCATTCACAATCACTTCTGTGATGTAGCGTTTGTTTCCATCTTTATCATCATAGCTTCTACTGGCAAGTTTGCCTTCAATGGCAATTTCTTTTCCTTTTGTGACAAATTTTTCGATGATTTCGGCATTTTTATCCCAAGCAACCAAACGATGCCACTCGGTTTGTTCAACTTTTTCACCTTTTTTATTGGTGTAAGAATCATTCGTTGCGATAGTAAAATTGGCTACTTTTCCACCTTCAAAGGTTTTTACTTCAGGGTCATTTCCAACGTGACCGATTAACTGTACTCTGTTTTTCATTGTGTTCATGGCGTATAAAATTTAAATGTTTTTTTGTATTTGATTTTTTTTATTGAAATTAATATATGAAAGTTTTAATTCATCAAAAGCAGTTCATTCACAACCACTTCGGTTACATAACGTTTGTTACCTTCTTTGTCGTCATAACTTCTGGAAGTCAGTTTTCCGATGATACCAATTTGTTTTCCTTTATCAACAAATTTCTCGATGATTTCGGCTGTTTTTCCCCAAGCAACAACATTGTGCCATTGCGTTTGTTCTTTTTGATCTCCACTTTTGTTTACGAAAACATCTTTTGTGGCTAGCGATAAGTTTGCTACTTTTTTTCCTCCGTCTAAATCTCTAATGATTGGTTCGTTTCCAACATGTCCGATTAATTGTACTTTGTTTTTCATTGCATTCATGGCTTTTAAAATTTTAAATGGTTTATAAAAATTGTTGTCGTTCTTTCGTTTCGACATTGCAAAGTTGTGACAGTCTGCAAATTTTATTCGGTATAAAAACAATTACTTTCGGTTGTAAATATTTGTAAGCGTTTGTAAACGGAAAATATTTTTTGTATCTTGCAGAAAAACAAAATTATATGCACGAAGCAATTAAGAAAATTGAGTTACGAAATTTACAAATTGAAGATTACAAAGAATTGAAAAATTCGATGATGGAAGCCTACAGCGAACTCGAAAACTCGTATTGGAAAGAACATCATATCGAAAAATTACTCTCCATTTTCCCTGAAGGACAGTTGGTTGTTTTGGTGGACGGAAAAGTCGTTGGTTCTGCACTTTCATTGATTATCGATTATCGAAAAGTGATTGCTAATCACACTTATGCTCAAATTACAGGAAATTATAGTTTTGACACACATAATCCGCTTGGTGAAGTTTTATATGGAATTGATGTTTTTATACATCCAAAATACAGAGGTTTGCGTTTAGGAAGGCGTTTGTATGATGCTCGAAAGGAATTATGCGAACAACTGAACTTAAAATCCATCATTTTCGCAGGAAGAATTCCGAATTATATTGATTATATGGAAGAACTTTCTCCTAAACAATATATCGAAAAAGTAAAATTAAAAGAATTGTATGATCCGGTTTTATCTTTTCAAATCAGCAATGATTTTCACGTAAAGAAAATTATGAAAAATTATTTGGTTGGCGATAAAAGTTCAAACGAATATGCGGTTTTGATGGAATGGAACAATATTTATTATGATGAAAATCCGAATTTAATCAACACAAAAAAAAGTGTCATTCGTTTAGGATTGATTCAATGGCAAATGCGTCCGCTGAACAACTTAGAACAACTTTTTGAGCAAGCCGAATTTTTTATCGATGTTGTTTCCGGTTACGGAAGTGATTTTGCGTTATTTCCCGAACTTTTCACTGCTCCGTTAATGGCCGATTATAACCATCTTTCCGAAGCCGATGCTATTCGTGAACTAGCAAAACATTCCGAACCCATTCGAAAAAGATTTCAAGAATATGCCATTTCTTATAACATTAACATTATTACCGGAAGTATGCCGTACCTGGAAAACGGTGTTCTATACAATGTAGGTTTTTTGTGTAAACGAGATGGAACTAGTGAAATGTACACCAAAATTCACATCACACCCAACGAATCGTTGCATTGGGGAATGAAAGGCGGATCGCAAATTAAAACCTTCGACACCGATTGCGGAAAAATTGGAATCATGATTTGTTATGATGTTGAATTTCCGGAATTATCCCGTTTAATGGCCGATGAAGGAATGAATATTCTTTTCGTTCCGTTTTTAACCGATACTCAAAATGGTTACACACGCGTGAAACATTGTGCTCAGTCCAGAGCCATTGAAAATGAATGTTATGTTGCCATTGCAGGTTGTGTTGGAAACTTACCAAAAGTGAATAATATGGATATTCAGTATGCTCAATCGGCGGTTTTTACACCTTCTGATTTTGCTTTTCCAAGTAATGGAATCAAAGCCGAAGCCACGCCAAACACCGAAATGACATTAATTGTTGATGTTGATTTAGATTTACTAAAACAATTGCATGAATTTGGAACTGTTCGAATTTTGAAGGATAGAAGACATGATTTATACAACATTAAGAAATTAAAGTAAATAGTTATGAAAAACTGTTTAGAATGTAACGAAAAAATCATCGGTCGCGAAGACAAAAAGTTTTGCAGCGACGGTTGTAGAAATGCCTACAACAACAAAATGAACAAAGACAGCAACAATTTGATGCGAAACATCAATAATAAGTTGCGAAAAAACTATCGAATTTTAAGCGAATTAAATACCGAAGGAAAAAGCAAAACCACTAAATCAAAACTTCTTAGCAAGGGTTTTGATTTTGATTTTTTCACTTCCATTTTGCATACCAAAACCGGAAACACCTATCATTTTTTATATGATCAAGGTTATTTGGCTTTGGAAAACGACTATTTCATGTTAGTCAAAAGAGACAATTAACCACAACAAATTACCCATCATGAAAAAAAATTACGCTTCGTTACTCATTTCCGTTTTGTTGATGGGAATTATTTGGTTTATTTTCCATCGGATGATGCCTTCCGATTACTCAAAAAGAGACGTTCCGGCAGGTGAATTTTCAACCGAACGAGCGTTAAAACACATTAAAGAAATTTCCAAAGAACCGCATTATGTTGGCTCACCGAATCATCCCAAAGTGATGAATTATTTGGAAAAAGAACTACAAAAATTAGGTTTAGAAACTCAAATTCAGCAAAGCACGATTTTAAGTAAATGGAATAATTTAGTTGAAACAAAAAACATTATTGCCCGAATTAAAGGTTCAAATTCATCAAAAGCGTTGTTGCTTCTTACGCATTTTGATAGTGCTCCACACACCAAATCACTCGGAGCCAGTGATGATGCGAATGGTTTAGCCGTAATTTTAGAAGGAATTCGAACTTTTCTTCACAACAAATCAATCCACAAAAACGACATCATTATTGTTTTTTCTGATGCGGAAGAATTAGGTTTAAACGGAGCATATGCCTTTGCATCCGAACATCCATGGGCAAAAGAAGTCGGTTTAGTTATCAATTTTGAAGCCCGAGGAACTGCCGGTCCTTCGATGATGTTAGCCGAAACAAACTACGGAAATGCTAATTTAATCAGCGGTTTTGCAGCAGTGAATCCGAAATTTCCGGTTTCCAATTCGTTGATGTACAGTATTTATAAAATGCTTCCCAACGACACCGATTTAACCGCTTTTCGTGAAAAAGCTGATATTCCTGGATACAATTTCGCTTTTATTGATGATCATTTTGATTACCATACGGTTCAAGATAATTATGAAAATTTCACACCTGAGTGTTTGGAACATCAAGCTACTTATTTGATGCCGTTGCTTACTCATTATTCAAATGCCGATTTAAGCAATTTAAAAACAGACGAAGATCATGTCTATTTTAGTTCTGCAATTGGATTTTTTCATTATCCATTTTCATGGAATTTTCCGCTTTTAATTATTGCTTTTGTGCTTTTTCTTGGTGTTGTAACTATTGGATTGGGCAAACATTTATTAGATTTTAAAGAAGTTATACGCGGATTTGCACCATTATTTTTGTCAATTATACTTGGCGGATTGGTTACTTTTTTTGGCTGGGAAATGATTCAGTCTCTCTATCCTCAATACCAGGACATGCTTCATAAATTCACCTATAACGGTCATAGTTACATTGCTGCCTTTGTGTTTTTGTCTATGGCTATTTGTTTTTGGATTTACGCCAAGTTCACCAAAAGTAAATTAATGCCAAGTCATTTTGTAGCTCCATTATTTTTGTGGTTTATCATCAATTTTTTAATTTGTATTTACTTAAAAGGTGCTGCGTTTTTTATAATTCCAGCTTATTTTGCAGTTTTCATTCTCGCTTTTTTGGTGTTTAAAGAAAAATCAAATCCGTTTGTAAGTTTGGCTTTGAGCATTCCGGCTTTGATGATTTTAGTTCCGTTTATTCAATTATTTCCAATTGGTTTGGGATTAAAAATGTTAGCCGGAAGTTCCGTTTTGGTCGCACTTACATTTGCACTTTTGTTACCTGTTTTTGGCGATTATTCTAAAAAAGCCAATTGGGGAACGTTCTTGTTTATCATTTCCATCGGATTTTTTATCAAAGCTCATTTTGAAAGCGATTTTGAAAAAGGAAAAGGCAAACCCAATAGCCTGGTCTATGTTTATGATGCTGATAATGACAAAGCAAATTGGGCAACCTATGACAAAGTGTTAGACAATTGGACTAAGAATTATTTAGGTGAAAATCCAAGTTTAGACAAAAATTTGAATAAACACGGATTAAGTAGCAAATACAATTCCGGCTACAGTTATTCAGCAGAAGCTCCTATTAAAAACATTTCAAAACCTACTTTTACCTTTTTGAGAGATACAATTGTGGGCAATCAACGAGCAATTACAGTTAAAATTGAAGCCAATAAAAACGCAAATAGAATTGATGTTTTTGCTTCTGAAAAATTAAAAATCCATCATTTAAAAGCAAACGGAATTAAAAACATCAACCAAGAAGGAAGTTTTTATAAGCGAAAAAAATCCAATTTGCTGAATTATTATCCGATTAACAACAAACCGTTAACGTTGAATTTTCAAATTCACAAAGACGATAAATTGGATATGGATGTGATGATTTCTTCGTTTGATTTATTGGAAAATCCACAATTCAGTATTCCAAAACGACCGGATTCGTTTATTCCGATGCCATTTGTGTTAACGGATGCAATTATTGTGAAGAAAAAACTTCGAAAATCAGCTCCAAAAAAGGTTGAAATTATAGAAAAAGTTGAAACTGCCATCGATTCATTAACCACTCAAAAAGACAGTCTTGAAACAAATTAGCATTTTAGGTTGCGGCTGGCTGGGGTTTCCTTTGGCGAAACAATTAATTCAAAAAGGATATTCGATAAAAGGTTCAACTACAACTGAAACAAAATTAGAATTACTTCAAAGTGAAGGAATTAAACCATTTTTAATTTCGCTTAAAGCGAATGATATTCCGCGTGAAAATGCCGATTTTTTAGAAAATTCAGAAATTTTGATAATCAATATTCCACCCGGATTAAGAGGAAATTCTGAAGAAAATTTTGTGGCTAAGATGGAAAATTTCATTCCGTTTATCGAAAAATCATCAGTTAAAAAAGTGATTTTTGTGAGTTCTACTTCGGTTTATGCAGATAAAAATCAAATTGTTACCGAAGAAAGAATGCCAAATCCGGAAACGGAAAGCGGAAAACAATTGCTCATTACTGAAAATTTATTTTTAAATAATTCAAACTTTCAAACTACAATTCTACGTTTTGGCGGATTAATTGGCGAAGATCGGCATCCTATAAAATTTTTATCCGGAAGAAATAATATCGAAAATCCGGAAGCTCCCATCAACTTAATTCATCAACTTGATTGCATCAAAATCATTCAAAAAATCATTGAAAAAGAGGTTTGGAATACTGTTTTTAATGCAGTCGCTCCGTTTCATCCCACCCGAAAAAGATATTATACAGAAAAAGCATTGGAACTAAATTTACTCCCTCCTCAATTTAATGAAAATCAAGCTTCTGTCGGAAAAACGGTTTCATCCAACAAATTGATTACCGTTTTGAACTATGAATTTAAAAAATTAGGTTAAATTTACCTTTGCAAACTAAACTCATAAAATGAACAATCCTCCAAAATTTGCAGTGATCGGTGGCGGAAGCTGGGCAACTGCAATAGCAAAAATGTTGTGCGTTAACCAAGCTGAAATTTGTTGGTATATGCGAAATCAAAACGCAATAGACCATATTAAAACCGAAAAACACAACCCAAACTACCTTAGTTCAGTTGAATTTGATACCAAAAAACTCAAACTAACAACCGATATTAATGAAGCGGTTAGTTATGCCGATATTTTAATTTTTGCCATTCCATCTGCATTTTTAAATACCGAATTGGAAAAATTAACAGAATCCTTAAACGATAAAGTGATTTTTTCTGCCATCAAAGGAATTGTTCCTGAAACATTTTTGATTGTAGGTGAACATTTTCACAAAAAATACGACATTCCGTATGAAAACATTGGCGTAATCACAGGTCCGTGTCACGCAGAAGAAGTAGCGTTAGAACGTCTTTCCTACTTAACAATTGCCTGTGCTGATGCTTCAAAAGCAAAAATTGTGGCCAAAAATTTAAACAGCAATTACATTAAAACCAAAATATCCGATGACATTATTGGTACCGAATATGCTGCGATGTTGAAAAACATTTATGCAATTGCTGCCGGAATGGCTCACGGTTTAGGTTATGGTGATAATTTTCAAGCGTTGTTGATGAGTAATGCCATTCGCGAAATGAAGAAATTCATCAGAAAAGTGCACAAAATGAAACGAAATATCAATGATTCTGCCTATCTGGGCGATTTACTGGTAACAGGCTACTCCGTTTTTTCTCGAAACAGAATGTTCGGAAATATGATTGGAAAAGGCTACACCGTGAAAAGTGCCATGATGGAAATGAGCATGGTTGCCGAAGGCTATTATGCCGTAAAAAGTGCCTACAAACTCAACCAAGATTACAAAGCCAAAACGCCAATCATTGATGCGGTTTATGAAATTTTGTATGAAGGAAAAAACCCGAAAAGCGTATTTAAAAAATTAACGGATAAGTTGGATTAGATGAATTCACGTTGGAAATATCAAATAAAAACCGGAATTATATGGGGTTCTGTCATGTGTGTGATTATGACGTTATTTGATTTGAGAGAAAATTCATTTTATGATCAAATTTCAAGTTATATTTATTACTTAAGGTATTTGGGATATATTCTAATTGGAACTTTTTTTATAGGATATTTCAGTTGGAAAGAAAAAGTGAAACTTCAGAAAAAAGAATAAGCAGTTACTTCACTACCACCCCATTCTTAAACAAAACAGGCACTTCTTCAGTTGCTCGTTCATTGATGGTGTTAGTTCTAAAGGTAAATTTTTTATCGTATAAAGTGTTTCCAATAAAAAAAGTAACCATAAATTCGTTGTTCAACGCCAGCACTTTTGATTCAATCATTTCAATTTTAACGGCAGAAACCGACTCAATTTCAATGAAAGCGTGACGTAATAAAGACGTTTTTTTCATTTCACCATCAACAGTGCCAAAAGCTTTGGAAACGACCATTACGCTGTCTAATTTGAAGTCGCTGTCGTTAATCAAATACACATTCCAAACATTATCCATAAAGTCGTCGTTCCATTCTTGGATGGCGGCTAGAAAGACGTTTTCTACTTTGGGGATGATAATGTCGGATTTCATTTTTTATTTTTTTACCACGAAGACACTAAGAAGGCACAAAGTTCACTATTTAATCTTTGTGTTCTTTGTGAACTCATGGTGTCTTGGTGGTTAATTTTAAATACTTGTTTTAAATTGCTCTAAAAAGCGAACATCATTCTCATAAAACATACGAATATCACCAATTTGATAAAGCAACATCGCAATACGTTCGATTCCCATACCAAAAGCAAAACCATTGTATTCATCCGGATTGATGCCGCAGTTTTTCAACACATTTGGATCTACCATTCCGCAACCCATAATTTCCAACCAGCCGGTTCCTTTGGTGATGCGGTAATCGGTTTCAGTTTTTAAACCCCAGTAAATGTCCACCTCAGCACTTGGTTCGGTGAAAGGGAAATAAGATGGTCGGAGGCGAATTTTTGACTTTCCGAACATTTCTTTGGTAAAATATAAAAGTGTTTGTTTTAAATCGGCAAACGAAACATCTTTGTCAATATATAGTCCTTCCACTTGATGGAAAATACAGTGTGAACGCGAAGAAACGGCTTCATTACGGAAAACACGTCCCGGAGAAATCGTTCTGATGGGCGGTTTGTTGTTTTCCATGTATCGCACCTGCACGGATGACGTATGCGTTCGCAATAGCACATCGGGATTGGTTTGAATAAAAAACGTATCCTGCATATCTCTTGCCGGATGGTATTCCGGAAGGTTTAATGCGGTGAAATTGTGCCAATCATCTTCAATTTCCGGACCTTCGGAAACATTGAATCCGATATTGGAAAAAATATCGATAATTTGATTTTTTACCAACGAAATCGGGTGACGAGAACCAATTGGGAAAGGTTCGCCAGGACGCGTTAAATCGCCAAAAAGTCCAACCGATTCTTCTTTGCTTTCCAGCATTTCCTGAATGGATTTTACTTTTTCTTCGGCGGTGTTTTTTAATGTATTGATTACCTGACCAAATTCTTTTTTTTGTTCGTTGGGAACATTTTTAAATTCGGCAAACAAGTCTTTCAACAGACCTTTGCTTCCTAAAAATTTAATTCGAAACTGTTCAAGTGTTTCTTTGTTATCGGTTTGAAAAGCTTCTGCTTCGCCAATGTATTCTTTTATCTTATCTATCATCGTTCGTGCTGTAAAGGTGCAAATTTAGGAAAAAGTTAGGAGTTGGGAGTTGGAAGATAGGAGTTTTTATCAAAAACTGAAAACTACTCAATCAACTCTCTCTCCAAAAAATAATTCACAATCGCTTCTTTCATTAAAACGGCTTGCTCACCTGCTTTGAGTGGCGGAAGTTCTTCTTTTACTTTGTAATGCGGCCAACCGTCGTTATCAAAAAACTCAAATTCATAATAGCCATAAGGTTCCAGTAAACGGCAAATGGCAATGTGCATGAGTTCGATTTTTTCGTCTTTTTTGAAGGTTCTTTTCACTTTACCTAATTCCTGAACGCCGATTAAATAGATAATGGCATCTAGGTCGAGTACATCGCCCTCGGCAAATTGATTGGATAGTATGTTGACAACGTTTTCCCAACGTTCTTTTAATTGAATATCTCTTGACATGATGGAAGATGGAAGCGGGAAGATGGAAGAGTTATTTCATCAATCATCCACTATTTTTGGCAAAGATAAGTTTTTAGTTTAAAACCATTAAGGTATTAAGGAGCATTAAGGCTTAATGAAACTTAATACCTTAATGGTTCAGAAAAAAAGTTATTTTTGTTTAAAAAGAAAAAATGGACATTGTTATTGGAATTTTATTAATTATTGGATTATATCAAGGCATCAAAAACGGTTTGTTTGTTGAAATTGCTTCTATCATTTCGTTTATTTTAGGCGTTTTTATTGCGATTAAATTTTCGTATTTGGTGAAAGGTTTTTTAGAAGGATTTGTGAGTTGGAATCCGCAAACGATTCAAATTACAGCTTTTGTTTTGACTTTAATTTTGGTGGTGATTGGCGTTCATTTTTTAGCAAGAATCTTTACAAAAATTGCTGATTTTGCTTTTTTAGGTTGGGCAAACAAATTAGCAGGCGGATTATTTAGTGTTTTAAAAACCGCTTTATTGATTGGAATTGTGCTGAATTTAGTTCAAAAAATAAATGTAGATAATCAATTGATTTCTAAAGAAAAACAAGACAAGTCTATTTTTTACCGACCAATTTTAGATACCACCGCTTTTATGATGCCAATGGTTACAAAATGGATTGACGATGTGAAAAAAGTATATGAAGAAACTACTTCAACTCCTTGATTGCTTCGCTCAAAATCCAACCTTCGTTTTCGTCTGTAAGTTGAATTTTTTTCCAATTATCAACCGTTTCTAAGACAAAAACTTTTGTTCCTTCATGAAGAATAAATGCTTCAGTTGCATTTTCTCTTGGTTCGTTTTTCACAGAAATTATTTGTTCAAAAACAATAGCCGGACGTTCGGTTTGATAAAGGTTTTTTTCAAAAACGGCTGCTCCAAAGGCTGCTAAAATAAAAAACGGGATAATGAACATTCCTACAAAGAAAATTCGTTTTGCTACTGTTGTTTGCGAAAAGTAATAGCCAATAAAAAACAACAAAAACAGAATTGCTAAACCAACAGAAATATAACCCCACGTGTTATAATGAACCAATCCTGTGAAATTTCGCATGATGCGTTCAAAACCAACTTTTTCGATAGTTTTAATATCATCAATCGTGCTGTTCTTGGCGAATTTTAAGTTGTTTTGAATGTCTTTATCATTCGGACTAATCAACAATGCTTTCTCATAATAATAAATAGCCGGTGCAATTTTATTGAGCTTATAATAACTGTTGGCCAAATTAAAATATAAATCGCATGATTCTTTTTTATCTTTTAAAATGCTTTCGTAGGCTGTTATCGCTTCTTGATAATTGCCTTTGCGATAGTTTTCGTTTCCTTTATCAAAAACACTCTGAGCCCAAAATGTTTGGGTTAGCAAGAGTAAAATATAGATGATATTTTTCATTTTCTTTACCACGAAGTTCACAAAGAAGGCACAAAGGTCACTATAGAACGCCATTGATTACTCTTCGAACTCCATTTTTTAATTGTTTAACATTAAAATTAATTAGCATTCCTAATTTACATTCTGTCAACTTCAAATAAGTCAAAATCTGTGCTAAATGTACTTCGTTTAATGCTTCAACCGATTTCACTTCAACAATAAATTTGTCTTCAATAATAATGTCGATTCTATAACCGACTTCCATTTTTACTTCTTCATAAATTAATGGTAGAGCCTTCTGTTTTTCAACTTTAAATGGAAATTTTTTTAGTTCATAAAACAAACACTCTTCATAAGCACTTTCCAACAATCCCGGACCCAAAGCTTTGTGAACTTTTAATCCGGATTCAAAAACCACTTTTGCTATTTCATCTTCACTCATTTGATACATTTCGCGTTCTTTGTGCCTTCTTCGTGTTCCTTGTGGTTAACTAATTTGTTTTTCCAATTCTGAAATTACTTCCGCCGCCTTGTCAAAATCCTGTTGCATAGCTACATTTGAAAATTGTGCATAACGAGCTAACTCGCAATTTTCGGTGATTTGAATAAATTTTTCAATCGTTTCCGGTTGAGCTTTTTTATCGGCTAATAATTCTTTGATTAAATCTTTGCTCATTTCTGAAGTTTCAATTTTTAATTTAGCTTTCAAAAAGTTGTGTAACGATTTTTCTAATGCCACATAAAACGGCTCTTTATTTCCTAATTGCTTTTTGGCTTCAGATAAATATTTCTTAGACAATCTGTTGTTCATTTTCAATTTATTTCCAACCTCATCACCATCAATTGCTTCTTTTTTCTTTTTAAATAAAATGATAAAAGGAATTAATAGAAAAGGTATTCCCAACAAAACATAATACGTCGTTGAACCAAAAAAATCCTTTTTATTGATTTGGGATAACTTAGTTTTTAAATGAATAAATTTGAATTGATCTTGTGCTGAAACTGTCTTTTTCTCCGCAGAAGCATTGTCCTGATTAGCAATTCCTGCGTTAGGTGAAGATGGTCCGTCTGCCACATTAATCGTAATTTCATCGGAAGTGATGGTTTTATAACTGTTCGTTCCTAAATCAAAATACGAAAACAGCATCGGTTTGATGGTATAATTTCCTTTAAATTGCGGAATAATGGTGTATTTATCTGAAATTTTACCGTTCATTCCACTCAAAGGCGTATTCACGTTTTCGGAGTGAACCGGATCATACATTTCCAAAGCTGTGGGAACAACAGGTTTTGGCAAACTAAATAATTTTAAATTTCCTGAACCGGAAACACTTACTTCCAAATCCATACTTTCACCATTTTTTAAAGTGGTTTTGGAAGGTGTTACTTTGAAATCAAATTTGCCAACTGCTCCTGAAAAATCAATTGGTTTTCCGTTTTCGGGAAGTGGTTTCACAGTGATGATTTTGCTTCCGGCAGACACCCGTTTGTGGTCTTTGGTGAGCATTACTTGACCAAAAATATTTCTACGATTGGTCGGCAATTCTACATCAATATCTAACGAAAGTGGTTCAATTTCTAACTTCCCTGATTTTTGTGGATATAAAACGGTTTTGCGTAGTACTACAAAACGAAAACGTTCGCCGTTATACGTTCCTTCTTCTGCAACCAATTGTTTAATGTCGATATTTTGACTCCAAAAATCATTGTATTTTGGCTTGTCTAATTCACGCCAATTAGAAATACCGATGTTATGACTAAAATATAATTTATAAACTACCGTGATAGGTTCGTTCAAATAAGGACTTGTTTTGCTGACTTCTGCCACCAAATGCAACGCATCATTAATCGAAACGGAATTGTCGTTTGGATCACGTGGTTGCTGCACCGCATCGGTAACTTTAATACTTATTGGCGTAGTTTTATAAACTTGTCCGTTGTATTCAATCGAAGCTTGTTTGATGGAAATAGTTCCTTTTTGAGTAGGCAATAAAAAGTAGGAATACGTTTTGTTAAACGAACTTTTTCCGTTTACCCACGATTGACTTACTTGCTGACTTGGACCGGCAATGACTCTGAAACCTTCAAAAGCTGGAGGAACAAAATTATCGCCATCTACATTCATAGTAAAATCGATACGCAAGCGTTCGTTGAGCCCCAAAGAAGTTTTACTCGCTTTGGCCTCAAACTGAACTTGAGCAAAAATTGTCTGACAAGTTACTAATAGTATGAATACTAATTTTTTCATTTTTAATTACCAGTCTTTTTCCGTTTGAACAGGTTTTGATTTTACTTTTTGAAGATTTACTTTTTCCTGCACTTTCTTTTCTTCATTATTAACGGCATCTAAGAGATTTTGGACGCTTTCTTTAGAAATTCCGGAAGGCTGTGGTTTTGGCTGACCACCTTGATTTTGGTCTTTCTTTTGATCGCCTTCGTTTTTGTCTTCATTGTTATCGCCTTTTCCTTTGTCTTTGTCGCCTTCTTTTTTATCGTCTTTTTTGTCTTTGTCGCCGTCGCCTTTGTCTTGTTTTTGGTCGTCTTTTTTATCGTCCTTCTTATCCTCTTTTTTATCGTCTTTTTTATCTTGGTTTTGATCTTCGGGATTATTTTTTAGATATTCTTTGGCTAAGGCATAATTGTAGCGGGTTTGCTCATCGGAAGGATTATTTCGCAACGCATTTTTATATGTTTCAACAGCTTTACCATATTGTTTTTCTTTCATGTAAACATTCCCCAAATTGTGCAATGCTTTGTGCTTTTCTTCTTTGGTTGTAGCTTTTTCAAAAGCTTGTGAATACGCAAATTTTGATTCACTGAATTGCTTTTGTCTGTAAATTGAATTTCCTAAATTATACGAAGGAGCTGCTCCAGATAATCCTTTGGAATTGGAAATACGGTATTGAGCTTCTGCTTCGGTATATTTCTTTTCAGCGAAAGCTTCATTTGCTTTGGGCAAAATTTTATCTTTCTCTTTTTTCACTTCCTCTTGAGCAAACGTAAAAAAAGAAAGTAATAAACTAATTAAAAAAACTATTTGCTTCATGATTCCTTTTCATTAAATAAATTCAACTTACTTATCCAGCCTGTTTTTCTTTCTAACAGAAAAATATCGATAAACAACAGTGCAAAAGCTATGCCTAAAAACCATTGAAACTGCGATTGGAAATCGGCTACTTGAGTGGTTTCAAATTCGGTTTTTTCGATGTTATCTAAAGCATTCTTTACATAATCCAGTACTTCTTTGGTATTTCCGCCGTAAACATAACCGCCTTTTGTTCCTTTTCCTATTTGTTTCAGGATTTCTTGATTCATTTTGGTTACCACAACCTCATCGTTTTGGTCGCGTTTGAAATTTTCGACAACGCCATTTCTTTTGATTGGAATTGGTCCGCCTTTTTCGGTTCCCACACCAATGGTGATTACTTTTGCTTTTATTTTAAGAGCTTCTTCAATGGCACCCTCTACTCCGTCGGAATGATCTTCACCATCCGAAATCAGAATAATTAATTTATTCGTAGCATTTCCTTTATCAAAATAATTAGCCGATAACTTAATTGCCTCTTCCAACGAAGTTCCTTGCGAAGAAACCATGTCGGTATTCATACCTTGCAGATACATTTTTGCCACACCGTAATCAGTTGTAATGGGCAGTACAGGAAACGCACTTCCGGCATAAGCCACCATTCCGATTCGGTCGCTACCCAATTGATTAATGATTTGTGAAACGATTTGTTTTGTTTTGTCTAATCGGTTGGGAGCCATGTCTTCTGCTAGCATACTTTTGGAAACGTCGATAGCAAAAACCACATCAATTCCCTCCCGTTTCACGGTTTCCATTTTACTGCCAATTTTTGGATTGGCTAAACCGATGATTAAACTCGCCAAAGCTAAAAGTAGAACCGTAATTTTTAAAACCGGCTTAAAAACCGACTTTTCAGGGCTGAGTTTTTTAACTAATTCAACATCGCCAAATTCGCGTTGCTTTTTTCTTTTCCAATATAAATTGATCAAAAAAAGTACTACTATTATTGGGATAACAGCTAAAAAGTATAAATATATTTTTTCGTCTATTTGTGAATACATATTATATAAAACCTCTAAAAATGGTTTGTTTTAATAAAATTTCAATCAACAATAATAAGCCTGCAATCCAAATTAATGGTCGGAATTTTTCATCGTAATTATAAAAACGTTGTTCTTCAATTTCAGTCGTTTCTAACTTATTGATTTCGTTGTAAATTTCTTCTAATTTACTGTTGCTTGTGGCTCTAAAATATTTTCCATCGGTTTTTTTGGCGATGCTTTTCATCAATGCTTCATCAATTTCAACCGGCATCATTCGAAATAAAAATCCGCCATTTGGTGCATACGCATAAGGGAATTCTGCCATTCCATTTGTACCAAGACCAATCGTGTAGACTTTAATTCCGTATTCTCTTGCGATATCGGCAGCAGTTTCAGGTTCAATAAATCCTGCATTATTTACACCATCGGTTAACAAAATAACGATTCTGCTTTTGGCTTTACTATCTTTTAAACGGTTAACGGCTGTGGCCAATCCCATTCCGATTCCGGTTCCGTCTTTGAGAACATTGTCGTAATTAATGCTTTTGATGGCTTCAACTACGATGGCTTTATCACTGGTTACAGGAGTTTTAGTATAACTTTCTGCGGCATATACCACAATTCCGAAACGGTCATTCGGTCTGTCCTTTACAAAGTTTGCCGCCACTTTTTTTAATGATTCTAAACGATTTGGTTTTAAATCTTTGGCGAGCATACTTCCGGAAACGTCGGTGGCAATCACAATATCGATTCCTCGTGTGGTTTTGGTTTTATTACTGATATCCACCGTTCTAGGTCGAGCTAATGCTACAATAATAAAGCTCAATGCCAAAATTCGCATCGCAAACAGCAATGGTTTCAGTTTGGGCAAAATAGAACTTTTTACTTTAAACCCTTTTAACGAACTTACTTTTAAAGTAGGCGTTTGTTTATTTCTTTTCCAAATATACCAAGCGATTGCCACCGGCAGAAGGGTGAACAACCAGAAAAACTGTGGATGTAAAAAAGTGATGTTTTCCATAGTTATTTTATTATGGCAATTTCAACCGAATTCATAATTCGCTCTGTTATTTCATTGGCAATTTCATCGCCTTCTTCGTGTAGCACAATAACTTGTTGCAATCCGCCTTCTTGACCAAAAAACATTACTTCGTAATACGCTTTTCTGCTTTTTTTGGTAATTGGATCTAAAATATTCATGGTTCCGTAGCCTCGTAATCCTTCAATACCTTCTTTAGTACTGAAACTTTCTTGTTTCACTAAGATATTCTGAGCACCGTTGGCTTCCATCATTTTTAATGAACCCTCCAATGCTTGGGCTAATTCAATTTTTATATCTTGTTTTAATTTGGTGGTCATGATGGCTATATAAAAATGATCCATCATTGCTCCGTAGCCAAATAGCTGCATATCTGTCATTTCCGACTGCTGTCCGCCCAACATTTTAGAAACATCCATTCGTTGAAGTACTTTAGGTGTTTCTATTTTAATGGCCGGATTTCCGTATTGACTCGAAACCCACTCGCCTTCTAATAATTCTTTAGTTGGATGACCAAGAATATTGTCTTTTAAAAAGTCGAAACCTTTCACGGCAACCAAAATACCTAAAGAAACAAACAAAACAACAACAACTGAAACAATTATTAATGTTCTTTTCTTCGCTTTTTTTCGTTTTAAAATTTTCGCTTGATTGGCTTCGTTGTCCTCTAATTCTTCTTCTTCGATTTCTTCCGGAATGGATTGATGAATTTTGAAAATAGTTTTTTCGATTTTAATTTTATCGTCGGCAATTTCAAATTCTAATGGTTTTGATTTGGCAAACTTTACTAAATCGGCTTGTTTTAAAACCTTTTCCAAGTTTTTAATAGTTTCTTCCGTTAGCGAAAGTTTCTTTTTAACAATCGCAATTTTGAAAGCAGAAATTAATTCGTCAGTCGTACTTTCCATTGCAGGAATTTCAATGGCTTCTTCAATATATGTTCGGGCAATATCAGTCAATTCAGAATAATATTCTTTCACTTCACCACGTTCAACCAAGCTCTTTTTCTCTAATGTTTTTAAATGAGCTGTTGCTTTTTCAATCGGGGTAGCATAAACAATTTCTTCTTCAACTAGTTTTTTATTTCTTTTTCTCCAATAAATAATCAAATTAGCAATTCCAACAATTCCAATCAAAATCAAAACGAAAATCCACCAATTGGAATAATCATTTGGAACGGTTGAAATATCCTTGATATCATACATGTGTTGCTTCAATGTATCGACCACAACCGGAAGAATTTCTACTAAAACACTATCGGTCGCAAATGGTTTTGAATTGATGATGACTTGCAACGATGGTATCGTGTATTTTCCACTGTCAAATTGCGTTAAACCATATTTTTTGATAAGCTGATACTTGTCGTTTTCTTTGATGGTATCGGTGGGATAACTTTCTAAAACCTCTAAACTTCCAAATAATTTTCCTTCCGGAAAAGCCACTTTTGAAAGTGTATCCACAGTTGTTTTGAAGGTTAAATTGATTTGTGCACCAATCTTAACCTTGGTACTGTCAACCGAAGTTGTTACTCTTTTTTGTTGAGCAAAAACGAAGGTTGAAATAAGTAGAAAAAAGATATATATTTTAATTTTCATTGTCTGTTTCACAGCGATTTACAAAATTTTTTGAAATTTGCTTATGATTATCTTGATTTAAAATAAGTTAGTAATTTGGTCACATAACTTTCGTCAACTCTTGTATTTACTGTTCCTGAACCACATTTTGAAAAAGTTTCTTTGAAAAAAGTTACTTTTTCGCGGTAGTATTTTTCATATTCCATTCTGATAGATTTTGAATTAGTGTTCACCAACATTGTTTCGCCAGTTTCCGCATCTAACATATTGACCATTCCGATGTTTGGCATTTTTTCTTCTCGAATGTCAAACACACGAATTCCGGTGATGTCGTGTTTTTTTCCGGCGATTTTTAAGGTGTGTTCGTAATTATCATCCGTAATAAAATCAGATATGAAAAATACGATGGCTTTCTTTTTCATCACACTCGATAAAAATTTCAACGCATTTGTAATATTGGTTTTATTGCTTTTTGGTTTAAATTCTATCAACTCACGGATGATTCTCAACACATGTGATTTTCCTTTTTTGGGTGGAATGTAAAGCTCAATTTCATCGGAAAACAAAATCAAACCAATTTTATCGTTGTTTTGAGTTGCTGAAAATGCCATTGTTGCAGCGATTTCAGTCACAATTTCACTTTTCAATTGATTTTTTGTGCCAAAACTTTCAGAACCTGAAATGTCCACCATCAACATCATCGTTAACTCTCTTTCTTCTTCGAAAACTTTGATGTAAGGTTCGTTGTAACGTGCAGTCACATTCCAATCGATCGCACGAACATCATCGCCAAATTGGTATTGACGAACTTCTGAAAAAGTCATCCCACGACCTTTGAACGACGTATGATATTCTCCCGAAAATATATGATCGCTCAATCTTCGGGTTTTGATTTCTATTTTTCGTACTTTTTTGAGTAAGTCTTTTGTTTCCATAATTTAGTTACGGGTTACGGGTTACGGGTTACGGGTTAAAACTTTCAACTCGCAACTTTTCAACTCGCAACTTATTAAGGTACCTCAATCTCGTTCACAATTTTATTAATGATTTCAACCGAAGTGATGTTTTCTGCTTCTGCTTCATAGGTAATTCCAATACGGTGACGCAACACATCGTGAACAACGGCACGCACATCTTCGGGAATCACATAACCACGACGTTTGATAAATGCGTAACATTTTGCGGCTGTGGCTAAATTGATGCTTCCACGAGGAGAAGATCCAAAACTGATTAACGGTTTTAAACTTTCTAATTTATATTTTTCAGGGAAACGTGTAGCGAAAATGATATCTAAAATGTATTTTTCAATTTTTTCGTCCATATACACTTCACGAACAGCTTGTTGAGCACGTAAAATTTGATCGATGGAAATCACAGCATTCACTTTTTCGTAACTTCCTTTTAAATTTTGACGAATCACCAATCGTTCGTCTTCCATTTTTGGATAATCAATCACGGTTTTTAGCATAAAACGATCGACTTGAGCTTCCGGTAACGGATACGTTCCTTCTTGTTCAATCGGGTTTTGAGTAGCTAAAACTAAGAAAGGTTTGTCTAATTTAAAAGTCGTGTCACCAATCGTTACTTGTTTTTCCTGCATCGCTTCTAACAAAGCCGATTGCACTTTGGCAGGAGCACGGTTGATCTCATCTGCTAAAACGAAATTGGCGAAAATAGGACCTTTTTTTATCGAAAATTCATTTTGTTTAATGTTGTAAATCATCGTTCCAACCACGTCGGCTGGTAATAAATCCGGTGTAAACTGAATTCGGCTAAATGAACCCTGAACAGCTTGTGACAACGTATTAATCGCCAACGTTTTTGCCAAACCGGGAACACCTTCCAGTAAAATGTGACCTTGACCTAAAAGACCAATCAACAATCGCTCGATCATGTGTTTTTGACCAACGATAACTTTGTTCATTTCATAGGTAAGAAGGTCGATAAAAGCACTTTCTCTTTCAATTTTTTCATTAATCGCTCGGATGTCTAGCGTAGTTGTATTTTCTTCCATAATTCCTATTTTAAGAGCTCGAATTTAGTGTGTTTAAATTAACAGTGCAAATTGAAAATTTTATTCGTTTTAAGATGTTAACATAGCGTTAAAACTTCAATAAAATCATAGGTTTTAAGAGTGATTTGTGATTTAGTTTTTATAATTTTAAGACCGATAAGAAAAAAGTGCGGGTTTGAAAGTTTAAGGTTTAAGGTTTCAAGTTAAAACCACCTATTAACTATTACCCTTTACCTATTACCATAAATTTTAAAAAAATGAAAACTACATTATCTCCTGTTATGGCAGGAACTATGAATTGGGGTGTTTGGGACAAAAATCTAAGTGTCGCCGAAATGGCCAATCTCATTCTTGTTTGTTTAGAAAATAAAATAACGACGTTTGATCACGCCGATATTTATGGCGGTTATACAACCGAAGCCACTTTTGGAGAAGGTTTTAAACAAAGTAAAATTGATCGTTCAAAAATTCAATTAATTTCTAAATGTGGCATTCAATTAGTTACCGATAATCGTCAAAACAGAATCAAACATTATGATTATTCTAAAGAATACATAATTTGGTCGGCAGAAAATTCGCTGAAAAATTTAAAAACCGATTATTTGGATGTGTATCTTTTGCATCGACCAAGTCCGTTAATGCAAGCTGATGAAATTGCCGAAGCGATTGAAAAATTGAAAAAAGACGGTAAAATTTTGGATTTTGGATTGTCGAATTTCACTGCTTCTCAAACCGATTTGATTCAGCAAAAAACAAAAGTTTCATATAACCAAATTCAGTTTTCCGCAACGCATTTTGAACCTATGGTAGATGGAAGTTTAGGCCATATGCAAATTCACAACATTCGTCCGATGGCTTGGAATCCGCTCGGAACGATTTTTAGAGAAGATACTGAACAAACTAGAAGATTAAAAAAATTATTAGCTCGATTGGTCGAAAAATATCACTTTGGGTCCGATATTATTTTATTGGCTTGGATTATGCAGCATCCATCAAAAATTATTCCCGTTGCCGGGACAGTAAATGTTGCCCGAATTCAACAATTGCAAAAAGCATCCGATTTAATTTTAGACAAAGAAGATTGGTTTGAAATTTGGACGGAAAGTATGGGGAATGAGGTTCCGTAGGTTGCGGGTTGGAAAATTGCGGGTTACGGGTTACGAGTTGGAAGATTGGATTTTATATTTTTTATGATTAAGATTGTTCATCATATAATCCATAAAAAAAAGTTTAAAAATGGCAACAATTAACACGTTTGAAGAATTAGAAATTTGGCAATTAAGTAGAGAAATTTGTAAAGATGTTTGGAATGCTTTTGAAAACACTTCATTAGGAAAAGACTTTGAATTAAAAAATCAGATGAATCGATCATCCGGTTCAATAATGGATAATATTGCTGAGGGTTTTGAAAGGAATGGACGACGAGAATTTATAAATTTTTTGAGCTATTCTAAAGGTTCTTGTGGCGAGTTAAGATCACAATTATACAGAGCATTTGACAGAAAGCATATAACCGAAGAAGAATTTGAATTTTTAAAAGAGAAAACAATTACTGAAAGCAAAAAAATAGGTTCGTTTATGGCTTACTTAGTAAAATCTGACAATAACGGAAGTAAGTTTGACAAAAAATAGTTGCGGGTTACAGGTTGCGAGTTAACCCGCAACTCGTAACCCGCAACTCGTAACTTTAAAACCCGCAACTTAAAAAATGATCAACAAACGCCTTCTTATCAAAAATCTTCTAGCTCACAACGATGAGAGTAGTTTTTATGATAAAAAGCGACAGTTGAATTTACATACCAAAGAAGGAAAAGCGAAGTTTTTGAAACACATTTGTGCTTTGTCGAATTCCAACCCAACTAATAATTCCTATATCGTGGTTGGGGTTGAAGATCAAGATAATGAAATTACCGGCAATGATTTTTTTGACGACAGTAGGATTCAAAATTTAGTGAACGCATTTTTAGAAAATCCGCCTAAAATTCAATATGAAAATGTACCGTTTCCAAATTTGCCAAAAGATAAAGTAGTGGGTTTGGTAACGATAAAACCGAATAGTAAAATTTCATCCTTTAAAAAAGGAATTTACACCATTCCGGCCCGAACAGTTTTTGTGCGAAGAGGAAGCAATTCCATTCCAACCGAAGACAAAATTCCGTTTTCTAAAATGAATACAGAAACGGTGATTGGGATTGAAAATAATTCGCGAAACAGCATTTCTTATACATTAGAAGGTGTTTTGGATTTTATGAATAATCGGCACAAAGATATGGCCACAAAATATCATGTTTTTAAAGAATTATTTGTGGTTTGTTGGGCAGGAAATAAGAAAAAGGTACGCGACAAAACGTTTTATTCAAGAGTTGATATTGAATTGATTAACGAACAAGTCAAGCTGTTTTATTCCGCTTTTGATGAAGTTTCAATTGAATATGACGACAAAACTTTTTCGATTACAGAATATGTTCCTTTGGGTTTGAATGACAAAACGAGTTATTATCCGTTAGAAAAACAAACGTTGACTTTTTTTGACAATGGTTATTATAAAATTGAAAACGAATTTCTGTTTGAACCACCGCAATACAATCGGAAAATGATGTTTCATATTTATAATTCCAACTTATCTTTGTTGCAAAAATTACAAAAAGGAACCGCTTTATCCGAAAATGAAAAGCGGGATTTACTAAATTTGCCTTCTACATTAATGATTTGTTATTTAAACGGATTTGAAGAAGCCAAACAAAAATTAATTGATGCCAAACCGCTACTAAAAACAGTAGAAAACCAAATGGTTTATGTAAATTTCAAAGAAACTATGCGGATTTTGAGAAAGGTAAAATATGATAAAAACAATGACTAAAACATTTGTAATCGGTGACATTCACGGAGGACTTCGTGCCTTGCATCAAGTTCTCGAAAGAAGTGAAGCCACAAAAAACGATACATTAATTTTCTTAGGTGATTATGTGGATGGATGGAGTGAATCACCGCAAGTAATCAGTTATATAATTGAATTAAGCAAAAAACAACCTTGTGTTTTTATCAGAGGAAATCATGATGAATTGTTACTCAATTATTTAAAAACAAACGATTACAACCAAGAATGGTTTAAACACGGCGGTCAATCCACTATTGATGCCTATGAAAAAGTTTCGGATGCCACTCGTTTAGAGCATATTGATTTTTTAGAAAACCAATTAAAAGATTACTATTTAGACGAACAAAATCGCTTGTTTATTCATGCCGGCTTTACCAATGTAAACGGAATTGCTTATGAATATTTTCCTCGTTTATTTTATTGGGATAGAACATTGTGGGAAACTGCTCTTTCTTTAAATCCAACTTTATCAAAAGACAATTTATTCTACCCAAAACGATTCACTTTATACAATGAAATATACATTGGTCATACACCAACCACTCGAATCAATGAAACCATTCCTATTAACAAAGCATGTGTTTGGAATATTGATACTGGTGCTGCTTTTCATGGTCCGCTTACCATTTTAGATGTTAATACTAAGCAATACTGGCAAAGCGAGCCTTTGTCACAATTGTATCCAAACGAAAAAGGAAGAAATTAGTAGTTTAATGTTAAAACAGAATTGTTTACATTTGTAAAAATTTTATAACGATGAAAAAACTATTTACATTTGGATTGATTTTGAGTGGTTTCTTAGCTAATGCACAAGCTTACAGCGGAAAAGGAGATCAAAAATTTCAGGTCGGGGCCAATATTCAAGACCACGGAACCGGAATTGTTTTATTTTATGATTACGGAATTGGCGAAAACATGTCAGTTGGTGTGCAAACCGGATACCTTTTGGGTGTTGATGAGCCTTCAGGATTTGAAGGAGCTAAATTTGAAGATCGCTTTGATTTAAAAGCTCGTTTCAACGCAAACATTGGAAGTGTAATTGGCTTACCTTCAAATTTTGATGTGTATCCTGGTTTAAACTTAGGATTAAGAAACTTTGGTGGTCACGTAGGTGCTCGCTATTTCTTTTCGGAAGGATTTGGATTATTTTCAGAAATTGGTTTTCCAATTGCATCGTACGACAATGACCCTATTGGTTATCAGAAATTGAATAACCAATTTCAATTTAATATCGGAGCTTGTTTTAATTTATAATCGAAAGTGAGTCCAACCGAAAAAAAAATAAGAGATCGCAGTGATTCTAAATGTGAAATCAGCGGTTTAGAGGAAAATTTAGTGGTGTATACTGTTCCTCCGAAAACAGAAGAAAGTTTAGAAAACAGTCTTTTAATTACTCAAAACTTAAAAAATCAAATCGAAAATCCGGAAACAACAAATCCGGAGGATTGGCGAGGCTTGAATGAAAGCATGTGGAGCGAACATTTACCTGTGCAAATTGTGTCTTGGCGGATGTTAGCTCGATTAAAAAACCACGATTTACTGGAGATGATGTATTTGGAAGAAGATGCCTTAGAATGGGCAAAAGCTACCGGAGAAGGTGATGACGACGAAGGTAAAATCATTCACAAAGATTCTAATGGAAATATTCTGAAAGATGGAGATTCTGTGGTTTTGATTAAAGATTTGGATGTAAAAGGTGCTAATTTTACTGCTAAAAGAGGTGCCGCTGTTCACAATATTAAATTAGTTTGGGATGATGCAAATCTTATTGAAGGAAGAGTTGAAAATCAAACTATTTTTATTTTGACGCAGTATGTGAAGAAAACGAAATAATTGATACGATTTTCACGCATTTTTATCATTCCGACGAAGGAGGACACGAGCGATAGCGAACTGGCGAAGCAATCTCATTAAGTTGGAATGACAAGATTACGAAGTTAAAACCCTGCTAAACTTTAAACTTAGCAGGGTTTTTGTGTATAAAACAAAACAAAACATGTCTTAATTAGGTTGAAGTTCCACCGTTAGTAGTTCTGGAATAACATGGCAAACATCAGCAGTTACAACAATTGGTTCAGAGGTAAATGTTTGATAACCTTCTTTAGAAACAGTTACCACATACGTCCCCACTCGTTCCCATGCTCCGATAAAAACAGGAACTTCTTCGTTTGGAAATTGTTCTAAAGTTTCCGAATAGGAACCGTCTTGAGCAATTACAGTAACGCCGGTTGATAGAAGCTCATCTGTTACAGCATCTTTTACGGTGATGTTTAAACCGGCTTTTGCTTCTTGTGTACAATAAATTTCATCATCATCCTCGCAAGTCATTGCAAGTAAAAATGGCGTACAAGCCAATAGTAAAAAAATCTTTTTCATGTGTTTATTTTTTGATTATTGAATAGATGCTAAAACAATGAAAAAGTTGCGTAAAAAAACCCTGCAAATAATAAAATTTGCAAGGTTTTCTTTTCTCTTTCTTCTTTTTCTATTCTTGTAAACTACAAATCAAATTTAATTCCTTGTGCCAAAGGCAAACTAGTAGTATAATTGATTGTATTGGTTTGTCTTCGCATATAAATTTTCCAAGCATCAGAACCTGATTCGCGACCTCCGCCTGTGTCTTTTTCGCCACCAAAAGCTCCACCGATTTCGGCACCGGAAGTTCCTATGTTTACGTTGGCAATTCCACAATCGGAACCGGCAACGGATAGAAAAGCTTCTGCTTCACGCAAATTATTAGTCATAATTGCTGATGATAATCCTTGTGCAACACCATTTTGAATTTCGATCGCATTGTGCACATCGCCGGAATATTTTAGTAAATATAAAACCGGTGCAAAAGTTTCGTGTTGAACAATTTCAAATGAATTGTTTGCTTCGGCGATTGCGGGTTTTACATAACAACCACTTTCATAACCTTCTCCGGATAAAACACCGCCCGGAACGATTAGTTTTCCGCCTTCGGAAACTACTTTTTCTAAGGCTTTTTTGTATGGTTCTACAGCATCAACATCAATTAGCGGGCCAACGTGGTTGTTTTGATCTAACGGATTTCCGATGCGTAATTGATTGTAAGCTGAAACAATGGCATCTTTTACTTTATCATAAATACTTTCGTGAATGATTAATCGTCTAGTAGAAGTACAACGTTGTCCGGCAGTTCCAACTGCTCCAAAAACGGCTCCAATAACAGTCATTTTGATGTCGGCATCCGGAGTGACGATGATGGCGTTGTTTCCGCCTAGTTCAAGCAATGAATTTCCTAAACGAGCAGCACAAGCTTGAGCAACAATTTTACCCATTCGGGTTGAACCGGTTGCAGAAACTAAAGGAACACGTTTATCGTGCGTCATTAATTCTCCTACTTTGTAATCACCGTTGATTAAACACGAGATTCCTTCCGGTAAATTATTTTCTTTCAAGACTTCGGCAATGATGTTTTGACAAGCAACGCCACAAAGTGGAGTTTTTTCGGATGGTTTCCAAACGCAAACGTCACCGCAAATCCAAGCCAAAGCGGTATTCCAAGACCAAACGGCAACCGGAAAGTTAAAAGCCGAAATAATTCCGACTACGCCAAGCGGATGATATTGTTCGTACATTCTGTGTCCGGGACGTTCTGAATGCATCGTTAAACCGTGTAATTGACGTGATAAACCAACTGCAAAATCGCAGATGTCAATCATTTCTTGTACTTCACCGTAACCTTCTTGGAGTGATTTCCCCATTTCGTAGGAAACTAATTTTCCGAGTGGTTCTTTGTATTTTCTCAATTTTTCGCCAAACTGACGAACGATTTCGCCACGATGAGGAGCCGGCATTAGGCGAAAAGTTTTGAACGCTTCGGTGGCAGCTTGCATTACTTTTTCGTAATCGGCTGCGGTGGATGCTTTTACTTTTGCGATTAATTGACCATCTACGGGAGAATAACTTTCGATGAGTTCGCCATTGGAAAAATGGTTGTTTCCGGTGGAAGTTCCTTCGTTGATGGGTTTTATACCTAATATTTCCAGGGCTTCGGTCATACCGAATTGTTGTGCGATTGTTGACATTATAACTTTTTTAAAGGTTTTTGTTATATTTTTTTGCGAAGATACCGATTTTTTTTGTTTTGGAAAACTGATTTTGTTGTGGAGCAGTGAATTGCAGCCCCGATGGTAGTGGAAAGCTTTTTCAAGAAAAATTTTTAGTTTTGCTGCCAAACAAAAGCGACCAACGGAAGCTCTTTGGGTGGCTTGCAAAACTTAATTTTTCTTGAAAAACTTGTAACGGACAGTGGGAATTGTCTGCCGTAATTTTAGTTTCAAGTTTGCTTCGCCAGTCGCCTTTTAGGCTCGTGTCAGGTTTCAAGTTTACTTGGCGACGAATCGGGGATCGGTTTCCATAATTGTGCCGCAATTTTGGCAGGTTCTAAGTTCTTTGGAGTTATAGAAATGTTGAAAATGGGCTAAAAAGTCTTTTTCGATGTCTTTGAGTTCAAAATAGACTTCGTATAATTTATGGTTACAATTGTCGCAGAACCAGAGTAATCCGTCGGGAATTTCTTGTCCGATACGTTTTCTTTCGACGACTAAACCGATTGAATTTTCTTGACGAACGGGTGAATGTGGCGTTTTGGCGGGTAGTAAAAACATATCGCCGGGACCAAGTTGCATTGCGATTTTTTCTCCGTTGTCTTGAACATAAACGGTAATGTTACCTTCAAGTTGGTAGAAAAGTTCTTCGGTTTCGTTGTAATGATAGTCTTTTCGGGCGTTTGGACCTGCAACAACCATTACGATGTAATCACCGGAATCGACATAGATATTTTTGTTTCCAACGGGTGGTTTGAGTAGGTGACGGTTTTCTTCAATCCATTGGTTAAGATTGAATGGTTTTTGGATTGCCATAATTTTATTTTTGAACTGTAAATTTACGAAATAAAAAAAGCCGAAATGAATCGGCTTTTGAATTTATTTTACTTCTTTTATCAGATAAGCATAGACGGCAAAGTGATCGCTGAAACCGGGTTCTGCCGGTGAATTTCTTAGCGGATAACCTTTATATTGACCTGTAGTCTGCACTAAATAAGGTTTGTTGAAAACGCCTGCTTTCCAAAAACGGAAAGAAGAGTAATCTTTTCTGATGAAAGGTTCAGTGAAAATTATTTGGTCGAATAAATCCCACGCATCGCGATACGCAAGTGAACCGATTCCTTTGTTAGACATTTCTTCCATTGGGTTGTATGTTCCACCTGGTTCTACCTCTTCTTTTTTGGCTTTTGCTCCTAAGAATTTTTTTACGCTTTTATTATACGGTCCGTCGTTTAAATCGCCCATCGTGATTACTTTGGCATCTGGGTTGATTTTTTGAAGTGAATCGATGATTTTTTTGTTCAAAGCTCCGGCCGCTTCACGGTAAGGGCTGCTTCTTTTTTCGCCTCCGGAACGGGATGGCCAGTGGTTTACGATGAAATGCATTTCTTCGCCGTCAAGATAACCGGACACTAATAATTGGTCTCTGGTGTAAACACGTTTACCGCTACCGTCAATATTTTTAATAATTAATGGAATATTCGCTGAACTTGTTGGTGTGAAATGTTTCTTTTGATAAAGGAAACCGGTGTCGATTCCTCTTCCGTCTGGAGAATCGTAGTGTACTATTCCGTAATCTTTGGAAGCTAATTTGGGTTGTTTAATAAGGTCTTCTAAAACGCCTCTGTTTTCAATTTCGCAAACTCCTAAAACAACAGGAGAATTGGTTTGTTGTTCGCTGGTTCCTATTTCAGAAATTACTCTAGATAAGTTTTGCAGTTTTTGTTGATATTTTTCGTTTGTCCAACCTTGAGCCGGTGTATATTCTGAATCATTTACATTTTCGTCGTCTTTGGTATCGAATAAATTTTCAAGATTATAGAAAGCGACGGTATGCACTTTAAATTTTTTGTCCTGAGCAATGACACTATTCATTGAAGAAATCACAAGAAAAGCGGCAAGAAATTGTTTAATTTTCATAAATTGTATATTAAATTACTGTCAAGTTTGATACAAACTTCGCACCAAAAGTAAATAATATTATTAAATAATGTACATTTGCGGGCTGTTAAGAAATAATTAACTTAACACGAGTTAAATTAACTTTATTTTTATTTATGAAAAAACTTGTTTTTAGCATTTTACTTGTAATGCAAGTGTTTTTTGGATTTGCACAGAACTCAGGAGGAGTCAAGGGTGTTGTGGTAGATTCTAAAACTCAAAGGCCATTACAGAGTGTTGTTGTAACTATTCAAAACACAACGTTAATGAAATTGACAAATTCTGAAGGTGCATTTGTTTTAGAAAGCATTCCAGAAGGGGCTCAATTTCTTCAATTAAAAAGTGATGGATTTACGCCAAAGCTTTTAAGTATTGATGTTGTAAGCGGAGAAATCTTAGACCTCGGTGTTATCGTTGTTGAAGAAGATGTAACAATTGAACAACAATTGAGTTTGATTACAATTACAGAAAACGATTTGGGTGATGATGGAACCGGTTCAGACAATACTGCAGGTTTACTTCAAGCCTCAAGAGATCCATTTCAACAAACAGCTGCTTTTAATTGGGGACAAGCTCGATTTAGAGTTAGAGGTTTAGACAATGAGTATGGTACTACTATGATTAATGGTATAGTGATGAACAAAATTCTTGACGGTAGACCACAATGGGGTAACTGGGGTGGCTTGAACGATGCAACAAGAAATCAAGAGTTTACAATGGGTTCTGCTCCATCAGATTATACATTTGGTGGTGCTCTAGGAACACAAGAAATTAATACAAGAGCATCTTTATATAGAAAAGGATCAAGGATTTCATTTTCCGGAACAAACACCAATTACAATTGGAGGATGATGGGTACTCATGTTTCCGGTATGGATAAAAACGGTTGGGCTTTTGTTATATCTGCCGGAAGAAGATGGGCTGAAGAAGGTTATTTTGAAGGAACAGATTATAGTGCAAATTCTGTATTTGCCAGTGTTGAAAAAAGAATTAACAGCAAGCACAGTTTAAATTTTACCTCAATCTATGCTCAAAATAGCAGAGGTCGAAATTCTTCTAACACAGACGAAATCACTAGTATTGCTGGAACAAAATATAACTCTTTTTGGGGATGGCAAGATGGAAAGAAAAGAAATTCCAGAGATAGAGATGTTGAAGAACCTATTTTTATGCTAAGTCATTATTGGAAAGTTAGTCCTAAAACCAATTTGAATACGAATGTATCCTATCAATTTGGTAAAATAGGAAATTCAAGAATTGATTTTCAAAATGCTAGAAATCCTGACCCAACATACTACAGAAATTTACCGAGTTATTTTACGTCTCTTTATAGTACAGACATTGGCAACGTTCCTCAATCTGCATTTCAACCCGGAGGTTTAGGAGGGGTTCCAACACCTGAATTAATTGGAGCATTAAACGCACCTTTCTTATCAAACCAACAAATTGATTGGAATTTAATGTATAATTCAAATACTGAATTAGTTGGTGAAGATGAAAATGGAAATGAGATTAGAAATCCAATACAAAGTAAATATGTTTTATATGAGGACAGAATAGATGATAAGTTATTAACTGCTAATTCTATTTTAAATACACAACTAGCTGATAATATTGTTATGAATGCAGGCTTTACCTTCAGAAGGTTAAAATCTGAAAATTTTCAATATTTAACAGATTTATTGGGTGGTGCATTTTACAACGATATAGATAATTTTCAAACAGGATCGGCTCAACAAACAGACTTAAACAATCCTGATAGAATTGTTGGTGTTGGCGACCGATTTGGATACAACTACAACTTGTTTGCAAATAATATAGACGCTTTTACTCAATTTAAGTTTACTTACAGTAAAGTAGATTTTTATGTAGCACAATCATATTCCAGAGCAAGTTATCAAAGAGAAGGGCTTTACAGAAATGGAATCTATCCAAATAATTCATTTGGAAAAGGGGATAAACAAATATTTGACAACTTTGGTTTTAAAGGTGGTTTAACCTATAAAATAACCGGAAGGCATTTATTAAATTTCAATGGTTTATACATGAGCAAAGCTCCTTCATTGAGAAATGCATTTCCAAATGCTCGTCTAAATAATAGAACAATAGATAATCTTGATAGTGAAACAATATCTTCTTTTGATGCAAGCTATATCATAAGAGCACCAAGACTAAAAGCAAGATTAACAGCATATTATTCAAAAATTCAAAATGCAACGGAAACATCCTTCTTTTTTGCAGAAGGAACTTTTGAAGATGTTGATGATGATGGAGGTGATGCTTTTGTGGCAGAAATTGTTACTGATTTAGATAAATTGAATATTGGTGCAGAATTAGGTATTGAATACCAAATCACATCAACTATCAAAGCAACTGCCGCTGCCGCTTATGGACAATATACTTACTCAAACAATCCTACAGTAACGTTGAACAATGATAATAATGCTGCATTAAACAGACCAACACTTATTAATATAGGTACTGCCAAAATGAAGGATTATAGACAGCCAGGAATGCCTCAACAAGCCTATTCGTTTGGTTTAGAATACAGGGATCCAAAATTTTGGTGGATTGGAGCAAATGTAAACTACCTTGCAGACACCTATATAGATGTTTCTCCAATTTTAAGAACAAATACCTTCTTTAGAGATCCTGCTAGTGTTAATGGAGCAAGCTTTCCTGAGGCAACAGAGGAAAGAGCCAGAGAATTGCTTAAACAAGAAAAATTTGATAGCTTTACATTGGTTAATTTAGTCGGAGGGAAATCGTGGAGAGTGAGCAACAAAAACAGAAATACAGTCGGTTTCTTTGCCTCTATAAACAACATTTTTGATGTAACTTATAAGACCGGTGGATTTGAACAAGCAAGAAACGCTAATTATAGAGAACTCAATCAAGATGTTTCTAGCGGAACACCTGCTTTTGCACCACGTTATTTTTATGGTTTTGGAAGAACCTATTTTATAAACTTCTATTTCAATTTCTAATTTAAAAAAAACATATACTATGAAGACAACTTTTTATAAATCAATGCTATTACTAGCAATTACAGTAGGAACATTTTCCAGCTGTGTTAACGATGACGATTATCAAACCCCAACTTTTGGATGTGTAGATACATCTTTAGTAAAAACAAAAGAGGTTGCTGAAATACCTGCAACTTCAACTGTTACTCAATATACTGAAAATGATGTTATAGAAGCATACGTAGTTTCTAGTGATAGAGGCGGTAACTTTTTTAAATCTATCTCTATGCAAACATTAGATGGAAGTAAAGCTTTTAGTGTGCCGGTAGATATAGAAAGTTCATTTGCTTCCTATGAACCAGGTAGAAAAGTATTTATTAAAATGCAAAACTTATATACTGATGTGTCTTTTGGAGGAATGAGAATTGGTGGTTTATTTGTAAGTACATCTAACATCCCCTCTGTTGGTAGATTATCAAGAACTCAGGTTCAAAGTTCAATTATAAAATCATGTACAGTTGTTAATGAAGATGAGTTAGTTCAAACGCTATCAATCAGTGAACTTTTAAACGACAGTAATATCAATAAATTGGTTGAACTTAATGCTGTTCAATTTGTTGAGGCTGCTTTAGATAAAACATATTATGTTGAAGGAGCTTCAAACACTGTTGGTGGAGCTACAAACCATTTATTAGTAGATAATTCAGGTCAAAATGTAATTTTTAGAACAAGTAGTTTTGCTGCTTATGCGGGAAAACCTGTTCAAACAGGAAGCGGTAAAATCAGAGGTATTCTAACAAGGTTCAATAATGATTATCAGTTTGTTGCTCGTTATGAAAGTGATATTAAACTAGATCAGCCTAGATTAGCTCCACCATTTTTCACCGAAAACTTTGAAAGTTTACCAAATACCGGTAATAATATTTGGGTTAGTTTACCAGGATGGTCCAATGTATCCATGAATGGAACAGAAAGATGGGAAGCAAGACTGTTCAGCAATAACAAATATGCTCAAATGTCAGCTTTCGGTACTAACGAGAATAATGTAGATGCTAGATTAATAACACCTGCAATAGATTTAAGTCAATTTACTAGTTCTTTCATGAGATTCGGAGTTAAAACTGGTTTTTATAATGGTGTTGGATTAACCGTTTGGTACTCTACAGATTATAATGGAGGCGGTACTGCGGGTGAAATAAATGCTGCTACTTGGACAGAATTACCAACTTCAATTGCTTCAATCACAGATACTTCATATGCAACAAATTTCTATGGTATGTTGGTTGATTTATCTTCAATTACCAGTAACAATGTTTACATTTCTTTCCGTTACCAAGGTTCAAGTACAGGAGTAACAACAACTTATCAAGTTGATAATGTAGAATTTTTAGGACAATAATTAATATGAAAAAAATATTTATAGTACTTTTAACCATCTCAACCTTTCTCTCTTGTGAATCAGATGATGGTATTACCTATGTTACTCCTGATTATTTATCTGGTAAATGGGTTTGGGATCAAATAGGAGCAATTAACGCTCAAAATGTTTTGGTATATCAAAGTTATGTAAATGATGAAGGTTGTGAAAAAAACAACTTGATTCTCAACAACAATGGTTCCTATGAAAAGAATGATTTTCAACTAGTCGGTTCAGTTTGTGAAAATTCGCAGCAATTAGGCAGTTATGAATTAAATAATAATATTTTATCGCTAAGTTATATTGATGAGGAAGAAGAGGAAGAAAATCAAAACGTTACCGATTACTTTACGATAATATCTTTGACTTATACTGAAATTCAAATTAGTTATACTGACAAAGATACTGATGAATTAGTTTTTCTTAAATTAATAAAAGAAGAAGAATAATATAAATTTATATTTTATCAAAAGAGGCTTAACAGCCTCTTTTTTTATGCTTACAAAACATATCATAGTCAACTTGACTGCAATATGTTTAAGAATTAAAGCTCAAATTTATCACGATTATATTTCTGTTTTTGAGTATACCCATAGTTCAACAACATCGCTTTTATTGCAACGTAAAGATATCAAAGTAGATTAAGTTACTTAAAGGAATTAATTGCTGTTTTTTCGCATTATAAGTATTCTTTTTTAATCATTATAATTAAAAAAAGGCTAACCAATAAAAAAAACCGGACTCTCCTTAGAAAGTCCGGTTTACAATTATTTAGTTTTGATATCTTACTTCTTCACAATCAAGAACTCACTTCGTCTGTTCTCTGCGTGTTGTTCTT
>DEHZ01000004.1 GCA_002352205.1 Flavobacterium sp. UBA2787 | reverse complement strand
CAACAACAACTACGTTGACCATTGCTGTAAATCCGAACATCACGCCTATATTCTCTGCTGTAAGTCCTATTTGTTCAGGTGAAACCTTAAGTCCTTTGCCTACTACATCCACTAACGGGATTACAGGTAGTTGGTCACCAGCGNNGTGTGCATCAACTACTACTTTGACCATTACCGTAAATATCACACCTACACCAGCAGGGGATAACATTCAAAGTTTTAGTGTTGATAATCTTAGTGATGTAACTCTTGCAAATTTAGTTGTACAACCATCAAATGTGGTTTGGTACGAATCCCTACTTGATGCTTTAGCAGAAATCAACCCATTACCATTAGGTACAATACTCGAAAATGGAGAAAACTATTTTGCAGTTTCCGTAGTCAACGGATGTCCTAGCGAACCTTTTGAAGTTATAGTGAATGTAACTCTTGGAGTAAATTCATTTAAAAACGTTTCAGTAGTGGCCTACCCATCACCTACAAAAGGATCAGTATACTTAGACTCCAAATTGAACATCATTAATGCTAGTGTTATTAGTAATACAGGTCGGATACTAACTGAACAAGTAGTAAATGCTAATAGTTATATTGTAGATTTATCTGAATATGCAAATAGTATTTATTATTTAAGATTAGAATTTGAAAATGGTACAACAACAATCAAGATAGTAAAAAACTAATTAAACAGATGCTATCTATCTCTCAAATCAGAAAATAAAAGGTAATTTAATTATAATATTTATGTTGAAATTTTAAGATTTGGGATATTTTAGTTTAAAAATTTATTATATCTTGGAGCAAGAATATTTATATAATCAGACTTTTATGTGCAGTCCTAAAACAAACCAAAGAAAAAATATGAAACGAATATATCGACTTGGACTTTTTATAATTCTTATCAACTTTTTGACAAGTTGCAACGGACAGACAAAACAAGAGCCTAACGAGACCAAACGAACGAAACAAGTTGGTGGTGGTTGCGAGGGTTGCGAGTTAATGTATGTTGAAATGCCCAAAAATATTTCAAGTGAACATACAAGTATTGGTTGGACAGAGGGAAAGCAAAAGTTAATATTGACTGGCAAAGTCTTTCAAATTGACGGCAAAGCACCTGCTTCTGATGTTGTTATCTATTATTGGCATACTGACGAAAACGGTTTGTATTCGTCCGACAACCAAACCCCCAAACAAGCAAAAGAGCATGGTAAATTGCGAGGTTGGGTAAAGACTGACAAGAGCGGCAACTATACTATCCAGACAAGTAGACCCGCTGCATATCCTAATGATAATATTCCGCAACACATTCACTTATCTATTAAAGAACCAGATATTGCAAATGAGTATTATGCTGACCTTTATTTTGATGATGACCCATTGTATTTAAAACATAAGAAAAAGTATGGTAAACTTGACAGAGCAGGGACGGAACTGTTAAGAGTTGTTTTAGACGGAAACATTCAAATCGCAGAGCATAATATTGTATTAGGATTGAATATTCCTGACTATCCTTCTAAAAACAAAACAGATATTCAATCGGGTTTAAATATAGGTGAAGACCAACCTTCATTTATGCCATTTCACGCCTTTGGACCCGACAAAGGAAAAAGAACTTGCCCTGTCTGCATATATGGCCGCTATCACGGAATTGTATATTTTGTTGGTGACAATCCAAATTGGGATGAAATCAAAAAATGGCTTAAGCAATTAGACAATGAAAGTGTAATAAGAGAAAAATATCTTAAAGCGTACTTTGTTTATGGAAATTCAAAAAAATATAACAAGCAGACACGCCAAACAGAATTAGAAAAGATCGGAAAAGAATTAGGGCTTCAAAAAATTGCTTTGACTTTTGTACCATCATTTAGTGATACCGAAAGCGAAGCAAATCTCAACAAGATAAATGCGGGTGTTGAAAATACCTTTATAATTTACAGACACAGAACGATAGTTGACAAGTATGTAAATCTAAAGCCGACAGAGAAAAATTTTAAACTCATAGCAGAAATTCTTGATAGGACGAAAGGAAATTATTTTGACTTAAACGAACCAAAACACGAATAAAAAAGGGCAGCACATAACATCGTATTGGCAATAGTGGGGGCTGACAGAATAAATTCAACATTTGTAATTCTATTGGGCATTTGTGTGAATATTGGGCTACCAGTTTCTCAAGTGCCCCACCATCGCCAATACGTAAACCGAAAAACAACAATTGCTGATCTTCAATAAAAGAATGCATAATATCACTAAATTTATTTTCGATAGATAAAAGACAAATGAAACATTTTATATATTTAATTATACTATCAATAATCTTTACAAACAAAACTTATACTCAATCTATTAAAAAAAAAATAGATAAAATAATATTGAATGAATTTAATGACAGTAAAGGACCAGGAGGAGTGTTTATGGTTACAAAAAATGGAAAACCTATTTATGAAAAAGCTTTTGGCAAAGCTAACCTAGAGTTAGGAGTTGATTTAACAACAAATAATGTATTTCAATTGGCTTCAATGACAAAACAATTCACGGCAATATCCATTTTAATGTTGGAAGAACAAGGAAAATTAAATACACTAGATAGTATTTCAAAGTATATCCCAGATTATCCTAATGGTAACAAAATTACCATTCATCATTTACTAACACATACTTCTGGAATAAAAGACTTTACCAAAATGAAATCACTGAAAGATATTGCTCAAAAAGAAATGTCACCAAAAATGATGGTTGATTTTTTTAAAGATGAGCCAGTAGATTTCGAACCAGGAGAAAAATTTGAATATAGTAATTCAGGTTACATCTTATTGGGCTACCTTATAGAATTAACTTCAGGGACATCATTTGATGAATTTATCAAAGAAAGCATTTTTAAAAAAATAGGAATGAATCAATCCGATTATGCATCAGACAGAAAAATCATTAAAAATAGAGCATATGGTTATCAAAAAAAGGAAAGCGGTTACGTAAATAAAACAATAATAAATTTCAGTGTTCCCTATGCATCAGGTGCTTTGATGTCTTCATTAAGTGATATGTTAAAATGGCAAAATGCCTTGAACGAAGATGTATTGTTAAAAGCCAAAAATTTAAAAAAAGCCTTTAAGAAAAATAAATTAAACAGCGGTGAAGAAATTACTTACGGATATGGTTGGCATATTAGAACAATAAATGGAAGCGAATCAAGAGAACATGGAGGAAGCATTTTTGGTTTTAAAACTATGGCTGTTTATATTCCTAGCGAAGATATTTATGTAATTGGATTAACCAATTGTGATTGTTTTTCACCAACCAAAATAACACAAGATATTGCTAAACTAGTTTTTGAAAAATATGAAAAAAAATAGAAATACAATTGACATATAAAATGTATTGATACTGAAAAATATAGTTTTATCCTTTTGCTAATATCAAAAAACATAAATATTTGTATTAGAAAATAAGTAAACAGTAAAGAAAATGAAGTTTTACACTACACTACCTAAAAACCTTAGGCCATTTTATAGAAAAGAACTTGAAAATTACCAAACAGAATACTCTAAAGGCAACTTAAAAAAAGCATGGCGTCATTTGGAGAGAGCTCATATAATAGGTCAAAAATACCCATTTGCACATTGTTATGTACATTGGAAAATGATGCAATATGCTTTCAAAGTTAAGAATACCAATGAAATTATAGGACAAATTCCAAGATTGTTTTTAGGAGGTATATTTTCTTTTTTGGGTAAAGTTCCTCTTGGAAACCCGGGCGGTGCCAATGTTCCACCGTTAAAGCCATTTCCTATTGATCAAGATATAGAAGAAATTTTTAAAAGTATAGGTTTAGATGAGATGTAAAAAAAGGTTACTGTAATTACATTTAGTGTATTTTATTTAAAGATGATAGTTTAAAACATACATTAAATATGTTTTTTTTAGTAATTTTTCAAATTTATTTTTATATTAATATGAACATGCAGTAAGTAGCAATTACATATTAGTGTTAAAATTATTTTTTACTTTTTGATAATTAGAGTTAAAACTAATTGAGTTTAAAAATTTTAAAATTCTTCAAACAGTATTGTTTAAAGCTATTAGTAATTTTTTTATCGATTATCTTGTGTTCAAGGTTATCAATAACGTTGAGCTACTGTTGTATTGTGCTTTTTTCTACATCCCATCCAAGCTGAAATAATTTCGTTTTAATTCCTAATGAAAAGAAGGCAATAATCCCATTTCAACTATAGCAGTTTCTGGACTATGGAGTGAAGAAGTATGATGTAACTTTAAAAACCTTAAAGCTCACACTCTTTAAAAAAATGACACAAAGGTTTTGTTTACTACTACCAATTGAAGTTTAATGCTCGAAAACCACACCTTTGATAATTTTAAAAGGTTAATTTTTATGAAAGAGCATTACGTCAACAACTTTCGAAAAAAAAATGTATATATTTTGCAACCTAATTTTCGTTTATTTGTCTAATTGAAATGTATGAGTAATGAAAGTAACCCTCTATCGGACAAAATTATAATTACTAAGATATTGAATGGAGACATTCAAGCTTTTGCTGTTATTATAAAGAATACAGAAAAATTGGTAACTCAAATTGTGCAAAAATTGACAGCTAATGAAGAGCACCAAAAAGATATTGTACAAGAAGTTTATCTGAAAACCTATCAAAATTTGTCATCATTTCAATTCAAATCTAAGTTATCAACTTGGATTGCTAACATAGCTTACAATACTTCCATCAATTATCTTAAAAAAAAGAGTATTCCTACTACTGACATGGAAGCAATTGACAAAAATAAAGTAAGAATACTCGAAAATCCTGAGTTACTTTCTATTAAAAACGAAACTGTACTAATTCTCACAAAAGAAATAGATAAACTCCCACCTCTATACAAAACTTTAATTACTCTTTACCATTTGGAAGAATTGTCTAATAAAGAGATTGCAGAAATTACCAAATTACCAGAAGGAACAATAAAAAGCTATCTGTCTAGAGCAAGAAAAATTCTCAAAAACCGAATAAATCATCATTATAAAATTTTTAGTTATGGAAGAAAAACATTTAACTGACGAAGTTCTGCAAGAATTTATTTTAAATGAAGTGAAAGATCACACCATTGCATCGCACATTAAAGAATGTGTAGAGTGTCAATTAAGAGTAGAAGAATATCAATTTTTGTTTACTATTATGCTAAAAATTAAACCTGAAGAATTTTCTTTTGATGTTACTTCTTTAGTATTAAGTAAAATTTATGAAGAGCAATCTCGGAAAGAGAAAAATACTTACATCTTTTATATAATTTTGTCGGTTATTTCACTTCTTATTTTATTTTTACTATATCCATATATGGCGACGCTTTTTACTCAATTCAGATCATTTTCAATAATGGCAAGTGCTTTTCTAGGGGTTTGCTCTATTGGAATTGTTGTTTTCTTATTAAATGATTTATTCAGGCAATACAAAGAAAAAGAAATGTTGTTTTCACAATAAAAAGTGCAACCGTAATCAACAAATATTGTCTAATAAAATATAACAAAAATATTTAAGAACATGATAAAATTATTCGTAAGCAACTTTGAAAGAGTTTCATCAACAATTGCTATTAAATCAGAGTTTTCAAAAATTCCTTCATCCCCAAAACTAATTTTGAATGGAGACAGCACTCATTCATTAAATGAGGTCAATTCTATTACAGAATTTATGCCAATTTTTGCCATAGGATTAGTTTTAGTATTGGTAATTCAGGTAACAAAATATATTTTAGATAATAAACTTAAAAACAAAATAATAGACAAAGGCGTGTCTGAACAGTTAGCAAAATCTATTTTGGAAAGAGGAGTGACCGATAAAAAAGAGGATACTATAAAGTGGACTTTTTTGCTTTTGGGTTTAAGTGGAGGTCTTATGATTACTTACTTTACTACACCTTTAGATATTCATTCACTAGCAATTATTGCTTTTAGTATTGGTATTAGTTTTTTGTCTTATTATTTCTTTCTCAAACATTCTAAAAAATAGATTTTTTTGTCTAAGGATAGCAAACTAATGCTGATTTCTGGATTTAAACAAAGTAGAAGATATCGTTTCAATTTGAAGTTTCCAACTTTCAAAATACATTAAATTATATTCCTTACTATAGAGATTATAGAGTCTCTAAAATTCTATTGCCTAATAAAATATTTTAATAATTAATACTAAATCTCATATAATAATGAAATATTCATTCCTCTTAATTGCCCTTTTTGTTGTTCAAATAATTTTTGGACAAAACCGATTCCAACAATTGGATAGCCTTTTAACTACATTGTATAAAAATGGTCAAATCAATGGAAATTTTTTAATTGCCGAAGAAGGTCAAGTACTTTATAAAAAAAGTTTCGGTATAGCAAATGAAGAAACCAAACAGCCGCTAGACGAGAATTCTATTTTCGAATTAGCGTCTGTTTCTAAACAATTTACAGCTATGGCTATCATGATACTTAGTGAAAAAGGAAAACTAAACTTGGATGATCACTTAGCAAAATTTATTCCGGAATTAGCATTTTACAAAGACATTACCATTAGACACTTGCTTAACCATACCAGCGGCTTACCGGATTATGTGGAATTTTTAGAAAAGTCTTTTGATAAATCAAAAATAGCTACCAATAATGACATCATATCAATTTTTGCACAAAAACAACCTAGAGTAATTTTTAACCCAAATTCAACGTATGAATATAGTAATACAGGTTATGTTTTGTTAGCTTCTATTATTGAAAAAACTTCCGGAGAAACTTATGCAAGTTTTTTACAAAAATCCATTTTTAAACCATTAAAAATGAATAATACATTTGTATATACTCGAAGATTAGCTCCAAAAAAAATAGACAATTATGCGTATGGATATGTATATTCTGAAAGTTTGAAAAAATATGTATTACCGGATAATATTGAGGAGACAAATAGTGTGGTTTGGTTAGATGGTATTGTGGGTGATGGAAGTATAAATTCAACAGTAAATGACTTACTAAAGTGGGATAGAGCTTTATATAAAAACAAACTCTTGTCTAAGAATGGAATAGAGGAAATGTTTAAAGTGGCAACATTAAATGATAGTACAAAAACTAAATATGGCTATGGTTGGCAAATTGATAATCATGATGAATTTGGTAAAATTGTATATCATGGTGGAGGATGGCCGGGTTACGCTACATTTTTTGCCAGACACATTACGAATGATAAAACAATTATTATACTTCAAAATCATGATAATATTACTTTGCCTTTAAATCCGATAAGAAATATTTTATATGGCAAAAATGAAATAAACAAAACCATCTTTAGCGATGAACAATTACAAAAATTTGTTGGAGATTACGAACTTCAGCCCGGCTTTATAATTGAGATAGTACGGCAAAATGATCGACTTTATGGCAAAACAGCAGGACAACCAACCCTTGAACTTACGCCGGAAACACAAAATAGTTTTCTATTAGAAGAGATAGGAGCTCTAATTATGTTCAGTTTTAACCCTGATGGAACCGTAAAAAGCCTAACATTTTCTCAAGGTGGGATGAAATTAGAGGGTATGAGATTAAAGTAGATATTATACCATCATAGAGGAAAACAAATAGAAATAGGTACGATTGAACCCTTAAAAAACAAAATTTAAAGAATAGTTTAAAAGATAACTTCGTTTAATTGATTTTAAGCGAAGTTATTTATTTTACTATATCATTAAAAGAAACTATAACAATTTAAAAAAATCTTTTTCTTTACTTTACAGTACGGATTCTCTGGTAAAGAAAGTCCGATTTAGTATGAATAAATAAAGGGTCAAGCATTGTCTTTAATGAAATTTCTACATCAATATTTTAATTTTTAAAAAATAGAATCAAGTTTAATCAAAATGAGTCCGATAAAATATCGAACTCACTGGAACTAATCATAGTTTAATTTCTCCCAAAGTTTTAAATTTAAAAATTACATCACTTGTAGAAAAAATACTTGAAAATAAATGTTTTTAGTAAAAAAACCGCGAATATTAACCCGAATATAAACCTACTTGAACTAACTTTCCAATTATGAAAAAGGGTTAAATATTCCACGGTTTTAGACTAAAAAACAAAAAATGAATTATCTTTTGATGTCAAGTTTAAAATGAATCTATTTGATGACTTCACTTATTTTTTGAATGCAGTTAGACAACGATTTTATGACTCTTTAAAAACCATGAATAAAACTTAAAGAAATTGTATTTGTATTAATTTGTCTAAATTCTACGGCCTTTTTCTTTAGGTTTGTTAGATCGCTTTGTGCTTCTATCATAACTCTAAAAAATGTTTTTTCTGCAATTTTAAATTTAGCACCAACTTGAAAGTTTAGTCCCATAGTAAAACCAATATTTTCCTCTTCTAATAAACCATCAATTTTTGATTTGTACAGGTAATCTCCATATAGACCTACACCGATTTGAAAAGTGTTATTACCAGTAAAATTTACACTTCTTAGTAGATTTACCGGTATGTAAAAATTTTCATTTTTGACATTACCTGTATTCGACTGAGACACATTGTTTGCTTTAAACTCAGAAAATCCAAAACCATATTCTAACGAATATTTATCGGATAATTTTGAAGCTGCTAAAAGTTCAAAAGCTGTATAAAATCCGTTAATAGAACCATAATCGTCTATCTTTAATTCACTAAACCCCAGCTTTCCTTTTGTTATTATTGAAAAGTTATTTAATTTTTTTTCTTCATTTACCTCTTGTGCATAACTAAAGGATGTACAAATAACTGACAAGATTAAAAAAACTTTTTTTTTCATAATGTTTACTGTTTGTTTTTAAAATTAATTTATATTAAGTTGGAATATCTCACTAATTCAGGTTGTGTTTATGATGAATGTAATAGTAAGCTTTACGATTAATATTTTCATTAAATTTTTTTACTATTGAATGGCAAATATATTTTTTATGTTCTATCAATAATTGTAGAAAAAAGACATTTAATTGAACCAATAAATCTCATTTCCGAAATTATTTATTTGTTTAAAAAAGAAAGAGGGTTTATTACCGGTTAGTGATTTAAAACTTTTTATAAAATCTGATTGATCATAGTAATAGTTATTATGTGCTAGGTCTGTCAAACTATTAATTTTTTTGTTGCTGTCAAAGTATTTTGTTAAAGCAGTTCTAAATTGATGTACTTTTGAATAATGTTTTGGTGTACAATTAAGGTGATTTTTAAATTTTCTCAGCAGTGTTTTTTCTTCGATATTAAGTTTCTTCACTAGCTCGTTGATTTTTAATTTTCCGTGGTAGTCTTCAATTAGATTGAGAGCTTCTTTCAAAACTGGTTCTTTGAAGTTGAAATTGATTTGATTTAAAAAGAAATTTTCTAACAGCTCTACTCTTTTTTCTATAGTGGTTGCTGCATAAACAGAATCAATAATAGGTTTTAATTTACTTTCGATTGGTGGAAAATAATAATCACTCCTTATTTGTCTGCCTATGTAATTATCTTCAACAAAATGATTGATGCCTAGTGGCTCGAAAATAATTCCTATTTTATCAAATGGTGTTGTGATTTCAGAAATAACAGCTTTTTGCTGAATACCTCCATATAAAAATAAATAACCATCCATTTTGTTTTGGATAATTTTTATTTGTTTTGGGGTTTTAGATACTTCTACTTTTATAGCATTTTTATAAATAGTTACGGCATTCTTTGTATTTGGAAAAAAAACTATTTGCTTATTACTCATGGAATTGTCTACTTGATGAAAATAGAAGGAGTGAATGTGTTTTTTGAGTACCTCGTTTTTGGGTTGAGAGGTGTGAAAAATTTCGGGGATCACTTGATTTACTTTAAAATTGATTTATTAAGATAAACACGTGCATTTAATTTTTAATTTTGGTAAATATAGTTGAACTTTCATTCGTAGGGAATACCTCAAAAAGAGTATTTTTAATTACCTAAAATCAGGTACTAAGAGCCAGGTTTGAATTATTTCCGATAATCAACATACACGAAAAAACTATTTTAATATTAGTTTTTTTTTAAATTTAAATCAAAATATAACTTTTTTCGCTGATTATAAAATTGAAATTACAGAGCGGAAAATAGTATGATTTTCAATATTTTAAATCAGGTATAGTTTATGGTCTACCTGATATCAGGTAATTTCAATTTATTAGTTTAGCTCTGTAAATTCTTTAACTACTTTTGTTACAATTTACTAACTATGATTAAATATATTCTACTTTTTTTATTTTTTTCAAACTCAATTTTTGCTCAGGATATTAATACTATGGGCAAAGATTTTGAGATTATAAAAAAGTACGAATCACAAATTGAGCAAACTAATAGTGATAGTGTAAAGTCATTTAAGCACTTAAAACTCTCTGCTTTATATTTTAAAAACTATGATTTAGACAATTATCGTTATCATTTAGCACAAGGAAAATTTTTTGCAAAAGGTTCTCCATTTTTAAGAATAAATGTTCAGTACTATGAGTCATTGATTTATTTACATCAGCAAGACTATGATTCATTTAATACTTCCGTGCTAAATATTCTAAATCAATTAAAGCTTTACAAGAATATTGTTTCATATGAACTTCAGTTAATCATTATACAAAATGTTAGTTCTTATTATGGCAATACTTTTGAACTGAATAAGTCGATTGATATTTTGATACGAGAGGGAATACCGTTAGCCAAAAAAACCGAAAATTTATTAATGCAAGGTTCTTTTAATCAGAGTATAGCTAATTCATTTTTGATTTTGGGCGATTTTAATAAAGCTAAACCTTATTTTAAAGAGGCTATCAAGCAAATGAAAAAAGTTGATAAATTCGGATTGGATGTTTTGAGTTCCTGCTCTATTGACTATGCAAACTGTCTTATAAAATTGAACGATTTAGAGGAAGCAACTCTTATATTGAATACCGTGAATAGATCTCTAGTTCAAAATGGTAATAATAATTTATATCCTAAATATTATTCAACTTTAGCTTATTTACTACAGATGAAAAAGCAGCATTATAAAGCAATACAACAGTTTGAAAAAGGACTTACTTATTATGATACGAATCCTAATTATAGCAAAACAGATATCAGTTATGGATTACTTGTTTTGGGACTTGCTAAATCTAAATTCGAAGTTAAGGATTATCACGGATCTTTGGATGTATTAGAGCGTTTAAATTTAAATGATTCGGATCAACGATTAACAAGATATGAATTACTTTATCAAAACCTTACTAAATTAGGAGCATATCAAGCAGCAAATGGATTTATTGAAAAATTTTTACTTTTAAAAGATAGTTTAGAAAATGAATCTAAGGAAAAAGAGTATCGAATCTTAGAAGCAAAATATAATACGTCTGAAAAGGAAAGAAAGATTTTACAACTAGAGAACGAAAAAACAGAGAAAGAAGTTCGTTTAAAAAATTTACGATTATGGTATGCTTTAGTTTCATTTTCATTAGTTGTGTTGGTGATTTTTTCTTATTTTTTGTTTAAAAATTTTAAGTTTCAAAAGAAGCTCAACAAACAACAAGGGGTTATACATTTACAAAATATTGAATACTTGAAATCAAGGAGAGAAATAGAGATTATGCAAGCGATGATTGAGGGAGAGGAATCTGAACGAAAGCGAATTTCCCGAGATTTACATGATGGTATAGGCAGTCGATTATCATCATTAAAAATGCAATTACAGCAAGTCGATGTGAAGAATTGTAATTTTACCGATTATGAAAAGTTTACAAGTAATCTAAATTTGGCGATTAAAGACTTGAGGCAGACTGCATTTAACCTGATACCTGAAACTTTATCCAAATTAGGACTGGACTTGGCATTAGAAGATTTGTGTTTTATTATGTCAAATCCTTCCGTGAAGATTCACTATTTTTCTTCTGAAATTAGTTCAATAATTTTGTCTTCACATCAAGTAACCATTTTCCGAATTGTTCAGGAGCTTATTAATAATGCTTTAAAGCACTCAAATTGTTCTGAAATAATAATTGATTGTGTTCAGAATAAAGAATTATTTTTAATTACCGTAGAAGATAACGGAAGTGGTTTCAATACAGATGAACTGAATTTTTTTTCCGGATTGGGTTTAAAAAACATAAAAAATCGTGTAGAATTGCTAAGTGGTAAATTAGAAATAAAGTCTGGTATTTTTGAAGGATCCGTATTTAATATTGAATTAAAGGTAAAATTAGAAGATGAAAAATAATTATAATGTTGTAATAATAGATGATCATCCTATTGTAATTGAAGGGCTTAGAAATTTATTAAACGGGATTGAATTTATAACTATAAAAGCTGCTTTTAACACGGGGAAAAGTATCTTTGGTTATGATGATTTGAAAAATATTGATATTGTCTTTTTAGACATATTTCTAACTGATAGTAATGGCATTGATATCTGCTTAAAACTAAAAAAAAGCCATCCTAATGTAATCATTCTTGCCATGAGTAGTCAATCTGAGAGAAGTATTGTTCTCCAAATGTTACACAATGGAGCCAGTGGCTATTTATTGAAAAGTGCCTCGTTAGATGAGTTTAGACAATGCATTTTGGAGGCCATAGAGGGGCAAAATACTTTTTGTAATCAAGTAAAAGAAATTATTGAAAAGGTATCAGTTGATGATTTAAAAAGTGTTCCCAGACTTACATTACGTGAAAAAGAGATTTTAGAGCTTTTGCGAGAAGGAAAATCTACCCAAGAGATATCGGACAAATTATTTCTTAGTTTTTTAACTGTTCAGACGCATCGACGCAATTTATTAAATAAATACCAAGCAAAGAACATTGTAGAATTGTTGAATGTAGTCAAATTGAATGGTTTGCTGTAGCAGTAGAATTTTTCCAGTAAAAATTGAAGACGAGACACTTATGAAATCTTGAAAATTTTAGCTGTAAATTATATTTACCCTATTAACAAACTTGTTTGACTTTAGAGATTTCATTGAAACACCCCATTTCGATAACTATTATCGTATCAGATGTTCTAATAAATTTATTAATCCAATCTGTTAAAACCTCAAAACAGTTCAATTTTACCGCCAGTATTCGTTAATTGGTCAGCTACTAGCACTCTTGACCGTTGAATCTCTAAGATTTCAACGGTACTTTTATTTTAAATATCAGCTCAAGGATTTCTTCCATTTACAGATATTAATCTTAAAGAAATAGAAGACACTTATTTTTATTAGATATGCTTTTCGTGATTGAAGATTATTAAATAGGACAAACGGAAATTCTTAATGAATAAACTAAACTGAAAATATTTTATTGTAGTCAATTTGCTCAATAAAGTCGTCCTAATTTAGCCTTTTCCCATTTATTACAATTAGTTTAAAAGTCCATTTTTCGTTAATTTTTTACCTGAACGCAGGTATTTGTTTATGACAATAGTATGATTTATTTTGCAATGAAACATTATACTTTTGAAAGTAAGTCATTTACACTTTAAAAAAAAAAAAAATGAGGTAGGGTATTTTTGTTATAAATGTGTCTTAGAGTTATTATCTTAAAAATATTTACTATGAAAAAAATTAAATTTATTTGTTTGTCTTTGGCTTTTATTTTTCTGTCTTGTAATGATAATGATGAAAATAAATCAAATGAGATGGTACGAAGTCGTGCTACCCGAATGTTTCTTAATACAGTTGTAGGTTCTGCGGGTACTTTAGACTTTAATTCAGGTGCATCAACTTCCTTAGGATTTACATTGGTTTTTCCTATTGAAGTAGCTTATTCTAGTGGAGCTAAAGTTACGATTAACTCTGTTAATGGTTTAAAAGAGGCTGTTTACAATGAGAATTCTGCATTGCATATTAGTACTATTATTTTTCCTTTTTCAGTATTAATGAGTACTAATAATGATGAGTTAATTGTTAGTAATGAAAGTGATTTCGAATCTCTATTGTTCAGTGTTGATAGTGTTGCCACTGTGGATGAATTTTTTTCATCTACCAATTGTTTTGAATTTGTTTACCCTCTATCTGTCATCGATAATAACGGTGGAACAGTCACTATAACTAATACACAGATTTTACAAAATTTACTTACTTCAATGTCTGAAAATGACTTTTGGATAGATTTTATTTATCCATTTCAAATTGAATATAGTGGAGAGGTGGTCACTATTGAAAACGTTTATGATTTCTACAGTAATGTTGATTGTAACCCGAATGGATGGTATTGTACGTTTGATTTTCAACCTACTTGTGTAGAAACTTCAAGCAGTATTATTCAGTTTGATAATCCTTGCTGGGCTCTACAAGCTGGTTATTCGGAAGAAGATTTTGTTACTTGTGATTAGTTAAACTATTTTAACTCATTCTTCTGTTTTTTGTTTCAATCTACTACATTTTTTTATTAAAATAATTTACAATAAAGTCTATGAAATCAATTTTTCTAATTTTACTATTCATTTTTCTTAATCAAACTTTTTGTTTTTCGCAAACCTTATTTCATAAAAGAATTAGTGAAAACCCCACTAACACAAATTGGACCAGAGTAAATTTTGATGAAGATGGATTTATGGTAGTTGGGGAATCTTTTTTCACTGAGTATTCAAGTTTTGATTACTCTGGTGATTTAATTAATTCCAAAAAGTATAGTCCCAATTCCTTTTTAACTTTAAGTGCTTTTAACACAACCAAGCCAATTTTTTCAAATAGTCTCTCTGATTTTGAACTATTTAGTTTTGATGATAATGTTTTAAATATCATTAAATCAGAAAATTTTCAATTTTTAAGCGGTAAAAGTTACAATGTTACAAATTCACTTTTTGACTCAAGTAACACAATTTTTAAATTTGGAAAAAAGTTAAGTGACTCGAAGTCTGTTATATGTGGGGCTTATCAATATTTTAATATAAATCCAGATGATCCGGAAGTTGGAACAATAGATAAATCTGCAATAATTGCATTATTTGACAGTCAGCATAATTTATTATGGTCATCTGTTTACAGATTAGATGGCTACTATTTATTGCCTGAATTTCTTTTAGAATTTGACAATAATTATACTGTTATAGGCAAAATTGGTGTAGAGGGAGCAGCAGGAACACCAAGTTCTGTTCAACAAGTTTTTATACAAAAAATTGATAAGAGCAATGGAAATCCTCTTGGGTTATTAGAAAGATATAGTCTTGGAACTCATTTTGAGATTGCGAATGTTTCTTCAAATAATTTATTTCTTGTGGGAGGATATGAGGATTTTTTGAGTTCAGAAATAGTACCTACAACGGGATTAATAGTAAAATTAAATCAAAATGGAAGTCCTGCTATTAATTCAGTTAAAGCCCTCCAGGTAGATAATTTTGATATTTCACTATTAGATTCCATTGAACAATCAAATGACGGGTCTGTTTATTATAGCGGAACAATTGGTCAATATCTACCATCAGGAGGTTGGTTAGTAGATTTTTCTCATTTTTTTGTTGGAAAATTAAATGGTACTACGAATAATAGTATTTGGAGTACAGTTTTTTCCGATTCTTCACCAAATGGGCAATTATCAAATTATGGTAGGGCAAATTTTATTAAGGAACTCGAAGATTCTATTTTTGCAGTAGGAACATTTTCTGGAAATAATGGGAATGATTATTTCATAAAGATTAATAAAGAAACAGGTTTGTCCTCGTGTAAAAATGTTACTGTACAATCGCAACTTCAGGATATCCCATTTTCATTGAATTATCATAGTGTTTCGGTTGCAACCAATGTTTTACTCTTTAATCAAAATTTTGTGCTTGAAAATGAAGAGCAAATTCCCAGCCTCTTAGATGATTCCTTAGTTATATGTGAAGAGGTTTTAAATACAAATGATTTTGAAATTGAAAATTCATTAGTAGTTTATCCAAACCCTGTCAATTTTAATTTGCATATCCATACTAACACTTCTAGTTTTTTGATAGAATCAATCAAAATTTATACTATTTATGGAAATAATATATACACCAAAGATTTCAGTACCCAAGACAATATTGTTATAGATACTTCTTCATTTTCAAGTGGCGTTTATTTTGTGGAAGCCACATTAAACTCCGGAAAAAAGCTTGTTCAAAAATTCATAAAGCAATAGTACTTTAATAATAAAGTAAGGTTACTATAAAAAGTAAATCGTTTTATATTTAAAAAAATGAAATTGATTTAGGGTGTAGCTTTTTCAAATGTGTCTTAGAGTTGTAATCATAAATTTTAATTATGAAAAAAATTAAATTTATTTGTTTGTCTTTGGCCTTTATTTTCATCTCGTGTAGTAATAATGATGAGAATAAATCAAATGAAGTGGCTCAAAGTCTTGCCACACGTATGTATTTAAACACTATTATAGGATCTGCCGGGTCTTTACAATTTAATTCAAGTATTCCAACAGCTATAGGTTTTACTCCTGCTTTTCCAATTGAAGTAACTTATTCAGATGGTTCAGAATTTACTGTTAATTCTATGGAGGATTTGAAAGAGGCTGTTTACAGTGAAAATTCGTTTCTTTATATCTACACTATTAATTTTCCATTTTCCGTTTCATTGCATTCAACTAATGATGTATTAATTATTAGTAATGAAAGTGATTTTCAATCTCTTTTATTTAGTATTGATAGTATTACAACTGTGGATGAATTTTTCACCTCATCTAATTGTTTTGAATTCATTTACCCTTTATCAGTGGTTAATAATGGTGGAGAAACTATCACGATTTTAAACCTAGGTAGTTTAGATGCTATTCTTAACTCTATTTCAACAAATGAGTATTGGGTAGATTTTGTTTATCCATTCCAGATTGCGTAAAATGGAGAAGTGGTAAAAATTTCGGATGTGTGGGATTTTTATAATTATGTTGACTGTAACCCCAATGGATGGTATTGTACATTTGATTTTAATCCTACTTGTGTTCAGACTGCAAATGGAGTAGTACAATTTGATAATCCTTGTTGGGCTATTCAAGCAGGTTATTCTGAGGATGATTTTGTTAGTTGTGATTAGTTTAGTTGGTTGAGAAATCATTCGTGTATTCTATATGCACGAATGATTGATTTTTTTTGAGTCTATTCAATTTCTTTAGTTAATTTAATTTTTAATCATTTTTATGGAAGTAAATCTTGGCGAGAGTGTCTGTGAAGAGAATGTATATAAACATTTATTCTCCAAGCATTATAAAGTTTTACGGAATTATTTGAATTATAGATTTAAAGATGTTGATATAGCAGATGAGTATGCTCAAAACGCTTTTCTAATTTTGTGGGAAAATTGCGGGAAGATTAAGTCCATACAGGCAAAAAAGTTTCTATTTACGACATCTTATCGCTTGGTTTTAAATCATTATAGGAGTGATAAAATAGCTAAACGGTACAAAGAGCAATTGATATCGGAGGGAATTGATTTTGAAACACCTGATTTACTTTTTGATGAGAATGAATTGAACTTAAAAATATATGCTGCAATAAGGGCTTTACCTGAAAAACAGCGAATAGTTTTTATGATGAATCGTTTTGAAGATCAAACGTATAAAGATATATCTGAGCTATTACAGATTTCCGTAAAATCTGTTGAGAAAAGGATGCAGCGGGCATTACTCAATTTACGAACAGTTTTAAAATAGATAAAAGATGAAAAGATCTGTTAATCAAGATACTTATTTAGCAAAGTGGATTTCAGGAGAACTAAATGATTCTGAATTGAAGAACTATGTCTCTGAAAATGACTTCAACTCTTATGTCCTGTTGAAAGATTTAATTTCAGGAATGCAATCTATTTCACCTGACATAGAGAATACTTGGGAGCAAATTAATCAAAAGAAACTATCATCTACTTTTAAAGTCAACCAAACGGACTGGACATTAAAGAGATTTTATCTTGCTGCTGCTGCTATCTTAATTTTATTTGTAAGTATTATGAGCTATCATTTTGGTTTATTTGGTTCTCAACATGTTTTAACATCAACGCAGTCTAAAAAGTTAAATATAGGAGAAAACGTTTTCTTGGATCTCTATCAAAATACTTCCATCACTCAAAGTGCACCTTTGTACAATATTAATGAAATTGAACTTGATTTTGGGGAAGTTTATTTTGAGGTTAAAAAAGGGCAAGATTTTAAGATTAAAACAAATCAGGGTACTGTAGAGGTTTTAGGAACAAAGTTTAATGTTAAATCTAATGATAACTTTCTAAGTGTTATGTGTTTTGAGGGTAGTGTGAAGGTCACTTATCTTGATAAGGAGTATATTGTAGACTCGGGAAAATCGTTTAATTCTATCGATAGAAGAGTAGATGCAATCCTAGAAAATAAATCATTCAACAGCGAATCCGGAATACTATATCACGAGTTTAAAAGTACACGTTTAGTTGATGTAAAAACTTTTTTAGAAAAAACATATAAAGTAAAAATCACTTTTCCAAAGTATATTTTGAATCGAAAATTTACTGGAGCTTTACCCATAAATGATTTAGAATTAAGTTTACATTTAATTGCAAGTTCATTTCAATTGCACTATGAGATTAACCAAAGGTATGTTTATTTCAAAGCTTAAGTTACTATTTTTTCTCTTTTTTCAAGTGATTATTGCTTCCGGTCAAGAATCTAAAAAGATTAAACTTCCTAAAGAAGGTAAAACGGTAAATTTTTTGCGTTATGCTGAATCTGGATTTGGGGTTTATTATTCCTATGCGGATAGTTTATTATATAATAAGTATTTAGTTTTGAAGGATGTTGAATTATCACTTGCAGATTTTCATCTATTATTGCTAAATGAAAATGATTTACAGGTTGTTCCCGTTCGAGACAATCTTTATACGCTCATTAATAAAATTGAAAAAAATAAATCTATTGCTTTATCAGAGGTTATTGTTAATGGTTATTTAATCAACAGCATTAAAAAAGATTTAAAAAGGACAAGTTTACGTTCTTTTAACCAAGAAGTATTACCGGGAATTAGTGATTTTGATGTTTTAAGAGCGTTTCACTATTTACCCGGAGTTAAAAGTCCAAATCAGACATCAAGTGGATTATATGTGAAAGGGGGTGGACCTGATCAAAATCTACTTTTGTGGAACAAAATAAGGGTTTACCATCCCGGTCATTTATTTGGTATGATATCCCCTGTGAATTCTCAAATTGTTGATGAGGCTCTATTTTATTCCTCTGTTTTACCAACAGAATTTGGGTCAAGGACTTCCTCTGTTTTTGATTTAAGGACAAGTCGCGGAAGTGCAGCCAATGAATCATTCGATTTTGGGGTAGATATGCTTCATGCTGATTTATCACAACGCGTTTTTCTATTAAATAAGAAAGCTGGTCTTCGGTATACTCTAAGAAAGTCATTAGCTCCACTTTTTTCAACTCCGACTTATCAAAGTTATACCGATAAAGTATTTCAAAACTCAGGATTTTCTCTTAATGATGAGCAAAATAATTTTGATTTTTGGGACGGTTCTGTTGTTTTCGATTATTCTATAAGTGATAAAACCTATATGTCATTATCTTCGACATATATCGGAAACAATCTTGATTTTTCGTCTAATTCTCCATATAATAAAGGTCAGAACCAAACAATGGATATTGAAAATTTAGGAGCAAGTCTACAAATCAATTCTGATTTGTCTGAAAAATCATTACTCAGTTCTACTTTTCAGTTTTCACAGTATGATTTTTTTTATCAAAGGCGGATAGAAAAAGAAACACGGACCGATCTTTTTTTAAAGCAAAATGATGTTTTGGATTTATCTACAGATTTATCTTTTCGATACAAGTTATCAGATAAAATGAGCTATTTGTTTGGTTATCAATTTACCCAACATTCCATCGGTCATCAGATTCGCAATGATAATGAAAATTTCGGATTTACACTTTCTGAAAGAAGTGGTGAACTTTTTTCTAATAGTCTATATTTTAGTTCAGACATTAAAAAGGATCGGTTCGATTTTCAATTAGGTTCTCGACTTACCTCTAATTACACGACTCCCTTTTTATTTGAACCAAGGTTAAATTTGACTTATCGGTTTAGTAAAGAATTTCAGGCCCTAGTTTCATTTGAACGAAGGAGTCAACTATTACAGCAAATTAATGAAAATGCAGCCGGTGACATTAGTTTAGAAAATTATATTTGGGTGCTCTCTGATCAACATTCCATACCGGTGTTATTCTCGAATCACTTTCATATTGGATTTTTGTATAAAAAAGATAGTTTTGTTGTGGATTTAGATATTTATCATAAAGAGACATCTGGCATCACCAGTTTTTCTAATGGTGTTGTTTTTAATTCCGCTGATTTATCGAGTGGTTTAGCAGCACTTACCGGAGGATATTCTAGAAGCAATGGATTAGATTTGACTTTGCAAAAAGAGATTTCAAGATTTAAATTTTGGTCGAGTTATTCTTTTTTAAATTCAAAGAATAAATTTGAGGATATTAATAATGGAAGCTATTTTAATTCAAACGGCAACATTACACATTCTATAAATATTACCTCGCGTTATCAATTTTCCTCTTTTTTTATTACACTAGGTTGGTTTTGGAATTCAGGTAAGCCTTATAGTGTTTTGGATGAAAATAATGGTTTGCTAACCCTAAATAATAAGACATTAAGTGATTTTCATTCTTTGGATTTTTCATTTCTGTATACATTTCTTGATAACGCTAATTATAAATTAAAAGCAGGAATTTCTATCAATAATCTATATGACCACAGGGTAATCATAAATAAAGAGATTTCCAGATTGTATGAAACTGCTAATGATCTTGTGAATCCAAGGTATACGATTTCGGATTATTATTCTTTGGGTTTCACGCCGAATTTATTTTTAAAATTTTCTTTTTGAGGTCTTAATTCTACTAATAAAAACGGGGTAATAAATAAAAGGTTACCTACTGAGTTCTATTAATTTTTTTTCGCATAAAGTTCTATCTTATTTTATTTTTTTTGAAAACCTAGTTTCTCTAATTTATTCATTTTGTCTTTTATTTTAGTCTCATAAAAATTTTGATTTCTTGAAATAGGAGTCGATTAAAAACTTTAAGTTATATAACTCAATTACGCATTCATCCTTAAAATATACACTTTTTAATTGGTTAATTTCAATGAATGCTAATTCATCTGCGAAGGATTTTTCGCCGATTAAGTGTTCGATTTGTATGTAGACCGCTTCGCGAAGTCTTGGGTTGTCTTTGTGTACGATATAGTTTTTTAGCAACACTTTTATTCCTAAATCGGTTGGTTTGTTTGGGTTTTCTAATGGGATGAAATACATATCGCTTATTCTTAGACTGATGCCGTAATATTCTAATGGTTTGTCGGTGCCGTTTTCGTATTTGGATAGGTTGGTTTCGGGTTGAAGGAATGCGGTAATTTTCCAACGTTCTACAACTGGTGCATGACGGACTAGAAATTCTACTTCTTTGAAAAGGTAGGGATTCCCGTTTGCGGTAATGATTAATTCTACACCGTTTTTTTTGTTTTTGATGATGAGGTCTAGGTGTTTGTTGTATTGGTGAAGTATTTCGACTAGTATGTCGAAATGGGTTTTTAGTTCGTCTTTTGGGATTTCGTTTAGGTGTAGAAAAACGAAATTGATTTGTTGGAAGTGGTTCCAGAAGTTGGTTATAGTGTTCATGTTGTTTTTTTTATTGGAACGCGGATGAAACGGATTCGCCAAGACGAAACGCGGATTTATACGGATTTTATCTTTTGTCTTGAGCCGATTTTTCAAATGCAATTAAATTGACCATCTCACGTAATCGGGAGCGAATTCGGTTGCCGTAATGTGTTTCTATTTCTGTGGCTGAGAGGTTTGTGGTGATGTGGGTTTTTAGTTTTTTGGAGATGAAAAGGTCATAGCGACTTAATATAATTTCTGCCATTACGTTACACTCGTTGCCGAAATATTTTAGGTTGTTTTCTGTGCCTAAGTCGTCGAGACAATAGGTTCTGGGTTCTGATTGGTAGAGTTTGCCGATGCTGTATTTGTGGATGATTTGATAACCGTCTTGGATGAATTCAAAGCTGATGTCTCTGCAAGGTTTTACGTAGAATTTGTGTTCTGTTGCTGTCAGGTATTTCATTAGGTTCATGAGGGATGTTTTACCGCAGCCTATTGGTCCGGATAATAATATTCCCTTGTCGAGATTTAAACCATATTGAAAACATGTTGGTTCGTCTTTTAGGAAATAGGCAATGAGTTTGTACACGATTTGGTAATCGGTTTCTACTATTTTGAAATGATTGCCGTAGAGTTCTACACCTTTGGCTTGAAGCCAATTGATTACTTCGGTGTAGCTGTAGTGGGATTTTATTTCGTTTTCCATTTTGTAAGGTTTAACCGCAAAGGGCACAAAGAAGTACGCAATCCCGAAAGCTTTCGGGACGCAAAGCTTTCGGGACGCAAAGTTTGAGATACTGAAACAAGTTCAGTATGGCAATAGTGTCATAAAGGTTCGGCATAGTTTTTATCTGTTGTGGTGTTGAGGTGTTGAGGGCGAATTGGAGGTGAATTGGTGGTGTTGTCTTTAAAATTGACGCTGTTTAATATCCAGTTTTGGGCTGCTGCTTGCCAATTGATCATCGGAGTTTTGCCACCGACTAGCCAACCTACACTGGAGAAATAGTTGAAGAATTTTTGGGCTTCGAGTTCCGGGAAGTTGTTGGCTTGGAAATAGGTTTTGATTTCTTCGGTTGTTGGTGTTGCCATTTTCAAAGGAGATACCTCGGCTTTGCTCGGTATGACAAAACCATCAACATCTTTTTCTTTTTTTGCGGAACTTTTTTGCCAACTGTTTTTTATTTGATTTTCATCGGAGTTGGTGAATGCAGAATTGAAATTCTGCATTTCTTTTTCTTCTTTTTTAGCGGAACTTTTTTCTTCTTTTATTTTTTCATTTTTTAAATGCTTCGCCTGTTCGAGCATAGCTCTCGGGTCGGAATTATTTATTTCTTCAAATTTTTTTGCTTGCTCGTTCAAGTTTGCAACGTTTTTATTGTTTGAACTGTTTATATTGTTTATATAGTTTATAGAAGGTACTACTGCTTGTTCAGTACCTGTTTCACTACTGGTACAAGACTTGTTTAGAGCTTGTTCTGAAACCGATTCAATAAGTGGTTCATTTTTTAGTTTTCTCTCACTTTTTGGAGCTGGTTTTAAATCTTCGGAAAAATTAAATAAAATGACGTGACTTCCTTTGAATGGATTGTAGGATGGCTCGTAGTTGATGTAACCCAAACTATGCAAGTTCTTCAGGCATTTGTGATAGGTTGCTTTTGAACTGATTTTGCTTATTCGCATTACCTCATCGCGATTGATACTTATCGGGTTTTTGAAGCGGTTGCAGTTCCAAAACTGGAATAAGGCCATATAGAGGCTGACATGGGTTGGGTTGAGTGTTTTGTCGAGGACTACTTTTTCGAAGAAGCCGGTTAGGTGTTTAATGTAGTTCATTTTTTGAGAGTTGCTGAGGTTCTGAGGTTCTGAGTTGCTGAGGTTTTGGTTTAAAAGTTTAAAATTGTTTAAAAGTTTAAGAGTTGACCTCACCCTAAATCCCTCTCCCAAGGAGAAGTACTTTGAGATTGTGCTATTTTTTGTGGTTTATTTGAAGAGGGTAGGCATTGCGTTTGTTTTGTTGGTGTTTAGGAGTTTGTCGATGTCAGCGTTGTCATAGTAGAGTGTGCCGCCGATTTTGGTGTAGGTTAGGGTTCCGTTGATGCGGAGGTTTTGGAGTGTTCCAGGAGAGATGTTTAGGAAGTTGCGGACTTCAATGGATTTGAGCCATTTTTTAGTTTGTGCTGGTTTGGAGTGGATTAACTCTTGCAGGTCTTTTAGTAATAGTGTTCTAAATTCGTTTAGGTCTTCCCGAGTGATTACTTCTATTGCCATAACTTTTGATTTAATGTGTTATGGTGCAAAATTGTTTAGATTGATTTATTTTATTTCAGAAGTGATTCAGAAGTGGAAAACAAAAAAGTTTAATTTTGATGATTGTATTTTAATTTTTGTCAATAAAATCAATGGTTTAACGCGATAATTATTTTTGAGTTATTTTACCATATAAGGCATATAAGTTTTACTTTAAAGAAAGTTCATTTAGGTTTTTTGATAATTGGGTACGGAAATGTTTTTTATTATTTTACCGTATAAGGCAGATATGGGATATAAGTTTTACTTTTTATGAAAGCTTATTTAAGTTTTTTTGAAATTCTTTACGGTTACTGTTGATTATTTTGTTGGGTTTGGTTTACCGATTTTAGTTGTTGGATGAAGGAAGTGGGTGACATTCCGATTCTGTTTTTGAAACAGAGTGTGAAGATTTGTGTTGAACCGAAACCAGCTTCGTCTGACAGGGCTTTGTTGGTGTAGTTTCTGAATTTATTGTTGCTAATTAACAACTCGACTATGTAATCAATTTTAAGGTCGTTGATGTAGGTTGTTGTCTTTTTCTCTCTTTGTTCGGCAATAATTAACGATGCATATTTGGTATTTGTGTCTAGTAGTGCCGCAAGCTTTGCCAAGTTCATGTCTTTTTCGAGGTATTTTTTTTGTTTCTCAAATTTTTCCAAGTTTTTCAATAATGACTTCGTCAATTCGGGACTAAGATTTGTATTTTGGTTATTTGCTGGTGTTATAGTTGCTTTCTTTTTTTCGGCTAAATCGGCCATTATTTGATTGAATTTTTCTTTTTCCTTCTTTTTGGAATGTAGGTGCCAACCGAATACAACTAATAGCGTTATTATCAGCAATGATACAACTAGAAGATATATTTTTTTGTTTGACGCTAATTCGTTTTCGATTTTTTTCTTTTTTTCGAGCAGTGTTTTGGTATCGTATTCTTTGTGGACTTTGTAGGTTAGGTATTTGAATTCTTTGTTTATTTCTTTGTCGAATTCCATTAGCTTTTTGATGAAGAATAATTCTTTTTCTAATTCATTGGTTTCACCAAAGTATTGAATGAGTATTTCATATCCTTCGCGAAGATCCGGACGACTGTATTTTTTTGTTTGAATGCCCTCGTGTACTCTTGTGAAATAGATTACTGCTTTGTGTTTGTCGTTGATTCCCCAGTAACATTTCCCAAGACAAAACCATGTTGTAATTTGATTGGCATAATCTTTCTTTTTTTCCAGTTCCAGTTTTGATTCGTTTAATAATTTGATTGCCTCTTTGTATTCTTTTTGCTTACAAAGGTTTATCCCTTCTGCATTTTTGAAGTAGGGAATCATGTTAATCATTTCAAATTCACTGGCTAGCTCCATACCCAGTTTATTGAAATAGGAAGAATGATCATATCTTTCAATTTGTGTGTAGCACAAGGAAATTGCATGCATTGATTTTATATACGCCAAATCGTTTTCTTCTTTAAAGTAGTCTAAGCATTGAGTTAGCAAGGCAATTGCTTCATCATAATAGCCCAAGAAGTATTTCGTTAGTGCGATTGTATATTTTACTTTGTGTATTAGGTAATGGTCGTCTGTTTTTGCTATGTAATTGTTAGCACTAATGTATAAATCTAATGCCTTAGTGTATTCTTTGTTGTCGTAATGAGCGGCACCCACCGTTAGGTATGCACTACCTATTATTTCATTGCTTTTTGTGGCTTTGGCTTTTACTAGTAAACTATCTGCATAAATAAGGCGGAATTTTTTGTCCACCAGATGCATCATTAATCGGTATGCTTTGATTTGCTGATTGACGTTGTTTTCTTTATTGGCTTTTTTTAGCCAATGTTTCGTCATTTTTAGTGCTTTGACCGTATCGGTTCTGTATTCCATTACTTTTTCTTCAAAGTATTGGTAGTTTTTTGAGGCCAAACTGTCGACTTGAATAAAGTTACTGGCTTGAACAATTGTTAAAGTGAATAGTGTGCATGCTATGGTAATTAAAACGTTTTTCATTTCAGTTGGTTAAGGTTTTAATTCAACTTACTGTTTAAAAAGTTTGTGGAATTGAAATGGGTGTAGTAAAAATATTAAATTTTTTTAAACGGAAGTCAATGAAAATTATCCGTTTTAGTCGATAAATGAATTGCTGTTTTCTAAAGGCGGTAGCCAATTCTATCACCTCCTAATTTTATTGATAATGCATGACTTTTTTATGGTATTGGATTCCAGAATCCATTAGTTTGAATTCGGAAATTCATTAGTAGTTGTGTTGCGGGGTCGGATTTGAGCCGGTAGTTTTGTCTCGAATTCAACCGGTTTTGCCAAGTGTGAAACTAACCAAACACTGTTCAGATTACCCCGGGCGAAATGAACTGATTTAACTAATCAGTAACATTTAACACATTACACTCTTATGAAAAATTATTTAATTATTTTACTCTATGCATTACTATTTGCTTCCTGTGAATCGACTGATACGGAATTGACGAGCACTGAAGCTTCTCATTTCAGTAAGAAAACACAAGATACCACACCGTTGAATCCGGCTAACACATTTGATTATGTTGGTCAAGTTCATTATGATCTTTCGTTGTCTTACTATTCCAGTCTCCTTTTACCCAAAACAATTGATAGTATTATATCTAAGGTTAATTTGGAAGCAAGCGAACATTTTTATTTTGATGGATTTTTATCTTCCGATTATAATTTAGTTCCGCAAAGTCGTATTGAGGCTATCGTTGCTAACAGTGAGGACGAGTTTACTTCCATTGTTGACGATCTACAACTTTCTCCGCAAGTTAAAAATGATTTTAGTGCTTTTGTGGCCACCGTTTTGTCTAAAGTTGATCATGATGTTGATTATGAAGCTATTTATAACTATGTGGTTTTGTATGAATCTACCTTGCAGGACTCTAAGGATATTTCTGCCAGTGAGAAGGAATATCTTTTGTCTGTTACTTCCATTATACGTCATAGTGTGTATGCAAAGCGTAAACGTCCAAAAAAGAACACTGACCCGGATTGGGATTGGTTGACCGCGAATATTACCGGAGCTGTTGAAGGTGCTCAGTACGGGAAGTCGCATGCGGTACTTACTGCTTTGAAGGCAGGAATAATTGAGAATCGCTAGATTTAGTTTTGCCACGAATTCATGAATTGAAGGTTATAACTTTTTTTATTATAAACGAATTTTAAAAGTATACTTCATTTAAAAGGCTATCCGTTAGGGTAGCCTTTGGTGTTCATCTGCTTGATCCATTCTATTGATGAGGTTTTCTTTTAGTGAGCTTAGGAATTTTGTTCGTTCTGCTTTGCGGTTTGTGATTTCGTAGAATGTTCTGTGGTATTGTCCGATTTCGATGTCGAATGCTTTACTGAAACCCTGCACAATTTCTCTGATGTTTGCTGCTCCGTGATTGAATACTCCTTCGGTTTGCAAGGCATAAATGAGTTCGATTATTCCCACTTTGGAGCCAGTCCATTTGAGGACTTTTTCTTGGCTATATTCTTGGGTATTCGCTTTTGTTTTGAGTTTTCCGATTAAATAAATTTGTAGTTGTTCGTTTGCAATTATTTGTGCTGCTTTGTAATCGTGTGAAGTAGCGAATTGTTTGTCTATTTGGAAATAGAAACTGTCCAACACTAGGTTGCAATCGTGTTTGTTTCTGAGGAAATATTTATCGTCGAGGTACTGATGCCCTTTTTTAAAGTATCTGTAAAATTCGGCATTATCAATGAAAAATTGTTCCCTTTTTTTAAGTTGGCTGTTGTAATACTTTCGAATTGTTTTTTCTGACGCTACCGGTTTGTTGGTTTCTATTTTAAACAGTTCGTTGTAGTAGATAATATGGCTGGTTAGTTTGGGTTTTTCGTACTTGAAAAAAATTATTTCTTCTTGTTTGGTTGGCTTTTGTGTGATGAAGTTTGCTCGAAGGTTTTCATATTCTTCCATTAGGAGATTGATTGCTTGGGGGCAATGTTGGAGGGGGTTTTGTTCGATTTGTGGTAAGATGGATGTTAGTTGATTTGTCATGGTTTTTTCCTCACCCCGGCCCTCTCCATCCGCCAAGGCGAGACAGGAAGGAGAGGGAGACTGGGGTTGTTAGATTTTGTGGAACATTTGTGTTTATAGTTAATTTTTTTGCTCTTTAACCTCACCCCAACCCTCTCCAAAGGAGAGGGAGACGAGACGGTTAGGTTTAGTGGAATATTTGCATTTTTGATTTAGTTTTATTCAATTATGCTTGTTTTTTTGTTTGGGCAAAACTAGGGTTGGGATTTGGTTGGGGCAATTGTTTTGGTGTTGGATTCTGGAATTGCATAGTTGGGATTTTGGAAATGTATAGTCTTTTTCATTTTAAAATGGTGGGATTTGAAATTTTTTGAAGTGGACGTTTTTTCAGAGTTTATAGCGGTTTGGTTTTCTTTTTGAAGGGTTGTTTTTATTGGTAAAGTTGCTTTTTTTTAGCTGATTTCTTTTTTTGATTTTTCTTGAAAATGAGGTGTTGGATTCTAGAATCCAGCACTTAACTTTTAGTATAGATTGGTGTAATTTGATAGGTTTGTTTCTCTTTTTGCTACTGCGAGTGTCACAGAATTTATCAAATAATATATTATGTCCGTTTCAAATCAAAGGGATAAACTCAGGATTATTTATCAGTTATTGTTTGACTTAGCGACCAGTAGAAAAACTGTTGCTTTGGATTTGGGCAAGATAGATGATGACTATGATGCTATTTTATTGACTTTACTAGAACAAGGGAAACGAATTCGGGCTTTGGTTTTGGAGCAGGGTATGGTTCCGCCTTATTCCACTTTCGAGCATTTGAATCAAATTGTGTTTGTTTTGGATAGCCGTTACCAAATTGTTGATTTTAATAGTACTGTTGTTGATCGGTTGAAGTATACATCAGAAGCAATTCAGAGTCTGCTTTTTGAGAGCTTGTTGGATGATTCTTCCAAGTTGGTTTGGAGGGATTTACTAAAGCAAGTAGGTGATAGGTCTTCTTTTTTTGTTACTACTGAATTGCTGTTTTTGACTAGTGATGGCTTTAAGCTGCCATTGTTTTGTTCGGTAAGTAGTAGTAGTGTTCATCCTTTCGTGTTTGTATTATCTGTTGAGGTAGTTTTAAAAGATGTTCCTTTTTTGAAGCAGATTCCTTCTGTTGCATTTGAGAAAGCAAAAGCTGAAGCAGCTGTGATTGCCAGCATTCATGCTTATATTTTAGAGCATTTAGATGCTCCGTTACCTTCTTTAAAGTCGCTTGCCTTACTTTTTGGCAGTGAGGAGCACAAAATCAGGAATGGCTTCCGGGAGCATTATCATACCAGTGTGTATCAGTTTTATCAAGATGAGCGGTTGAAGAAAGCGTATTTGCTCATCTTGCAAACGGATTTGCCTTTGAAAGAGATTGCGTATCAGTGTGGGTTTGGGATGTATTTGAATTTTTATAAGGCTTTTAGGAAGAAGTATGGGTTTTCGCCGAGGGAGTTGAAGAGGGGTTGAAAGGTTGCGGGTTGCGGGTTACGGGTTGCGAGTTTCGGAATTTTTGGAATGGGATAACGAAATGCTTGATTTGCATAGTGTTATGGGGGAATATTTTGGAATTTTACATTCGTTATTATATGTGGTTTGTTTTTTTAGCCACGGATTAGGCGGACTGAACGGATTTATACGGATTACTTATAGCAGTTGAAAATTAGAAATTATGAATAGTGAAAAACTAAAAAATGGAGTTGTAGCAATCGTGAGTTACTTGTATGTTTTGCTGTTTGTTTATGCGGCGGTGAGTAAGTTGTTGGACTTTGAGAATTTTCAGGTGCAATTGGGACAATCGCCATTGTTGAGTGCATTTGCGGGCTATTTAGCATGGGGAATTCCAGCTATTGAGTTGATAATTGCAGTATTATTGAGTTTGTCAAGATTTAGAAAAGTAGGTTTATTGTGTGCTTTTGGACTCATGTTGATGTTTACTATTTATATCTATCTTATTTTAAATTATAGTTCCTATATTCCTTGCTCTTGCGGGGGTGTTTTGGAGAAGATGAACTGGACTGAACACTTTTATTTTAATATTGGGTTTTGCCTATTAGCTTTACTTGCTTTATCGCTGCTAATTGAGAATTGGGTTTACTTGTTGACTAGAGTGGTTGCGGTATTCACTTTTAGTGTGGTCTTAATGGTTGGGCTGTTTCTTGAATCGGAAGAAATAATTTATGAACGAAATAATTTTGTTAGACGATTTCCACCTTTTCCAGCTAAACGTTATAAGGTTGCCGAACTGAATGCTAACAGCTATTATTTTTCGGGAAAAAGTGCCAGTAAATTATATTTGGGCAACACTACAGCCCCGGCATTAATTACTGAAATGGATACTTCTTTGCGAATAACAAAAAGCTATCATTTTAAAATTACGGATACTTTATTTCAATTTTTGAATGTTAAGCAAGTTGTAGATCCTCCTTATTTTTATGTTTATGATGGTAAAGTTCCATGCGTTTTTAAAGGAAAACTAGATCAGTTACAAGCTATTTTGCAAACAGAAAATATACCCAGTTTTACCAAAGCCAAAGTTGTTGATTCAACCACATTCATTATAAGAACCCTGAATCAATCGCGTGAAAATTTATTGGCGACATTGGATGTGACCAGAGAAAAAGTGCAAACTGCACCCCAACTACTTGAAAAACAAATTGACGGATTGTTTGATACTGACGGCATACTGAATTATAGTTCTTCACTTGAAAAGTTTGTTTATTTATACTATTACAGAAACCAATATGTAATAGCCGATAAGCAGCTCAATTTAATTGATCGAGGGAATACGATTGATACTACTACTCAAGCTGCACTTAAAATTGATTATGTAAAATCAAAAAATGAGCGAAAATTTTCTGCACCGCCGCTAATGGTTAACAGATTAAGCACTCTTCATCATAATTTGTTATTTGTAAATTCGACTTTACCGAGTCGATACGAAGAAAAAAGGATGTGGAAAAATGCTCATGTGATAGATGTTTACGATGTTCTATCAAAATCTTATCTAATGAGTTTCTATGTTTATAAAGTTGATGGCGATAAAATTGATGATATGCAAGTTACTGATACGCATCTGTATGTGATTTTTGGGTCGAAACTAGTATCCTATCGTTTTAGTCCGGAATTAATTAAACAATTCAAAAGAAAATAAATATAACCGGCCGGTTGCAGGGATGAGATCGAAAACCTGTAGAAAAGAGTAGGTCAAATTAATTATTATTAAATTTTAATCATTATGAAAAATTTATCATTTAAATTATTGTTGCCTGTTGCAGCCTTTGTGCTTGCTTCTGCAGGTGCAGTTAGCACCAATAATTCAGGCAAAAAAGCTGATTCTACTGTCGTTCAGGGGTGGAATAGAATTGCACCCTTTAATTGTGTTGAAGGTTTAGAATGTAACAACATTAGTGCTGCTGTGTGTGTAGATGTTGCCAACATTCCGATGTATGGCAAATTATCTGAATTTTCGGATTGTACTCAACTATTAACCCACCAGCCGTAATTTGTTTTTAAATAGGCTTGGATTTAGCAGGCAATAAGAAACTATTATTGCCTGCTTTTATTTAGTTGTTCTTCTTTTTAATCCACTCTGCCGGTGGTTCACTTTTTAAGTGGTAGGCAAACCAATCGTTTATTCTTGCGTGAAGATCCAGTTGATTTACTCTTGAAGATATTGAATGTGATTCGTTTGGATACATCAGTAAAATACACTCTTTTTCTAATCTTCGTAATGCAAGGTATAACCCTATAGATTGGTTGGGATCAATTTGCTTATCCTCTTCACCACACCACAGAAGTAAAGGAGTCGTGATGTTTTGGACATAGTTTGAAGGAGAATTAGTCTCATAACTTTTTCTGTTTTCGAATAGGGATTTACCCATTCGCCACTGTTGAGATTCAAACCGCCACATTTCCGGATGTCCTGAACTTTCACTTACGGAATGATACATTCTACTTATATCATAAATTGAAACACCTGAAATAGCCGTTTTGAATAAATTTGTTTGTGTGATAATAAAATTAGTTTCGTAACCACCAAAGGATTGACCCATTAATGCAATTCTATTCTTATTTACTAAACCAGCGTTTATGACCTGATTGGTAGCCGCTAGTACACAATCTACAGCTGATTCTCCCGGGTTTCCAATTTTATATTTAATGTCCGGCATAAGTACAAAATATCCTTGAGCAGTTAACGATGAAACATTGAAGCCTGCCATGTTATACTTGGATGGATTTATAAATTTGTTTTTCTTATCAAATTGCTCCTCATAAATAAATACTACCATCGGATATTGCTGTGTGGTCTTATACTCATTAGGGTAGTACAAAATTCCATTTAACGTCTCTCCGTATGAATTTTTATATTCAATGATGTCTTGCTTGTACCACTGATAATCAAAATGATGTTTATTACTTTGATAGATTACAGATGATTGATTAGCATTAGTATTAGCCAACATTAGCCTTGGCGGGGTATCATAGTTTTGCTTTTGGAAAATTATTTTATTGGCTTTTGATACTTTTGAACTATTTGAATGTAACGACTTATCAAAACTAATCTCGACTAACTTTCCGTTTGGTTTACGCACAAAGTACCCCGTTTCGTTATCAGTTGTAGCAGAAAGTAAAATTTCTTGTTTGATGTTTATGATCGGGTCATTGTTTCCAGCTGCTAAGAAATATTTTTTTTTATTGTCATGCACAACTCTAAAGGCTATTTTTTTTTCACGACCCATTGTGATTCTTACGGGACTGTCTCCATTTAAGGGAACTTTCCATACATCATATTGATCATACAGTATAATATTTTCTTCCTTTTGACACCAACCTGCCACTCCAAAATTACTTTTTTCATTAGCATATTCGAGATTTGAAAAATCAATATTAGGTAATAAAGCCATTTTCTTTTTTTTGACAAAATCATAAACCCACCATACATTTTCGTTAAAATATGCAAAGTATTTGCCTTTTGGTGACATGCTCGAAATGCGTAAACCGGTAGGTTGATTATGTATTACTACATCTTCTTCACCAGTTTCCAGGTTTTTGACGTAATAATTAACTTTTCTATTCATTGTGTACTGATGTGGGATATCGGTATAGTTGAAAGTTAGTGCATAGTCTTTAGCATTATTAAGGATGCAATACGGTTTGTTTTCCTCTGTAATTTGAGAAAATTTGCCGGTTTGTGGCCACCATACTGCCAATTGAAAATTATTTTCAAGTTCACCTAAATGCTTTTTTTCGGAATGGATAACTGCGTCATTTGAATTCCAAATTTGTACCGGATTATTTTTACCTTGAGGGCTTAGATTTTTAATTATTCCAAAAATTACTCGTTCATCGTCCGGCGAAATGGTTATCGAGTTTTGTCTTGCACTTAATTGAAATTCTTTTGGAAAATTTTCTATCTCTTCGGGATTGAGCTCTGACCATCTATCTTTTTCTAGTGAATAGTAGAAGAGTTTCTCTTCTTTTTCTGTGTATTTCTCTAAAAATGCAATGGATTGATCACTATCGCTCCAAACCAAATTTGAAAAAGAAACATTGTTTTCTTCCCTAATTTGTGATTTTTGAATCGAAGTCCCCAATTTAATTATTGTCATACTTTTCACTTGTTTCTCTTCTTTATAACATAGTAAAGCATCTCTCGAATTATTTAATTTGTATTCAACTACACCTTCTATATTCTCTAGGCTATTTGCCTTGAAGTCTCTTATACCTAAATACTTCTTGTTGTCTCGCTGTTCTATTGTTATTATATAATGGCTGTTTGAAACATCATACGACTTGATGTTTTTAATCGTTTTATTTTCTCCCGAATTTAAATCAATCCAATTGAGTGTCTTGTTTTTATCTAAATAGATAAATGACATCTCGCCTATGAACTCGCCTTTGTTTGCATTAGCAAATTGATAGTTCTTTTTTTTATTTACACTTTCTACAAAAAGAGTATCCGGTGCTTCGCTGTATTGCATCGAGTAGCTTATCCAATTCCCTTTTTCGGAAATAGCCTGATTTATTAATTTGCCCCACTTTTGAAAGTCACTCTCCTTTATTTGTTGTTTGCTTAGTTCTTGACCATGCATTTTTAAACCTAAAAGAATGAATAGCAATGTAATTGTGGTCAATCGAAGGTCGAAGAAAACTACTGTTTTTTGAAATGGAAAATAATTCATTTTAATAGCCGGGATTTTGAGGTGTTAAAAATGGATTTGCGTTCATTTCTGCGAGTGGTAAAGGCCATAGGGCATCTGTATTGTTCCACCCTGGTTTGGTTGCCAGCACTTGATCTAATAGATTCCATCGTTTGAGATCGAAAAATCGATGCCCTAATTCCGTAAAAAACTCTACTTGACGTTCTTGCTTAATAGCCTCGATCAATTCACTTTGGGAAACAGCGGTGGTATTGGGTAATCCTGCACGACTACGGATTATATTTATATCTTCTATAGCTCCAATTATTTCTCCTTGCCTTGCTCGTGCTTCTGCCCGGATTAAAATTTGTTCTTCTAATCTGAAAATAATTGAATTTTCTTGGCTCGTTGCGGTTATGTTGTTTTGCTTGTATTTAAAAGGATGGTACCATACGTTGTTTCCATTTGTTACTGATTTTATCCAATGAACTTTTCTTAAATCGTTTACTTCAAATTGGCTAATTAATTCTTCGGATAACGATACCCGAATTGGAGGACCTGTCATGAATATGAAAGTTGAACCTTCGTGTGTGTTTGGTCCATTTGACCCCGGAGATAATTGCCAAATAGTTGATGTGCTATTTCTTAGGAAAACTTGGTCAAGGTTGTTTACTACACTGTAGAGCGAGGTTTCGTTTATAACCGCCGAAGCCGTATTCGCTGCTTCCGGATAGTCGCCATTATATAGATAGACTCTTGCCAACAGAGCTTTTATTGTTGAGCGGTTGGGACGATTTCTACCTGCTTGAGTGTATTCTGCATTGACTAAATTGGATGCCGTTTCTAAATCGTTTATGATATTTTGGTAGATCAATTCTTTTGCTGTTCTGGTTGCTACACTGTTTTGTCTGTATTCTGTTGAGGTTATATAAGGAACGTCACCATACAGGTTTATTAAATAAAAATGTACTAATGAACGAATGAACAATGCTTCGCCTCGTAATTGATTTTTGGTGTTTTCGGGTATTGTATTGGAATTGTCTAATCCCTCTAGCACTGCGTTTGCTGCATATATTTGGGTATAGGATCTATTCCAAATATTACTGATATAGGTCATTGATGGCGATAATGAATTTGTGTAAAACGGTTCACTTGTATAAATACCATTTTCATAAGAAATGAGTTCATCTGAATAGGTGCCTAGCAGGTTTGAAAGACCGTTTATTCTGCCCGTTAGTACTCCGTGTTCTCTCAATTGGGCATACATATCGGTAACAGCTGCTGTAGCTGTTGTTGCATTTTCGAAGACTGCTTGTGTGGTTAATTGCGAATTGGGTTGATCGACATCCACAAATTCGTCACAACTTTGAAAACTTACGATTATTACTATTATGCTTACTAGTAATAAACATTTTTTAATTATTGATTGATTTTTCATTTTTTTGAAATTTTATTAAAATGTTAGTTGAAGTCCAATTGAATAAATGCGAAGGGGAGGTAATGTTCCGCCAAGGGTAAATTCAGGATCTGCTCCTTTGTATGACGTAATCGTAAACAGGTTTTGACCTTGTAGCGATAATCGACACCCTAAATCCTTGAGGATTTTTTTCGGTATGTCGTAGGTTATTGCTATATTTTTGAGCCTTATAAATGAAGCATCACTAACTGCTCCGTTACTTAAACTGAAGAACTCACTGCGTTGGGATGCTACTTGATTTGTGTTTGTGGCATACAATTGATACGGAGCATTGTCACCCGCTTGTGCCCAACTGTTTAGGTATTCGACCGGTTTATTGGCGAAGTGTCCGGCGGCACGTTGTGTATTTGCAAAATTGAAATTTTCTTGTTTTACGAATTGTACTAAAAAATCAAGTTGAAGTCCTTTGTATGTAAAAACATTGTGTAAACCCCCATAGAAATCAGGATTAAAATCTCGCACTGTTTCGCGGTCGTATTCAAAAGAAATGATACCATCACCATTTACATCTTCAAACTGGTAAAGCCCTGTTTGTGGATCGACCCCAGTGAAATTGAAAAGTTTTCGTATGGTTGTTGGTTGACCTACTACATATTGTGTTCGATAACTTGAATTTTCTAATCCGGGAAATGATACTAATTTGTTTCCCGCTTTGGTAATGTTAACGTTCGTTGTCCAAGAAAAGTTTGCGGTTTTTATTGGTATTAACCGCAATGTAGTTTCCCAACCAAAATTTTCTACTTCGGCATTTAGATTTTCCTGAATTGAAGCAAACCCAGTTGTTCCGGGAAGCGGTAAACCCACTAGCTGATTGGATGAGCGGTTTTTGTAATGGGATGTAGTAATGAAAATGCGATCGTTGAGAAAACCTAATTCAAGTGACGCTTCCCATTTTTTATTTGTTTCCCAACTAAAGTTAGGGTTGTATAAACGGGCCGGTTGGAGACCGATTGCTCCGGCATATTGGAAACTTGAATTTGAATAGGTGTTTAAAAATTGATAGTCACCAATTTGGTCGCTACCCGTTGTGCCATAACTAGTGCGTAGTTTTCCGAAGCTCAGAAAAGGAATATTATTTTGAATAAACGATTCGTTGCTGAACAACCAGGCTGCTCCTGCTGCTCCAAATGTTGAAAATTGATTTCCCGGACCAAAGCGACTTGAGCCATCTCTTCTTCCAGTTATATTGAGTATATATCGGTTATCGAAATCGTAATTGAGACGACCAAAAAATGCTTGGTATTTGTATTCTATTATATCATTGTTATATACTACTGTTTGTGCCGCTGCTGCTTGATTGTAGAGTAGGCTATTGCTTGAAAACACCGCAGACAAAGTTGCTAATTTTTCACTTGTTTGATTTTGGTATGTGGCACCTAGCAGTACATTGAACGATGACTTTCCTGTTTTTTTAATCCAATTTAATTGTGGTTCTACTATCCAAGAGCTTCTTGTGAAATCGTTCCAATAAATAGAGGATTGTTGACTTGTGAGGTTAAATGCCGGATTGTACATTGTTGACGGCAATGAACGGCTGTCGTTGTTTTTTAGGTCTGTGAATCCAAAATTTGATTTGATTGTGAGGTTGTTTGTTAGTTTAAAAGCCAGTATCGCATTTGTGATGAGGTCTGTTGTGTGGATTAAACTTTTACTTTCTGAATTTGCAAGTGGGTTTTCCCAAGTATTGTTTTCCCAATTCAAGTTACCTTGGTCGTCGTATAGAGCGGGAGCATTGGGGGCCAGCTGTCGGGCTAGTGTTACATAGTCTATCCAAGGGAGATTGTTGTCTTGTGCCATGTAGCTAGCAGAGAAGTTGAATTGAAATCGATTGTCTTTTGAGTTGTGATTAAAATTAACTCTTGCTCCGCCTTTCTTGTAGAGAAAGTCACCGGGGAACACACTACTTTCTGTGCGGTAATTTCCGCTGAACAAGTAACTTGATTGTTCTGTTCCACCACTAACTGATGCTTGCAAGAAGGTTGTTTCTGCCGTTCCGCCAATGAGTACTTTTTGCCAATCGGTGTATCGGTTTTGGTCCCACGTTCCGTTTACGTCGAATGCATTTGCCGGATAGGTAGTAATGCCATCGTTGGCAAACGCATCGCGACGCATTTTTAAGTATTGCTCTGTATTCATCATTTCCATCATTTTGGTTACTGAACCGTAGGAATGGTTTGTATCGATAGTAACTGTAGTTTTGCCTGATTTACCTTTTTTTGTGCTAATTAACACTACGCCATTTGCCCCTCGTGAGCCATAGATGGCTGTGGCATCGGCATCTTTGAGGACTTCGATACTTTCGATATCATTAGGGTTTATACTTGCCAGAGGATTGCCATCCCCAGGAATGGATGATGATGTTTGGCGGTCGCTAATGGGATCTGACGAGTAGGGAACTCCATCAATAATATATAGGGGTGTATTGGCTCCGGTGCGTAGACTATTTACCCCACGAACTATTATTTGAAAGCCACCTCCTGCGATACCGCTTTCCTGCACAATGTTTACGCCAGCCATACGCCCTTGCATTGTTCCTATAATATTTGTGATTGGTTGGGTTTCGATGTCTTTGGCGGTGATGCGGGAAATACTGCCCGTGCGTTCTTTATCTTTGACGGAGTAGTAGCCGGCATTGAGGATTACTTCTTTAAGTTGGGTGGTGTCTTCTTGAAGTTGGATGTTTAGGACTGTTTGGTTACTGATAATGATTTCTTGGGTTTTGTAGCCCATGTATGAAAACACTAGCACATCTGTAGGGGTGGCTGCAATGGAAAAGTAGCCGTTTTCATCGGTGAGGGTTCCGGAGGTTTTGCCTTTGATGAGGACGGTTACACCGGGGAGAGTTCCTTGTGTATCGGAGACTGTGCCGGTGATGGGTTGTTGGGTTTGTGCTGTTGATGCGAGGGTGCATAAAGTGAATGCAAGGATGCAGAGGTACTTTATGGGGTTGGTTTTTTGGTTTATTGAAATTTTATTCATAAAATTGGTTAGTTAAATGAGACTTACGTTTTGTTTGATTTGGTCCTCTATCTGGTTTGGCGACGGGTTAGGGGACTTTTTTTTTCTGAGTTGCTAAGTGGCTGAGTTGCTGAGAAGCTGAGTTTTACTTCTAAGGCACTTCGTTTTTTAATTTGCCACTAAGCGGTGAAGGCACAAAGTTTTTGATGCTTGGTAACGCTTCGCTTTTTTTTTGGTTGCCACGAATGCACGAATTTTTTACGCTTCGCTTTTGGGTTTTGCCACGAATTACACGAATTGCACGAATTTTTAAAAAAGCTACGCTTTTTGGGGTTTTGCCACGGATCCGCCACGGCGGACAAGTTGGGCGGATTTGAGCGGATTGTGGCGGCTTTTATTTCATAGGCGATGGATTTAAAGGTTTGACAATGTTTAAAAGGTTTAAGGTTGTTTAATGTTGTTTAAGGGTTTAATGTTGTTTAAGAGTTTAAAGGTTTAATGTTGTTTAAGAGTTTAAGGGTTTAAAAGTTTAAAAGGGTTTGGGTTTTGGGTTAGGGGAACTATGCCGCTCGTGCATGTGTGGCGGCAAGGTTGAGCGACATAGATCTAACTAACTAAAAAAAAAATACTGATAAGACCGTGACGCGAGACGTTCAGGATAAAAAAAGCAGTGCGAAGAATTAAGAGAGTGCCTGTGGGGAATAAAAAAAGCGTGGAACTCAACTTACTGCCTTAGAGGTACTGGTATACCGTTGCAACAATAAGAGAGCCCACGCCAGTATTGACGTGAGCATCATACTTATCATCTCGTTGCAAAATTACCAGTTTTCTAAGGCGAGATTCTAAGCGAATGCTTCAATGTTTTTTGAAGAATCGCAAATATATTCAAAAAAATGAAATCATATTTTATGTGATATCTATTAATTGAACACTGCGAATATAATAAATATTTTAATTTGTTATAAGTTCTTATAACATTTTTTATCAAAATATTTCCGCATTTTGTAGTATGAGTAAAGAAAAAGATAAAAGATTAGCTCAATTTGGCTCTCATGTACGTGGGATTAGAAAAGAACTGGGTCTTAGTCAAGATAAAGTTGCTATCAATAGTAATCTGACTAAAAGTAATCTTAGTGAAATTGAAAGAGGCAATCGTAATTTAGCATTTACAACATTACTTGAATTAGCAAAAGGGCTTGGAGTTCATCCAAAAAAATTACTTGATTACGAAGAAAAAAAAGAAAAAGAGTAAAGATGCTTAGGCATCTTTTTTTATTGGATTGCTTTTGAGAAATTGTTGTAGAACTTCGGAGTAGGACGCTGTTTTAGTATGAATAAATATATTAAGTATAGGTCTTATCTGATAATTCGTTAGAAAATATTTTTAATTAGTAATATTACTAAAAACAAAAAGCATAAACACAACTAAAAAAAGATAATTGTAAAACACTATTAAGCATACAAACTAGTTTATTTTATGGGTGTATAGACTAATTGGCAAAATATAAAAAAGGCTCGATCATGAACCGAGCCTTTATTTCTTAGGGGAAGGAAAAAACTTAATCTTTTAAAGGATTAGAGGAAATTTCCGTGCCCCTTTCTATATTTTGAAATAATTATTATTGATATTTGTAATACAAAAGTATAACAATTTTATTTAAATGCAAAATATTACCTTTAAATATCCTGTAAACATCATAGAACGTCTTTTCATTGAAAAAGGAAGTGAGTTATTATACAAGGATAGTATTGACACCTATAGATTAAAGCTTCATAATCCTAAAACTTTAATTGAAGAACTAATTTCTGTTTGCTTCTCTGCTAAAAATGGCGTTCTTACAAACAATGACTATGCAAACGCAACTTCAGGTGAATTAATTAAATTATTAAACGAAAATAATGATGGTTTAAATTTCTCAAAGGTAAATCGAAACCATTATTTAACCATATTAAAAGAAACCAAAAAAGAAAATTATGATCGAATAATACAATCGAGCAAAATTATTTTAAAAGATAATACTAATTATGTAGAGGTTTTATTTGATAATATAAAGGGAATAATTGATACTTATGATATTGCAGAACCAGACGAAGCTACTTCAAACAATATTAAAAAAAACTTAATAGTTCTTCAAAATTACAAATTTATAGAACTTATAAATAAAGGATTTAACAAGCAATACCTATATTATTTTTTTCAAGTTATATTCATATATAACAAAAATATTAATTTAACATTTTCTGAGAGATATGAAATTTTTAAAAGTTTAAACGATCGTTCTAAAGAAAAATTTCAAATTATTTACACCATATTAGGCAAGTCTTTTCAATTTAAAGAGTTTAATAAAATAGATGAATCTTACATTCAAATTGGGAAAAGAGAAAGGAGTATACTTAAAAACAAAGCTTCAGAAAAAGTAAACAGTTATCTTGAGGAAAACAAATTAAGCACACTTATTTCCATGGAAGTAGAAGCATTTGACTATTACAAAGCTATTGAAATATCTAGAGATAAGATCTCGAAAGATATTGACATATATCATTTAGGCTTTAATAGCCATCAATTCGAAATTGGAAAGCAAGCTGTAGTTATTGGAGAAAACGATCCTTCAAAATCAGAAACATTTCCAGGAAATTATCAAATTGATGGATATATAAGAAGTAGTACTTTTATTTTTGAAACTCTACTGACAAAAGTAAAAAAGATAAAACAAAATAATATTAACGAAGATAGTTACGACAAGCTAATATCAGCAATAAGATATTTAAGAACAGGTACAGAATCTCCAGAACTTGAAACTAAGCTATTAAATTATTGGATTGGACTTGAATATATTTTCACTTCATTTAATAGTGATGAAAAAACAATTGACAGAATACGGAAATATTTTCCAGTATGTCATAGTCTAATTTATGTAAAAAGAAACTTATATGATTTTCATAAAGCCATTGAACGATTAAACGTGCAAGGTTCAATTCCTGATTATAATGACAATTTACATTATTTAAATCAGCATAATTCATATAATTTAATAATAGCCAATACAGATAATCAGCTTCTCAAGTTCAGAGCTAAATATTTTCAAAAGTGGGTTGAAAACCCCAGTAATATTGATTTAGCTTTAAAAAGTCATATCGATAATTTAAAATGGAACTTAACTCGTATTTACAGAATACGTAATGAAATAGTCCACAATGCTGCTATTAAAAATGGAATTTATGTCAATATTTCTCATATGAAATATTATCTAACATTTATTTTAAATTCAATTTTAGACTTCATGGCAGAAAATAATATTGACACAAATAATGATGGAAATATAACAATAGAAGATTATTTTATTGCCCAAGACATTATGCTAGGATCAGTTAAAAAAAGTACTTTGATAAACTATATAAATATTGAAAATCCAAATCAAATTTTACATTAGAATTTCTGTTTAAAAATAGCTAAAGGATAATGAAGCCGAATTGAGCGAAAAAGCTCTATACCATAGTTATAAAGGCTAAGGCATCTTTTTAATTTAATTTATAATATTAAAATCAATTTACATTAACTATCTTGACTCATCATCGAAAAAAAGATTGGTTTTTAAAATGGATTTTGTGAATAAATTAGGGTAAAAACATTTGAAAATACAGCCGTAAACTTTCTATATTTTGATGAAAATGTTGCATTTTTGTATTTTAATAGCAAAAAAATAATGAATATACAATCAAAAGAATTTATTAGCGGACTTTCTCAATTAGAGATGGTAAATACTGATGGTAATTCTTTTGGCTTAATCCATGTTTCAGACCTTGAAGATCCTTCGGTAAATTACTACCAAAGGTTGTCTCTTGAAAAAGCAAAAAAAGTTGGAGCTGACGCGGTTTATTTTAGAAATTTTCCTGATTTAAACAGACCATCAAAACCACAACTTTATATTTTTGATTTTACTTCACACGAGGAAGATATCGTAGAAATTCATAAAAATGTTTGGAGCAGTACCGAAGTTAGATTATACCTTGTAATCACTAAAACTGAAATAAAATTTTTTAATTCTTCAAAACCTGTAGAACAAAAAAAGAGCGGTGATTTACATATTTCCCCTTTTGAAACTTTAAGTATTGCTGGTGATGCAATAAAAAAGTATAAAGAATATTCCGCAAAGAAATTTGACAATGGTTCGTTTTGGGAAGAAACTAAATATGATTTTGGTTATGGAGAGACTGCTTATGAAAAACTTATTTCTCAACTTAAGATAACAAGAAATCAATTTCTTGATGTAATAAAATTAGACAAGGAAATTGCTAGTAAACTTTTAGTTTTAGGTATTTTAGTAAAATATCTTGAAGAAAGAGTTGATATTGATGAAAATGGAAATGAAACCAGAGTATTCACCACTGATTTTTTTAATCAAGAAAAGTTTGGGTTTTCAACTGATTTTACTGCAACAATTCGAAAAGGCAACGAATTCACTATTAACCTATTTGATTACCTTAGTAATCATTTCAATGGTAAAATATTTTATTTATCAGATGATTTTAAAGAACAACTAAAGGACAAAGATTTAACTCCATTAGCTAATTTTTTATCTGGTGAATTAGATAAAAATCAATTTGTTTTTTGGAGGTTATATTCTTTTAATTATTTACCAATTGAGTTAATCAGTAGCATATATGAAATGTTTCTTGAAGCTGATAATAGTACTGGAGTTGCTTATACTCCTTCCTATTTAGTTAGCTTTATGATTGATGAATGCATGCCAATTAATCAACCAAAAGAAGATTTTAGGATACTTGACCCTGCTTGTGGTTCTGGAATTTTTTTAGTTTCTGCCTACAAACGAATTATCGATTGGTGGAGAGTTACTAATTATAAAAAAACAGGAAAATGGATTGTACCTGGTAAAGAAAATTTAGAAGAGCTTAAGAAATTATTAAAAGAAAGTATCTATGGTGTTGATATTGCCAATGAAGCTGTTGATTTAGCTATTTTTAGTTTGAGTTTAACCTTATGTGATATTTTATCACCAAAAGTTATTTGGGAGAACCTTCGGTTTGATAATTTAAGTGATAATGTAGTTAATTCTGATTTTTTTGATTGGTATTTGGTAAATAAGTCTAGTAAATTTGATTTAGTTATAGGAAATCCACCTTTTATAGAATATGGAACTAAAAATTACAAAATTATTAATTTTATTTCAGATTTAAATTTAAAGGTACCAATACCAAAATTTCAAAGTTCGCTTCTTTTTACAGTGGTTAGCATGAGTTTAGTTGAAAAGGAAAGTGGTATTCTTTCTTTTGTTTTGCCCTCTGGACCACTTCTATATAATAATTCCCAAAAACCAATAAATTTTAGAAAGTGGTTATTTAGTGAATATAATATCCCACAAATAATAGATTTTACTTATTTAAGTAATATTCTATTTAAGAATAAAGGGAATGAGAAAAATGTTGCTGTTTCAGCCTTTTTCCTAGAAAACAAAGTTCCTGATACAAATCCAATTTATCATATTACAGTTAAAAAGTTGAAAACTGCTAAAGAGCGACAGTACTTTGAAATTGACCACTATGACTTTCATAAAGTTAGTAAAGTAGATGCTTTAGACAATCCTTTTGTTTGGAAATCAAATCTACTTGGAGGAGGACGCTTGGTACATTTAATAAATAAATTGAAAAACTTTCCTTCTTTAGGCGAATATTTAGATGAAAAAGAAAAAAAATCAGGATGGTTAGTTGGTGTCGGATTTTTTATTGGTAACAAGAAAAATAAAGATATTGATAAAATAATTTTTCAGAAACCCACCATTCCAACTGAAAAGTTTACCGAGAATGGGATAAACAGCGACGATATTGTTGATTCTTTTGAAGAGGAGTATATTGAAGCTATAAGAAAAGAAACAATATTTAAACCACCTCTACTATTGATAAAAAGAAGTATTGGAAATAAGACAATTCCAATTTATTTTTCGGATACTTATCTTACCTATAGGAATGAAGTTATTGGTATACATAGTTCTAAAGAAGATAAACAATTACTTCTTAATTTAAAGGAAAGAATCCATAATAATCAGCTATATAGGTTTTATTTAATAACTACAAGTGCAAGAGCTGGAGTAACAAAATCTACTTTTCCTGTATATAAACAAGATATTATGAATCTTCCTTTTCCGGTAGATGAAAACGAGATTGAGTTAACTAAATTTGAAGAAATTTTAATTAAGGACACTTTAGATTACGGTTTAGAGTTTTTAGGAAAAGACAACAATATAAAAGTTTTAAAGAACGCTACTGAAAACGAATTGAATGGATTTGGTAAAACATTTATTGAGGTTTTAAATTCCTTGTTTGAAACTGAACCGAAAAAATACTTTCAAAAAAGCATCTATCAAACAGAATCTTTTATTTGTTATGTTTTTGAGTACGGAGTAGAAAGTAATATTATTACCAACACTTTGAAAACTGAATTAGAGATTGAAACCCATATTGCTGAACTAGTTTATAATAAGATAGGGACAAGTTACAGAATAAATCGTGTTGTAAAAATCTATGATGGGGATTTAATCTATTTAATTAAACCCAAAAAGTTGAGATACTGGTTGCAATCAATTGCTTTAAGAGATGCTGATGAAACTATTGTTGATCTTTATAAAGCTGGATACTAATGCTAAAAGACAACTATAATCATGTATCTAACGTTCCCAATCCTTCGATTAAAAAAGGAACAATCAAGGAAAAATTAATTATTTTTCTAGAAGAAACTTTATATAAATTTCAAGAGCATTTTAAAGGTAAAATAAACGAATCTGAAGAAAATCTAAACGAGCAACTTGGTAAAACATTAAGTCATTTTGCCAAAAGTCAGGCTTTTATCTTTCAAGCTGAGACTAAACAAAAACAAGCGAAAGGAATTGATAGGCGAGTAGACATAGGTGTTTTTAAGCATTTTTCAGACCCAACTCCATTTTTTACTATTGAGTCTAAACGATTAACAACTGCAATGATCAAAAGCAGAGAAAAAGAATATGTTTTAGGTAATGATCCAACTAAGTTTTCAGGAGGTATCGAGAGGTTTAAGCAAAATGTTCATGGAGTAAATTTAGACCATAGTGCTTTAATTGGTTATGTGCAAAACGAAGACGGAAAGTACTGGTACAATACTATCAATAACTGGATTCAAGAGCTTATTGATGGTAAAATCAATTCACCATTAAACTGGATTTCAAATGATTTACTAAATAATATCTGTGGCTTTACAGATTTGAGACTAGTTAAATGTATTTCAGATGGTAATAAAATAAACCAGACTAAAATTAGTCTGAACCACTATTTTATTAATTTGTGTGAATAAGCATACTTGTCAATTTTGGATAATTTCTTGTCAATTCGGGATTAAAGACTTTTAGCACTACTTCAGTTTTTGATACTGTTCTATTTTTGATGAAAGTTTACTACATGAAGGTTTTTTTTTCTAACTTTTAATTAAGTATTCGTCAGATTCAATTATCATCCTTATTTTTATTTATATATTTGATATATAACCAATTAAATCTTAAAATCATGGCACTTAAACCAGGACCAAAAAGAATAGCTGACTCCACAGGAAAACCAGACAGACGACAACGAGATAATAAAGACACACCAGGCAATACACCTTCATTAAAGCCGCCTGTGCCGAAGAAGAAATGATAAATAAAAAGATGCTGAGAGGCATCTTTTTTTATGATTAAAACTGATTTTTAGTTCTTTTCGTTTTTGCATAGTTAAATTTTGGAATTGCATAGTGGAATGATTTATAGATTTCTATTTTGAGCGAAATTTTAAGATTCAAAATATGGAATGGTGGGAGGTTATTCTTGGTATCTTTATCTATTATGCGAAGAGTATAAATTATTTTATATTTTTATTTCTGAATACGTTCATTTTATATTTTTTGATATTCAAATATATCCTTTATTTCATTCATAAAATAGCTGCCTTTAGCAGGGGAATTTATAAACTCTTTATATATTTTTTCCGGTACGTCGAAATACTGATAAACCGCTCCGTGGTGAAATTCTACTTCTAAAATTTGGGCTTCTTTGTCATAACCCACAGAGGCAATGTTGGAAGAGGCTACTGAAATTCGTTTAATTTTTGTTTCTATTTCTTCTGAAATTTCAAGCAGCAGTTTTTTACCTAACTCGGTAGTATAATATTGTTGATTTTTGCTAGTTGGTTTATCCGGTATGGTGAGGTTTAACCAGCCAATTTCAATAAGCGGTTTTACATAGTTCTCAAAATTCCGGCTATTATTGTACAATTCCAAGTTTTCCAAAATGGCTAAGCGACTTTGGGGTTGTTTGCAATGCCTCAACACGATTAGATAAATGGATTCTATTTGATTTAACAACTTAGTTTCAACTTGGTCTCTTTTCAGACTTTTTTGCGACCTAAGATGTTTGTCAATTTGATTTAATGAACTGAATATAAATACTTTATCATTGTTCTTTCTTAGGTCATCTTGAGAGCCTAAGACGGATTCGGTTAGTGGATGAACTGGAAGAATGCACAAGAAATAGGCATTTTCTGCATCAGTTTCAAGAATAGGTGGTGGCGAACCGTTTTCTTCTAAACTACTATGAATAATGGGCAATCCTGTTCCTCTTCCTTCTGTAAGTTTCAACTCTTTTAAAAAACCACCAATTTTACGATTTCTATAATCTCGTGCTACAACTCTATGTTTTTGCAGCATTGCTTGATTGATAGGGGGCATAGGACCCGGGAAACTCAGTATTTCGATTTTATCTTTATGTATTTGAATCTCTACCGGATTTTCTCGTTCATAGCTTTTGTGGTACACTGCATTGACTACAGCTTCTTCAATAGCTTGAAAAGGATAATTGAAAAAGCGAATCGACTCTGCTTGATTGGGCGATTTTACAACCAACTCTTCTATGATATTGGTTTTGAAATACTGCAACACATCCCTAATTTGCTGTATGATAGAACCAGTGAATGTTTTTTCGGTATAGTCTTTTCCAATTTTATTATTGTGGATGATCAACTCAATTTTTGCCCCTGAAAAGAATTTGTCCGGGTTTTCATTAAACAAGAGCAATCCGGCATTTGTAGGTCGAACTAATTCATCGGAACCTTTGACTATCATTAAATGTCTGCATAATTCCGAGAATGGAATTTTAGTACTCTCTTCGTACAGCGAACTTCGCACTTCACTTAAATGATTTTGAATCAATCGCAAGCTCAAATCATTTAATGAAGCTGTTTGATTGATTCGATCATCAAAAGGAATGCGAGCTGTAAGTTCAATGAGTCTTCTTTCATCCTCTGAACTGTCTTTGACTTTTACTGTTTTTGAACCACGTTTAATGTACATTGCTCTTTCCGGTCTTTTTTCACTTAAACTAACGGGGGCTTTATAGGGCCTGTTATCGCCGGCAGGAGCAAAAACAACCAGAATAGGTTTTTCATTTATGAAATAGGGTTGAAAAACAGGAATATAAGCAGGACTTAACTTATGACCTAATTCAATTAATTTTTTTTGGATAGCATCTATATCTTGGATTTGTAAACCTATAGGTGGTAATTTGGCTTTCCCGTTTTCTTCTTCAACGCCAATAATGATGTAGCCTCCATCCCAATTGTTAATATCATTGGCATATGCACATAAAGAATGAACGATGTCTTCGGGATTCCATCCTTTTTTTAACTCAATACGATCCCATTCGATTGTATTGCCATGTAGTAATTCATCTATGTTGATGGGTAATGCCATATTTATTATACCAAATTAAAATCCACTGCCAGTCCATTTGGCAATTTTTCGTCAAACCAATGCCAAATATCAAAGCGATATGTTCCTTTTTCCCAACAATAAAAATTAACTTCGATTTCATCGTCTGAATTAGTTGGAATATCTCCAAACTCTTCCCACATTTTCTTTAGTTCTGTTATCGTCATTTCTTCTTGTTCGCTTTTAAATATTTTGCTTTTTCCTCTGCAACCTTCAAAGCTTCAATTCCTAAATCTTCACCATGAATTTCAAATAAAATCTTGTCGCTTAGAAATAAAACCAAAAGGTCATCTGTGTTGTAATCATATATGTCAGCAAGTTTCAGAACTACTTCTTTTGTTATTCTTCGCTCTCCACGTTCCATTTTGCTCAAAATCGCAACGTCAATATCGAGTAAATTAGCAACTTTCCGCAATGAAAGTTCCATTCCTTCTCGAATTTGTCTTAACTTTTCGCCTATCGTTTCTGTTGACATAATGTGTCAAATTTAAAAATAGATTATTGATTTATATCCATAATTTTAAATTGTTTTGAACAATTTTATAGACGATTCGATAATATTCAGAAATTTTTTTTAAAGTTTATAACATTAATCACTACAAAGACAATCTAAGTGTTTGATAATGACAGTAGCATTAACTATTTTACGGTTGATCAATTTTAGCTGCAACTCCTATTATACAAGCTGCAATTCGCTTATCAACATCATCAGCAATAATGCATTTATCAAAAAGTTTTTCAAAATTTATCATTTCGAAATCTATTTTTTTATAATCATTCTTTAGGTTTGATAGATTGAGGATGATCTTTTTACGTTTATTAGCTCTCCTTTTTTCATCGAGGTATGGTTGTAATATGTCAATCCATTCTTCGGCGAGTCTTTCAAAATCAACTACTTCCTCTGTTTTGGAGTTTAATAGATTTTGTGAATAATTAAGATTACTTCTTAAAATCAAACTAATATCTTTTGATTTAAGCTTTGCCTCAATAATTGCTTCTGCGACTTCTAAAGCTCTCTTTTTTTTAGGTGGGAGCAGTTCACGTTCTTTATGTTTGAACAATTTGATGTATTTTTCAAGTGGCTGTTCTTGCCAAGTTAATTCATTTACATTTTTTGTTATTGCGTTTCGTAATTGCTGACATACGTCCGGAAAATCTGTATGTATTATATCTTTATCATCTATAAAGTACCATTTTGGGCTTTTGTTTTTGTCTCCTCGTAAAGCAATAAAGCACCAGTTTTGATTACTTTCCAGGAAACTCACTCTGGTTTTTACTTCTGCCGTTACATTTTTAAATTCATTATAATCTTTTTCTTTGATTATTGCCGTTGGACCTTCTTTTAGATCACTTATTGGTTGAAAACTATCATGTATACCTGTCCAGGATTCATCCTTATCTACAAAGTCTTTGTATTCTTTTATTATGGATTTAACAGATTCTGTTTTTTCAAAAAATCGTTCTTTTAAATTTTCCGGAATATTAAAATTTGAACCGTAAATCTGCTCTACCATATCATTTGTTTGAATGAGTCGGCTATCTGCGTTTAATGAATATTCTTCGGAATCATCCGGCCAAAAAATTTCTATGCTTTCGTTTAGACTATCCATTCTGTCCACTCGTCCAATACGTTGTTCGACAATACGAAGTACACTGGGTAAATCAAGAAGTACAATGCAAGATGCTTTTTGGAGATCTATACTTTCGGACATCTTATCTGAGCAAAGTGCAATGTATTTGTCAGTTGAAGTGGATAGAAGATTAAAAACTTCCATCACTTTTTTACTATCATTATCTTTTTCATTACCAGTTGCTACTAGTATTTTTTGTTCTGGAAAATGAGTGTCGAAAAGCATTTTGAAATAATAAAGCGTTATCACAGTACTATCAAAAGCAATGATATTGTCGTGCTTTGTATTGGCAGCTATCAGCTGTTTTACTTTGCCCATTTCTCTATTTCCGGATAGTTTTTTTGCTAGATTACTAATTTGACTATACACTTCATATTCCTCTTGGCAAGCTTTTAAAAAAGCCTCTTTTTCTACAAGCCATTCAGGGAATAACTCTTTTTTGAACATAGGATTTCGAATCGGTAATTTAGCTCTTTTTATATAGGAATCTAATTTATTCAACTTATCTCCTGTGCCTTTTGTTTTTCCAGAAAAACCAAAATGTTTCATTGCTTTATCTGAACCTTCAATGTGCTCAACCAACGCTACATGAGAAGAACGAAGTGCGGCTCTAATCATATAGGTTGAAAGTGCTTTGCCTGAATTAATTCTCTTTTGTATATATCCTTCTAAGCTATCTTCATTACTAATTTCAAAGTTTGGTTTGTGAAAAGTATATAGGTAAGTAATTCCTTTAATTTTTTGAATCAATGTATTTATTTGAGCTACAATTTCTTTGTCTTCTTTTGTTTCTTTTGTTGTATATGTTTTTTCAATTTGTTTAGGGAATTTACAGGGTTTGTTTAGTGCATTTAAGTACTTTTCCGGCTGTTTATCAATTTCATTATTCAGTGTTTTTTTTGTTCTACGCACTGTAAACTGGCTTATAAAATTTCTTAGGTTTTGAACATTTTCATTTCGACTTCTTTTATACGGTTTATTTACTAATTCTTTATAAAGCTCAAAATTTTTATCATCTAAGTTGTCAATATCAAGCAATTCAATTAAACGCAATAAATCCTCTACTTTTTTACTGATAGGTGTTGCTGTAATTAGAATTTTGAAATCTGCGTGATTATCTTTAATTAGAGCTGTTCTGTTTGAATGTGGAGAAAGATAGTTGTGGGCTTCGTCAATTGTTAAAATGTTGGCTATTTTTAACTCCTCTGTTATTTTCTTTTTATTTGTTCCGGAAGCATTACTCAATAGACCCATTGACCTTTGTGTATTGTTCATCCTTTTCATAGCCCGGAATTCATCTTCCCATTTTTGTACCACTAGTGGTGGACAAATTATTAATGAATTAGTACTGTAATTTTTACCAATTTCATACAGCCAATGTTTAAGTGATAGAATGACAGATGTGCAAAGTTTGGTTTTTCCTGCACCCGTTGGGTCTGCTATTAAAACATTTGATTGTCTTTGCAAGATAGATACTGCTTGTGCAAGTCCTTTCCACTGTGTAGGCCAAAGTTTAATTTGTTCTAACTTTCCAAGAATTTCTTTGTATTCGTTTAGCCAATCTCCTTCTAGTATTTCGGCTATCGCTCTAGCTAGAGCTTCTTCCCAAGTTACTTCCTTTATTAGTTCTTTGAGTAATTCAATAATCTTGTTATTATAAGGTGTTGCTTCCTCATAATAACTTTCAGCAATAAGTTTTATACTATCGTACTGCTTTTTTTCAGAGACGCGATCTTTTGAGTTTTTAACTCTTATATTTGCTTCTTCCTGTGAAGTTAAACCATTTCTACTAAAATTAGAGGAACCCAAAATGGCAAATTCGTCACCAACATATATTTTAGCATGTAGTTTATCTTTGAATTTAAATTCAATTAAACTATTTTCAATTTTGTTAATGAGGTTGATCACTGCTCCACCTTGCATGATAGAAAATCTATTTTTAAGCCAGTAATCCTTTATCTCTTTATCCAATCCAAATTTTTGATAACTTTTCCGTCCTCTTAAATTAGGTTCAAAACCAATTAAAATTCGAACTTTATTCAGTTTTTCAAAATCTTTACTGCCAAATAAGTCAACTAAATTTGATAGCGATGTGAAGCCAGTAATGATTAAATAATCCGTACTATTTTGAATATCTTTATGCAGTATAGCTTCTGTTGTTCTTTTAATTAATTTGATGTTTAATGGGAATTCTTCTTGAGGTGGCCATTTGACCACTTCAAAATCAATTGGAATTTGAATTGAATTTTCGAAATCCTTGCTATCCATATTATTACTCATAATTAAATTAAAAACAGTTTTTCTGTAATTAATTATTTTACAGTAAGATAAAAGTAAATATTAATTGTGTTTTAACAATAGTCTTTCTCATATTGATGGAAAAAAAGCTAAATTTTTATCAATTATAAATACCCAAACCCATTATTGTGAGCTATCGTAATTAATGGTTGAATGTTTTCTTTAAAGCGGTTATAATTAAAGCCTGATGTACTGCTATCATCAGGGAAAAGCGAAATGTATTCTTCCAGTAGTTTGTTTTTTGGGCTGTAGTGGCTTATGATTTCGAAAGCGGTTTTTTGAATTTTGAAAAAGCTATCGAAATGCGTTTCCATTATTGGGAGTTTATCGCTTTTGGTGGCGTTAAAGTTTTTATTAATTGGCACTAGATTCCAAATTAAGTTGTGCGAAACAAAAGCGTGTGGTATGAAATGGTCTAAAGCGTACTTATCTATTGCTAAGGGCATTTGTGTGAAAATGCACTCTATTGTTCCCACTTCTTTGAAAACTATATCCCAATAGTTTTTACGCTGATTGGTTAGTGCCCCTCTAAAAGGCGGCTTGATTAGTTTATTGGCAATGTCCGGCACACTGGGATTGCGGACCTGAAGAAACAGTGTCAAATTCCAATAGATAAAATCTTTTATAATTTTAGCATTTGCTTTTATGTATTCCACCCATATTGGGTTGATGGTAATTTGATCTTCATGGAGAGCATACAGGCAATCGTTTTCAAAATTTTGTGATTGACTGTATATTCTATTGCGGAAGGTTGTGTCATTTTCTCCTTTTGCTTTGCTGAACCATGGGGAAAGAAACCAATGCGGTACGTTTTTATTGAAATGTGCTAAAGTTTGTTGTGTGGATTTTAGGTGCGAATTTTCTAAAATGGTTTGCAGTGTCGTTTTCTTGCAGTCGATGGTAAGCTTTTCTTGTTCGCGTATGGTTTGCACTGCTTGTTGTATTACATCTTGTTTTCCAAACGATACATGGAAATAATTTACGGTGTACCACGCATTGCTAATCATTCGGGCAAAGAGTTGCTTTTTTTGAATGGTTGTTTGCTCTTCTTCTACAAATTCAATTATACTCAACAGCCAATAGAACTTATAGGTTGCTGAGGTGTTTGCAAAGGAAGCTGCCAGTTTTGGGACTGGGAGGTTTTGGGAATGGGGGAGGTGCATGAGGTAAATTTTATGCTAAGGTAGGGGAAAGTTTTAATGTGTCAATTTGGGAATGTGTCGATGGGTCAATTTGGGGATGTGTCAATTTGGGGATGTGGCGATGGGTCAATTTGTCCTCCCCCCAACCCCCTCCGAAGGAGGGAGAGACGAGTCGGTGAGAGTTTTGTGGAAAATTTGAATTTTTTATTAAAATTTTAACCTTACCCCAGCCATCTCTGAAGGAGGGGGAGGTGTTGTGGATGTGGAGGGCGTGGTGTTTTAGTTTAGTAATGAAATCCTGTTTTAAGTACTGTATTTTGTTTGCTATTTACTACAGATTGTGTAGTGTTACGCAAATGGGATGTGTCAAAAATAATAGATTGTTCACTTTTATTTACTATTCACGGCAACGTGAACAAATATAGTTTGTGAACATTGTGGCATAGGTTGGAATTTTTGGAACTTTACCAATTTGGACTTAAGTAGGTTGTTGTTTTTATTCTTTAAAAGTGCTTTTTACTGCACTTTTTGACATCATTACTTTGATTATTGTCTTTTAAATACCTAATAGTGCTTTTTAATGCTCTTTTTGTTGTGAAATAGAAAAATAGTTATATATTTGTATTAAATAATGCTATATAATGCACTTTATGGAAATCATACAAACCATCAAAGAACGTAGGGAAGTTTTGCAAGTTACACAAGAGACCTTGGCGGAACTATCTGGCGTTGGCTTGCGGACCTTGAAACAGCTGGAGAGCGGAAAAGGAAATCCAACGTTGTTGACCTTGCAAAAGATAGCCGACGTGTTAGGTATGGAAGTTTGCTTAAAAGTTAAAACGATTGGTAAATGAGAAGTGCTAAAATACTATTTAAAAATGAAGAGGCTGGAATTTTAATCCAGCATGATGATGGTTCGTTTAGCTTTCGTTATCATAATGCCTGGTTTGCCAACGAGAATAAACCTGCCATTAGCTTGGGTTTACCTAAAGTACAGCAGGAGTATCAGTCACCCTATCTTTTTCCTTTTTTTTATAATTTACTCCCCGAAGGTTCTAACAAGCAGGTTGTTTGCAAATTAAATAGAATTGACCGTAACGACTATTTTGGTTTGTTGCTTACCACTGCCAAGAATGACAGCATCGGGGCTGTACGTGTTATTGAAATAGCCCAGGAAGTATAACGTATAATCGCTATTTATGAAAGCAAAAGACATCGTAACCGATACCGATTTATTGACCTTTACACATTGTCCGGGAACATTAGCCAGCGGGTTTAACACCTATAGCCAAACTGCTTTGAACAGAGTGTTTCAAGGTAAAAAAGTGCATCATGTTTTGCCTTATGTTTCTCCTGCTTCTAATGCCGAAACAGCTGCTTTGTTTGAGGAAAACCGAAGACAACTGTCGATATCCGGTGTTCAAGAAAAATTTTCTGTTCTCCTTGAAAAAAACAAACTACGACTCATAGCTGAAAATGAGCAAGGTACCTATATTTTGAAACCCATTCCCGGTGCAGGAAAGAAACCCGATCAAATGCCTGCCAATGAGCATTTAACTATGCAAATAGCTCGTCAATTGTATGGTATAGAAACAGCGGAAAACGCGATGATTTTTTTTAAAGATGGTACTCCAGCCTATATCACTAAACGATTTGATGTTCAAAGCGATGGTTCAAAATTAGCTCAAGAAGATTTTGCTTCCTTGGCACAGCGAACACCGCAAACACATGGTACTGATTACAAATATTTAGGTAACTATTTAGAACTGTTTGAGTTGATGCAAAGGCATTTGCCCACCTATAAAATAGAAGCTCCCAAGCTATTGAAATTATTGGTGTTTAATTATCTTTTTTCGAATGGAGACGCTCATTTTAAAAATTTTTCTGTTATTGAAACGTTAATGGGCGACTATCGTTTGAGTCCGGCTTATGACTTGCTCAATAGTCGTATTCATATAGATGATAAAGATTTTGCCTTAGACGATGGTTTATTGCCTAAAAATTTGGCTCAAGGTAAAATAGGTTTGCAATTTGCCAAATTAGCGGAGCTAGCCGGAATTGGTGAAAAGAATTTTCAAGCCATTATGGAATTGATGCTCTCTAAATCTGATTTGGTTGAAAAAATGGTAGCCGCCTCTTTTTTGAATGACACGACCAAACGGAATTATTTGCAGTCTTATCAGGGTCGAATGAAACAGTTGGCGAAGGTGTGATCTTGAAGTGTTTTAATATTTATTTATTACTTGGATTGTGGGTATTTCTCTGAGGGGAAAGATTTATGAGGAGAAAGACAAACTCATGAACATTGCGGACAAAACCCCAAGACTGTAAAATTAACTTCGGTGACCTTATATTTTTGAGGTAGTTCAAATGATGGTTTGACGTCTTCCAGACAAGTGACCGTCTTGCACTTCTGACAGCTAAAATGGATGTGATTGTGGTTGTGCACCGCTGCACAACTATGGCAACCGGCAAACTTGACTCCACCGTCAACATTGACCACCTTATGAATAACATCTTCTTCGATCAACCTTTCCAATACTCTGTAAGTTGTTACCCTGTCGCACAAGCCGTCCAATGCTACTTGGATTTCTGCTGCTGACATTGCTACTCTAGATTGTGTAATGAGGTTTAAAATTGTTGATTTGGCTACTGTATTTCTTGACTGTTTCATTTTCTTGACTTTCTTTAATGCAACATTGTTGTGTTTACAAAGATAATGTTTATTTTTGCAACATTGTTGCATTAATAATTTACTATGATATCTGAAAAAAAATTACCCGTAACCGTTTTGAGCGGTTTCCTTGGAGCAGGAAAGACCACCTTGCTCAATCATGTTTTGCATAACAAAGAAGGCTTGAAAGTTGCCGTAATTGTCAATGACATGAGCGAGGTAAATGTTGACGCACGACTTGTGAACGAACAAAATGTGCTTTCGAGAACTGAAGAAAAGCTTGTAGAAATGAGCAATGGTTGCATCTGCTGTACGCTTCGAGAAGATTTGATGGTGGAAGTAGAAAAGTTAGCCAAAGAAGGCCGTTTTGACTATCTGCTGATTGAAAGCACAGGCATTAGTGAACCAGTTCCTGTTGCACAGACATTCAGTTTTGTGAGCGAAGACGGTGCGATAGATTTGTCTAAATTCAGCTATATTGATACTATGGTTACCGTAGTTGACTGTTTTAATTTTTTTAATGATTTTAGCACCAACGAATTATTGGCTGACCGAAAGTTAACTGATATGGATGGCGACTATCGAACCATTGTGAACCTGCTGACCGACCAAATAGAGTTTGCCAATGTGATTATTTTAAACAAAACAGATTTGGTAGATACCAAAACGGTTGGGCTTTTGAAAGCATCTATTCAAAAATTAAACCCAGGTGCAAAAATTCTAACTTCAGATTTTAGCAAAGTTGAACTGAAGGAAATTTTAAACACCAACCTATTTGACTTTGCAGAAGCCCAAACATCGGCAGGGTGGCAAAAAGAACTGGAAGGTGGTGCTCACACCCCAGAAACAGAAGAATATGGCATTTCCTCTTTTGTATTTCGAAATCAAAAGCCCTTTCATCCGGAACGGTTTTGGAATTATTTGAATGAAGCCTATCCAAGCGGCATTATCCGAGCCAAGGGATTATTTTGGCTGGCTTCACGGCCAAATGATGCTATTAATTTTAGCCAGGCAGGTGGTTCAACACGAATTGAAAGAGCCGGTGTTTGGTGGGCAAGTATGCCGTTTAACGAACGGATGAGCTATGCTTCATTTATGGATAATCAGGTGGAGATTGAAGAACGCTGGAGTAAACAATGGGGAGACAGAATGAATGAGCTGGTATTTATTGGTCAGGATATTGATCAAGAAAAGATGATAATGGAACTTGAAAAATGTTTACTGCAGGAACAAGAAAACTATCAGTTTGACAATGGTGTAACGTTCCATGATCCTTTTCCGAAAAATATTTAAAATGAACAAAAAGATAACAAGGAGAACCCTTATCAAACAAGGCGGACTTGCCTTAACAGCAATGGCATTGCCTTTTCCGCTAACTTCTTTTGAAAAATTTAATCTTATGAACGACAATAAAAATTTTGATGTAATCATCATTGGCGGAAGCTATGCTGGCCTTTCTGCCGCAATGGCTTTGGGAAGAGCCTTACGCAATGTCTTAATTATTGACAGCGGATTGCCCTGCAACCGACAAACGCCACATTCGCATAATTTCATTACACAAGATGGTGTCAAACCAAGTGCTATAGCCGAAGCAGCAAAAGCACAAGTTTTGAAGTATAACACCGTAAAGTTCCTGAATGATCTTGCAGTTGAGGGAAAGAAAACCAAAAAAGGTTTTGAAATCACTACACAAAACGGCTTGTCATTTACAGCCCATAAACTTGTTTTTGCAACTGGTGTAAAAGATATTATGCCTGACATCAAAGGCTTTTCAGATTGTTGGGGAATTTCAGTCATTCATTGCCCTTATTGTCATGGCTATGAAGTGAAAGATAAAAAAACAGGGATTTTGGCCAATGGAAATTTTGCCTTGCATTATGCCCAACTTATCCGCAACTGGACGAAAGACCTCACTGTTTTTACCAATGGAAAATCTACGTTGACGCAAGAGCAAACCGACAAAATTTCCAAGCACAACATTCCGATTATTGAAAAAGAAATTGCCTACCTGAAACATGAAAAAGGTAAAGTTCAACAAATTGTTTTCCAAGATCTTTCCACCTTTGATCTAAAAGCCATTTATTCGCGTCCCGACTTTGAGTAACATTGCAAAATTCCCGAAATGCTGGGCTGTGAACTCACAGAACAAGGTCTTATAAAAGTAGATATGTTTCAAAAAACAACCGTAGCGGATGTCTTTACCTGTGGCGATACTGCAAGTCCGATGCGTTCTGTTGCGAATGCAGTAGCTACAGGTAGTTTTGTAGGTGCCATGGCAAATAACATTATGACTGAGGAAGAATTTTAGGGATGCAGCATAACAATTAACTTCTTTTGAGATGTGAGACCATTTTAAAACTTTATAAATACCTGGACTGTTTTTTATCAGTTAATTCCTGAATTCATGGTATTGAATTCGGGAACTTACTGCTAAAGTATTTTTACTTCTCAAAAAAATGTAAGCCTTTGATTTGATGTTAATTTAGTTGGTTGATTTTAAAACTAGTACTGTATTTTTAATGTTCTTCTATTGAAACAATTGTTTGCAAAATAGCTGATTTATTACTATTAAATTCGGGATTTTAACACCATGCATCATTATCTATTATTCATAATACCTTTCTTTTTACAATTTTTTTAGATAATTTTTTAAAAACATTATTGAATTAATTAACAATCTTTCGTTAATCGTCTTAGTATAAAAATCGTAATATGAAACCAACAAAAATTCCAATTCACGATTTAACTATACCATTCGTTGATTAGGTTACATCAGTATCTTTTCATCAAACTAATTTTGTTTCATCATTTAATCAATTAAAATTTAAAAAAATGAAGACAAAAAAAGTTTGGTTTGTAACAGGTGCTTCAAAAGGTTTGGGGCTAATATTGGTAAAAAAATTGTTAAAAGAAGGTTACTGTGTTGCGGCAAGTTCGCGAACAGTTCAATCACTGATCTACGAAATTGGTCCATTATCTGAAGTATTTCTGCCTCTTGAAATGAACTTGACAAATAGTGAAGACGTAAAAAAGGGAATCCATAACTGCGTCGAACATTTTGGTCAGATTGACGTAGTAGTTAACAACGCTGGATATGCTTTAATTGGCACTTTAGAAGAATTATCACAAGTTGAAGTACAAAAGAATTTTGAAGTTAATGTGTTTGGTTATCTCAATGTGATACGTCACACTACACCTTTTATGCGTAAACAGAAATCTGGTCATATTTTCAACATCTCCTCGGTAGGAGGATATATTGGAAGTTTCCCCGGATTCGGAATTTATTGTTCAACAAAATTTGCTGTCGCTGGATTTAGTGAAGCTCTTGCTGAAGAAATGAAGCCATTTAATGTTCACACTACATTAGTTTACCCAGGTTATTTTAGGACTAACTTTCTTTCAAAAGAATCTGTTCAGACGGCGGAAAATCCTATTTCTGAATACAAAACAGCAAGAGAGATGGAGCTGGCTCATTTAAACGATATTGATGGAAATCAGCCAAATGACCCTGAAAAAGGAGCAGACGTACTAATTGCATTAAGCAAAGAAGAAAAACCACCTGTTCATTTTTTTATGGGTAAAGATGCTTATCACTATGCAAAACAAAAAATTGATGCTGTGCAAAAAACGATGACAGCTTACGAAGTACTTGCAAGCTCAACAGATATTACTAATTAATAATTTTAATACTATGAAAACCAAAAAACAATTAACCATCCTTATTACAGGGGCTGGTTCAGGAATGGGTTTGCATACTGCACAAACCCTAGCAGTAAAAGGACATAACGTTTATGCAGGCATAAGAGATCCTAAAGGAAGAAATAGTCACAAGTCAACAGCCCTCAAACAATTTGTAGAAAGCAAATTAAAAAAAATTGAGATTGTAGACCTTGATATCCACTTGGAAGAGTCATGTACTGACGCTATTAAAAAGATTATTGAAAAAGAAGGTACAATTGATGTTGTAATTCATAATGCAGCTCATTTGTTTATTGGCTATTCCGAAGCGTTCACACCTGAACAGATTGCAAGTTCGATTAACACGAATGTTCTTGGAGCTCACCGCCTAAATTGAGCAGTACTTCCATATATGAGAAAACAACAGAGAGGTTTGATTCTTTATGTAGGAAGTGGTATTACAAATGTAACTGGACCGTTTATGACTCCATACGTCATTGGAAAGGCTGGTCTAGATGCTTTAGCTGAAAATACCGCTTATGAAATTAGTCAGTTTGGTATTGAAACAACCATTTTAATGCCCGGTGTTTTTATGGAGGGTACTTCTCATTTTGAAACAGCGGAATTCCCTAAAGATACTAAAGTCATTGATGCCTACAGTAAGCTTGACAATGACTACAATAACTATGAACAAGGATTGAGAAATCTTTTCAGATTTGGACCTGCACCTATTCAGGGAGTTGCAGACCGAATAGCAGAGATAGTAGAAATCCCAGAAGGGCAACGACCTTTTAGAATAACTGTTGATTATTCAGATTGGCTTGCTGAACCAGGTAATAGTGTTAGAGAAACGCTAACTGAAAGAGTTTTTAAAATTATGGGGTATAGCCATTTATTAAAAGTTAAAGAACAATAACTATTTTGGGGCTAATAGCCCCAAAATATATTAAATCTTATGAAAAAAAATGAAAGCTACTATTGAAGAAACGAAAGAATATATAGGCATGTGGGTTACAGCAGATGAACACATACGGCATGAATTATTAACAAGTAACCGTTATGTTGAAGCTCGTGGCAATCGTGAAAATGCTTACCAAGGGAGTTATAAAATTAAAGGTAATCATATTGATTACAAGGACTATACTGGCTTTGTTGCAGATGGTGAATTTATAGATGGTGTCTTATACCATGCCGGAATGATTTTGTATAAAAAGAATTAATCCTGTAATTTTGTAGTATGAGTAGAGCTTATCAATTTAATTCGTTATCAGAATTCCACACCTTCTGTAATCTTTCTAAGCCAGAACATCCATTAATAAGTCTTATAGACTATAGTAAAGTTACTTATCCTGTTAACGATAGTGAACTAAAATGGATACAGAATTTTTATTCTATTGGTCTGAAAAGAAATGTAAATGCTAAATTCAATTATGGCCAGCAGTTGTATGACTTTGATTCTGGGGTGCTAACATTTGTGTCTCCGCAACAATTTTTAAAAATAGAAATAAACCAAGAAGTTGATGTAAAACCATCGGGCTGGTTACTGCTAATCCATCCAGATTTCTTATGGAACTCAAATTTGGTAAAAAAAATAAAATCATATGACTTCTTTCAATATGCTATTAATGAAGCACTTTTCTTATCGGAAAAGGAAGAAAAAACTATGATTGAAATTCTTTTGAAAATAGAGCAGGAATATCAATCAAATATTGATAAGTTTAGTCAAGAACTTATACTATCACAAATCGAACAGCTTCTAATTTATGCTGAAAGATATTATGAACGTCAATTCATTACAAGAAAAAAATCAAATTACGAGTTATTGGAACGTTTTGAAAAAGTTTTGATAAACTATTTTAAAAGTGAAAAACCATTTGAAAATGGCATTCCTACGGTAACTAACATCGCAGCACAACTAAATATTTCGCCTAATTATTTGGGAACATTGCTCAGGCTGCACACCAACCAAAACACTCAACAGCATATTCAAAACAAAATGATTGATTTTGCTAAAGAAAGATTAAGTACTACTAATCTTTCCGTTAGTGAAATTGCTTATGAATTGGGCTTTGAACACCCGCAATCGCTCAGTAAATTATTTAAACAAAAAACAAATTTAACGCCTTTGGAATTTAGGGCTTCGTTTAATTAAAATAAAGATATGACCAAATGAAAGGCACTGCTACTAAAAACTAGAGCTTTGTAACGTGTTCTGATACTAAATTTGATTTAGAACAGTATAATCAAGACAAAAATGCATTAAACAGGCTAGTGCTGACGTAAGACTTTTTTATGGCGTTTAATCAAATGTTTTGGCCTTAAGATGTGGAAAGTACTTAAAAATAGGCTTTATGTATTGGGAACAATAAGACCATTTTTAAAGCATTATAAGCGGTTGTAAAATTGGAAATATATCTTGATGATTTTATTAAAAGGAATTGTTTTTTGGTTAAGCATTTGAATGGGCTTTTTAAACGAATTCAAGTTAGCATTAGTTGCAAACAAAAAGCATAACCCTAAACCTGAACACAACAAACCCCGATTTGAACACATCCGAAACTATTTTTTATTTGAACTTTGCATCCTAATTAAAACAAAAATAGTATGAGTAAGCAAAAGGAACATGCTTGGGAGCCGATACTGAATGTCTTCCGATTGGTATATGGTAATGAAACCGATGCGGATAGTGCCAATTTTTTATTTTCTAAATCTATTTGTGCTTTGAGGCTGTATTTTAAATCTCCCAAGGTGGATAAGCAGTTAAAAGAGGGACAGGAATCGGTCAACAGTTCAAAGGATGTTGTTTGTTATTCCTTGAAGTTTGCCCAAAAAAACGGAGGGTTTTTCTTTAGATAAAAACTACTTATTTCCTTTTAGTGTTCGTACTGAATCTTTAATGACAAGAACGGATTTTATAACTACATTTTTTTTCATTCTGCGAATCTCTCTTTGAAGTTGTGCAATTTCAGATTTTGCCTGTTGTAGTTGATTCAATAGATAGGCTTGACGTCTATCATTAATCGATAAATCTTCTAGGTTATTATAGATGTAATTGAGTCGATCCTTCATGATTGAGCCTACTGTATCAAATGATAACTTCTCTTTGACATATAATTTAGCATTTGTTGCTTTTTGACCTCTTACCACCTTATTTTCATAAACTTCCTTTAGTTTGTTAATAGCATCATGTAGTAACGGATTAGCCCAAATTGTTTTGGAAGAAAAATTTATGTCAGGATTCACTATTGCACCAAGTTCAAAATCAACTAAAAAGCTATTATTTTCATTCATGAACTCAGTATTGCCTGAATAATTAGTTGCTACCGTGGGCTTCCCTAAAGACATCGCTTCAGCTAAAGTTAATCCGAAGCCTTCGGAATGATGCATAGACACATAGCAATCGCTATCATTAATTAAGTGACTAACACTATTTTTATCCAGATCTACATTAAAAATTTTAATATTATTTTTTGTAGCAGCAAATTGGTGCAAGCTTCTCTCGGATTGTTTATATTTTTCAGCTCCAGAAGTTTTGATAACCAATTCCACATCGTCATTATCACTAAAAGCTTTTGAAAAAGCTTCTATTAAGAAAAACGGATTTTTTCTCTCTATCGAACTATGATAACTAAATATGAAGAGAAAGCTAAACTTGTTATTGTCAAAAAAATTTTGAATTTTTTGACTTTCAATCGGTTTCAGATTGACTTCTACCGGATGCGGAACCACTATAATTGGGCCGTTATATGCATTTTGAAGTAATTCTTTGACATAGGTTGAGGGTGTCCATATCTCATTAAAAAGATTTATTGTTTTTTTTAGATTTGAAGGAATGTGCTCAGATTCCCATACTAAGCAAAGAATGCAGTATCTATCGTTAAAAAAATCAGGTTCAATGACACTAAAGAATCGATCAAGATCATTTAACGAAATCTGTACTAAATTTATGGAGTATTCGTAGCTATATTTGTAATTAGTATTATGCTTAACCTTTTCATAATTGATGATGTTAAGTGGTATCTTACTTTTTACAGCGGCATAAATATTTGACCTTACTGCCTCTGCTAACCCAGAAGTTGCGTCTGTATATCCGACAATATTAAGTCCTACTTTATTAGATTTCATTTTTTTGGAATTTTAATTTACTTCTAATGATTGAAGTGATACTAATTTGTTATATGTTCCGTTCATTTTTATTAATTCTTGGTGGGTGCCTTCTTCTACAATTACACCTTTCTTTAGAACAACTATCAAATCTGCATTTTGAATGGTTGATAACCTATGTGCAATCACAATAGACGTCCTGTTTTCCATCATATTTTCAAGTGCTTCTTGTACCAACTTTTCAGATTCTGTATCTAATGCTGAAGTGGCTTCATCAAGAATCATAATGGGTGGGTTTTTCATCACAGCCCTGGCAATAGCAATACGTTGTCTTTGACCGCCAGACAATAAACTACCACCATCTCCAACATTGTTTTGATACTTATTTGGAAACTCTGAAATAAAGTTGTGTGCATTAGCAATTTTTGCTGCATTTATGATTTTCTCTTCATTTTCATTATCAATACCTAATGAGATATTATTTGCGATTGTGTCATTAAACAAAATTGAATCTTGGGCTACGATTCCCATCTGTTGCCGTAGGGATTTTGAAGTAACCTCTTTAATATCGACGCCATCAAAAGTAATACTACCTTCATTTACATCGTAAAAACGTGTCACCAGATTGGCCAATGTGGATTTACCACTTCCGGACTCTCCAACTAATGCCACAGTTTTTCCTTTGGGAACTGTTAGGTTAAAATTCTTTAGTACGTAATCTTCTTTATACTTAAAAGAAACATTGGTAAACTTTATTTCTTTATGAAAACCTGTAATGACCTTAGCATTTGGCTTATCCTTTAAAGGATTTTCGGCGTCTAAAATAAATGCAATTCTTTCATAAGCAGCATTTCCACCTTGAAGTGCGTGATGAGCCTTAGTAATCGCCTTAGCTGGTGTTAAAATTTGATAGGCTAAACCCATATAAGCCATAAATGCTCCGCCACTAAGCGATTGCTCCACAAGCACCAACATTCCTCCATAGACAAGCAAAATAGAAATAACAAAAATTCCCAAGAACTCGCTTACCGGCGTTGATAAACTCATTTTTTTACCAACAGAATTATTTAGTGTATTAATGTTTTCGGTGTAATCATTAAACTTTTTTGAAAAATAAGGTTCTGAAGTAAAATTCTTGATGATTTTTATACCTCCCAACGTTTCCTCTATAATGGATAACAAACCACCTTCTAAAGCAAAGATATCCCCAGACTGACTTTTAATACTTTTTCCCACTTTTGAAATTAAAAATCCGGACAAAGGAATAAATAACAATACAAAAATGGTTAGTTTCCAGCTTATAGCAAACATACCTATTAGTGTAAAAAAGATAGTCAGAGGCTCTCTTACCATCATCAAAATACTCATAAAAGAAACTTTGATGGTATGTATATCCGAGGTCATTCTAGCCATCAAGTCGCCCTTACGTTCATTGGAAAAAAAACCTACGTTCAATGTGATTACTTTATTGTAAACATCTTGTCTTAAGTCTTTTAAAATGCCGTTATTTAAATACGTCATATATAAAATAGACAGATAATTAAAAAAGTTTTTTAGTAAAAATGTACTTAATACGAAGCCTACAATGGTAATTAAAGTAATTAATGGACCGTTTGCATCCTTTGTTGTAGTAATAAAATAATTAAGATAGTTTTCAATGTAGTTTAAGTTTAAATCTCTAATCCCATTAAATTCCGGTTTCACTCTCAACTTTTCTCCATCATCAAAAAGGACTTTGACCATAGGTAGTAAAGAAAGCATTGAAAGGGAAGAAAAAAGGGCATATAGTACGTTAAAAAAAATGCTTAGAATTTGGATTTTTTTGTAGGGTATAAGATACTTAAGGAATCTTTTAAAGTTCTTCATTAAAGAGATTTTTTTATTTTTTAGGGAACTATGATATTATTTTCGATAATTTATAAAATGCTTTTATATACTTCTATATATTGTTTAGCTGCATTTTCCCACGTAAACTGTTGTGAACGGGCGATGTATTCAGAAGTAAACAGCTCTTTATTATTTTCAAACGTAGTTAATCCCTCAAGAAAAACAGTTGCCATATATTGAGCATCAAAATTATCCCAGTAGAAAGACTTAGTACCTCCAACTTCTGGCAATGATGTGTATTTGGATAAAAACACAGGTTTTCCATAGGTCATCGCTTCTAAAACAGGCAATCCAAAACCTTCTCTTAACGAAGGAAATGCAAATGCCAAGCAATTTTTATAATAAAATCTTTTATCGGATTCTGTAATTGTACCAACTAAAAAGACTCTTTTCTCAAACTGATATTTTATTATCATTTCTTTTATCATTTCAGCATACGCAGTATTCATATCTCCTGCGATGAGTAACTCAATATCAGGTAAAAACATTAACATTTCAACAAGGGTATGAAAATTCTTTTTTTCAACTAACTTCCCAATCGAAAATATAAAAGGTTTCGTGGGTATATAATTGGTACAAGAGTTATTGTCACTCATCATAGAATTATCATTAAATGTATTGCCGTTATAAATTACGTATTCAGGAATGTTCGGAATTTTAAAATGTTCGTGGGTACTTTTCTTAGCAAACTCTGAAATATAAACTATGGAACGACTCCGCTCAATTTTACTTTTAAATTGGTTGATTCTAAAGTCCAAACGTTTACCATGATCTTCCTCGATAAAGTTAACGTCATGTACAGTTAATAGATAGGGGATATCATTTGAAAAAGGTTCAATTTTTGTATTTTGATTTACAGAGTGCCATAAACTATATTTTTCCCTAATACGAAATAGCGGATACCTAGTGATTGGAAAATATTTGTTATAATGTAGCTTTTTACCCAATTCTTTTTTGGCACTATCACTATTACAATTAAGTACTACATTATGTTCTTTAAGAAATTCATTTTCGGCACTTAATGCTTTAGCTAAGTTAAAATTGAATTGTCCAAAACCGGAATATAGATTTCTGATGTTATGTGTTTCTAAAAAAACACTTTTTAGGTTACTCATATATTTTTCTTTTTGATAGCTCCATTTCAGATGAGAATATGTAGAATAAGTTGCTTTGTGTTTTGTTAAAAAAATTAAAGACATTTAAAAAAGCATAACAAATTAATATTCAGCTGGTTGAAAAACCATTAATTTTAGCCAAATCGTTGTAGCAGCAGATGAGACATATTTCCATATATGCTCTGAAACAGAAGAAAAGGTAACTTCTTTCAAATCTTTTTTATAGAATTTGATATTCTTGAATAGTTTATATGAAAATTAATTTAGCATTTTTCAGTAATCATTTTTTATCAAACAATGAGTTTTAACTGAACTTAAGTTTACTTAATTTTAGCATATGAGATCAATTATTTGCTTTTTTTGAGATTATATTAATTAGGAACTTATCTTTCAAAATCTTCATGTCCTCACTCACTTTTTTATCCAAAACTTTGGCATAATGTTGCGTAGTACGAATATTTTTATGTCCAAGCATTTTACTCACCGATTCTATAGGAACACCATTAGTTAATGTTACAATAGTTGCAAAAGTATGTCTGGCGATATGGAAAGTTAATTCTTTATCGATCTCGCAAACATCGGCGAGCTCTTTTAGATAAGCATTCATTTTTTGATTGGATAGAATAGGGAGGAGTTTACCTTCATTTTTACATTGTGGATGGTTTTCGTATTTATCAATAATCATTTGACTAACCGGTAGGATAGGAATTCGGGAAGGACTTTCTGTTTTTTGTCTTTTTGTTGAAATCCATTTTTCGCCATCAATTCCGATGATTATATTTGAATTAGTTAGATTATACACATCAATGTAGGCTAATCCGGTAAAGCAACTAAATAGGAACATGTCTCTTACTAATTCAAGTCGTTTTATTTTGAATTCTTTATTCAAAAGTAACTCAATCTCTTCCTGAGCTAAATAGACTCTTTCAATTTCTTTTACCTTTCCCTTGTAATTGAGCATTGGGTCTCTTTCTAACCAACCGTTTACATAACATTGTTTAATTATTTTTCCAAAATTTCGGATGTATTTAATGGTAGAATTGTTGTTACATTTCTTTGTATGGCGTAAGAAGAAATCAAAGTCATTTATAAAGGCTATGTCAACCCGTTTAATTGAAATGTCGTTTAGATTGTATTGAACTTTTAGAAATTCTTTAATATGGCTCAATGTCGTTTCATACTTTTTGAAGGTATTATTAGCGAAGGTAGATCCAATTAGTTCTTTCATACGCTTGTTATGATCTTCAAAGATTAAGATGAGCTGCCGTTGTTTTTCCTCAACACCAAGAAATTTATTTTTGAAAGTTTGTGCATTAATATCCTGACTGTTATTAATCATCCAATTTTCAGTTTCATACACTTTGCTTCTGAGAATATCAAGATGACTATTTATTAGCCTTGCTTCTTCATTGGTTCCTTTAATTTTACCTGCAGAAGCATTCCATTTTGATCTTTCTACAAATTTTGAAGTGCTTAATTCTATTCTTGCACCGTTGATGGTTATTCTTTGATAAATAGGAACTAATCCGCTTTTTGTTGCTTTAGAACTTTTCACGAAGAAAAGTATTGACAGTTTATGTTTCATTTTGTGGTGACCAAATTATGTTATCAAATTACTTTTTTATTCTTTTTCATACAAGATGTTCATCTTTTGAACTGCTTGCTATCATTGGGCTGACAAGAAATTCGGTGTCCCTAAAATTGAATTTTTTGTGGGTCACCGATTTTAGCACCGATGAAAAACGATTAATTGAATAATTTGAATAGTAGTAAAAACAAAAAACCCTGTAAATCATACGATTTATAGGGTTTTAGCTTAATTTGATAATTAAAATGTGGAGTCGGAGAGAATCGAACTCTCGTCCAAACAAGCAACCAAAGAGCTTTCTACGCGTTTATCCTCTGATTGAGTTTTCGACAAAAAGCAAGGCCAAAGGCTGCCACTTCTTGCTTAGCTTTATAGTTGTCAGAAGGGATTTAAAGCTTTACCCTTCCTAGGTTTATTTTTACAGTTCTCCTGAATCAAACGCCACAAACCAAGGCTTTTGAGGAGAATCCAGCTTTCCTACCTAGTAGGAACGAGGCAAATCTTACTATAATTCAGATTAAGCAGCTAAAGCGTAATTATTTTCGCCGTTTATAAGTTGTGAACCTTGATATTTACGAGCCAAATGTCCAATGCTCGACGTGCTTACCGTTTAGTTCCACCCGCTGTCAAAACCGGTCGACCCCATTTTTTTCTGTTTTCTGTTATCCGTTGTATGTTATCAGTTATCGGCAACACCTAACTTAAATCAAAAACCAGACCACAAATATACATGAAAAATTGTCATAAATAAAACTTGTCTAAATAAATCAGAAATGTTATATTTGAAACAATTTTTAAAAATTGCTATAAAAATATCACAAATGACATTCGGAATCATCAAAGAACGCAAAAATCCGCCAGACAGAAGAGTTGTTTTTACACCCGAAGAATTGGTTCGGTTACAACAACAATTTACTGAGGCCAAAATAAAGGTAGAAGCATCAGATATTAGGGTTTTTCCTGATGCAGATTATGTTGCTTTAGGAATTGAAGTAACGGAAAATCTTTCAGATTGCGATGTTTTACTTGGTGTTAAAGAAGTTCCAGTGGATGCTTTAATTCCCAATAAGAAGTACTTTTTCTTTTCTCATACCATCAAAAAGCAAGTTCATAACCGAAAGTTACTACAAGCAATTTTAGCTAAAAACATCGAATTGTATGATCACGAAACCATTGTTGATGCTCAAAACAGACGATTAATTGGTTTTGGTCGTTATGCCGGAATTGTAGGAACTTACAATGCTTTTCGTGGTTTTGGAATTAAGTATGAATTATTTACTTTACCAAAAGCAGAAACATTAAAAGGAAAAGACGAATTGATTGCAAAACTAAAACGACAAGTTTTACCACCCATCAAAATTGTACTAACTGGAAAAGGTAAAGTAGGAATGGGAGCAAAGGAAATCTTAGACGGAATGAAAATCAAAGAAGTTTCAGTCGAAAATTTCTTAAACAAAAATTATTCTGAACCCGTTTATGTGCAACTTGATGTATTAGATTATAATAAACGAAAAGACGGAAAAAAATTAGATAATCAAGATTTTTATTCAAACCCAAAAGAATATGTTTCTGATTTTGAACGTTTCACAAAAGTATCAGATGTGTTCATAACCGGTCATTTTTATGGAAATGATGCTCCTTATATATTAACTCAAGAAATGCTAAAAGCGAAAGATTCTAAAATAAAAGTCGTAGCCGATATTTCTTGTGATGTTGACGGACCGATTGCTTGTACGATAAAAGCATCAACGATTGCCGATCCTTTCTTTGGATACTTGCCTTATGAACACAAAGAAGTTTCCTATACGCATCCTGGCTCTATTATGGTGATGAGTGTGGATAATTTGCCTTGTGAATTGCCAAAAGATGCCAGTGAAGGCTTTGGCGAAATGTTTATGGAACACGTCATTCCATCCTTTTTTAATGGTGATAAAGACGGAATTCTTCAACGGGCAAAAATTACCGAAAACGGAAAATTGACTCCTCGATTTGCGTACTTACAAGAATATGTTGATGAAAATTTAGTTTCTGTTAAATAGATAGGTTTTGCAAGTAGTGTTTAAGTCCGAATTGTTTTTTACATTTGAGAAATAATAGCTACTTGCATGAAATTTAGATTTCAGTATTTGTTTTTTCTTTTCTTTTCTTTGAATGTATTTTCTCAGGAACTTCTACCGTTTGTTGAAAATTTCACCAAGTTAAATTACAATGGTGACAATCAGGTTTGGAGCGTTACGCAAGGAAGTGATAATGCAATGTATTTTGCAAATAATCATTATTTTTTACGATATAATGGCGTAAAGTGGGACAAATATATTTTACCAAACAAAACCATCATACGATCTGTTTTTTCTGATGGAAACCGAATTTACAGCGGTTCTTACACCGAATTTGGTTATTGGGAAAGAGAAAAAGGCGAAATGATTTATCATTCATTATCAAAAGGAAAAAACCTTTTTAGCGGTTATTCTAATAATGAGGAAATCTGGAAAATCGTAAAATTTCAGGGGAAAATTTACTTTCAATCCTTCAATGAATTATTTGTTTATGATGGAAAAAATATCGAAAAAATTAGAATTCCATTTCAAATTTCCTATTGTTTTGTAATTGATGATAAAATGTATTTGGCGACCGTAAAAAACGGAATTTACGAATTTCGAAATAAGTCATTTGCAAAAGTTGAGCAATGGAAATTACTCGAAAACAACGTTGTTCATTCCATCGATAAAAGTCAAAATCAACTGTATTTCTTTACCCAAAAAAGCGGTGTTTTTATTCAAAAAAACAATCAATTAGTAGCTTGGAATAGTTCGCTGAATGACATTCTTAAAAATGAAATTATCATTACAGCAAAATTCATTGATGAGAAACGATTAGCCATCGGAACAGCTTTTAGGGGATTATATTTGGTTGATATTGAGGGAAATACTTTTAGAAATATTAGTCGAAATAATTCGCTCAAAAACAATTCCGTGCTCAGCATTGGTTTTGATAAGGAAAATGATATTTGGTTGGGATTGGATAACGGAATTTCACACATCGAAATTAATTCGCCATATTCTATTTTCTCAGATAATACAGGTGTTTTGGGTTCTGTTTATTCGGTTTCTTTTACGGATAATGGTTATCTATTAGGTTCCAATCACGGTGTTTTTAATTATAAAGATAAGAAATTAGAAGTCATCCCAAATTCTCAAGGTCAAGTTTGGGACATTCAAAAAATTGATAATCAGTTTGTTATAGGTCATAATGATGGAACATTTGTTTATGACGGAAATCAATTGATTAAAAAAAACCAAGTCAGCGGCGGTTGGAAAATTCTAAAAAGTGATTTGGACAGAAAGATATACCAAGCTAATTATTCAGGGATTGTTATGTATAATATTCCAACGGATTATAGTGATTATCAAATCGTTCAAAATTTGACCAAACCAATCAAAAACATTGTACAAATTAAGCCACTCGAAATTTGGGCGGTTGATAATTATAGGAGTTTATATCGAATAAAATTCAAACCGGATTTCAAACTTGATAAAATTGAAAACATTACGCAAAAGAATAAAATTGAAAATGATTTTGAAGTAAAATTGTTTCAGTTTAAAAGTGAAATTTTATTTTTTATAGACACAACTTGGTATCAATACAATTCTTTAACGGACAAACTTGTTAAAAATGAATTGTTTAATTCGAATTTTTCTTCAATTTCAGAAATTGTTCCAATTGATGATGAAAATTTTATCGTTTTGAAAGATAAATTTCTCTATGTAATTCATCAAATTGAAGATAAATTTATTTGGGAATTGATTCCGGAAAAATATTACGAAGGAAAAATTATCAATCAAGACACAAAAGTCTTCAGAGATAATAATCAACTGATTATGAATTTAGATGATGGTTTTTTTACATTCCAACTTAAGAATTCAAAAATAAAAAATCAAAATGTTACTATTGAAGCCTTCAGCCAAGGAGAAAATATTCAAAAAAACGCTACAGTAAAACATAATAAATCAGTTGAAATAAATGTTATTTCTGAATATTTCGGATACAATCGTGCGGGTTTATTTTATCAGTTAAATGATTCTAAAGATTATTTGCCCATTCAAAATGGAAACCTAGTTTTAAATAATTTATCAAGTGGCATTCAAAAATTAGCAATTTTTCATTACGATGGCGAACAATTTAATTTAATTTCAAAATTTAATTTCTTTGTAGCCAAGCCTTGGTATCTTTCAGTTTGGATGATTTTAGTGTACATTTTATTTATTTCAATATTATTTTTTCTTTATTATCGATGGAATACAGTTCGGTACCAAGAAAAATTAAAATTGAAAGAAGAAGAATTAAAACATCAAAAAGAAATCCTTCAAATAGAGTTGGAAGCTGAAAACAAATTGAAATTACAAGAATATGAAAAGCATATTTTGGAAATTCAAGTACAAACGAAGGCTTCCGAAGTAGCCGGAAAATCATTATCCATAGCCAAACAATCGGAGATGATTGAATCGATTAAGCGTATTTTGGAAACAGAGTCCGATTTAAATCAATTAAAAAATAAAATTAATAAATCAATTAAAGTTAATGCCATCAACAAAAAGGAATGGGAAAATTTTGAGAAAAACATCTTTCAAAGCCACGAAGAATTTGTTCATCGTTTAACTAAAAAATACCCTAATCTTACTTCAAAAGACATCAAGCTCTGCATTTATTTAAAAATGAATTTGTCTTCAAAAGAAATTGCTCCGTTGATGAATATTTCTTATCGCGGAGTTGAGCTTCATCGTTACCGATTACGAAAAAAATTGGATTTAAACTCTGATGAAAATTTATCTAACTTTATGATTAATTTATAAAAGTTAGGATAGAATTATTCTTTATTCAGTATTTAATTTAATTTTTTGATGATAATTAACACATCAAAACTACATCAAACTGCTTTTTTTACGATGTATTGATGTTATTAATTTAATATTACAAAAATTTGTAAATCAATATTTTATATATTTTTTAATAAGTTTTGATGTAGTAGTGTAGTGAAATATTATAAGTTACTACAACGTTTTAGTTGCTATCTTTACAACACTAACACAAATAAACTTTCATCTATTATGACAAGGTATATTTTTATACTCGTTGCATTAACTTTTCAATCCTTATTACAAGCACAGGAAATTTCGGGTAAAGTTACAGATACAAATGGAATGCCATTACCTGATGTAATTGTATTAGTTTTAGAAACACAAGAAAATACAGTAACCAATTTCGATGGTGACTTTACTGTAAAAGCATCACCGGGAGACGAGATTCAATTCTCTATGTTAAGTTTTGAAAAGAAAACAGTTTCCGCAAGTCAAGGAATGGTCGTTGCCTTAGCAGACGATAAAAATCAAAATCTGGATGAAGTAGTGGTTGTAGGTTATGGAACAAAAAAAGCAGGTTCAATTACTGGTTCAGTTTCACAAATCAAATCTGCAGATATTCTTAAAACGCCGGCTCAATCCGCTGTTCAGTCTATTCAAGGTAGAGCTGCGGGGATTAATATTGTTACTAATGATGAACCTGGTGCAAATCCTTCCATTCGAATTAGAGGTCTAGGAACTTTATTGGGAGGAAGAGATCCATTATATGTTATAGATGGTATAGAAGCATCCAGTTTAAATGGCTTGAGTCCTAACGAAATTGAAACAATGGATATTTTGAAAGATGCCTCTTCCTTAGCTATCTATGGTCAAAAAGGATCAAATGGAGTGGTTGTTATTTCGACAAAAAAAGGTAAAAAAGGAACGATGAAAGTAAATTTTGATTCGTATTACGGACAAAAATTTATTCAAAGAGAGGTTGAAATGTCTGATTCTTATCGTTTTGCCTATTACAACAATACAGCTCAAGGTTCTTCTTCATATTTTAATTTTGATCAACCGTATGATACGAATTGGTTAGATGAGATTACCAATACAGGTGAAGTAATGAGTAATCATATTTCAGTTTCAGGTGGTAGCGAAAATGCAAACTATTATTTTGGAGCTACGAATTATAAAGAAAAGGGAATTTTGAATGGTACTCAATTTGAAAGAACAAACATTAACTCAAGAAATGAATTTAAACTTTTAAATGACCGATTAAAAATTTCGCAAGCAGTTAATATTTCTATTGTTGGAAATACACCAAAACCATTAAGTGCTTTCACTAATGCATATAAGCAATCACCCATTGTGCCGGTTCGATTTGATAACGGTCGATGGGGAGTACCGTTAAGAAATCCGGAAACTGGACTCATTGACATAAATGGTAGTGACCGCTTTAACAATGTTGGGAACCCAGTTTCACAACTTTTCTACACCAATGAAAAAAATAAAAATTTAACTCTTTTTGGTTCAGTTGGTGCCGAATTGAAAATTTTAGATGAATTAAAATTTACCTCTAATTTTGGAGCCACTTTTGACTGGTCTAAAGGATATAGTTTTACACCAAGTCGAGAAATTTGGCTTTCTCAAAATGCGACTTTAGGAATTGAAGATTATTCACCGAATGCTCCAATCAATATTTTACAACAACGTAGAGGAGATTCTTATCGTTGGAATTGGGATAATTTTTTAACCTACCAAAAAGTATTTGACAAACATGAAGTGACCGTTACAGCCGGTATGTCTAGAACAACATCCAATATATCCGAAAATTTAAATGGAACACGTTGGAATGTTCCCGTACAATCAAATTATTGGTCGTTAGATCTTTCATCTTATAACGAAGAAACGGCTCCAGGTGCTGTGGTTTCAAATCTTCGACAAACTCCTTTAGTATCATTGGCCTATTTTGGAAGAGTAGATTATGAATTTGACGGTAAATACCTTTTTACAGCATCACTTAGAAGAGAAGGAATTAGTGCTTTTCAAGATTCTAAAAGATGGGGGAATTTTCCAGCAGTTTCAGCAGGTTGGGTAATTTCTAATGAAAATTTTATGCAAAATTCAAAAATTTTGAATTACTTGAAATTAAGAGGTGGTTATGGTGAAGTAGGAAATGGAAATACTTTAAACGCATTAAATATTCCGGTATTTGCAGCAGGATTTAATTATGCTTTTGGAGCCGATCAGACTATTTATCCGGGAAGTAATCAACCTTATCAAGTAGATCCGAATTTAACATGGGAAACTATGAAAGAGATTGATTTTGGTCTTGATTTTAAAACTTTAAATAATAAATTATCCGGTGCTTTGGATGTTTATGATCGAAAATCAGAAAATGTAATTCTTCCGGTTACATTACCAACTGTTCTCTCTCCTGATCGAGTAACCGTTAACACAGGGGATGTTAGTAATAAAGGTGTAGAGTTTTCTCTACGTTGGGATGATAGTATAAACGATAACCTCAGATATTGGGTTTCAGGAAACATATCCTATAACAAAAATGAACTAACTAGTGTCAGCAATGCTTTTTTTGCCGATTATATTGGTGGAAGTATTAACAACGGTCAATGGACAAAACAAGTGTTAGTTGGCGAAGCTTTAGGAAGCTTTTATGTGTATGAAGTTACAGGTATTGATGGAGATGGAGCTTTTACATACAGCGATGAACGTGTAGTTGCAGGTTCTTATTTACCAACTTATACTTACGGATTAAGCCTTGGCGGTAATTACAGAAATGTTGATTTTTCAGTTGATACATACGGAGTTGGTGGAAATAAATTGTATAACGGTAAAAAAGCACAACGTTTTGGAGGAGAAAATGTAGAATTTGATGTATTGGAAAACTTCTGGTCTCCTTCCAATCCAAATGCCGAAAATCCACTTCCGTTTAATACCATCCCTATTTCTTCAACCTATTATATTGAAGATGGAGCTTTCTTTAGAATTAATAATATCACAGTTGGATATACATTTCCAAAGTTTTATGAAAAAATAGATAGAGTTCGTCTTTATGTAACGGCAATTAACCCGTTTATTTTCACAAAATTTACTGGATATTCTCCTGAATTAGCGGGAGGAAATAACGCCGATCCCTTAGGTAATTCAGGTATCGAATTAGACGCTTATCCAACCAATAAATCATTTTTATTAGGACTTAATGTTAGTTTTTAAAAAAATATAACCATGAATCGCACTATGAAATTCAATATAATAAGCCTTTTATTCATCTCAATCTTCGTTTTATCATGTGAAGATGATTTAGATGTAGAACCTAATAATGCTCAAACGGAATTTGATTTTTTGAATAATCCGGATAATGCTGTTCAATTAGTAAATGGTGTTTATAATAAATTATTAGATTACAATATGTATTCATTTCCTTGGATTGGAATAACCAGTATTACATCGGATGATGCTGATAAAGGTTCAACTCCTACCGACACAGGAACAGATAAACATAAAATGGATAATCTAACTTTTTCTGCTGTAGATGTTTCATTTAATGATGTTTGGAGAGGTCGATATGACGGAATCTACAGAGCAAATAACGCATTGTATTATCTCGAATTATTGACGATTGATCCGGTCTTAAAAAATAGATTAATTGGAGAAGTTAAATTTCTAAGAGCTTTGTTTTACTTCGATTTAGTCCGATGTTTTGGTGGAGTACCAATTATTGTTGAAAAAATTGACATCAATGATTCAGAAACAATCAATCAAGTTGTATTTATTCGAAAATCAAAACAAGAAGTTTATGCTCAAATTGAGTTGGATTTAGCTGATGCCATTGAAAAACTTCCCCTAAGAGGACAATATTCACCCAATGATTTAGGTCGTGCTACAAAAGGAGCTGCTCAAGCTTTATTAGCAAAAGCCTATTTATATCAACAAAAATGGCAAGAATCCTATGATATGTCAGGTGAAGTCATTACTTCCGGTCAATATGCTTTGCTAGCTGATTACGCACATGTTTGGCGAGAAATTGGTGAAAACCAGTCTGAATCAATCTTTGAAGTTCAAGCGACATTAACAAAAGGAATTCGTGATTATACAAATGTTCAAGGACCAAGAGGAACGCCCGATTTAGGTTGGGGTTTCAATACTCCATCGGTAAATCTAGTAAATTCCTATTTGCCGGGAGATGTGAGAAAAGAGGCCACAGTAATTTTTGTCCCGTCGGTGTTATGGGATGGATTTGTTGCCCCTAATACGTGGAATAATCCTAGGTATAATTACAAAGCCTACCATAGTAGTTTAGCAGAATCTTGGAATGATGATAAAGGTGAAACAGCCAAAAATCTCAGAATTCTCAAATACAGCGATATTCTTTTGATACGAGCAGAAGCAGGTTTTCAAATCGGAATGACAAGCGAAGCTCAAGATAGAATCAATGAAATCAGACTTAGAACAGGTTTAGATCCTGTTGACTCGGTAACACTTGAATCCATTTTAAACGAAAGACGTTGGGAAATGGCAATGGAGCACGACCGTTGGTTTGATATCGTTCGAACAGGAACAGCATCAAGTGCTATGGCCGCAGATGGAAAAACATTCATCATAGGGACGCACGAATTATTCCCAATTCCAAATGATCAAATTATTGCTAGTGGAGGTTTGTTAACTCAAAATCCCGGTTATTAAAAATAAATTAACCTTTAATATTAAACATTTAAACAATTATTATTATGAAAACAATTAAATTAACTATGAAAACAATCGCGATGCTGTTTATTGGAGCATCTATTATTTCCTGTGGAGATGACGATTCAGGTCCATCATTACCGCCAATCGGTGGTTATAATAATGCAGATGAAGTAGCAGCAAGTGCCTTAAAAGCGTATTGGCCTCTTGATGGAAACGGAATTGAGAGTATTTCTAGTACTGCACCATCTTCTATTGTAGCAACAACCTACGTTACAGGAATTAAAGGACAAGGCGCAAGTTTTAACGAAGGATACTTAGCATATCCATCAATTGCGGCTTTGAGTGCAACTTCTGGAAGTGCATCTATAAGCTGTTGGGCTAAAATTACTAATACAAGATTAACACCAGAAAGTGATAGTCATATTTCTCCAATCTTTTCATTAACTAGATCTAATGAACCTTTTGGAAATTTAAATTTAATCGGTGAAACTCATGGATTAACATCAAGTGATTCAATCCAATTAAAAGGAATTTTCCGAATTAAAAAAGAAGACGGAACAGATTTCGGTGGAGATGCAGTAAATGTATTGAAACAAGAAGATTGGATGGATGCAACTCATAGTTGGAATGCAAACAAAATTGGAGGTCAATGGGCACATATTGTATATGTGTATGATGGTCCTTCTGCAACAAATAGATTGTATGTAAATGGTGTAAAAATTTCCAATTCTGCTTGGGAAGTTAGAAATGGAGGAGATGCATTTTTGTTGAATCACTTTACACCTACAAGACCAGTTATTGGAGCTTTAGAAACTGTAGTGGCCGGAACTAATGTTGATGCTTGGAATAAAGCATTAAAAGGTCAAGTTGACGAAGTAAGATTTTATGATAAAACATTAACACAAGCTGAAATTGGAGCTTTATACGAGCTTGAAAAAGCAGGAAGATAAATTGTTTTCATTCGGAAAACCTAACAGGATTTATTCTGTTAGGTTTTTTTTTCAATCATTTTACAACTAAATACCACAAATCCATGCATAATCTACTTAGAATCTTAATTATACTACAATTTTTTATCATTTCATGCTCATGTTCAAAAAATAATGATGACGTGGTTGTTGAAGAAGATGATGTTGTACTCGTTCCTCCCATGACTGATCAAGAAATTTTAGATTTAGCTCAAAGAGATGCTTTTAAATATTTCTGGAATTATGCCGAAGTGAATTCAAAATTAGCACGCGAACGTTATCACGTGGAAGAGTCTCATGTAGATGCTAATTTAGTAGCAACTGGTGGTTCAGGTTTTGGATTAATGACTATTTTGGTAGGGATTGAAAGAGGATTTGTAACTAGAGGTGAAGCCGTCGGACGTTTGCAAACTGCATTGACTTTTCTTGAAAATGCAGATAGATTTCATGGTGCTTGGAGCCATTGGATAAACGGAGCAAACGGAAATACTATACCTTTTGGAACGATTGATAATGGTGGAGATATTGTGGAAACTTCTTTTATGTGTCAAGCTTTAATTTGCATTCGCGAATATTTTAAAGATGGCTCAGAGGAAGAACAAGCATTAGCTCAAAAAGCAGATGATCTTTGGAAAGGTGTTGAATGGGATTGGTACACAAAAGGAGAAAATGCAATGTATTGGCATTGGTCTCCGGATTACGAATGGCAATTGAATTTTAAATTAGAAGGTTACAACGAATGTTTGATTACCTACATTATGGGAGCTTCATCGCCAACACATCCAATTCCAAATGAAGCATATCATCAAGCTTGGGCAAGAAATGGAAACATTGTGACTTCGGCTTCAAATTATGGTATTCCAAAAATATTTAATTACAACGGAGCTTCGATTGTAGGTCCTATGTTTTGGTCACACTATTCCTATTTAGGATTAGATCCTCGCGGATTAACGGACCAATATGCTAATTATTGGGAACTTACTCAAAACCATACAAAAATTATGCATGCTTACTGCGTAGCAAATCCAGGGAACTTTGATGGCTATAGCGATGAATGTTGGGGATTAACTGCTGGTTATACCCGAAATTCGAATGGTACAGTTGGATATACAGACCATAAACCCGGAAATGACAGAGGAGTGATTACACCAACAGCTGCTTTATCTTCATTTCCCTACACACCGGAAGAATCAATGAAAGCATTGCGATACTTTTATGAAAACCCGGAATGGAAAGACCGTTTGATTGGAGTTGCCGGGCCTTACGATGCATTTTCGCCTCATCACAATTGGTATACAAAACGTTATCTTGCCATCGATCAAGGAACGATTGTTCCTATGATTGAAAACCATAGAACCGGATTTTTATGGAATTTGTTTATGCAAGCACCTGAAGTTCGTACTGGACTTCAAAACTTAGGATTTTCGTCAAGTCAACACGGATTTTAAATTTTTATCGTATGAAAAAGCTACTTCTTTTAATTTTACTAGTATTTTTTCCTTTTGAATTTTTTTCACAAGAATTAAAAGGAAACTTTTCTACCGAAATTAAAAAGCAAGTTTCATATGGATACATTCTTCATAAACCCGAAAAAGTTAAGTCGAAAAAACCACTTATTATTTTTTTACACGGTTCAGGCGAGAAAGGAACTGATTTAGAAAAAGTAAAATCACACGGACCATTAAAGTACATTCAAAATAATTCAATTGATGCTTTTATTTTAGCTCCACAATGTCCTGAAAATGAGTATTGGGAGTCAGAATCTTTACATCAATTAATTCAAAAAATAGTTAAAGAAAATCAGATTGATACAAATCGAATTTACCTCACCGGATTAAGCATGGGAGCTTGGGGAGCTTGGAATTTAGCCTTTGCTCATCCTGAAACTTTTGCCGCTTTAGTCCCAATTTGTGGTTTTGTAGATCGAGTTCCGATGATTGAAAATTGCAAAATTGCAAACATTCCAACCCGAATTTTTCATGGGTTAGTAGATGATGTAGTGGATGTAAATTATTCTATCACCATTTACAAAAAATTAAAAGGCTGTTCAAAAGATTTAGAATTAACAATTTTTGATGACGCCAATCACGACAGTTGGACCAGAGTTTACAATAACGCTGCAATTTACGAATGGATGTTCCAACAGATTAAAAAATAGAAACATGAAATTAATACAATCAATAGTCCTAACACTCCTTATATCAACCTCATTATTTGCTCAAAAAGGAAATAAAACCAAAGCTCCTGTTTCTAAATCGGAGTTTATCGAAGATTTACTTTCCAAAATGACGTTAGATGAAAAAATAGGGCAATTAAACTTACCCACCTCTGGCGATATTACAACCGGTCAAGCCAACAGTTCCAATGTAGCTAAAAATATCGAAGAAGGAAAAGTTGGAGGATTATTTAATATAAAAACAGCTTCCAAAATCAGAGAAGTTCAAAAAATAGCTGTTGAAAAAAGCAGATTAAAAATTCCATTACTTTTTGGAATGGATGTTATTCACGGATACGAAACCACCTTTCCAATTCCACTAGGATTATCAAGTACTTGGAACATGCCTTTAATTGAACGCAGTGCTCAAATTGCCGCCAAAGAAGCCAGTGCAGACGGAATTAATTGGACGTTTTCGCCCATGGTTGATATTTCCCGCGACCCTCGTTGGGGAAGAGTTTCAGAAGGTTCCGGAGAAGATGCCTATTTGGGAAGCCAAATTGCTAAAGCGATGGTGAAAGGCTATCAAGGAAATGATTTGTCACTAAACAATACCATTTTAGCATGCGTAAAACATTTTGCTTTGTACGGTGCTCCTGAAGCTGGTCGAGATTATAATACCGTAGACATGAGTAGAATTCGAATGTATAACGAATATTTCCCTCCATACAAAGCTGCTGTGGATGCAGGAGTTGGTTCGGTGATGGCTTCGTTTAACGAAATTGACGGAATTCCGGCCACGGGAAACAAATGGTTAATGACCGATGTACTTCGTAAACAATGGAAATTCAACGGTTTTGTTGTGACAGATTACACCGGAATTCCGGAAATGACCGATCACGGAATGGGTGATTTGCAAACCGTTTCAGCTTTAGCATTAAACGCAGGAATTGAATTAGACATGGTAGGTGAAGGATTTTTATCCACTTTAAAAAAATCGGTTGACGAAGGAAAAGTAACTGTTCAACAAATTGATAATGCTGTTCGTTTAATTTTAGGAGCAAAATACGATTTGGGTTTATTTGAAGATCCTTACCGTTACTGTGATTTAAAACGTAATAAAACAGATATTTTCACACAAGCTCATCGTTCAGAAGCAAGGAAAACCGCTGCAGAATCCTTCGTTTTACTAAAAAATGAAAAAGAAATTTTGCCTTTAAAAAAATCGGGAACAATCGCTGTAATTGGTCCACTCGGAAATAATTCAGTAAATATGCCGGGAACTTGGAGTGTTGCTACTAAACACGAAAGTGCTGTTTCATTGACCAAAGGAATGCAAGAAATTTTAGGTAAATCAGCCAAAGTAATTTATGCAAAAGGAAGTAATTTGGTTGCTGATGCTGCTTATGAAGAAAGAGCAACTATGTTCGGAAAAACATTAAACCGCGACAATCGAACCAAAGAAGAATTGCTAAATGAAGCTTTGCAAGTTGCTGCTCAAGCCGATGTGATTATAGCTGCGATTGGCGAATCATCTGAAATGAGTGGTGAATCAAGTAGTCGAACCGAATTAGGTATCCCAGATGTTCAAAAAGAATTATTAGATGCTCTTTTAAAAACAGGAAAACCGGTTGTTTTGGTTTTATTCACAGGAAGACCTTTGGTTATGGTGGAAGAAGAGCAAAAAGTTTCAACCATTTTAAATGTTTGGTTTCCGGGCACAGAAGCAGGTTATGCGATTACAGATGTATTGTTTGGGGATGAAAATCCATCCGGAAAATTAACAGCAACTTTTCCAAGAAGTGTCGGACAAATTCCAATTTTTTACAATCATAAAAACACCGGAAGACCTTTAGGAAATAAAGAAGGAAAGTTTGAAAAATTTAAAACAACTTACATAGACGAGCGTAATGAACCTTTATATCCGTTTGGATATGGATTGAGTTATACTACTTTTTTCTATTCTAATTTAAAAATTTCGGATACTAAAATGTCTCCTGCCGGTAAAATTATTGCTTCTGTTGAAGTTACCAATACCGGAAATTATGACGGAAAAGAAGTAGTTCAACTTTACATTCGCGATATTGTTGGTTCTGTAACAAGACCGGTAAAAGAATTGAAAGGTTTCCAAAAAATACTTTTGAAAAAAGGGGAGAAGCAAACCATTTCCTTTGAAATTACCGAAGAAGATTTAAAATTTTATAATTACGATTTAGAATTTGTAGCCGAACCGGGAATGTTCGACGTTTTCATCGGAACAAATTCAAATACTACCGAAAAAGTACAATTTGAGTTAGTTAAATAATTGAGTTTTTGTTTACTTGAAAACCCTTTGAGCTTTTCAAAGGGTTTTTTTTAAATTTTTAAATATGAAAAACCTATATATCATATTATTTTTTTTGATGGGAATAACTTCTGCGTTTTCCCAACAAAAAACCTATTGTAATCCAATTAGTATTGATTACGGATATTGTCCAATTCCAAATTTTGTTACGCAAGGAAAACACAGAGCTACTGCCGATCCGGTAATTACATTTTTCAAAGGAAAGTATTATCTTTTTTCAACCAATCAATGGGGTTATTGGCACAGCGATGATATGCTGAATTGGGAATTTGTTTCTCGAAAATTTCTTCGTCCGGAACATAAAGTGTATGACGAATTATGTGCTCCTTCTTTGTCATTTGTCAATGATACGTTGTTAGTAATTGGTTCAACACACTCAAAAGAATTTCCGTTGTGGATGAGTAAAAATCCGGAAATTGATGATTGGAAAGAATTGGTTCACAAACATCAAGCAGGAGCTTGGGATCCACAAATTTTTTGGGATCAGGAAAAAGATGAGGTGTATATGTATTACGGTTCCAGTAATTTATATCCGTTATATGGATTGAAATTAAATAGAAAAACTTTTCAACCCGAAGGCGAACCCGTTCCTGTTTTAGCATTAAATGATGATGAACATGGTTGGGAACGATTTGGCGAGAACAACGATAACACCTTTTTGCAACCTTTTACCGAAGGTGCTTTTATGACCAAACACAACAATAAATATTATTTGCAATACGGAGCTCCGGGAACTGAATTCAGTGGATATGCTGATGGTGTGTATGTGGGAAACAATCCACTTGGACCTTTCAAATACCAACCACATAATCCATTTTCCTATAAGCCGGGCGGATTTGCAAGAGGAGCAGGGCATGGCGGAACGTATCAAGACAATAACAATCAATATTGGCACGTTTCCACGATTGGAATCTGTGTGAAAAATAATTTCGAACGCCGTATCGGAATCTGGCCATCCGGTTTTGATGAGGATGGTGTGATGTATAGTAATACGGCATACGGTGACTATCCAACTTATTTACCATCTCAAAATAAAAATCACTTAAACGAACATTTTTCAGGTTGGATGTTGCTCAATTACAATAAACCGGTACAAGTTTCTTCAACTTTAGGCGGATTTCAAGCAAATTTTGCCGTGAATGAAGATATTAAAACGTATTGGAGTGCTAAAACAGCCAATAAAGGCGAATTTATCATTTCTGATTTAGGCGAAATGAGCACTGTGAACGCCATACAAATCAATTATGCCGATCAAGATGCTGAATTAATGGGAAAACCTGAGAAAACTAACGGTCATAAATACATTTTATATGCTTCCAACGATGGTAAAAATTGGAAAATTATTGTTGATAAAAGTAAAAGCACCAAAGATGTTCCGCACGAATACATTGAATTTCAAACTCCAGTAAAAGCAAGGTTTTTAAAATTGGAAAACTACGGAATGCCAACCGGAAAATTTGCATTAAGTGGATTCAGAGCCTTCGGAAAAGGTTCAGGAGAGAAACCAAAGGATGTTCAAAATTTTGTACCCTTACGTTCTGCTCCAAAAATTAAAGGTGAAAGACGAAATGTTTGGTTCAAGTGGCAACAAGAACCTGCGGCAGATGGTTACGTAATTTACTTTGGAAAATCGCCGGACAAATTATACGGTTCCATTATGGTTTATGGCAAAAATGAATATTATTTTAATGGTTTAGATCGTTCGGATGTTTATTATTTCCAAATTGAAGCATTTAATAACAATGGAATCGGACCCAGAAGTGAAATCAAAAAAGCAGAATAAATACGATTCAATTCCGACTTTTTTTAAACACTTTTTCGTTAATAACTATTTGTGAACATTAACCAATTTAATAGAGCTTCAATGTATATTTAAAATGTTTTCAAAAGCTACTATTTAATAATCAAATTTAACCATTTAAAATTTCTCATAACTAACCTTTTAACTAAACAAATAATGAGTCAAGAAATTACAAAAACGAATTATCCTGCTCTTTACACCCTGATTACAGTGTTTTTCTTTTGGGGATTTATAGCTGCCGGAAACAGTATTTTTATTCCATTTTGCAAAAGTTATTTTTCATTAGATCAATTTCAATCGCAGTTGGTCGATTTTGCATTTTACACAGCTTATTATTTAGGAGCTCTGTTTCTATTTGCTTTTGGAGCCTTAAACGGTAAAGATTTAGTGAGTAAATGGGGTTATAAAAGAAGTATTGTTTATGGTTTATTGTTTTCGGCCTTAGGTGCAGGAGCAATGATTTTAGCAGTTCAGGCAAATGTTTATGCCGGAATGTTAGTAGGATTGTTCATCGTTGCATTAGGTTTCTCCTTACAACAAACAGCTGCTAATCCGTTTGCCATTTTGCTTGGCGACCCAAAAACGGGTACAAGCAGAGTGAATTTAGGAGGTGGAATCAATTCTTTTGGAACAACAATCGGCCCGCTAATCGTGGCATTTGCATTATTTGGTTCAGCTGCTTCTGTGAGTGATGATCAAATAAAAAGTTTAGGATTAGATAAAGTTATTTTATTATACGTTGGTGTTGGGGTATTATTTTTAGTAGCAGCAGCATTATTCTTTTTTTCTAAAAAAGTTCCTGATGGTATTTCTAACGAACCGATGGAGAAAGCGAATAAAGCTTTAACAACATTAGTAGTTATGACCGGATTGCTGGCTATTTGTTTTGCTCCTGTTTTTTCAAGTTATAAAAGCGAAGAAGCTATAAAAATTGATGCATTACAAATTGAATTGTCTACTTTAAAATCTCAGATTTCAACTGATGATACTACAGCGGATTATGAAACACTAATAGCAAATAAAAATGCTGAAATAGAAACCTTAAAACATCCATTAGAAAAAGAAAGAATGTATTGGCTTTCCGGAGCATTACTTGTGATTGTTGGTGGTTTACTTTTTGCGAATAAAAGTGCTCAAAAGAAAAGTGACGGCTGGGGAGCAATGCAATATCCTCAATTGGTATTGGGAATGTTAGCCATTTTCACTTACGTGGGTGTGGAAGTTGCCGTGGGAAGTAATTTAGGAGAATTACTTAGTTTAAAAGAGTTCGGAGGATTACAGTCGTCTGAAATTGCACCTTATATTTCGATGTATTGGGGAAGTTTAATGATTGGCCGCTGGGCTGGAGCTATCGCTGTTTTTGATTTAAAAGGAATAAAGAAAACCATCGCTTTAATTGTTATTCCCTTGATTGCTTTTGCTGTTATCTTGATTGTAAATATTATTGCAGACAAAGATATGTCGCCTTTATATTATTATGTTTTCTGTGTATTTATTCAAATTATTGCCTTTTTTATCTGTAAAGACAAACCCGCAAGAACATTAACCGTTTTTGGTTTAATGGGAATAATAGCAATGGTAATCGGTTTAACTACTGATGGAATGGTTGCTATTTATGCATTTTTAGCTGGTGGTTTGGCATGTAGCATTATGTGGCCGGCTATTTTCAGTTTATCGGTAATTGGTTTAGGAAAATATACGGCTCAAGGTTCAGCTTTCTTAGTAATGATGATTTTAGGAGGTGGAATTATTCCGCCATTACAAGGTAAATTATCGGATATAATTGGTATTCATAATTCGTATATTATTCCGGTTTTATGTTTTGGATACCTTACTTTGTTTGCCATATTAGTAAAAGGTATTTTGAAAAAACAAGGAATAAATGTGGATGAAATTGAAGCAGAAGGAAGCCACTAACAAATTTTGAATTTTAGAAACCAGACCCGGCAAGTGATTGCCGGGTTTTTGCATTTTTGGCTTTTGGACCGTAATTGTATAAACCTTACTCATAATTCTGTAACAAGCACCTTCTCTTACTCAACTACCTTTACACCTAACAATAAAATAAACAAATTATGAAAAATCGAAGTCTATTATTCGCCTTTGCAGTAACTATCGGATTATTTGCCACTTCATGTAGTGATGACGATAACGAAGGAGAAACACTATTACCTGTAGTAGGTAAATGGAATGTATCAAAAGTAGGTTCAATAATTTCCGGACAAGAAGTTTTATTTGATTATCCACATAATGAAGAAGGTTGTGATAAAGATTATCTAGATCTTAAAATTGACAACGATGTGAATCAAGGAGAATATGATTCTACAACTACTCCATGCGACTTGATTACAGAAACCGGAACCTATTCAAGATCACACAATAATTTAACAACAATTATTGATGGTGTATCAAAAACACAAGATATTATGAATCTTACGCTTTCAGAATTAAAAGTTAAAGATGCTGCCGGTATTATTACCGTGTATGAAAAAGATTAATTCTTAAAAGTAAATGAAAGTCCTACACGTTATGGACTGAATGCAAAAACGGAAACACTTTGAGTAGTTGTTTCCGTTTTTTTTTGTTTCAATTTTTATTTACATAATGTCCTGTTTCGCCGTTTTCAATATTTTTTAGAATAAGTTTATGGCCAAAGCAGAAAACAATTTTTGCTTCTGCATTTTTTCCTTTTATGATTCTGTTATTAATTTCAATATTACTTTGATTTAACCAATCACCAATATACATTCCATTTGAATATTTCCATTCTTGGTTTTTGATGTATTGAGCGGAGTTATAGTATATAAAGAAAGTAACTATTCCAACAAATATAAGTAAAATGAAAAAGAATAGTTTTTTCATATGTTCATTTTTAATTTTTTTGAAATTAATATTATTAAATTGTGAAGTGTATAAAAGGATTCTAAGCTAGACTGAAAGGTTTAACTCAATAAAATATTTGAAAGTTCTTGAGATCGGAATCTAATCAATTCTTTAAATGAATTATTATTTTCTTCTATTTCATTGATGTATTTTTCTATTTCATGAATTTTATATTCAAGCAAATTTGAATAACCAACCGCCCGGCAACTACTGTAATTAATTTGATCTATAATTTTAATATTTCTTTGAAGAGTGGCTTGAAAAAAGACTTCATCAATTTTAAAATTTTGAGAAATAAAAAAAAGAATCTGTTCAGTACATTCAATAATTCTAATTAATGGATGTGGATGACTTTTTCTTTTATAATAAATTGTTTTAAAATCTTTCCCCGAAAATTCGATTATGAGACTAGAAATTGTAAATAATGAAATTGTAATTAAATTAAATAATAAAACTGGATTAATTGGATATTGTTTATTCCATATGTATGTTAGCAAATCAGTTGTACTCATAGAAACTCCAAAATGATCCGCATCTAACTCATAAACATGATTCTTAATATTAAAGGAATTTACATCTGAATATTCTTCTTGTAGATGTTGATTTTTTTGGTCTGTTGAATCTAACATTTGCATTATATGTGCAAATTCATGATAAAAAAGGTATGATATACAAAATTCAGAAAAAAGAATTATTAAATCTTTTTTTTCTTCTTTATTCATTGTTAAAATTGCAATGTTTTCATAACTAAAAATTTCAATACAATCTAAAACTATTGTCTCTAATTTATCAATTAGACCTGAATTAAAAATTATTACACCATTGTTTTTTTTCACAATAGCTTTAGCATTAAATATATGGCTATATTGAACAGAAAAATGGATATTAATGTTAATTTTACTTTGAATATTTTCACAAAAGTCGATACATTGATTGATTAATTTTACAGCAAAGTCTTCATTATTAAAAATATAAAATTCAGACTCTTTGACTAAGTCAAGTTCTGGAAAAGAAAGTTTAATTAAGTCAGTGTGTTGACAATAATTCATTCTGTAAGATTAAGTAAGTATTAATTAAAAATAAATAATTGAAATATAAGAAAGAGTATGCTTCTGTATTTTTATTCTCTCAAATATAAAAAAATTAACAATCCCATTCCTCCCAACTTATCAACAAAACAAAAAACCACTAAGAAATCAACCTCACCAAGCAAGCTCAATGAACCATACTTTCTTAATGGTTTATTTCATCTCGCAAAGCCGCAAAGTCGGAAAGTAAAAGTTAACCCTTTGCGTCTCTGCGTCTTTGCGAGAAAATTAAAAAACTTTACGAGAAAACTCAATTCCCCGCTCCCCAATCAATCTTTCTGGAAAAATACATCACGGCAGCTAAAATCAAGAACAATCCAATGCTACCCACCAACAACGCATAATCTTCCATTTGAATTATCACAAAAATAAACGTGTATAAAAACGTTAGCGAAATTCCGATGAACGCCGGAAACTTTTTGTTCTTTAAAATCGAGATGGAGTAGAGTGAAATCAACACAATTACCGAAGCTCCGGCAAACACATAAGCCAACGTGAAACTACTGTGTTCTGTAATCGAAATCAGCAATGTATAAAACATTATCAACGCCAATCCAATCATCGAATATTGAAAAATATGAATGTTGATTTTACTAATGCTTTGAATGAGGAAAAAAATTAAAAACGTCAATCCAATGACCAAAAATCCATACTTCGAAGCTCGTTCGTTTTGTTGGTATTCATCTACAGTTGTAATAAAATCGACACCAAAAGCATGCAGTTTCACATTTGGTAATGTTTCGAAGGATTGTTGTGGAAATGGTCTGTTGAGGTGCAAAACTTCCCATTCGGCTTCAAACCCTTTGGCTGTAATTACTTTATTTTTATCATTTGGTAAAAAATTCCCGGAAAAACTCGGCGATGGCCAGTTGGATTTCATTTTTGCCGAAGTAGTTTTACCAATCGGAGCAAAATGAATCATCTTACTTCCGTTGTAATTGATGTTAAAAGTGAAGATTTGCTTTTTGTTTTGCTGAAGCGATTGTAGATTCACCAAACCGGTTTCTAATGTGGACATCGAATCATTTTGCTTGTTTTGCGTTGGTTCAAAACGATAAACCGAATCGCCCAATTTTAAATTCACTTGACTTTTGATGCTTTTCAAATTCGTTGTGCGAATCATTATTGTGGCTTTGTCCCACATAATATTCTCATCCGCAATCGAATTGATTTTGAAGTTCGGAAAAACATAACTTCCCGAAAAATCCATTTGAGCATTAAACACATTCGACTTATACAAACTGCGTTGCAACGGTTTGACCATCGTGACATCGGTAGTATTTTTTAGTTCTTCCGGGAAGAAATAGGCCAGTTTGGTTTCGGTGACATATTTTTTTACTTGTACGTTGGTTTTGCCATCATATTCAATTACTTCGCTGGTGTGTTTGTATGGAATTTTCAAAATCGGACCATAAAAGTAAATTTCTTCGCCCCATTTTTCAGAAGTTTCGGAGACGACTTCTTTTTGGCGAATGGAACGTTCTTCAATAAGACTTTTCACAAATTGAAGAGGAATCAATAAAATGAGCGTTAAAAAGCCAACCATAATGATTTTTGCGGTGTTGGACTGAAAGAAATTGGTTTGTTTTTCCATGATTTTTGATTTTTAGATTATTTGATTGTTTGATTTTTAGATTGTTGGATTTTTAGAGATAAAGGATGAAGTAGCGAAGTACAAAACCAATAAAAATGTGCCAAATCCTAATGTGAAATTTTGAACATCTCGCATGAAAAGACAATCCACACAAGAAGCAAACAAGTCAATTGGATTGGATAATAAATCCCAACTGTTGAATCGCAAAAAGCGTCCGAGGTAAATGCCAAAAGCGGTTAGGTAAATAATGCTAAACAACATGATCCGACTTTGAATTTTGGAATAATGAAGTTGAATAATTTTTTCGATGGTTCGGATAGAAAATAATCCTAAAGCAAATCCGGTTATGGAGAAGGAGGAAACCAACACCAAATCAAACCAAAACGGAACGTCCGGAAATTTGTTGAGGTGTACAAAATCGGTTAATAAATAAAAAGAATTCGGTAAAAAAAGTAACCAAACTAAAAGCGTTCCGATTCTTAAAAATCTCCTTTCCTGAAAAGTAACTGACATAAAAAGAAAGAATGAAATTAAGTAGGGGATGAAGGCGAGAAATAAGTTCCAAATTAAAAAGAAGAAGAAAACGCTTTGTGTCACTTTTGCTCTAATTAATAATAATAGAAAGCAGAAAAGAGTTAGCGTAGCAAATACAATCACTTCATTTTTTCTGATGCTTTGGTAGTAAATTAGTTTTTTCATTTGTAAAGTACTTTGTTTTTCAAAGTTAAAATGTAAAAAAATAGATTAGTTTTTTTTGATTAATTTCTCAAGGGCTTCAATGTGTTCTTGAAAGGCTTTTTTTCCAAGTTTTGTGGCTTTGTAGCTGGTGTTGGGTTTCTTACCAATGAATTGTTTTTCAATGGCGATGTATTCTTCAGATTCTAAAGCTTTTGCGTGCGAGGCAAGATTACCGTCTGTTGCACCCAATAATTCTTTCAATGTGTTAAAATCGGCACTTTCATTCACCATCAAAATCGACATGATGCCCAGTCGGATCCGATGGTCAAAGGCTTTGTTTATATTTTGTATGATGTTTTTCATTTTGCAAAGGAAAGGAATTACTATTTTTTATTGGAACACAGATGAATAAAATTTGAAAATTATTATATTGAAAAGAATCTAATTATCTAAAAATCGGATAATCAAACAATCTAAAAATCGAACAATCCAATAATCTATCCTCTTTCATATTTAAAATACATAATACTACCATACAAAATGTGACAAACGCCAAAACCTAATGCCCAAAATAATAAACCATAGCCTAAAAACCAAGTAGAAAGTAAACCTAAAATAATAAAAGTTAATCCTAAATAGCGAACACCTCCTATTGTATATTTACTTGCATTTACACAAGCTAATCCATAAAAGATTAAGGTAAGCGGTGCAACTAAACCTAACATTTCTTTTTCAATAAGAAATATAATAAAAAAACCTCCTGTAGCTAATGGAATTAAAAAATTGATCACTAATCGTCTTGCGGTGCTGTTCCAAATGGTTTCGTTGTTCTTTTTTGCTTTTTGAATGCTTAATAGGATTCCGGTTAATAAAGAGAGTAAAGCTACAGATAAAGCAATCACTAATAGTCGTATAACAGCTTCTTCTGAAATCACTAAATTCTTGTATGCTCCCATTGTAGAAGTATCAAAGTAAATCGTTTTATAAGCCAAATATGCACCAATTAATGCATAGGTTCCGGCTAAAATTCCAGATAGTCCGCTCAGCGATAAAAAACGTGAGGAACGGTTCATCAAATTTTTGATTTCAGAAAGGTCGTTGAGGTATTTCTCGTTTTCCATTTTTAAAGTACTTTGAGATGCAAAGTAAATTATAATTTTATTTACAACCAAACAATTTTTAAATTATTTTTGAAAAATGAAACCAGCTGAAGAATATATTTTAAATCAACCCGAATTATACAAAGAAATAATTCTGAATTTGCAAGTGATTATTGAAAAGGAGCTACCAAATGCAGTTTTGTTATTTAAATGGAAAATCCCATATTATTATCTGAACGATAAACCATTTTGCTTCATAAATGCAAGTCACAAAGGCAAATTTGTTGATTTAGCTTTTAATAAAGGCTATCAACTTCAAAATCATACAGATTATTTAGTAGGTGAAAAACGAAATACCTTTAAATCATTACGTTACTTTTCACTTGATGAAATTGATGTTACTATCCTAAAAGAAATTATTTCAGAAGCATATTCACTTCATTAAATTCTAAAAATTCCACCAACGACCAAAATCTTCTGAAAAAACCAAAAATCTTGTTCGGCTCTATCAGCTATATCATTAGTAGTTCTAATGTCGTTCATGTTGATGTAACCACCTTTTAATTCGCCTTGAATAAAGAAATACTTTAAAAAAGTAATATTCAATCCTGCTTTTGCAGAAAGGCCATAACCGGAAACATGAAATTCGTCATGACGATCTTTATCAAAAAGTTTTGTATTTGTTTTTGGGTATAAAAATCCTCCGCCAAGACCTTCTGTTAAATTAATTTGAAGCAAATCGGTATTGTTAATGCTAAACCAATTTGAAATATCATCAACTCTTGCGATTTCGGAATTCACATAATTTAAACCATCGGTATGTTCAAATGTTAAGAAATCTTCAGTCAACAAAACTTGTCCGTTTGGCAATGCTTCTCCAAAATTTCCTTGATTAGGATATGAACCTGAAAAATCAACTGCTCTGTCTTGATACATCACATATTTCATGTGGTCAAAACCTACTGATATGTTGTATTTGTCTGTTATAAAATAACCAATTCTCAAATTAGTTTGTGGAATAGTCATTCTACACGGATTGATATAATCAACATGCCAACCTTTAGGTTTGTCGTGAGCAGAAACATCATATAAAGTAAAATCATAATCAGCCCCTTTAAAACGGATATCTGATTTTGAAAAAGTTTCTCGATTTCCACCCCAATAAAGATAGAATTTTCCTTTGTTGTGGGCTGTGTATTTTTCAGGAGTTGCCAAAACGTCTTGGGCTGATATGTGTTGAAAAAAGGCACAAAAAAAGAGCACAATCATTAGCGATTTATTTTTCACTGGATTGCTGGATGATATGGATTAAAATTGATTAATGGTTTTTCTTATGGCAACTAATTTGGTCATTAAATTTTCAAAATAATCAAGGTGAAGCATGTTGGCTCCATCACTTTTGGCATTGGCCGGATCAAAATGTGTTTCAATAAAAATTCCATCTACACCGGTCACAATTCCTGCCTTTGCGATGGTTTCAATCATATCCGGACGACCACCTGTGACACCAGACATTTGGTTGGGTTGTTGTAAAGAATGTGTTACATCCAAAACGGTTGTCGCAAATTGTTTCATGGTTGGAATACCTCTGAAATCAACGATCATATCTTGATAGCCAAACATGGTTCCGCGATCGGTGACCATTACATTTTCATTTTGGCAATCTAATACTTTTTGAACAGCGTGTTTCATACTTTCAGGACTCATAAATTGTCCTTTTTTCAGATTTACTGTTTTACCTGTATTTGCTGCAGCTACCACTAAATCAGTCTGACGAACTAAAAATGCCGGAATTTGTAAAACATCAACATATTCAGCAGCCATTGCCGCATCTTCATTGGTGTGAATATCTGTTACAGTTGGAATTCCGAAAGTTTGTGAAACTTTTTGTAAGATTTTTAAAGCATTTTCATCTCCAATTCCCGAAAAACTGTCGATTCTGGAACGGTTTGCCTTTTTAAAAGAGCCTTTGAATACGTATGGGATTTCTAATTTATCAGTAATTTCTACCAAACGCTCGGCAATTCTAAGAGCCATTTCTTCGCCTTCAATGGCACAAGGACCAGCCAAAACAAAGAAGTTTCCGCTGTTAGTATGATTAATTTGAGGTATTTTAGTAATATCCATAGTCGATTTTTAAAGAGCGAAAATACAAATAATTTGATTTGATTCTGTAACTAAAGTTACTCATCTTTTTTGGCGGTTAAACCTTTTGGAACCATCAATTTCCCTTTTTCATAAATGTTGAAATAAAGTGTCAACGGTTTTTTGCAACCTACCCAATGAAGTTGATAAACATCTAAAAATCCGGCACCAATTTCACTTCTTTTGGTAGGAAATGGACAGCAACTTTCTAATTTTTTGTAAAACAATTTTTCGCCATTAGGTCCGGCTAATGCTTTAAGAAAACGTTCCTGATTAATGGAGTCGTTAGATGTTGTTCGATAAAAAATATTTATCGGATAATCCGGATCATAGCCATATTTGGAATCATCACTAACCTCTGTTAAAACAAAAGAATTGTCTTTTTTCAACATCGGTGTTGGAGCCGAATCATCAATGTTTTTGATTGTATTTTTAATTCCGCCACAAGAAAGTAGCATCAAAACCAAAATAAAAGGAACAATTTTTGAAATTTTCATAATTTAAATTCAATCAAATTAGAAGTCAAAGGTAAAAGTTTTTTTACAATATATATCAAAATGTAATTTTTGTTGTATAACTCAAAAATTGAATGCTTATTTTTGCTAAAAATTATTTTCTATGGAATTATTATCTCAAACATGGCATTGGTCAATTTCAGGTTTTTTAATCGGAGTTGTGATGTTGTTATTGATTTATTTTGGTAAAACTTTTGGAATGTCATCCAACCTTCGTTCGCTTTGTTCAATGACAGGAATTGGAAAGAAAGTACCTTTTTTTGATTGGGATTGGAAAAGCCAGCGTTGGAACTTGGTTGTTGTTGTTGGAGCGATGATTGGTGGATTTATAGCCGTTCAATTTTTGCACGATCCTTCCAACGTAAACATCAATCCAAAAACGATAGAGCAATTGAGTTTGATGGGAATTGATGAACCAAAAGGAAAATTATTACCAGAATTATTGTTTGAAAATTCATCTCCAAAAATGATTTTTATTTTGATTGTGGGTGGAATTTTAATCGGTTTTGGAAGTCGTTATGCAGGCGGATGTACTTCCGGACATGCAATTTCTGGATTGAGTAATCTTCAAATTCCTTCATTGAAAGCCGTGATTGGATTTTTTATTGGCGGATTAATCATGGCTCATTTACTTTTACCTTTAATTTTTTAAATCATGAATTTAGTAAAATATTTAGTAGTTGGCATTCTATTCGGAATCGTACTAACCAAAACTGAAGCCGTTTCGTGGTATAGAATTTATGAGATGTTTCATTTTCAATCGTTTCACATGTATGGCATAATCGGAACAGCCATTGTAACCGGAATAATCGGTATACAAATTATTAATCGAAAAAAATTAAAAGATATCGATGGCATGCCCATTGAAATTTTGGATAAAGAAAAAGGAAATCCACGTTATTGGATTGGCGGAATCTTGTTCGGATTAGGCTGGGCCTTGGTTGGAGCATGTCCGGGACCAATTTTTATTCTTTTAGGAGCTGGTTTTTATAATGTAGCTTTTGTTCTTTTTGGAGCTATTTTCGGTACATTTTTATATGGATTAATAAAAGATAAATTACCACATTAAAAAAAGCATCTAATCAATTGTGATTAAACGCTTTTTTTGCAGATAACTTTATTTTTTAGATTGAAAGAATGTACTCCACAAGTCCTTTTTCATGCGGTAAGTCCATTTTTTTACGTAAACGGTATCGTTTTATTTCAACACTTCGCACCGAAATATTCAGCAAAGGAGCGATTTCTTTTGAGGAAAGATTTAGCCTTAAAAAAGCACAAAGCCTTAAATCGTTTGGTGTTAAGCTTTGGTGAGCAATTTTGATTTTCTTTAAAAAGTCTTTGTCGGCATTATTAAAAGCATCCACAAAAACATTCCAACTGTCTTCTTCGTTAATATTTTTGTTAATGTTGGTAATTAATGATTTTATACTTTTGTTTGGTAATGTTTCAGTAGTGTTTTTTAAATCTTCCTTAATCATCGACAACAATTCATTTTTCTTAATCAAATTCATTGTAGATGCTGCCAATTCTCTATTTTTACTTTCAAAGTCTTGTTCTAATTGTTGGTTTTTGATTCGCATCAATTCTTGTTCGTTTTCTAATTCTTTAATCTCCAACAGACGATTATTTTCTTCAATTAGCTTTTCTTGTTGCTTCAAGTAGTGATTTTGATAGGCTTTATTAATAAAATAGGCTAAGACAATTAATAATAAAATATAAATAATTAAGGCAACGTTTGTAGAATACCAAGGTTTTAAAATGGTAAAACTATATTTCTCTGAATTTTCACTAATAGAGTTACCAATTTTTGATCGTACAATAAAAGTGTATTTACCGGGTTGAAGGTTTTTAAAGTTTACCGATGGTTTTGAGCTCCACTCACTCCATTCATTTTGAAATCCCTCTAATTTATGTTGAAATTCTGCAATTATGTATTTATTATATTTTGGAACTGTGAAAGAAAATGTGATGTTATTATTGTTTGAATCAAAACTTCCACTTTCTTTGATTGATTCAAAAGTCAACGATTCATTGTGTTTATTGGTAGCTATATTTGTTATATATAAATGGTTATTATTAAACAATAAATCATCAATGTTGATAGTGTAATATCCATCGGTGGTTCCCACTAAGTATAAAGATTCAGAAAGTTGAGAAATATTTTCATATCCCAACATTGAATTAGTTAATGAAGATGGAATGGGAATAACATTGTGTTTTAACGTTGTACTCAATTTACCATAAGAAAAATAATTGATATAGTTTTTAGAAAAAAACCAAAGACGATTTGATTTATCGGTCATTAGTTTTCCTGATAAATATTCATCTTTTTCAAAAACGGTACTTAATTTTTTACTTTTTTCAAATTTTTTACTTTTATTGTTGAAAGCAAAAATTCCATCCTTTGAAGCATAATAAACTGTTTTATTAAAATTTGCTATACTAGCATTTTTTCCTTTTTTCGGGTTTTCGTGAGCTTCAAAAAGCGTTACTTTAGAATAAGTAGGATCAACTTTGATTCTAAATATACCTTTGTATTCATGGCTAATTATAATTTCATTGGTATCTGAAAACTCAAAATATTTTGAGGAATAATCAAAACCTTTGATTTTATTTTTAAACTGCCAAGTATTATTTATTTTTTCCAAAACCGAAATTCCATAATAATTTCCTTGTAAGAGTAAGTTTTTATTAAATGGACTAGGTTCAAATTTCCAAGTTCCAGAATTATTATATATAGAGGTAGCTGTGTTGTTTTCTATTAAAAAAGTTCCGGAATCATGTCCGCAAAACAACTTGTCATCATGTGAAAAAAGTGACCAAACTTGTCCTTTTGTGCCGGTAACAAATTTAAATGTATCAAATCCTTCTTTATTTTTATAAAATAAACCTTGATTGGTTCCAACATACAGCATGTTTTTATAGATTACAGAGGCATAAACAGTTCCCAGAATTCCTGTCTCATCATAAAAACCTCGAATGGGTGAAGTTAAATTTATGCAATTGATACCATTATCTAATCCAATCCAAATATTTTTATCAGTATCTTCAAAAAGTGAAAGAGCTGTGTTATTACTAATTCCTTTATTTTGTGTGATATGATAAAGTGTTTTTCCTTCAGAATTAATTATGAAAATCCCGTTGGACACGGTTCCAATTAGAAAATTATCGTCAGAGTTCTTTTGTGCACAGTAAACACTACTGTTATTAAGCTCAGCATCAGCATCCGTAATCCACTTTGATAATTTATTTTCTTTGAATTCATAAAAACCATCATGCTGAGTTAATATGAGCAAAGCATTATTTTGCTTATAAATCGATACAATTTTATTATTAATAAAGAAATTTTCTTTTGAAATGAGCTTACTAACACCATTTTCAATTTCATAAAACCCATCATTAACTGTTTGAAAATAAATTGATTTCGCTACAGAATAAGCTTTGAAAATTCCTGATTCCGGTTTTATAGATTTAAACGTGTTGGATTTAGTATCGAAAATAAAAATTTGATTCAATGATTGAAAAATTACCCAATGATCAAACTGAAAAATGTTCCAAAATTGTTCATCATCCAGAATTTTTGATTTTACTTTTTCACTTAACGAGTTATACTCGAGTAATCCATTTGGTTTACGTTCCCAATAACCAAATTCCATGTAACAACCGGTGTAAATTTTTTCCTCAATAACCTTAACAGACCGAATGATAGACTCGTTAGGGGAAGGGTAGAGCAACCACTCTGAACCATTAAATTCTAACAAACCATCATTATTGGCAAAATACATGATGTTTTGTTTATTTTGTGCAATCATCCAGTTTTGATTCCCAGCTTTGTAAACACTTGGTGCATATTTAATTATAGGAGGTAACTCTTGAGAAAAACCTGAGAATGCTATGATAAAAAATAAGCACTTTAAAGTCAAATGTAATTGAAGATGGTGGTTCTTTTTAAAATCAAAAAGTTGGTTATGCATAGGGATATTAGTCAATTTGAAAGTTTAAAAATACAACTTTCTAACAATAAAAATAAATAAAATATATTCTTATGTAACTTTTGTCACTTTTCTTTTTTATTGGATTAACTAATTTTGTAAGATAAATTAGTTAAAAATGAAATCAACGATAAAAATTCAAAACCTAAAATGTTATGGTTGTGCCAACACAATCACTAAAAAACTTACTCTATTAGAAAATATTTCTGATGTAGAAGTAAATAATGATGAGCAAACAGTTTCTTTTCGTTATGAAAATGAAGCTGATTTAGTATTAGTTAAATCAACGTTACAAAGTTTAGGTTATCCAGAGTTTGGCGAAACTAATTCATTGGGCGAAAAAGCAAAATCATTTGTAAGTTGTGCGGTAGGTAGAATAAGTTAAATCGGTTTTAATCAAGAATTAATAGCTTTAGAAGCATTTTTATATACAACAAATTCATAAGTAGAAAAATAATACGAAAATCCGAAGGAAGCTAAAAAGTAAAATCCAAGCACATAATTACTAAACAGAATCACTGAATTTAATCCAAACCAATCACCATAAAAAAATACGATTCCAAATCCGAAAAGTAATCGATATAACTCAAAAAAATAAGCATTTGAGTTGGTATCCATCAATTCGGTTTGACTGTAGATAGTGATAAATATGAATAATCCATAAACAAAAATGTTTGGCAAACCAATTGTTCCAACATTCGCAAATAAATAACTTACAAATCCCAACGTAATAAAGAGTTGAATAATTGAATAATAAGTCAAAAAAGGTGAATGTTTGGGATTGTATTTTTCAAATGCATACACATCTTCAATTTTGTAAACAGGATATCTTTCTTCAAAACCTTCTGGTCTCCAGCCTGTTGGTTTAAACCAGATTGTGAATTTATCTTTCCAGTTTTCTGCTCGCCAAGCATCTTGTATCAATAACCACAAATGCTGAAAATTAATTTTAATCGGATTCCACGTTTGAGCAGGTCTTGTTATGCCAAAAACGGGCGGAGTTTCTTTTAATTCTTCCTGAAAAGTGCCAAACCATTTATCCCAAAAAATAAAAATTTGACCGTGATTTTTGTCTAAATATTCTTTGTTTATTGCGTGGTGAACTCGATGATGTGAAGGTGTAACAATGATTTTTTCTAAAAAACCCATTTTTCCAATGTGTCTGGTATGATACCAAAATTGCAAAAATAAATGTAACGGAAGAACAATCGCAATAATCGTAGCAGGAACGCCCAGAAAAGCAGCCGGAATTAATAAAAAGGTAAATAAATTCACAAATGATGAAATCGATTGCCGCAAAGCACAACCCAAATTAAATTCTTCGCTGCTGTGATGAATCGCGTGTTTATTCCAAAAAATATTGATTTGATGCGACCAGCGATGTGTCCAATAACCATAAAAATCGATGACAAAAAAGGCAATTATATAACTAAGTATTGTGTTTTCAATCGAAAAAATTGCCACTTTTGAAACCATCCATTCATAAGTTAAAATCGAAATGCTGATGCCTAAAACATCTTTTGTAGCATTTGTAATTCCGGAGCTTAAACTTGAAACGGTATCCATTAACGGAGCAGTGTCGTTTCCTCTAAAATAGCCATACACTTTTTCAATTACAATCAGTAACAGAAATGCCGGCATGGCGATGATGAGTATTTTTCCGTATTCTTCCAACTGTTTTTATATAATTTCGGCACTCAAACCGGCTTCCAACAACTGTGTGCATTGTGGTTTTAGCTCATCAAAATCTCCGGTTTTTACAGTGCATTTTCCTTTGTAGTGAACCAAAATCGCACATTGTTCAGCTTGTTCGCTGGTGTGACTGCAAACGCGAATCAACGTGTCAATTACATGATCAAATGTGTTGACATCATCATTAAAAAGCACAATTTCGTTGTTAATTCCAACGGCTTCTTCGACTAAAACTTCTTCTTGAATTTTTTCTATCGTACTCATTTTATTTATTTTAAAAGATTTTTAGATTGTTCGATTATTAGATTTTTCGAATAATCCAACAATCTAATAATCCAACAATCCTAACTACCCCAACTGATACCTCAAACTAACCCAATTATTCCGTTCAATTGTTTTCTCCAATTTTAAACCTAACTTTTGACAACATTCATCAATGGCAGGAATATCTTCGCTATAAAATCCACTCAAAAATAATAAACCATTTTGATTTAAGCAATTAACATAGCGATTCATATCATTCAAAAGAATATTTCGGTTGATATTGGCAATAATTACATCATATTTTTGATCAATCAACAACGAGGCATCTCCTTCATAAACGGTGATATGTTTGCAATTATTTCGTTCGGCATTTTCAATTGAATTCAAATAGCACCAATTATCAATGTCAATAGCATCAATTGGTTTGGCTCCTTTCATTTCAGCTAAGATGGCTAAAATAGCAGTTCCGCAACCCATATCCAACGTTTTTTTACCAACCAAATCGGTTTCCAATAAATGTTGAATAACCATGTGCGTTGTTTCATGATGACCGGTTCCAAAGCTCATTTTGGGTTCGATAACAATATCATATTCAGCATCTGTTTTTGGATGAAACGGTGCTCGAACATAGCACGTTCTATCGACATCGATCGCATTAAAATTTTTCTCCCATTCTTCATTCCAATTCACTTGCTCAATTTCTTCTACATGAAAAGAAATCGTGAATTCAGGAGAAGTTAAGATGAAAATATCATCCAAAATATCCTCCGTCCAAAGGTTTTTTTGAACATAAGCGGTTACACCGAATTCGGTTTCAATAAAGCTTTCAAAAGGTTTTTCGCCCAATTCGGCCACTAAAATTTCGCAACCTAATTCTTTCGGTTCAACCGTAAAATGATATCCTAAATAGATGTTCGACATGTTGTTTTTTTTGCAAAGGTAACAATCCCACTACAATACTTTTACATTACAAAAATTAAATTACTTTTGCCGAGCAAACACAACTACTACCAATGAAAACAAATTTCATAACTTTATTTTTATTAATATCCTCATTTTCAATCGCTCAGGATATAAAATTTAGCACAAAAGACAACGATTTAAAATTAGCCACTTTACCTTATTATAACTATGGTAGAGGTTTGGGGTTGACTTCTCCCGATAGTATTTTTCAACTCAATATTCGTTTTAGAATGCAAAACAGATTAGGTTATTTAAATAATGAAGACCAAGACGACGCCTATGAAGGTCAAGTAAGACGTTTGCGTTTGCGTTTTGATGGATATGTTGGAAACCCAAAATTCTTATATGCAATTCAATTGTCTTTTGCACCAGGCGATGTAGGTGAAATTGAAGCCGGCGAAAACATCAATATTATTCGTGATGCGGTTATGTTTTATCGACCTAACAAACATTGGAGTTTTGCTTTCGGACAAACAAAATTACCGGGAAATCGTCAACGTGTCAATTCATCGGGAGCTTTGCAATTAACCGATCGTTCCATCAATAATGCTCGTTTTAATATTGATCGTGATTTTGGATTTCAAACCTATTTTTTAAATGAGAAGAAAGATAAATTTTCCTATAATTTAAAATCTGCCATTAGTACAGGAAATGGCCGAAATGTCACCAAAAGTCCTGATGATGGGTTTGCGTTAACCGGAAGAATGGAACTTTTTCCTTTAGGAGCGTTTTCCAAAGACGGAACCAACTTTGAAGGCGATATTGCACGTGAACAAAAACCTAGATTATTATTAGCAGGAACATTTCAACGGAATGTAAAAGCTCGTCAAACCCAAGGACAATTAGGGCAAGATTTGTTTGAAAAAAGAACAATGGAATCTGTTTTTGTAGATGCGATGTTAAAATATAACGGTTGGGCTTTGATGAGTTCGTATATGAATCGAACTTCTGAAAATCCATTTACATTTAATCCGGAGGATGCAACCGATTTTAATTATGTATATGTTGGAGAAGGTTTTGACTATCAATTAAGTTACATTTTTCCAACAAGTTATGAAGTAATCGGAAGATTTTCAACACAAAAAGTTAACGAAGATATTCAAAGTTTTGCTCCACATACCAAGCAATATAGTATTGGTGTGACGAAATATTTATGGGAACACGCTTTTAAATTACAAACAGAAATAACTTTAGATGATTTAACATATTTTGACGGAAGTAGTAAAACCAATTGGTACATTCGCTTTCAAGTTGAAATCGGAATTTAAAGACTAGTTAACTTATAATCAACACATTTTAATTAATTTAAATTTAACTTGGAAACTGTTTTTCACTTTCCAAGAATATAGCTATTTTTGCCCATGCAACACAACGTACTTATTTTAGATTTTGGTTCGCAATACACACAACTTATTGCGAGAAGAGTTCGAGAATTAAACATATTCTGCGAAATTTTTCCCTATAACAAAGTTCCCGAAGATTTGTCCAGCTTTAAAGCCACAATTCTTTCCGGTAGTCCTTTTTCTGTTCGAGCAGATGATGCTCCACATCCCGATTTATCGCAAATTAGAGGTAAAATGCCTTTGCTTGCTGTTTGTTATGGTGCTCAATATTTGGCCCATTTTGATGGTGGCGAAGTAGCTCCATCCAACACACGCGAATATGGCAGAGCCAATTTAAGCTTTGTAGATGACCACGATCCGTTTTTTGAAGAAGTGGCACTCAATAGTCAAGTTTGGATGAGTCATAGTGATACAATTAAAAAACTACCTACTAACGGTGTTAAGTTAGCCAGTACAAAAGATGTAGAAAATGCCGCTTATCGTATTGAAGGCGAAAAAACATATGCTATCCAATTTCACCCTGAAGTATATCATTCAACAGATGGAAAACAAATGTTGGAAAACTTTTTGGTTCGTATTGCCGAAGTACCACAGAATTTCACACCAAATGCTTTTGTAGAAGAAATTGTAGCCGAATTACAAGAAAAAATCAAAGGAGATAAAGTTGTATTAGGACTTTCAGGTGGCGTAGATTCTACCGTAGCTGCCGTTTTATTGAATAAAGCTATTGGTGAAAATTTGTATTGTATTTTTGTTAATAATGGTTTATTGCGTAAAAACGAGTTCCAAAATGTATTAGATCAATACAAAGGAATGGGTTTGAATGTAAAAGGTGTTGATGCCGCTGATCGATTTTTAGATCAATTAGCCGGAATCGAAGAACCGGAAGCCAAACGCAAAGCTATCGGAAGAGTTTTTATCGAAGTTTTTGATGACGAAGCTCACCGAATAGAAGATGTGAAATGGTTGGCTCAAGGAACAATTTATCCGGATGTTATTGAATCTATTTCGGTAAAGGGACCATCAGCGACAATTAAATCGCATCATAATGTAGGAGGTCTACCTGATTTTATGAAGCTAAAAATTGTTGAACCATTGCGAATGTTGTTTAAAGATGAAGTGCGTAGAGTAGGAGCATCCCTAGGAATTGACCCTGAGTTATTAGGAAGACATCCTTTTCCGGGACCTGGATTATCCATCCGAATTTTAGGAGATATAACAAAAGAAAAAGTTCGTATATTGCAAGAAGTTGATGCTATCTTTATCGAAGGTCTAAAATCACACGGACTTTATGATCAAGTTTGGCAAGCGGGTGCCATTTTACTTCCGGTAAATAGCGTAGGAGTAATGGGAGACGAACGTACCTACGAAAAAGTAGTAGCGTTAAGAGCCGTGGAATCAACTGATGGAATGACCGCCGATTGGGTTCATTTACCATATGATTTTTTGATGAAAATTTCAAACGAAATAATCAACAAGGTAAAAGGAGTAAATCGTGTAGTTTATGACATCAGTTCTAAACCACCTGCAACAATTGAGTGGGAATAATTTTTAAGTTTAATAAAGATGAAGAAGTTTTTATTTGGAGCAATGGTATTGCTAAGCCCCCAAATCACTTTTTCACAAACCGTTGTGAAACCCGGAATGGATCCTGTGAAACACACAGTAGCTTCGGGTGAAACAGTTTTAGATATTTCAAAAAAATACACAGTCGATCCAGCCGAAATTTACAGAGCCAATCGATTTGCTATTGATGGTGTTAAAGAAGGAATGGTTTTGGAGTTTTACGCTCCTCAAAAATCACCGGAAATTATACTTCCGTCGGAGAATTATCAAACAAAACCTGTATCAAATACATCTGAAGCAGTTTCAAAACCAGTAGAGCAACCTGAAAATATAGTTGTTCCAAAAAGCAATAGTAGTAACAAAACACATAAAGTAAAATCAGGAGAAACCTTATATGGTTTATCCAAAATATATAATGTTTCTGTTGATGAAATTAAAAATGCAAACACTATTTTGATGAAAAATAATTTGCAAGCTGGACAAACATTAAAAATTCCGGATGGCACAATTGTTGGTAATGCTAAACCAAAGGTTGTTAAAAGTGATGAAGATTCACTGAAAACAACAAATTATCAAAATACCGGCGAAGTTTTTAAACATACTGTTGCCCCAAAGGAAACATTATATGGATTGTCAAAAAAATATAACGTTCCTATAGATTCAATATTGAGTCAAAATGAAAAACTGTTAAAAAATGGATTACAAGCCGGACAAGTATTAACAATTAAAGCCAATTAACTGCGTTTAAACTGCAGCAACCTACAAGAATGAAACTAGTATTTAAAACGTTAATTATCTTTTTAAGTGTCACCAATTTTTTGATGGCTCAGCCTTCTAATTATAAAAAGCATACTGTTGCCAAAGGAGAAACGATTACTCAAATTGCCCAAAAGTATAAAGTTACACCTTACGATATTTATCGATTGAATCCCGATGCTCAAAACGGAATTCAGGAAAACACAACATTACTTATTCCTACTTCAGCTGTTACCAAAGAGCAAAACGGAAATTCAAAAACTCATGAAGTTCAGCCTAAAGAAACGCTTTTCGGGATTGCGAAACAATATAATACTTCTGTTGAAGAATTAGAACGTTTAAATCCTGAAGTTAAAAAGGAAGGTCTAAAAATAGGACAAACCATTCAAATTAACGGAAAAAAAGAAGAAGCTAAACAAGAAGTAATTTCAAACGGGCAAGCAGTTTATCATGAAGTTCAGCCTAAAGAAACAATGTATGGCATCTCCAAACAATACAATGTCTCGGTTGAAGAATTGGAATTGTTGAATCCTGAATCTAAATCGGGTTTAACTATAGGTCAAAAATTAATCATCAAGAAAGGGAAAACTGTTGAAACTGCTTCATCAATTCCTGCCAAAAAAATAGAAGTTCCTGATAACGGAAAATATTTAACTTACGAAGTAAAACCAAAAGAAACTTTATTCGGTTTAGCAAAAATGTTCCGTTTAAGTCAGGATGAGTTAATCGCTTTGAATCCGGAATTAAATGATGGGGTACAAGAAGGAATGACACTTAAAGTCCCATCAAATGTATCGCTAAATACTGGAACTATTCGTCAAGTAAAAGATTTGAGTAAATCAATTTCTGTTAAAGATAAAAAGGAAATTGTGTTATTGCTTCCTTTTAATGTGTCCAATATTGAGAGTGACACCACTTTATCTACTCAAGCCAGATTAAAACGTGACGGATTTTTGAACATGACTTTAGATTTTTATTCAGGAGCATTGATGGCAGTGGATTCAGCCAAGCGATTGGGATTAAATTTCAATGTAAAAATATTTGATTCTCAAGAAACAAAAAGCTCTTCAAATGTGCTGCCAATAATCAGAAATAATAATGTTGATAAGGCTCATGCTGTTATCGGACCGTTTTATCCTCAATATGTTGAAAAAGCTGCAGAACTTTTAAATCCGCATAATGTTCCTGTTATTTCTCCTTTACGAGAAACATCAAAATCGTATAGCAATTTGTATCAATCAATGCCATCCGGCGATTTCGTAAAAAATGTGATGTTTGATTACATTCGTTCAAAAAACGGAAATATGATTGCTTTGATTGATAGAAAAAAAGGTTCTTCCAAACAATTTATTGAAGAAAATCATAAAGACATTTTTATTGCTCCTTTAGGTGAAAAAGGTGGTGTGATTGGTGATAGTATTACTCCAAAGCTTTCTAAGAATAAAGTGAATTATTTTATTTTAGAAACAGCAGCAACAGGTATGATTTTCAATGCCGTCAATCAATGTAGCAAAGCAAAAAGTGAAGGTTATAAAGTAGAATTAGTTGTTTTAGATATTAATCCAACCTTTGAAACGGATGAAGTATTTCCACGAATATTAAAACAAAATATTATTTTTCCTTCGTTGGCTAAATTTCAAGATACATCAGAATCATTAGGTTTTGCGACAAGTTATAAAAAGAAAAACAATGTTTACCCAAACCAATATGCTATTCGTGGTTTTGATTTAGTTTTTGATACGATGTTGCGACTTTCACAAGAAGAAGATTTTGAAACCACGATTCAAAATAGTGCTAGTGAAGGTATTGAAAATAAATTTGATTACGAGAAAAAATTAGCTTCCGGTTATTCCAACAAAGGAGTTTACATCATGCGTTATGATGAAGATTTAACCGCAAAACCAGTAGAATAATGACTTCAAAAGTAACATATATCGGTGAATTACGAACGACTTCAATTCACGTACAGTCGGGAACAGAAATTTTATCCGATGCACCCAAAGATAATCACGGAAAAGGAGAAGCTTTTTCTCCAACCGATTTAGTTGCTAATTCATTAGCTACATGTATGATTTCTATTATGGGAATAAAATCAAGGGATTTGAATGTAGATTTAAAAGGTTCAACCGTAGAAGTTACCAAAATTATGCAAGCAGAACCTCGTAAAATTGCTAAAATCATCACTGTTTTGAATATGAATCTTGAAGCAGATGATAAAACTAAAACTATTTTAGAAAGAGCAGCCATGACTTGTCCGGTAATGTTGAGCTTACATCCGGATATTGAAAAGGAAATTACTTTTAATTGGAAATAGTTTCCGCTGCTAACAACATATAACCGACAGCACATAACCGAAAACTGTTTATCAAAAAACTTTTTAAAAACATATTTAATCCTTAAATTCGCAGTCTGTAATTACGAAAATTCAAAATAAAATGAAATACGATATTATTGTTTTAGGTAGTGGTCCCGGTGGATATGTAACAGCCATTCGTGCCTCACAATTGGGCTTTAAAGTAGCCGTTATTGAAAAAGAAAATTTAGGCGGTGTGTGTTTAAATTGGGGATGTATCCCAACAAAAGCACTTTTAAAATCGGCTCAAGTGTTTGAATACCTAAAACACGCTTCAGATTATGGATTAATCGTTAAGGAATTTGATAAAGATTTTGGAGCTGTAATAAACCGTAGTCGTGGAGTGGCAGACGGAATGAGTAAAGGCGTTCAGTTTTTAATGAAAAAAAATAAAATTGATGTTATAGAAGGTTTTGGTAAAGTAAAACCAGGTAAAAAAATAGATGTTACTGCCGGTGACGGAAAAGTTACTGAATACAGTGCAGACCATATCATTATTGCAACCGGTGCTCGTTCACGCGAATTGCCTAACTTACCACAAGATGGTAAAAAAGTAATTGGTTACCGTCAAGCGATGACATTACCTGAGCAACCAAAAAAGATGATTGTGGTAGGTTCAGGTGCTATTGGTGTTGAGTTTGCCAGTTTCTATAATGCGATGGGAACAGAAGTAACCATTGTTGAATTTTTGCCAAATGTTGTTCCTGTAGAAGATGAAGATATTTCAAAACAATTTGAACGTTCGTTGAAAAAATCAGGAATTACAGTAATGACAAGTTCTTCAGTAGAACGAATTGACACAAGCGGAAATGGTGTAAAAGCCTATGTAAAAACCGCAAAAGGCGAAGAAGTTATTGAAGCCGATATTTTATTATCTGCAGTTGGAATCAAAACGAACATTGAAAACATTGGTTTAGAAGATGTTGGAATTGCCGTTGACCGCGATAAAATCTTAGTTAACGATTATTATCAAACCAATATTCCGGGTTATTATGCCATTGGTGATGTAACTCCGGGTCAAGCTTTAGCCCATGTGGCTTCCGCAGAGGGAATTTTGTGTGTAGAAAAAATTGCAGGATTACACGTTGAACCATTAGATTACGGCAACGTTCCTGGTTGTACTTATGCTACTCCGGAAATTGCTTCAGTTGGTTTAACTGAAAAGCAAGCGAAAGAAAAAGGATACGAATTAAAAGTGGGTAAATTTCCGTTTACCGCTTCCGGAAAAGCAAAAGCTGCCGGAACTCCGGACGGATTTGTAAAAGTTATTTTTGATGCCAAATACGGCGAATGGTTAGGTTGTCATATGATTGGTGCAGGTGTAACCGATATGATTGCCGAAGCCGTTGTTGCTCGTAAATTAGAAACAACCGGCCATGAAATCTTAAAAGCAATTCACCCACACCCAACGATGAGTGAAGCAGTCATGGAAGCTGTGGCAGATGCGTATGGCGAAGTTATTCATTTGTAATTTACTATTTTAAAATACAGAAGCCGTTCAATTATTGAGTTGGACGGTTTTTTTTATGAAAAAAATCCAAATTTGAAAAAATTATATCCTAAAAATATTTTTTAATAATATATTTGCAACCGTAAGAAAAATTGGAGAAATGAAAAGAATAATTATTGTAATCGTTTTGTTTTTTAATCTTGTGGGAAATGCCCAAGATAACAGTGTTGAAAAAAATATTTTTGGCATTCAAACTGGACTTTTCGGAGCTTGGATAACTAACGAAACTCGATTAGCAAACAAATTTAGTTTGCGTTCTGAAATTGGAATGGACTTAGGATTAGTTGTAGATTATGGCGATGATGTTACTTCACTTTTTATTCCAACAATTCGAATGGAGCCCAGATGGCATTATAATTTAGATAAAAGAGTTGAAAAAGGTCGTTCGATAAAAAATAACAGTTCCAATTTCCTAGCTTTAAATTTTATTTATAGTCCAGATTGGTTTTATATATCCAAAATGGATAACATCAATGTAATTAGTACATTGTCAATTATTCCAAAATGGGCAATTAAACGAAATATTGGAAATTCTAATTTTAATTACGAAGCTGGATTTGGAATTGGATATGCTATTTATTTTGAAGAATATGGAGGCGACAGATCAGGTGCAGCTGTTGATCTACATGCAAGAATTGGTTACACTTTTTAAAGTAAAACCGCTTCCTTCTTAGCCATTTCGAATTCTTCCATAACCGAATCAATAATTTCTTTCACCGGTTTTATATCGTGAATTAATCCGGCAATTTGACCGATTTCTAATTCGCCTTCTACTAAATCGCCTTCAAACATACCACGTTTTGCACGGGCACGGCCTAACAATTCTTTTAATTCTTCAGTGGATGGACATTTAGAATATAATTCCTGAATATCGTTGTAAAACTTATTTTTTATCAATCGAACAGGAGCTAATTCTTTCAATGTAACCAACGTATCGCCTTCTTTCGTATCAATAATCGTTTGTTTAAAATCAGCGTGAGCAGAACTTTCTGTGGAAGCTGCAAAACGACTTCCCATTTGAACACCATCAGCACCCAAAATCATAGCAGCCAACATTCCTCTTCCGGTTGCAATTCCGCCTGCCGCAATTAATGGGATGGAAATATTCTCCTTAACCATCGGAATTAATGTTAAGGTAGTGGTTTCTTCTCGTCCATTGTGTCCGCCGGCTTCAAAGCCTTCTGCAACCACAGCATCTACTCCGGCTTCTTGGGCCTTCAATGCAAATTTTGAACTACTCACTACGTGAACCACCGTAATTCCTTTTTCCTTTAAAAAAGAAGTCCACGTTTTTGGATTTCCTGCAGATGTAAAGACGATTTTTACTTCTTCTTCGATAATAATTTGAATGATTTCTTCAATATTAGGATAAAGCATCGGAACATTTACACCAAACGGTTTGTCAGTTGTTTTTTTACATTTTTGGATGTGTTCTCGCAAAACATCCGGATACATCGAACCGGCTCCAATTAATCCTAAACCGCCGGCATTACTAACAGCACTGGCTAATTTATAACCGCTGTTCCATATCATTCCGCCTTGAATAATTGGGTATTTTATGTTGAAGAGAGAAGTAATTCTGTTCATAAATTCAAATATTAAGAAAAGCGAATTTACGAAATTACACCCGAACCTACTAATTCATCACCCACATTCCAAGCGACAAATTGTCCTTCTGTAATGGCTGATTGTGGTTCATCAAAGACTACAAATAATCCACTATCAAATTGATACAAAGTTGCTTTTTGTAATGCTTGACGGTAACGAATGCGTGCCATTACTTCCATTGTTTGCCCATTATTCAAACGTAAATCTTCGCGAACCCAATGAATTTCATTCGGTTGAACTTTCAATGCTTTTCTGAATAATCCGGGATGAGTATGACCTTGTCCTGTATAAATGGTATTGGTTTCAATATCAGTGGCAATGATAAATAAACCTTCTTTAGTTCCACCCACATTCAACCCTTTTCGTTGACCTATAGTGAAATAATGAGCACCTTGATGTTTGCCTACCACTTTTCCCATAGTTGGTAAATAGTGGAAAGGTTGAGCATCAAAATTCAGTTGATCTTCTATTGATTCAAAAGTTGGTTTTTGTAAAGTATAAATCGAATCATTTTTATCAATTTCAATAATAATACCCTCTTTTGGTTGTAATTTTTGTTGTAAAAATTCCGGCAAACGGACTTTTCCAATAAAACATAAACCTTGCGAATCTTTCTTTTCAGCGGTAATCAAATCCAATTTTGAGGCAATTTCACGTACTTCCGGCTTAGTTAATTCACCAATCGGAAATAACGATTTTGCCAATTGTTCTTGCGACAACTGACATAAAAAATAAGATTGATCTTTATTCTCATCTTTTCCGGCAAGCAATTGATATATTTCTTTTCCTTCTTTTTCAAGAATTCCTTTTCGACAATAGTGTCCGGTTGCCACAAAATCTGCTCCCAAAGAAAGAGCAATTTTCATAAAAACATCAAACTTGATTTCGCGATTACATAAAACATCCGGATTTGGGGTTCGACCGTTTTCATATTCTTTGAACATATAATCAACAATACGGTCTTTGTATTCTTCGCTTAAATCGACTGTTTGAAACGGAATTCCGAGTTTTTCGGCCACCAAAAGAGCATCATTGGAATCTTCCAACCACGGACATTCGTTTGAAATTGTCACCGAATCATCATGCCAGTTTTTCATAAACAAACCGATAACTTCGTAACCTTGTTCTTTCAACAAATACGCCGCAACACTGGAATCTACCCCGCCGGAAAGTCCGACTACTACTCTTTTCATTTCAAAAATTTTTGCAAAGGTAGGGATTTCTAAAATTACTGCTTAAGTGCTTTAACTTTTCTTTTGGCTTCACCTGCCGCCGTTTTGGGTTTGGCTTTTTTCTTTTCGCTTCGGTTTTCTTCTTTGACTAATTTCCCTCCTTCATAAAATTTCCAAATTCCAACTGACTGGCCGTTTTTATATTGTCCTTCTGTATATTTTCCACCAGCCGCTTCTCTAAAAATAGCAGGCCCGTGATATTCTCCATTTTTATAATTGGTTTCCTCTAAAACTACACCATTTTCAGCTACTTTTTTGTAGGGTCCGTGTTTGATTCCATCAACATAAGTAGTCTCTTCTGCTATTAATCCTGTATTGTAAAATACTTTTTTTGTACCGTGTAATTTACCATTTTTATAATTTTCTAAATTCATAATGGTATCCGATCGCAAATGATAATATTTCCATTCTCCTTCCTGAATTTTGTTGATTAATTTTCCTTCGCTCACTTTGTGTTTTCCGTTGAAAACTATTGTGTAGCATGAACCATCTTTAGCAGTAAAATCTCTTGTAGCAACAATTTTTTTTACTTTAGTATTATCATAAAAGGTAAAAACACCTACTTCTTTGCCATGTTTAAATTCTCCTTCGTATTTAAGGTTTTTAGTGTCATCGTAATAGCCTTTCCAAGCCCCGTGTTTATTTCCCTTATCATCTACTTGATTGATTTTGTCTTGGGCAAAAATTGCCGAACTAATTAAAAAGAAAATCAGAAATATTTTTTTAGAAAAATGGGTAGCCATGAATTTAATATTTTTATTTATAAAACTAAACAATAGCAAAAATAGTATATGATGATCAGAATTTGTTTGAAAATTCATAAATTTGAGGTTATACCATTTAACATTCAAAACTATGAAAAAATTTCTACTTGTTTTCATTTCTATTTTTTCCATTTCATTTTATGGTCAAGTAACGCTGAGAATAACTTCTATTCCAGGAAACACACCATCTGAAGCAACAATCTATTTGGCCGGAAGTGTGAATGGTTGGAATGCAGGTTCCAATGATTATATTTTGCAACCGGATGGATTTGGAGCGTATGAAATCACAATTCCCGAAGGAACTGGTACTGTTGAATATAAATTTACACGTGGTAGTTGGGCAACTGTAGAAGGAAATGCTTCCGGTGGTTTTTTACCTAATAGAAACTTCAGTTTTACAGGTTCGCCACAAACATTGACTTTAACCATTCAATCTTGGGAAGATCTTGGCGGCGGAAATAATAGTACAGCAGCTGCCAATGTTCAGATTTTGAGTTCTAATTTTTATATGCCGCAATTAGACCGAAATAGAAGAATTTGGTTGTATTTGCCACCTGATTATCAAACTTCCACAAAGAATTATCCGGTTTTGTATATGAAAGACGGACAAAATTTGTTTGATAATTTAACTTCTTTTTCAGGAGAATGGGAAGTGGATGAAACCTTGAATGCACTTTTTGAACAAGGCGATTATGGAGCTATTGTGGTTGGTATTGACAATGGCGGAGGCGAACGCTTAAATGAGTATTCACCTTGGGTAAATGCACAATACGGGGGCGGTCAAGGAGATGAATATATGGAGTTTATTGCTGAAACATTGAAACCATATATCGATGAAAATTTCAGAACTCGAACAGAACCGCAGTTCAATGCCTTAATTGGAAGTTCGATGGGGGCTTTAATTGCCACGTATGGCGTTTGTGAATATCCAAATTTGTTTCGGAAATTAGGTTCATTTAGTCCAGCCTATTGGTTTGCTTTGGATGATTTGAATTCCTATTTAAACACACCGATTGATTTATCTAATCATAGAAGTTATTTTGTTGCCGGACAGAATGAATCATCTACTATGGTAACAAATACAAATAGTATCAAAAATGCAATGCAAAATAACGGAATGACTTCTGATAATACGTTGACAAAATTTGATTCGTATGGAACTCACTCAGAAAGTTATTGGCGTGGCGAATTTGAAGCTGCTTACGAATGGCTGTTTATGGATGAAAATTTATCTATTGACTCAATCCAACCAAAAAAGCCGATTTTGATTCAAACATTAAGTGGAAAACTTTGGGTAGACGGATTTGAAGATAATACAACTTTTGAACTTTTTACTGTAACCGGACAAAAAGTTACTTCTTTAAAACTTGAAAACGGAATGAATACTTTACCTGACAATATTAAAAGTGGTATTTATATTTTAAAATCTGAAATGATGAATTATAAAGTATTCAAAAAGTGATTTTTTAAATTTTGTTTATTAAATATTTGTTAAAATTAAACAAATATAAAAACCATAGCGTGCTTAAAAAATTCTAAAAACGCCTTATAAAACAAGTACTTTTAACCGATTGCTTGATTTTTTTTTATTTTTATTTTTTATTTTTGTTTATAGTATGTCTAAAAAGATTAAACAACATTAAAAATAATTCCTATATTTGTATCGAACAATAAAAAACTCAATAACTATGAAAAATGGAAATTTTTTAAAATCGGTACTTTTTGCTTTTTTAGCGATTACTACCTTTTCATGTAGCGACGATGATGACGCTGGTGCTCCTCAAAGTAACACCATTGCAGCCATTGCATCTCGCACACCGGATTTAAGCATTTTAGTGCAAGCTTTAGACCGAGCAGGTTTAGTTGCTGCAGTAGATGGAACAACAGCATTAACTGTTTTTGCACCAACTAATGATGCTTTTGAAGACTTTTTAGACGACAATGGATTTGCAAATTTAAATGCTGTTCCAGTTGACGTTTTAAGACAGGTTTTATTAAACCACGTTGTAGCTGGAGCTGTACAATCTACACAGTTATCAACAGGTTACATCGAAACAAGTGCTACTTTTGGTGGAACCCCGACTGGTAACGCATTGAACATGTATGTAAATACTGCCGCAGGTGTTAGACTAAACGGTGTTTCTTCTGTGGTGACTCCAAACATTATTGCTTCAAACGGTGTAGTTCATGTGGTAGATGCTGTAATTGGATTGCCAACTGTTGGCACATTTGCAAAAGCTGATGGTAACTTTTCTGGTTTAGCAGCAGCATTAACCGCACAAGGATTAGTACCTACTCTTGAAGGAACTGCAGGTTCTCCTTTCACTGTTTTTGCACCAACTAATGCTGCTTTTGCTGCTTTAGATGCAGAAATTCCGGGTGTAGTTGCCTCCTTGTCCTCAGATGAATTAACAGCTGTTTTAACTTACCACGTTGTTGCTGGAGCAAATGCTTTATCAACATCATTAACACAAGGTCAAGTTTTAACTACGTTTGAAACTGGAACTCTAACTGTAGGATTAACTGGCGGTGCTAAGTTAACAGACGAAAGAGGTAGAATAACAAACATTGTGGCTGTTGATGTACAAGCTGCAAATGGTGTAATTCATGTTTTAGACAATGTTTTGTTACCAACTTTTGATTAACAACAATTTATTTGCTATGAAAAAGAAAAGCTCCGAAAATCTCGGAGCTTTTTTTATAGTTTATTTTTTCTTTAAATTCTTTTGCTTTTCAGCCTCTTCCATCATTTCCTGCATTTTGCGTTGGAAGCGATTCATTGTTTTTGGCTTCGTTTTATTCTCTTGAATCTTAGCGTGAATTTTTTTGTCATCGATAATGTAGTTTTTAATCACTAACATAATCCCTATGGTAATGGCATTCGAAATGAAGTAATACAAACTCAAACCAGAAGCAAAATTGTTAAAGAAGAACAACATCATTAACGGAGAAATATAAATCATAATCTTCATGATTTTACCCATATCCGGCATACCTTCTTGTGGTGGAGCACTCATCGCTTGATCTCCTGTTGTCATTTTCATATAAAAGAAAATAGCAATAGAAGCTAAAATCGGGAACAAACTCACGTGATTTCCGTAAAAAGGAATGTAAAATGGTAAATCGATAACCGAGTCAAATGACGATAAATCATCTGCCCAAAGGAAACTTTTTTGTCTTAAATCAATTGCTGATGGGAAGAAACTAAACAACGCATAAAACACCGGAATTTGCATTAAAGCCGGCAAGCAACCCGCCATCGGATTTACTCCTGCTTTGGAATACAATTTCATTGTTTCCTGTTGCTTTTTCATCGGATCTTTTGCATATTTTGCTGTCAATTCTTGAATTTCAGGACGCAAAACTTTCATCTTAGCTTGAGAAAGATAAGATTTATAAGTGAAAGGCGACATCACAATTCTAACCAAGATGGTTAAGATGATGATGGCAATTCCGTAAGGTAAAAACCCAATTAATAAGTCAAAAGTGGGTATGAAAATGTATCGGTTAATCCATCCGAACATTCCCCATCCAAGCGGAACAATTTCATCAAGATTTTTATCATAATTATTTAAAATATGATAATCAGCCGGACCGTAGTACCAATTCATATCATAATTAAGTTCACCATTTTTAAACGCTAACGGAACTGATGCTTTAAATTGTTTAGTGAATAAAGTATCAATTTCTTCGTCTTGAACTAAATTTTCTGAAACAACTACAGCTTTTTCAAAAGCCGTATCTGTCATTAAAACTGAAGTGAAAAAATGTTGTTTGAAGGCGATGTAAGTTACATCATCAGGATCATCCATTTTTGAATCCCCTTGACCTAAATAATCATCTTTACCATTTTCATATTCAAAAATCAATTCGGTGTAACGATTTTCATAGCTTACACTTTTCTCATTTCGGTACGTTTTGATTTTCCAATCTAAATTTACCGGATTTGAGGAATTTAAAACCGTATTTAAACCTTGTGAACGAATAGCGAAATCGAGCATATATTCTTTTGGTTTCAATACATAACGGTATTCTAAAAACTGGTTTGCACCAGCTTTTAAACGAAAAGTTACGACCTGATTTTCACCTTCTTTCGTTAAAGTTGGTTCAAAAAATAGATCTCTTGTGTTTAATGTACGATTATCGTTGGTTTTTAATTCGATGTTGAAATCGGCATTTCCATCTTTAATTAAATGAACAGTTTTACCCGAACCTTTTTTAAATTGTTCGAATTCTTTCATTTCGGCTTCCACGATATAACCACCTTTGTTGGCAATTTTCAATCGTACCACTTCATTTTCGATGGTTGTAAATGCTTCAGTTGCAGATGGAAGTGAGGCAGAATAAGCAAAAGAACCTAAACTACTTTGCAATTGAGCCACTTGAACTGAATCTGAAACCGGAGCAACCGCTTTTGTTTCTGTTGTTGCAACCTTGGCTGGAGTAGGTTTTTGTTTGGCTTCAACTTGTTCTTGTTGAGCTTTCATAGCTTGTGCTTCGGCTTCTTTTTGTTGACTGTTGTACATCACCCAAATCAGAATTACGAAAATTAATCCGAATCCGATAATCGAGTTTAAGTCTAATTTTTTTTCTTCCATTTACTTACTTATTACTTATTTACGTTTCAAATTTAGGCTGAAACGGATTTATGTTCAACAGCTGCTTTTACAAACCCAACAAAAATTGGATGCGGATTGGCTACTGTACTTTTATATTCCGGATGGTATTGAACTCCGATAAAAAACGGATGGTTATCCACTTCGATAATTTCAACCAAACCGGTATCTGGATTGATACCACTTGCTTTTAAACCTGCTTTTTCTAATTGATCTTTAAACTGACCGTTAAATTCAAATCGGTGACGATGACGTTCTTCAATTTGAGATTTCCCATACATCTGATGAGCCAAACTTCCTTCTTGAAGATCACATTTCCAACTTCCTAAACGCATTGTTCCGCCTTTGTCGGTAATTGTTTTTTGTTCTTCCATCAAATCAATTACGGCGTGCGATGTTTGTGAATTCATTTCGGTTGAATTGGCATCTTCAAAACCTAAAACAGTTCGAGCATATTCAATTACAGCCATTTGCATTCCCAAACAAATTCCGAAAAACGGAATATTATTTTCTCGAACGTAACGAACTGCTTCAATTTTTCCTTCAATTCCTCTTTCTCCAAAACCTGGTGCGACTAAAATTCCATCGAAATCACCAATTTTTTCTGCTACATTCGATTTATCAATATATTCTGAATGCACACTTACAATGTTCACCTTCGTTTCGTTTGCAGCACCTGCGTGAATAAACGCTTCTAAAATTGATTTATACGAATCTTGCAATTCAACATATTTTCCAACCAAACCAATGTTTACAGTATGCTTTGGATTTTTCAATTTAAACAAAAACTCGTTCCATTGTTTCAAATCCGGAGTGGTTTTTTCGGGTAAGTTCAATTTTTTCAAAGCGACTTTATCCAAACCTTCTTCCAACATTAAATTCGGAACATCATAAATCGTTGATGCATCAATCGATTGAATAACCGCTTCACGTTTTACATTACAAAACAATGCCAATTTCTGACGTAATTCATCTGATAATTCGTGTTCCGTTCTACAAACCAAAATATCCGCTTGAATTCCACTTTCCATCAAGGTTTTTACGGAATGCTGTGTTGGTTTTGTTTTCAATTCACCTGCTGCAGCCAAATATGGAATCAACGTTAAATGAATAACGATTGCATTTTCTTCACCCAATTCCCATAACAATTGACGAACTGACTCTATGTACGGCAATGATTCAATATCACCAACAGTTCCGCCAATCTCTGTAATTACGATGTCAAAATTACCTGAATTACCCAACAACTGCATTCTTTCTTTAATTTCGTTGGTAATGTGTGGCACAACTTGCACCGTTTTACCTAAAAATTCGCCTCTTCGCTCCTTTTCAATCACAGAAAGATAAACTCTTCCGGTGGTTACGTTATTAGCTTGCGAAGTAGGTACGTTTAAAAATCGTTCGTAATGACCTAAATCCAAATCGGTTTCTGCACCATCATCTGTTACATAACATTCTCCGTGTTCATAGGGATTTAGTGTTCCCGGATCGACGTTGATATACGGGTCGAACTTTTGAATGGTTGTTCGATAACCTCTGGCTTGCAATAATTTTGCTAACGAAGCCGCAATAATTCCTTTTCCTAAGGAAGAAGTTACGCCGCCGGTAACAAAAATATACTTTGTCTGATTCATTGTGTTGTTGTTTGTTGTTGTAGTTGTGTGTGATGAATTAATAGAATATACTTTAATGCAAAACGGTGCAAAAGTACGATTTAATTAGTCAATGTAAAAATGAAATATTGAGATTATGATGTAATAATTGAATTAAAAAAAAAATCATTCCAATTCAATCGTTAAGGCTTTGGAAATTTGACTTTTATGGTTCGAATTAAATGTTCTAAACCGTTTAATTTGAGTTCATAAATCAATTGAAGTTGTTGTCCAAGTTCTCCTTTTGGAAAACCTTTGTTGTGATACCAAACTACATAATATTCAGGAAGATCAATCAAATATCGACCTTCGTATTTACCGAAAGGCATTTTGGTGTGGGCCAATTTGATGAGTTGTTTTTGTTGATCGTCCATGAAGGGTGATGGTTGTTTGTTCTCGGTTGTCTGTTGATGGTTATCTGATAACGTACAACTGACAATTTTTTAATGCTCGCTTACAAATTGCGAATCATATAAGTTTTTATAAAATCCTTTATCATTTAATAAAAGTTCTGAATGTTTGCCTTGTTCCACAATTTTCCCTTTATCCATCACAATGATTTTATCAGCATTCACAACAGTTGCAAGGCGATGGGCAATGACGATGGAAGTTCTACCTTTGGTGATTTTTTCGGTAGCACGTTGAATTAATTCTTCAGAATAGGTATCAATAGAAGAAGTGGCTTCATCTAAAATTAAAATGCTGGGATTGCTTACATACGCTCTTAAAAAAGCAATCAATTGTCGTTGACCGGATGAAAGCATCACACCGCGTTCTTTTACATTATAATCATAACCATTAGGTAAAGTCATGATAAATTCATCTACACCAATTTTTTTGGCGGCTTCAATCACATCTTGTCTAGTAATGTTTGGATTATCGAGAGTGATGTTGTTCAGAATTGTATCGGCAAACAAAAATACATCTTGCAAAACAACAGCAATTTGTTTTCTAAGACTTTGCAATTCAAATTCATTGATGTTTCTTCCGTCGATGGAAATAGTTCCGCTATTAATTTCGTAAAATCGATTTAATAAATTAATTATCGTTGATTTTCCTGCTCCGGTAGAACCTACAATGGCGATGGTTTCACCCGGATTTACTTCCAAATTGATGCCTTTAATGACTTCTTCATCTTCGATATAGCCAAAACGAACATCTTGAAAAGATAATTTACCTTCAAAATGCGGAGCTTCAACTGTACCGTTTTCTTGCACTTGGTCTTGAATGTCTAAAATGGCAAAAACGCGATTGGCAGCGATCATTCCCATTTGCATCTCATTGAATTTATCTGCAATTTGACGGAGTGGGTTGAATAACATTCCGATCAACATTGTATACGTAAATAAATCTCCAAAAGTGGTTGTGGTATCTCCACCAATCAGAGATAATCCACCAACATATACTACAAAAGCTAAGGTGAAATAAGTAACTAAATCGGCAATTGGAAAGAAAATTGAGTTATACCAAACTGTTCTTATCCAGGCTTTGTTGTGTTTGTCATTAATGACTTTAAACTTTTCATAATCAATTTGTTCTCTCGAAAAAAGTTGAACAATTTTCATTCCGGTTACTCTTTCCTGCACAAAAGTGTTGATGTTGGCCACTTGTGTTCGAACTTCTTCAAACGCTGATTTCATTTTTAATTGAAAAATTCGTGTGGCATAAATTAAGATGGGCATGGCCAAAATTGCAATCCATGAAAGTTTCCAATTCATGAAGAACATGACAAAAATAACGGCAACCATTTTCATTAAATCACTGATAATCATAAATAATCCTTGACTGAAAATCCGTGCAATTGCCTCAATATCAGATACTGACCGAGTTACCAATTGACCAACCGGAGAATGGTCGTAATATTTCATTTTAAACCGAAGCATATGATCAAAAAGCTTGATTCTGATATCGCGAACAATATCTTGCCCTAACCAATTGGCCCAATAAACAAAGTAAAATTGTGATATAACTTCGAGAATTAATACGATTCCCATCAATATAATATAAAACATCAAGCCATGGCTGTCATGGGTTTTGATGTAATCATCAACTGTGTTTTTTAATAAATAGGGGCGAAGAGCGGCAAAAACAGAAAGTCCGATTGCCCAAAATATTACTCCTTTAAACCGCCATTGATAGGGTTTGGTGTAGAATAAAATCCGTTTGAATAATTGAGTGTCAAATGCTTTCATTCGGTGCTGTATGGATATAAAATTTGGGTTAAATAGAGTCCGTGTGCCGGTGCAGAAAACCCTGCTTGACTTCGGTTTTTACTTTCGATGATGTTTCGCAACTGTTCCGGTTCAATTTTTCCTTGGCCAATATTAATCATAGTTCCCACGATTGCTCGCACCATATTTCGTAGAAAACGATCGGCAGTTATCGTAAAAACCAGTTGATTCTCATTTTGTTGCCAAAAGGCATTTTTTATTTTACAGTTAAAAGTAAAAACGTCTGTATTTACTTTTGAAAAACATTCAAAATCTGTGTATTCCAACAAAATTTTTGCAGCTTGGTTCATTTTTTCCAAATTTAAGGGATAAAAATGATACCAACTTAATTCGTTTATAAAAGCATCTTTCGTAGAATGAATATGGTATTCGTAGGTTCGTTCGATGGCATCAAACCGAGCATGAGCTTCTGCATTCACTTCAAAAATGGAATAAATTACAATATCTTTTGGAAGATAGGAATTCAATTTTGGAATCCAATAATCACCATCAATAGCCTCTTCAAAATCAAAATGAGCAAACATTTCTTTGGCATGAACTCCGGAGTCAGTTCTACCGGCAGCCACAATTTCAATTTTATTTTTAAGTAAAAGAGAAAGTGCTTTTTCCAATGTTTCTTGAACTGATACTGCATTGGGTTGCGTTTGCCACCCGTGGTAGTTGGTTCCGTTATATGCTAGTTTGATAAAGTATCTCATATTTCAATCTACAAAGATAATTGAATTGAAATTGTATCAAATTTACGGAGGATATAATTTTACGTTAAACTTTGTCAAGGTGATCGGTAAGAGGTAAAAGGTAATGGGTGATTTATTTCAATTTAGAAAGTCTCCTAAATTTTCTCTTTGTATCTTCGTGCTTTGGTGTCAAAAAAAATAAAAATTGAAAAAAATTCTTCTTCTTTCCGATACACATAGTTTTATTGATGAAAAGATCCTGAAATATGTCCGTTTAGCTGATGAAGTTTGGCATGCCGGCGATATTGGTGATTTGACTGTGACCGATGAAATTAAAAAACTCAAACCGCTACGGGCTGTTTATGGCAATATTGACAACGATAAAGCCAGAATGGAATTTCCGTTGAATAATCGTTTTTTTTGTGAAGGGGTAGAGGTTTTAATTACGCACATTGGTGGTTATCCCGGAAAATATAATCAGGCAATTCGTGAGGAACTTAGAAATAATCCGCCAAAATTATTTATTTGTGGCCATTCGCATATTTTGAAAGTACAATTTGATAAAACGTTGAATTTACTTCATATGAATCCCGGTGCGGCCGGAATTAGCGGGTTTCATCAAGTGCGAACAATGCTTCGATTTGAAATTGACGGTGAGCAAATTAAAGCATTAGAAATTATTGAAATGGAGAAGAAAGCTTAATGATCTGGAATATGTAGTTTGATGTAAACTAATGTTCCTGCATTTAACTTAGAATTGATTGTAATTTTACCTTTTAAGTTTTTAACTCGAGCCTTAATTTGAGTAAGTCCGAAACCGTCGCTATTGTATGTTTTAGTGCTGTCAAATCCTTTTCCGTTGTCTTCTACGTTAATGATAATTTGATTATTACGTTCTTCTAATGTGATATAACCACTGGTTGCTTTACTGTGTTTAACGATATTATTAACGAGTTCTGTAATTATAAAATAAACTTTAATTTCAAATTCTTCGTTATATCTTTTTTGGTTTGAGCCAAAATAGTTAAATGTGAAATTGATAATGGAATTTGAATTTTTTTCACATAAATCTTGCACAGCATAATACAAACCTAATTTTGCCAATACAGGTGGAACTAGTTCGTGTGATAAATCACGAACTTGATCATGTGCTTCTTTTAAAAGCGATCGTGCTTTCAAAATTTCTTCGGGAATTTCATCTTTATGACCAACTAAGTACGCAGACAGATGCAGTCCGGCTGAAGACAATAAAGCACTGATGTTATCGTGAAGAACTTCAGAAAGTTTTTTTCGTTCTTTTTCCTGACCATCAATGGAAGCGTTGATAATGTTTTCTTGAATTTCACTATCTAATTCTTTAATTTTATTGCGTTGCTTTAATTGTAAGTTTTGATAAAAAAAGTAGAAAAGCACTAAACTGAATCCAAATAAAGCCACAAAAATAAAAATGATTTTTTTGTTTCGGCTTTGTCTTTCTTCTAATTGTTTAGATTTTTCTTTATACTCATCTTCTACTTTAGTAATGTTATACTTTGTTTCAATTTCGCGAATTTTATCACTTAGGTTTTCATTATATAATTTCTGACTGTACTCATAAGCTAAAGAGCTATAAAAATTTGCTTTTTTATAATCACCAATTTGCTCATAAGCATAAACTAAGTTTAAATATAACTCAACATAATCAAATGTAGTTAAATCGTCTTTGTACTCATTTTTAATTTTTTCATACGTTTCTGCTCCTTTTTTAAAGTCATTTTCATACTGCATGTAATAATAGCCATAATTGCTTAGAGTCCCAATAATTGAGTTTTTAATATTATGCTTTACAGCAAAATTATAGGAACTGTCTAAATATGACTTTGCATTTTCTTTTTCATTTATTAATGTATAATATACAAAATGATTATTGTAACTAAATGATAGACCCGAAATTGAATTTGTTAATTTATCTAATACAAACTTCTTTTTCATGTAATAATATGAGCTATCAATACTCTTTGTTGTATGTAATCGAAATAAATTATGATAGACATGAATTAATGATGAAGTATCTTTTTCGATTAAAGCAATGTGTTTAGCTTTGTAGTAATTTTTAAAAGCTCTAGCAGTATCACTCACAATTGAATAACGAGTTGCTATTTGTTCAATTATTTCTGCTCTACCTTTCAGTTTATTTTTTTCAGAAATGGAAAGAGCATTATACAGCGTGACTAGGGCTTTTTCATGATCATTAAGTGTGCCAAAAAGTTTTGATTTTCTGACTGAAATTTTGCAAAAGTCAGCGTATTTTTTTTGTATTAAATAATTATCAGATTTTTTTTTCGCATAATTAATTGCTTTTATTAATTCTTTTTTTTCAGAATAATAATCAATCGAGTCAACTTTTGATTGACTGAAAGTAGTTGTAATAACAAAAAAAAGAAGTAGGATATTTAATAAAATTTTACCCATTAACAAAAATTTTCACTTTTGGTTTAGTTGAAGTTCCGTCCCCAAAATCACCGCCAATTGGATTGTAATTTTGTTGTATAAATTGAATTTCTATAATGCCATTAAATTGATTACAAATCTCATTTTCAGTGACATATTTTGATGAAGGTTGTGTTTGACCCTTTTTTAAATTGATTGCTACTGAATATAAACCATCTTTGTGACTTACAACTACATTACAATTTTCTGGGTAACTATAGGTCAAATTATAGCTGTTTGTATCAATTCTCGAAGTAGAATAAGTTCCTAAAAGTTCCATAATTATTGTTTGATTAAGTTGTTTTTGATAGCAAATTTTACAATCCCAATCGTATTTTTAACGTTTAGTTTTTTGATTAAATTTTTGCGGTGAGTCTCAACGGTATTTAGACTGATGGAAAGTTCTTCACCAATTTCTTTTCCACTGTATTCTAAAGAAATAAGCTTCAAAATTTCAAGTTCACGGTCGGTTAACGTAGCGTTTATAGAAATTTCATTAGTAGAAGGCTCTGCTCCATTTCCTGAAAAAGAGCTAAAAATTTTTTCTTGAATGTTTTGAGAAAAATAATCTTTTCCTGAAGCAACACTTTCGATGGCCTCAACAATACTTTCTCCGGCACATTGTTTAGATAAATAACCGTTGGCTCCTAATTTTAAAACCTCTTTGATTAATTTGATGTCATCATAACTGGATAAAATAATCACTCTGCAAGAATGTTTGGTTAACGAGAGCTCTTTAAGTACTTCTATACCGTCTTTTTTTGGCATATTAATATCCATAATTAAGACATTAGCACCATTTGAAAGTATATTGTTTACCAATTCTACTCCGTTTAAAGAATGACCAACTACCTCAAACTTTGAATTCGTTTTTAGTACTGCAAGCATTCCGTCAATCAGAACCTGATGATCATCAGCCAGATGAATTCTTATTTTTTCAGACATGTAATTTTAGAGGTTTGTTTATTATCTTAAGTCAATATCAAAAGTAAAAAAAAATACTAATCTTTTAACAATTTCTGTTATAATTTAGGTAAAGTCACGGTAAAGTCTTAAAATCAGTGAGTTAATTAAATAAAAAAATCCGAACCATTGGTTCGGATTTTTAACGCACTAAAATAAACTAAGTTTACTATATTATTAACGTAGTCTGCCCGACGATTTTACGAGCTTTTCGTCCTTTTGAATAGCGATGTTGGCTAATGCTAAAAACACGATAGAAAGTAAAGGAAGAACTAGCCCAATACCCTTCTTAGACACAAATGGGTCTCCAGATAATTTTGGGGCATACAACACAAATAATAATAATAAAATTATATTTAATATGATATTCATTCTGTTTAGAACAAATTGATGTTGTCTTTTATTATAAGACCCAACAGCTAAAATAGCTAATAAGGTACCAAAACCAAATAAAATTGAAATAGGTAAATCTCCTTGAAAATAAAAAGGAAAACCGTTTTCATCAAACCACAAAGGAAAGAAAAAAGGTAATATCCCTGAACATATGATTGCACCAATAAGGTAAATAGATTGTATTCTTTGTAACATGTTTTTATATTAACTCAGCAAAAATATATTTTCTTTTTTAATAATTGCTATTGTTTATTAAAAAATATTTGTAATATTGCAATGTAAATCTGTTTTTTCTTCATTATAGCAGATAAAATATTTATAGTGTACCTCATTACATTTTCCGACTAAAAATTAACATCATAGAACATTCATGTTTGAAATTTCTGTATTAAAAGAAATGAAGCTTTCTGAGCTTCAAGAAATTGCGAAAGCAGCCAAAACAATAAAATTCAACGGCGTAAAAAAAGACGATTTAATTCAAAAAATTATTGAAACGCAAAATAGTGTTTCAAAGTCTGAAGTAAATCAACCTAATGAATCAGCTTCTAAATCCAAACGAGCCAGAATAATTGCTCCTGCAGAGAAAAAAGAAGAAGTTTCTACTTTATTTTCTGAACCGGAAGTAAAACAGTCTGCTGAAATTGAAAATACTGCTCCTAAAGACAATCAGTCAGAATCTGAACAAAATGTTCAAGATTCAAAAAATACTGATAGACCGGCTAAGTTTGTAAAATCTAAATTTGAGAAAAAAATATTCAAAAAGAAAAACGAACAACCGGAAACATCCGATTCAGCTCAAGAAGTTCAAGCTCCTGCAGTTACAGAAGAGAATCAGGTTTCAAATTCTGAAAATCAGCCACAACGACAGCAAAATCAGCCTTTTCAAAAGCACCAAAATGGTAACGGAAACGGAAATGGTAACCAAAATCCAAACTTTAAAAACAAAAAAACTAATTATCGCGATGCCGATTATGAATTTGACGGAATCATAGAAAGTGAAGGAGTTTTAGAAATGATGCCGGATGGTTACGGGTTTTTGCGTTCATCCGATTATAATTACTTGGCCTCGCCCGATGATATTTATCTTTCCACTTCACAAATTCGTTTATTTGGTTTAAAAACCGGAGATACTGTAAAAGGTGTGGTTAGACCTCCAAAAGAAGGAGAGAAGTTTTTCCCTTTAGTAAAAGTGTTAAAAATTAACGGTCATGATCCGCAAGTAGTTAGAGATCGTGTTTCATTTGAACATTTAACACCGATTTTTCCTCAAGAAAAATTCAAATTAGCCGAAAAGCAAGCTACCGTTTCAACCCGAATTATTGATTTATTTTCTCCTATAGGAAAAGGGCAACGCGGAATGATTGTAGCTCAGCCAAAAACAGGTAAAACCATGTTGTTGAAAGATATCGCCAACACCATTGCCGCCAATCATCCGGAAGTATATTTAATTGTTTTATTAATTGACGAACGTCCGGAAGAGGTAACCGACATGCAACGAAATGTGCGAGGTGAAGTAATCGCTTCTACATTTGATGAACCAGCCGATCGTCACGTAAAAGTAGCCAACATCGTTTTAGAAAAAGCAAAACGTTTGGTAGAATGTGGTCATGATGTTGTTATTCTATTAGATTCAATTACACGTTTAGCAAGAGCCTATAACACAGTTCAACCGGCGTCAGGAAAAGTGTTAAGTGGTGGTGTTGATGCCAATGCTTTACAAAAACCAAAACGTTTCTTTGGAGCTGCTCGAAATATCGAAAATGGAGGTTCGTTGAGTATTATTGCAACGGCTCTTACCGAAACAGGTTCTAAAATGGACGAAGTTATTTTTGAAGAATTCAAAGGAACAGGTAATATGGAACTTCAATTGGATAGAAAAATTTCGAATAAACGTATTTTCCCTGCGATTGATTTAACCTCTTCAAGCACACGTCGTGATGACTTATTATTGGATGAAAATACAATTCACCGTATGTGGATAATGCGAAAATATCTAGCTGATATGAATCCGGTAGAAGCAATGGATTTTATAAACGACAGATTTAAGAAAACCAGAAATAACGAAGAGTTTTTGATTTCAATGAATGATTAATCGAAAACTGATTACATAAAAAAAAGTCGTCCGAAAAGAAAATTTGGACGACTTTTTTGTTTAGTAAAAATATTTATACCGCTAAAACAATTTTAGCAAAATCATCACTTTTTAAAGCGGCTCCACCAATTAAACCACCATCTACATCAGGTTTAGAAAAAATTTCGGCAGCATTTTCCGGTTTTACGCTTCCTCCGTATAAAATAGAAACATTGTCTGAAACAGTATTGCCATAGTTTTTGTTGATAATTCCACGAATGAATTCATGCATTTCTTGTGCTTGTTCAGGAGAAGCCGTTTCGCCCGTTCCAATCGCCCAAACCGGTTCGTATGCCAGAATAATATTCTTCCAAGCCGAAGCCTCTAAGTGAAATAAACCGTCTTTTAATTGATTTTCTACCACATTAAAATGTTGTCCCGATTGACGGTCTTTTAATTCTTCGCCAAAGCAGAAAATGACTTCCATTTCGTGTTTCAAAGCGGTATCCACTTTGTTGGCTAATAAAGCATCGGTTTCGTGAAAATAAGCTCTACGTTCAGAATGACCTAAAATCACAATGTTTATGCCAACACTTTTTAGCATTGAAGCTGAAATTTCACCCGTAAAAGCTCCGCCTTCCGCTTGGTGCATATTTTGAGCTGCGACTTCAATATTGGTGAATTCCAAGTGATCGGCTGCCGCTGATAAATTCACGAATGTTGGAGCAACAATTACACGTTGCTCTATATCAGTTGGAATTTTATCAATCAATTCGTTTAATAAATCTTCGGTTTCTTCTGCATTTTTATGCATTTTCCAGTTTCCTGCAACGATTTTTTGTCTCATTAGTTAAGGTTTTTTATGGTCGATATCAATTTTTCATCATCTGCTTCGATGGCTTTATATAAAGCAATTTTTCCGGTTTTATCTAAAACAATGTAACGCGGAATCCAATCTAAATCAATTGAATTACTGAAAGTTCCGCCTTTCCATTTGGATAAAATTAAATAATGTTCGCCATTTACAGCATATTTTTCAATCCCTTTTGCCCAACTTTCAGGGGTTTTGTCATATGATAAAAATAAATAAACGGCATCAGGAAATTGTTTTTGTAACGCTTCTACTTTTGGCATTCCTTTGATACAATCCGGACACCAAGAGGCCCAAACATCTATGACAACAGTTTTGCCTTCGTATTTTTTCAGGATGTCTGAAAAAGCTAATTCACTTCCGTCTACAGATAACATTTTATCAGCTAAAGCTTCTTTTGAAAATTCAGTTTTTTGAGCATTGGAGCAGGAAATCAATCCTAACGCAACAAAAAAGGACACAATTATTTTTTTCATAATTTAATTTTTATCACACAAATTTACGATAACTCAGGAAATGAAATCCCAAAAAAGTCCTAATTAAAACCGAAAACGTTTTAGCTTAACCTGATTTTTGGATCTAAATATGCATACACCAAATCCACCAAAATATTAATTACTACAAAAGTCGTGGCAATCACAATCACAGAACCCATAATTACCGGTAAATCTAAGTTGTTCAATGCTTCAACGATTTCTTTCCCAAGACCATTCCAACCGAAAATATATTCTACAAAAACCGCCCCGGCCAACATCGAGGCAAACCAACCGGAAATAGCTGTCACAACTGGATTGAGAGAATTTTTTAATGCGTGATTTTTAATAATTTGATACGAATTCAATCCTTTAGCTTTTGCCGTTCTGATATAATCTTGTCCGAATGTTTCTAATAATGAATTTCGCATCAATTGAATGACAACTCCAAGCGGACGAATTCCCAAAACTATTGCGGGAAGAATAATGTTTTTCCACTGAATGTAACTTCCTTCTCCAAAATCATCCACCTCATACAAACTTCCGGTCATGTTGAGTCCGGTGTAATTATGCCATACAAACCCGAACAACCAAGCAAATAAAATGGCACTAAAAAACGACGGAACACTCATTCCTAACGTACTAATTAAAGCGATAATTCGGTCTAACAACGTGTCTTTATAAAGTGCTGAAATGATTCCCAAAAAAACACCAATTACAATGGCAATGATAATGGCAAAAATCGCTAAAATGAATGTGTTTGGTAATGTATTTCCAATTACATCCGTTACTTTTTTACCGCTTTTCTGAAAACTTTCTCTTAAATAAGGCGTTTTTAAAACGGTTGTTGTGTTTCCTAACTTCACTAATTGAAAAGCATTGTATTTTCCTTCTGATAAAAAAGTATAATCTTCTGAATTTGAACTATGAAAAGAAATAGGTGACAAATCATTCAAATAATATAAATATTGTGTTGAAATCGGTTTATCAAAACCATACTTTTTTTTGACGATTGCTAATTGCTCGGAATTTTCATTTTGATCGAGCATCATTCTTGCCGGATCACCGGGAAGTATCGTAAACAAAACAAAAATAACCGTAATTACACCAAAAAGTGTAAGCAGAGCATAGCCAATTTTATTTAGGAGATAGCGAATCAACTTATTTTAAAGTTACTTTATCAATATCATTAAAATGCTTTTTCTCTACAATCGTTCCTTTTTCTAAAACAACTATACTCGGATTGGCTCTTTCGATTGTTTTTAAGGTAGTTGCATCACAGAAATAATAGTCAAAACTTAATTTGTATTCAGCTTTAATACCATCAATAATCGATTTATCTGAAGAAGTCATCCCGATAACTTTATAGCCTTTTTTGGTCGCTTTTTGGTAAAAATCTTCCAACTCATTCAAACCATCATGCTCCGCTTTAGTTAAATCATACGAAATTAGCATGATTAATTTTGGTTCTTTCAACATGTCTTCCGTATAATCACTTCCATCTAATTCTATTGTAAAATCATGGATTGGTGGAACATAACCTTGTGTAATCAATTTGTCTTTTCTGTCCACAAATTCGGCAGTTTCCAGCACTTTATTTGCCATGACATCGGCTTGTGAAAACTCGGTATCTACACCATTTACTTTGTAAATAAAAATCATTTCGTATTCCGACATTTGAGCACCGGCAGGAATTTCCATTCCTTTTTGAATGTTTGTTCCTTCAGCATACGCTCTAAAATCAATAAAAGGCAAATGCATTAATACGGTGTAAGCCATCCATAAACAAAAAATATAAGAAGCCAGAACGGTTATGTTTAAAGCCAATCGTCCAAAAAGTGGTTGAATGTATTTTAAGTTAATCAATAAAATTAATATCAAAATCAGCAGAACAATATCTTTTGTAAATGATTCCCAAGGTGTTAATTTTAAAGCATCGCCAAAACAACCGCAATCGGTTACTTTATTGAAATAGGCAGAGTAGAAGGTTAGGAATGTAAAAAATACAATCATCAAAAATAAACTCCAAACCGTGAATTTAGGTTTAAAACCAATGAGTAACATGACGCCCAAAACCACTTCAAAAATGACTACAAAAACGGCAATCATCAAAGCAATTGGCATTAGAAATGGAAGATTCAAAACGCCTTCCGAAAAATATTCTTCCAATTTAAATGAAAACCCAACCGGATCATTTAATTTGATTAATCCGGAAATTATGAATAACAATCCGACTAAAATTCTGGAGATATGAGTGATAATTTTCATGTTTATAATGTGTCAATTAGTTAATTTGGCAATGTGTAAATTTGGGTTATTTTTGGTGAAAACCTAAGTGAATTAAAGCAAAAACGGCATAATTAATCATATCTTGATAATTTGCATCAATACCTTCGGATACTAATGTTTTTCCTTTGTTATCTTCAATTTGCTTTACGCGAAGGAGTTTCTGCAAAATTAAATCGGTTAATGAACTCACTCGCATTTCTCGCCAAGCTTCGCCATAATCGTGATTTTTGTTCTCCATTAGCGATTTGGTTTCAGCAATTTTTTCATCATATAAACGAGTGGCTTCTTCTAAACCTAAATCGGGTTGATCGACCACGCCTTTTTCCAACTGAATCAAAGCCATAATAGAATAATTAATGATGCCAATAAATTCGCCCGTTTCATCTTCATCTACTTTTCGAACGGAATTTTCCTGTAAACTTCTAATGCGTTGAGCTTTGATAAAAATTTGGTCGGTTAATGAAGGTAAACGCAGAATTCGCCACGCACTACCATAATCTTTCATTTTATTGCAATACAATTGTCGGCATACAGCGATGACTTTATCATATTGTTGGGAAGTACTATCCATTATTGAATTATATTTGTATAAGATTTTCAAAAATACAATTTTCAAAACAAGTAGATGCTACTTTTTAATGCCTTTTTTCAAACGATATGTTAATAAACTGCTTAGGTAATTTAGTTGATTTAAAAACACCCAAAGTAATGGGAATTTTGAATGTTACGCCCAATTCTTTTTTTGACGGAGGAAAATACCAACAAGAAAATGAAATTCTCAAAAGGGTAGAAGTGATGCTGAATGAAGGTGCTGATTTTATTGATATTGGAGCTTATTCCAGTAAACCAAATGCGGAATTCGTTTCGGAAGAAGAAGAATCAAATCGATTACTTCCAATTTTGAAATCGGTTTTGAAAGAATTTCCCAAGACGATAATTTCGGTTGATACATTCAGAAGCAAAATTGCTAGAGCTTCTATTGAAAACGGTGCGGCGATGATTAACGATATTTCTGCCGGAAGTTTAGATGAAAATATGATGAAAACGGTGGCAAAATTTCAAGTTCCTTATATTATGATGCATATGAAGGGAACGCCGCAAACGATGATGAATTTGACTAAATATGATGATATTGTAAAAGAAATGTTATTCTATTTTTCTGAAAAAATTGCTCAAGCCAGAAGTCTCGGAATTAATGATTTGATTATTGATCCCGGTTTCGGATTTGCCAAAACCATCGAGCAAAATTATGAAGTAATGCAAAAACTACAATTGTTTCAAATGACGGAATTGCCTATTTTAGCCGGAGTTTCACGAAAGTCAATGATTTATAAACCATTGGAATCTTCGCCCGAAGATGCGTTGAACGGAACCACTGCTCTCAATATGATTGCGTTGACAAAAGGAGCTTCGATTTTGAGAGTTCACGACGTAAAAGAAGCGGTAGAATGTGTAAAATTATTTTCTTTAATGAGTTTATAAAATGAAAAAACTGACCTTACTTTTTTGTGTTTTGATGATGATTTCCTGTCAAAAGGAAGTTGAATTAGTAAAAGCAAATCGAACAATTGATTCAACCGTTGTGGATCATTCTCCAATTTATATTTTTTTAGATACGAAAGGAAAAGATACCCTTGCCGAAGTGAACAGAAAAAACACCATCGGAACAACCAATTGGATTTTTCATGTAGATAAACGTCTTCCGTTGAACGTTGCAATTCCAGAAATTGTGGCGTTGCAAGACAGAAGAGACAAGGCTCAATTTCATAAAAACGAAGAAGCCGGAAATTATTTCTCTTACACAGATAGCGTCCAAAAAACATTGGCTTTCATTCCATTTAAGGAAATCAATTATAGCTACAACAGTTATTTCTCTACTGTTTATGTAAAAGAAAATCCTGATTATCATCTTCATTTTCAGACTTTTTCAGTAAATTTTAAACCAAAAAATAAAGTTTCTGTGGATGGAAATGAAGTAGAAATGAGCGAACTACTTACTTTTTTAAAAGAATATACTGTTTTTTCCAGCGATGGAAAACGTGTTTTAATTTATTTGAATTTTGATGAACGATTGACGTTTAATCAATATTTATCTAAATTAATCGAACTTAAATCACTTGAAAATGAGATGGTTTCCATTTCTCCAATCCATTTTATTTATGATAAAAAGAAGTTGCCTGATTGTGATTGTGGGATGTAAACGTTTCGGGTTGGAAGGTTTCGGGTTGCGAGTTTCAAGTTTCAGGTTTCAAGTTTTTGAACGTAATGTTGTTATTCCGACGAAGGAGGGATCTCATAAAGTAGAGTTACAATTTTTCTGACTTTGTGCCTTTGTGGCAAAGTATAAATTCCGTGTCTTCCTTGTTTTCTGTGAGAAAAAATTGTGTCCTTTGCGAAATTCTTCGTGCTCTTTGCGTTTAAGAAAAGAAGCAAAGCGACTTCTATTGATGATGATAAGGCTCATTCCTCAAAATCGTAAACCCTCTATAAACCTGTTCAATAAAAAACAACCGCACCATTTGATGTGAAAAAGTCATTTTAGACAGCGAAATTTGCTGTTGTGCTTTTTGATAAACCGCCTCCGAAAAGCCGTACGGACCACCAATTACATAAACCAACGTTTTAATTCCGGCATTCATTTTCTTTTGTAATTCATTTGCAAATTCAACACTGCTAAAGGATTTTCCATTTTCATCCAACAGAATTAAAAAGTCAGTAGGAGCCAATTTACCCAAAATCAATTCGCCTTCTTTTTCTTTTTGTTGAGCTTCCGAAAGATTTTTGGCGTTTTTGATGTCTGGAATAATTTCCAAATCAAATTTGATGTAAAACGATAATCGCTTTTGGTATTCATCCATCAACGTTTGAAGATTTTTGTTATCCGTCTTACCAATAGCGATTAATTTGATGTTCATTTTGTAACTTTTTTCAAATGTACAAAGTTATTTTTTTTACTTTAGTTAAAAATTTTAACATGAGCTGTAAAAATTGCCTGAAACCTTTATTATCAGAAGATAAATTTTGCTCGAATTGTGGAGCACAAGTAGTCACCGAAAAATTAACGGTAAAAAAAGTAGTTCACGAATTTTCTGAACGCTATTTAAGTTTTGACAATAAGTTTCTAACCACTTTTAAAACAATGTTTACTCAACCGGAATTGGTGGTGAATGGATATTTGAATGGTTTAAGAGTTCGCTATGTTAATCCGATAACTTATCTTATAATCGCTGTAACGTTGAGTGGTATTTCTATTTTTTTGATGAAAAGAGGTTATTTAGGTGAAATTGATTTTAAAGCGATGCAAGGCAATGATAAAATTCCATTTGACATGAAGGAATACATGAATAGTATTTATGATTATAATAGTGTTATCGTATTTATAAGTATACCTCTTTTAGCGTTGGTTTCAAAAATAGTTTTTTATAATTACAAACAATTTAATTATGCTGAACATAATTTGATATACTTTTATACTTATTCGCAATCTTCGATTTCTGTTTTATTAATGATTCCTTTCTTATTATTTCTAAAAATTGAATTTTATTATTATTCTCTTCTCACCATTACATTTATGTTAGTTTACCATTGTTTTGCACTAAAGAGAATTTTTGATTTAACTGCAAAGCAACTCATAAAGAAGACATTATTTTTTCTTATCATGCTAACTTTATTGTATATTATATTTATTATTATAGCTGCTATATTGATGATAATTTATATGGTGTCAACCGGAAAATTTAATCCGCAAGATTTTGCACAATAATGATTTATTAAGTTTATTTTTGCAACGCAGACCGCCTTATCGCTTTCAGTAATGAGAGAGGAAAGTCCGGACACCACAGGGTAGCATAACGGGTAACGCCCGTCTCTCGTCTTTCGGGACGAGAAGGACAAGTGCAACAGAAAGTATGTACAGTTCGGCTGTAGTGAAACCAGGTAAACTCTATGCGGTGAAATGCCATGTAAATCAACGTTCCGCTCCGGCGGATAAGGGCTACTCGTCCGAGGTTGAAGGGTAGGCAGCTAGATTCAATGGGTAACTATTGAACAAGATAAATGATAAGGGTTCGGTTCGGCGAATACAGAATCCGGCTTATAGGTCTGCTTTTTTTATTGTAAATATTAATCAGGTGTTGTGTTATCGAAGGCTATAAATAATCGTAATCACCACTTTTCTTCAATTTTTCAATTCAAATTTTTAAACTACCATTACTGTTTTTTCTTCATTTTCATTAAATAATTCTAAAAAGAAAATTGCCATTTTTTGTTTTTTAAATTATTGATTCGTTATTATTTTATCATTATAAAAAATAATTTCGTAAAAAAAATGTTGTAAATAAAATTATTTTTTTAAATTTACGTAATCGATTACATTTAAAATTTAAAATTATGAATAGAAAATTTCTCTTTAGCTTATTGACACTTTTATGTGTGATGACATCTGATGCTCAAACAAAAGTTTGGAACTTTTTAACAAACATGACTATTTTACCAGATGATTTTACCGGTGTACCAGGAGGAACAGAAGATATTGTGGATGATTTAGGTCGATTTGGCCATATAACATCAAACAACTTTTCATCTCAAGCAACAGGAGCGTCTACTTTTCCGGATGGTTTTCAAACCAACAGAAGAGCCAATATGAGTGGCGGTTCTGTTCCAGTAGGAGCTTTACCAACTATGCGATTTTTCTTTTTTGATGTATCAGATAATTGTACTATAAAGGTATGGGCAAGAGAACAAAACACATCTACTAGAACCCTTTTAATCAGTGATGGTGAAAATGTTCTTGCTAGTGCTCCAAATTCAAGCAATCCGGGAGCATTTATCTTAGAAGGAAATAATACAAATGGTCCAAAAAGAATATTTGTTTATGCAGAAACGAATGGTTTTGGAATATATAAAATTGAAGTTGACGGTGCTACAGTTACCACTACAATACCTATGTCTGAATGGCTGTTAAATGTTCAAGAAACAAGGTTGTCTAACATCAATTACTATGTAAAGGACAAAAGAGTTTACTTAAATAATATTGATTCACAATTAGATGTTTCAGTTTATTCGATTACCGGACAATTAGTAAAATCGTTAAGCACTACATCAACGGATTTATCTTTCGATATTGATCTTACAGGTTTTTATATTGTAAAACTGAATAGTAGTGAAGGACAAAAATCAATTAAATTAATTATAAATTAAGGTTTTTAGTACTTATAGTTTTGATAAATTGGTCTAAGTGGTGGTTGGAATTTTAGTAGACAAATCTGCTATAATTCACAACCACTATTTTTCTTGAGTGTTTTCAATTCTTTTTCCAGGCATTTTGTTAAAATTGTTTGTATTGATTTTCCAAAAACGACATCTTTATTGTTGTTTTCGCTATCAATTGTTCCGGTGGTTTTATGAGAATAAATTAGTTTTCCTTTTTGAACATCATAAACTTGAACTGATATAGATGCTTCTGATTTCTCATTGAATTTGTGCGGCTTGATATTGATTACTCCAATTTCATCAGCACTAATGTTACCTACTACCTGAATTACATAATCCACACTATTAGTTGCTTTTAATAGATTTAATTGTTCTTTAGCGTTTTTATCATTTAATACCGGAACAATATAAGCTGCTTTTCGCTTTCCGTAGCTAAGATATAGCGAGTCTTTAAGACATGTTGCAAGGGCTTCTTCAGTTAGAGTAGATAAATCATTCCAAGCTTTTCCGTTTACGGTAACATGATTTAAAAACCATTTTCCTTCCGAAAAATTGATGTCATATAAACTTGATTCAGCAATTGACCTATAATTTGGAAAATAGCACGAATTGAAAAACATAACAATTATTAATAAACCAAAAAAGTTCGCTTTATTCTTCGCTATCGTCATCTTCATTTTCATCGTTCTCAGATTTATTTTCCCATTCAAAAAAAGAAAAAGTAGAACCACCGTAATTTTTTTGAAATGAAAATTGAGCTAAATGTTCCAATTTGGTATGTTTTGAATGCTCCATAATCATCATACCTTCTTCATTCATTAACTCATTTTCAAAAACCAACTGAACAATTCTTTCAAAGTCTTTTTGCTCCATTCCATAGGGTGGATCAGCAAAAATAATGTCAAAATCGCCTTTGGTTTTTTCTAAAAATTTAAATACATCACTTTTAATGGCGGTGATATTAAATTCAAATTCGGTTGTAATTTTTTTAATGAAAGAAATGCATCCAAAATCTGCATCAACTGAAACTATTGGTTCACTTCCACGAGAAGCAAATTCAAAACTAATATTTCCTGTTCCTGCAAATAAATCTAAAACTTTTAGTTCAGAAAAATTAAAATGATTGTTCAAAATATTAAACAAAGCTTCTTTACTCATATCGGTTGTGGGTCGAACAGGTAAGTTTTTGGGTGGTGATAGCCTGCGACCTTTGTATTTTCCGGATATGATTCTCACGAGTTAAAAAGTATAAAATGGGTTCTGTTTTCTTGAGCCGAAAAAGTATTTGATTTTTGTAAATCGGAAACATCCAACAAAGATGTATTCCTAACATATTGATAAGCCTTTTGATACAATGCATCTTTTTCAGTGCAATCGCCTAAAACTACTAATTTAAACGATTCCGGATTAAGATGTAGTTGCTCAGCAGTGAATAATAAATAATATAAAAAGTCTTCGGCAGTTTGATATTCAAATGAATTGAAAAGTAATAATTTTTGATTTTGAATAACTATAATTTCAAAATGTGTTTTAGTTACATGAACAAACATATTTTGCGAAACGTCATTTTTAGACAAATCAAGCAATTTTGAAACTAAAATTCCGCTATAGTGTTGATATTCAAATGAACCAAATTGATCAATAAGATAATTGTTTATATTGACGTAAGGTACATAAACATTCATCATTTCATATTTTCCAATTTCATCAACGGCAAAATAATCGGTGTCAAACACCTTGGTATTATATTGGAGATAACTTCCTTTATAATCTTCATCAAAAAGCGGTTTTGGAACAAAAGTGCTCAGATTGTTTTCATGTAAAACCGTAATTTGATCATATGATTTTGTTAAATCTGTATAATCTAAAATTGATTTCCACAAACAGTTTTCGATACTGAAAGTTTTTGGAAATTTAGTAAAATCAATGTTATTAAAAGAGATTATTTGCCCAGACAGATTGTCACGGCAACAAAAAGAAAGCCCATTCAGAGAGACCTGAATGGACAATTTTTTATAACTTTTTTCGGTGATTGTACTATTCGTTATTACCATATTTTTTAGGCCAGTTTCCTGACATACTAACTTCTTCCATTGATCCTAATAAAATGTATTCACCATTAATTCCATCAACTGAAACAACTTTCTTTTCTTTTGCAACCAAACCTTGATCTTGGTCTGTTAACAATTTTGCTTTCTCAAGTTTTGCTTCAAAAACAGGAACATTCAAATCATTTTTCTTAATAAAACCGGATTTTAAATCAATTTTAGCTTCAATGTCGCCAACTTTCACAACATTTAATCTTTTGTAACGGTCAGAACCTTTAAACAAGGAATCCTTGATGCTTACTTTTCCTAATTCTTTCGTAACAACAATATCTTTAAAATAACCGCCTGTTCCGTCAGGACCAACAGTTATACGATAAGCTGCATTTTTTTCTGCATCAATTACTGACGTATCTTTTCTCTCGATGATTGTGAACTTTTCATTTTCAATAAACGAAATCAACGAATCAAGATTATCAGTATATTTTCCGTTGATAGATTTGTAGGCTTGTTGAACAGCCTTGATATCTAACATTTTATTTACGGCAACTTGAAAACGCTTTTCTTTTAATTTGTCAAATCGAATCGGATCCTGAATTGATTCGTAAATTAAATAGCCAAACACTAAGGTTACAATCCATAATACAATTGAAATAACAGGTTTCAATTTAGTATTTGTGTTTTTATCCAGTAATTTTACAATTCCAAAAATGGCTAATGCAAGTACTACAACAATTATAACTAATTTAATCATCTTGATTTTTTTTAATTTCAGTTTAAGGCAAATCTACAATTTTTTTTTTTTCTCAAAAGCATTTCACACAAAATTCATCAGTATATTTGAATTTTAATAGTTTCCTAACTTTTCATAAATGAATTCATCTCTGTTTTACAGTATCTTACAAAAATCATTCCCATTTAATCCCACTTTAAAACAAACTATTTTTTTTGAAAAGGTAGCCAATTTCGCCACAAATTCAGATTCTAACGAACTTTTTGTTTTAAAAGGATATGCAGGAACGGGTAAAACTACATTGATTTCTACTTTAGTTGAAAACTTAATCTCTGTAAACAAAAAATATGTGTTGTTAGCTCCAACGGGTCGGGCAGCAAAAGTGATTGCCAATTATTCGGGCAAACCGGCTTTCACTATTCATAAAAAAATTTATTTTCCCAAAAAAAATCCTTCAGGAGGTGTTTCTTTTACAAGACAAATTAATAAACATAAAAACACGATTTTTATTGTAGATGAAAGTTCGATGATTTCGGATGTAAATACCGATTCAAAATCAATGGACAGCAATTCGCTTTTGGATGATTTGATGAGTTATGTTTATTCAGGAGAAAATTGTAAAATGATTTTATTGGGAGATACAGCTCAGCTACCACCCGTTCATTTAGATGTAAGTCCTGCTTTGAATATTGAAACCTTAGTAACGTATTATAATAAAGAAGTGCTTCATATTGAGTTGGATGAAGTTATGCGTCAAGAAGAAAATTCGGGAATTTTATATAATGCGACTTTACTCAGAGAAATTTTGAAAAATCATTTTATCGATTCCTTTCAATTTAATGTAAAAGGATTCAAGGATATCGTGCGTTTAACCGATGGATATGATATTCAAGATGCTATTAATACCGCTTACAGTAAGGATGGGATGGAGGAAACCGCTTTCATCGTGCGAACTAACAAACGAGCTAATCAATATAATCAACAAATTAGGAATACCATTCTTTTCCGCGAGAGCGATTTATCTGCCGGGGATTTTATGATGGTGGTAAAAAACAATTATTTTTGGTTAAAAGAAACCGATGAAGCCGGATTTATTGCCAATGGAGATATTGTTGAAATACTCGAAATTCATAAAATTCAAGAATTATACGGATTCAAATTTGCAAAAGTAAAAATCAGAATGGTCGATTATCCGAACCAAAAACCGTTTGAAACCATTTTGTTGTTGGATACAGTTACAAGTGTTTCACCATCATTGACGTATGAAGAATCCAACCGCTTGTATCAGGAAGTATTGCAAGATTATGAAAATGAAGGACCAAAATATAAACAAGTGCAAAAGGTGAAGGAAAATGAATATTTCAATGCTTTGCAAGTCAAATTTTCATACGCCATAACTTGTCACAAATCGCAAGGTGGTCAGTGGAATACCGTTTTTGTAGAACAACCGTATTTGCCTGATGGAGTAGATCGAGATTATATTCGATGGTTGTACACCGCCATCACGCGAGCCAAAGAGAAATTGTATCTAATTGGTTATAAAGACGAAAATTTTGAATAAATTTGAACTATGATATCCATAGAAACTATTATAAGCATTTGTCTCGGAATTGGATTGGCAGCCTCAGCCGGATTCCGCGTTTTTGTACCCCTTTTTATATTGAGTTTGGCTTCTCATTTGAATTGGATTCCTGTGAATGATTCGTGGAGTTGGCTTGGCGAAACACCGGCATTAATTGCACTTGGAATTGCTATGATGTTTGAAGTTTTAGCCTATTACATTCCTTTTGTAGACAATATTTTAGACACAATTGCTATTCCTTTAGCAGCCATTGCCGGAACGGCTGTCATGGCTTCTACGTTGGTTGATTTGAGTCCGCTATTTACGTGGGCTTTAGCCATTATTGCCGGTGGGGGAACAGCTGCAGCAATCAATTCAGCCACAGCAGCAACACGGTTAACTTCAACCACAACCACGGGCGGACTTGGAAACCCGATTGTTTCCACCGTTGAAACCGGAACAGCAACAGTCATGTCGTTCGCCTCCATTTTTATACCAATTATAGCATTTGTTCTAGTGCTTTTTATTTTCTTTGTGGGAATTAAATTTTTTCGAAAGATGATAAAATAAGAACCGAAAGAATCTAACAATCCAACAATCCAAAAATCGAAAAATCTGAAAATCCAACAATCCAAAAATGAAAATCATCGCCGTCATTCCAGCCCGTTATGCATCCACACGATTTCCTGCCAAATTAATGCAAGATTTGGGTGGAAAAACTGTCATCACACGTACGTATGAAGCGGCTGTAAACACTAATTTATTTGATGATGTTTTTGTGGTTACGGATTCCGATTTAATTTTTAATGAAATTGTTTCGCAAGGTGGAAAAGCCATCATGAGCATCAAAGAACACGAAAGTGGCAGCGACCGAATTGCCGAAGCTGTTGAAAATTTAGACGTTGATGTGGTGGTAAATGTGCAAGGCGACGAACCTTTCATCAACAAAGAACCACTTGAAAAAGTGATTGAAGTTTTTAAAAACGATAAAGAACAAAAAGTCGATTTAGCTTCGCTGATGCGAGAAATAACCGATTGGGAAGCGATTGAAAACCCTAATAACGTAAAAGTAATTGTCGATCAAAACGGATTGGCTTTGTATTTTTCACGTTCTGTAATTCCGTATCCAAGAGAGAAAAATGTTGGAGTTCGCTATTTTCAGCATATCGGAATTTATGCTTTCAGAAAACAAGCGTTGTTGGATTTTTATCATTTACCGATGAAATCACTCGAAGCTTCAGAAAAATTAGAACAACTTCGCTATTTAGAATACAGTAAAAAAATCAAAATGGTAGAAACCAATCATGTTGGCATCGGAATCGATACTCCGGAAGATTTGGAAAAAGCTAGACTTTTACTTTAGTTGTACAAAGCATAATAAGCTTCTACATTATCCAAAAATACACCGTCGAATCCGGCGTTGATTATTTTTTTCATATACGAATCATCATTACCATATATGATTTTTTGCCAAGTTGGTTCCCAAAATTCTACATAAATTTCATTTTCATAGCCTTTGTAGTTCTTTTTAAGCCATTTCGGATTGCCTTTTTTCCAGTCGGGTTGCCAGTAACTTCGCCAATTTTCGGCAGCACCAACATTTAAATAACAAATTACTAATCGTTTTCCGCCGTTTTTCTTCACTTTTAGTTTTTCTAAATCGGATTTGGTATATGGAAAACTTAAATAATATAAATCGATTAAAATCAAGTCAAAATTAGTATCAGCAACTTTATCAATCAATTCTTTTTTGGTGTCAAAATCATCGGCATTAATGAGGTATAAAAAATTCTGAACATCTTTTAGTTTGTTAACATCATTAGAATTTTCATTCAGTATTTTTTCAGGAATGGTATGATAATGATAATTATCTGCTGTTCTAATAAACGGAACAAATCCAGCTTCTTGATTTAGTTTAATGATATTTTCTTCTTCATTTTTGTCCTTTACAAACTCAGAAACAATTACTTTTTTGTCTTTTGGTAATTTTTTTAAATTGTTAATTCGATAGTTGTCTGCTTTACCTTTTTCATCCAAAAATAATTCTTCAATTGCGATTCCGTCGATTGCATTCATATATTCGTTACACAACGGTTTGTCCGGATCAACGTTTTGAAATGCTAATTCGGAACCATTTTGCGGAATAACAATAAAATCAGGATTGAATTTGCGGGCATATTTTGAAATGCCGACCACCATTTCCTGCATTTTTTTTCCTGCTTTTTGCGTGTTTTTATCTTTATCATCCATTTCAAAACCAAATAAAAGGAGTAAGGCCAAACCAATGGGAAGTATAAAATATATTTTTTTCATGCTACGAATTTCTGAGGTCAAAAGTAATAATTTAATTGGTATTCATTAGATTACGTTGCAATTAGTGTACCAAGTTATTTTCTTTTCTAACTAAAATCAGTTCGTTGTGCTCTTCAATTCGCGGAAGTGTCCAAACCTTATATTTTTCAATATCAAAAAAAGAGAGATAGGCTGTATTTCTTGCATTGTCATGTTCTTTCAAAATCATCGTATTAAAAAGAATGTAACCTTTTACATTTAAAATTTCAGTCAACCGATTCTGAAAGAAATTTTCAAATAAAAAGCCGGGCATAGTCGTGTCTTGAAAGATATCAACAATAATTAAATCATATTTCAATTTGGTTTTTAACACAAATTCAAAGGCTTCATGATGAATAATGTTGAGGTTTTTTATTTTATCCAAACCAAAATGTTCGTTGGCCAAATCGATTACTTTTTCATCCAATTCAATGCCGGTAATTTTTCCGGAATAACCGATTTCATCCACCAACGTTTTGATAACACTTCCTCCTGCAACACCCAAAACCAATATGTGATTCATTGGTTTAATATTATCAAAACCAATGCTTAAAAGTCCTTTTCTAAGCACACGTTGCAGACTTCCATACGAATAATTGGTGTTCAAGCTGTCCAAAACTACTTGACCATTTACCAAGGTAACTTCCAAAGACTTGCTAATCTCAGAAGTCGTTTTATGTAAATTGATAGGATAGAAGTAGCTGATTATTTTTTTGAACATTTGATAATTTTTATCAAAAATAATGTATAAATCGTATTTTTACTAAAATATTTTGTGCGATGAAGAAGTGGCTATACAAGTTGGTGTTTTTTAAATTCATGGGATGGAAAATTTCGGGTACCATTGACCCAGCTATTAAAAAATGTGTCATGATTGTGGTTCCGCACACAAGTTGGCATGATTTCTATCTTGGTCTTTTTACAAGAGGAATTGTAGGTTTAGAAATGAATTTTGTTGGGAAGAAAGAATTATTCCGATTTCCTTTTGGCTATTATTTCAAATGGATGGGAGGAGAGCCATTAGACAGATCGGGAGGTTTAAATAAAGTAGAAGCCATTGCACAAGTTTTTCAAAAAAGAGAAATTTTCAGATTAGCCATCGCACCGGAAGGAACCCGAAAAAAAGTAACTGAATGGAGAACGGGGTTTTATTACATTGCTCTTCAAGCAAATGTTCCTATAATTCCGGTTGCTTTTGATTATTCAAAAAAAGAAGTTAAACTAGGAAACCCATTTTACCCGACCGGAAATAGTGAAGAAGATATTCAATTCTTGCAAAAATTATATGTTGGAGTAATTGGAAAAATACCGGAAAATAGTTTTTAAAGAAAAAAAATAAACTTTAAAAAAACCAATAGTAATTTGTTCTCGTACATGCTTGTATAAACACTTAAAATTATACAACATGAAAAACAAAAATTTATTTTCGGCAGTTATCTTAAGTTCAATCTTATTTATGTCATGTAGTGATGACGATGATAACCAGCAAACAGTTAGCGAAGTAAAATTATTTACTTCAAGTAACACTTCAGGAATGGTTTCGGTAACGGATTTAATTCCATCTACACCAACCACTCAAAGTTTTTTGGTAAATTCTACCGATGCAGACGGAATTCATTATTATCCGTCAACTGATGAAATCATTCTGGCTTCTCGTTCAAATAATCGCTTGGAGGCTTATGGGAACGTAAAACAAGCAATGATGAACAATAGTTCAAGTTTAACTATGGCTTACAACAGTACTTCAGATTTTAATAATGCCAGAGAAATTGCAGTGACAGGAAATACAGTGATTGTAACACAAGATCAAGCGGAATCTAACGGAAATCAAAACAAATTGTTTGTTTATGAAAAAACAGCTTCCGGATTCACATTGCAAAGAACATTTGATGTTGATATTAAGTTATGGGGAATACATTTCGATGGAACTACATTGTATGCTATTGTTGATTTAACTAGCGATTTAGTGGCTTATAATAATTTTTTAAGCAATTCATCCGGACCGCTTATGCCAAGCAAACGTGTCACTATTGAAGGTTTGGTACGTACACACGGAATCACTTATTCAAGTGTTGAAAACACTATGGTTTTAACCGATGTAGCTGCAGCAGCTTCTGATTCTGACGGAGGTGTGATTGTAATTAAAAATTTCTCTAATGTTTTCTCGTCCACAGCAAATAACGGAACGATTTCAACAGCAAATCAAATTAGAATCTACGGACCTAATTCAATGTTAGGAAATCCGGTAGATGTGGCGTATGACAATGTGACTAAAATGATATATGTAGCAGAAAGAGCAAACGGAGGCGGAAGAGTTTTAACTTTCTCGGTTCCGGCAACCAGCGGAGATTATGCTCCTGCAATGAATAGGTTAGAGCCTGGTTGTGCTGCGGTTTTCTTGCTTAGAAGATAGTTTTTTGTGTTTGTTTTATTGGTCCTGAAAGCCTTAGCTCCATGTGAGTTGGGGCTTTCTTTATTTTGGTAGATACGTTTTAAAAGTTCCGTTTTTGTAGAAAACTACTATTTTCTCAACGTCTTCTTGGTCTTGAAAGATTGCTTTTTCAGGTTTAATCACTTCCGGTTTACTGATTTCATCATTTTTTTTCGGTGGAATTTCTTCTGAAATTAAATGGTTTTCCGTCGAATTTGATTTAGGAAAGCTTCCTTTATTCAACAAAAACCAATACAAATCCACCTCTGGAAAAGCCTCTGTAATTTTGATTACAAATTCTAAACTTGGTTTATTTCTGCCCGAGAGTAGGTGAGAAAGACTAGATCGTTGCACACCAATTTTGTCTGCAAAAGCAGAAGCATTGAGGTTGAAATAGTTTAAAATTAGTTCCAGTTTTTGAACAAAATCCTGAGTGTTTTGCATGGTGAAATATAATAGTAAATTGTGTGTTACAAATGTAATCAAATTGTGCTACTTATTGAATGTTACAAATGTAATTTAATTTTTAAAGCAATTATTTTATTAAACTTATTGTTTATTTAATAAAATTTAAAATACTGGAAAACAAAGTATTGAAATTTAAAAATAAATACAGGAATACTAATTGTAACTTGTTGTTTACAAAGTTAAATTACAAACTAATTTTCATCTGTTTACAAATGTTATTGTAAAGATGTTTACCTTTGTTTTGATAAATTTTACCCAAATGAACTACCTTTCTATTTTCGAAAAAAACAAAGAAACATCCTTATTAGGTCGATACATAACATTAAAAAATATCGAACCAATTTTAGGAAAACATTTTGCCAAAAATGAAATTCAAGTGATAGGAAATTCGGTGTTGGAAAAGTCAATCTACAGTTATCAGGTTGGAAAAGGAAATTTCAAGATTCTACTTTGGTCACAAATGCACGGAAATGAAAGTACAACCACCAAAGCACTTTTTGATCTTTTTAATTTTTTGGATTCCGATGTGGAAGAAGTAAAAAAATGGAAAGAAAAATTTAGTTTCTATTTTATCCCTATGCTCAATCCCGATGGAGCTGAACTTTATATAAGAGAAAACGCCAATCAAGTCGATTTAAATCGTGATTTTATAAAACTTTCACAACCGGAAAGTCAGCTGCTAATGAGTGTTTTTAATGATTTTGAACCCGATTTTTGTTTCAATTTACATGATCAACGTACTATTTTTGGTGTGGAAAATACCGGACAACCAGCTACTGTCTCTTTTTTAGCACCTTCTTTTAATGAAATTAGAGATGTGAATGATAATCGCTTACAGGCAATGAATCTAATTTCTTGCATAAATGAAGAACTTCAAATACATATTCCAGGCCAAATTGGTCGTTTTGATGATAGTTTCAACAGAAATTGTGTTGGAGATACTTTTCAGCAATTAGGAGTTCCAACTGTTTTGTTTGAAGCAGGTCATTTTCCTCATGATTACCAAAGGGAAGAAACTAGAAAATATGTATTTATTGCTCTTTTAAAAAGTTTTCAAGCACTTTACGAAAACGATATAGTTAATAACAAAATCGATGATTATTTAAAAATTCCGCAAAATAATCCCTGTTTTTTCGATATTGTTTACAGAAATGTCAAAATAAATTATGATAATTCAATATTTATTACGAATTTTGCAGTGCAATTTCGGGAAGAAATTATAGAAAATCAGCTTGTTTTTAATGCTTACATTTCACATGTTGGCGATTTAAAAGGTTTTTTTGGTCATTCAGAATATGATGTTCAAGATGATGTATACCAAGATGAAAATGATAATTTGCCGAAAATCAATGAAAAAGCTAATTTTACAATAGGAAAACATATCAAATTTGTTAATGGTTTGCTAAAAAATTAATGAATTCGTTTTTTTATTGAATAAATTGTATTTCATTTGCAGTGAAAATAAACAAAATAAATAGACAAAAAACAGATGAGTAAGTTTCGTTTAGATGAAGTAGACCACCAAATTCTTGATATGTTAATTGATAACACAAGAGTTCCTTTTACGGATATTGCTAAAAAATTATTAATTTCAGCAGGTACCGTTCACGTAAGAGTAAAAAAGATGGAAGATGCCGGAATTATCATGGGATCGTCTTTAACGTTAGATTATGAAAAATTAGGTTATTCATTTATCGCTTATGTTGGCGTTTTCTTGAATAATACTTCTCAAACTAAATTCGTTTTAGAACGTATCAACGAAATTCCTTTCGTAACCGTAGCTCACGTTACAACCGGAAAATTCAACATTTTCTGTAAAATTAGAGCTAAAGATACTAAACATGCTAAAGATGTTATCTTCATGATTGATGATATCGAAGGTGTTTATCGCACCGAAACAATGATCTCGTTAGAGGAAAGTATCAACGACAAAAAACGTTTGATGCACACGATTTTCAAAAACATGTAAGATTTGAAATCTTCAAAATATATACCCTCTCCACTACAATCGAGAGGGTTTTTTTATGAAAAAAATCAAGATTCTTTTTTAAAATAATTCACTAAATTAGTGAGCAAAATTCAGACTATGTACACGCTTCCCAAAATTGAACGTTTTCACCAAAACGTAATCTCTAAATATCAAATTTACAACAGTGTTTTTATCACGCTTCCTTTTGATGCGATTGATAATACCGGCGTACTTCTACCACTTTTTACAGAAGTTTGTGAAAACGGTTTTAAAAACCAACAAAATCCGGAAGAGATTTTTAATTCTTTCGCTTCCAAATATTTAGAAAACCCAACTGAGGAGCAGAAAATTGAATTAATGTTTCGATTCATTCAATATATCGAACGGCAAATTGTTTTGTTTGATGCTATTGAAGATGCTGCTTTTCCTGTTGTAAATAATATGGAAGGACGCGGTTCTCTTCGAGATATGAAAGAAAAAGCAGATCAACGTTCTAAAAGAAAAGAATTAAAAGAATTTTTAGAAAATTTTCAAGTTCGTACTGTTTTAACGGCTCATCCAACGCAATTTTACCCAGGTGCTGTGTTAGGAATTATCACCGATTTAACCGAAGCTGTTCGTGTGAATAATCTAGTTGTCATAAAAGAATTACTCGCTCAATTGGGGAAAACCCCTTTCATTAAAAAAGAAAAACCAACGCCATTTGATGAAGCAGTGAGTTTAATTTGGTATTTGGAAAATGTGTTTTATCAAACGGTGGGCGAAATGATTCAATACCTTCAAAAAAATATTTTTGATGGAGAAGAAATACAAAATTCCATTATTAATTTAGGATTTTGGCCGGGTGGCGATCGGGATGGAAACCCATTTGTAACAACCGAAATTACTTTGAAAGTAGCCGAAAGACTTCGTACTTCAATCTTAAAATCATATTACACAGACATTCGAAAATTAAAACGAAAACTAACTTTTAAAGGAGTTGATACCTTAATTGCTGATGTGGAAAGCAAATTATACCGTTCCGTTTTTTATTCAAGAGGAGAAATTTACATCACGCATGATGAATTTAAATCGGTTTTGATAAATATTAAAAAAATTATAAAAGATGAACATCAGTCGCTCTATTTGGATGAAATAGATTTATTGTTGAATAAACTTAATTTATTTGGATTCCACTTTGCTACATTAGATATTCGTCAAAATAGCCGCATTCACAAAGCCGTTTTTCAAGAGATTGTGGATAAAGAAAAATCCTTATTTCCAATTAATTATACCCAATTAAGCGAAAAAGAAAAAATTGAAATTTTATCTAAAGTCAGCAGTTCATTAACCGAATCCGATTTTGAAAACGAAATCACGAAATCTACCGTAAGTTCCATTCATGCCATGAAAACCATTCAGGAAAAAAATGGCGAATTGGGTTGTAATCGCTACATCATCAGCAACAACGAAAGTGCATTGAATGTGATGGAAACGTTTGCCATGTTTGGACTTTGCGGATGGAAAAATCCTTCGGTAGATATCATTCCACTTTTTGAATCGGTAGATGATTTACAAGCTGCCGATAAAATCATGGAACAATTATATACCAATTCAGCCTATAAAAATCATCTTGAAACTAGAAATAATATTCAAACTGTGATGCTTGGTTTTTCGGATGGAACTAAAGACGGAGGCTATTTAATGGCGAATTGGAGCATTTATAAAGCAAAGCAAACACTAACAGCTATTTCTCGAAAATATGGCGTAAAAGTGCTCTTTTTTGATGGTAGAGGTGGTCCGCCGGCAAGAGGTGGAGGCAAAACACATAAGTTTTATGCTTCGATGGGGTCAACCATCGAAAATCAGCAGATTCAAGTGACGGTACAAGGGCAAACCATTAGTTCTAATTTTGGAACATTGGATTCTTGTCGTTATAATCTAGAAAATTTGTTGAGTGCAGGAGCCACCAATCAGCTTTTTAGTAAAGGTGAAAATGTACTTTCTGAGACTGATAATGGTGTTTTAGATGAATTGTCACAGTTGAGTTATGACAAATATTTGAAGTTTAAACAGCATCCAAAATTCATCCCTTATTTGGAAAAAATGAGCACGTTGAATTATTATGCCAAAACCAATATTGGCAGTCGTCCATCCAAAAGAAATAAAAGTGATCAGTTGGATTTCAACGATTTGAGAGCCATTCCGTTTGTGGGTTCTTGGAGTCAATTAAAGCAAAATGTTCCCGGATTTTTCGGTGTAGGAACCGCTTTAAAACAGTTTGAAGAAACTAATGAATGGGAAAAAGTAACGCAGTTATATCAAAATTCATTGTTCTTTAAAACGCTGATTGAGAACAGCATGATGTCGTTGTCAAAATCATTTTTTCCGCTCACGGCTTATATGCAAAAGGATGAAGAATTTGGTGAGTTTTGGCAGATTATTCATGATGAATATCTGGAAACCAAACGATTATTACTCAAATTATCCGGTTTTACTGAATTGATGGAAAATTATCCGGACGGAAAAGCATCAATTGAAATTCGTGAACAAATTGTATTGCCTTTGTTGACGATTCAGCAATATGCTTTGTTGAAAATAAGTGAATTAAAGAAACAGAAAAATCCGGACGAAAAGCAGATTGCCGTGTACGAAAAAATTGTTACCCGTTCGTTGTTTGGAAATATTAATGCGAGTAGAAATTCGGCTTAAAATATTAAAATAATGAACTCATCCACTTTACAACCAACCGAATACGCATCGTATTATTCTCCTTACATAAAAGCATTAGGCAATGTAAACCTGATAGAAGAATTAGAAAATTCAATTCAAGATTTTGAAGAATTTCTAAATCGAATTCCATCAGAAAAACATGAATTTAGTTATGCGGATGGTAAATGGACTATCAAAGATATTGTGCAACATTTAATTGATGCCGAACGTGTTTTTGCTTATCGCTCGTTGCGTTTTGCCCGAAAAGATCAAACGCCACTTCCCGGTTTTGATGAAAACGAGTATGTTGATACTACAGATGCTAATAAAAGAACGCTAATTGATTTACTTCAAGAATATAAAGCAGTGCGATTGTCAACGTTATATTTATTCAAGTCGTTTACAGAGGAAGAATTGATGCACACCGGAATCGCTTCAAATAATTCTTTCACGGTGCGAGCCATTGGTTTTATTGCTGCAGGACATCAAAAACATCATCAACGGATTATAGCAGAGAGGTATTTGTAGAAACTATTTTTTCTTACCGTTATTGAATTTAACTTTCTCAACAATTTCAGGTTTTGCTTCCGGTTTCTTTTTGAAACCCGGTTTTCCGCTTGGTTTTCCAGTGGGTCTTGGACCTGATTTTTGAACAGGTTTTTTATCACCAAAGGTTTTAGCTTTCGGTTTTTCAGTGACAGGAGTAGTTGGTTTGTGACTTTTAATCACTTCCATCGGATTTTTCGGGTTTTCCTTTGTTCCTCTTAAATGAATCACCAATCCGTTCAAAAAATTGCGAAGCACTTGATCACCACATTCCATATAATTAGGGTGGTCAGCATTTCTAAAAAAAGCTCCTAATTCCGCTTTCGAAATACGAAAATTAACCAATTCCATGATTTCTACAATTTGATCATCACGAAGTTGAAGGGCTACACGGAGTTTTTTGAAGATATCGTTGTTGTTCATTTTTATAATTGTTGTGGGTTTGAAGGTGGTGGGTTGCGAGTTTTTTATTCGGTAAAGATAGTGTAATTTTCAGCTTCATAAAAGTACAAAAGTTTTATTAGTGTAGGGAATTTAGTTTTTAATTCTTCATTAATTAAAAAGATGTAACTGACATCAAATCCCAGATGAAATTCTTCATTTTTAGAAAACATATATTTTCTATACTCTGTTTCATCCAAGTTTTCAATGTCATCGACTTTATGTTTAAAATATGACACATTTTCAATTTCTCTCAATAATTTGAATAATTCAGTCGCTTCATTATCTCTTCATTAAACAACATTAATTGATTTTTAATATCAAAAGGCGAAACATACATCCATCTATTAAAACTGAAACGATCATTTTCGTTTAAATAAACCCAATTTTCTTTAAAATTATGGATAATCATTCGTTGTAAAATTATTGTATCTAAAGATACTTTTGAATTAGAATTGAAAGCTTCCCTAACTTTGAAAACTTGAAATTGCGAAGCATCTGTATTCCTTTCCTTTAGAGCTTTAATTGTTTCATCTTTTAGTTTGAAATTGTAGTTATGATAGGTTTTTGCAACTTCATCATCAATATATTGATATTCTTTTTCAAACCTTTTATGGTAAGAATTATTCAAAACAGATTGATCAACTTTAGATATAAATGTCAAAATTATTGATAATATCATACAAATGATAAAAGAATAAATCATCCAAAGTCTACATTTAAATACTAATTGAATTACTGACCAACTTTTAAAAAATAAAAAAATCGGTATCAATAAAAAGAAATTAATATAATTATCAATTAACTCTTCAAAATAAGATGGACCTCCAACCCCAAAAAACACTGTTGAAATTGCACTGCAAAATCGAGTTATAATAAATAAGAAAAACCAAAAAAATAAAAGGTGATACATTTTTGCCGTTCTTTTTAACAGACTGTGTTTTCGCCTCTTTTGATAATCAGTATTCATCCAAATCCAAAGTGTCATATTCAAGCCTAAAAAGCTTGATAGATACGAGAAAAAAAATGTGTAAAACCAAACCTTTTTATCAGAAAGAATTAATAAATCGGTATTCATTTGACTAAATAACCTGAAAAATTCTCGAAAGTAATTGAAACTAAAAGATAGTGTTGTGGCAGTTAAAATACCAATAATTATTCCGAACCAAAAATTAGTTTTTCCTATATTATTAATGCTTATTTTATCTTTTTTCCAATTGTACATCTTGAAATTTTATGGATTTATAATAACCCGCAACTCGCAACCTTCAAACCCGCAACTAAAACATCCACCGAACCGCCTCCCCAAAATTCTCTCTCCATAATTTCTCATTGTGTTTTCCATCTTTGATGATGACTTGTTTGAGGTTCGATTTTTTACAAATTCGTTTTTCAACCAAAGCAGTCATTTTAGTGAAATCACTCACCATGTCTTCACTTTCGCTGTCTCCGCAAAGGAAATATAGTTTTGCGTTGATTTTCTCTGTTTTTTCTGTCAATGTGTAAATATCTTCCGTGTACCAAAAAGAAGGGGAGAAGACGCCTACTTTACCAAAGATTTCAGGATATTTTAATACTGCATAAAACGAAACCAATCCGCCCAACGAACTGCCAAAAATAGCGGTATGTTTGGCTTTTGTTTTGGTTCGATAGGTTTTATCAACATGAGGTTTTAAGGTGGTTACAATAAAATCCAAATATGCATCGGCATTTCCTCCACCGTGTTTTTCGTGTTTATAGGGTGTTAATTCTTCCAAACGCTTTTCGTTTCCGTGTTCGATACCGATAACAATTACGTTCATTTTCAGGCTGTCTAAAGTTTCATCTACATTCCATTCCCCTGCATAGGAAGTTTTAGCATCAAAAAGATTTTGAGCGTCATGCATATAAATTACAGGATAATTTCGGGTTTGTTTTGCATAGTCTTTTGGAAGATAAACCCATATTTTTTTGGTGGTTTTCAGTTGAGGAGATTCTATTTCAAAAGTGGAATAGCGTTTTTGACTCCAAACGTTCTGACTAACAAAAATGAGTATGCCGAAAAGAATAAGTAACGAGAAAATTAACTTCATTTTTTGATAAATTGAATGGAAAAACTAAATTAGCCAAAAATATGGTTTTATGATCACGTATAAAGAAAAATTAAGCTTGTTGGGCGATATGATTGAACTTTCTAAAGTAGATGGTCAATTGCACGACCGCGAATACGAATTTATCAAAATGGTAGCAGAAGAATTAAACGTTCGGACTGCCGATTTTGAAGAATTATTTTCAATTCCAAACGAGCTCTTAGTTTTTAAGTCGGAATTTAAACGTATTGAGCATTTTTACCGCTTGGCATTACTTTCGCATTGCGATAACCATCACCATGATCGTGAACATGAATTTATGTATCAGTTGGGATTAAAATTAGGTCTAAATCCTTTTTCCATCAAACGTGTATTAAAAGAAATGGATAATTCGCCAACACGAATGATTGAAGCCGATTTGTTGTTGGGAATTTTTAAGGAGCAACATAATTAATTTAGGGTGAAAGGTGATGGGTAGAAAGGTGATTTTGGACATAATCTCTCGTAATCTTTTCATGTCGACGATAGAAGAAATCTCATAACATTTTAATAAAAAAACATAAATATCGTTTAATTCATCATACTTAACTAACAAATAAAATTACTATGGAAATTATTAAAAATAATATTTTTTGGGTCATTTTTTTTTGGTGTTATTATTCTGACCTCACTCATTCGATTAGTTAGCGGAAGACCTTATTTTTTAAGATCTAATTATCAAAATTCATTAAAAATTCAAGAATCAGATAGCATTATGCAACTTCTTCCAGAGGTAATGAAAAGAGCAGGTGTGAAAAACATAAATTTTCATCAAGAAGAAAATAAATTTACCGGATTAGTTGGTTTTTCGATGAACTCTTGGTCGGAATATGTAGAAGTTAAAGTAGCAAGTTCTGATGGAAAACTCAATTTAGATTACAAATCGGTGTGTGCTTTTCCTTATCAGATTTTTGATTGGGGAAAGAATAAAAGTAATTTTAAAAAGTTTGAAAAAGAGTTGTTGAAAGTTGTAAATTAAAGGTTAATTAGTTAAAGGTAATAGGTAATTGGAATTTTCGGCATATTATCCGTGAATCTTGTCATGTCGACGATAGGAGAAATCTCAATAGATTAAGAATAATGTCTAAAATAACTAAAATTTAGCACGAATAAATCCTTTTTAATCTATTATCGCCAAGCGAACCAAAGAAATCAGCGGAAATCTAATTAATCTTTTTTCATCCGTGTGCTATTAATAACAAACCATTATTACTTTCTTAAAATCAAATACCCATGAGCATTGAGTTGTAAACTTCCATTTAAAGATAAAGGTTCATTCAACAAAGCATTTTCCCAATTTCCTTGTAATCCGGCGGGAACAGTCAATGTTTTTTCAGAAGAACGACTATTAATAATGACTAGCAATTTATCATTCCCAAGTGTTTTTTCAAAAACAATAAAATCGGAGGTATTGAAATGGGCTATTATTCCATTTTTTGCCACTTCTGAACTTTTATAAAACTGTAGTAATTTTGTGTATGCCGAAAGCATATCCGAATTTGAACTCCAATTAATAGCTAATCCGTTTGTATAAACAGATGGATTACTCACACCTACTTCCTGACCGGAATAAATCAAGGGTGTTCCATTCATGAAGATAGTAGCAACGGAAGCTGCTAAAGCCGCATTTTTATTGCCAAATACACCAATTGGTGTAAGTTCGTTGGATAAATCATGGTTGGTGGTAAATCGAAGTTTCTTTTTTCCTGCGGGAACAACTTGATATTCATTCGTATTTGTTGTAGAAAGTTGCGAAGGATTTCCATTCGAAACAAACACATTTTTCACAGTATTGTAATAATCCCAACTGAAATTCATTTGAAATCCTGCTGCAAAATGATCGTTTCGTGTGCCTTCTGCCAAAAAGATGAGGTCGCGTTGTGTATTGGTTTCTAGAGTTGAAAGAGCATCTTGCCAAAAATCAAACGGAACCAAATCGGCTGCATCACATCGAAAGCCGTCGACTCCGGCTTCGGTAATCCAAAATTCCATGGCGGCTATCATTTCTAAACGCATTTCGGTATTACTAAAATTTAGATCGGCTACATCCATCCAATTGGTTCCTTGCGGATGAACGATGTTTCCGGAACCATCTTGTGTGTACCAGTCCGGATGTTGTGTAATCCAAGCATGATCCCAGGCGGTGTGATTGGCGACCCAGTCTAAAATCACGGCAATTCCGCGTTCATGAGCTTCATCAACTAAATTTTTTAAATCAGTGAACCCTCCAATTTCGGGATTTACTCCTCGATAATCTTTCACACAATAGGGAGAACCAAACGAATTGACAGTGCCAATCGGATGAATTGGCATTAACCAAATGGTGTTAATTCCCAATGCTTTGATATTATCTAATCGATTGGTAATACCGCTCAAATTTCCCGCTTGACTAAACGATCCGATATTGATTTCATACATCACAATGTCTTTGGTTTCCGGAATGGTGAATGCTTCCGGTTCAGGAATATTTGATGATGAGTCATCACTTTTACTACAATTGAGGAATAGCAATAGTAGTAGGAGGGGAAATGCTTTGTTCATGGTGGGGTGTAAACTTTTAATACTAGAACAGTAAAAATACTGTTTTATTTTAAAAATGTTACACGAATAGATTTTAAGTAGCAACTTGGCGACGTATCAATTATAAATTTACTTAGCAATATTTTTAAGAAAATATAAAGACCTTTCAAGTGCCATTTTGCCTGATTTATCATAGGTGAATTGGTATTCGTGCCCTAATTTAATAGAATAATTTTCCGGAAAAAACAATGTATCTATTGGAGTACCTAAAGCTGAAAGTTTTTGAGATAATAGTTTGGATTGCGGGAGTAAAGGATCATCATTGCCGGCAGAAATAAAAGTGGGTGGAAATGAGTGGGTAAGAAAGTTTGTAACAGAAGCACTTTTTGCATATTCATCATCTGAAATATCTTTTTTACCAAAATAGGCCCATTGAACAGTTTTTAAAAATGCACCAAAGGCACCATCTGTGTTTAAGTTATCAATTTCATAAATTCCACAATATAGCAATAGTCCCCTCAATTGTTTGGAATCTAATCCTGGTTTAACTTTGGTTAGTTGAGCATAACTCGGATTTGTTATAATATTGGCTGTGGCTGCAGAAATCATTGAACCGCCTGAGTCGCCTGCCAAAACAAAAAAAGAATTATCTGCATAGAATTTTTCGGAGTTAGAAGAAATATATTCCAATGCTTTATTTAGTTGCCGCATGGGTGTTGGATATTTTTTTTCGGGAGCAATTGAATAATCAATTGAAAAAACAACATAACCATATGAAGCAAGTAGTTTGCAGTAATTACTTAATTGTTCTTTATTACCGGAGATTAAACCACCTCCGTGAGTCCATACAATAATAGGTAATTTGTTTTTTATTTTAACCGTATCTGAATGAAAATATGCATTTAAAAAAGCATCCTTGTCTTTTGTGTCATAATGCAAGTTGCCTATCGTTTTAATATTTTTTGGAACAAACTTTTCCAAAGCTTTATTAACTCGTATAGCCTCTTTGTTAAAACCATGTCTCACAATCCAAGCAGAAGGATAGGGTGAGAGTTTAAAGGCAATAAAAATGCAAAAACCTACTATGATAATAAAGATGAATATGTGTTGTAGTATCTTTTTCATAATGCAATTTACTCATTTTTAATATCAATTTTCTCATATAGAATACAAAAAACTTCTACACCTCACTAATTTCCTAATAAATTTGGTAAATCCCTCTAATCTGTGTTCTATTAAAAGCGAAGCGTCTTTGTGCTCTTTGCGAAATCCTTAGCGTTCTTTGCGGTTAAAAAGTTTCAAGTTCCAAGTTTCAGGTTGTGCATTGTTTAAAAATATAAATTAAATGCCTCACATTTCTATTCTAACTGCTTAAACAATAGTTAAATGCGTTATATTTTAACATTTGAATTTATATATACATTACCTTTAGTAAAAAATAAATTATTAATACTTAATTGCAGTATTTAGTAACGCATTAAACAATATTAAGCTATGAAAAGAACATTACTTGTACTGGTTTTGGCAACTGCACTGCAACTGAGTGCTCAAGCCACAGATGAATTGTATACAGTTGTATCTAAATATAGTACCGAATTTGGCCCTAGCATTCGAATAGGTACAGTAGATCCAACCGATGGAATTGTTACCAATGTTGGGGAAGAAACCAGCCCAAATATTTTTAGTATCACGGGTGGTTCGCTCAACCAATCGACCAATCGGTTTAATTTGGTTTCCATTAATTTTATGATGTCGTTTGATATTTTCACAGGTGATATTATTGACGAATTACCTATCAACAGTTTTTTTGGCGGAACTACGTATTTTGATAATGTTCGCTATAATAATTCAAACAATAAACTGTACGGTTTAGCCAGAACATTTACAGAAAACAATCAATTTATTGGTATGTATCTTGCTGAATTAAATAGCGATAACGGTAATTTAACCCAGCTTTCGCAAACGTCTATTGGACAAGGTTATCAATTGGCCGGAACAGCCATCGACCCAAGAGAAATGGTTTATTATTATTCAACAGGTACTAAGTTTATGGGTATCGATTTATATAACGGAGCGGTATATAGCAACCCGGATATTGTTTTTAGTAACCCAAACGAATTCAATTTTACTAATTTTACCTATAACTGTGCCGATGAAACGGTTTATGGTTTGGTGGTGGAAAATACTCAGGTGCAAAATCCTGATGTTTCGTTTCCTTCCTCTATTTATTATACACGTTTTGGAAAAATTAATCCTACCACCGGAGAAGTAACAAACATTTCTGAAGTTCCGCTGCCAACTTATGCGTATTCTGTAAATGCCGGATCAACAATTGACCCAACTACGGGAACTTATTATTTTAGTAATGGTGAGAGTTTATTTGGCATTTCATTAGAAACCGGACTTGTTACAAGTACCACCACAATCAATAGCGAAGAAGGTTCGGTGATAAATATGATGACGAATTATAACAATTGTTTGGGAGCGGTTGCCACACGACCGGATTCAACATTGGCTCTTCCGCAAACAAATTTGGAAGCTAACATCACACTTTATCCGAATCCAGTAGCAAACATGCTTAGGATTTCTTCATCATTGGCTATTGATACACTAGAAGTGATTGATATTCATGGAAAAACAGTGAAAAGTAGTCATGATAACACCAATGAACTCGATGTGCAAGACTTACAAGCGGGAGTTTATTTCTTGAAACTTATTTCAGGAAATGTGGTGGAGAATAGAAAGTTTGTAAAGATGTAATTGATTTTGTTAGGAATCAAATTTAGAATTATCCCATTCTGCTCCGGGTGGAAATAGTTCTGCTTTTCTTTTCTTCATTTCTTGAGCAATCAAGGCACTTTCTCCGCCTTGTTCTTCGAGTTTGGAGATGATGGTGAGGTAGCTTTTTTCATCTCTGTTCTGACTTAGTTTAAAGACATTGTCCATTTTATCTACCTTGATTTCAAAACCTACAATGGCGGGCATCAATTTAGATAAATAGGAGTCAGGTAGATTGTCATAAATGGTTGCCGACTCGGTATTTCCTTTTTCAAATTTCAAGGTAAACTTTCGCATAAATTGTATTAACTCCTCAGGTGACATAAATTTCATTTGTCCGCTGGTGTGCACGCTCATGTAATTGTAAGTAGAGCCATTTTGTGAATTGGTGTACCAAGTAGCACTCACATAAGCACTTGGACCTGTAAAAACCACCAATGCATTTGGGTTTTCTACAAAGCATTTATGATGGTCTGTATTTCGCATAATATGTCCTTGCAAAAACAAGTCGCCATTTCGTTCCTCAATCAAAATAGGAATTTTGGTGGCCACTTGTTTGCCAGAAAGTGTACTTCCTGTTAGAAATGCAAATGGATGATCTTCCATAAAATCGAAGATGACTTGTTTTTCTTTTTCTTTGAAGTAGGAGAAATGATACATGGTTATTTTGATTAAATTAGGTATTTATAAATGCCACAAGAAGGGATTCGTGCGGTAGCGTTGGGAGTAAATTTAATATTTTATTTTATAAAAGTTAGATACAATTATTGTGAAAGCAGATTTGAACTATTATTTCTTTATTTGCACAAACCCCATAGCCCCGATTGTAGCGAAAAGCCTTTGGTGAAGAAAACCTATTTTTTCTTGGTTTGGCAGAGCGACCTTGGGAGCTACTGCCGGACCTTAGAAAAAAAGGTTTTTGAGCAAAAGCTTGTAGCGTAAAGCGGGATTAGCTTCTGAAAAAATGTCTGTTAAAACATTGTTAATCAGTTGTAATAACTGAAATTTTGACTGTTTTTGGTTTAAAAAAATGTCAATTTGACTTAACGATTCAATTGGTATAAACTTTGTTTTTTGTGAGTCAAAATAAAATGTTTAACCATAAAAAAATAAAGTTATGACACTAGTAAAAACAAACAACCGATTTCCTTTTCCAGCCGTTTTTGATGAATTTTTTAAACCCGATTGGATGGGTGGCATGGAACGAATGAACAACACAGTACCGGCAGTGAACATTAAAGAAACTGAAACTACTTTTGTGGTAGAGTTAGCCGCTCCGGGCAAAAGTAAAGCCGATTTTAACATTGAATTGGATGACAATGTGTTAACTATTTCTTCTGAATCGAAACACGAAAAAGAAGAAAAAGACAACGATGGAAAATATACTCGCAAAGAGTTTAGTTATTCGTCTTTTAAACGTGCGTTTACACTTCCTGAAATTGTGAATGAATCGGATATTAATGCTACTTATGAAAATGGTGTGTTGCATATAACCTTACCAAAACGCGAAGAAGCATTACCAAAACCAAAGCGAATGATTGAAATTGGTTAATCATAAAGTTAAATGACAAAAAGCACCTTTCGGGGTGCTTTTTTTGTGAACTAATGAGTACTTAAAATTATGGCAGAATTGGGACTGAATTAAAAAAGCCATTTACAGAGGTAACGCCTGTAAATCCGATTCCGTTACCTGTAATTTTAAAATTCCCTGAAATTAGATATGAATCATTCTGTGTTATTTTGACAGAACCTTGTATTCCATTCCAATTATTTGTATTGGTAGGCAACATATAGGTAAAATAATTACTACCAATATTGACGTGATAAGAGCCGACAGCTAGAGAGCTTAGCGGAATTTTTATAACATTAAACGACCCGTCCATTGCGTAAATGGCAGAAGAAGAGGAGCTTGCAAATGCATCTGGAACACTAGTATAGGGTGTTACACCATTATGGCGGTAATAAAATTCTGGTAATCCCGGTGGTGCTGGTTTTAAATGATTTGTATTACTATTGTTGTTTTCATTTTCGTTGGAAATAATAGCATCGCTACTGCAAGAAAATAGGCTAGTACTCATAAATAGTACCATTGAAACTGATTTTAAAATTTTTGTTTTCATTGTTTTTGATTTAAAGGTTATTATTTTAAGATTTTATTAATTTAATCGATAGGCTACAATGCTATCTTCTCCCCATCCGCTAAAATTCCCTAAACTTTGCGTTGTGTTGTTTGTTAGAGCTTCACCGGCTATATAGTAATAAGTTTTGTTTGCTCCAGATGTATTATTAATAATTACAGAGCCTGATAAAATAGAAAAATAGCTACTTCCGGGTAAGTTTCCGCTTATGTAATATGATCCTACTGTATCTGCTGTTCTGGTTGGACTTGCGGCACTACTATCTGAAAACGCTGTTCTTAACCAAAACGAAGAATTATTTGTTGATGTAGTAGGGAATACAGACATTAACATTGTTACATTAACCACATATCGGCCTGGAGGCAAAGTGATAGATGATCCTGTTTGAAGAAAACCAACTGTTTGAGTATAAGGAATACTAATACCGCTGCCAGAGGCAACTAAATTTCCAGTCACTCCAGTCAAGGCACTTTCTCTCCAAGTTGCAACACCAGTGGCATCTGAAGTTAATACCCGATTAGCTGCTTGAGTGCCATCTACAATTCGTAAAGCACCGGGAGTTGCATTGTTTATATGGACTAAATTGGTAGGATTTGTGTCTAATGGTACTCCAACGCCCATATTTCCGCCAACAAACATTGCCGAGTTTCCAATTCCATTTCCATTTGCAATTAATGCTTGATTTCGAGAAAAACTTGTACTAAATGTTGGGTTTACAGTGCCCAAAAGTGCATAAACTCCAGTTGAATTATAGGTGTTGTTAACATCACTCATTCCCAATACACCAACTCCAAAACCCCAACCTCCGGTGCCATTACCATTTCCTTTTACACCAATGTTTAGAAAATCTGTTCCGGTATTAATTTGTCTAGCTTCACCCAAAATAACACTTTTGTTTGTGTCTGCATTTTCAAACGCGTGCAGTTTTTGAGTTGGATTTGTAATTCCAACTCCAACATTTCCATTAACGATACTCATGGCTCTCACTGAACCTAATCGATTGGCAGCTCCGGTTCCATTGGTATAAAAATCTAATCTTCCTGTAAATGCTCCGTTGTCTGCACTTTCGATGTAGGCTGGTCGCCATTCATTTGGTAGGTTTTTATCACTATACATAGAAAATCGTGTTGCACCAAAAGCTGCCCGAGAGCTTAATTTTAACTCTGTTATGCCCCCGCTTTCAATTTCTAAACTAGATGTGGGGTTTGTTGTTCCAATACCAACATTTCCACCAAGTGGTTGTAAGCTCATGGGATCTGCTGTGCCTTGAAATCCAGATTGCAACCAAGCGGAAAAATTGCCTGTTGCTCCTGCTTTGCCTATATCTAAAGCATCAAGTTCATTTCCAATTCTGAGCATGGCATTAGAAGTTGCACCCGGAATCGCTGGTGCGTTAATAGTGCCTCGTACCGTTAACCTTGCCGGTGAAGTTGCAATACCAATTCCAACATTTCCTGTTGGTAGTACTCGCATGCGTTCGATATTATTGGTGCCTATCACAAAAGCTTGTGCGTTTGTTGTTCCAATAAAGTTTTCGGTTGCACTTATAAAGGAAGTACCGTAAATGGCAGGATTTGCAGGTGTTACGATGGCTGAGTTTCCAAAAATAGACCAGCCAGTTCCTATACTGAGCGGATTTGTCCAAGATAAATTTCCAAAACCATCGGTTTGCATGATTTGACCGTTGGTTCCACGTGATGGAGGGAAAGTATATGTGTTGGTTGTTGTTGTTCCTATACCAACATTTCCGAGAAAATAACCGGCAAAATTGTTTGCTCCCGGTTTTAAAACTTCGCTGTAAATTCCGTAGTGTGTCCCCCCGGCAGTTGGTGGTATTATGGTAAAAGTTCCTATTTTACTTCCATTTCCACTTCCGGAAAGATTACTCAGAATTCCGATGTGATTTCCATTACCTGAGTTAGTAATAAAAGAGTAAACACCTCTAATGATTCCATCACCTGTTCCGCCCAATTGATTGCTATTTCCATAAGTTGGTGTGTTGCTATTTGTGTTAAAATCATTATATAATCCGTATATACTTCCGTTGTCAACAGTTGAAGTAATGGAGTTACTAACGCCATACATGTCATCTTGAACTAGTGAGGATATTACATTTCTGAAACCATATTTTCCACCAGTTTTTCTTCCTCCAATAAAATTGTGGATTCCATAGCTTCCACCACCACCACCATCTGGAGAGTCTATAACGTTAAAAACAGCAGTTGTTTCAAGGGTGCTATTGTTAATTATTCTATTCTCAATGGCGTGAGTCGTTCCGGTAGAACCAAGAGGATTATTTATAGCATTAAATAGTCCTAAAGTTAAATCGCTACCGGAATGATTGAGCGTATTTCTCATCCCGAAAAGGAAATTGCTTCCACTAGCATTTAGTTCGTTGTCAATACCTATTTTTGAACCTAAAATGGATGAATCAGCATAGTTTTTTAAACCGGTTTTTAAACCTGTTCCTGTTCCTAAAAATCTATTTCTAATGGCTTGAGTTTCGTCATTTGAGTTAATGTTCATTATGTTATCAAAACCATAACCTATGCCTAAACTTAGACTTTTTATTAAATTATTGGAAATTCCAACATTTTGATTTGTAGTTTCAACATCAAGTTTATGGTTTGCTGTATTTTTTCCAATAGCAACATTTCCAATATGAAACATTTCATCGGTAATTGCATTGGGAGCTACTGTTGTTCCCACTTCATACCAATCATGATCTGATGGAGCATTTCCTGCGATAGCTGTCCACTGTGAGCCATTCCAATAATAAAAACCTGGTACCACATTGTTTGGTATTGTTCCTGCTGGTGCTATATTATAAACCAATGTTGAAGTTTCTAATGGACCGGTGTTGGGATTAATTACAGTAGTTATATCTAGTATTGAAGTCAATTGAACTCTTGGAATTAATACTCCGTTATTCGTTGATTCTACATCCAAAGCTGCTTTTGGCGTTGTTGTGTTTACTCCAACTTGTGCGATAGACAATAATGGAAGTAATAATAATAGGGATAGAATTTTTTTCATGGTTATTTCTTTTTGAATGTTGTTTTTACGATGAGCTTATTTTTATTGATTATGTTCAATTCATAATTTCCATTATCCAAATGGTTCACATTTATGATTATCTTCTTATCAAAAAACTGATCAATTTTAGCTTCATACTTCACCGTTTCTTTTTTTGACATTGAGTAATCGTTTTTGTGTTGATGTAAAAGTATAGGACGCACAAAAAAATCCCTATGACTATTGTAACAGGGATTATGATTTTTGTAACAAGGTGTTACATCTCAATAAAATAAGGATCTGAGCAGCGTAATTTAATTTCTTTCCATGTATTCAGTTGGAGTGCAATGATACATTTCTTTGAAGCATTTTGAAAAATAGGATACATCATTAAACCCGACAGAGTAAGCAATTTCTGATATATTTGCTTTACCTTTTTTGAGTAATTCTGTGCTGGCTTTCAATCGCTCATTTCGTAAAAATTCGGAAGTCGAAACACCTAAAAGTGATTTTAATTTACGATGCAACTGCATTCTACTCATACCAATTGAAGCAGCAAAGTCATCGGAACTAAATTCTGAGTTGGCTAATTCTTTGTTTAAAATGAGTTGCAATTTTTCAATAAATTTTTCTTCTACCGAATTTATGACAATATCCACCGGACGTAAAATCAATTCCTGACTGTAACGTGTGTGCAGTTTTTTGCGTTCTGCGATTAATTGTAAGACAGTTGCTTTTAAGATTTCGTTGTTAAATGGTTTAGTTAAAAATGCATCTGCAGTACTTTTTAATCCCTCCAAATGAGCTTCGTCTGATGTTTTTGCGGTTAACAGAATAACCGGAATGAATGAAGTTAATTCGTTGGTTTTAATTTGTTTGGTAAATTCAAATCCGTCCATTTTTGGCATCATAACATCGGAAATAATGCAATCCGGAATTTCTTTTTTGGCAATTTTTAAAGCTTGTTCGCCATCTGCCGCTTCTATAATTTGATAGTTTTCTTTGAAAATATCTTTTAAAATGGTTCTTACATCTTGATTGTCATCTACAAGTAAAAGAATAGGTAATTCTGATTCGTTAGTGTTTTGATCATTTAGTAATTGTGTAGTTTCTTTTGTAACAACAATAGCATTTTGATTAGATTTTTCTAATGGCAATAGTACTGTAAAACTCAAAAGTCCATTTTCAACGGTTGTTTCAATTTTTCCGTTATACAATTCTACTAATTCTTTCACTAACGCCAAGCCGATTCCTACACCTTGATGGTTTTCTTTTTTCTGATAAAATCGTTCAAAAAGTTTATTGATTTCTTCTTTTTTAATTTCCGAACCCGAATTAGAAACCACTAATTTTAACTGATTGTTTTCTGTTGAAGAAGTAAAGTTAACTTTTTCATTTTCAGCTGTGTACTTAATAGCATTGGAAAGTAAATTAGTGACTATTTTTTCAATTACATCCTTATCAAAATGATGATTTTCTGTGTTTTTTTCAATGGTAGAACTAAATGAAAGTTTATTTTCTTTGGCTTGAAAAGAAAAAGATTCAATGATAGAATTTAAAAACAAACCAATATTTCCTTCTTTTAAAATGAGTTTCAATTTTCCGCTATCCAATTTTGAAAGTTCCAAAAGTTGATCAACCAAATCTAACATTCTATCGGAGTTTTTATTAATCAAATGGAGTTTATTTTTTTGGTTTTCATTTGTAATCTCGGCTTGCAAACTTTGGACAGGACTTTTTATCAATGTCAACGGTGTTCTAAATTCATGAGAAATATTCGCAAAAAAACGAGATTTTAATTCGTTTAGTTCATTGAGTTTTTGAGCAGTTTTAATTTTATTGCGATAGCCGTAGAATAAACTTGCTCCCAGAATGACTAACAAACCGAGTAATCCGATGTAGATGTATTTTTGTTTTTCAGCTAGTTCTTTTTGAGTGGATAGAAGTTGAATTTGTTGTTCTTTTTTCTCATTTTGATATTTGGCTTCCACTTCGTTGAGTTTTATTAAATCGGTCTTGCTATTTTTTATAGCATTTAATGAATCTTTAGTTTTTAATGTTTGAATAGCATTTTCCAGCTGATTTGTTTTTTTGAAATAGTTAAATTCTGTGTCAAGAATTTGAATATAATAAGTTGATTCCATATCAATTTTATTCAACTCTTTGGCCACTAAAATATCTGCTTTTGCTTTTTCAACTTCATTGCGATTTAGCCAAATTTGAGCCCTTCCGGTTAATGACGTACTGTAATTTTCTTTTCCTTGAGTAGGCTCATAATTTTCAATGTTTCTATTAAAATAGTATAGTGCTTTTGAATCATCCTTTAACTCCAGATAACATTTTCCTAAATTTGAAGCAAGTTCATCAAGACTAAAAACCATATTGTTTTTTTCAAAATGAGCATAGGCTTCTTGTGAATATTTTATAGCTTCTTTATAGTTTCCGGCTTTATATTCAGTAAAACCTTTATTTACATAGACATACATTTTATAGTGAATATCATTTGTCTTTTCTGCAAATTTTAATGATACGTCGATATATTTTCTGGCTTTGTCATGATTTCCCAGATTAGAATATACTAATGCAATCATATTGTTTATATTAATTCTGAAAGGAAAATCGATGGATTTATTCTTATCCATAATCTCATCACACATGATATAATATTTCAAAGCAGTTTGATAATATTCTTTGGCAGTATAATATTCTCCTGATAAAAAATAAACATATTCGTAGTTCGAATTCAAATTGTATTTTTTCTTAATTTCAAGTAATTGATTAATATCAGCTTCTACATTTTCATGTTTATTAAAGTTTATAATAGTGCTGATTTTTTGCATTATTGCAACTTCATATACTTCATAATCTTTTAGTTTCAAGCATTTTTCAGCACATAAATCATAATAATAAATTGCTTTTTTATAATCATTTTTAGAATTGTGATAATCACCATTTTCTAAATCGGCATAAATTTCACATTTTTCACATTTTCCTTCTTTACTCAATTTATAAAGCGAATTCATATATTTTTTTGCCAATTCAGGATTTGAATTTAAGTAATTAAAAAAGAGTTTATGATACGCATCCAATTTATCATCGCTTGGTATTTTTGAAGAAATAACCTTTTTTAGAGAATCGATGGTTTGTGGACTTTGTGCAAAAGAAAAACTGCAAATAAAAAACAGAAGTAGATAGGCTTTTTTCATAAAATGATGAATTATTAAGTAAATTTATACAATTTTACTTAATAAAAATCACTCTATATCGTAAATATGTAACATTTTTTTGTTACAAAAATCACATGTTCTTTTCGCTTAATTGCTCACCAACAATGCTTTATTTTACCTAACTGTTTCGTAGATTTTAAAATAGATTTATTTTTTATGAATTATTTTTTCGCTGAAATGAGCTTTTTGATTAACACAATTTGTCCCAAATGATAATAACTGTGTTCAATCATTCCGTCGATGTTGCGGTAATAAGTGCCGTATTTTTCATCGGTAAAATAGTGTTGGAGTTGTTCTTCGGAAAGTTGTTCAACGTGGTTAGCAAAGGTTTCTGAATCGTTCCAAAAAGTGTTGAGAAAATTTTCCCATTGTTCTTGTGAGGTGATTGGTGGAAAATCGAAACTGTATTTGTCTTTAATATCCAGAGTGCCACCGGTAAATACTTGATTTATTCCGTTGATGTAATAATGAATATGTTGTGCTAACACGGCAATGGTGTTGAGGTCGTTTATTGGTGTGGTAACCGTTTTATAATCGGTGCCGGAAAGTTGTGCTTTAAAGTTGGTGTTGGCCACCCAAGTGCCGTTTAAAATGACTTCACGAAAACGGGAGGCGAGTTGGTGAGGGGTTTTCATATCTTAATTTATTTTAAACCATATAAGTCATATAAGTTTTTTGAAAAGTTATATGGCTTTGCTATAACAAAAGATTATTGTTGCTAAATTATAGAATGCAGAGCTTGTACACTATTATTCTTTCAACTTTTCACTAACTTGATTTTTTACCCGAGTCAGTAAATCCATTAAAACGGTATGGTCTGTTTCGGGTAAATTATTAAAACTTTGTAGGCGGTGTTCTAATTCTTTGTTGGGATAAATGTCAACAATTGTTTTTCTGATGCGTTGCATAATGGCACTTCTGTGGTTGTATGCTCCTTCCACTTCAACAGATGCGGAATATAAAGCACAAAAAAGGCTGTAGATTTTATTTTCAATATCATCTTTGCATCTTCTGTCATCATTTCTGTTCCAATGCTTTTCATTTTGAAGTAAAGTGATTGTTTTATTGATAACCATTAAATCAGTTGCTGTGATAGGAGGATCAGGGTCATTATCCATTTCAAAGGTAATGCGATCGCTGTATATTGTAAGATTATCCATTGCAAACCATCCATCGCTTGTTTTGATAAGAATTTGAGGAAATCCTGCTCGGGTCGTTACATCGTATTCTGCCTTTAGTTTGTAATCCACATTTTCCTTCGAATTGGGTACATAGGTAACATTAGCAATGCCACTTAACGGAAGCTGTTTAAACAAACTAACGCTATCCAATTCTTGATTCGTCAAATTAATCTCGAAGGAGGTAAAAAAACTTTTTTCACAGGTTCCAATCAGTTTTCCGTCTTTTAAAAATAGGGTGCAATAAGCGGTTCTGTTATCCAAAAAAAATTGCTCTTGAGCAAAAAGTGTTGTGGATAGGAATAAAAGGAATAATGTGATGTAGAGTTTCATTTTTTTTGATTTGTTATCAACTCATTCATATATGAAACAAACTTCTAATATAAATCAATATTTAGCTTTATATGTGAAGGCTTGTTTGAAATGATTATTTCAAATATAGTGATTTATTTAAGATGTCACACGAAGGGATTCGTGCGGGAGCGGTGCGAGGTATGGAGACTATCCAAAGAGTTTCGTGCTATAAAAAAAAATTAGGGAGGTTGGTTAGGAAAAAAAAATCAATAACTTACTTAATAAAACTAGCTATGAGTTTTAGTATTTGTTATCAACAGTTTATTTATTATCCGAATAATTTGATTACATGATAATTATTTGATATAATTTTTCAATATTTGTTTTTTTTTAACATCCTCATTTAAAAGAATTAGAGTTTAACTTACTTTAAGTTTATAATAATTAATCATTATATTGTATGAAACCAAAAAACATTCTCTTTATTGAAAGCAAACTCAATACTGAATTTAAAGAAGTTAATAAAAAAGAATTATTGTTAAATTACAATGAAACTAGTACATACTTACTTAAAGAAGGTAAAATAATTGGATTAAATATTATCAATTCTCAAATTGACTTTATCGATTATTTTCCTGATCTTAAAATATTGGTAATGAATGGATCAATTGAAAATTTGAAATATTCAGAATTAAGTCAGCTATCAGAACTCTATCTAGAGGAAAATGACATTTCAAATATAGATTTTTTAGAGTCTTTCACGTCATTAGAAATATTGGAAGTAAGGCATAATAATTTATCGGATATTTCTATACTTTCAAAATTCCATAACTTAATTAAACTTAACCTATGGAGTAACAAGATAAGTGATTTATCTCCATTATCAAAATTAAAAAATCTTAATCATTTGACATTATGGGATAATAATATTGAAGATATTAGTTCACTTTCTAATTTAGAAAATTTATCCTTTTTGGATTTGGATGGTAATAAAATTAAAAGTTTGGCGGCTTTAAAAAGATTGAAAAAAATTAAAATGCTGTATATTAGTGAAAACCAAATCGAAGATATTTCACCTCTCGCAGGATTTAGTAATTTAACTTCTTTATCTATGCGTAATAATCCGAATGTTAATATTCAAGCACTCGGAAATATTAAAAACTTATCGACATTAGATTTGGGTGAATGTAATATAAGAACATATTGGCCAATTAGTCAACTTACTAAATTAACTAATTTATCCTTAGTATCAAATGGCATAAATGATTTAAGTTTTCTAACAGATTTAAAAGCTTTAGAAACATTAAATCTTAGTTTCAATCTTATAACAGATATTTCCCCTTTGAAAAACTTATTTGGATTGCGAGAATTATTCTTGCAAAATAATTTAATTACGGATATTTCTCCTTTAGGTAATAAGGACGAAATTGTAATATTGAATCTTAGTAGTAATAAAATAAAAGATATAAGAGCAATATTACCAATAATAGAAAAAGGGATTCAAATAAATTTGACTTTTATGCCTAGATCTAGTGGTTTAATAATTGAAAATAATCCATTAGAATATCCTCCTCAACAAACCATAAAGCAAGGAAATCAGGCAATAATTAGATTTTTTGAAAAAATTGTGCAAGAAGGTGAAGATACAATTTACGAGGCTAAGTTAACTTTAGTTGGTGAGGGGAGTGCCGGAAAGACATCGCTTGTTAGAAGATTATTGGATTCAAAAGCACCATTTCCTGAAGAGAAAAATAGAACTAGAGGAATTTCAATAGTCGATTGGGTTTTTAAAATCCAAAAAAACAAGAAGCATATGGCACATATATGGGATTTTGGAGGTCAAGATGTTTATTATCCTGTGCATAGATTTTTTATTACTGAAAATTCAGTATTTGTTTTATTAGCTTCATCTCGTCAAAATACTCATCATTTTGATTACTGGATTCCTACAATTTATCAATTTGGAGGTAAAAGCCCAATAATCTTGGGGCAAACTTGTCATGATGGAAATACAGCAAATTGGAATGATATAGGTGAGTATGTTGCAAATGAAAATTTTAACATAATAAAAGATTCATCGCAATATTATCATGAAATAAACCTTCCTAAAAGCAATAAAGGACTTTCACAAATAAAAAAGTCTATTATTAATCAAATTGTCGCTCTCCCTCACTACAGGAGAAATGTACCAAAATCATGGGTTCCTGTTAGAGAAATGATTTATAATTTAAAAAGTAGAAATTGCATATCATATATTGATCTTAAAGAACAGATAGTTAAGTCGAATCCAGATAGTTTTAAATCAAGGGAAGATGTTGAAGATTGTATAAAGTTTTTTCATTCAATTGGGATTTTACTTTGGTATCATACAGAAAACCAACTTAAAGATTGGGTAATTTTAAATCCTAAGTGGGCAGTTGATGCAGTTTATAAAATTATTGATTACAAAAAAAATTCTAATAAGGGTATAATTTTGTCCGAAGACTTTGATTTAGTTTGGAAAGCAAAGATATATGAAGATAAGCATACAATATTGAAAGATATGTTAGAGGTTTTTAAGATAGCATTTCCTAAAAAGAATAATAAAAGTAACTATATAATGCCAACGAGATTACATTCGATGGAAATTAAAGATATCTGGAAAGATGATTTAGATAATTATCTTCGAATTGAATATCATTACGAATTTATGCCTAAGGGGCTAGTTAATCAAATTAGTGCTGAACTAAGTAGGTTTATACTAGACGATAATGAAGTTTGGAACAACGGGGTAAATTTTTATGATAATGGTACTTCAAGCCAAGTATTTGAAGATTTTTACAAAAGGCGAATTACAGTAAAAGCAAAAGGGGATGATGCAAGAGGATTAATGATGATTATTATGAATTCAGTTAAAGATATTACTGATGGCTACAAAGGCGTAGTTCCTCGGATTATTATTCCTTGTACATGCCAAAAATGCTTATCAAAAAAAGATTCTACAACTTTTTCATATGAAATGTTATTGGATAAAATTATGGAAAATAAAGATGCGAAAGTATTTTGTAACATTAGTGAAGAATCATTTAGAGTAGAATCTCTTCTTTATAATATTGGTCTACCAAATCCTGAAAAAAAATTAAAAGATGATATTGAAAAAAAAGATAGTAAGATTGAAATGAAAACTATTAAGTTATTTTTAGCATCATCCTCTGAACTTGCTGAGGAAAGAAAATCATTTAGAGAATTTATTAGTATTGAAAATGACCGCCTTCATAAAAAAGGAATATATTTTCAGATTATTCAATGGGAATATTTTTTAGATGAGATGTCAACAACACGATTACAAGATGAATATAATAAGATGCTTAAGGAATGTGATATTGCATTATGTTTATTTTTTACCAAAGTTGGTAAATTTACTGAAGAAGAGTTTGATACTGCTTATGAAAAGTTTATTTTTTCAGGAAGTCCAAAAATATGGACATATTTTAAAAGTGGTAACATAAATACAAATGAAATTCATGATTCAATTAATTCTTTATTGAAGTTTAAAGAAAAATTAAAGAACTTAGGTCATTTTCAATCAGTATTTGATTCAAATTCTAATTTACATTTACAATTTAAGAGACAATTAGAATTATATTTGGACAATTAGTTGCTGATCAAAAAATTACTATCAACTCATATATAAGTATAACTGAATAATATTAATGCACCAAAACATGGGTGGATTTGTATGATAATCATCCTACTTTATTGATTTGTCAATTATACAAAAGAAATTAATACATTATTCCTTATGAGTACAATTTCCTAGCCCCGATTGCAGCGGAAAGACTTGTGCAGCAAAAGCTGATTTTTTCTTGCTGACCCAAAGCGACCAACGGAAGCTCTTGGGGCGGCTTAGAAAAAACAGTTTTTGCAAACAAGCTTGTAGCGAAAAGCGGGAATAGCTTCTGAAAAATTACATCTTCTCCTGCAAACTTTTGATTTCATCACGCAGTTTGGCTGCATCAATGAAGTTGAGTTCTTTGGCGGCTTTTTCCATCATTTTTCGGAGGTCGCGGATTTTCTTTTCGATTTCGGGTTTGGTGAGGTACAAACTTTCGGGTTCGGCGGCTTTGAGGAGTTTGTCTTCGTAGTATTGCGTAGAAACGGAATTGTTGCTCAACGCATTGCCGAGACTTTTGTTTAAGGCTTTGGGCGACAATCCGTGAAGCGTGTTGTAGGCAATTTGTTTTTCGCGACGGTAATTGGTTTCGTCGATGGTTTTTTGCATCGAAGCCGTGATTTTATCGGCATACATAATGGCTTTTCCGTTCACGTTTCGGGCGGCTCGACCTACGGTTTGGGTGAGCGAACGATGACTGCGGAGGAAACCTTCTTTGTCGGCATCGAGAATGGCAACGAGCGAAACTTCGGGTAAATCCAGCCCTTCACGGAGTAAGTTTACGCCAATTAAAACATCAAACAGACCTTTGCGTAAATCTTGCATAATTTCCACTCGTTCGAGGGTATCCACATCAGAATGAATATAGCGACAACGGATGGAGACTTTGGTTAAATATTTTGTCAGTTCTTCTGCCATTCGTTTGGTTAACGTGGTGACTAAAACGCGTTCGTCGGCTTCGCAACGAAGTTGAATTTCTTCGATTAAATCGTCGATTTGGTTTAAACTCGGACGGATTTCGATGACTGGATCTAATAATCCGGTGGGGCGAATGACTTGTTCAACGAAGATTCCTTCGCTTTTTTGTAATTCGTAATCAGCCGGTGTGGCAGAAACGTAGATGACTTGGTTTTGCAAGGCTTCAAATTCTTCAAACTTTAACGGACGGTTGTCCATCGCAGCGGGAAGTCGGAACCCGAATTCGACGAGGTTTTCTTTTCGGCTTCGGTCGCCACCGTACATTGCGTGAACTTGTGAAATGGTGACGTGACTTTCATCGACAACCATTAAAAAATCTTGTGGAAAATAATCTAACAAACAAAACGGACGTGTGCCGGGCAAACGACCATCTAAGTAACGAGAATAATTTTCGATACCGGAACAGTAGCCTAATTCGCGAATCATTTCTAAATCGAAATTGGTTCGTTCTTCCAACCGTTTGGCTTCTAAATGCTTGCCGATTTCTTTAAAATAATCGACTTGTTTGACCAAATCTTGTTGGATTTCCCATATCGCACCTTGCAACACATCGGGCGAAGTGACGAACATATTGGCGGGATAAATGTTTAATTTGGTGTAACGTTCGATTACTTTTGTTGTTTTAGTGTCAAAGGCTTCGATTTCTTCGATTTCATCGCCAAAGAAATGGACACGAAACGGATCATCGGCATAACTTGGGAAAATTTCCACGGTGTCGCCTTTGATGCGGAAGGTTCCGGGTGTAAAATCGGCTTCGGTTCGCGAATACAAACTTTGCACTAAACGGTGTAATAATTTGGTTCGGGAGATGATTTCGCCACGATCAATTGAAATGACATTTTTTTGAAATTCGACAGGATTTCCGATACCATACAAACACGAAACGGAAGCAACGACCAAGACATCTCTTCGCCCGGAAAGTAGGGCAGAAGTGGTGCTGAGACGAAGTTTTTCTAATTCTTCGTTGATGCTTAAATCTTTTTCTATGTATGTTCCCGTTACCGGAATATAGGCTTCGGGTTGATAATAATCGTAATACGAAACAAAATACTGCACGGAATTATTCGGAAAAAATTGCTTGAATTCAGAGTATAATTGAGCGGCAAGTGTTTTGTTGTGAGCAAGAACTAAGGTTGGTTTTTCAACTTTTTCAATCACATTGGCAACAGTAAATGTCTTTCCTGAACCGGTAACACCTAATAGTGTTTGGTATTTTTCGCCATTCAGGATTCCGTTGGCTAATTTGTCAATGGCTTGCGGTTGATCGCCGGTTGGTATGTAATCTGAGATGACTTGGAATTTCATTTTTTGAGGGGCTGAGGAGCTGAGTTACTGAGTTGCTGAGGTTTTAAAGAGAGAGTTTAATTCAATGCTTTTTACAAAGTTACGAAAAAAACGTTTTGTTTTATTCGGATGTAAACTTCCACTCTTTCTGTTGATTTTCGCTTAAAAACGTCCAAGCAACTAAGCGACTGATTTTTTGACCTTGATTCATTTCAATGGTTCTGATAGTAGAAGCTTCTACTTTATTAAGTGTTTTATAGATACTTTTTAAATGATCTTTTTTTGAAACTAAAGTTGTAAACCAAAAACATTGTTTGGGATATTTTACACTTTCGTAAATCATTTGGGTGATAAAAGCGAGTTCGCCTCCTTCGCACCAAAGTTCATTATTTTGTCCGCCAAAATTTAGTATCGGATTGACTGTTTTTTGATTGGTTAAATTAGAAACTTTTCGAGCAGCACTTTTGGCGGCTTCTTCTTTGGAATCGTGAAAAGGCGGATTGCAAATGGTAAACGCAAATTTATCTTCGGGTTGAATAATATCTTTAAAAATATAACGCGAATTGACTTGTTGCTGTAAGCTAATTACTTCGTTTAAATGCGGATTTTTTTCAATAATCGACACACAATTTTCAAGAGCATTGGCATCGATATCGGTGGCAACGAAACTCCAGTCATACTCGGCATTTCCTAAAATGGGGTAGATGCAATTGGCTCCTACACCAATATCCAAACCCATAATGTTATTTCCGGTTGGAATGATGTTCTGATTTACTTCGGCCAACAAATCAGCAATATGATGAATGTAATCAGCTCTTCCGGGAATGGGTGGACAAAGATAATCTTCGGGTAAATCCCAATCTAAAATTCCGTAATAGGATTTAAGTAAGGCTTTGTTTAGTGTTTTAACCGCTAACGGATTACTGAAATCGATAGTTTCAATTTCATGTTCGTTAGTATAAATAAACGATTTTAATTCAGGAGTTTTAAGTAATAAAACTTCAAAATCATAACGCGAACGGTGTTTATTTCGAGGGTGTAACGATGATTTTTCTGGGGTGGTATTATTTTTCAAGGTAAATGGTTTCGATGATTCAATTTACACAAATTTACTTTTTTAAAATGATATTGTTGCATTTCTATCAGTTTTTGATAATTGAAAGATTAAATGCAATTATTTTATGAATAACTGACTGAAAATAAGGCGAAAATGATTTGTTTTCAAAGTAGTTCTGTTTTAGAATTGTATATTTGCACTCTAAAAAAATAATATGAAAACAATTTTTTACTTATTTCTACTCATCCCAATTTTTTCTTTTGCTCAAAAGATTAAAACCAAAAAAGACAGAATTTTAATTGATGAAAAAGAAATCGCCATTTTCAATGACAAAGTACGTGACCAATGTATCTTTTTTGATTTGAATAATGTAAAGCAATTTACTACAGAATACAAAACATTAATGGAAGGTCAGACCATTATCAATCAATGGTTAGTGGTTACCAATTCAGATGGAACGAAGAAAACTGAAATTCCGTATGAAGTTCTGATTACTTCGTTTAATTCTTCACGAGTTATTATGCATTTGTTATCTGCAAAATATGAATTGTTTGATGCAAATGGTTTTAATCAAGCAAAAATTGATGCTTTTTTTGCCACCGAAAGAGAAAGTATTGGCGACAAATCATTGCAAGCAAAAATTGATGTAATTGCTTCTAAAAAAGAAAAAGAAACAAAAATTGCTAAATATCGCCCATTTGTAAAAACAGATGGAACAGTGATGTTTGGCGGAACAGCCGGAACTAATATTGTCGGAAAAGTTATTGGAAGTCCGTACACCGCTTTTGGAAACAATAATTTTGCCGATGTGTATGATTTGGATAATATCAAGGTGGCTTCTGCAAAAATTACAGGAAATATGAATAATGATGTGGAAGTAACGTTGTTTAACGACAGTAAGTTTACTTATCCTGCACAAAAAAGATATAGTGGACCGGATAACACTAGTTTTTTTGTTGAATTAATGGGTGAATTGGTTTATCGTGACATCACTTTAGGTCGTCAAGCGAAACAATACAAGCAAGATTTATTGAACGAAAAAGTAAAATTAGCTAAAGAAAGAAGTGTAAATGTGTACAATGTTCGTGGTTATGCCATTGATGAAAAAGGTGTTAAATATGATGGAACTTTAACTGCTCAATTTGAAAAATTAGATGTTCATCAAACCGGCAATACCGAAGTGGTTGATGCGATCGATAATTATGGTAAAAATGTAAGTATAAAATATTTGAATGAAAAAGGGAAAGAACGTTTTATTACACTTTCAGCAAAAGACAACGTTAGTTTTTATGTAATAAACAGCGATGGTACTCAAACGGGTTACAAAGGAATGAAAGTGAAAGGCGATGCAGCTAAAAAATTATCAAATGCAATGTCTTTAGGCTTTAACAATGCTTATTTTTATAAAGAAGTGTTTACCGAAAAAGAAAATTCGGTTTATATTGACCCGGTTGATGAGGAAGTTTTTGTGATAAAATTGAAAAGCCAAACTGTTGGTCAAATGATTGATAAACGAAACAATAAAAACCTTTCAAAAGAATTAGCAGAATATTTGAGTGCTTGTAAAGTTTTAGCGGATGAGATTTTAAGCGGAGCTTTTGATTTAAAAATTCAAGAAAATTTAATCAATATTGTGAAAGAATTTAATGAATGTAAATAATTCAAAAAAACAATTAATTATAACCCGTTGGGTGTAATTATTTAATTCAATAGTAGTATGGATATTTTTGCCACGAATTCTCGAATTTTAAAATAAGCAAACGCAATAATTTGTTCATCTTTGATGAAAATTCGAATTAAATCGAATAATTATTCTAAAAAATTAGTGAATTCGTGGCAAGATTATTTCAAAATTTAATTACACCCAACGGGCTAATTATAATAAAAATGCTCGTTTTAGGACGGGCATTTTTTTAATCCCAACATTCCATTAAAATTAAATCGCCTTCTTCGTGTTGGATGGTGACAATGCCGTCTTCGGCAACATGATTACTGCTTCCGGTTCTATAACCAATTTGCAACGAATCGTTTTGTAGAGGATAAAATAAATTTTGCGAATGAATGCCGAGCACAACGCCAATCGGAATTAAAGAAATAACAGTATTTTTTGGATACCATTTTTCGTATTTTTTTGGTAAATGAAATATTTTGGAATGGTCGTCAAACAAGACAATTTTCAGTTTTTCTCTAAACTTTACAATGGATGTGATATTGGTAATCGTATGATCGGCTCTTTTTCCGGTTGCCCAAACGACATTTACGGCCGGAAAATTTCGTTCGACCAAATAATCAAATGCTTTTTCCAAATCAGTTTTGTTCTGATCGGGTGTATGAACAATTTCAAGCGGATATTGAATTTCTTTGTAATAATCAAAATCAAAATCTCTGTCAAAATCACCTAATAATACATCTACTTTAATACCTAATTCAATCACACGACTAATCGCAGAATCTAGGACAATTACAATAGGTGACCATTCTAACAACTGTCCTAGCAATTCTTCGCTACAAGCGGCACCATTAGCAATAATTAGTGCCGGTTCTTGGTCGTCTCGAACTATGTGATGTGATGACATTTTTTATTTTTTCAGCGATATAAAATCACTCAATAATATACTCATTAATTTCTGTTTGACTCAATCTAAAATAACCCAATGCAAAATTATCAAAATTAGTTTGATTGATAATATTACCGCGAACGGTGGAAGTGGGTGTACTAAACGGTCCGGCATTGTTTCCTGCTTGAGCCAAAAGGATATTAAGGTAATTGAAATAATTTTGAGAAACGCCATTCATTGTGAATGTCAATGTATCACCTGCTACTAAATCTTCGCTAAAATATAATCCGAACATTTCATTATCTTCAAAAAAGCGATCTTCCAAAACACCGTATTCCGGTATAACTTTATAAGGATCAAAAATTCCTAAAAAGTAAAAATTCGTTTCATTTGGAATATCATCGAAGAAGAATTTTACTTCCACTTCGTCACCTAAAACGCCACCATCATTGCGTTGTTCAACTCTTGTTACTTGCGGAGTTGCCAATAATCTTTCGATTGAAGTATAGGTTTCACCGTCATAAACAACAACTAAAGTATACGTTTCATTGACAACCGGAACAAAATCAGCACAAATATATAAACCGGGTTCATCTAATTGTGTGAAAGTAAAAATCGTTCCTTCACTATTGGTAATGGTTACAATTGCATCTGTAACCGGCGGAATTTCGTCTGCAAAATAATTAGTAGTAGTCGATAATTTTACTGCTTGAATATTACCTGGCGTATCTCTCACCCAATTAATAGAAGCTTCTATGACTAATTTTGGCGGAGCTGTATTCAAATCAACATCTACAACTTCTTCACAACTAAATGTAAAGAAAGTAATTAATAGGAGTAAGCTATATTTCAAATGTTTCATTTTTTTAGAATTTAAAATTATACGTTACACTCGGAACAATTCCGAAAATGGATAATCGAACTGCTTCATTTCGAGCCGTTTCATCATTTTGGCGAAAAGTTATCGAAGCTGCATTTTGACGATTGTAAATATTATAAAAACCAAAAACCCATTCGGCTTGCCATTTTCTATCTTTGTTTTTACGTGGAGTTAAAGTGGCAGAAACATCCAAACGATGATAGGTTGGCAATCGGTCTTCGTTTCGATTATTAAAACTTGGAACTGTGATTCCTAAGTATTCATATTGACCGTTAGGATAGGTAACTGGCTGACCGGTTTGTAACGAAAAATTAGCTCCAAAACGCCACTTTTCATTCAATTTATAATTTCCAACTAATGAAATATCGTTTAATTTGTCGAAGCCGGTTTTGTACCAATTTCCATTGTTGATGCCTGTTTCTTCGGGAGTTCTTCCAACCACTTGTTGTTCGGTTCTGGCTAAAGTGTAAGACAACCAACCGTTGAATCGACCGGCATTTTTTCTAAATAAAACTTCCATTCCGTATGCTCTTCCTCGACCGTTTAAAACCACTCGTTCAATAGCTTCGTTAGCAATTAAATTCGCACCATCAATATAGTCTACGCGATCTTTGATGTCTTTATAATAAGTTTCCACTTCAACGGAATATTCGTCATCTTTAAAATTTTGAAAATAGCCAATGGCATATTGATCTAATAATTGAGGCTTCAAAAAGTTATCACTTGGAGCCCAAACATCAAGCGGAGTAGGCGATTGTGTATTTGAAATCAAATGCAAATACTGACTCATTCGGTTATAACTTGCTTTGATGGATTGATTGTCATTCAATGCATATGAAACAGAAAAACGTGGTTCCAAATTGTTGAAACTGGCAATCGTTTCATTTTTTCCATAGGAAACTGTTCCAATCGGAGTGGCACTTTCATACACTTGAAAATCAGTATTGAAATTAACTGCTTGATTGTTTTCATACACATTCAACGTCTGATTTCCTAAACGTAAAAAGTTACTAAATCGAAAACCATAGGAAACAGTTATTTTTTCAGATAATTGATGTTCTGCATCAACATAAACTGCCGATTCTAATGCGTATTTTTTATCTAATTGATCTTCGTTGATACCTGAATCAGGACGGCTAGGTTCAATTTTACCGGGATTAAAATCATAATAAATCGTATTTAAACCATAGGTTAATTTCAATTTATCGCTTAAATAATGTTTGAAATCATATTTAAAGTTATAATTTTTGATACCGCTATTCCACTCGAAACCAACAAAATCCAATTCCAAACCATAATAATAATCCGAATAAATGAATGACATGTTGCTGAATAATTTATCAGAAAACAAATGATTCCATCGTAAATTCAGTACCGCATTTCCGTATGTATTCACAAAAGCATTATTCAAACTAAAGACATCACGACCAAAATAGCCTGAAAAATAAACGTTATTGTTGTCATTAATTTTATAACTCAATTTCGTATTCAAATCATAAAAATAGGCCGAATTGTCATTGTCTGTTAGTTTTAGAAATAAGTGAGCATACGAACCTCTTCCGGCAACCAAAAATGATCCGCGGTCTTTTATAATTGGACCTTCCGCCATTAATCGACTTGAAATGATACCGATTCCTCCATTCACATGATATTCTTTACTATTTCCTTCTTTTTGATAAATATCCAAAACGGATGATAATCTTCCGCCATAACGAGCAGGAATTCCACCTTTATATAGTTTTAAATCTTTGATGGCATCTGGATTAAAAACCGAAAATAAACCAAATAAATGAGAGGAATTATAAATGGTAGCTTCGTCTAATAAAATCAAATTTTGATCGGCTCCACCACCACGAACGTTGAATCCGGATTGACCTTCACCGGCACTTGTGACACCCGGTAAAGTCAGCAACGATTTTATAATGTCAACTTCACCTAGTAAAACAGGCATTTCTTTTATTTCCTGAATGGAAAGTTTGTTCACACTCATTTCGGGTTTCCGAATTTCGGCTTTGGCTTTGCGTTCGGTTAAAACTACTTCGTTTAATTGCTGACTCGATTCGAATAAGGAAAAGTTTTTTCGAATGTTTTTATCTAAAACGATAGTTTCCTCAATGGTTTGAAAACCAACATAACTAATTTGAATTAGATAAGTTCCTTTTGGCAAGGAAATGGAGTAAAAACCATATTCGTTTGTTGTTGCTCCCGATTTTGTGTCAGTTACAATGATGTTAACTCCATAGAGCGATTCATTGCTTTTTTGGTCGGAAATAGTTCCGCTGATTGTGAATTTCTCTTGTGCGGTTGATGAAAATAATATTCCAAAAGTCATCAAAGTTGTCAATAAAATTTTGTTTAACGACATGAGTAATTTTTTTAACAAATTTGATGAAATTTTTTCAGAAATTTTATACATCAGTTGTTAAAGTACGGTTAATAAAAAACCTGACAAATTGGATTTAATTGTCAGGTTTTCAGAGTAACCAATTTTTTATATTACGGTTTCAACCAATCGGATAAACTCGGCTTTATAGCCATCTTCATCGTTGGAAAGTCCTTTTTTTGCTAAGGTTTTGATGGCTTCGCTGTCTTTGTTTTGTACTAATTTTGAATCTCTCAATTTTAATCCAAACCAAGCAACGGCTGATGAAAATTTAAAATCATCGGATGAATTTTCAATTGGAATCGATTTGTTTTCAATTACCTGAACCATTTCAATACTTTTTTCGCCATCGGGTTTTTTATATCGGAATTTGATGGTGGCCAATTCATTGCCAAAAACGGTTGAAGAATTTTCAGTTTTAGAGTATTTCAAATCAATTGGTTCTTTAAAATAGTCGCTTTTCACATTGGTTGGAATAATTTCATACAAAGCCGTTACGGTGTGACCGCTTCCTAATTCGCCGGCATCAATGGCATCATTCACAAAATCTTCGTCTTTCAGTTTTCGGTTTTCATACCCAATCAATCGATAGGCTTGCACGTGTTGCGGATTGAATTCGATTTGAATTTTCACATCTTTGGCGATGGCAAACATTGAGCCTTTGAACTCTTTTCCTAAAAAGCGATTGGCTTCTTGAATGTTATCAATGTAAGCATAATTTCCGTTTCCTTTGTTGGCAATGGTTTCCATTTTACTGTCTTTGTAGTTGCCCATTCCGTATCCCAAACACGTTAGGAAAACACCACTTTTTCTTTTTTCTTCAATTAAAGTTTGCATGTCTGTATTAGAAGAAGCTCCCACATTAAAATCGCCGTCAGTAGCTAAAATCACTCGGTTGTTTCCGTTTTTGACAAAGTTTTCTTGTGCAATTTTATAGGCTAATTCAATTCCTTCTCCACCCGCAGTACTTCCGCCTGCTTGCAATTTTTCCAAAGCATCGATAATGGTCTTTTTATCCTCGCCTGAAGTAGGAGGCAAAACCATTCCCGCTGCTCCGGCATAAACCACGATTGAAACTTTATCTTTTTTACGAAGTTGCTCTACCAAAATTTTCATCGATTGTTTGAGCAAGGGCAATTTATTTTGGTCGTTCATCGAACCGGAAACATCAACCAGAAAAACTAAGTTGGAAGCCGGTAAATTATCGGTTGGAATATTTCTGCCTTGCAAGCCAACTTTCAATACTTTATGATTGCTGTTCCAAGCACAGTCGCTGTATTCAGTGTGAATGGTAAACGGATGTTCATTGGTTGGTTCAGCATAATTGTATTTAAAGAAATTAACCATTTCTTCCACTCGAACAGCATCCTTCGGAACAGTTTGTCCGTTGTTGATAAAGCGACGAATGTTGGTGTACGAAGCATTATCCACATCAATTGAAAAAGTAGAAAGCGGTGCTGTACTCGGACTCTCGAAGGCGTTTTCTTCAAATGATTCATACGATTCATCTTGCGTTGGATCATGAACCGGCCATTGAATTGGTGCTTGTTTTTGAGCTTCTTCTAATTCTTTTAGTTTCTTTCTGAGTTGTCTTTTTGATAATTTTTCAACTTTTCCGCTTTTGGAAGTGATGACGATTACACCAGTTCTTCCTCGGCTTCCATATAAAGAAGTGGCTGATGCATCTTTTAAAATAGTAATATCTTTTATATCATTTGGATTAAGCACTTGCATTTCTTTTTGGGAAATGGGTTGTCCGTCTAAAATGATTAATGGTTCTTGTTTGGAGTTTATTGAATTAGTACCTCTTATTGCAAGTTGGTTGATTGTTCCGGGTATTTTTCGGGCAATTATTTTTCCATTGCTTAAAGTATCATAAACTATATTAGGAATTAATTTTATTTTATTGGTTTGAAAATAGTTTTCTTCATTGTCAATTATTTCAACCTTACCATCAGGATCAATCATATTTTTTGAGTAGACATTACCTCTATAATAGTTGTAATCATTAGATTCATCATCAACGGTTACATAACCTGATGTCGCAGATTTATTTGAATCAACTTGTTGTGAGTTATTACCTCTTAAAATTATATTGTTATTTTCATTATATGTTTTATTTGGATTATTAATGTAAACTCCAACTGCTTTCCCTTGTAATAATTGATCATTTGATTGCTCAATTGTTGCTTTGACATAAAACTCTTTATTATCAGATTTCGGGTTCCAAACTAAAGCTTTTTTCGACTTCATAAAAACCATACTATCTTCAACAGCATATACAATTTGCTTTTCTTTCTCTAAAACAATTGAAGGTTCATTGTTAATTTCTGGTTTTGGGTCAGAAACAACCACTTCTTTCTCTTCCGGTTTCTCAATTTTTAAAGGAGAAACATTTTGAATTGTATCCTTATTTTCAATCACAATCGGATTTTCAATTGTAATAATTTCTTTATCCGATTTTAAAAACTGATATCCAATGGAAACAAACAATAGGAGAGAGGCAGCAACGGCTATTTTTTTCCAAAGAGCGATTACTTTTTTGTCTTCTTTTTTGTCTAATTTTTCTTCTACTCGTGCCCAGACTTTTTCCATTCCGGGAAATGTATTAGACTCGGCATTTTTTGCTGCCCGTTGCATTTTATCGTATAATTTATCTTGATTTTCCATAACTATTTTGCCTTTTGATAATAAAAATTGTTCACTAACTCTTTCAATTTGGTTTTGGAAGCGTTCAATTGTGATTTTGAAGTGCCTTCTGAAATGCCTAATTGCAGTGCAATTTCCTTGTGTGAATAGCCTTCAATTACAAACAAATTAAAGATGGCTTTGCATCCGTCGGGAATCAGTTGAAGCAGGTTGAGTAAATCTTCTTCTTCTAAATCAGTAATTTCGTCCGTTGTAGGTTGCGACGCTAATTTGACATCATCCAAATACAAATTAAAATTCACATTTTTTCGTAACGTCAGCAAACACTGATTGACTGTGATTTTTCTAGCCCAAGCTTCAAACGCATGGTCTTCTTTTAATTGATCAATTTTGGTGAAAATAGTAAAGAATGCATCGGCCAAAGCTTCTTCTATTTCTTCCTCTTTTTTGAGATACCGTTTGCATAACTGATACAATTTGGGTCCCATGTGCTCATACACCTTCCGCTGGGCGTCTCGGTGCATTTTTCTGCAGGCTTGAATGATATTTTTTTCCATCACAATTGGTTTGCTTTCTTATAAAGAGCACAATAGTTGGCAAAAGGTTGGGAAGAACCTAAAACTTTTTTCGATTTTATAAATTTAGGATTTAAAATGAAACAAAAAAAGACAATCGGTTAGGATTGTCTTTTTATAATGAGAAAAACCCGTTGGGTGTAATTATTTAATTCAAAATCATAATGGATATTTTACCACGAATTCTCGAATTTTAAAATATGCAAAAGCAATAATTTGTTCATCTTTGATGAAAATTCGAATTAAATCGAATAATTACTCCAAAAAATTAGTGAATTAGTGGTAAGATTATTTCATCGTTTAATTACACCCAACGAGTTGAGAAAATATATTTTTTAATTCAATTTCGCCAAAACTGCATTTAAAGTCTCACTCGGACGCATAGCCTTTTCTAACAATTTAAAATCAGGTTTGTAATAACCACCGATTTCTTGTTTTTTGCCTTGCGAACCAATCAATTCTTCATTGATTTTGGTTTCATTTTCAGTTAATTCTTTGGCAATAGGAGTGAAGAGTGCTTTTAATTCTTCGTCTTTATTTTGTTCAGCCAACGCTTGAGCCCAATAGAAAGCCAAGTAAAAATGCGAACCTCTATTGTCAATCTGACCTACTTTTCGAGCAGGAGATTTATCTGTTTCTAGGAATTTTTCGGTAGCCAAATCTAACGTTTCTGAAAGAACCAACGCTTTTGCATTATTCAACGACTGACCTAAATGTTCTAACGAAACGCCAAGAGCTAAAAATTCGCCTAATGAATCCCAACGCAAATAGCCTTCTTCAATAAACTGTTCCACGTGTTTTGGAGCAGAACCACCGGCACCGGTTTCAAATAAGCCACCGCCATTCATTAACGGAACGATGGATAACATTTTAGCCGAAGTTCCAACTTCCAAAATCGGAAATAAATCGGTTAAGTAATCACGTAAAACGTTTCCGGTTACTGAAATGGTGTCTAATCCTTTGATGATTCTTTCTAATGTAAAAGTAGTTGCATCGATTGGATTTAGAATACGAATATCTAATCCGCTTGTATCGTGATTTTTTAAATATGAATTTACTCTTTCAATAATTTGTCTGTCGTGAGCACGGTTTTCATCCAACCAAAAAACAGCAGGCGTGTTAGATAATCTCGCACGGTTTACGGCTAATTTCACCCAATCTTGAATAGGAGCGTCTTTCACTTGACACATTCTGAAGATATCGCCTTTTTCCACTGCTTGTTGCATTAAAACTGCTCCGTCTCCATTAATTACTTTAACTGTACCAAAGTCATCTATTTGGAATGTTTTGTCGTGCGAACCGTATTCTTCCGCAGCTTGAGCCATCAAACCAACATTTGGAACACTTCCCATTGTTTTTGGGTCAAAAGCTCCGTGTTTTTTACAAAAGTTAATTGTAGCGGTATAAATTCCGGCATAACATCTGTCCGGAATAATGGCTTTTGTATCTTGAGGTTTTCCTGCTGCATTCCACATTTGACCGGAAGTTCTAATCATTGCCGGCATCGAAGCATCAACAATCACATCAGAAGGAACGTGAAGATTCGTAATTCCTTTATCAGAATTTACCATCGCAATCGCTGGTCCTTTTGACATTGCTTCCGTTAAAGCAGCTTCCACTTCGACTTGTTTTGGATGACCGGAAATTTTATCATACACATCACCCAAACCATTTTTAGTATTTACACCTAATTCTTTGAACAAATCGGCATATTTTTCAAATACATCGGCAAAGAAAACATCCACAATAGCTCCAAAAATAATTGGGTCGGAAACCTTCATCATTGTAGCTTTTAAATGCACGGAAAACAAAACATTTTTCGCCTTTGCATCTTCAATTTCGTTGGCAATGAATTGTTTTAATGATTTCAAGTTCATTACAGAACTATCAATAATTTCGCCTGCTTTTAAAGGCGTAGTGTCTTTTAATATTTTAGTGGAACCATCTTTTGCTTCAAAAACAATTTTGAAAGTAGTTGCTTCCGGTATTGAAACCGATTGCTCACTTCCATAAAAATCGCCACCGGTCATATGAGCAACGTGCGTTTTTGAGTCAGCACTCCATGCACCCATACTATGTGGATGTTTACGAGCGTAATTTTTAACTGCTTTCGGAGCACGTCGATCAGAATTTCCTTCACGTAGAACCGGATTCACAGCAGAACCTAATACTTTAGCATATTTAGCTTTGATGGTTTTTTCTTCTTCGGTTTGTGGATTTTCAACAAAATCAGGAATGGCATAACCTAATTTTTGTAATTCTGCAATCGCTTCTTTTAATTGAGGAACGGATGCTGAAATGTTTGGGAGTTTAATAATATTAGCTTCCGGAGTTGTTGCTAGTTGACCTAATTCTAATAAATCGTTGTTGATTCGTTGATCTTCTTTTAAATATTCCGAGAAGTTTGAAATAATTCTTCCGGCTAATGAAATATCTCGGGTTTCAACTGAAATGGCTGCCGGAGCAGTAAAGGCCTTTACGATAGGTAAAAAAGAATGAGTAGCAAGCATAGGAGCTTCATCCGTAATTGTATAAATAATTTTGGATTTTGACATGATGGTATTATTTGTTTGTGTTTGTTTGTGACAATTCCTGAAAAAAATCAGGATTACAAAGATAAGAAAAAGGAAGTGGAATTCAGGTAGATTCTACAAACGAAAACGATTGAATTATGGATATGATAATCTGAACTATAAAAATTAGTAATTTGACAAAAAATGAATTAAAAATTGAGGAGTTGTTAAAATTGGCGGAAATAAAAAATCCCGTTCTGAATTTCAAAACGGGACTTTTTATGATTAGAAAGTTGATTATCTTCTTCTTTCTTTGATTTTTGCTTTTTTACCTGTAAGGTCTCTGAAGTAGAAAATACGAGCTCTTCTAACTTTACCTCTTTGGTTAACTTCTACTTTTTGAAGTGCAGGCATGTTAACCGGGAAAATTCTTTCCACACCAACAGCTCCTGACATTTTACGGATAGTAAAGGTTTCAGTTGCACCTGATCCTCTTCTTTGAATTACAACTCCTTTAAAGAACTGGGTTCTTGTTTTTTCACCCTCTTTAATTTCATAATAAACAGTGATAGTATCACCTGCTCCGAATTCCGGAAAGTCTTTTTTTGTAACAAATTCGTCTTGAACGAATTTCATTAAATCTGCCATAACAATTAAGTTAAAATAGTGATTATCAGAGCAACATACACGATTATCGTCAGAGGTTAGTCCAAATGTGGGTGCAAATTTACAATTTATTTTGAAATTACAATTAAATTGGTTGAATTTATTTTGTATTGAGTATAGTTAGCTGCTCCAAAATCTCCTCATTCCTAACAGAAAACGATTTTTCATTCCGAATACATTCATACACTTCATCAAATAAACCATTAAAATTTCCTTTTTGAGATGGAACTCGCTCAGTAATCACATTGTTATTTTCATCAACATAAGTCAATTTTCCCTCTTTGTTTTCCAATTCCAATCCAAAATTCGGATGATTCGGAGCCATTCCTGCCATCAACTGATTTTCCTGTTCGTCACAAAAATCTTTAATGAAACTTCCTTTTGTGCCGTGAATCACAATTCCCGGTAGAACATCAAGTACGTGTAAACTTACTGTTATAAAAGCATTCACCTGATTCTCAAATAAAAGATGCACAAACGCATAATCATCCACCAAAGTGCCATTTCGATACATTCCTTTATGAACATAATGCTTTTTTGGTTTGCCGAAAATTGAAATCGCTTGGTCAATTAAATGCGAACCTAAATCATATAAAATTCCGCTTCCGGGTAATTCATTTTCTTTAAATCCTTTCACACTAATGTCAGGACGAAAACGATCAAAACGCAAATAAACTTCAACAATATTTCCTAGTTTTCCTGATTTTATAATTTCTTTTGCAGCACAAATATCACTGCTCCATCGGCGGTTTTGATAGACTAAAAGTTGTTTGTTAACCGATTTTGCAATCCTCATCAATTCCAAAAATTCTTCAGGTGTTGCTGTTGCAGGTTTTTCTAACAAAACATGTTTTTTTTCTTGTAAACATTGTTTAGCCAACTCAAAATGCGTGTTGTTGGGCGTATTCACAACTACCAACTCAATCGAATCATCAGCCAAAAGTGCTTCTAACGAAGCATAACTTTTCACATCCGGAAAATCGTTCTTCGCTTTTTGATTATTTCGTTCTAAAACAGCATACAATTCAAAACCTTTATTCGTAGCTAAAAAAGGAGCGTGAAAAATTTTGCCGGAAAGTCCGTAGGCTAGGAGGGCTGTTTTGATTGGGGTCATAGTATATTCTAAATTTTTAAAGAGATGAGTAAATATTCACTCACAAAACCAATTCCGCATACAATCGTTCAAAAGTACAATCCAAATCAAAACTCAAACCCGTATGAGGTCTCGATGTTTGAATACTCGAACTCTTAACGGCAGTTAACCATCTGAATCGCTCAGCCATATCAAAAGCAGCAATTGGACCACCGTCTTTTTTGCCGGAACAGATTTTTGAAAATGCTTCTAAATTTATTTTTAATTGGGGTAAATCAAATTCAGCATCCAAAAAATGAACTTTTTCATTCGGAATTTCATATTGAATCCGCAAATATTTTTGATGTTTGCAAAAAACCATCAAACCAATATTAATGAATTCCTCACGTTCCACCCTCGGTACAACGCGAATTACGGCGTACTCATATAAGTGTGGTGCGGACATCTTGTGCTTGTTTTAAAAATATTGACGCATTTGCCAATCGAATGGACAAAAATTGAAAATAAACTTCTTTTATTTCAGTGGGTGTTATTGCTTGATCTTCCCAAAGTAACCAATCTTCCGGAATTTGATTTACAATTTCACGTAAAACAGTATCATTTAATTTGGATGTAAATTCGGCATTAACTTCCTCCAAACGAGTGGCTTTTGGTAATAAAACATGGTCTTTGATCAAAGCAAATGGTGTCAATGCAGTTGTTTTCCAATTATCCCACGAATGATGAAAATAAAAAGCAGCACCGTGGTCAATCAACCACAGTTCTTTTTTCCAAATCAATAAGTTGGTGTTCTTAAAAGTGCGGTCAACATTGGTGATATACGCATCTAGCCAAACAATTTTGGATGCCAAAAGTGCATCACAATCATTCACAGCCGCATCATAAGTCAATGCTCCCGAAAGAAAATGCAAACCTAAATTCAGACCTTGACTACCTTGCAATAAATCCTGAATTTCCTCATCACCTTCAGTTCTTCCAAAGGCTTCATCAAGCGTTGCAAAAACTAATTCTGGAACCGGTAAACCTAAAAAACGAGCAATTTGACCGCCCAAAAATTCAGCAATCAACGCTTTCACACCGTGACCCGCACCTCGAAATTTTAAAACATAATTAAAATCATCATCGGCTTCGGCCAAAGCAGGCAAAGAACCACCTTCTCGCAAAGGGGTAATGTAGCGAGTAACATTTACCGTTCGTAAATTTGTGTGCATAAAATTGGAATTTCAATAACAAAGATACTCTAAAATAAGAATTTTATATTGTTTATGTTTTTAGTAACGCTAAAATTACTAGAACTTAATTTTAGTCAATTATGTAAAAGTTATGTTGAGATTTTTTTTGATAAGCATTCGATAGTAAATGTATGTTTTTCTAATTGCTTTTTTGCAGTTATTAGTTTGTAAAAAAAAAATTAACTTTTTATGGCATATTTATTGTTAATATTTTTTTAAAATAAATTATCAACTTAACCAATTCAACATGAAAAAAATCTACAATATCTTAGTACTAGTTTCTTCCTTTCTTTTTATTACCTCTTGTGAAGTTGAACCTGCGGATATAAAATTAGATCCAAATTTTTATGTTCCTATAAACGATGAAATTAAAGAGGGTCTTCTAAGAGTTGCAAAATATGGCACAACAAATAACGATAATTCGGTATGTATTGAATTTGTATATCCCTTTACTATATTATCGTTTGATTCAAGTTATGAATTAATTACTTCTCAAGTAATTCAAGAGAGTAATCAGCTTGTTAGTTTTTTAGAGGGTGTGCCGGAAACAATAAATATCTCTTTAAGCTATCCTATATCAGCAATTCTTCCTGATGGGGAGCTCTTTTCTATATCAAACAATGATGAATTAATCATTGCCTTGAACGCATGTACACTTGAAGATATTATTGCTGAAAATAATGTACAACTGGTTACTGAAGGAATATGTTTTTGGAAAGTACCTTACACAGAGTCAGAATTTGATAACACTTTCTCTGGAGGTTATTTTACTGCAAATGAAGACGGATTAATTACATTTAATTATAAAAATATTACTTATACAGGAACTTGGGTACATCTTTTTATAGATTCTGAATTATATCTAAATATAAATTTATTAGGTAATTCTGCAGCTTCTCAATATTGGAATAAGAATTTTAAAATTTCCGGAAATTTTAATTCAAAAATTTTAATTAGTGAATTTAGTGTTCCTTTAATTAGAAATTATGGCTCGACTATAAATTATTCGGTTGGTCAGAATGGTCCTAATGAAGGAATAATTTCATATGCGAAAGACTCTTATGATCAAGGTTGGAAATATATTGAAGTTTCAAGTCAAGACCAAGTTCAAGAAGAATGGGGTTGTACAGCTTATTCATTAACTTTAGCTGAACATAATGAAATTGGGGAAGGTTTATTTAACACAATTGCAATTGCAAATTACCATGATCAAATTAATTACTATTTGAATCCATCTGTATGTAGTTCTGAAAATAATGGATCAGTAACAGCCAAGACAGCATTAGTTTCTGATACGATTTACAAAAACTGGTTCATTCCAAGCATAGATGAGTTAGAATTAATTTACACTAATATTCACTTGAATGGTGCAGGAAATTTCACAAATGACATTTACTGGAGCAGTACTCAAGCATCTGAAAATTCTGCTTTTGGAATAAATTTTAATGACGGAACTGTAGTTGAAATTCCAAAAAACAGCTCAATTGCAAAAACAAGAAAAATAATTTATTTCTAAACAACTTAACTTACAACATTAAGAAAAGGAGTAACAAAAAGTTGATTATGTTGCTCCTTTTTTAATAAAACTACTCCTCCAACAAATCCGGACGTCTATTTTTCGTATGTTCATACGCCATATTCTCACGCCATTTATCAATTTCGGCAAAATTTCCGCTTAACAAAACAGCTGGTACTTTCCATCCTTTGTATTCTGCAGGACGTGTGTAAATCGGTCCCGACAACAAATTATCCTGAAAACTATCCGTCAAAGCCGAAGTTTCATTACTCAAAACACCCGGAATTAAACGAATAATTGCATCACTCAACACCGCCGCACCCAATTCGCCACCCGAAAGCACATAATCACCAATCGAAATTTCTTTCGTAATAAAATGATCACGAACCCGCTGGTCAACACCTTTATAATGTCCGCAAAGAATAATAATATTGTGCAACATCGACATCGAATTCGCCATTTTCTGATTCAGCGTTTCACCATCCGGTGACATATAAATCACTTCGTCATAGTCACGTTCGCTCTTTAATTTCGCAATACAATCGTCAATCGGCTGAATCGACATCACCATCCCGGCACCACCGCCAAACTGATAATCGTCCACACTTTTCTGCTTGTTGGTCGTATAATCACGCAAATTATGCACGTGTACTTCCACCAAACCCTTATCAATGGCACGTTTCAAAATAGATGCCTCAAACGGACTTCGTAAAAGCTCAGGCAAAACCGTGATAATATCAATTCGCATACAACTAATTTTTGGCAAAAATACTTATTTTTCAGAAGCTATTCCGGCTTTTCACTACAAGTTTTTTTTCAAAACAAAAGTTTTGTAAGCCTCGGCAAGAGCTCCAAAGGTCGCTTTGCCAAGCCAACAAAACTAATTTGTTTTTTCAAAAAAGCTTTCCGCTTCAACCTGCCTGCCGGTAGGCAAGGTCCGGGCTAGGGGATTCTGCTTTCAAAAGAAATTCATTTTCAACAATCAGCATTCATAAAAATAAGGTTAATCAACAATAATATCTTAAATTTGCACCTCAATTAAAATAAATCAAATGATGGAAAACGGAATATACGCTAAATTCAATACCACAAAAGGTACCATTTTAGTAAAATTAACACACGATAAAACACCTGGAACAGTAGGAAACTTTGTTGGCTTAGCCGAAGGACAATTAGAAAATGATGCCAAACCAATGGGAAAACCGTATTATGACGGATTAAAATTTCACAGAGTGATTTCCGATTTTATGATCCAAGGTGGATGCCCACAAGGACAAGGAACTGGCGGACCTGGTTATCAGTTTGACGACGAATTTCACCCTGATTTACGTCACGATGCACCGGGCGTTTTGTCGATGGCAAATGCCGGACCGGGTTCAAATGGATCGCAATTTTTCATCACACACGTGGCTACACCTTGGTTAGATAAAAAACATTCGGTATTTGGAAATGTGGTGGAAGGACAAGATGTTGTTGATGCAATTGCTCAAGGCGATGTGTTAGAAACCCTAGAAATCGTTAGAGTAGGCGAGGAAGCTCAAAAATGGAATGCCATCGAAGCGTTCAGAACATTTGAAGGTTCAAGAGAAAAAAGAATTGCGGAAGAAAAACAAAAAGCAGAACAAGCATTAGAAAAATTAGCCGCAGGTTTCGAAAAAACAGAAAGCGGTTTACGTTATAAAATCATCCAAAAAGGAAGCGGAAAACAAGCTGAAAAAGGGAAAACCGTTTCGGTTCATTATTCCGGTTCTTTAGAAAACGGAGTAGTCTTCGATTCGTCCTACAAAAGAAAACAACCAATCGATTTCCCACTCGGAAAAGGTCACGTAATCGAAGGCTGGGACGAAGGAATTCAATTGTTACAAGTAGGCGACAAAGCTCGTTTTGTAATTCCATCCTATTTAGGTTATGGTTCTCGTGGTGCCGGTGGCGTAATTCCACCCGATGCTACGTTGATTTTTGATGTGGAGTTGATGGAGGTGAAATAGTTGGGAGTTGAAGGTTTCAGGTTTCAAGTTTCAAGTTGAGGAAATATTGTTTTAAAGAAGATGTTCTCTAAACGAATCCTTTTTAATCCATTATAGCAAAGCTATCAAAATCCGCGGAAATCCATTGAATCTATAAAATCCGTGTTCTATTAAAAATAAAAGAAGCATTCTGAAAAGAGTGCTTCTTTTTTATTTCTTCAATTTTTAAAATCCGTGTTCACCAGCGTTTAGCTCTGCTAATCTGTTTAATCCGTGTTCTAATTATTTTGGAATAACTTTTGCTTTCGTATCTTTACAACATCATCAAATTACTATGAGAATTCTACTTTTATTTATTCTACTCTTTAACTTTTCTGCAAAAGCACAAGTCATCAACGCACAACATTGCGGTTATGATTTTACTTCGTACTTAGTAATAAATGTTCACGAACAAGGAAAATCGGAAACCATCAAAGGATTGCGAATTACCATTGCCGATAGTTTAGGTAGAGAAGTCATTAACGTGAATAATTTATTGAGTTGGACCAACAGAAACGAACCGCTAGTTTTTAAACTAAATCATAAGATTGACAATAACGGCAATAAAGTCTCAACTGATACACCGGATTCTAAATGGTTTTTTCCGTTTGCGAAAGAAAATTATTTACTTTCAGTTGCTACGACTTTTAAAGCAGAAAATTACTTTATCAAAATACAAGACATTGATGGTGATGAAAACGGAGGACAGTTTGAAACACAACTCATTCAACTTTATCCTTTTAATATGTATATTTTGTGTTCTTCCGAAAATGAACGTCAAGCTCAGCAATTCGGACCGCGAACCAATCGTCCGGTTGAAGTGATTTTAGAAAAAAAAGTCAATAAATAAAAAAAGGTTTGCTGAATTTTACTTCAACAAACCTTTTCAATTTTGAACGAAAATATTATTTCACTGCTGTTGCAGCAGTATATTTTTCAGTTACTTTATCCCAGTTAATTATGTTGAAGAAGCCTTCTACGTAATCTTTTCTTTTGTTTTGGTGTTTTAAATAGTAAGCATGTTCCCATACATCAATAGCTAAAATCGGTGTTCCTGAATTTCCTAACTTTGTCATTAATGGATTATCCTGATTAGCAGTAGTTGTAATAGCTAATTTTCCTGTTTTATCAACAATTAACCAAGCCCAACCTGAACCAAATTGTTTTGTAGCAGCATCAATAAATTGTGTTTTAAAATCGGCAAAACTTCCAAAATCTTTTGTTATAGCTTCTGCAACAACTCCGGTTGGTTCACCACCTTTGTTGGCAGCCATTATTTCCCAAAAGAAATTGTGGTTATAATATCCTCCACCATTGTTACGAACGGCTTTGTTTTCCGGATCCAATTTTTTCAAAATATCTTCAATAGACATATTGGCCATTTCTGTATCAGCAATAGCTTTATTTAAATTATTTGCATAACCCAAATGATGTTTTGAAAAATGAATTTCCATGGTTTTCGCATCAATATGAGGTTCTAAAGCATTGTATGCATAAGGCAATGCAATCATTTCAAAGGCTCCACCTTCATCCACTTTTACATCAGCTGGGTTGCCCATCTCAGTTACAACTTCCTCTGTTTCCGGTAGCGGTACTTCAACTACTTCTTCTAATTTTTTGCTGTTGTTACAACTTAATAAGGTTGAGACAATTAAAGCAGATAAAATTAATTTTTTCATAATATTATTTTTTTTTATTTAGTAATGAATTTATGGTTTCAATATACAGTTCTTTGGCTTCATCAGGAGATATATGACTAATTTGCATCCAAGCATTTGTTTTGAAGGCGTTTCTCAAATCGTTATTACTCATTTGTTTATAGCCAATCGTGTCATGAGTTGCTTGTTTGTAATAAGCATAAATACGCAACATTACATCCTGAGGCAATTGCTCAGTCATGTTTGATGCTTTTTCAAAAGCCTCCAAAAAACGAGTATCTAAATCTTTTTCAGCCATTTTATTTTTCGGCTACAACGGTTTCTCCGCCTTTTACGGTTTGGTTTAAACTAACGTTTATTTTAGTACCTAAAGGTAAGAATAAATCTACTCTTGAACCAAATTTTATAAAACCGGCATCTGTTCCTTGTTTCACTATCGTTCCTTCTTTGGCATAGTTTACGATTCTTCGAGCCAGAGCACCTGCTATTTGACGGTATAAAATCTCACCAAAATTTCGGTTTTCAATCACAACAGTAGTTCGTTCGTTTTCTGTACTCGCTTTTGGATGCCAAGCAACGAGGTATTTTCCCGGATGATACTTACTGAAATTGATTTTGCCATTCACTGCATAACGCGTAACATGCACGTTGATGGGCGACATGAAAATAGATACTTGAAGTCGTTTATCATTAAAATATTCCGGTTCAAAAACTTCTTCTATCACAACTACTTTTCCATCAACAGGAGCAATTACATGATTATCATTGTTTTGAGTTAATCGTTTTGGATTTCTGAAAAATTGCAAGATTAGTATCAAAAAAATCAAACCAATAATCTGAATTGTCATTCGTAACCACGTTAATAGTATGAAATGATCTGCTAATAAAACCAAAGCCGCCACTAAAATGGTTGCTATTAAAATGATTTTTGCTCCTTCTTTATGAAACATAATTTAAAATTTGGTAAAACAAAAAAATGAATGGTGCCACGTAGATTATACTGTCTAATCGATCTAATATTCCTCCGTGGCCGGGCATGATTTTTCCACTGTCTTTCACTCCGGCTAATCGCTTGAACTTAGACTGAATTAAATCGCCCAGTGTTGCAAATATACTAACTAAAATGGCTATTCCAATCCAAATTCCGATATTGGACGTGCCAATGAAAAACTTTGCAATAACAATACTGCCTAAAATACTGAAAGTTAAACCTCCAAAAAATCCTTCGATGGTTTTTTTAGGAGAAATACGTTCAAAAAGTTTATGTTTACCAATCGATTTTCCTACCACATAAGCAAACGTATCATTTGTCCAGATTAAAATAAATATTCCAATTAATATTCTTGGGTTATATCCATCAACACCAATTGGTATTTTTGTTAAAATTATAAAAGGTAAAATGATGTAGCCAATTAGATATAGCCATTTTTCATGTTTTTTAAAGGCTTTGTCATTTTTTGAAAAAAGAAAAAAAGCCAATTGAATTGAAACTATTATACTAATGATAGTTATAGTTCCATCATATAATTGATTGAAAGGTGTGTTGTAAAAAATAACATAACTAACAATTGCAATGATTAAAGGAATAACATAATTTAGTTTTACTAATTTACAGAATTCTAGTACAGCTAGAGCCAAAAAGAGACCAAACAAAATGTAGAAAGTAATGTTTGAATAAAGTATGCAGCTTAAAAGTAATAGAATATAAACCGCACCCGATAAAGCTCTTATAAGCGTTTCATTCATCTTATAGATCTTCTAAAAGCAAGAGGTACAGGTTTTTTGCTGCACTTCCGTAGTGAAGAAAATCTTCTTCTTTTGCTTTTTCAAAATATTTTATAGTGGTAATATTAGTGGGATAATCTTTGTCGTAGCGTTTTTTAATTTCTCTTAAACCGTCGCTTTTACTTTCCAAAATCTGACTCGTTGTGGCAAAAACAACAATATTTGCTGGTAATTCGTGCGGTTTATTTTGCTTGATTTGATTGGATGTTAATAAAACCGAGCCTTCATCTGCAATTAAATTTTCGCAACTTGCTAAAAGGAATTTTGGACTGGTTGTATTTTTGTAAGTTAATCTATTGTCATCTAAAAAATGATATAGTTTAGGCTCATAGCAAATAGCTTCGCATTCAAACCAATCATTTTCTTCTAAGATATTAAGAAACTGTTCGTTTACTTCCTCTAAATTTTCACAATACAAAAACTTACCTCCATTTTTTTTAAAATTGAAAGTAAACATTTCGTCCACAGGAATTTTGGATTCGGGATTAAACGGACTCGCGTCTTTCTCCTTATTTTCATCAGAAGAATCGTTTCCGGCACCAAATAATTTTTTAAAAAGACTCATACTTTTTTAAACAATTCTGCAATTCGTAATTGAAATCGTTCAAAGATAAAAAAAACTCAATTCAAAAGTGATATTGAATTGAGTTTTTTATGTTTTTTGATGAAAATAAAGAAATTTATTCCACTCCAACAGAAACATGGCTATCATCACCATACGGTCTCTTGCCGAAAATTGCTTCTAAATCGTCTTTAAAGATCACTTCTTTTTCAATTAAAATGTCGGCTAATTGAATTAATTTATCTTTGTTTTCCTCTAATAATTTGATTGCTCTTTGGTATTGGCTTTCAATTAATCCTGAAATTTCTTTGTCTATTGTTACAGCAGTTTCTTCAGAATAAGGTTTTGAGAAATTATATTCACTTTGTCCTGATGAATCATAGTAGGTAATGTTTCCTAATTTATCATTCAAACCATAAATCGTCACCATCGCACGAGCTTGTTTTGTCACTTTTTCCAAATCGCTTAATGCTCCGGTAGAAATTGTATCAAAAATTACTTTTTCTGCGGCTCTTCCACCCATGGTTGCACACATTTCGTCTAGCATTTGATCAGGACGAACGATTAGTCTTTCTTCCGGCAAATACCAAGCAGCACCTAAGCTTTGTCCTCTAGGAACAATAGTTACTTTTACTAAAGGAGCAGCATGTTCCAGCATCCAACTCACAGTAGCATGTCCAGCTTCATGGGTTGCAATAGCTCTCTTTTCTGACGGTGTAACAATTTTATTTTTCTTTTCTAATCCGCCAACAATTCTGTCAACAGCATCCAAGAAGTCTTGTTTATCCACTGCAGTTTTATTGTTTCTTGCAGCAATTAAAGCGGCTTCGTTACAAACATTCGCAATATCAGCACCGGAAAAACCAGGTGTTTGTTTCGCTAAAAATTCAGTATCTAAACCTTCAACTTTTTTCAAAGGAGCTAAGTGTACTTCAAAAATTTCTTTACGCTCACGAATATCCGGTAAATCAACATAAATCTGACGGTCAAAACGACCGGCTCTCATTAATGCTTTATCTAATACATCGGCACGGTTAGTAGCGGCTAATACAATTACATTTGTGTTGGTTCCAAAACCATCCATTTCTGTAAGTAATTGATTTAATGTGTTTTCTCTTTCATCATTTGAACCAGACATGTTATTTTTTCCTCTGGCACGACCAACGGCATCAATTTCATCAATAAAAATAATTGCTGGCGATTTGTCTTTTGCTTGTTTGAATAAGTCTCGTACTCTCGAAGCTCCAACACCGACAAACATTTCTACGAAATCTGAACCTGATAATGAGAAAAATGGCACTTTTGCTTCGCCTGCAACTGCTTTGGCTAACAAAGTTTTTCCTGTTCCGGGAGGCCCAACTAGTAACGCTCCTTTTGGAATTTTCCCTCCTAAGTTGGTATATTTTTCCGGATTTTTAAGGAATTCTACAATTTCTTGTACTTCTTCTTTTGCACCTTCTAATCCTGCGACGTCTTTAAAAGTAACTTTTACATCGGTTTTTTCGTCAAACAATTTTGCTCTCGATTTTCCAATGTTGAAGATTTGTCCACCACCTCCTCCGGCACCACCACCAGACATTCTTCGCATGATGATAATCCAAATGACAATAATTAAAATGATTGGTAAAAAATTGATCAATATTCCTGACCAATTGCTTTTTACCAAATAATTATAATCGGCTAATTTGTTTTCTTTTTTTGCTAATTCTAACTTGTCTTGAAATAACTTAACATCACCAATGTTCGGTAAAAGATAGTGTGCTCCTTTGTTTTCGCGACCCAAAACGTCATTAATAACGCCTTTGTGTTTTTTGTCTTTAAGGGCTTCTTTAGTGATATAAATTTCAGCTTCACTTAGGTTTTCACCTTTGCTATAAACCAAAACTTTCTCAATTTCACCTTTTTCAAGGTATTCATTAAACTTAGATATGGTTAGTTTTCCAGGCTCTTGAAATGAACTTCCACCGGAAATTACACTGATAAAAATAAAAATACCGGCAACTATAAAATAAACCAGCCAAGGATTAAATTTAAATTTATTCGGGTTTGGTGTAGAATTATTTTCTTTTGACATTATGAGTTTTCTTCTTTAGCAATTTTTAAATTTTGTTTGGAATAGTAGTGATTTTAGCATCGCCCCACAATCCTTCGATATTATAAAATTCACGCACGTGCTTTTGAAAAACGTGAACAACTATGTCCACATAATCCATTAAAACCCATTCGGCATTGTCTGAACCTTCCACATGCCAAGGTTTATCTTTTAATTCCTTAGAAACAGTTTTTTGAACCGAGTTAACGATAGCGTTAACTTGCGTATTGGAGTTACCGTTGCAAATGATAAAGTAATCGCAAACAGTATTTTCGATCTCTCGTAAATCTAAAATATCGATGTCATTTCCCTTAACTTCTTCTATTCCTTTGATGATGTTTATCAATAACTCATCTTTACTAACTTTCTTGTTCGCCATTTACTATTTTAATATTTTCGCAAAGTTATCAAAAATTGTGTTTATTTTTGAAGCTTAACACAACTTTAGAACGATTTTTATATAATTTATTTCTATGGATATCATCAAACTAAGTGCCATTAATTCTACAAACGACTATTTAAAGGAGTTGATAGCCAAACAAGTGGTGACAAATTATACGGTTGTGACTTCCAAAAGTCAAATAAATGGAAAGGGTCAGATGGGTTCGGTTTGGATTTCTGAAGCTGGTAAAAACTTGACTTTTAGTGTTTTAATAAAGGATTTGATTGTAGATGTAAAGCAACTTTATACTTTAAACATTGTTGTTTCCTTAGCAATTATTTCCGTTTTGGAAAAGTATAAAATTCCTTCAGTAAGTATCAAGTGGCCAAACGACATTATGTCAGGGAATCACAAAATTGGTGGAATTTTGATTGAAAACAGTTTTAAATCAGACGGAGAAGTCTTTTCGATTGTTGGAATTGGCTTAAATATAAATCAAATTAATTTTGAAAATTTGCCAAATGCTTCTTCTTTAAAACTTAAAACCGGAGTGGATTATGATTTAGATGAACTTTTGGAAGAATTTTGTGTTTCAATTAGACAATTTGTCTCAAAAATTAGTTCGCAAACTGATTCAATTTGGAATTTATATCATCAAAAATTATTCAAAATAGGAGTTCCCATGGCTTTTGAAAATAAAAAAAGAGAGAAGTTTATGGGAATTATTCAACATGTTTCGACTGAAGGTTTATTGAATGTTTTATTGGAAAACGAATCAATAGTGCAATTTGGCATAAAAGAAGTTAGGATGTTGTATTAACAAAAAAAGAGCCTAACAAGGCTCTTCATTTTAATATTCTTCTTCGTCGTCTTCGTCATCAGAAGGTTCATCTTCAAAATCATCGTCATCATCATCGTCGTCTGAACCACCGGAATCTCTTAACGGATCAATTTCTACATCATCATCAGAAGGAGCGTCATCATCTTCTTCATCAACATCCACTTCATCAATGTCGTCATCCAAATCAAGGCCTTTCACCGGTGCAATTGTTTCTACTTCTACATCCAAATCTTCGTCTTCTTCAAAATTCTCAATACGGGTGGCTAATTTTTTACTAACTTTAACCAAATAGATAGTATCTTCTGTACGAACTTCAACTGCTTCAATTAGTTCGTTTTGTGCATTTCTAAAGCGAATAATGTCGGTATCCTCGTAGCCATCAGGAAATTTTTCCACAAGCATCGAAAGAATGTCATTCGTTAGTTTAGCATAGTCAACAATAATTCTTCTCATAAAAAAATCTGTTATAAATCAAGTAAGTAAGCAAATATTAATGGGGCAACAATGGTTGCATCAGATTCTATAATAAATTTGGGTGTGGCAATATCTAATTTTCCCCAAGTGATTTTCTCATTCGGAACAGCTCCTGAATACGATCCGTAACTTGTGGTTGAATCAGAAATCTGGCAAAAATAACTCCAAAACGGAACATCATGCATTTCCATATCCTGATATAACATCGGCACAACACAAATTGGGAAATCACCTGCAATTCCTCCACCAATTTGGAAGAATCCAACGCCTTTTCCGGTTGAATTTTTTGGATACCAATCGGCTAACCACATCATATATTCGATTCCGCTTTTCATTGTGGTAGGTTTAAAAGTTCCTTTGATGCAATAGGAAGCGAAAATATTTCCCATCGTGCTGTCTTCCCATCCCGGAACAACAATTGGTAAATTTTTCTCAGCCGCAGCAACCATCCACGAATCTTTTGGATCAATTTCGTAATATTGTTTTAAAACACCGGAATTAATCATCTGATACATAAATTCGTGCGGAAAATAACGCTCTCCTTTAGAATCAGCATTATTCCAAATATCAAACAAGTGCGATTGCAATCTACGGAACGCTTCTTCTTCAGGAATACAAGTATCAGTAACTCTATTGTAGTGATTTTCAAGTAAATCCCATTCTTCTTGCGGACTTAAATCACGGTAATTTGGAACTCTTTTATATGAATTATGAGCGACCAAATTCATGATATCTTCTTCCAAATTAGCACCCGTACACGAAATGATATGTACTTTGTCTTGACGAATCATTTCTGCTAATGATTTTCCCAACTCAGCCGTACTCATCGCACCGGCCAACGTGATCATCATTTTTCCGTTTTCAAGCAAATGTTGTTCATATCCTTTGGCAGCATCAACTAACGCAGCGGCATTGAAATGAAGATAATTTTTCTCAATAAATTGACTGATAGGTCCTTTACTCATTTTGTAATTCTTAAATTGTATTCGTATTATTATGGTTCAAAGAAAAACCTTTTTTCTGAAAAGAAAAAAGGTTTTTAGAACAAAAAATTTATTTTTTCTCGTAGCCCAAAATTGATAGTACTTGCTCTGCACTTTGTTGTTCAGAAAATACTTCGGTTGCTAAAATTCCGTTTTCATCACGGTCAATCAAAATGTGTTTTGGTTGCGGAATCAAACAATGGTGCAAACCGCCAAAACCTCCAATGGTTTCTTGATAAGCTCCTGTGTTGAAAAATCCAATGTATAATGGTTTTTCTTTGTTGTATTTTGGTAAATAAACGGCGTTCATATTTTGTTCGGAGTTGTAATAATCGTCGCTGTCGCAAGTTAATCCACCTAACAAAACCCGCTCGTAAGTGTCATTCCAACGATTAATAGCCAACATCACAAAACGTTTGTTGATTGCCCAAGTATCCGGTAAAGTGGTGATGAAAGAAGAATCAATCATATTCCACTTTTCACGGTCATTTTGTTGTTTTTGATACAAAACTTGGTAGATTGCTCCGCCGCTTTCGCCAACGGTAAAAGAACCAAATTCAGTAAAAATGTTTGGAACATCCACTTCCGCTTCTTCACAAGAAATTTTAATTTGATTGATAATTTCATCAATCATATATTGGTAATCGTATTCAAATGCTAATGAGTTTTTTATAGGAAAACCACCACCAATATTCAAACTGTCTAAGGTCGGACATTCTTTTTTTAATGCCACATATACTTTCATACATTTTAGCAACTCATTCCAGTAATAGGCAGTGTCACGAATTCCTGTGTTGATGAAAAAGTGAAGCATTTTTAGCTCTACTTTCTTGTTTTCTTCAATTTGTTTTCTGTAAAAAGGAACAATGTTTTTATAACCAATTCCTAAACGAGATGTATAAAACTCAAATTTTGGTTCTTCTTCGGCTGCAATTCTAATTCCGATTTTGAATTTACCTTCAATTTTTTCTTGAAGTAAATCCAATTCCTCATAATTATCAATCACAGGAATGGTTTTGTTATGACCATTGTTGATTAATCGAGCGATATTATCAATGTATTGTTCACGTTTAAAACCGTTGCAAACTACGTAGGTATTTTTGTTGATTTTTCCTTCCGCCATCAAATTTTCTACGATATCAATATCAAAAGCCGAAGAAGTTTCAATGTGAATGTTGTTTTTAAACGCTTCATTCATAATAAAACTAAAGTGCGAACTTTTTGTACAATAACAATAATAGTATTTGGCATCGTACTTATTTTTTTCCATCGCTTTTCTAAACCAACCTTTTGCACGGTTGATGTTGTTTGAAATTTGCGGTAAATACGTAAACTTTAATGGTGTTCCATATTGTTCCACAATTTTCATCAAATCGATGTTGTGAAACTGCAAGTTGTCTTTGTTTAACGTAAATTCTTCTTGTGGAAAGTAGAAAGTTTGATTAATTAAGTCGAAATATTTAGTATTCATTTGTTTGTCAGTGATTTAGATTAAAAGTGAAGTGAAAAATTAATAATCTAAATTTCAAACCCGAATATTTGCAAAAATTATTTGCAGTTTTTCCTGAAACATTTTAGAACTTTCTGAATTATCAAAATTTAAAGTATTTTTAGAACTCAGACTATTTTTTATAAAACATTGAAAAGACCAATGATTATTGAATGTCGTCAAATTCTCCCACTTATTGTTTTGATTGTTTTTCATTGAGGCAAATGTAAAAAATAATATAACCTAAATGCAAGCTCAAGGTTAAAAAAAATGTTATGTTTTGTAATCATCAAAAGCAAGTGCAATTAATTCATTATTAGCCAGTTGATTTAGTTTAGTTTTTCCAATTCCGTCTAAAAGAGCAAATTGAATGGTTCCATATTCATTTTTCTTGTCGTGAATCAATAAATCAATGATGGGATCGATGTCATTTTCATCAAAAACAATCCGTTCAAAAATGGAATTGATGGTGGTTTTGATTTCCAAATATTCATCTAAACTAATCAATTCTTTTTTCATCGAAATAAAACTTTCCAAAATCATTCCAACGGCGATAGCTTCTCCGTGTAAAAGTGTTGTTTTTAATGGGTTTTCAAGAAAATAACTTTCAATTGCGTGGCCTAATGTATGTCCGAAATTCAATGCTTTTCGAATGCCGTTTTCTGTTGGATCTTGCATCACGATAGCATTTTTTATTTCAACGGATTGATAAATTAAATCATCTAAATCATCCGAAGATAAATTACCCAAATCGCAGAATTTATGCCAATATTCTTTGTCAAAAATGAGTCCGTGTTTCAACATTTCGGCTAAACCGGAACGCATTTCGTTTTGTGGTAAAGTCTCTAGATAAATCGTATCAATTAAAACCGCTTTTGGGGAATTAATCACGCCAATTTGGTTTTTTAAATTTCCTAAGTCAACGCCATTTTTTCCGCCAATTGACGCATCAACCATTCCTAATAAAGTAGTGGGAACATTGATAAAATCGATACCGCGTTTGAAAGTGGAAGCCACAAATCCACCAATATCAGTTATTACGCCACCGCCAACATTAATGATTAAACTTTTTCGGTCGCCACCCAATTCTGTGAGTGATTCCCATAATTGAATGCAACTTTCGATGTTTTTGTGTGCTTCGCCCGATTCAATTTCGATGATTTCGATGACGATTTCGGTTGCAATTAATGATAGAAAATGAGGCAGACAATTTTCATTCGTATTCGAATCAACCAAAATAAAAAGTTTGGAATAATTATTTTCTACTAAAAATGAATCCAGAAAAGTATAGCAATCTTGATTGAAATAAACTGAATAATTAGTTGCTTGAATGGGTTGCATGAAAAAGGTTGATTTTATTTTTGATAATTCAAATACAAATTAAATCAAAAATTTGATAACATTCTCAAACACTCCTTATCTTTGCTACATTATTTTCAACAAAACATGGATAAAATCTTTGATAATACGCAAGTTGCTTTTTCGTTAAAAAGTGATACTGAATTGGATAGAGCTTATTTTTTATTTAAAATGATTGACAGCGAGCCACTTGTTCGTATTGGAACAGCGGTAACTAATTTTGCTCTCAAAGCACATTTACCAGTGGAAGGATTAATCAGAGCTTCAGTTTTTGACCATTTTTGTGGCGGAATTAGCGAAGAAGATTGTTTGCCCGTGATGGAAAAAATGTTCACCAAAGGCGTTTGTTCCGTGTTGGATTATTCGGTGGAAGGCAAAGAGGACGAAATTGAATTTGATGCGGCGATGAAAAAAACGCTCAAAATCATTGAATTTGCGAAAGAAAAGAAAGCCATTCCGTTTGCGGTTTTTAAACCAACCGGTTTTGGTCGATTTGATTTATATAAAAAAATAGGAAAGAAAAAACCGCTCACTTTTGAAGAACATGCTGAGTGGGATAGAGTAGTGGCTCGTTATGAAGCCGTTTGCAAATTTGCTCACGAAAAAGATGTTGCGTTGTTGATTGATGGCGAAGAAAGTTGGATGCAAGATGCTGCCGATGAGTTGGTGCTTCAAATGATGCAAAAATACAATAAAGAAAAAGCCATTGTTTTTAATACGTTGCAAATGTACCGTTGGGATCGTTTGGATTACCTGAAAAAATTGCACGAGCAAGCCAAAACAGAAGGTTTTTATATCGGGATGAAGCTAGTTCGCGGAGCCTATATGGAAAAAGAAAATAAACGTGCCGAAGAAAAAGGATATCCTTCACCCATTTGTGAATCAAAGCAAGCGACCGATGAAAATTATGATGCAGCCGTGACTTATATGGTTGAGAACATTGACAAAATGGCCATTTTTGCAGGAACGCACAACGAATTAAGTTCGTATAAATTAATGGAATTGATGAAATCAAAAGGACTGGCAGCAAACGACGAACGCATTTGGTTCGGACAATTGTATGGCATGAGCGATAACATCAGTTATAATTTAGCCGCCAATGGATACAACGTGGCGAAATATTTGCCTTTCGGACCTGTTCGTGATGTGATGCCGTACTTAATTCGCAGAGCAGAAGAAAATACTTCCGTGGCCGGACAAACGAGTCGGGAGTTGATGTTGATTAAGAAGGAGCGGGAGAGAAGAAAGTAAAGTAATAAAATAAAAAAAACACAGTTTATGGCTGTGTTTTTTTTGTGAATTAATTAACCTTAAAATTTATTTTCCACTTCCGCTGCTTCCAGCATAAAATAATGTAAATCGGTGTTTTTAATGAATGGTTTTAGTTTTTCACTTCCGGGTCCAAACATCGCCAATTCTGTGTAATCTGCCGAGTGATCCATACTTATCCATCCTACGGAAGTTCTGCTTTTTTGCATTTCGGCAAAGGTTTTGAAAGGTAGGTTTTTATAGTTATATAATCCGTCGTCTTGTTTTTCTAAATTGGAATAATAACTCAAAATCGTTTTAGCTTCGTCATCGGTTAACGCAAAACCATTGGCAAATTCAATGCGTTCTTTGATTTGAGCTAATGTTGATTCCGGTGTAAAACCATTTAAAATCCACTCATTCGTATGTTTATGATGTTGAACGCTGTCAAAATGATCGTTGACGTTCTTTCCATAAATCAAACCCGGATTTGCGTTTCCGTGATCGGTGGTGATAATGACTAACGTTTCTTTGTCTTTTTCAGCAAAATCCATAGCAACCTTCACCGCTTCATCAAAAGCAACTTGGTCATACAGCAATCCGGCAATGTCGTTGGCGTGAGCGGCCCAATCCACTTTTCCGGCTTCCACCTGCAGTACAAATCCGTTTTTGTGACTTTTCATTCGGTCAATGGCTTTTTGCGTCATTTCTGCCAAAGTCGGAATCGTGTTGCCTAAATCTTTAATGTTTTCTCGGTCAATCGAGTAGGGAAGACCATCTTCAAAAAACACGCCTAAAATGGGTTTGTCGTTTGAAATGGAAAGCATTTCGTTTCGCGTTTTAACCACTTGATAACCTTTTAGTTGAAAAGCGGCATACAAATCTTTTTTATCTTTTCTGGAATTGGGATCAAAGTATTTTTGTCCGCCACCCATCATTACATCAAATTGACTTTCTAAATAGGATTCTGCAATGTCATCCTGACTATTTCTACTTTTACTGATGGCACAAAATCCGGCTGGAGTTGCGTGCGTGATTGGAACTGTCGTCACACAACCCGCCATTTTTCCTGCTTTTTTGAACTTTTGCCAAATTGGGAGATATTCTTCACCGTTTGTTCCGACGTTTAATGCTCCGTTTTTTACTCGGAAACCACTTCCCCAAGAAGAACTGGCCGCCGCAGAGTCAGTAACAACAGAAGAAGCCGAAGCCATATCCATCAAAGCACGTGTTACCTTGTTTTCTCGGTATAAATTCAACCAATTTGAGCCTTTTCCATTTTTTCTGTTTAGATGAATATCAGCCATGTTTAACGTTCCTGAACTCATTCCGTCACTCACTAACACAATGATGTTTTTGGCTTTTTTTCCTTTGAATTCAATGGAATTGTCTAAACTGTTTGCACTACTTTCAAACGGATTTATGATGGCGGTTCCCAACGTAAAAAGGGTTCCGTTTCTGAAAAATTTTCTTCTATTCATTGGGATTTTAAATTTTTCAAATATAAAAAATACAAATGAGGTTACCGTTAAATAAACATTAATTCCCATTCATAAAAAAAGCCGGAAAATGAATTCCGACTCTTTTTGGTTGTGTTTGTTTGATTAGGTAGTGATTTATGGCAATAAGGGTTATTTATTTTATTACACCTGACAGGTTTTTGAAACCTGTCAGGTGTTATACCTTGAAATTAAAATGCGATTTCAATCTGATTGCGAAGAATGTCTTGAAAGGTTTCTCTTTCACGAATTAAGTGACCTTTGCCTTCATACCAAAGTACTTCTGCTGGACGGAAGCGTGAATTATAGTTGGATGCCATCGAAAAACAATAAGCTCCGGCATTTCTGAAACACAAAATATCACCTTCTTTGATTTCGGAAATTCTACGGTTGTTGGCGAAAGTATCGGTTTCGCAGATGTAACCAACGACTGAGTAAAAACGTTCTTTCCCTTTTGGATTGGAAATGTTTTCAATGTGATGATATGAACCGTACAACATCGGACGAATTAAGTGATTAAATCCACTATCAATTCCCGCAAAAACGGTGGAAGTGGTTTGTTTCACCACGTTTACTTTGGCTAAGAAATAACCTGATTCGCTCACTAAAAATTTCCCCGGTTCAAAAGCTAATGTCAGCGGTCGACCGTATTCGGTTTGAAATTGATTGAAACGCTTGGATAATTTTTTACCTAATTCTTCCACATTGGTTTCGATATCGTCTTTTTTGTACGGAACTTTGAATCCGCTACCAAAGTCAATGAAATCAAGTGTTTTGAAGTTTTTTGCGGTTTCAAAGAGAATTTCGGCAGCATACAAAAACACTTCGATATCCAAAATATCGGAACCGGTGTGCATGTGAATTCCGTTGATGTGCATGTGCGTGTTTTCGATGATTCGCAGCAAATGCGGTAGTTGATGAATGGAAATTCCGAATTTACTATCAATGTGACCCACCGAAATATTTGTGTTTCCACCCGCCATCACGTGCGGATTGATTCGGATGCAAACCGGAACAGTCGGGTGTTTGGTTCCGAATTGTTCTAAAATCGAAAGATTGTCAATATTAATTTGAACGCCCAAAGTCGCCACTTCTTCAATTTCATCGATGGAAACGCCATTAGGTGTAAAAATGATACGATTCGGTTCAAAACCAGCGGCTAAACCCAATTGCACTTCTTGGAGCGAAACCGTGTCTAAACCCGAACCTAATTTGTGAAAATATTTTAAAACAGAAATATTGGATAATGCTTTTACAGCATAATTTATCTGTAATCGCTCCACTTTTGAAAAAGCGTTAACCAAACGTTTGTATTGTGATTCTATTTTTTCGGCATTGTAAACATAGAGCGGTCCTCCGAATTGGTCTGCTAATTGTAGTAAATCTGATGAGTTCATTCTTGAATTTTCAACAAAGGTAAGTCCCTAAAGCGTTACTTTCAAATTTTTTGTGTTGAAATAACAAATAATAACAATTTGTTATATTTGTAACTTCTGGGTTTAATTATAACGTTCTCAGGCATACTTTCAGTGGCGTTGAACCAGCACCAAGCCATTACAAATATAACAAAACATTCCATCAGCAGCTGATTTTCCGTAGGAAAATCCGGTAGTAGTCATTGAAGCAAACCGCTGTTATAAGCTGGTTAATATTTAATGTTTTTTCGTCTTTTCTTCTACAACATTTTCAATTGAATCTAATTTTACATCACTTATTTTATGAAATTTATAGTAATCATTCATTGCAATATGATATGTTTGTCCTAGTGATTTTACTTCGATTGAATATTCTTTGATCAAATCTTTTAATTCAAAATTAGTATTTGGAATATTATCAGATAATTCTTTAATGAATGAAGGAAGTTTTTCTTCAAGATCATTAACTTTAGAAAGATATTTTAGACTTATTTCGAAAATTTTCTCATTTTTATTTTCCTTATATTTTTCATTAAGTTTATTCAGACTTACTTTAACTCTTTTCTTTATTTCAATAGATAATTTTTCAATTTCTCTTATATTGTCGTTATCTATTTTTGAGTTGTTTTTAATTTCGTTAAGTAGTTGAGATAATCGAATATTTCTTTTATCATAAACGACAGTTACATAAGAAACTGAATATAATACATCATAACAATTTTCTTCAATTTTCATTTCTTTCTTATTTGTGCCACAAGAAATAAATTGAATAATAATTAAAAATAAAATTATTGTTTGTTTCATTAATTATAGTTCTTTTTTATACGATTTTCATAACTAGCTTATAACGTTTTACGTATTGGCGATGGTGGGGCATTTGAAATACGTCAGCTCAACATTTGCACAAATGCCCAATAGAATTATAAATGTTGAGTTTATAAATGTCAGCCCCACTATTGCCAATACGATGTTGGCAGTAGGTTTTCTATTCGTCCGCTGTTCCTTTTCTTGCTTGTTGTACATTGTCTGGCAAATTTTCTTTTACAATTTTCAGAGCTTCTTCAGCATTTCCTTCACCAAGGTATTCACTTTTATTTTTTTTCACTACAAATTGCGTTTCTAATTTCTTAATGTCTTGCTCTGCACTATTCTTTTTTCCTTGAATTGGGGCAAAGTTCTCAAATAGTTTTGGCGTTACATTTGGTAAATTGTCTGTGTCATAAGGATAACCTGTACACCTACTAAAACACAAAGTATATAAACTTGTAAATGGAAACAATTTATTTAAAACATTGTCCTTGATTGCAAGTTTAACAAAATCGTTAATTTCTTGTCTGTTTTGGTCTTGCAAAATTAAGTTCCAAGTATATTCAACTTCATTATTGTTGTCAAAAGCAAATGCTTTGTCGCTTAATGATACGAAAGAGAATTTATCAGCCAACTGTTTTGTAGAAATGTCGTTACATAGCCAAAAATCTAATACTTGTGCAAGTTCTGAAATATTTGTAGTTTGTCCGTGGGCAAGGCAAACGCCTTCTTTCCAAAAGTCAGGCAGATAAATTTTTTCTTCAGCACCAATGTAAACCTGTGAAAATTTTTGTCTATTTTCAATTCTTGCATATGTCAATGGAATTTTGCCCAACCCACTGTCTTGCGTAACTCTCAAAGTTGAATTGAGTTTCTCAAATTCAATATCTATTGCGTTTTGAAGTCCACCGACCTTTTCCAACTCAGGATACATTGTCTGAATAGGTTTCTTTGATTGAAAAATTTTAAAAAGTCTGTGTAACATTTTTAATTGTCGAATGGTGTCGCTCTAAACTTACTGCCAAGTTGTATATATGTCTGACAAAATTCGACATAAACACCCATTTTGAGGTTGCTATGTCTGACAAAAGACAGACTTTTTCTCAAATTTAATAAAAAAATCGTACTAATCTTCAAAACGACTTTGTTCACTAATTTTTGTTTTGAAGCACAATCTCCCAGCCCCGATTGCAGCGAAAAGCCTTGTGCCGCAAAAACTGATTTTTTCTTGCTGACCCAAAGCGACCAAAGGAAGCTCTTGAGGCGGCTTAGAAAAAATCAGTTTTTGCAAACAAGCTTGCAGCTAACCTGCCTGCCGGCAGGCAGGAAGCGGGATTAGCTTCAAAAAAAAAAGTATAGTTTACTCCGACTTAACCGGAATTAACCCGCGTTCAATTATTTTGGAGGTGATGGAATTGGTTTCAAAATAGGCAGAAAGCAGTTCGATAATTGCTTCTTTTTCAAAGGGTTTGCAGGAAAAAATATCGATGGCGGCAAACTGATGTTCCGGCCATGTGTGGATGCTGATGTGACTCTCTTCGAGCAAAATAAAACCGGTTGCTCCAAAAGGTTCAAACTGTTTGTAGGACTCTGACACTTTGCCAAGGCGAAGCTCATTAACAACCGTATTTAGAATGATTTTGATGGGGTCAACATATTTCAATTTGTCCGCATTGCAATCATAAATATCCCAAATTGTATGATAACCTATCATAATAAAATGATTTTATTTTAATTATTCTACAGCAGATTCAAGATCCATTTCCGGTTCTTCCGATTCTGCAGGTGATTCCGATTGTACCATTTGAATGAATTCGCGAACATCGCACAGTTTGGTTAATGTGGTATAATTGTCGCCTTCTTCTACTTCAACCATTTCGGGTAATGCTTCTCTTGGACCGCAATCCCAAGTAACGGGATTGATTAAATTTTTTACGACTTCAAAATTGCCTTCGAATTCGGTGCCCAAAAACTTTACATTTTGCAACGGAATTGAACTTTTGTACATGGCTTGCGACATCGCGTCTCCGTAAAACTCTTCGAATTTTAGGTATTCGCTTAGGGTTGGATTAATCATGTATAAGCTGTTTTGAAAATCGAATTTCACAACGCTGTCATTTTCTAAAGTAATTTGGTGTTCGCCTTTTCCCATTTCTACCCAAACAACTTGTCTGGCCGGAATTTCCACGGTTAAGGTGTCAATTTTTACAATCACCGGCGTGTCGGTTGGATTGTCAATTGCTAAATCTACGTTACTGGAACAAGAAAATAAGCTAAATGCAAGGATGGTTAATAGTACTATTTTTTTCATGTTTTGTTAGTTTTAAATGATAAAATGCGACATAAATTCGCAGTCATTAGTGATAATTTTTTTTTCTTCTGCTCTAAAATTAATTGCCGATGCTTTGTTGGTATAAAATATTCCTAATTGATAAAAATACCGTTCGCTATCTGTCATTAATGGGTAATATTTTTGATAAATTTTTTCTTGATGAGAAAAATCTCCTTTGGAATTTATTTCTTCGTTTGCCACAATTTTGATGCTTTCGCCCATTCTGCCGTAAATTGGTTTTTCTACATAACCCATTAACTCCGATTTATTGAGATAGGTTTCTGCAATGTACGGATTTGGAAAATTTTTGGTAATGTATGCCAGAAACTTTTTGTTTTGCCAAATTGCGGTGAATGCCGGATTTAAAACAATCGCCAATTTTTTATCGATTATGGTTGAAATTAATTTTGCCAATTCGGGTTCTTCGTTAAACATCCAATCCCACGGAATGAGTTTAAACCAAACATCGATGGGTTGAAATTCGCCACCAATTTCAAAAAATATTCCTTCGTCTTCAGAAAAAGTTACACTTTCTAAATCGGAATAAAAACATTTGAAACCGGCTTCTCGAGCCACATCCAAAATGATATTGCAATTTTGAATATCTTCCGGATGACCAAAAGAGGAAGCAAGCATATACGGTTCGGGAAAATCGATTTTTGTTCGTAAATTCAGTAACGTTTGCTTGATATCTTCCGCCAACGAATTGAACTGCGATTTCATGCCGGGCATTGTTGCCAATTGTATTTTTTGCCAAAGAACGGTTTCGGGAAGTGTGCTACACGTGTCGGCGTTAAACTCAATTACTTTTGCTTCTTTATTGTCTAAGCCGCCGTTGATGTCAAATCTTCCGTATAAAAATGGGTTTTCGTTTCTGTTTGCCCACGACTTTTCAATTGTTGAATGAAAAAAAGAGGGGATATTCAAAAAATCTAAATTTTTCTCTCGGATGATTTTTTCGGTTGCTTTTTCAAAAAGGAGAAAGGTTTCATTGGCGATGTATTCAAATTTTTGAACTTCTGATGAATACAAACCCAATAATTCTTCCGAAAAATAATCTTCCTTTAAAAACCAATGTAATTGGTGCGGTAATTCTTTTTTCTTGAATGATTTTATTTCTTTAAAACGACTATCCTCCATGAGAACGGAATGATTTTCCTGATCCGTAACCTGTTGATGATTTTCCGGGAACACTCACGCGTCTGGATGTAGCCGATTTGGTCAAATCATTTTTTAAACCTGTTGATTTACTGTGTGCATTCGCATCTTTATAATAGCCTGAATTGGGAGCTGTATTGCCTAAATTTCTGCTAAAATAAGAAGCGGCTAACGAATACATTAACACATTTCGTAAACCACTGTGGCTTGAATTATTAGATTCTGATTTTATTTTTTGTAACGAAAGTGTATCGATTTTTCCGTCTAAGCGATGCACTACAGCGAGTGATTGTTCTTTTTCATCAATGATTTTTTCATCAATGATTTTGTAATCATCTCCGGGTTCAACTTCTTCCACTTCCGTGATAACACCTTTGGAAGATTCCATAATGGTTTGAACTTGAGCATCTTTAATTTTTGGACTTCCGTCTCCGCCACAACTCTGAAGCAGCAAAGAACTAACCAATAAACCTGAAACAAATAATTTTTTATGCAAAGCGATTATTTGTATTGTATTTTTTTTCATCTTTGAAATTTATAATTATTTTAACAAACATACTATTATAAATTGAATTTCAAAATAAAAGTTTTATCATTTTCTGTTTTTATAGCAGGCTTGTGTTCCATCGTTTATGAGTTGCTAATTAGTGCCACGGCAACGTACTTTTTGGGCGATGGTGTTCGGCAGTTTTCCATCTTAATTGGCGTGTATTTATTTTCAATGGGAATTGGAGCCTATTGCTCAAAGTTTTTCAAAGACAAACCACTTGAATTTTTTATTAAAATCGAATTTATTCTCGGTTTAATTGGAGGAATTTCAGTTCCGTTGTTGTACTTTTTGTTTGTGAATGTGAGTCCGATGACGTTACAAATTCTCTGTTTGGTCATCATGTTTAGCATAGGATTGTTAACCGGAATGGAAGTGCCATTGCTTACTTTTGTAAACGAAGACGACGATTATAAAGACAACCTATCCAATATTTTGTCGTTGGATTATATTGGTGGATTGATTGCTACGTTGATTTTTCCGTTTATTCTTTTGCCATTTGTCGGGTTGTTTTATTCGTCTTTAATTTTTGGAATTTCGAATATTTTATTGGGTTTGTGGATTAATTTCACGTTGATAAAAAAATGGAATAAGGTTACTTTTTTAGGACTATTTTCGTTACTGATTTTAATTGTGATGGTATTTTTTACTGCTCAGTTTTTGAAAGTTTGGGATGAAAAAATCTATAAAAATCCGGTGGTTGAAAACATTCAAACGCAATTTCAGAAAATTGTGATTACTAAAAAACAAGAAGATGTTCGTTTGTTTTTGAATCGATCGATACAGTTTAGTTCGTTGGATGAACATCGATACCATGAATTATTGGTGCATGTTCCGATGACGATTCATCCGAACCCAAAAACGGTTTTAATTTTGGGCGGTGGCGAAAATTTAGCGAGTAGGGAAGTGCTGAAACATTTGAATGTTCGTGCCATTGATGTGGTGGATATTGACAGTACTATTTTTCATCTTTCTAAGCACAATAAATTGTTGTTAGACATTAATCAAGGAGCGTCTAAAAACCCGAAAGTGAATTTGATTGTGGATGATGCGTTTATTTATTTGAAGAATAATTTTAAGCAATACGATATTATTATTTCCGATTTACCGGATCCTTCCAACGATGCGATTGCTCGACTTTACAGCAAGCAATTTTTTATGTTGGTTAAAAAGAATTTACATGAAAAAGGCATTTTTGTAACACAATCGGGCGAAATTTATTATTCCAATCAGGCTTTTAGTTGTATAAAAAATACGGTGAATGAGGTTTTTGGACATACTAAAACCTATCAAACCTATGTTCCTTCGTTTGGAAATTGGGGATTTACGATTGCTGCCAATTTTGATTTTGATGAAAAAAATCATCGTACTTTACCCAATGAATTAAAGTATTTAACTGATATTGAATTAGCCAATTCGTTTGTGATGCCAAAAGATATTTTGATTAAAAAAACGAAAATCAATACGATTGATAATCCGGTCATTCTGAATTATTTTTTGGATGATTGGAGTAAGTGGAAGATTGATATGCTTACGAATTGATTTTTATTGATTTAAAATTTTTCACTTCTTCATCTTCGAAACCTGCATCGCAATAAATTCCGGTAGATAGTTTGGTGTACAGCCTTTGTGTACAAATTCACCTTTGTATAAGCCGGTTCGTTCTCCGAGGGCGATGCATCTTTGGCGAAATTCAGATTGAAAAATACCGATTTGAGCAGCAGTAAAATTCATTGCCCATTGCACTTCCGGTTGTTCTTTTTCTATATTTTTTTCGATGTTTGAAAGAAGGTATTCGCTGTTGGGAGGAGGTGTTTGTCCGACCCATCGCAAGCGAGCTTGGTAATACCAAAAAATTCTACGTTGAAGTGGTGATTTGCTATTTTCCCACGATTCGATGAGCGAAATGGTTTTTTTGTCTTTGGAAAGTTGGTTCGCCATTAACCAATCGATTAATTGAGTTCTTTCTTCTTCGGGGTGTTGGCCGATGTCATTATCCAATTGATTGATGACTTCTTGCGTGAGCAATTTTTTATCCATAATCAGGATGGCTAACTGGCGGTGATGAAAACCGCCGATTGACCAGAGTTCCCTTGCAAGTTCGTGATCTTTTTTGATTTCTTTGGCAATAACTCGCAAATCGCCTAGTTTGGTTGTTTTTGGGTTGATTTGGGAGGAGATGTTTTGAGCTTTTGGGGAGAGGTTCATGTTTTGTGATGATTTTTTTTACCGGTATGTTGACATTTCGTAGCTCAGTCGCAATAATTAAAACTTTTTTAACCTCTCCAATGATTTCCATAAAAAATTAATTTACCATTATTTTTTTTGAAAATGTATGCAAAAAATCCGTCCATTGCATTTGGAAAGATGATCATGACTACCCAAAGTTCCTTTGATTTGTTTTCACGCACTGCAACACTATGCTCGACTTTTTCAAGGTTAACCCTAGAATTTTGCTTTTTAAAAATTTCTTGTCCATAAAGGGAAGCCAGCTCTTCATCAAGAATGTCTTTTGAAAAAATAAATTCATCTTTACATTTAAAAGACTTCACAATTTCATCTCGATTAAGGTTTTTTTCAATCATTTTTAAATGAGAGTCAATTGTTATACTGTTTAATTCAACTCTCTGAGCATAAATTGAGTTACAAAAAACTAAAAATAGGATAATTTGTTTCATATTCTAACATTTATAGCTTCAATTGGGGTCAAATCCATAAAGAAATTTATTCAGTTGTCCATTTGAACTTTCAAGTCCGACGATATCCATTAATTCCTCAAAATATACGCAAACTTGTTCTCGGTCTTCGGTGTCTAAATCCAAGTAAATATCTTTAAATCTTAAAAGTCCAATTCGTATTTTTTCTTGGTATTCTTTATCAGTTGGTTTTTTGGATTCAGCAACACTTTTAAAATCTAATGCAACTTGATTAATTTTTTCTGTAAAAATAGGACGCATTTTTTCGTCTGCAATTCCCAGATAGAAATTAGGATAAGGTTTTTCTACAAACTTTTTTTTAGAAATGAATTCATTAAACTTTTGATTAGCATTTTCAGGTGTTTTCATTTCTATTGCATTTTGGCTACAAGAAGTTAATGTAAAAAGAATTAAAATGGTTTGAATGTATTTTTTCATTTTTTGAATAGTTATCATATTGTTTATATTTATGAAATAAATAGAGCGTTAAATTTTCATGCGAAAAGATTCGTGCGACAGCGGAGGTGAGAGTCTTATGATTCTGTTTTAACAATATTATAAACTATTTTTTCTATTTGTAAATTATCAAAATTATTTTAGAGGAATCAAATATATGTCATCAATAAAAACTTTAATTGTATCATCAACTTTTAAACTTAAATTATATTCATCATTAAAACTTTCTATGTACAATACTTTTAAATTTATTTGATGTTTGTCAATTGATATACTTTCAGCTATGTATTTGACTTCTTTATAATCTTTTTTACTTTTAGAAAGAGCAATCTCATACCCCATAACATTCCTTGGATTTCTAAATATTTCAGAATAAATTTTTTCTGATTCTATTCGGGTGGATTTGTAACTATCATACCATACTTTTAATGAGTCTTTACTTTTTTTAGTTAATTTCCAATAGGTTTTATAAAACTGTTTTTGCTCTCTAAAATTAATATCTTTTTCATTTAACTTCCTATGATATGTTGTCAGTATTATACCACTCATATCATCTGGATGATTAATCCCATTCAATCTAAACCAGTTTTTTAACAAACTTTCTCTCCACAACTTTCTTTCGTTTCTTATACTTAGTCCTAAACCAAAATGTTGCTTGGAAGTTGAAATGTATTCAGGATATGTTTTAAAATCAAATTTCAACGTATCATTTAGATTTTTATCAATATCCTTAATTGTTCCTCTAAGAAATAAAGGCACAGTTTTTTGTGAACAAGAAATCATAAATAAACACATTATAAAAATGATTTTCTTCATAAAGGTGACTTTTTAAATGATAAGTTTATTATAATTCTATAGTATTGAGTTTAGTCTCAAAAAGTGCGTAACCATTTTTGAAATGACGTAATACTTTTACTAAAATAGTAAATTTTGTTTAAAAATCCTCAATGGTATTATGAAATGAAAATGTAATTAGATTTCCTAGCCCCGATTGCAGCGGAAAGCCTTTGGTGAAAAAAACCTATTTTTTCTTGGTTTGGCAGGGCGACCAACGGAAGCTACTGCAGGACCTTAGAAAAAAAGGTTTTTGAGCAAAAGCTTGTAGCGGAAAGCGGGAATAGCTTCTTAAAAATAAAAAAGAAAATAGTTTCTGAAATTGGTTTGAATTTGCTATTTTTGTGGCACTTTTTAACAGACAAACGTTATACTACTATGAACATACACGAATATCAAGGTAAAGAAATTTTGGCCAGTTATGGCGTTAGAATTCAACGTGGAATTGTGGCTAACAATCCGGTTGAGGCCGTGGCTGCCGCTAAACAATTAACTGCTGAAACCGGTACAGGATGGCACGTTATTAAAGCTCAGGTTCACGCGGGTGGAAGAGGAAAAGGTGGCGGAGTGAAGTTGGCTAAAAACTTGCAACAAGTAGAGGAAATTGCAGAGCAAATTATTGGGATGCAATTGATTACGCCTCAAACTTCGGCTGAAGGGAAAAAAGTACACAAGGTGTTGATTGCCGAGGATGTTTATTATCCTGGTGAGAGTGAAACATCGGAGTTTTATATGTCGGTTTTGTTGAATCGTGCAACGGGAAGAAATATGATTATGTATTCTACCGAAGGCGGAATGGATATTGAAGAAGTGGCGGAACATACTCCACATTTAATTTTTACTGAAGAAATTGATCCGGCTGTTGGTTTACAAGGTTTTCAAGCAAGAAGAATTGCCTTTAATTTAGGTCTTTCGGGAAATGCGTTTAAGGAAATGGTGAAATTTGTGGATAGTTTATATAACGCGTACATTGGTTGTGATGCGTCGATGTTTGAAATCAATCCGGTTTTGAAAACGTCTGACAACAAAATTATGGCGGTGGATGCGAAAGTGAATATTGATGATAATGCCTTGTACAGACAAGCCAAAATTGCTGATATGCGTGATATTCGTGAAGAAAATCCGATTGAAGTAGAAGCAAAAGAGGTTGGTTTGAACTATGTTGACCTTGACGGAACCGTCGGTTGTATGGTGAACGGTGCAGGTTTGGCAATGGCAACAATGGATTTGATTAAGTATGCCGGTTTTGAGCCTGCTAACTTTTTGGACGTGGGTGGAACTGCGGATGCAAAACGTGTGGAAACTGCGTTTAGAATCATTTTGAAAGATCCGAACGTGGAAGCGATTTTGATTAATATCTTTGGTGGTATTGTTCGTTGTGACCGTGTGGCTCAAGGTGTTGTAGATGCGTATAAAAACATGGGTGATGCAATTAAAGTGCCAATCATCGTACGTTTACAAGGTACAAATGCTGAGATTGCAAAAGAATTAATTGATAATTCAGGCATGCCAATTTTATCGGCAGTACAGTTTCAAGAAGCAGCGGATCAAGTGAAAGCGGCTTTGACGAAATAATAGTTTTAGAATATAATAGTGTGAAAAAGCTGCCGAGAGGTGGCTTTTTTTTTGGCAAGCATTTATCCGGGTGTTGTTAAAGAAGGTTTAGTGGAGCGGAATAGTTAACGATGTTAGCACATTTTTTTATTTAAGCTCTATAGTTTCAGCAAATTGAACTACTTTTTTTATCGTTTTATTTTGTTCATTTTTTCTCCAACTAACATACAAATCTATTTTTTCCTCTAATTCAATAAACCGCAAATTTTCAAGCTTAGCAGATTTAAATGAAAGTGGTAGAATTGAAATTCCAAGTTCTTTTGAAACAAGATTTATTATCATTCCGCCAAAGTCAGATTCAATTGTCGTTTTTGGTTCAAAACCATATTTGGCAAACAAGCTTCTCATTAACGAAGCAAAAAAAGTGGTTTGATGTAACCCTGAAATAATAAATTTTTCATTTTGTAAATCGGTTATACTATTTAGAGATTTTTCATTTAACCAATGATTTTTGGGAACGACCAAACAAATTGGTTCTGAATATAAATTCAGCGAATCAATATTCCCATTTTTAATTTCATCTCTGCTAAAAGCTATATCTGTTCTATAATCCAACAATAATTTTTCATGATTTTCATCAGTTGGCTCTGTTAATTCTATCTTGAGATCAGGTAAATTGGTATTTAAAATCTTTAAAAAGCTTGGCAAAAATTCAAAGGCAATAGAACCTGGATACGTTATAGAAATGGTGCCGGAATTACCTTCATCAATCTTTTTGGCTTGTCTTAATATTTGGTCAAATTCATTTACTTTATCTGTCCATTGTTCTTGAAGAAATTTACCTGCATCCGTTAATTTTACATTTCTTTTATCTCTTTCAAAAAGCTGTATTTTCAATTCGTCTTCTAAAGCCTGAATTTGTCTGCTTAATGAAGATTGTGATATAAAAACTTTTTCTGCTGTATTCCAGAAATGAAGTTCTTTCGCAAGTTCTAAAAAGTATTTTATTTGTTGAATTGTCATGATTAATGCTGTTTGTGCATTAGTTAATCAAAACTACGTATTTTTTAGTTGAATTCAAAGTAGTTTCTTTGCTGAAAGTTTTTTTTAATTTTAAAAATAAGAAAATGATGGGAATCGAAAATTTATTCACTTTTATGGTAACGGCTTTCTTTTTTATAATCACACCGGGGATTGATACAATATTTGTTTTAAACAAGTCTATTGGGCAAGGCAGAAAGTCAGGAATTTATGCTACATTAGGCATCAATGCTGGTGTGTTAATACATACTTTATTTGCTGCAATGGGTTTTTCAGTTCTCATAGCCAAATCTGCATTGGTTTTCACAGTAATTAAATATGTTGGGGCTATTTATTTGATCTATTTAGGATTTTTAAAGTTAAGAGATAGAAAGGATTTTTTGCCAATTCGTGATGGAAATCAAGTTCGAGAAAAAGGAAAAAACGATTTTTGGTCTGGATTTTTGACAAATACATTTAATCCGAAAGTTGCATTATTCTTTTTGGCATTTTTTCCTCAATTTATAGATCCTGCTCAAATAGAAAATCCTATGCCGTTTATTCTATTAGGTTTTACTTATGCATTAATCGGAATAGTTTGGTTTTTAATCTTAACCTTTTTTGCAAGTGTTTTTTCTCAAAGAATAATGGCCAATCCAAGTGCTAGTGTAAGGATGAATAAATTAAGTGGATTTGTATTTATTTTAATGGGATTAAAAATTGCATTGAGCAAAAATTAAATTCAACACCCGACTTTTGTTTAGTTGGGTGTTTTTTTTTAAATTCTTATTTACTAGATTATTCTCGGTATTTTTAGTCTATCATTTTAGGGTGAATGGTCTCTTCTAAATACTTTTTTATTCTTTGAAAATTTAATTCTCTTGTCTTTTGAAACTGCAAAACAAAAAATTCTGTGTTGTGTTAAATGGTGTTGTGTGGTCTTCGGTTACGCAACGAATTTTGTCAAAACCTTTAAGTTCGTCTGTCAACGTTTGTTCTGTGTATTGTTTGATTTCGAGACCGCTGCATTTTGTTGGTCCGTTTTCTGAAAAGGTTCCGATTGTCATAAAGCCATTGACAGATTTTCTTGCCGTGTTTAAGTATTTTGCGACTTGTTCAGTTGTTGTCAGAAAGTGAAAAGTTGCTCTGTCGTGCCAAATATCAAAGGTTGTGGTGGGTTCAAATTCTGTTATGTCGCTCACAACCCAATTTACTTTTTTTGCTTTGTCGCCTAATCGATTTTTGGTTTTTTCGAGTGCTTTTTCGGAAATATCTAAAACGGTTATGTTTTCAAAACCATTCTCAAGTAAATAGTCTACCAATGTACTGTCGCCGCCACCAATGTCAATGATTTTAGCATCTTTTGTCACACCAAACGAAGAAATGAAGTCAAGCGAAGTTTTTGGCACTTCTTGTGTCCAACTGACTTGGTCGGGGTTTTTGGTTTCGTAAACTGTTTCCCAATGATTTTTTCTAGTTGTATTGTCCATTTTTTGTTGGTTTAATTTTGTGAATGTAGTTATGTTGGATGCTAACTATTTATTCCTCAAATCTCCCAATCTCCTCAATCTCACTTGCATTTTCAATCGGGAAAATGGAGTTGTAGGTTGTGTAAAGAAAGGAATACCAAAACGGAAATGTAAACAGAATTCCAATACAAAATCCAATGATACCCAGACAAACAATAATGAAACTTACTATTGCTAGGCCTAATAAAATAAGCGGTTGTTTTAAAACTAATTTTATGCTGATGGAAATGGCATCCACACCCGTTTGATTATCAAAAATAATTAATGGAACCGTTAGCATGGTAAAAAAAGCAACAACATAAGATAGAATGTTGCCCACAATCGGATAGTCTATAAATTCAAAACCGGTTACAAAAGCAAAATTAATGATGGCAAGTATTGATGCAGAAATAAACAATTCTTTGAAATAGGAAGTTTTGTAATAGTCAAAAATAACTCCCACAGAAAAGGGTTTGTTGGTTTCAGCCAAATGAGCCATTTTGAAAAATCCGGCTCCAATGGGAGCGGTAAATCCGGCAAAAACAATCATCACTAAAAAATAAATAAGTATGCCGACTACCGAAAAATCCATCGGGTTAAATTCGGTTAGTGTACCCATCATGTCTGCTGTGCCAAAAGCAACGACTGCGATAGAACCAAAAAGAGCAAAAGAGGCAATTACTATAATTAAAAAACCTAATCCTCCTGTTAGGGCAATTTTTTTGTAATTTTCAAATGCTTTTTCGATAACTGTTCCAAAGTCAAGATAATAGCCTTGTTGAGTAGCATGGTTGATTTTTTTTGTAGTGTTAGTTTCCATAAGTAAGTTTAGTTTAAAGCCAAGATAATAATTTTTTAATATATTTTAATTTGTTTTTATACGGTGCGTAGCGAACCGGATTATCGCCCCAAGTTGGTTTTTTTACAATTGATTTTTTATGTGAAAACGAATCGAAACCAAATTTTCCGTGATAGGCACCTATTCCGCTATGACCAACGCCGCCAAAAGGTAATCTTTTGTTGGAAAAATGAATGATAATATCGTTCACGCATCCACCACCAAAGGAATACTTTGTAATTATTTTTTCGGCAAAATCTTTATTTTCTGTAAAAACATACAATGACAAAGGTTTTTCATATTTCATAATGATTCGTTCTAAATCTTTTTCATCATGATAGGAAATGATGGGTAGAATCGGTCCAAAGATTTCGTCTTTCATCACTTCGCTATTCAAATCGGGTTCATCAAGTAGGGTAGGACTAATGTATCGACTTTCTTCGTTTGAAATTCCCCCAACAATAACTTTTTTAGGGTCAATCATTGCTTGTAATCGTTGCCAGTTTTTGGTATTGATGATGCGTGCAAAATCAGTCGATTCTTCCGGATTTTCTCCGTAGGCTCGGGTAATTTCTTGCTTGAGTAGTTCAACAAAATTGTATTTTTCTTTTGCCTGAACCAAAATATAATCCGGTGCAATGCACGTTTGTCCGGCGTTGATGAATTTTCCCCATACAATTCGTTTCACTGCTATTTCCAAATCGGCACCTTCATCAATGATACATGGATTTTTTCCGCCTAATTCTAATGTCACCGGAGTTAAATGCTTGGCAGCGGCTTGAGCTACAATTTTTCCCACAGAAACACTTCCGGTAAAAAATATAAAATCCCAACGTTTTTCTAGTAATGATTGGGTGAATTCAGCTCCGCCATGAACGACTACAGCTTCTTTCACATTAAAAACTTCTTCTACTATTTTTGTGACAATTTGCGAGGTGTTGAACGTTAATTCCGAAGGTTTTAGAACTACGGTATTTCCTGCAGCAATGGCAGCAATAAGCGGACACATAGCCAATTGAAACGGATAATTCCATGGAGAAATAATCAAAACCCGGCCATACGGTTCGGAATAAATATAGTCGGACGAAGGGAAATTTAAAATCGATGGCCAAACTCGTTTCGGTTTTGACCATCGATTTATGTTGGATATTGTATTTTTTAAATCGGAAATAACATAATTTATCTCTGTTAGATACGATTCAAATTCAGGTTTTTTAAAATCGTTGTGTAACGCTTCAATTACTTCTGATTCGTGCTTTTTGATAGCAATCAGCAGTTTTTTGAGCAAACTTTTTCGTTTAGCAACAGTTGAAATCGAACTCATTTCAAATTGGTTTGGGAATGAATTCAAATATAATGAGAAAAATTAACTTTTCCCTAATCCAAATCGATATCCGAAATAAAAATCGGCTTGTTTGCTATCGTTAATCAAAGCGGTGAATGCAGAACCCGATCCGATAAAGAATCCGTAAAGTCTAAAACCAATTCCGGCATTAAAACCTGCGATTTCGGTTTGCGATAATGGTGCAAAAACTTCGAAATTTTTCAATGAAAAACGAGGCGTTAACGTTACTACATTTTGTGCTGTAATTTGATCATTTTTAGCATCATCGGTTAATTTTTGTTGTAAAAATACCGAAACATATAAGGTTGGAATTACTTGTAAATCAGCATAAACGTTCAAAACACTTGGCAATTTAACTTTAAAATCTTCTGAAGTAGAAGTAGAAGTTAAGAATCCACTATCAACCAAAATTTGTTCAACTTCTTGCAAACTGTCAACATCTTCAAATTGAGATAAATCTAAACTTTCGGTTCCTTCAATCACCAAATTATAGTTTGTTGAGGAATTATTTTCATCTTTAAAAGTCATCCCGCCAATATTTCTGATTGAAATTCCTGAATTGAATTTGTAGCCGTCTTTATCATCTTTAATCGTAAACGTTCCGCCAAAATCAACAGCAAATCCGTTTAAACTTCCAAAAACGGAATCAGAATAACTGTCAAAATCGGAAAAGCTACTGCCTAAACTTCCGGAATAAGCCACGTTAATTGACGCATTGGCATTGGTTAAAAATGAATTTCCGCCAATATAATTAACAGTTCCTTCAAATTGATCGGCACCAAAATTGGCATACGAACCGGGAAACAATAGTTTAAAAGTAGCACCACCATTTAATTTGTACTTATCGGTTTCCCATAAACTTCTGGCGGCAGAAAGTCCGATTTCGCCATAGGTTATTCCCACTAAACGTTGATTGTAATTTCCGTTTAACGTAGTGAAATTTACTAACGAATTCAATCCGTTGTTGGCAATTGCATCACCAATATTGGCATCAATATCTACTAAATTTAATTTTCCATACGCTTTGGATGTAATGGCAAATCCCCATTTTTCATGTTTAAAAGCAAATCCGGGACCGGCAACTTCTACATCAAAACGCAAATTAACCGGTTCATTTCCTTGAAAAATTAAATCTTCAAAATCTTCATCACCGGTAATATCGCTAACGCCGATTTTGTTGTTGGAAATATTAACGCTGGTCGCAAATAGATTTACTTCCATTTTGGAACTAAGATTAGCTAATTCAGCAGGATTGAAATTTGCATTGAGAATGCCAATTCGCTTAGAAGTTCCTATTCCGGAAAAATGTTCTTGGGCAAATGAGCAAACACTAATAAGCATGAAAATTGAAACAATTAATTTTTTCATTGTGATTATATTTAGTTGATTTCAAAGGTGAAACTCCTTTATTGAATAATCACTACCCATAAATAGGTATTTTTATTCAGAATTGAAACAATCGAAAAAGGAATTTCCCTACTTTATAAACGAAATAAATTATGTTTTAGTTTCAATTGATTTCCAAATGACATCATGAGGAACAGGAGCAATGATGATAATTTGTTCTTTTGAAACCGGGTGAATAAAAGATAATTTTCGGGCATGAAGATGAATGCCGCCATCGGGATTACTGCGGTCAAAACCATATTTCAAATCGCCTTTGATAGAACATCCAATAGCTTGCAGTTGAGCCCGAATTTGATGATGTCTTCCGGTGTGCAATTCAATTTCTAAAGCAAAATAATTGTCTAATTCTGTTATGATTTTGTAATGTAAACTCGCTTTTTTGCTCTCCGGAACTTCTTTTGTATGAGCTTTGGAAGTATTGTTTTGTTGGTTTCTTTTGATAAAATGAACTAATGTATCTTCCTCTTTTGGCGGTTTATTTTTCACCACTGCCCAATACGTTTTTTGAGTTTCCCGTGAACTGAATAAATCGTTCATTCGGGTTAATGCTTTGCTGGTTTTGGCAAAAACAACGATTCCGGTGGTTGGTCGGTCAAGCCGATGAACCACGCCCAAAAAAACATCGCCGGGTTTGTTGTATTTTTCTTTGAGGTATTCTTTGACGATGTCGGGTAGGGGTTTGTCGCCTGAATTGTCGCCTTGAGCAATATCGCCCACACGTTTATTAACCACAATCAGATGATTATCTTCATGAAGAATCTGTAAATTATCTTTGGTCGTAACTATTTTCATCCGCAAATTATCTCATTGACCTAATTGACACATTGCCACATTAATACTGTTCGTTCGCATTCGGAAAATCCAACGATTTCACATCGGTAACATATTGTCCGATGGCTTTGGTCATATCTTCATACAAATTCATATATCTTCTGAGGAATCGTGGACTAAATTCGTGCGTCATTCCAATCATATCGTGGAGAACTAAAACTTGACCATCAACTCCATTTCCGGCACCAATTCCAATTACGGGAATCGAAATGCTTTCTGCCACTTTTTGAGCTAATTTGGCAGGAATTTTTTCCAAAACCAACGCAAAACAACCAATTCGTTCTAATAATTTGGCATCTTCTACTAATTTTTCGGCTTCGGCTTCTTCTTTGGCACGAACGGTGTAAGTCCCAAATTTATAGATAGATTGAGGAGTTAAACCCAAATGTCCCATGACAGGAATTCCGGCATTCAATATTTTTTTGATGGATTCTTTGATTTCGCTTCCGCCCTCCAATTTAACAGCGTGACCGCCACTTTCTTTCATAATTCGAATGGAAGAACGCAAAGCTTCTTTCGGATCGGATTGATAGGTTCCAAACGGTAAATCAACTACAACCAAAGCTCTTTCACAGGCACGAACCACACTACTTGCGTGATAAATCATTTGATCTAATGTAATAGGTAAAGTCGTTTCGTGTCCGGCCATTACGTTACTGGCAGAATCTCCCACTAAAATCACATCAATTCCCGCAGCATCTACAATTTTCGCCATAGTAAAATCGTAAGCGGTAAGCATTGATATTTTTTCGCCATTGGCTTTCATATCAATGAGGGATTTGGTCGTGATGCGTTTGTAATCTTTTTTTGCTGTTGACATTTCTATAAATTTATTGGAACGAAATACAAATGTAAGCAATGTTTATTTGTGACTTAAAATATTTTAGATAAAGATGTTTTCGGTTACAAAAACTTACTACTTTAGCTATGGATTTTTTAATCTTATAAAAATGACTTCAATCCTACTAGCTATTGCAATTTTAGGTTATCTATCGATTATTTTTGAATCGCCAATCCGTATAAACAAGACAATTACATCCATTCTGACAGGTTCTTTGTGTTGGATTGTTTATGCCTTATTGTACACGGGCGATAAAACTGAAGTTTCAGAAAAATTAATTCTTCATTTTGGAGAAATTTCAGGATTGTTAATTTTCCTTTTGGGTGCGATGACAATTGTAGAACTAATTGATATTCATAAAGGTTTTTCGGTTATTACGAATCGTATTCGAACAAAATCTGTTTTAAAATTGTTATGGATTGTAGGCGGAATTACCTTTTTTATGTCGGCTTTATTAGACAATTTAGCCACAGCAATTATAATGATTACGCTGTTGCGAAAATTGATGCCAAAAAGTGAAACCAGAATGATTTTAGCCGGAATTGTTGTCATTTCTGCCAATGCCGGTGGAGCTTTTAGTCCAATTGGAGATATTACGACAACTTTACTTTGGATTGGTGGACAAGTCAGTGCGTTTGGAATTGTTAAAGTGCTTTTTCTTCCTTCTGTGATGTGTATTTTGGTTCCACTAATAATTGCCAGTTATCGAATGAAAGGATTTACGATGCTACGAGTACAACTTTCTATGGCTGAAGTGATTAAAGAAGAAAAAATGCGTGGCAGTTTAAGTGTGTTTTTAGCCGGTGTTTTTGGGTTGGTAATGGTTCCGGTGATAAAATCCATTACTGGTTTGCCACCTTTTATTGGGGTTTTAATGGCTTTAGCCTTTGTTTCATTGGTTTCGATCATCTATCATCACAATAAACCACAAGATGTGAAAGAAAAATATTCGGTTGCTTATGCATTATCAAAAGTAGATGTGAGCTCCATTCTTTATTTTATGGGGATTTTACTTTTGGTGTATGTTTTGCAAGAAGTACAGATTTTGAGTCAGTTATCCGTTTTTTTACAAGAAACGTTACCCAATAATAATGTGATGATTGTTGCCATTGGTGTTTTATCATCCATTGTTGATAATGGAAGTTTAGTAGCTGCCACGCAAGGAATGTTTTCATTAACAGATTATCCTATGGATGATTCACTGTGGGAATTCATCGCTCTTTGTGCAGGAACAGGAGGAAGTATGTTGATTATCGGTTCAGCGGCCGGAATCGCCATTATGGAAAAAGAAAAAATGACGTTTTTGTGGTATTTAAAGAAAATCACACCGTTAGCCATTGCCGGATATGTAGCCGGTATTGTAACGTATTTGATTTTAAATCTACTAACACATTAAACTATTGACTATGAAAAAAGTTTTACTTCTCATTTTAGCACTATTTTTTCAATTTTCTTTTGCTCAAGAAAGCGAAATTCAAATGACAATTGGGAAATTTTTTAATGCTTTTCATCAACGAGATTCCATTGCATTAAAGAAGGTTTGTTCTGAAAATTTGGTTTTACATTCTATTTCCGAATCGGAAAAAGAATCTAAATTTTCAATTCAAAAAGCGTCGGATTTTTATAAATCAATTGCAACAATTCCATTAACTATGAAATTTGAAGAGAAAATTTTAAGCTTCAAAGTTCAAATTGATGGTTCAATGGCTCACGTTTGGACACCGTACGAATTTTATGTGAATGATAAATTGAGTCATTCCGGAGTAAATTCTTTTCAATTATATAAAGAAAATGACGGTTGGAAAGTGGTTTATATTTTGGATACGAGGCGGAAATAACCATGAAATTTCCTGTAACGTTTGGATTTGAATCCGTTGAACCCGTTCATTACTTTTTTGAAGTCTCGGCTTTTTTCGTTGGTGTTCGATTATATTATTATTTAAAAAAACGAACCGTTGATCCGATTTCAAACCTTAATCGCCTTTGGATTTTAGTAGGAGCAATGCTTGGAGGATTATTAGGTTCAAGAATTTTAGCCGCTTTGGAAACTCCTTCACAACTTTATGAAATGACGTGGCTTACTTTTTACCAAAACAAAACAGTTGCCGGCGGTTTTTTTGGAGGATTATTTGGGGTTGAACTCATCAAAAAAATAATCGGCGAAAAATCATCTTCCGGTGATTTGTATGTTATTCCGATTGTCGTCGCTGTTTTTATTGGAAGAATTGGTTGTTTTTTTGCCGGAATTACAGAACCAACGCATGGTATTGAAACCACTTTTTTTATGGGAATGGATTTGGGCGACGGACTAAAAAGACACCCAACTGCCTTGTATGAGATGCTATTTATGTTATTTCTTTTATTTCTTTTTTGGAAAATTAAGAAGGTTGATTTACTTAACGGTGACCGATTTAAGCTTTTAATGGTGCTCTATTTTTTGTATCGTTTTGGCATTGAGTTTTTGAAGCCGTTTGAACCATTGTTTTTGGGTTTGAGTAGTATTCATTGGTCAGCTTTATTTATATTTGTTTATTATGCTAACTTTTTAATTCGAATTGTCAAGAAGATAAACACATGAAAACCAGAGATTACATTTATTACGATTACACCAAAAGTTTGTGTCCGGAATGTTTACATACGATTGATGCTAAAATTGTATTTCAAGATAATCAGGTTTTTATGCTAAAGCATTGTAAAACGCATGGCGATTCAAAAGTGATGATTGCGGATGATGTGGAGTATTACAAGCAAATTCGAAATTACAATAAGCAATCCGAAATGCCATTGAAATTCAATACAAAAGTGCATTATGGTTGTCCGTACGATTGTGGTTTATGCACCGATCATGAGCAACATTCGTGTTTATCTATTGTTGAAGTAACGGATAGATGTAACTTAACATGTCCGACATGTTATGCCAGTTCAGGACCAAATTACGGTCGTCATCGCACCTTAGAAGAAATTGAAAAAATGTTTGATGTAATAGTAGCTAACGAAGGAGAACCCGATGTAGTTCAAATTTCCGGAGGAGAACCTACTGTGCATCCTGAATTTTTTAAAATTTTGGATATTGCGAAAACAAAACCGATCAAACATTTGATGGTCAACACCAACGGAATTAGAATTGCCAAAGATGAAAAATTTGTGCAAAAGTTAGCAGATTATATGCCGGATTTTGAACTTTATCTTCAGTTTGACAGTTTTAATCCGGAAGTTTTAGAAAAACTAAGAGGCGAAGATTTAACCGAAACACGAAAAAAAGCAATAGAATATTTAAACAAATATAATCTGTCAACAACGTTGGTTATTACGTTACAAAAAGGTGTAAACGATGATGAAATAGGCGAAATTCTCAACTATGCGTTACAACAGAAATGTGTTCGAGGAGTTACTTTTCAACCCACGCAAGTAGCCGGAAGAAATCAAAATTATAATGATGGGGAAGGAAGAATAACATTAACTGAAGTTCGTCGAAAAATTTATGAGCAATATCCGCTTTTTACGCCAAAAGATTTAATTCCGGTACCTTGTAATCCCGATGCACTTTGCATGGCTTATGCACTCAAAGTAGATGGAGAAGTTTTTCCGATGACACATTTAATTAATCCTGAAGACTTGCTGAATAATTCCAAGAATACGATTGTTTTTGAACACGATGAAAAATTAAAATCCCACATGTTGAATCTTTTCAGCACCGGAGTTTCAGTAGATTGTGCCGAAGAAACGTTTGGCGAATTAATGTGTTGTTTGCCAAGAGTTCAATCGGATAATTTAAGTTACAGTAATTTATTCAGAGTATTGATTATGAATTTTATGGATCCGTATGATTTTGATGTTCGTGCTGTAAAAAAATCATGCGTTCATATTGTTAGCGATAAAATGAAAATGATTCCGTTTGAAACCATGAATATTTTTTACAGAGATAATAAGATTGATGAAATTAGAAAACAATTAAACTATTAGAAATGTTTATATTTTTTTTCATAACAATAGTTGGTTGCGGTTTTATGTTCCTTATTGGATTAATACAATTGTTTGTTGAGAAAGATAAAAAGGAAAATGCATTGAAGTTAATGATGTATAGTTTGATAGGGCTTATTATCGGATTTGGCTCTTGTTTTGCAATGATTTACAGCTAAATAACTAGTATTATGGATGAGTTTTTTGTTGGTTTTGGGATAATAGTCGCAATACTGAGTTTAATCAGTTTTGTAATTGGTTTTATATTGTTGTTTTTTGAATCAAAACGAAAGCTAGGTTTAAAAATGATGGTGATTTCAATTATCTCGTTTATTATCGGATTTGGAACTTGTGCAGCTTATTTTAAATTGAATTTGCATTGATAAACCTTTTAGTTTTTTTTCTTCGCCATTCCCGTCGAAATTAAATTAGAAATAACCACAGCAGGATATAAAATTCCAACTGCAGACAAAAAGACGGATGTCATTCGTGCTGCCGCATTGATTGGGATTAAATCACCATAACCAACGGTTGTTAAACTGGTCATACTATAATAAATAAAGTTAGGAAAATTGAGCGTTTGTTCGTCAGGTTTCCAACTGCCTTCTAGTGAGTTTCCGAAGACTAAATGAATAAGTTCTAACATGGATACACCAATCAGACCCAACATTAAATAAACATTTACTGCACCAATAATTCTGTAATAGGTGATTTCTTTATCTCTAAAAAGCAATTTTAAGTTGACAATAATCAGTAAAATAAGGTTCATCAACATTACGACTTGTTCCCAAAAATAGAATTCGGTATCCGAATCACTAAAACGAATGAATCGTAAAATAACCTGAAGAAGAAAGAAACTTATCGTTAATACTTTAAACCACAAATGATCAGACGAGAAAATTCCAATCAAAAAAAGAAAGAGATAAATGGCATTGAGTGAATATTCGCCGATGATTTCTGCATCAATTAAAACCGGAACAATAAAATTCAGACACAACAAAACAATCAGTAAACTGATGAAACTGGTATCGGATAACCAGAATTTTTTGATTTTTTTGAAGAAATCTATTATCATATTAATTTAGCAATCTGCCAAATTCACCCCAACTGCCAATCCGCCTTCACTGGTTTCTTTGTATTTGGAGTTCATATCTTTGGCGGTTTCCCACATGGTATTAATTACTTTATCTAACGGAACTTTCGTGTTGTTTGCATCGGTTTCCAAAGCTAATTCAGCCGCATTAATCGCTTTAATTGCACCCATCGTATTGCGTTCGATACACGGAATTTGAACCAATCCACCAATCGGATCACACGTCATTCCTAAATGATGTTCCATTGCTATTTCCGCAAAATGTGAAATCTATATTTTTGTTAAAAATTCTTCAAGGTTTTTGTGAGTGTGAGTTAGTTTTCCACTTTTAACTATGACGGGCATAGCTATATTGTCTTTGGCACCAGCCTCTTTAAGCATTTCCCACATCAAACTGTTCAAATCTGTAGATTTAGATGTATTAATATATTTGAAATCAATATTGTTTTTTATAAGATATCTCAAAGTTTTATTGCACCTAGGACATCCATCTTTGCCAAAAATTATTAATCCTGATGAAAAATCAGTTGCCTGACTGATAGTTTTTGAGTCTATTTTTTTTTGAAAGATATTTAATTCTTCTACAGTTGGTTTTGATTTTACTGAGTAACTTATTGAATAATCTAGTTTTTTTCCTTTATTAGGAGTCAGAGTAATAAAAGTTACTTCGCCTCCTGACTTTACTAGTTTTGTAATTGGTGATTTAATTATTTTACAAGTTCCTTTGCCATCAATATTCAAATTTATTTCCTTTTGCTCATCGCTAATATTTTTTATTGAAATAATAATCGATTCCTCGTTAGGTTTCTGAAATACTTCAATTTCTGGATTACTTTGTGCAAAAACGGAAGAAATAAAAAACATTGTTAACAGTAAATATTTTAAAGAATGGTTATTCATAAATTAATTTTTTATAAATATACAAATAACTAGCAATCTGCCAAATTCACTCCAACAGCCAATCCACCTTCGCTGGTTTCTTTGTATTTGGAGTTCATATCTTTGGCGGTTTCCCACATCGTATTAATTACTTTATCTAATGGAACTTTCGCGTTGTTTGCATCAGTTTCCAGAGCTAATTCGGCCGCATTAATCGCTTTTATCGCACCCATCGTATTACGTTCGATACACGGAATTTGAACCAATCCGCCAATCGGGTCGCAAGTCATTCCTAAATGATGTTCCATCGCAATTTCGGCAGCCATTGTCACTTGAGCAGGCGTTCCACCCATCAATTCACATAATGCTGCTGCTGCCATTGCACTTGATACACCAATTTCAGCTTGACATCCGCCCATTGCGGCAGAAATGGTAGCTCCTTTTTTGAAAATACTGCCAATTTCTCCGGCTACCAATAAAAATTGTTTGATTTCTTTTTCACCGGCTTCGTGGTTTTCAATCACTAAATAATACATCAGAACGGCTGGAATTACACCCGCACTTCCGTTAGTAGGAGCTGTTACAACCCGACCTAAAGCTGCATTCACTTCATTAACTGCCAATGCAAAACAGCTTACCCATTTTAGAATTTGACGAAACTTAACTTCTGTTTTTCTGATGGTATCCAGCCATTCCTGTGGATTTGAATATGGGATAGTTCCTTTCAAACCTTCGTGCATATCAAATGCTCTTCGACGAACATTTAATCCGCCGGGCAAAATACCTTCGGAGTGACAACCGATGTAAATACATTCTAACATCGTATTCCAAATTCGCATTAACTCGCGGTTAATTTCTTCTTCGGAACGCATCGATTTTTCATTTTCATAGACAATTTCAGAAATCGATTTATTTTCATTTTTACAAAATTCTAATAATTCATCTGCTTTCTGAATAGGATAGGGGAATGCACATTTTATTTCAATCTTCTTTTTGGCATTCGTTCGTTCTTCTTTCACAACAAATCCTCCACCAATAGAATAATAGGTTTCACTAAATTCTTTATCATTAGTAAATAAAGTAAAAGTCAAACCGTTGGCGTGAAAAGGAAGAAAATTTCGGTTGAAAACAATGTCTTTTTCGAAATCAAAATTGACTTGAATTTCATTTCCTAAATTAATTTTTTTGGAAGTTTTTACAGATTGAACAATCCCATCAATGTGAGCAATCGGAATGGTTTCCGGATCTTGTCCACTTAATCCTAAGATGACCGCTAAGTCGGTGGCATGTCCTTTTCCCGTTAAGGAAAGCGAACCGTACAAATCCACTTTGACTCTAATAGCTTGATTCAGAATGTTTTCTTCTCTGCATTCGGCTAAAAAACGTTCGGCAGCTCTCCACGGTCCGAGGGTGTGTGAACTCGAGGGTCCAACACCAATTTTAAGCATATCAAAAACAGAAATACATTCTTCCATAACTCAAACGATTTAGTTGGACAAATATAGTGTTTTGTTTATTGCTTATTCAAACCAGTTTCTTAAAAATAGAATACAATAATTAACTTTTATTTATTAGTTTGTGAATTAACTTTTCAGTTAAACCGTTTAAAAAATAACCTATATTTGACTTCTAATTTTTTTAAAATGAATCGATTTTTCAACCTACTTCTGTTTTTTGTCTGTTTAACAGGCTTTTCTCAACCCAAATCGCCATCAGAATTTTTACCAAATTATGGAAAGCAAGTAACCTATTATCATCAGGTGGAAGCTTATTTTGAACAATTAGTTAAAAATTCAGATTGGATTCAGCATCAGAAATATGGTGAAACAACGCAGGAAAGAAACTTGAATGCCTATTATATTTCAACCCCTGAAAATTTAAAAAATTTAGAAGAAATCCGAAAAAATCACTTGTATGAAATCGGACTTTTTCCAACCAAAAATAATTCAAAATCAAAAACGATTGTTTGGTTGAGTTTTAATGTGCACGGCAATGAAATTGGAGCGATAGAAAGTGCATTATCAGTCGCTTACGAACTGATAAACCCAAATAATAAAGAAACAAAAAAGTGGTTAGAAAACATCATTGTCATTTTAGACCCTTGTTTAAATCCCGATGGTTTTTCGCGTTATGCCAATTGGCTTCGCGATATTTCGGGCAAGAAAACACATCCCGGAGTTTCAGACCGAGAGCATATGGAACCTTGGCCGGGCGGAAGACAAAATCATTATGTGTATGATTTAAACCGCGATTGGGCTTGGCAAACACAATTGGAAACCCAGTTGCGAATGGATTTGTATCATCAGTGGATGCCAATGGTTCACGCTGATGTGCACGAAATGGGTTATAATGAACCCTACTTTTTCCCACCGGCAGCAGAACCGTATCACGAACAAATTGCTCCTTTTCAAAGGGATTTTCATAAAAAAATAGGGGAGATTACTTCAAAAAAATTCGATAAAGAAGGTTGGATGTATTATTCCGGCGAACGATTTGATTTGTTCTATCCGAGTTATGGCGATACCTATCCTTGCTACAATGGAGCAGTTGGAATGACCTATGAACAAGGCGGAATTGGAGCAGGAAGAGCCGTTTTATTAAAAAATGGAGATGTTCTTACTTTGCAAGACAGAATAAATCATCATACCAAAGCAATTTTGACCGTGGTGGAACTTTCAAATGTACAAAAAGACGTTTTGACGAAAGAATTTAGAGCTTATTTTAAAGATAATCGAACGAAACCAAAAGGAAAATACCAAACGTACATCGTAAAAAATAGTCCTAAAAATTTAGAACTTTCTGTGTTACTTAATCGAAACCGAATTGAAACTGCGTTTGCCGATGAAACGAAGAAACTTTCCGGTTATCATTATCAATCCAATAAAGAAAAATCATTCACGATTGAACCAAATGATTTGATTATTAAAGTAGATCAACCCAGAGCGGTTTTAACGCAAGTTTTATTTGAACCGCATCACAAATTAACCGATAGTTTGTCGTATGACATCACGGCTTGGTCGTTGCCGTTGGCATATGGCGTAGAAAGTTTTGCCGTAAAAGGAAATTTACCGGTTAAAACAAAAACAAGGTTAGATGTCAGTCCAACAGCGAAAGTTCAAAATGCTTATGCGTATTACATTCCGTGGAATAACAGAAGTTCTGCTCGTGTGTTGAGTTTGTTGCATCAAGAAAATATCAAAGTTCGTTCGGCCAGAAAAGAAGTCTATTTTGGAGATTTAAAAATCGAAAGAGGTGGCTTGATTGTGACGAAAGGCGATAATTCGAAAGTGCAGAATTTTGAAGAGACAATTCAGAATTTAATAAAAGAAAAATATGATTATGTTGCGTTAGAAAGTGGTTTTGCCAGTAATGGTGGTGATTTGGGCGGCGAAAGTTATCCGTTGTTAAAAGCACCAAAAGTATTGGTTTTAGGTGGGAGCGGAGTGAGCAATATTGATTTTGGACAAGTTTGGTTTTTTATGGATCAAGTGATTGAATATCCAATGAGTACTGTTGAAATCCAACATTTTAATCGCGTAAACTTAGCCGAATACAACACGTTAATTTTGCCCGAAGGTTGGTATGGTTTTTCAGATAGCCAAAAGACTTCAATTGATAATTTTATTTCCAAAGGTGGAAAAGTCATTGCAATTGGCGGTGCTGTAGGTCAATTTGAAGATCGTCCGGGCTATCATTTAACAAAATTTGCGACCGAAGATGAAAAAGCAGAAGCTCAAAAATTTATTGAAGAACAAGAATTATTAGATCGCTTTTTAGATTTTGAAGGAAGTGAAAGACGTTCGATTTCCGGCTACATTCCGGGAGCGATTATTGAAAATTCAATTGATGCAAGTCATCCGTTAATATTCGGATTAGGTGAAAAATACTTTAGTTTAAAAACGACAGATTCCAATTTTAAATTACTAAAAGGAGCTCAAAATGTCATTTACGTTCCTAAAAATTACCAAAGTTTTGGATTTATTGGAAACAAACTAAAGAAATCAATTCAAGAAACTGTTTCTTTCGCTGTTGATTATCACGGAAACGGAAAAGTAATTTATATGATTGATAATCCGCTATTTAGAGGGTTTTGGGAAAATGGAAATTTATTGTTTAGTAATGCGTTGTTTTTGGTGGAGTAATTTCAAACTTTAGTTTATGATGAATAAATTTAAATTATCAATAGCTTGCTTTTTTTTATTTTCTGTCGTGTTTTCTCAATCTTTCAAAGAGAGAATTTCAAACGGGGTTGAGTTGCATAAATCCGGTAAATATGATGAAGCAATCAAAGTTTATGAAAGTATTTTAGAAGAAGATGCTAAACATCCCGAGGCCAATTACGAATTAGCTCTCACTTATTCAGTAATAAAAGAGTATGATAAAGCAATTAAATATTGCGATATTGTCATAAAATCTAAAGCTGATATATCGCATTTAGCTTATGGTGTAAAAGGAGCCTGCGAAGATTATCAAGGCACTCCGGAAAAAGCTATAAAAACATTTAAACAAGGAATTAAATTTAATCCTAATTACCATCAGCTGCATTATAGTTTGGCGTTGACATCTTACAATTTGAGAAAGTTTGAAGATGCTGAAGAAGCATTAATTAGTGGAATTAAAGTAAATCCGTATCATACAAGTAGTCATATGTTGATGGGTTTTTTAAAATATGATCAAAAAGAAAGAAGTAAATCATTATTAGCATTTTTTTACTTTTTGCTTTTAGAACCGGAGGGAAGCCGGGCAAATCAAGTGTTTCAATTGATTGAACAACAGCAGAAACATGGTGTTCAAAAAGAAGACAATATGAATATTTCAATAAGTGTAAATTCAGATTTTGATAAAAATGATTTTGGAACGGCAGAAATGATGCTACAATTATTAGAAGCATCTAAACATACTGAAGAGAATGAAAACAAATCGGAATTTGAAATGTTTTCAAATACTAATAATTCTTTTTTTAAGGTATTAGGTGAACAACGGAAAGGTAAAAAAGGTTTTTTTTGGGACTTTTATGTAGATTTTTTCTATGATTTAAGCAAAGATAAACAAATGTATGAAGCATATTCTCATCATGTTTATCAATCGAAAAAGGATGATAATAATAGCGAATGGATTAATGCCAATTCAGTTCAAATAGAAAAGTTAATATTTTGGTTAAAAACATACAAACATACGTATTAGTCGTATAGAATAGATTTTACAGCAACCAAATCTATAGTTCTAAAATGTCATAATGTCATATTTTTTCTGATGCGTCAGTCAAAATATGACATTTCTTTTTGATTTTCCTACTTGGCATAATCCTTGTCATTTGCAAATCAAGTTTTGAAAAACGAATTTAAAAACAAGACATACAAATTAAAAAATTATGAGTAAAATAATTGGAATCGATTTAGGAACTACCAACTCTTGTGTATCCGTAATGGAAGGTGGAGAACCGGTAGTAATTGCAAATGCTGAAGGTAAAAGAACTACGCCATCTGTTATTGCATTTGTTGACGGTGGTGAAATCAAAGTAGGTGACCCTGCCAAGAGACAAGCAGTAACTAATCCAACCAAAACCATTGCGTCTATCAAACGTTTTATGGGTAATAAATATACTGAAAGTGCAAAAGAGGCTGGAAATGTAGCGTATAAAGTGGTAAAAGGTGACAACGATACGCCTCGTGTGGATATCGACGGTCGTTTATATACACCACAAGAATTGTCAGCTATGACACTTCAAAAAATGAAAAAAACGGCTGAGGATTATTTAGGTCAAACAGTGACCGAAGCAGTTATCACTGTTCCTGCCTATTTTAATGATGCTCAACGTCAAGCAACGAAAGAAGCGGGAGAAATTGCAGGTTTAAAAGTAATGAGAATCATCAACGAACCAACTGCTGCTGCGTTAGCGTATGGTTTGGATAAAGCCGGAAAAGATCAAAAAATTGCGGTTTACGATTTAGGCGGAGGTACATTTGATATTTCTGTACTTGAATTAGGTGATGGTGTTTTTGAAGTATTATCAACAAACGGAGATACTCATTTAGGAGGAGACGATTTTGACCAAGTAATCATCGATTGGTTGGCTAATGAATTCAACAGCGAAGAAGGTATCGATTTACGTAAAGACCCAATGGCTTTGCAACGTTTGAAAGAAGCTGCTGAAAAAGCGAAGATTGAATTATCATCTTCTACACAAACAGAAATCAACTTGCCTTATGTTACGGCTACAGCTAGTGGACCAAAACACTTGGTAAAATCATTAACGAGAGCTAAATTTGAGCAATTGGCAGAAAGTTTAGTAAAACGTTCAATGGAACCGGTTGTAAAAGCATTAAAAGATGCTGGTCTATCAACATCAGATATCGACGAAGTAATCTTGGTTGGAGGTTCAACAAGAATTCCAATCATTCAAGAACAAGTTGAAAAATATTTTGGTAAAAAACCATCAAAAGGTGTAAATCCAGATGAGGTTGTGGCAATTGGTGCTGCTATTCAAGGTGGTGTTTTAAGTGGTGATGTAAAAGATGTATTGTTATTAGACGTTACGCCTTTATCATTAGGAATTGAAACAATGGGAAGTGTAATGACAAAATTAATTGAGTCAAACACAACCATCCCAACCAAAAAATCACAAGTTTTCTCTACAGCTGCGGATAACCAACCATCGGTTGAAATCCATGTTTTGCAAGGTGAAAGACCAATGGCAAATGATAACAAAACAATTGGTCGTTTCCATTTAGACGGAATTCCACCAGCTCCAAGAGGTGTTCCACAAATTGAAGTGACGTTTGACATTGATGCCAATGGTATCATCAAAGTTTCTGCAACAGATAAAGGAACCGGAAAATCACACGATATTCGTATCGAAGCTTCTTCAGGATTAACGCCGGAAGAAATCGAAAGAATGAAAAAAGAAGCGGAAATTAATGCAGAAGCTGATAAAATTGCAAAAGAAAGAGTTGACAAATTGAATGAAGCAGACGGAATGATTTTCCAAACTGAAAGTCAATTAAAAGAATACGGCGATAAATTGTCAGATGCGAACAAGCAACCAATTGAAGCTGCGTTAAACGAGTTGAAAGCGGCGTATGAAACAAAAGACATTGCAACAATTCAACCTGCTTTAGACAAAATCAATGAAGCGTGGAAAAATGCTTCAGAAGAAATGTATAAATCACAAGACAATCAAGGTGCTCAACAAGCTCAGCCGCAAGCCGATGCAAGTGGAGATCAAACACAAGATGTTGATTTTGAAGAAGTGAAGTAATAATCGCTTATAAATAGTAAAAAACCGGATTAGAAATAACCCGGTTTTTTTTATTATAAGAGTTTGAATTAAGTGGAGGGATTTACTTTTTCCAATACCGTGTGTATAACCAAAAGCCTATCCCACCTATTAAAATAAGTGCCCAAAGTTGAATGATAAAAGCAATAATTTCCTCAAGCATATACCATCCTGTTTTCAATCCATCCATCACTTTCAATCCCAAATGCGGACGATAGCTATTGATGTTTTTTTCGTTTGTCAACAGTTCTCGTCTCACACTATCTCTTTGATAGAGTTGAAGTGTAATCGTACTAAAGTTAATTTGATCTTCCAGGTTGAGATTCGCAAGCTTAGCTTGATCGGCTACTGCTCTTTTAGCAGATAAATCTTCTTCGGCATCCACAATTTGATTGAGTTTTTTTCCATTAGAATCGATGGCTTTTTCCATGCGTTCACTTTGTGTGGCACTTCTTTTTTCTTCCAATTCGTTAGCCAACAGTTTTAAAGCAACATCATCCGCTTTTATAAGGCGGTAATCTAGAAAGTCGATTTCTTTTGCAATACACTTCAAAACAGTATCAAGTTGCGTATTTGGTACCCTAATTGTCATATTGTTTTCCACCGCAAATTTTGTCGTTTCCAAAATACTATCCTGACTAATTAAGGTTTTATCAGTATCAAAAATCCTACTTTGCAAATTCGTGTATATTACAAAACCACCAAATTTTGTAACCGTATTTTCAATCGAATAGGTAGATTTTTCAACATTTTTTACCCTGAATTTAGCATCCGCAGTTCGAATAAATTTTCGTTTAGAATCTGTGTTTTCAATAGCAGCCGAAGAAGATAGACTTTTGTTTGTTTCAGACTCTGTTGACACATTTGCAACAGATTCTTCTTTTCTTCCGTCTTTACAAGATAACATGAGTAGGGCGAAGCAAAAAAGCAACGTACCAAAAAGGATGATTTTTTTCATAAGAAATGGTTTAAAATTACAAATTGATTAAGTGATAAGTAAGTAATTTTTAAACCATATTTTGCCCTATGTTTAGTACTAACAAATCAGTACTAAAAAACGTGCCAAAATTTTTCTTTTTTTCTTTGTAATCAAAAAAATATTTTTCGAGGTACAAGGGAGGTACAAATAATTCCAAAACAGCGAATAATATTTAAAAAATTACAAAACTAGTAAACATATAAAAACCCATGTTTTACATGGGTTTTGTTTGTTTTTTTAAGTAATATTGTGTACTAGTTTGGGATATTTATTTGCCAATACAGAAATTCGCAAAAATATTCCCCAACAACTCATCATTCGTTACTTCGCCTGTAATCTCACCAAAGTGAAACAACGCCTCTCGAATGTCAATTGCCATTAGATCGGAAGATAGATTACTCTCCAATCCCCATTTCACTTTCTGAATTTCTTCCAACGCTTTCAAAAGCGAATCATAATGTCGTGAGTTTGTTACAATTGTTTCATTGTTTCGCAATGCTCCGGTATTTACAAAAGAGAGTAGGGTTTGCTTGAGTTCATCAATACCGATATTTTGTTTTGCTGAAATAGTTTCAGGTTTCAGGTTTAACGTTTCAAGTTGTAGGCGAATAGTTAGAATTTCGTTTTCAGTCAGCAAATCAACCTTATTGATTACAACAACAAGTGGTTTTAAAGGATATTTATTTTTCACCCTTTCAATTTCAGTCAAGTATTCTGAACTTGAAACCTTAAACTTGAAACTTTCAAACAAATATAATACCACCTGTGCCTGTTCAATCTTTTCAAACGTCTTTTTAATCCCAATGCTTTCCACATGGTCGGTGGTTTCACGAATTCCGGCTGTGTCGATAAATCGAAAACCAATGCCTTCTATTACCAATTCATCTTCAATGGTGTCGCGGGTTGTTCCTGCAATGTCGGAAACAATCGCACGTTCTTCGTTTAGTAAGGCATTGAGCAGGGTAGACTTACCTACATTTGGTTCGCCCACAATCGCAATCGGAATACCATTTTTAATCACGTTGCCCACCGCAAACGAGTCAATCAAACGTTTCAACACAAACTCAATTCGGTTTAAAAGCTCATTAAACTGTGTTCGGTCTGCAAATTCAACATCTTCTTCGGCAAAGTCTAATTCTAATTCAATCAGCGAAGCAAAGTTGAGCAACTCTTGTCGAAGTTGAGCAATTTCATTACTAAATCCACCACGCATTTGTTGCATGGCAATTTGATGCGAAGCTTCGTTGTCCGAAGCAATTAAATCCGCCACCGCTTCTGCTTGCGATAAATCTAATTTTCCATTTAAAAAAGCACGTAATGTAAACTCACCCGGCTGAGCCATTTTTGCTCCCATTCGCAACAAAAGCTGAATAATCTGTTGCTGAATAAAAGTAGAACCGTGACATGAAATTTCGACTACATCTTCACCCGTATAAGAATGCGGATTTTTGAAAACAGAAACCAAGACTTGATCATACGTTTTTCCATTATCTACGATATGACCAAGATGTATAGTGTGTGTTTTCTGTTTTAGTAATTCTTTGCCGGAAACCGAAACAAAAATTTTATCAGCCAAAGCAATCGCATCTTTACCGGATAAACGAATAATTGCAATTGCACCAGCTCCGGAAGGAGTAGCTAAAGCAACAATAGTTTCAGTTGGAATCATAGTTTTTTATTTCTGCAAAATTAGCGATTTTTTTTGGTTGATAGTTATCAGTTGTCTGTTGTATGTTCTCAGTTTCCTGAAAACTGCGACTGCGATTGAAAACTCCCAACTTCCATCTTCCAACATTTGCAAGTTCATTATTTAAAGTTTAATTTTACCAAACTAACCCGAACCCCAAGTGAGAGATACTGAAAAACATCAAGGACTTAGAAATCAATTAGTTAAAATTTTAAGCGAAAAAGGAATTTCAGACAAAATTGTGTTGGAAGCAATCAAAAAAATTCCCCGACATTTGTTTTTAGATTCCGGTTTTGAGCAATACGCTTATCAAGATAAGGCGTTCCCCATTGGAGCCGGACAAACGATTTCACAACCTTACACTGTTGCTTTTCAATCGCAATTATTGGAAGTAAAGAAAGATGATAAAGTCTTGGAAATTGGGACAGGTTCAGGCTATCAAACCGCTGTTTTATGCACAATGGGAGCAAAAGTTTATTCAGTGGAACGACAAAATGAATTGTTTAAAACCACTTCACTATTACTACCAAAATTAGGTATTCGACCAAAACTATTAACGTTTGGCGATGGTTACAAAGGGTTGCCCAATTATGCTCCGTTTGATAGTATTATCGTGACGGCCGGTGCTCCAATTATTCCAAAGCCACTGATGGCTCAACTTAAAATAGGAGGAAGGTTAGTGATTCCTTTAGGCGAAAAAGAACAAATTATGACATTATTAATCCGCAAAAACGAAACCCAATTTGAAAAACATGAATTTGGAGAGTTTCGATTTGTACCATTGTTGGAGGATAAGAATTAAATTTTTTTTTCCTATTTTTATGGAAAAATCAATCCAATGATAAAAAAACTACTCTTCTTATTTCTTCCTGTATTTCTAAATGCTCAAGGTTACACGAGTTATTTTACAGGAAATACAACCAATATCACCACAACACCTGAATTTGGCGTTTGTTTGATGGGCGGAGCTTCCGAACACGACGATGCTATGCGATGGTTACTACAAAAAGCCAATGGTGGAGATGTCGTGGTTTTGAGAAGTTCGGGTAGTAACGGATACAACAATTATTTGTATTCAGGATTAGGAGTTACTGTCAATTCTGTAGAAACGTTGGTTATTACCTCTGTTGCCGGAGCCACAAATCCTTATGTGTTGGATAAAGTAGCCAATGCCGAAATGATTTGGTTTGCTGGTGGCGATCAATGGAATTATGTTTCGTTCTTTAAAGATAACGCTTTAGAAGATTTACTCAATCAACATATTAATGTAAAAAACGCACCAATCGGCGGAACAAGTGCAGGAATGGCAATTTTAAGTGGCAAATATTTCAATGCTCAAAATGGTTCGGTTACTTCTACGCAAGCGATGAATAATCCGTATCATCCGAATGTAACGTTGGGTTATGATGATTTTCTTTCCGTTCCGTTTTTAGATGATGTGATTACCGACACACATTATGATAACCCGGACAGGAGAGGAAGACAAAGCACCTTTATTGCCCGATTTAAAAATGATTTTAATTTTGAAGTAAAAGGAATTGCCGCCAACGAATATGTTGCTATTTGCATTGATGAAACCGGAAAAGCAAGAGTTTTCGGTGAATATCCTGATTATGAAGAATATGCTTTTTTTGCACAAGCCAATTGCACTAATGCTAATGGAATTGAAACAATCCAGTCCGGAGTTCCATTAACATGGAATTACGACGGTCAAGCCCTAAAAGTCTATAAAGTCCCCGGAACAATGACAGGAGATCACTTTTTTGATTTAAGTAATTGGGAAAGCGGTTCAAATTCAGGCGGAAGTTGGGAACATTGGTCTGTGAATAACGCTGTTTTTGCAGCAGTTCCGGGAACCCCGATAGATTGTTCATTAACATTAAATGATTTTTCTGAAACTGTTTTTCAAGTTTTTCCAAATCCGTTTTCAACAAATTTCTCAGTAAAAGGAATTATTTCTGCTAAAATTTCTCTTTTTGATGTACAAGGAAGATTAGTAATTCAAAAACAAATTGCTTCGGGAGAAAAAGTCGATACAACTCAAATAAAATCAGGTGTTTACATTGTTAAAATTGAAGAAGATAATAAAATTCAAACCAAGAAACTAATTAAAAAATAAACAGAAAACCCGCTATCAAGCGGGTTTTTTATTGACCAATAATACTTAAGTATCGCTCTAAACTTTCCTTTTCAATTTGAGCAATAAAAAGCAAAAAATCTTCTTTATTGCTTTTAGTTTGAGCAGTTTCTAATGCATTATAATACTTCATTCGATTGTCATAATCGCCTTTAATATTGGCAATTACATAGCCGTGTTGTAGCAAAATCAAATTCATGACCAAACGCGAAGTTCTACCGTTTCCATCAATAAAAGGATGAATTGTGACCAATCTTTCGTGCATTTCTGCAGCCAAAATCACCGGATGCAATTTCTTTTTCTCACTTTCATACCACAAAAAATAGTCTTCCATTTCTTTGGCAACCAAATAGGGTTGAGGTGGCATGTGAGTACTTCCTTTAATCATGACTTGCACTCTGCGATATCTTCCCGCATCTTCAGGAATTATCCCCCGAAGAATCAAATTATGTATCGACAACAATTCTCGCTCATTAAAACTAAAACCTCTTTCCATCAATTGTTTAATATAACCAATGGCTTCTTGGTGATTGATGGCTTCCAAATGCTCTCGCATACTTTTTCCGGAAACAGTCAAACCTTCATTGATAACCAAATCGGTTTCTCGCAAAGTCAGTGTGTTTCCTTCAATGCGGTTACTTTCAAACGTATATTCTAGCTCTAAAGCTTGAGCAATTCTAAAACTGTCAAAAGCCCTTTTTTGGTCTAAAATTTTCCTAAGCGAGTCTATTTCATTCAAAATCTCCATCAACGAAGCTGATAATTCTCTCTTCTTTGGAGTGAGTTCATACTTCATTTCACTTTCCGCAACCATCATCGCTTTGATGCCAAAATGAGTATCATCGCCAATTTCATAAAGAATTTTTTCCTTCAACCAAGCCACCATCAATGTTTCATAATCAATCTCCAAAACCGAAGCCAATTTTGCCACTTGCTCTCGAGTTGGTTTTCGGTTTCCACTTTCAAACTTACTCACCAATGCTTGGTCTATCCCAAGAAGTTGTGCGACTTCACGGGTTTTTAGGTTTTTTTTTTCTCGGGCTGTTCTAAGTAAATCTTTCATATTCTAAATGTTGTCATGACAAATTTAGTCATTTTTAATTAACTGCAAAATTTTTTCTCAACTTTTTAGCGTTCCCTCCGCAAGCTCCGGTCGGGCTTTTCGCTGCAAGTCCTCACAAAAAACACAATTTTCTTGGACCAAAAAGAGCTCCCTTTGGTCGCTTTTTTGGTCCAAGAAAATTAGTATTTTTTTGTTCCGGGCTTTTCGCTGCAATCCCTAACGCAATGAAGAGCAAATAGGTAATTCAATTGAAATTTATTCCCGAAAATTAAAAACTTTTCTTCACCCGATCAATATCGCGTTTGGTGTCTCGGTCTTTAATGGTTTCGCGTTTGTCGTAGTTTTTCTTTCCGCGGCAAAGAGCAATTTCCATTTTTGCATAACCTTTTTCGTTGATGTAAAGTCGCAACGGAACAATGGTTAAACCTTTGTTTTGCATACTTTTTTCTAAGCTCTTTAACTCTTTTTTGTTCAACAAAAGTTTACGTTCGCTTTTGGCTTTGTGGTTGTAGTGTGTGCCATACAAATATTCTTCCACTTGTGAATTGATCACAAATAGTTCGCCATTATGAAATTCGCAAAAGCTTTCTGTTATCGAAGCTTTTCCCAATCGAATCGATTTGATTTCGGTTCCTGTTAATACAATTCCGGCATCGTATCGCTCCAAAATTTCATAATCAAATTTGGCTCTTTTATTAAGTATGTTAATCGTTTTCTGCATAGGAGTGCAAAGGTATGAACAAATTTTACGAAAACTAAAATTTTATACAGTAGAAATAATTTTCCGTCAATGACTTTTATCAGTATTTCTGTTTTTTGTTAAAATTATTTTTGGGCTATAATTTTAATAAACAAAAAAATGAAAAAAATAGTTTATGCATTAGTGACAATGTCATTATTCGTGACAACTTTCACACAAGCTCAAGAAGAAAAAAGCAATGATTTTAAAAGATGGCAAGTTCGTTTAAGAGGTATCGGTGTTGTGCCAAACGAGAGTGCTAAAATCGGAATTATAGGTGGAGATGTTGCCATTTCCAACGCTCTAGTTCCTGAATTAGATTTTACTTATTTCTTTACAGAAAACTTTGCCGCTGAATTAATTCTCGGAACAGCTAAGCACGATGTAAACACTGTTGGTTCAGACATTTCTGCCATTGGTGGACCAACAAGTTTTAATGTAGATTTAGGAAGTGTAATGCTTTTGCCTCCTACGTTAACGGCTCAGTATCACTTTTTCCCTTTGAAAGAGAAAAAATTTAAACCTTATGTGGGAGCCGGTGTAAATTATACCTTATTTTATAATGTAAAAGAAGGTGATATTGTTAAAGGTATTGAATATGAAAATGCTATCGGTTTTGCGGCTCAAATTGGTTTTGACGTCATGTTTGATGATACATTTTTTGTAAATTTTGATGTAAAACGTTTATTCCTAAAAACTGATGTTACCGTAGATGCTACTAATTTAGCAGAAGGATTAGTTATTCCGGCAGAAGTAGAGATTAATCCATGGATTGTTGGCTTGGGATTCGGGATGAAATTTTAATGAATTCTATTGGTTAATTAAGCATTATAAACAAAGAAAGGTTGGTGGTCAAACGCCAACCTTTTTTTATTAACTTTTTATTAACTTTTTAATTTTTGAATTATTTTATTATTATATTCGTCATACTCAAGCTAAAAAATTAATAGTATGATAAAAAAAGTATTCAAAATTTCAGTTTTGGCGTTATTGGTTTTTACTTCTTGTTCAAAAGAAGAAGATTTTAAAGAAGAATTAATCGTCATCGAAAATCAACAAGAACCGCTTACGGCTCGTCAAATAAACGATAAAATCAATTCGTTTAATCAAGACGGAAAAAAATTCTATTGGAAAGAAGCAAGTACACACATGTTGTGGAGTGCTGCTTTAAAAGGAAACAATTTAGTCACAATTGGCTTTGGTAGAAATGTGAATGATTTTGACCGAACGCAATCCAATTCGGCAGACCAAATGCAAACGGAAATTTTAAATCTAATTAAACGTTACGAAACTGATCAAACAGAAGATTTAGTAGTTTATGAAGACGCATTTTTAAATTTAATTGATGTAAGAATCACAAAACAAGAAACGTTAGAAGCTCTTCGCAGAAATCGCTACGTTCGGTATGTTGAACCTGCTGATTATCGTTATTTTACATATGAAAACCAACAAACCGAAGGAGGTAATCAAATCATGTCAAGTTCCGGTTGTGGTTACAGTTCATCTACATTAAGCACTGCCGACTTTACAACGGTTTCACCAAATGCCAGAGTTCCTTGGGCTTTTTATAAACATAATATTCCGGCTGCTTGGGGTTTAACTTCGGGTAGTGGTGTGACCATCGGAGTGATTGATACCGGCTTATCTCCACAACAATCCCTAATGAATGGTAGTTTTAACACAGGTCAATCTTCCGGACGTTTTGTGCAAAAATATGGAACGTATGTAGATTCAATTTGGCCTTGGTCTACCACAACAGATGGTGTAAACGATTTATGTAGTCACGGAACAAGCATGGCTTCTGTAGCAACCGCTCCACGAAACAATGCCGGTTTACCGGTTGGAGTGGCGTATAATGCAAATTTAGTTTCGTATCGTGCATCTTCGGATGTGGTTTTGAACGGTTATCATGAGCAAAGAGGTGTTCAAAATGCGTTTACAGGTTTAGGAAATCGTTCCGATGTAAAAATTATTTCGATGTCAATGGGACACATTTTTTCTGTAGGAAGAATTGAAGATGGTGTTCGTTATGCCAACAACAGAGGAAAATTAATCTTTTGTGCGGGTGGAACATCAACATCATTTACTAATTTTGTGGGTGTAATTTTTCCAGCTTGGATGTCTGAAACAGTGGCAGTAACCGGAATAAAAGAAGCATCTACATACCAAAAATGTGATGTTTGCCACAGTGGTGCCGAAATTGATTTTACTATCATGATGGAACGTGCCGGAACCGGAAATAAAGTACCGGTTTTGAGTTATTATAATAATCAAGCTGATTATGTAGGTGGTTCTTCAGTAGCAACTGCCACAACTGCCGGAATTGCAGCGTTGGTGTGGGCAAAAAATCCTACTTGGACAAAAGCTCAAGTGTTGACAAAAATGAAACAATCATCCCAATTTTACCCAACCAAAAATTCGCAATTTGGTCACGGAATTATAAATGCGTTGACTGCGGTGCAATAAGAAAATAGAATTTTACAAATAAAAAAATAGCCACGAATTTCACTAATTTACACGAATTGATTTGTGTAAATTAGTGTAATTCGTGGCTAAATTACTTTAGAAATTGGTGTCTTTAATTATGATTAGTGAGTTTGTGCTCAATTTTATCACCGTTTATGGTAATTGTATAAAGATTTCCGAATTCATTTTCATCAATTTGTCGGTAAACTTCTTCGCCTAAAAAAGTATTGATTTGTTGTGGAATGGTATTACTGTGCCCCACTACCAGAATCGTTTTTCCTGAATGTTTAGCTATAATTTCTTGAATTGAAAACTTAGCATAATCATAAAAAATCATATCTTTTTGTTTGGAAGTAGCAATGGTACTGCAAGTCATTTGTGCTCTACGCGTTAAAGTTGTGTAAAACACATCAATTTGTGTTTTCTCGAAAAGCTTTGTCCAGCGAACACTTCTTTTTATTCCTTCTTCTGAAAGTTCGGGATTTGGAGAACTATCTGCTTTTTCGGCGTGGCGAATAAAGTAGACTGTGGTCGTTTCGGATTGGGCTAAAGTGTTTTGAAATATAAGTAGCAACAATAAGTGAGCAATGATTTTCATGATTTTACTTTTTATAAAAGTAAAAATTTAAAATTTCTGCATAGTATTTTTTGTGATATAAATTTCAAACTCTTACTTTTGCCATCATTTTTCGGGATGTAGAGCAGCCTGGTAGCTTACTAGCATGGGGTGCTAGGGGTCGCTGGTTCGAATCCAGTCATCCCGACAGTAAAATCTCTTGAGCTTTGCTCAAGGGATTTTTTTATGTCTAAAATTNNAATTTTAGACATAAAAAAATCCCAAAACTTTTGAAAAAAGTTTTTAGGATTTTATTAGCATCAAACCCCCATTCTGGATCATAAAATAATCCAGTTATTTTTTGTCATTTGGATTTTTACTTTAACAAAAAAATGTATTAAAACAAATAATGCTTTTATTGTTTGTTACAAAGTCGGGAAACTACGTAGAGCAGAGAGCTACTTTTAAGCAGTCATTTTTTCTTCGCTATCAATATTGTATGAATGTCGATGTCGGTTTCATTTTTTTTATATTCTACTTTAAAAATTTTAAAGATGGCAAAATTATTTTCTATCAGTTGTTTGGTTAGGTCGTTTAAATTGTAAAAATAGAAATAGCTTCTGTCTCCACTACTTCCAATTTGAAAGTCGGATTTACTTGGGTCGCCTTCAACAAAACTTATGTAAAGAAGCCCATCTTCATTGAGCAAATTGAAACAGTCTGTGATAAATTTTTGACTGTCTGTATGCGACAAATAAGGCAAGCAAAAACCACAAATTATTCCGTCATATTTTGTTTTGATTTCGTCAAGATGTCTGCTGTCCATAATGGCGAAGCTTGCTGGGGGATTATTCTTTTTCGCAAGTTCTATCATATTTGGGGCAATGTCAATTCCGAAAATGTCAAAGTCCGCTCGTACTGATAAAAGATATTTTGTAATGTTACCCGGTCCGCAACCAATTTCTAACAGTTTTGCATTTTTCTTGGTCACTGAATTGCAAACAAAATCATACGTTTCATTATATAAGTCCAAGTTCATAAAACGGTCTTGATATAATGAAGCAATTTTGTTCCATGTTTCAAATGTTTCTTTATATCTGTCCATTTTTTTTGTTTTTACAGAATGTATTTAACTTGTTTATAGAGCTATTTTATAGGTTTTTGATAACTCCGAAGTCGGGAGACTTCGGAGAGCGGGGGACCGAGATTTCTCCATTAGCACAAAACGAAGTTAGGAAAAACAAACGAACAACTTACTGAAAATTAGCCATGAGTTTTAGTATTTGTTATAGGCTGGGCTTGTATTATTTCAATTTAGTTCTTAATCTAGAAATTGGTTCTCTAAAAGTTTTCTCTAATTGTAGCATTGAGTGAACTAAAAACTTAATAATTTCTGGCCAATCTTCTTTTTGAAAATAGTCAAAGTTTGTTTTCTCTAGTTTTATTCTAGAGGCTTTTTTATCGGGCAACTCTTGCCAAATTAATTGTTCAGCAAAAACTGATTCGATTTCGTTTTCTTGTTCTTTAAGTATTTTGAAAATAAGTTTATTTTCTTCTTTTGATCTACTAATATAAATCTCAACTCTAGCATTTTGATTAGTAATAACGAAATTAAATGTGACTCCTGAAAGTCCGCTACCGATCGCAAGCCAATTGTCTTTCGATGGACTAATGTTTTGCCAACTGTTTGTTTGAGAATTTATCTCTTTTAATAATTGTTTCCAAAATTCAAGTCTTATAATATATCTAGATTTAAGTTCTTCTTGAGTGTTAATGTCGTCTTGTGTTTTATCAGCCATACTTATAACATAATCCTCAGCTTCTTTCATTGGAATAATTTGTTCAATGTTCAGAACTAATTGATCACCAAACTCGAAAGGAGTTGCTTTGAAACATTGGATCCTTAATTTATAATTCAGTAACCATAAAACGGTTGACGTAACTTCTTTTCTAAAATGTGCGGCAACCATTATAATTCTTTGAGTTTGTCCACTATTTAGACTTATCTCCGCAAAATCATTTGCGTTGAAAAATTCAATCAGATTTTCTTCGGCGTTTTCACCTTTTGACTGCTTGTCTAAATAATCCTGATAAATACGCCGAATGTGTTCTTTTTTGAGTGTTGAGCAATATGAAGCATATTTTAACGCTTGCCAAGTTACATCTCGACCAGTATCGTCAAGTTTGTTTTCAATTACAATTAAATTTCCTTGTTTATCAATACCTAAAAGATCCAAGCGTTCATTAGTATCGTTGAATCCGTTAAATTCTTTTTGAATTATTAGTATTTCTTCGCCTAATGATTCCGGATTATTGGCAATCCATTCTTGCAAATGATTTCTTTCCCTGAACCCAAGTTCTGTAAATGATTTTTCATTTAGTTTTGTAATTCGGTTTGTATTTTTGTCTATTATGTACATATATTGTTTTGAGTACGAATTTTTAGCCTTGTCTATAACGTTCCTCGGCTATAGTTTCGCTGCGTTGGTTAAGCAATAAAGTTAATAAATAAACACCAACCATTCACGGATGCGAAGTTTTTCCGAAAGTAAAAATACGTAGCAGTGAACTATAGCCGATGTTGTGCAACGTTATTTTAGTTTTTCCAATGATTTCAAGATTCTTTTTTTGGTTTTGTCAGTTTCTAATGGACTATTATCATAAACAAATCTTTCTATCATTTTCCACTTTTTATTTTTATTATCAATTACATACAACATCATAACTCCTCTGTTTATATCTCCAAAATAACCATTTATAGATATAAAAATTGAATTTTTATGTTTGTCCGTAAGAAGTTCAGCAGGCACATTTTCGGATTTATAACTTATTCCTCTTTCCACTGACGAATTGATTGTTCTGTAATCCTTGAACAAGAACGGTACTTCAATGTATTCTGCATTTGGATATTCAGCTGTCAAAGTTTCTATCGTAAATTTAGTTAAGCTTTCCCTTTTGTCTGGATGTTCAATAAAGGAAAAATTTGATTTTTCTTTTATTTCAATGTAGGGCGTAATTATGCTAACGCTGTCTTTATTAATAATAAAATTTTCGTTTTTATTACTTGATTCCAGCGTATTTTTTTTAGTAGAACAAGCCACCAAAATAAAGATTAAAAGAAGTATTATTGTTTTTTTCATAATGTTGCACAACTTGTTTATACCCGCTACTTTATAGCGTAATATAATCAAATATACAATTTATTTATATTCTTACAAATCGTCAATTCGACTTTTATCTGTTAAATACTTTTGGTACTGACGTGTGTGTAAATTTTTGTTGTTTTGCTACTGTTATTTCCTGATAATTGTTGAATGAAATGTAAATCTGTATTTTTAAAATGAAATATCTTCCTAGCACTTCACCCGCATGAGGGATAGCAGCGGAAAGCCCACAGAGAGGAGGCACGACGAACGATCCCGATAACTATCGGGATGCAGCGGATAGCCCGACCCGTAGTTTACGGAGGGGCATGCTCAAAAAAAATAAGAAGTTTTAGATTTACAGTTTTATATAACCGCTCCTAAATCGATCGGGGCGTTTTCAAAATCCAATTGTTGTTGCACATAGGCTAGGGTGTTTGGAATATCATCTGCACACACAAAAATGAATTCGCCTTTTTTTGCACTATCAATGGCATACTGAATGGCTTCGGTTTCATCGGAAACGATGGTGACTTCTACGTTGAGGTTAACTTCTCGGATGCCTTCCATAAGTAAAGTGGTGAGTTGTTCTTTGGTTCGTCCGCGGTTGTTTCTGTCGTGTTTGAGAATTATTTTATCAAACATTTGTCCGGCATATCGGCCGATGCTTCTAACGTCTTCATCACGACGGTCGCCCGTGGCAGAAACAACACCTGTTTTTTGGGTTGCCTGAACTTGATTCATATATTTTTCCATATGTTCATATCCGCTGGTGTTGTGAGCATAATCGACCATCAAAATAAAATCTTTGAATTTAAAATGATTCATTCTGCCCGGTGTCATTTCGGGAGAAGGAATGAACGTTTGAAGTCCGGCAGCTATTGCTTCTAACGAAAAATTACTAATCGAAGCGGTCAACAAAGCAGGAAGAATATTTTTAATCATAAACTCGCACGTGCCCGAGAAGGTCAGCGGAACTTGAGACACTTCTGCGATGGTTGTTTTCCATTCGCCTTTACTGATGACAAAACGATTGTTTTCGATAAAAGCGGCTAATCCACCTTCGCGGCAATGGTTAATGATGCGTGGATTATTGGCATCCATACTGAACAAAGCGATATTGCAATCGAGGCTTCGTTTGATACGGAAAACCAAATCATCATCGGCATTCAGAATCGCATAACCGTGATCAAACGTGCTTTGCGGAACAACGGCTTTTACTCTTGCGAGTTGATGAATGGTGTCAATGTCGTTTAAACCTAAATGGTCGTCGGTGATATTGGTTACGATACTAATGTTGCAATTATCAAACCCTAAACCGGACCGAAGAATGCCACCTCTGGCACATTCGAGTACGGCGAAATCGACTAATGGATCACGCAAAACTACTGCTGCACTGGCCGGACCGCTGCAATCGCCTTTCAGAATTAGGTTTCCATCGATGTAAATTCCGTCAGTGGAAGTATAACCGGTATGATGTCCTGCAGTTTGTGCCAAATGGGCGATTAATCGGGTAACGGTTGTTTTACCATTCGTTCCTGTCACGGCAACAAGTGGAATACGCGATTCTGCGTTATTTGGGAAAAGCATTTCTACTAAAGGTTCTGCTACATTTCTTGGCGTTCCTTCGGTAGGAGAAAGGTGCATTCTGAGTCCGGGACCTGCGTTGACTTCAATGATTGCTCCGTTTTGGTTGGTGATGGGTTCTGCAACGTCTTCTGCCATAATATCAATGCCACAGATGTCTAAATTCATTAAACGTGCGATGCGTTCTGCCATAAAAACATTGGAAGGATGCACTAAATCGGTGACATCTTCTGCTGTTCCGCCGGAGCTGATGTTGGCGGTATCTTTTAAGTATAAAACAGTTCCAAATGGTAAAATTGTATTTAACGCAAGGTTCTTTTCATCTAAAATAGCTTCAAGTGCTGCGTCAATTTTTATTTTGGTAAGTTCTTTTTCGTGACCAATTCCTCTTCGTTCGTCTTTATTGGTGGCATCAATCAGTTCTGAAATGGTGGAAAAACCATTGCCAACAACCATTGCCGGAGTGCGTTTGGCAACCGCAACAAGTTTGTAATTGATGACTAAAAAACGATAATCATTTCCTTTGATAAATTTTTCGACAATGATATTTCGGGAAACTTTTTTAGCTTCATAAAAACCATTAATGGCTTGTTCGATGGTGTTGATTCGGGTTGTAATTCCTCGTCCGTGATTGCCATTGATTGGTTTTGTGACGATGGGAAAACCGATTTCGTTGATAGCTTCTTCCAATTCAGTAATGTCATAAACGAGTGTGCCTTTTGGAACCGGAATATAGTTTTTGGCTAATAAATTTCGTGTATCTTCTTTATCGGAAGCCATATTAACGGCGATACTGCTTGACGTGGAAGCAACTGAGGAACAGATAATTTTCTGATTGCAACCTTGTCCCAACATAATCAATGAATTGCTGTTGAGTCGGGTGTATGGAATGTTTCTGCGTTCGGCTTCCGCGACGATGGAGTAGGTGCTTGGACCAAATTTATCTCTGTTGTTGAGGCGTTTTAATTCTTGAATATCTTCGTCAACAGAATAGGGTTCGTTGTTGATTAGTTTTTCAACTAAATTCACAGCAGCTTTGGCGGCGTAGATTCCTGCTCTTTCGCTAGTATAGGAAAAAACAACGTGATAAATTCCGGATGTGTTGGTAGAACGGGTTCTTCCGTAGCCACATTCCATTCCGGCTAATGTTTGCAGTTCGAGAGCGATGTGTTCGATGACGTGACCAAGCCAAGTACCCTGTTTGACGCGTTCAAAGAAACCACCTTCTTCACCAATAGAACAGCGATGACTTTGCAAAGACGGTAAAACGCGTTTCAATGCTTCGCCAAAACCATCAATGGTATCTGTTGGTCGTTGTTCCCATTCGCCAATGTCAAGTTTCATAACAATTAGTTTTTTTCTGTATCCGGACCAGTAATTAGGTCCACGCATTACTTTGATATCTACTATTTTCATCGTCTTACACGCTTTATATTAAACATTTTTTATAATTATTGATTCCTTAAATTATTTCTTCAACTTAATAGGCGAAATAATTGGATTCACTTATTTTATTATCGGGTAACTTATTTATGGTTTTAAAATAACTTTCACACAATCTTCTTCTTTGTGTCTGAAAATATGGTAGGCGTGTTCTACATCCGAAAGTGGTAAACGATGCGTGATGATGTCATCTAATTTCACTTTTCCTTCTACTACATATTGTAATAATAAGTCGATGTGTTTATGCACGGGAGCTTGTCCACCTTTTAAGATAATTCCCTTATCAAAGAATTGTCCGACCGGAAAATTATCATAGGTTCCGATGTATACACCCAAAACAGAGACAATACCATTTCTTCGAACGGCACTCATACAAGCTTCTAACACTTTAGACGAACCTTTTTCAAAATTGATAACCGCTTTGGTTCGGTCAATCAAGTTTCTATCAGGTTCAAAACCTACTGCCTCTACACACACATCGGCTCCTCGATTATTGGTGATTGATCTGATATAATCGACCACATTTGCACCATCGCCTTCTTCCCATAAAATACCTTCAGCATTGGCTGTTCGAATGGCTTTGTCAAGGCGATATTGTACCGTATCAACAATTAAAACACGACCGGCTCCACGTAACCAAGCACTTTTTGCTGCCATAATACCAACCGGACCTGCACCGAAGATTAAAACGGTTTCGCCGCCTTTTACTTCGCCCCAATCAATACCTGTGTAACCTGTTGGGAAAATATCTGTGAGGAATAATGCTTGGTCATCGGATAAATTATCAGGCACAACCCGTGGACCAAAATCGGCATACGGTACTCGGGCATATTCGGCTTGACCTCCATCATAACCTCCGTATAACTCGGTATAGCCAAACATTGCTCCACCTTTTTCGGTTAGTAAAGCACCTTCGGGACCATAGTGGTCAGGGTTACTGTTTTCGCAACTTCCCGGCAATAGATTATTACAGAAGAAACAACTTCCGCACGCAATAGGGAAAGGAACAACGACACGGTCGCCTACTTTTATGTTTTTGACATCGTGACCAACTTCTTCCACAATTCCCATGAATTCGTGACCCATGACCATTGGCTGAAGTATAGGAAGACTGCCGTTATAAACGTGTAAATCGCTACCGCAAATGGCAGTGGATGTTACTTTAATAATTGCGTCTGTACTTTTTTGAATTGTAGGGTCTGCTACTGTTTCATACTTAATTTTACCACCGGGGTGAACAACTGCTGCTTTCATACGCTTAGTTTTTTAGTTACTATTTATTTATGGTGCCGTTATGGCGTACCTTCAAAAAAGATTGATTAGTATCGGAAATACAGCGGTTGAAAGCTTTCACAAATTTGTGAATGACTAGGTTAGGTTCATAGTTGTAGCGACCTCATTACTATATTGTAAAGGTCTACTGTTATTGCAGAAATTTGTTATAGAATTTTGGGGAAGGGTTATATAGTTTACATATATTTTGGTTGTGAACTAAGTTGATGCTACGAAGTCGGGAGACTTCGTGAGAAGGGGGACTCCTCTTTTGTGATTTAGAAATACTTTTATTACGTTGGTGAACCTATTGAAAGGGGTTCGAGACGTATTAAAATATGTTGTTGGATATTAATTGTGGTTGGAGACGTTGTAAAATATGTTTGAGAACTGTCAATTTTTTTATAGCACTTCACCTGCGTGAAGGATTGAAGTGAAAAGCCCGCAGGACAAAGGTTGAGTTTTTGCGGTTTGTGCCGGCGACCAAAGAAGCCGAGCACAATCCGACAAAAACCAACCTTTGGACGAGGACTTGCAACGAAAAGCCTGACCCGTAGCTTGTCGGAGGGGCACGCCCAAATCAATATTTTTCTTATAAATTCTCAATAAAAATCTTCAAAAAACAGTAAAAATAAATCAACAATTTGTTAATAACTTATCTTCTTTGTGATGGAGTTAACATAGAAAATCCCTCACAATTCCGTATATTTGCGTGTTTGACAAAAAATACATTTTAGCATTAAATTTATATGAGCGAAGAAATCAAAAAGAATAGTTATTCAGCAGATAGTATTCAGGCATTAGAGGGAATGGAGCACGTGAGAATGCGTCCTTCCATGTACATTGGCGATACAGGTGTGAGAGGTTTGCACCACTTGGTTTATGAGGTTGTGGATAACTCGATTGATGAGGCGTTGGCCGGACATTGTGATACCATAACTGTTTTTATAAACGAAGATAATTCCATTTCGGTTGAAGATAACGGACGTGGAATTCCAGTAGATATTCATAAAAAAGAAGGCGTTTCGGCTCTTGAGGTGGTTATGACCAAAATTGGAGCGGGAGGTAAGTTTGATAAAGATTCGTATAAAGTTTCCGGAGGTCTTCACGGGGTTGGTGTTTCGTGTGTGAACGCACTTTCTGACCATTTGAGAGCGACCGTTTTTAGAGATGGTAAAATATACGAACAAGAGTACGAACGTGGAAAAGCGATGTATCCTGTGAAGCAAATTGGTGAAACTACCAAACGCGGAACAATGGTTACGTTTAAGCCGGATACTACTATTTTTACACAAACGATCGAGTTTTCGTATGATACGTTGGCCGCTCGTATGCGTGAACTTTCCTTTTTGAATAAAGGAATCACCATTACAATGTGTGATAAAAGACATTTGGATGATAAAGGCGAATTAGTTACTGAAACTTTCCATTCGAAAGAAGGTTTGAAAGAATTCGTTAAGTTTTTAGATGGAAACCGTGAGCCAATCATTTCGCATGTGATTAGCATGGATAATGAAAAAGGCGAAATTCCGGTGGAAGTGGCGTTGGTGTACAATACAAGTTATTCTGAGAATATTTTTTCGTATGTAAACAATATCAACACGCACGAAGGTGGAACGCACTTGCAAGGTTTCCGTATGGGATTAACGCGTACGTTGAAGAAATATGCCGATAGTTCAGGTTTATTAGATAAATTAAAATTTGAAATTTCCGGAGACGATTTCCGTGAGGGATTAACTGCTATTATTTCGGTAAAAGTTCAAGAGCCACAATTTGAAGGACAGACTAAAACCAAGTTAGGTAACCGTGAGGTTGTTTCTCCGGTAAGTCAGTCGGTTGCGGAAATGTTAGAGAATTATTTGGAAGAGAATCCGAATGATGCAAAAATCATTGTTCAAAAAGTAATTTTGGCAGCACAAGCTCGTCACGCAGCGAAAAAAGCTCGTGAGATGGTGCAGCGTAAAACCGTTTTAGGCGGTGGTGGATTGCCGGGTAAACTTTCGGATTGTTCTGAGCAAGATCCTGAAAAATGTGAAATTTTCTTAGTCGAGGGAGATTCGGCAGGTGGAACGGCAAAACAAGGTCGTGACAGAGCATTTCAAGCGATTTTACCGCTTCGTGGTAAGATTTTGAATGTGGAGAAAGCGATGCATCACAAAGTCTTTGAAAACGAAGAGATTAGAAATATTTTCACGGCGTTGGGTGTAACCATCGGAACATCTGAAGATTCTAAAGCTTTAAACTTAGAAAAATTAAGATACCATAAAGTAGTTATTATGTGTGATGCCGACGTGGATGGTAGTCACATTTCTACGTTGATTCTAACATTCTTCTTCCGATTTATGAAAGAATTGATTGAAGGCGGTCACGTTTATATTGCAACACCACCTTTGTATTTAGTGAAAAAAGGAAACAAAAAAGAATATGCTTGGAATGATGATCAACGTGATTTGATTAATCAACGTTTAGGAGGTTCTGCTGCGATTCAACGTTATAAAGGTTTGGGAGAGATGAATGCGGAACAGCTTTGGGAAACCACATTAAACCCTGATTTCAGAACGCTACGTCAAGTAACTATTGATAGTTTGGCCGAAGCAGATCGCGTTTTCTCAATGTTGATGGGTGACGAAGTTCCGCCAAGAAGAGAGTTTATTGAGAAAAATGCGGTTTACGCTAAAATTGACGCATAAGAAATTATATAAATATAAAAATTAATAAAATGAAAGTTACCATTGTAGGAGCAGGAAACGTGGGTGCAACATGTGCCGATGCAATTGCTTACAGAAGAATTGCCAGCGAAATTGTATTGTTAGATATCCGTGAAGGTTTTGCCGAAGGGAAAGCACTAGATATTATGCAAACGCAAACCACGCTAGGTTTTAATACAAAAGTTTCAGGAAGCACGAACGATTATTCAAAAACGGCCGGAAGTGATGTGGTTGTCATTACATCAGGAATTCCAAGAAAACCGGGAATGACTCGTGAAGAGTTAATCGGAATTAATGCCGGGATTGTAAAATCAGTAGCGGAAAGTTTGTTACAACATTCGCCAAATGCAATTGTAGTTGTGGTTTCAAACCCAATGGATACAATGACGTATTTAACGTTGAAAGCAACCGGTTTACCAAAAAACAGAATCATTGGAATGGGTGGTGCGTTGGATAGTTCACGTTTCAAAACCTATTTGTCACAAGCATTAGATAAACCTGCTAATGATATTCACGGAATGGTAATTGGTGGTCACGGTGATACCACAATGATTCCGTTGACTCGTTTAGCAGCTTATAATGGTGTTCCGGTTTCTGAATTTTTATCAGCAGAAAAATTGGATAAAGTAGCAGCCGACACAATGGTTGGAGGTGCAACGTTAACAGCATTGTTAGGTACATCAGCTTGGTATGCACCAGGAGCTTCGGTAGCTTACTTAGTGGATAGCATTTTAAACGATCAAAAGAAAATGATTCCTTGTTCTGTATTTTTAGAAGGTGAATATGGTCAAAGCGATATTTGTATCGGTGTGCCTTGTATAATAGGTAAAAACGGAATTGAGAAAATAGTTGATATTGACTTAAACGAAGAAGAAAAAGCAAAATTTGCCAAAAGTGCTGATGCAGTTAGAGCAATGAATGCTGATTTAAAATCGGTTTTAGCATAATATTTTTCATATAATATAGAAGAGACTGCAATTTTGCAGTCTTTTTTTTGAGATTAATCGATAAATAAATTGGTTAATCCTATTCATAATTATATATTTGCACGTTTTATAAAATCGAAAAGAATGACTTATTTTCTTTTTACTTATAAATCAAAACCTTAACCAACAAAAATTAATTAATTCAAGTAATAATGCAGAGTAAAGGACTTATTAAATTTTTCGCAATTTTATTTGCATTGGTATGTATTTACCAACTTTCATTCACTTTTGTAGCCAATAAAGTTAAATCGGATGCCAAAGCTTTTGCCGGAGATGATGTAGCTAAAGAAGCTAAATATTTAGACTCAATCGGCAGAGAAAAAGTGTTCAATTTAGGTTTTACAGATTACACTTATAATGAGGTAAAAGATAAGCAAATCAATAAAGGTCTTGACCTTGAAGGAGGAATTAACGTAATCCTTCAAATTTCTGTAAAAGACATTTTGGTTGGTTTATCAAACGAATCACAAGATCCGGTTTTCAATAAAGCCTTAGCTGATGCAACTAAAAACATCAAAGGAAATCAAACCTATTTGGATGCCTTTTTTGAAGCTTTTGATGCAGAATCAAAAGGAAAAGTAAAATTAGCGTCGCCTGATGTTTTCTTCAACAAAAACTTAGATGGTGAGATTGATTTAAAAATGACTGATGCTCAAGTTAAAGCAGTTATTAAAAGAAAAGTAAACGAATCTGTTTTAAGTGCTTTTGAAGTACTTAGAAAACGTATCGATAAATTTGGTGTAACACAACCAAACATTCAACAATTAGGTGAAACCGGAAGAATTTTAGTAGAATTACCGGGAGCGAAAGATGTTGATCGTATTAAAAATTTATTACAAAGTACAGCTCAATTAGAGTTTTGGGAAACGCATAAATTTGAAGAAGTTGCTCCTTTCTTAGGTCAATTAAACGAAAATTTAAAAGCAACTGAAGTAAAAGTTGATATAAAAGAAACTACTAAAACTGGAATTGATTCTTTATTAACTGATGCTTCAAAAGATTCTTTAGCCAACGCAAAAGGAAATAATCCTTTATTTGATAAAATGTTATCATATGGTGGTGGTCCTGTTTTAGGCTATTTTGCACCAAAAGATACTGCGGTTATTAATGAGTATATAAACAGAAGTAGCAGCAAAGCTTTGTTGTCTCCTGAGTTGCGATTTGCTCGTTTTGTATGGGGTAAACCAACAACCATTGATAACGAGAAAAAAGAAAAAGTAGAAGCAGTTGAATTATATGCTTTAAAATCTGACGGTCGAGTAGGAAAACCAGCTATTAGTGGTGGTGTTGTTGTAGATGCCAGAGAAACTTTTGATCAATTTGGAAAACCAGCCGTATCCATGCAAATGAATGGTAAAGGTGCCAAACAATGGGAAGAATTAACAGGTAAAGCTTTTACTCAAAAAAGTAGCATTGCGATTGTTTTAGATAATATTGTTTATTCTGCACCGGGTGTTTCTACAGGGCCAATTTCCGGTGGAAGCTCTGAAATCTCAGGAAGTTTTACCATTGATGAAACAAAAGATTTAGCTAACGTTTTAAGAGCTGGTAAATTACCTGCAAAAGCAGATATTGTTCAATCGGATGTAGTAGGACCATCATTAGGTCAAGAAGCTATTGATAATGGTATGTTGTCTTTCCTTATCGGAATGGTATTAGTTGTTCTTTGGATGATTTTGTACTATGGAAAAGCTGGTATTTATGCAAACATTTCGTTGTTAGTGAATATCTTGTTTATCTTCGGAATTTTAGCAAGTTTAGGAGCTGTATTGACTTTGCCTGGTATCGCCGGTATCGTTTTAACCATTGGTATGGCGGTAGATGCAAACGTAATTATATTTGAAAGAGCAAAAGAAGAATTAGATGCAGGCAAAACATTAGAAGAAGCTGTTAACTATTCATTCACTTGGAAAGGTGCAATGTCTTCTATTTTTGATGCAAACATTACAACAGCCTTAACAGCATTAATTTTATTAGTATTCGGAACAGGTCCAATCAAAGGATTTGCTACCACTTTATTAATTGGTATTGGAACATCATTATTTACGTCTATTTTCATTACAAGATTATTCTTGGATTGGAGCGTGAAGAAAAATCAAAATCTTTCTTTTTCTACACCAATGACACATAATTGGTTTAAAAACATGAATGTTGATTTCTTGGGTAAAAAGAAAATTGCTTATGCTATTTCAAGTGTGTTAGTAATTATTTCTTTGGTTTCTTTGTTCTTTGTGAACGGATTAAATCAAGGTGTTGACTTTGTGGGTGGACGTACTTTCCAAGTTCGTTTTGATAAAGCAGTTACTGCTAGTGAAGTTAGTTCTGCTCTAACCGAAACTTTTGGAACTAATGTAGAAGCAAAAACGTTTGGTAATGATAATCAGTTAAAAATTACCACTAAATATAAGGTAAACGAAGAGAGTGAAGGGGTTGATAAAGAAGTAAATGAAAAATTATTTGAAGGATTAAAATCTTATTTCCCTAACACATCTTATGAAAATTTTGTTACCAATTATGAAGGTAAAGAAATTGGAATTTTACAAGCTTCTAAAGTTGGTCCTACCATTGCAGAAGACATCAAAACAAATTCATACTGGGCAGTATTAGGTTCATTATTAGTAGTTTTCCTTTACTTATTAATTAGTTTCAGAAAATGGCAGTTCTCATTAGGTGCTGTTGGAGCCGTATTCCATGACGTGATCATCGTACTTGGAGTTTACTCTTTATTCTGGAAGTACTTACCATTTAACATGGAAATTGATCAAGCGTTCATCGCTGCAATTCTTACTGTAATTGGTTATTCGTTAAACGATACGGTAATTGTATTTGACCGTGTGCGTGAGTTCTTAGGAACACATGAAGAAGGAACGTTTAATCAAGTTGTAAACAAAGCATTAAACACAACAATCAGTAGAACAGTTAATACATCATTAACTACGTTAATTGTATTGTTTGCCATCTTTATCTTAGGAGGTGAAACCATCCGTGGATTCGTATTTGCTATTTTGGTTGGTATCTTGGTTGGTACCTATTCTTCCTTATTCATTGCAACACCATTAATGGCTGATACAGTGAACAAACAAGAAGAAAGAAAAAGAGCTTTAAAGAAAGAAGAATAGTAAATTTATTACTTATAAAAATAAACCCGGCCTTGTGTCGGGTTTTGTTTTTTGGATAGTAACCAAAAAAATTACGTTCAAAGTTTACATTTAAATTAATCTCATAAATAAGAAATATTTACTACTCTAAAGTCGTAAGCAATTGTAGCGTTTAAAAATTTTTATGAGCGAATGGCTCGGGCTTTTTCAGTAAACCATATTCCCGCTTTCCGTTCCAATTTTTTGTTCTCGAGCAAAGCTCTCCAACAAAAAGATTTCCACTGCAACCTGCCTGCCGGTAGGCAAGGTCGGGGCTAAAAAATGAAATCATGTTCCTTTCAGCTTCGGTCAAGAATAAATTACAATTTATCTCTTTCTGAAATCACAAAAATTCAGGTTCTTTTTCATGTTTCCGGCTAGAAATATTTCAAAACTTTTTATGTTGATATTATGTCACAATTTTTCAAAATGAATTTCATCTTATTGCCAAATTATGAAATAACATAAAAATTAAGGTTACTCCAATTCAAGATGCTTTTTACTTAAGAAGAAAGCTGTAATAGAAACTATTTTTATAATGAAAAAAATATTTTACAAGTAGAACAGTACAGGAATCGTTCTCTAACAAACTACTTAACAATATATTTTGTTCTTTGATAAAATACAATATTATTTTGAAATAAAAATTTTAATAATATTTTTCACTTAATAATATTTCTGCTGCCTTAGAATATTCTATTTCTTTGATTGTAGCGTTCAATAATTCTGGATTTATATTTGAGTTAAAATACTTTTTGTCGTTATAGTTGATATATATTTGATGTGTATAGTTTTTATTTAAAGTAGACCACTGTTTTTTTTCTTTTTCACTTAGTTCATTAATTCTTAATACTTTAATTTTTTTGACATCTTTTATTTTATTTTTGTTATCAGATAGAAGTTCAAACAATTTAAAATAAATTATATACGATAATAAGACTAATATATAAATTACAATTGTTACCATAACAGCTACTTCTTTATGTATTTCATACAAAGTAGTATATTCTCCCATTCTTCTGGCAGTTCTACTTAAAAAACCTATTGGAATCACAAAAGTTCCTAAAGTAATAAATGATAGGAAAATAAATATTGGAAAGCCAACTTTGAGAGTTTGCTTTAGTTCTTTTTTTATAATTTCTTCATCTTTCGAGTCAAATTTTTTTTCTGTCATAATCTAGTTAAAGAGAGTTTTTATTCTTAGCAAAATTACACTTTCTTCGGTCTAAAAATATAATACAAACCAATCAATACAAATGGAATACTTAACCATTGTCCGGTTGTTAAAGCATTAAAGGCCGAATACTCTTCAAATCCACCTTGACTGGCTTTTACAAATTCAACAACAAATCGAACCGACCAAAGTAAAACCATGAACATTCCAAAAAGTAAACCTTCTTTTTTTCTTGCTTCTGTTTTCCAATACATGAAGAACAAAATCAGAAAAACAAAAACGTAACCAAATGCTTCATACAACTGTGAAGGATGCAAAGCCGGAACTTTGTCCAATAAAAAAGCATAATCAGGGTTTTCAGAAATGGCTTTATACGCTTCTTTAGGATCAGCTATTTTAGTGTTTAAAACAGCATCATTCTTACTGTAAAAATCTTGAACAAACTTAATTCCAAAGGCAGAATTAGTTTCATGTCCAACAATCTCAGAATTGAAAAAATTCCCTAATCGTACAAATATTGCTCCGCTGGCAACCGGAATTACTACGCGATCCAACATCCATAACAACGATTGTTTCATGATTTTTTTACTAAAGTAAATCATAAACAAAATAATAGCAATTGCTGCTCCATGACTCGCTAATCCAGAAAAACCGGTAAACTCAAATTCTGGTTTTGTTCGAATAGGCAAGAGGATACTCAACGGATCTTCTCTAAATAACTCAGATTGGTAGAAAATAACATGTCCCAATCGAGCACCAATTAAAGTAGCAACAACAGTGTAAATAAATAAACTGTCCAGTTTTTCCAAAGGTTCATTTTCTCTGTTAAAAATGTGTTTCATGATATACCAGCCTAACGCAAAAGCAACCACGAACATCAAACTATAATAGCGAATTACAAAAGAACCAATTTCAATTCCTTCAGATGGATTCCAGACAAAAGCCAAAAACGATGTAACCATAAATATGTTATTTGACGTAAATGTAAATGAATTTCGCAGAACTTGCAATTTCGAACATTTAATTAATTCTTAAAAAATGAAATTAGGGAACAGGATCATAACCACTTTTTCCCCACGGATGGCATTTGGAAATTCGTTTTACAGAAAGCCAAATCCCTTTTAAAACGCCGTGTTTCTGAATTGCTTCCGCAGAATAATGTGAGCAAGTAGGTTCAAATCTACACGTTGCCGGAGTTAATGGCGAAATCACCGTTTGATAAAACCGAATCAGAAAAATAAAAGGAAACTGAATTATTTTTTTTAGCATTGATTGAGATTTCTTAAGAATAAACTAATTCAATGGCAAAGTGATTTCATATGTATTCAATCCAACCTGAAACCTGAAACCTGAAACAATCTTAACTAATTTACACTAAAACTCGTCCCATCCTTCCCATCTTTCAACTGTATTCCAACAGACAAAAGTTGATCACGAATTTGATCCGAAAGAGCAAAATCCTTATTCGCACGAGCTTCGTTTCGCATCTGAATCATCAAATTAACTACGCCTTCTAATTTTTCAGAATTATCGTTGGTAGTTTTTTCGTCTGTAATTCCCAAAACATCAAAAATAAATCCTTTTAAAGTTGCTTTCAGTTCGTTCAAATCATTTTCCGTAATCGTTTCTTTTCCGTCATTAATCAAATTCACAAAACGAATTCCTTCAAACAACTGAGCAATTAAAATAGGTGTATTAAAATCGTCATTCATCGCTTCATAACAACTTTTTTTCCAAGCTGAAATATCCAAAGTAGAGGTGGAGCCGGTTTTTAATTTTTCCAACAAATCCATTCCTTCCATCAAGCGATTAAATCCTTTTTCGGAACCAACAATCGCATCATTAGAAAAATCCAAAACACTTCTATAATGTGCTTGAAGCATAAAAAAACGCGTCACATTGGGTGAAAAAGATTTACTCAAAATTTCATTTTCACCACTAAAAATTTCGTTTGGTAAAATATAATTCCCGGTTGACTTCGCCATTTTTTTACCGTTCAAAATCAGCATATTGGCGTGCATCCAAAAGTTCACCGGACTGTGGCCCGTACACGCTTCGTTTTGAGCAATTTCACATTCGTGATGAGGAAATTTCAAATCCATTCCACCACCGTGAATATCAAAAGTTTCACCTAAATATTTGGTACTCATTGCTGTACATTCCAAATGCCAACCCGGAAAACCAATTCCCCAAGGCGAAGGCCAACGCATAATGTGTTGTGGTTCCGCTTTTTTCCATAAGGCAAAATCTTGCGGACTCTTTTTATCCGAAACACCGTCCAAATCACGTGTATTCGCAATCATATCTTCAATGTTTCTGCCGCTCAATTTTCCGTAATGATGTGTTTCATTAAACTTTTTTACATCAAAATAGACCGAACCATTCGATTCATAGGCAAAACCATTATCAATAATTTTTTGTATAATTTCCTGTTGTTCAATAATATGTCCGGTTGCGGTTGGTTCAATACTTGGCGGAAGAAAATTCAATTTATGCAAAATCGTATGAAAATCAACCGTATAACGTTGCACAATTTCCATTGGTTCCAACTGCTCGATTCGTGCTTTTTTGGCAATTCGGTCTTCACCTTCTTCCGCATCATTTTCCAAATGGCCGGCATCAGTAATATTTCGCACATAGCGAACCTTATATCCCAAATGAAGAAAATAACGAAAAATCACATCAAAACTCATAAAAGTCCGCACGTTTCCAAGGTGAACATTGCTGTAAACCGTTGGTCCACAGACATACATTCCCACATTTCCTTCGTGAATTGGTTTAAAAACTTCTTTTTCACCCGAAAGCGAATTGTATATTTTTAAGGTCTGATTTTCGTATAACTTCATTATTATTTCTATATTTTTTTAACTCCAAACTAATTACTCCCAACTGAAAACTGCGACTGATTCCGATAACTATCGGGAGCGACTGAATAAGAAGCTAATCCCGCTATCCATTCCAATCTTTCGTCAAAAAAAGTTATTTTTCTAAGTGTTTTTTGTGCTTCCGTTGGTCGCAAAAAAACACTAACAAAAATATACTTTTTTTTTCGCAAGGATTTCCATTGCTATCGGGGCTAGGGCTCAGTGCTAACTTTCAATTTCTAGTCAATCTTTCAACCCGAAACTTGAAACCTACTTCTCCCTAAAACTTCGTATCTAATTTAATATAATCCAAAAACTCTCTTCTAACTTTCTCGTCTTTAAATTTTCCACCAAATTCAGAAGTAACCGTACTACTTTCAATATCTCTGATTCCTCTTGAATTTACACACAAATGCTTTGCATCAATCACACAAGCAACATCTTCGGTATTCAAAGCTTTTTGCAATTCTTTCACAATTTGCATCGTAAGTCTTTCCTGAACTTGCGGACGTTTTGCAAAATAATCCACAATTCTGTTCATCTTAGATAAACCAATTACTTTTCCACTCGAAATATAGGCCACATGAGCTCTTCCCACAATAGGAAGCAAATGATGTTCGCAAGTAGAATAAAGTGTGATGTTTTTTTCAACCAACATTTCACCGTATTTATATCCGTTTTCAAACGTAGAAGAACTCGGTTTTCTGGACGGATTTAATCCACCAAAAATTTCTTTGACAAACATTTTTGCTACTCGGTTCGGAGTGCCTTTCATACTGTCATCGGTTAAATCCATTCCCAATGTATTCAAAATATTGGTTACATCTTTTTTGATTAATTCGATTTTTTGATCATCGGTTAAATCAAATGCATCTTTTCTTACCGGATTATCCACAGAAGTTCCAATGTGGTTATCTCCTAAATCATCGGAAAAAGTATCGTTACTGTTCATTAAATATAGTATAAATAAGTAAACTTATAAAGTCTGCAAAGATAAACAAAACAAGGAAATTTTCAGGTATAAAAAATTGAATTGTAAAATTTAGAAATTTTAAGATAATTATAAGTTAAAAATATGTAAATTTCCAGCTTTAAAAATTCCAAATTATGAATATAAGAATACTATTTTGTTTGTTTAGTTGTCTTTTAATCAGCTTTTTAAGTGCTCAGAATTTAATTCCAAATGGAGATTTTGAGCAAGGAAACGGAATTGGTTTCCAATCCGACTATAATTTCACTAATCCGGGAGCTGGTCAGGCAAATAGTGTTCCGAGACAGTATGCAATTATCAATAATCCGTTTTTACTCAACACAAACAATTTTGTCAATTCAGGCGATTATACCACCGGAACAGGATTAATGATGGTTTGTGATGGAGCACATAATCAATCAGAAGTTTTTTGGAAAACAAATGGAGATATTTTATTAGAGGCTGGTCAAACGTATCGTTTTAGATTCTTCATACGATCAGTCAATAATACCAACCCTCAACCTGAAATTGGTTTTAGAGTTATGGCTGCGGCAGCTACTTACTTCACAGGAAGTTATACTGTTACAAATCCATCAACAGGTTGGCAAGAGGTTAGTTTCGAATATACTGTTTCTGAGCCTGGTGCTCCTTACAGAAGATTTGAATTATTCAATATCAATCAAAGTGACGTTGGAAATGATTTTGCAATTGATGAAATTATTTTAGAACGTTTAGATGCATTAGAAGTTAATTATTCGGCTATAAATGTTTCGTGTTTTGGTCAAGATGATGGTTCAATTGTTGTTTATGGTCAAGGAGGTACACAACCTTATACTTCTTATTCCATAGCAGGCCCAGTAAATCTTACGAACACAACTAATGGTGTTTTTGTCGGACTTCCTCCGGGAACTTATAGTGCCTCAGTTACAGATTCAGATGGAAACTCAGCGGCCGTTTCAGGAATAATTATAACCGAACCAAATGATTTAACAGTTACCCCCAACAGAACGATATGTCTAGGGGAGTCTGCCACATTAACCGCATCAGGTGGTGATAATTATGTTTGGACAGCAGTTCCCGCAGATCCGTCACTAACTAACCCGAATAGTGCTTCAGTTGTAGTAAGTCCAAATAATACAACAACTTATACAGTCAATTCAACATCTGTTGCATCAAGAAATTTAATTTTTAACGGCGATTTTTCGTTAGGCAACACAGGTTTTACTACGGATTATCAATATTTGGATCCTGTAAATCCAGTTGGTGTTCAAGGTGCTTATGCAGTAGTAACAAATTCTCAAACATGGTTTGCAGGTTTTTCAAATTGTACTGATAATACTTCAGGAACTGGTAATATGATGGTTTTGGATGGTTCAGTGGCCAATGCAGGAAATGATAAAGTTTGGTGTCAAACAGTACCGGTAACACCGGGTCAAGATTACACTTTTTCTTATTGGGTTCAAACGGTTGCTACTCCAAATCCAGCCAATCTTGAAGTAATGATTAATGGTACATCTGTAGGTTCCAATCTTGCTCCATCTACCGCTTGTGGATGGGTACAAAGAACATATACTTGGAACTCAGGTTCAGATACAACAGCAGAAATTTGCATATTCGATAGGGTAGTTACTGCCGCTGGAAATGATTTTGCTATTGATGATATTGAATTTGTAACCGATGTGACCTGTAACCTCTCTAAATCTGTAATAGTTACTGTTCAAACAATTTCTGCTACTGCTGCTTTTACAAGTGGAGATGTTGCGGGTTGTCCTGGATCAACAGTTCTAACATTTAGTGGAACACCAAATACGAATATTACTATTTCTTCTAGTTCAGGAGGATTCTATAATATACCAATTAATGCTGCAGGAACAGCTTCATTTACAACACCCTTTTTGAGTTCAACAACTGTTTTTAATTTAGTAAGTATTTTCCAAAATCCTCCGGGTTGTACAGCACCACTTTCAGGTAGTGTTACAATAACAATTAATCTTAATGGTTGTGCCACGGTTACAGCTGGAGGTGTAGATTTGGGAGATTCTTCATCAGCTCAAATCTGTGAAGTTGGTGATTGTGTTGAATTAACCGCATCTTACGTGGATTTTGGAACAACTACACAATATACAGTTAGTGAGATAGATTTCTGTCCTCAAGCACCTTTCATAAATAGCGGTGCTCCATGGAATGAATTATATGGAAATCCCGCTCCTCCAGGTGGAGTAAATGGAGATGATCAATGGGCTGCACCATTTGTTTTTCCAAATCCAAATCCTGCCGACCCACCATTTGTTTTTTGCTTCTTTGGGAATCAATACACGAGCGTCAATGTAGGAACTAATGGAGTTATAACATTTAATCCTCAAGCTGGAGGAAGTTATTGTCCTTGGCCTTTTACACAAACCATTCCTAATGCTACTTTTCCAATTAGAAATGCTATATATGGTGTTTATCAAGACACTAATTTTGCAGTAACTCCCACACCACCTGCACAAATTAGTGCTACATATGCTGTTGTAGGAACTTATCCTTGTAGAAAATTTATTGCTAATTTTGCTAATCTACCACAGTTTTCGTGTAATAATAGTGTTGGTCTGCAGACTTCCCAAATAGTTTTATATGAAATATCTAATATTATTGAAGTATATGTTCAACGCAGAACACCTTGTCCTGGATGGAATAGTGGTAATGGTTTGATTGGAATTCAAAATGCCGCAGGTACTTTAGCATACACACCAACAGGTTATAACACCGGAGCATGGTCTGCTACTGATAAGGCATTCAGATTTACACCTTCAGGGCCATCATCAACAACATTTCAGTGGTTAGAAAATGGAGCACCATATAGTACAGATACAACTATAACTGTTTGTCCTTCAGTAACTTCTGTTTACACCGCACAAGCAACATATACACAATGTAGTGGTGTAACTAGTGTAGAAAGAGATTTCTTAGTAGAAGTCTTTCCAGATTCTGGTTCTGATGCAAATGACTTAGTTGAGTGTGAAAATCTTTTTGATTTAACAGAAAATGATGCCGTAGTGATTGGTACAGGTAATCCTTTTGATTTTAGTGTTGGTTACTTTTTAACGGAAAGTGATGCGGAGTTTTTGTTGGATCAAATTGTAGACCCTACAACATTTGTTGCAACAAGTAATCCGCAAACAATTTATGCCGGAGTTTTAGATTTTAATACAGGATGTAATAGAATTAAACCTTTTTTAATACAATGGAACCCATGTGGACTAGATCCTCAAGCTGATCCACTAGAATTATGTGATGATGTTTCTGATGATGGATTTGAAATTTTTGATTTAACACAAAATGATTTAGCCGCTTTAAATGGATTGGATTCAAGTTTGCATAACATTACTTACCATACAAGTCAAGCCGATGCAAATGTAGGAGCAGCACCAATTGGTTCTGCAAATGCATATAATGGTACAACTCAAACTATCTATGTTCGTGTGGAAGAAATTGCTAATCCAACAACTAATTTTGGAACAGCGTCTTTTTCATTAACAGTACATCCTGCCGTAACTGTTACAGTCAACGATTCAACTGTATGTGATGGAATTGCAGCTACTGTAACAGCCACACCAGGTGGTGTAGGACCATATGATTATAACTGGACAGTTCCTTCAGGAACCAATCCGGGTAATGTAGCAAGTTTCGGGACTACTCAAGCGGGTGTTTATAGTGTAATTATAACCGATTTAACAACTGGTTGTCAATCAATTTCTGCTAGTGGAATAGTCACCGTTAACCCCAACCCAAC
>DEHZ01000012.1 GCA_002352205.1 Flavobacterium sp. UBA2787 | reverse complement strand
AAAACACGGAAAACACAGAAAGGGATTGCTTCTTCGCTAGTTCGCTATCGCTCGTGTCCTCCTTCATCGGTATGACAAGATTGAGGGAGAGCTAGAACTGAAAACTACGACTCTTTTGCGAATTTATTTGCTTTGAAATGTTTTGATGCACTGAAGTGCGTGAGGGATAGTAGCGGAAAGCCCACAGGAGAAAGGTTTGTGTTTTTGCGGGTTGTGCCGGCGACCAAAGAAGCTGAGCACAACCCGACAAAAACCAACCTTTGGCCGAGGACTTGCAGCGGATAGCCCGACCCGGAGCTTGTCGGAGGGGCACGCCCTAATGGTTCGTTTCAGGGTTGAAGTTTCAGGTTAGGTGTTGATATCTAAGTCTTTAATGTAGTCTTCGTGTTCGTAGAAGAAGTATTCGAAGGATTCCATTTTTTCTGCAAAGAAGGCGAAAATTGTTTTCCAAGTGGATTTGTTGTTGATGCTAATACTGTCGATTTCGACCCAAATACGGCTGATGATTTTTCCGTTTTCAAGGTGGAAATTTTTTTCGAAGATGGCGTCTTCTAAATAATTTTCTGTGAGGATGGTTTTGAGTGATTCAATTTTTTCGAAATAGATTTTTCGGTGCTCTTCGTCTTTGGGTTCGATATCTAAAGAAACCATGGCTTTTTTGTTATCGACATGAAATTTGAAGGTTACATCTTTTATTTTGGTGTTGTAGAGCAACCATTTTCTTGGATATTCCTGTGCAAAGGTTATCCAAAATTCACGTTTTATTTTTTGTGCTTCTTCTTTGCTGAACATTAGTTGATGAGAGTTGCTTTGATTTTTATATTCAAAAGTGGAAATTCTTTTTTGTCGGTTTCTTGGTTGGCAATTTCATCCATTACTTCAAAACCTTTAGTTATTTTGCCAAAAACGGTGTGCTCTTTGTCTAAATGATGGGCTCCATTTTTGTTTTGAACGAAATAAAATTCATAAGGATTGCTAAGTTTTTCTGGGTTCTCTTCCCATAATCTTGCAGCGGCTAAGGCTCCGTAATGGTGCTTGAGGGCGTTATTAAATTCGGGAGGAATGAGGTATTTGCCAATGTTTTTTCTATCTTTTTTTGTAATTGATTCATCTGAACTTCCACCTTGTATGATGAAATTTTTAACAACCCGATGAAAATAAGTCGTATTGAAATAGTTCTTTTTGACCAAGTAAATAAAATTGGCTCTATGGAGTGGAGTTTTATCGGATAATTCAATTTCGATATTTCCATATTCTGTCTCGATAAGAACTTTTTTTTCTGGATTTCTCTCGCCATACCACATTAAAAAATCGACTACATTTTCGTCTGTAAGAACAATTGTTTCTAGATCGTATTTTGGCTTTGGAGCACTATTTTTTATGTTTACTGAATCATTTTTTTGCTCTCTATTTTTTTCTGTAGTATCTTTAGTTTTCTTTTCACACGAAACGATTAAAAAAAATAGCAAAAAAAGGAAGATTTTATGGAGTTTCATGATTTTTTAAAATATGTTCCAAAAATAGCAAAAGAATCGCTTCCTGCTACAACTGCCCATTTAAAAATGGCTCCTTTGTTTCGTCAAGAGTTATTAAAGGAGATTGATTATGATTCGTATCAGCCTAGAAAAGCGGCGGTTTTAATGCTTTTTTATCCTAAAAATAATGAAACGCATTTGGTGTTGATTGTTCGGAATACGTATCCAGGCGTTCATTCTTCACAGATTGCTTTTCCGGGTGGGAAAGTAGAATTAGAAGATGAGTCGTTGGCTCACACTGCTTTGCGTGAAGCAGAAGAAGAGATTGGCGTGAATAGAATGCATGTTGAAATTGTTAAGTCGTTTACAGATGTTTACATACCACCAAGTAATTTTTTGGTTTCTCCCTTTTTAGGAGTATGTCAAAAAGAATTGGAATTTATAATGCAAGAAGATGAAGTGGCCGGCATAATCGAATTGTCGTTACGCGACTTTTTGGATGATAAAAATGTGGTGATGAGAAAATTAACTACTTCCTATGCCAATGAAATTGATGTACCCGCTTTTTTAGTAAAAGAACACATTGTTTGGGGTGCTACTGCGATGATGATGAGTGAATTAAAAGAAACTATTAAAATGGTAATTTAATTGATTAGATTTTTATAAATTCGCAATCAATTTTTCCAACAAAAGAGTAATTATGGGATTGTTTAAAAGAAATCCTTTCGGACACATTCTGTTTTTAAAAAAATGGCTCATACGCATTTTCGGAGTGCTAACACACCAACGTTATCGTGGTTTTAACGAAATGCATATTGACGGCTCTGAAATTATTAAAAATCTTCCGCAGACAGGTGTTTTGTTTATTTCTAATCACCAAACTTATTTTGCTGATGTTGTGGCGATGTTTCATGTATTCAACGCTAGTTTAAGCGGTCGGGATGATAGTATTAAAAATGTTGGCTATTTATGGAATCCCAAGTTAAATATCTATTATGTTGCTGCCAGTGAAACCATGAAAGAGGGGCTTTTGCCAAGAATTTTAGCGTACGCCGGAGCAATTACTGTTGAACGCACTTGGCGTGCGAAAGGCAAGGATATTCAACGGGAAGTAAATCCAAATGACACTGAAAATATTAAAATAGCTTTAAATGACGGTTGGGTAATCACTTTTCCGCAAGGAACAACACGTTCGTTTAAACCGGTTAGAAAAGGAACGGCACACATCATAAAGCAACACAAACCGATTGTGGTTCCGATTGTTATTGATGGTTTTAGACGTTCTTTTGACCGCAAAGGACTTCGCATCAAGAAGAAAGGAATTCTTCAATCAATGGTTATCAAAGAACCGTTAGATATTGATTATGACAACGAATCTATCGAAGAAATTGTTGAAAAAATTGAATATGCTATTGAGCAACATCCATCTTTACTCAAAGTGATTCCGGTTGAAGTTTTAGAAGAACAAAAAGAATTAGACAAAAAAAGAATGTGGGAATATTAAAAATCCATTTTCTTTAACTCTTCATAATTTTTGTATAATCTTCGCATTAAGAACCCGTAAATCAAACGGTAGAACAACCAAAATAATCCAAAAGTTACAGCGAATAAAACAAAGTAAGTTAAGCCAATAACAATCCAAAATGCTTGCGGATTACTGTCTTTTGCATTTTCCAAAACCGAATTAATGCTCGGATCATAAGTGATTTGAGAAATGACAACAATTATAAAAATCAACGCAAACATCGCTAAATTATACCAAATGTAGTACTGAACTGTTTTTCGTGTTTTTATGATCGAACTCATCAGTTTTTTGACTGTATCGGTCGTTGAAATTGTTCTGAAATTTTTATAAAATACATATATAAAAAATAAAATAATAGCATAGTTAATTACAGTCAACACACCGAATAGCGTATCAATATGATACATTTCCAATGTTTTCAAATAATTATCATCTACGGTAAATAGACCAATAGCAGCCCACAAAATCAATTCGGCAATACTAATCATCAAAATCCATTTTACAATGGAAGATGATCGCTTGTGAATCATTTTATATATTTGGTTTTCCGTCACTTGCTCATAAGCGTGTGCGTCTTTTTTCCAAGCTTTTTTCAATAAATCCAATTCCTCAGTCATATACTTATGGATTAACGATTTTTTTTAATTTTCCTTTAATTCTATTCATTTTCACGCGTGCATTTACTTCCGTAATTCCCAGTGTTTCGGCAATTTCTTCATAATCTTTATCTTCTAAATACATAAAAACTAATGCTTTTTCAATGTCATTCAATTGATGGACGGCTTTGTATAAAAGTTTAATTTGTTCTTCTTCTTCAAAATTGTAATCATCGGGTGCAATGAACTGTTTTTTGCCTTCCATGTCAGTCGTAGCAACCGTTCGCGTGCTTTTTCGATACAATGTAATAGCCGTATTCAATCCCACACGATACGCCCACGTCGAAAATTTCGAGTCGCCACGAAACTTCGGAAACGCTTTCCATAACTGAATCGTAATTTCCTGAAATAAATCATTGTGAGCATCTTCACCCGACGTGTACAAACGACAAATCTTGTGAACGATGTTCTGATTTTCCTTTAATTGCGTAACAAAAGATTGCTCCAGTGAATTGCTCATGCTCAGTTAGTAGTCAGAATATAAAATTTGTTACAAGTTACAATTATTTTCAGAAGCTAATCCCGCTACCTGCCTGCCGGCAGGCAGGTCCGTTTCAAGCTTTTTTGTCTTGTTACGTTTTTCTAAGGCAAAAAAAGAGCTTCCGTTGGTCGCTTTTTTTGCCAAGAAAAACTGCAACAATCCTGCAAAAGGCTTTCCACTGCTATCGGGGCTAGGAGTTGTGAGTTGAAAAGTTGCGAGTTTGAAAGTTTCAGGTTTCAGGTTTCAAGTTTTCCGATACTTTGTGCCTTGTCTTCTTCCTAGCAAAATTACCAACCAAAAATGATAAAATTCAGTTAAATTTTGACCTATCAAAAAACGAGTAATTCATCAAATGTTAAAATCAACTATCTTTGTCATACAAAATCTCAGTAGCTCAGTAACTCAGCTACTCAGTAACTCAAAACTATGAATATCCCAAATACTAATCTTCCCAGAATCGTCATCATCGGTGGCGGATTTGCCGGAATTGCACTCGCCAAAAGCCTTAAAAATCAACGTGTTCAAGTCGTCTTAATCGATAAACACAATTACCATACATTTCAACCATTATTATATCAAGTAGCCACAGGCGGATTAGAAGCCGGATCTATCGCTTACCCAATTAGAAAAGTTGTTCAGGAGTACCAGAACTTTTATTTTCGTTTAGGTTTTGTCAACGAAATTGATACGCAAAACCAAAAAGTAAAAGCAGACATTGGCGATTTGCGGTATGATTATTTAGTGTTAGCTACCGGTTCCAAAACCAACTTTTTTGGTAACAAAGAAATCGAACGCAACAGTGTGGCAATGAAAACCATTCCGCAATCACTCAACATCAGAAGTTTGATTCTTGAAAACTTTGAACAAGCGTTGCTGACGAACGATATTCACGACCGACATAGTTTAATCAATTTTGTACTTGTGGGTGGCGGACCAACCGGAGTAGAATTAGCCGGAGCTTTGGCCGAAATGAAAAAAGCCATTCTTCCCAAAGATTATCCCGATTTGGATGTGCGAAAAATGCAAATCAACCTCATTCAATCCGGAGAAAGAATTTTAGATACGATGAGCGAAAAGTCATCGAATGCAGCTGAAGATTTTCTGATTAATTTAGGTGTAAATGTCTGGAAAAATGTTCGTGTAACCGGTTACGACGGCAGTACAGTTTCAACCAACACCGATTTAACTTTTGAATCAGCGACCGTAATTTGGACAGCGGGTGTGCAAGGAGCATTGCCATCCGGAATTGATACAAATGCAATAATTCCACGAGCTGATCGTGTTAAAGTAAATGAATTCAATCAAGTAGAAGGTTACGATAACATCTTTGCCGTTGGTGATATTGCTGCGATGATGACTGAGCAATATCCAAAAGGACATCCTATGATGGCACAACCGGCGATGCAACAAGGAAAATGGTTAGGCGAAAACATCGTCAAAAAAATAAATAAAAAACCGCTAAAACCTTTTGTCTACAACGACAAAGGTTCGATGGCAACGATTGGCAGAAACAAAGCGGTGGTTGATTTACCAAAATTTCATTTTAGTGGTGTTTTTGCTTGGTTTGTTTGGATTTTTGTACACTTGTTTTCCTTAATCGGATTTAAAAATAAAGCAGTTGTTTTGACCAATTGGATTTACAACTACATCCGTTTAGACCGCGAAGGACGATTGATTATCAGACCATTTAAAAAGAAAAATGTGACTTCTTTTGTGGCGGATGAAGTTTAAGTTGGGAGTTATTAGTAAGGAGTAGGGAGAAAGAAATAGGCAGAAAACTCTCCCAACTAGTAACTCCTTACTCCATACTTTCTCTCCATTCCAATCATCAATCCTACAAATTTGCTATATCCTTCCAAACCGTCTTTTTGTTTGTTGAGTTTTAAAAAATTGTCGTAAAAGGTTTTGAAAATCGGTTCCAAAAACGTTTTGTATTCTTCGTGAAATTGTTTGCTTTCTTCAAAATTTTTGATAATTCCTGAATTGATTAACGGTAGAAATTTTTCACTACTGCCTTCTTCAATCCGTTCTAAATTTCGCAAACAATGCTTCACAGCAAAACTATAACCCGAATATTGAAAATAAATATCATTACTTTTCACAGAAGCTAAAAACCCGATGAAATTGGCTTCGCTCTCGCTGGCATACCCAATTTGATGAGCCATTTCATGTAACGTGGTGGTTGGAAAATTATATTTTGGCAAACAATCATTCACTTGAGCTTCATTGGTAAACGGATTCAAATACCCACCAAATCCCATATAACTCAACGGAACACTGATTAATGATGGTTTGATGCTTGGTTTTTCATACAATAGAAAAGGAAATTCTTTTTCAACCGAGGCATAACTTTTTACACTCAAATCAAAAATCTCCTGAGTAGAGTACGGAACAACCACTTTTACCGAATCATTTTTCGTAATTTGTTTGTGAATCGCATTTGTTTTTTCAATCAATTTTATCGTAAAAGCTTCTAATTCTTCAGTAGAATATTCTTTGTCAATTTCCAGTTTTTCATACATAGGAATGCGATGGTAATTGGTTGCCCACAATAAATGAAATAGAAAGTAAAACACTGAAGCAAAACTGAGAATCTTCAGCAAATTATCTTTCCAAGCTGTTTTCCACTTTTTACGCACTTTCCAAAACCATCGGAAAACCAAAAACAAAACGATACCGTAAATAATATCACCAATGGAAATCGAAGTAAATCCAAAAGTGGTTCTAGAAATTTTTGAGATAATAGGATATATTCCGTTACTGTAATAATCTTCGATAAACTTGGGAAATAAAGAAGCGATTTTTAATACAATGATTTGTATCAAAAGGAATAGTGGAAGTATGTATTTTTTTTGAATCATCGTTGGGTCAAATATATGAAAAGGTGATGGGTAATTGGTAATCGGTAAGAGGTTTGGCGAAATTTTAATAAAATTAACTTCTTTATTTAGAATAAATAAGAATAATATTTTACATTTGTAGCATCATTTTTCAATCATGGGAAAAGCAAAAAAATCTGAAAAAGTAATTTATTTCTGCGACGGCAAAAAATGCTGTAAATACAACAAAGAAATCAAAGATTGTCTGAAGGATTTGGTCAAAGACAATGGTTTGAAAGAAACTGTTGCCTTTGAAAAAATGAAATGCCAAGGAATGTGCAAACAAGCTCCCGTTTTGTGTATTCACAAAAATGAATGCGTGGGCAAAGTATCGACTAAGGATGCTAAAAAACTATTCGAAAAGCATATCGCTTAACTTTTTTCGCACTTCTTTCTTTATAATTTAATTGAGGTTATTATTCATTTTACTAAACTAAATTAAAAGTTCTAAAATACCAACTTGTTTTTAGATAGGTTTAAATGTTATATATTTGAGTTACTTACAAAAACATCTGTAAGTCTTAAATTCTTTAGAACTATGAAATGGACCTACAGTATAAAAAATAAATTGACAGCTTCCGGTGCACTTTTTTCACTTTGTGTATTGGTGTTGTTCAGTAATTACATTGACAGAACTCATACAGAAAACGTAAAAAAGGCAATCAGCACTTTGTATGAAGACCGATTAATTGCTGAGGAATTTATTTTAAAAATGACGAGTGGTTTTTATCAAATTAAAGAAGCAATAAATTCTGATTCGACTGATGTTATTAAAATTAAAAGTATAAATAATTTAATTGCTGATGTTGTATCGGTAAGCAATGCCTATCAAAAAACTAAATTTACGGCTGTTGAAACAAGAAAAGCAAATGAATTGTTACTTATACTCAAAGAGTTTGAATCCAGTCAACATACTCTTCAAGCAAAATTAGAATATTCGAACAAGGCGTTAGTAATTCTCAATGAACTTTCTGCAATTCAGTTAGCCGAGTCTAAACAAATCATGGCTCATGCTGAAGAATTGTATCTCTCAGGAAAAACATCTTCACAGTTTGTTTTTGTTATCATTGTTATCATATTAATCGTACTTCAAGCTCTTGTATTTACTTCTAAAAGTTTAGTTTCAAATACAAAATTTCCAAATCTAAACTAGCTAAAACAATATAAACGGAACACTATTCGATAGTACTATTTCAAAAACTTTCACTTTTGTTAATTCAAAAATCCCTCAATTTCTTTGTAACTTTGCAATGCTGAAAAAAACTCAGCAATTCAGAATTTTCGAATCTCAGCAACTAAAAAAAATGAATCAAGAAATCAGAAACCTAGAACCCAAAGCACTTTGGAATAAATTTGCCGATTTAAACGCTGTTCCACGTCCGTCTAAAAAAGAAGAACGTGTAATTGCTTTTATGATGGATTTCGGAAAGCAATTAGGCTTAGAAACTAGTAAAGATGCAGTCGGAAACGTCATCATCAAAAAACCGGCAACTGCAGGATTAGAAAATAGAAAAACAATCGTGATGCAATCACATTTAGATATGGTGCATCAAAAAAATAACGATACGACTTTCGACTTTGATACACAAGGAATCGAAATGTATGTGGATGGCGATTGGGTTCGTGCCAAAGGAACTACACTTGGAGCCGACAACGGTTTAGGTGTAGCGACCATTATGGCGATTTTGGAAAGTAAAGACATTCCGCATCCGGCCATTGAAGCCCTTTTTACCATTGACGAAGAAACCGGAATGACCGGAGCAATGGGTTTAAAAGGCGGTTTGTTAAACGGAGAAATTCTGTTGAATTTAGATACCGAAGAAGATGATGAAATTGACATTGGTTGTGCCGGTGGAGTAGATGTAACTGCGACAAGAAGTTATAAAGAAGAAGAAACTCCCGAAAATTCGTTGGCTTTTATCATTACTGTTAAAGGTTTAAAAGGCGGTCATTCCGGAATGGATATTCATAAAGGATTGGGAAATGCCAACAAAATTATGAATCGTTTGTTGTTTGACGGTTTTCAAAATTTCGGTTTACAAATTGCTGAAATTAATGGTGGAAGTTTACGAAATGCCATTCCGAGAGAGAGTGTGGCCAAAGTGATTATTTCGGCTATTTATGAAGGAGCATTTCAATTGGATATGCAAAACATAATTGATAATATTAAAACTGAATTCAAAACGACTGAACCAAATTTAACCATCGAAATTACCGAAACCGAATTACCGGAAAAAGTAATGGATTTAGGCATTCAAGAAGGATTGATTCGTGCGATTTATGCGGCTCACAACGGCGTTTACCGAATGAGTGCCGACATGGAAGATTTGGTTGAAACCTCCAACAATATTGCAAAGGTTACCGTAAAAGAAGGAAATATAACCGTTCAATGTTTGACTCGTTCCTCGGTTGAAACATCCAAATTTGATTTAGCGAATGCATTGCGTTCTGCATTTGAATTGATGGGCTGCGAAGTGACCTTTGGCGGAAGTTATCCGGGTTGGACACCGAATGTGAACTCACCAATTTTAGATGTTTTAGTGAATATTTACGAAAAGCAAAACGGCACCAAACCAAATGTAGTAGCGTGCCACGCCGGTTTAGAATGTGGAATTTTAGGCACCAATTACCCAAACATGGATATGATTTCGTTTGGACCAACGATTCACGGAGCTCACTCTCCGGATGAAAGAGCTTCGATTTCATCGGCACAAAAATATTGGAAATTTGTGTTGGAGATTTTGGAGAATATTCCGGAGAAGAAATAAGAGTATAGAGAATAGAATATAGAAATCCCGATTAGAGTCGGGATTTTTTTTGTTCAAAAATGGCGAGTAGCTGTAAATAGCTTTTAACGTTTTAGTAGCTGTTAGTGGTTGGCAAATTGTCTTCCAAATTTCTGTTTTTAATATTTTAAAATATTGAATTTACTTTTCCCTGTATATTTCAAACTCTCCATTTGCAACTTCTTCAATATATTCATTTTCCGTAATCTTTTCTTCATAAATTATCATTTCCCAAGTTCCTGAAAATTTTTTTTCCATTTCGTCATAAAAACCAAGATATTCTATATTAGGATGTTTGATATTTTTGTCAACTAAAATTTGACCGTTTTCGTCTTTAAAGTAAAAGTATGGATAATTTACAATGAAACTGATTTTGTCATTTTCAATAAATCCTTTTACTTTAATTGGTTCTGTGAAAATATTTTCAGATTCCGAATCGATTGTTGTTCCTATAAATGAGTTGCCATTAAAAGTTAAATTCATTTTGAATGGTACTTTTACATAACTATCAATAATTTCATAACCTTGTAAGTATGAAAAAAAACCTTTCCAAATTTGTTCATTATCTACGATTCTCATAAAGATTATTTAATTCTTTTTTTGTTCTAATCTATAATTTTATATGAATATTTCTTTTCGGTTATAAATCTCAATCATTTGAATTACTTTCAGTTACGTTTGCTTGCCGCTCTTGTATGTTACTCAGTTATTTGAGCATATAAATTTGTTTTCATATAGATATATTAAACTAAATTGAGTTTAATTTTATTAAATTCAACTATAAAGAATTTATTACCACCTACTATTTCCAAACCAAAACCACAGATTAAAAAAATCAGCAAATCTGTAGTTTTTCCTTTTATCAATTCACTTTCTTAAACGGAAACCCCTGACTCTTCCCGTCACCACTAATTTCCGCATACAAACTGTCTTTATTTACTATTTTGTAGGTGATTTTTTTTGGAAAATCGTGTTCTGGATTTTCAAAAATTAATTCGTTATTCGTAACAGTTGTAGCAGTAAAAAGAGTCGCTTTTCCATCGTTTTGATTGGAAGCCATCACAGAATAAATCCATTTATCCATTTTGAAGAGAATTACTTCTTCTTGAAACAAAGTGTCACCATTTTTAATAAAGGTACTTTTTGCTTCTAATCGATCATAGGTTAATCCTTCTTTTGTTTCGTTCTTTGTTCTGTACCAAGTTTCTGTAAATGTTCCATCTTCTGTTTTGTTTTCCCAAGTGCCAATTAACCAATCCACTTCTTGAGTAGAATAGTCTTTCTGACAAGCGTTAATAGAAAAAATAATCACTAACAATAATAGTAAAATACGGTATTTCATAATCAAAGATTTTGTTTAACAATACTACAACAAAACATTGAAATGAGAAACTTGACACTTGACACAAAAAGTCGTACTTTTGCACTCCAAAATAGAGTTATAAGACTATGTTAGACAGATTACAATATGTAAAACAACGTTTCGACGAGATATCAGATTTGATTATTCAGCCTGATGTGATTGCCGATCAGAAGCGTTATGTGCAATTGAACCAAGAATATAAAACCTTAAAAGGTTTGGTGGACAAGCGTGAAGAATACATCCGTTTGACACAAAGTATCGAAGAAGCCAACGAAATTATTGCCGATGGTTCGGATGCCGAAATGGTTGAAATGGCCAAGATGGAATTGGATGATGCCAAAGAACGCATGCCATTATTGGAAGACGAAATCAAGTTTATGTTGATTCCGAAAGATCCCGAAGATGCAAAGAATGTGATGGTTGAAATTCGTGCCGGAACGGGTGGGGATGAAGCTTCCATTTTTGCTGGAGATTTATACAGAATGTACACCAAATACTGCGAAGGTCGTGGTTGGAGAACTTCAGTGGTAGATATGAACGACGGAACTGCCGGAGGTTTTAAGGAGGTAATTTTTGAAGTAACCGGAGAAGATGTTTACGGAACATTGAAATTTGAAGCCGGAGTTCATCGCGTGCAACGTGTTCCTCAAACGGAAACACAAGGTAGAGTTCACACATCAGCAGCAACCGTAATGGTTTTGCCGGAAGCGGAAGAATTTGATGTTCAAATTGATATGAATGATGTGCGTATTGATTATTTCTGTTCATCAGGTCCTGGTGGTCAATCGGTGAATACGACGAAGTCGGCTGTAAGGATGACGCACGTTCCAACCGGATTGGTGGCTCAATGTCAAGATGAAAAATCGCAACATAAAAACAAAGACAAAGCGTTAACGGTTTTACGTTCGCGTTTGTATGAAATGGAATTAGCCAAAAAACAAGCGGAAGATGCCACAAAACGTACTTCGCAAGTGAGTAGTGGTGACCGTTCGGCAAAAATTAGAACGTATAATTATGCTCAAGGCAGAATTACCGATCACCGAATAGGGTTGAGTATTTTTGATTTAGACGGTTTTATGAACGGAAATATTCACAAAATGATCGAAGAGTTGCAGTTAGTGAGCAACACCGAAAAATTAAAAGAATCGGAAGTATTTTAAATAAAAAAACGGAGCCAAATTGGCTCCGTTTTCCTTTCCACAAAAGAGTAGGTTATTCTTTTGCTTCAGCGTTTTCTTCTGATTTTGCACCTATTCTATTTACTTTAAAGAAAGTAGCAAATCTGGTTTTTAAACCTGCAATTTTTAAATTATCTGAACCAGACAACCCTTCTTTTTCAACTGTATTTTTACGGGTATCTAATGCTTCATAAAGCAATTTGATTTCGTCCCATTCTTCTCTTGAATAATTGTCTTTATTATCTGAGGCAGTGTTTACAAAAGTTTCATAGGTTTGCAAGATGTTATCTTTGTTAACCCAATCAAAATTCATGTCATCATTAATTTGTTGACCACCAAAAAGTGAAGATCTTACTTTTGCTTTGTAGTTTGCCGCTTCCATTTTTTGTCTTTCGGCAACTAAATTAGCTTTAAATGCTTCATATTTTGCTGATGATTCTTCAACTTTTCTGTCTAATTCTGCTCTATCTTCTAAATTTTCTAAAGCACTTTCTGCTTCAATTTTTTTAGCTACATAAGCACTTTCAACATCATCCCACTTTTCAGCTAAATCTTCTGAAGCAACATTGCTAACAGAATCAATATAAGCTGTGTAATTGTTTACGGCTTTTTCTGCCTGAGTTTTTTTCTCGTCTGCACATGAAACGAATGTAGCAGCAACGATTGAAGCTACGAAAAGTGATTTTAAATTTTTCATTTTATTAAGGTTTAAGGTTATTATAATTTATTTAATTCTGGTTCTTCTGTTTCTGAAACAGTTTCTTCTTTTGAATTTACTTTTGTTAAGTAATTGGTAACTACAAATTGTAAAACGGTACCAAGCACTTTTTTTATTGGATTACTGGAATTACCAATGATTACTTTTTTTGAAACATATCCGCCAACCAAACTTAAAAGAGTTGGAAGCATCGGAAGTAGTTTATTTTTATCAGTAACGGTTTGATATACTCCTTGTAGTCCTTCTTGAATAATGTTGGATGGAGAAATGCTTTCTTGCACAAGTTTGAATTGTTCTTTAATTTCAACAAGTTCTTGTCTGTGCTGTATTGTGAGCAATGCAATTTTTTGATCCAATAATTCGTTTTGATTTAGCTTTTTCATGATACTATAAATTTGAATTATTGATTTGGTCTTCTAAGAATTTTTCATCTTTCTCTTTCATCAATTTTCCTACTACGATATTATCAATTGGAATTTTGATTAAAGGTTTTCTGAAAATATAAATTAAAATACCAACAAAAACATAGAATCCGGACACAATGAAAAATCCCATTGCATAATCTGCTAATAGTTTACCAATCAGCAGTGCTAATCCAATATTTATAAATAATGTAAATATAGCCACAACAAGCGTTAGCGATAGAACAACAGCTAGTGATGATATAACATCTGATGATTTATCAATAGCATTCAACTTGATAAGTTCTAAACTTGTTTTTGAATACTGTTCTGCTTTGTCGTAAAGCTTACCTAAATTTGTGGCTATATTTTCCATGATTTATAATTTTATTTATTCAATTCGCGGTTAATTTTTTCAAGATTCGCTTTTCCTTCATTTGCTACGTTATGAGCAACGTCTTCTGCTTTTGAAGTAAGTGAATGATACTGATCTTCAACTGAAGTCAAGAAATCATTAAAACTTGATTTTACGGTGTCTTTTAAATCACCACTTTTTTTGGCAATTTTTCTTCTGGTGTTTTCACCTTTGTCCGGTGCAAATAAAACTCCTAAAACTGCTCCTGCGGCTAATCCGCCTAATACTCCTAATAATACATTTGATGCTTTCATAATTTGTGTTTTTAATGGTTATATATTTCTTCCTTTGATTAATCTAAACAAAATAGCGATTACAGCGATGACTAATAAAATGTGGATAATTGATCCGATGCTGTAAACAAAAAATCCGAGTGCCCAAAGTATAATTAATACTACTGCGACTGTGTATAATAAGTTTGACATAATATATGTTTTTTAAAGTTAATATTAAAATTTATAAGCAGCATAAATGCTTAAGTTACTGTTTTTTCCGTCAGGAAAAGTATAGGTTGTTCCTAAGAAGCTTCTTTCTTTACCAACGGTTGATAAACCATAGTTGTAACGAACTCCAAAACCTATTGAATCAAAATCGAATCCTGCACCGGCAGATAAACCGTAATCAAATTTGTTAAAATCATCATTGTCTACGTTTTCTTCAAAATCAAAATCTCCACTGTTAGATTCGTTTGTTACTTCTGCATCAATTAAATAGGCAAAATAAGGTCCGGCATGAATATTAAGGTTCTCTGTTAAATTTACTTTCAATAAAATTGGAGCCTCAATATAATTCAATTTGAATTTTCCGGTTCCTGAAGCAAAAGCATTGTCATAAACCAATTCTGCACCTTTTCTGGAATACAAAAATTCCGGTTGAATGGATAAGAAATTTGTAATTGGCATTGAAACAAACACACCTACATTGAAACTAGTTAAAACATTGTTGTCGTCTATATCTTCTGTGTAAAGGTTAGAGAAGTTTACTCCTCCTTTGATACCAAAGCTCGCTCCGGTAGTGGCATTATCATTCGTTTGTGCATTTGAAACGAAGAACGCTGAACAAGTTAGTGCTGTTAAGATTAATTTTCTCATGGTGTAAATAATTTTAAGTAATTAGTAATTGGGTTTATTTTGGGTTTCTAAAAAATTATTAATTGTGGTAATATTTTGTTCCAGTTCTTCAATTTTTTTTTCGTAAAAATCATTTAAGTCCTGAACTTTATTTTTTTGACGAATTTTTTCTAATTTTTCTTTTTCTTTTTCTAAAAAAATTCTAAAATCTTTTAAACCATTTTCTGATGAAATTTGAAACTGATTTGTTTTTTTTGAAAACACATCAGATAAAACAATGAGCTTTTTTTGAGCAACAGAATTTATGATTGTATCAACTTGATTGTGATTTTTTTCAAATTCCGAAAACATGTTTATTAATAAACTATCTTCACTTTTTTCAATGAACTGATTGAATGCTAATTTTAATCTCAAATTAATAGTACTCAATCGTGTAATATTTTCAATTTCAAAATCAAATTCTGACTTTGTCATTTTTTTTTCTTCCTCTTCAATACATGATAGTGAAACCATCATAAATAGTAATAAGGATGCCGTGATTTCAAAAAACTTTTTTGTGTTAATTCTTTTCATTTTATTCACTTGATTTAACATTACAAAGTTGCGACAATCAAGTTCGTGTTGTGTTACAAGATATTTTGATTTTGTTATAGAATTACCACATTTCCCAATTTTAAAGGGGTTTTGGTTGATTTTGGCCAAAAAAAAATCTCATTTTTACATGAGATTTAATTTTAATTAGAAAGTTTTAAAATCTTAATAATTGAATTTATTAACTAGTTTTAATGTCATCAATACAAATCTCTTTTTCTTTTTTCAAATCTTTGATTTCATGATCTGCCGATTGAATTGTTTTGGCCTCTGTAGTAACTGTTATATATTGCACAATCTCGGCATATTTTGAAGGCTTTATGGGTTCTGCAAACTTAACTGCATAGCATTTGGCAAATGTTGCACCTAAATATAATATTACTGAAGAGTAGTAAACCCAAACCATCAAAACCACAATAGATCCGGCAGCTCCATACACATCGCTAATATTTGAATTTGAAATATAGAAAGTAATTAAAAATTTACCGAGCATAAACAATACCGTTGTTGTGAAAGCCGCAACACGAACTTGTCTCCAAGTAATGTCTGCATCCGGAAGAATGGTGAAGATGGCTCCAAAAAGTAAAGAGGTAATTAAGAAAGTTACTATAATGTTAGAAAAATGGATAAACCCAATACTAATTTCAGAATAATTTTTGGCTAATTGATCACTAATTCCGTCTAATAATGTAGAAAAGCCAAGTGCCACAAGCATAATGAATCCCAAGCTTCCAATCACGCCAAACGATAATAGTCTAGCTTTGATGAATAACCAAATCCCGGATCTTTTCTTAGGTCGTAAGCTCCAAATGGTATTAATGGAATCTTGAATTTCTGCAAAAACTGATGTTGCGGCAAAAATTAAAGTTCCAATTCCAATCACAGCGGCTATGGTGCTGTTTGGGGATAAAGCTAAATTTTGAATCATCGACTGAATTTGCTCTGCTGCTGACGGCCCGAGAAAGTCCTTCATTTGCGAATAAATTGCACCTTCAATCGCTTCTCTTCCCCAAAAAACATCACAAATAAATAGAATAACAAGAAGTAGCGGTGCCAACGAAAAAACAGTTATGTAAGCCAAAGAAGAGCTCATTTTAAGAATTTTGAACTCCGAAAAACCATCAAAAGTATCTAAGATAACTTCGTAAAATGATTTGAAATAAGTTTGTATAGCCGGCATTTAAAATTTTTTTAATATTCTGTTGGTAAATAAACAGTGATTAACGCACCTTCATCTGGCTGGCCATTGGCACAAATAAAACCGTAATGATTTTTTACAATTTTTTTGCAAATGGCTAATCCAACACCGGTTCCTGGATAACTGTCTTTGGCATGAAGTCGATTAAAGAGCAGAAAAATTTTCTTTGAATCATCCGGATGAAAACCAATTCCGTTATCTACAAAACTAATTTTATGATAAACTCTATTTGAATTGTCATCAATTTGATCATCTTCGCTGGCTTTTATTTTTTCATAACTGATGGTTATGATTGGAGGTTGATCCGGCTTTTTGTATTTGATGGAATTATTTATTAGATTGATGAATAATTGTCTTAACTGAAATGGAATTCCTTTAATTTCCGGTAATTGACAAAAATCAACGGTTGCATTGGTTTCTTCAATTAATTGCGATAATTCTTGAACAGCAGCTGTGGCAGTTTCATTCAAATCTACTTCTTCAAAACTCGCATCTGTTTTATTGGTTCTGGAATATTGCAATAAATCATCAATTAGAACTCGCATTCTGCTTGCCGAAACCACGATTCTTTCCATATATTCTTTTCCTGCTTCAGAAAGATTTTCTTTTTCCTTTTCATTAATACGAGAAATAAAGGTTTGAATTTTTCTTAGCGGTTCTTGCAAATCATGACTGGCAGCATAGTTGAATTCAACCAATTCTTTGTTGTTTCTTTCTAAATCGGTATTTTTTTCTCTGAGTATAATTTTCTTAACAATATCATCAGTAACATCTTGTGTGGTTCCGATAATAATTTTTTCGTTAAAGCGATTAATGAATAATTTTCCAACCGATCGCAAATGACGTACTTCTTCATTTTTATTAATAATTCGATAATTGATTGTTGAAAGATTTTCATTTACAGGAATTTCATTGAATGCTTTTGATGTAATTTCATAATCATCCGGATGAACAAAACCTAAGAAATCGGTGTGCGTTGCTTCAAAAACTTGCGGTTCTAATCCAAAAAGCCGAAACTGATTATCCGAAAACTGAATTTCATCTTTTTCCAAATTCCATGTCCAACTACAATAATTCCCTAAAATTTCTGCTTGATTGATAGATTCTTGAGAAACACGTAGCCTTGAATTGGAGCGTTCAATTTTTTTAAAATCGCTGTTAATTTTAATGTAAGCAATAACAATAAAAAATAATGTGATAAGAATGACCAATAAAGCATAAAGTGGTGTATAGGAAACAGAATCTCGAAAATCAAATTCACGTTTTTTCAAAATGCTGTTTTCAAGAGAAACCATTTCGTCAACTTTATTCCGAATTTGATCCATCACTTTCTTACCATTGGCTTCATAATATTTTTTATAAAGATCTTTGTCTTCATAACTTTTATTAAAATAAGTGTACCGCAAAACAATCAAATGATACAGTTCTTTTAACTTTTTTTGCTGCGATTGATTGTCTAGTGTAAGATTTTTTAAATTAAAAAAAGCTTGATTTACTTTTTCTCTGGAATTGGAATACGAATCTAAAAAAGTGGTATCACCATATAATAAATAACCGCGATAACCTGTTTCTGCATCTTTGATATAGGAAATAACACGTTCAAGTTCCAATTGAACTTCATAAGAATGAATAACTAAATCTCTTGATTTGTTGAGATTGATGATATGTTTGTATGAAACAGAAGCCGTAAATAAAATGACCGCCAACGAAACCACAAATGCGATTTTGAGAAGTAGAGTCGATTTTTTTAGGTCTTGAATTTTCATATTACATTCTTAACAAAAAATTTTCTTTGTTTAGTCCAGATGTATGGTATTGCCAATTTAGCGTAACCACTTCACTTAATATTTTTTTTAAAGTACTGAATTCACTTGGCTTTTTGATATAAATATTAGCTCCTTGCACAAATGTATTTTCAATATCTTCCTCAGAAGATGAAGTTGAATAAATAGCAATGGCAATATCATCAAATTTTTGTACTTTTTTAATTTCTAGTAAGCATTCAAATCCATTTTTCCTAGGCATATTCAAATCTAAAAAAAGGATATTTGGCAAAACTGTTTCAGGATCATGAAGATATTTCATCAATTCTTCACCATCACAATGCGTGGAAACTACGGTATTAATTTTTAATTCTTCAAAGGCATCTTTAAAAAAAAGTCTATCATCTTCATCATCATCGGCCAAAGCAATGGTAATGTGTTCTTTTTGCATACAAAGTGTTTATTATAGTTAGTTGAATGATTTTAATCTTCGTTTGGCGATGATTCGTTGAAAGGCAGATGGTGTAATTCCGGTAATATTTTTAAACTGTGTGCTCAAATGGGCAACACTGGAATAATTTAATTTAAAAGCAATTTCTGTTAATGTTAATTGATTGTTGATGATTAGGCTTTTAGCTAATTCAATTTTTTGAATAATTATAAAATTTTCTATTGAGGTATATGTTACTTCTGAAAACAGATTTGATAAATAACCATAACTGTGATTTAATTTTTCGGTGAGATAAACAGAACTTTTTACAGACAGTGGTTCTTCACTATTCACCATTTCTGTAATAGTATCTTTTATCTTTTGCACCAATATACTTTTTTGATTTTCAATAACTTCAATACCGTATTCATTTAGCATGATGGTCATTTCTTGTAGTTTTTCAGCAGAAATATTTTCTGAAAACTCAATTTCGCCAAAACTTAGAATCATAGGTTTTAAGCCTAATTCGCTCAGCTTTTGTTCTAAAATTTTTTTAGTCAATATGTTAAAATCAAATTTTAAAAAGGCTTTCATATTCTATGGTTAATTCGTAGTAAATTTAGCAAAAAAGACAGTAAATACAATTTTAATATAAAACAAGACATAACTTTTTGAAGAGTTATGCCTTGTGGGGTGAATTAATAAGTCTATTTTGTTAATTCTAAGGTTTGAATTTCATTGGAACCATCTGTAGATTTCCACTTTTGTGATTTTCTGTTGTTTTCGATTAAAATCCATGTTTTAGCAATTGAAGAATTTTCGCTTTCTATTGTTATGTATGGTTCATTCAAATTCCATTTGAACGGAACATCGTCTTTTGTTTCTACTCCCAAAACATTATAATATAAGCTTTTCTCTCCTGTATTGTTTTTATTAAAAGTAATAGTTCCTATGTTGTTCAAAGAAATATTTTGTTCGCCGGGTTTAATTGTTTCAAACTTTTGAACGTTCCATGTTCCAACAATTTTTTCAGAACAAGAAGTTAAAAACAAAACGGCAACAAAGGATAAAGTAAAAATTGATTTCATAAAAGTAAATTTTAATGTTATAAAAATTTGATTTGACAACTGTCATCGAATTAGGTTTAATTACTTAAAATCAAACCTAATTCTTTGAAAGTCATTCTTTTTCGTAGCATTTTTTATAACTAAACTTAAAGCTTATCAATCATTTTTTTGACTTCATCTTTAGATTTTCCAACACGTTGTTGAATTCTTCCGTAAAGTTCATCTTCTTTTCCTTCAACGTATAATAAATCGTCGTCGGTTAAATCAGCATATTGTTGTTTTAACTTTCCTTTTAACTCATTCCAGTTTCCTTTTAAATCGGTTGTATTCATGATTTTGGTTTTTAAATTAATAATTTCGTTAATGTATATAACAAATTTAGCCCAACTAAGCACTACTTATGTTACATAATTTTTTTTGTTTGTTATATAATTTCCGGGAAAGTTTATGCTTTTAGAAGAATTAGAGCTTATAAATTAATTCGGGTTTTGTTTATCATCCCTTATTTTTTTCCAGTTTTTTAACCTTATTCTGGCGGAGCTTCTCAAATGTTCATCAAGCGGTTCCCCAATCAAAAACCCATAAGGTTTTAGTTCAGGAATCGTGTCAAAAACAACTTTTAAGCTGGCAATAACCGGCAACGCAACCACCATTCCGGCTGTCCCCCAAAGCATTGAGAACAAGATGATGGATAGAATAGCAACAAAAGCATTTATGCTCACTTTTGAACCTGTGATTTTTGGAGTAATAAAATTTCCTTCTATAAATTGAATAAACACAAAAATGGCAATAACGCCAACCGGATACCATAAAGAATCCTTCGTGGCTAAAGCAACAATTGCGGGAAGCAATGATCCAATAATTATTCCTATGTAAGGAATTAACAATAATAAAGCCGCCAAAAACCCAAAGAAAATAGCATTATCAATTCCTAAAATTAATAAACCTATAGAATTGAGAACACCAACAATTCCCATAACCATAAATAATCCTACCAAATAATTTTGTTGAACATCATAGAGTTTACTCAAAATTGTTTTTGCTTTCAAAGTGTTTCCATCCTTTGAAAATGCTCTGTAAAAAAAGCTTTTGAAAAATTTTCGGTAAATTAAGAAGAAAAATATATATAGTGGAATCAAAATTACATCTGTAAAAATACTTCCGGACATTGTAACGAAGTCTAATATGCTGGATGAGTTCTCTTTTAAAGTTTCACCAAGATTTAATTTTTTTAATGATAAGTCGCTTTTATTCATGCCAAGCGTAGTTTCGATTTTTGTGGCCAGAGAATTATAGACTTCACTTAATTTATCTGCATAATCACCACCTTTATCCATAATATCTGAAATTTGAAATCCAATAAAGGTAATCAAGCCAGAAACTAGCAACGATAACAATAAAATAGCAAAAATTGCAGATGCTACTCGATTAAAGTGCCATTTTCGTTCCAAATACAATACGAACGGAAAAACCGAGACACTTAAAATGATGGCAATTATAATAGGTACAACGATCGGTTTGAGTATATATAAAACAAAAACCAAACTTATTATAAAAAGCAGGTTTAAGGCAGGATGGTCGTCTTTTTTTACAGTGGTTAGCATGCAACAATAGTGGTTAAATTTAAAAAAAGAGGAATTATCATAATTCCTCTTTTCAGTAATGGTGCTTATTAAAGCTTGTCGATCATATCTTTAACTTCTTCTTTCGATTTACCAACTCTTTGTTGAATTCTTCCGTAAAGTTCGTCTTCTTTTCCTTCAACGTATAGTAAATCATCATCTGTTAAATCGGCATATTGTTGTTTTAATTTACCTTTTAACTCGTTCCATTTTCCTTTTAAATCTGTTGTGTTCATGATAGTTTAATTTTAAATTAATACTTGTTTGTTCTTGTATTCACAAAATTATCATGAAATCCGTCTTGTCTTGTTACACAATTTTTCCAGATTGTTATATAATTTCATTGATTGTCTAAATCTACTTTGTAAATTTGCCAAACTACAAAAACCAACACCTTGACTACAACAGAACTTATTGAACAAATTTACACTAAAAAATCGTTTCTATGCATAGGTTTGGATGTGGATTTAAATAAAATTCCTAAACACCTACTTCAAACCGAAGATCCTATTTTTGAATTCAACAAAGCCATCATCGATGCCACCCATGATTTGTGTGTTTCCTATAAACCAAACACAGCTTTTTATGAAGCCTATGGATTAAAAGGTTGGCAATCGTTGCAGAAAACAATTGATTACATTAATACAAATTATCCCAAAATTTTCACGATTGCCGATGCTAAACGAGGCGATATTGGCAATACTTCTTCCATGTATGCAAAAGCTTTTTTAGAAGATTTGAATTTTGATTCCGTCACCGTTGCACCCTACATGGGAAAAGATTCTGTGGAACCCTTTTTGGCATTTGAAAATAAACACACCATTTTACTTGCATTAACTTCCAACGAAGGTGCATTCGATTTTCAAACGAAGCTTTCCGGAGAAACAGAAATATATAAACACGTTTTAGAAACATCCAAAACTTGGAAAAACAGTGAAAATTTAATGTATGTTGTTGGAGCCACCAAAGCAGAATATTTTACAGAAATCAGAAAAATAGTTCCCGATAGTTTTCTTTTAGTTCCCGGAGTAGGAGCACAAGGAGGAAGTTTACAAGAAGTTTGCAAATACGGATTGAATGCCAATGTTGGTTTGCTAATCAATTCGTCACGCGGAATTATCTATGCTTCAGCCGGAGAAGATTTTGCAGTAAAAGCAAGAGAAGAAGCGTTGAAATTAAAATTGGAGATGGAAGAAATCCTTCTAAATGTTAAAAATTAGCAGGAAATTAACGAGTATTATTTTTTAATTTTTATTGAGAAACCTATTTTTGTTTTTTGATAAAACACAAAGAATTGAAATATAGAGTAGTATTAGCCTTATTTTTATCTCCACTACTGAATTATGCTCAGGAGAGAAAAACTGTTTACCCGCATTCTGTTTTTTGGCACAAAACAGAAATTAATGAGTTTTTCAATGAAAATTGGGGCGTTGGAGCAGATTTTGTTTATAGAAGTAAAAACGAATTAAACTCCGGAAGCATGTTTGATAGCCATTTGCGAACCAGCATCAGACCTTGGATTAATTATCAATTTACTAAAAATTCTCGACTTTCAATTTCACCAATCGGATACATGCATACCAACGAATATGTTGGGAAACCTGAAGATCTGGAACGACCTAATTATCATGAACTAAGAACTACTTTTCAATTTTTCCACCATTACAAACATGATAATGGAAAGTGGATGCATACTTGGCGATATCGTTACGAATTGCGTTGGCAAGAACAAGCTGACGCAGATGAATATCGTTTTTTTACACGATTTAGATTTCGTTACAGAATTAGATACATGATTAATTCCAATGATTTTTATGAAAACAATACATTATATGCAGCTGTTTCAAACGAAATTGGACTAAATATCGGTAAAAATGTCGTTCTTAATACTTTCAACCAAAATAGATTATATGTAGGTTTAGGTTATCGTTTCCTAGATGTAGCACGACTCGAATTACGTTATGTTGACAGATTTCGAACTCGTGGAGCAACCGGATATGAGTTTGATCACGGAAGAGGAATCATGGTTGGACTATATATCGATCAATTAAGTGGATTGTGGAAATCTAATGATCAACAAGTAAGATATTCAGACTAATGGAATCAATATGATTAAAAGAAAAAATTATATTTTACTTCTAAGCAGCATTTTTATAACAGGATTGTGCTTCTACTTATTATATAATTATAAAATAGAAAAGCAATCTAATGAGTTAAAAGAATTAAAAGAGAAGTATACCCTCAAAATAGATTCTTTAGAAACATATAAAAAATACTTCCAAGCTACTCATTTATATTTAGAAGGTTTTGAACAAGAAGCAAATACAATCGTTAAGTCAATACCAATGTCAGATTCACTTTGGATAAATACAGTTGAATTGTTACAAAATAAATCCAATAATACGTCGCCAAAAATCATTTTGAGTCAAAGAGAAAAGACGGTACATGATACAATAATTGCCTATGATAAAGTTGCAATAAGTGATTTAGAAAAAACGAAAAATGATTTAGAAGTGGCAAAATCCAAGTTAAACGAGCTTCAGATGGCAAGTGGAATTTTGAATTTAACCAGTTCAAAAGGTAAAAAATTTCAATACATCGGACAAACTAAAAACGGAAATGCAGAAGGTTTTGGAGTTGGGATTTTTGAAACCGGAAGTATTTATAAAGGATATTGGCAAAATAATTTCCGTCACGGAAAAGGAATTTTTACTTGGAAAGACAACGAACATTATGAAGGTGAATTTAAAAATGATAAAAGAGACGGATACGGAGAATATCATTGGAAAAATGGCGAAGTGTACAAAGGTTTTTGGAAAAATGATCAACGTCATGGGGAAGGAAAGCTGTTTAAAAAGAACGGAAAACTAAAAAAAGAAGGAATTTGGGAAAATGATGAATTAGTGAGATGATAAAAATAAAAGACCAACTTGATAATCTTCATCAATTTGAAACTTCGCCCAAACGAATCGTTTCCCTCGTTCCCTCACAAACCGAACTTCTATATGATTTGGGTTTAGAAGACCAAATCGTAGGCATCACAAAATTTTGCGTTCACCCCAAGCATTTAAAAGCTACCAAACAAATTATTGGAGGAACTAAACAAGTGAAATACGATAAAATAAAAGCCCTTCAACCCGACATCATCATTGCCAATAAAGAAGAAAACACCCGAGAAATCGTCGAAGAATTGAGCAAAATTTGTCCGGTTTGGGTGACAAATATTATTACCATTGAAGACAATTTGCAAATGATTACTGATTTCGGAAAGATTTTCAACAAACGCACGGAGGCTCAAAAATGGAATGATAAAATCACTTTTGCGTACAATGATTTTCAACAATTTATCAAGGATAAACCTTTTCGAAAAGTGGCTTATTTTATTTGGGCCAATCCGTATATGGTAGCCGGAAAAGATACATTTATCAATGAAATGCTTGTTCTAAATCGTTTTGAAAATATATACAAGGAAAAAGGACGTTATCCGGAAATTGAATTGGAAAAAATACGTCAAGAAGGTGACCCGGAAGTTGTTTTTTTATCCTCAGAACCGTTTCCGTTTAAAGATGAACACGCTTTTGAAATTGGCCGTTGCACACACCATGCCAAAACCATTTTTGTAGACGGTGAATTGTTTTCATGGTACGGAAGCCGGATATTGAAAGCCTTTCCTTATTTTAAAAAATTACACGAAAAATTATAGTTCAACTTCCTCTAGAACAAGTGTTTCGTTCTTTTCAGCTTGAACATTTTCCGGTTTTTCAGCACTAGGTTGCTTTTTCTTTTTCAAAAAGTTTGAAAATTCTTGTTTCAAAAACTTTAAATCTTTATTTTCTTTAAAAACGCCTTTCATTGGGGTGAAATTTTTTTTGCAAAGATACATTATCAAATAATTAAATTATCATTAAGAATTGTTAAGATTCAACTTTTGTATAAAAATGCTACATTTGCCAAAAAAAGTTTGATTTCCTATTCAACATACAAAAACGAAAATTCTTCAGAGTGGGTTACCTTTGTACATGGTGCGGGCGGAAGCTCGTCTATTTGGTTCAAACAAATCAGAGAATTTCAAAAACACTTTAATGTTTTGCTACTTGATTTGCGTGGGCACGGCGAATCAAAACCAAACCTCAAAAACGGATTCAAACAAAAATATACTTTCAAATCCATCGCCCAAGATGTGTACGAAGTAATCGATCATTTAAAAATTGAATCGTCGCATTTTGTTGGCATTTCACTCGGAACCATCGTCATAAGACAATTGGCAGAAATGCATCCCACCCGAGTAAAATCGATGATTATGGGCGGAGCCATTTTAAAAATGAATTTCCGGTCGCAAATTTTAATGAAACTCGGCAATATTTTCAAATACGTTTTACCCTATTTAGTGCTTTACCGTTTTTTTGCTTTTGTGATTATGCCAAAAAAAAATCACAAACAATCACGACTACTTTTCATCAACGAAGCAAAAAAATTATACCAAAAAGAATTCATAAAATGGTTTAAACTAACCGCCGAAATCAATCCGGTACTCAAATGGTTTCGTCAAGTCGAAATTAATATTCCCACACTTTATGTCATGGGCCAAGAAGATTATATGTTTCTGCCCTCCGTTCGTCAAGTCGTTGAAAAACACTATAAAACGGCAGAATTATTTGTGATAGAAAATTGCGGACACGTAGTCAATGTTGAGCAACCGCTGCAGTTCAACTCGGCTGTCATTTCATTTGTTCAGTCTAAAGCATAAAAAAAAGTCAGCGGTCTCAATCACTGACTTTCTTTTTACTAACTAACTCTAACCAAACAAACCTTAAATTTATACTGCAAATATCAGCAGAAAAATTCATAAGTTGTGTTAAGCATTTGTTATATATATGTTATTGATTATTAAATTTTTAGCTGTCTCATCTTCCAACCCGTAACCCGTAACTCGCAACCCGCAATTTACTTATTATCCTGCATCGCAAAAACCCGCTTCAACAAATCAGAACTTCTCGCACTCAAATTCGTTCTAATCTCTTTTTCTTCCACAGCCACCATTTTAAAAACACCTTCCATCGCTTTTGTGGTCGTATAATCCGTTAAATCAGGATTCACTTTTTTCACCAACGGAATCGAATTATATTTCGTAATGATTTCTTTCCAAATTTCATCCGCTCCTACTTTCTCAAAAGAATTTTTAATCACCGGATTAAATTTTGAATACAACGCAGTAGAAGTAGAATTCTGCAAATACGAAGTCGCCGCCGTCTGATTTCCCATCAAAATATTCTTAGCGTCATTAAACGTCATTTGCTTCACCGCATCCACAAAAATCGGAGTCGCTTCTTTCACAGCATCTTCCGCAGCACGGTTCAACACTTTCAAACCTTCATCAGCCAAACTCGATAAACCCATCGTACGCAATCTGGAATCTACCATTTTCAACTCATCCGGAAGCAAAATTTTCACCGCTTCGTTCTTAAAAAATCCGTCCGTTTTAGTCAATTTCGAAACCTGTTTGTCAATTCCGTTGTTCAAAGCTTCTTTCAACCCGCTGGCAATATCGGCATTCCCAAGCATACCGCCGGTTTGAGGAAGTTGAGCGGCAATTTGCTGCATTTCTGCACAGCTAAAAAATGTAAAGGCACATAAAAGTAAAATCGTTTTTTTCATACTTGATATAATTTAATGTTTCAAAAATAAGCAATTATTATGCCTTTTTCTGAGTTGTGTTGTTAAGTTTTAACTTAAATTTTCTCGCAGAGACGCAAAGTCGCAAAGCCACAAAGTAATAAAATAAGGTTTTAAACTTTGCGTCTCTGCGGCTTTGCGAGAAACAACTAATAAAAATCCGCCAAAATCCGCGTTTAGCTTCAGCTAATCCGTCCAATCCGCGTTCCAATTATGAGTTCCCAAAAGCTTCGTGCCTTTCCAACTTCGTGGCAACCCCCAAACAAATAATTACTCCAATTTTTAAAATCTGCGTTCAAAATAACCGACAACAGAAAACCGACAACAGAAAACAAAAAAACCGCTATTATTTTTTATTAATTCCGTAAATTGCACCCTCAAAAACATCATTTTTTTATCAATGGAACAAGCAACTCCTTATATTCCTAAAAATAAAGTAAGAATTGTAACTGCCGCATCCCTTTTCGACGGACACGATGCAGCCATCAATATCATGCGACGCATCATTCAAGCCACCGGTGTAGAAGTCATTCACCTTGGCCACGACAGAAGCGTAGAAGAAGTCGTAAACACTGCTATTCAAGAAGATGCCAATGCAATCGCCATGACATCCTACCAAGGCGGTCACAACGAATATTTCAAATATATGCACGATTTGCTCAAAGAAAAAGGAGCCGGTCATATCAAAATATTTGGCGGTGGAGGAGGCGTAATCCTTCCCGAAGAAATCAAAGAATTACACGAATACGGAATCACTCGAATTTATTCGCCCGATGATGGTCGTGCAATGGGTTTACAAGGAATGATCAACGATTTAGTGCAACAATCCGATTACCCAATTGGCGATAATTTGAATGGAGAAGCTAATCATTTGGAAGAAAAAAATCCAAGAGCTATAGCAAGAGTGATTTCTGCCGCAGAGAATTTCCCTGATATCGCAAAAGAAACGCTCGATGCCATTCACAAGAAAAATGAAACCTCCAAAATTCCCGTTCTCGGAATCACAGGAACAGGCGGAGCAGGAAAATCATCATTGGTAGATGAATTAGTTCGTCGTTTTCTAATCGATTTCCCTGAAAAAACGATCGGATTAATTTCCGTAGATCCTTCCAAAAGAAAAACAGGCGGAGCGTTGTTGGGCGACAGAATCCGAATGAACGCCATCAATAATCCTCGCGTTTATATGCGTTCGTTGGCTACTCGTCAGTCCAATTTAGCGTTATCAAAATATGTTGCAGAAGCCATTCAAGTGCTGAAAGCAGCCAAATACGACATCATTATTCTCGAAACCTCCGGAATTGGTCAAAGTGACACCGAAATCATCGAACATTCCGATGTTTCATTATACGTAATGACACCGGAATTTGGTGCCGCAACGCAATTGGAAAAAATCGATATGCTTGATTTTGCCGATTTAGTCGCCATCAACAAATTCGACAAAAGAGGTTCACTCGATGCACTTCGTGACGTGAAAAAACAATACCAACGCAATCATAACCTTTGGGATGCCGATTTAGATTCGTTACCCGTTTTCGGAACAATTGCTTCGCAATTTAATGATCCGGGAATGAACACACTTTACAAAAAAGTGATGGACAAAATCGTCGAAAAAACCGAAGCCGATTTACAATCTACCTTCGAAATCACACGTGAAATGAGTGAGAAAATCTTCGTCATTCCACCACACAGAACACGTTACCTTTCGGAAATTGCAGAGAATAATCGCAAGTATGATGAAACGGTTTTATCACAAGTAGATGTCGCTCAAAAATTATACGGAATTTATAAAACCATCGAATCGGTTGGACATATCAATAAATTAGGGTTAACTAAATTCGGTTTGGATGAAGAACGACTTCGACAGGCTCAGTCTGACATAAACAAAGAATTTTTAAGTTTATTAACCAAAGAATTTGACCGTGTAAAAATGAACCTCGACCCATTCAACTGGGAAATCATTTTAACGTGGGATGAAAAAGTGAATAAATACAAAAACCCGATTTATTCGTTCAAAGTGCGTGACAAAGAAATCAAAATTCAAACGCACACCGAATCACTTTCGCATTCACAAATACCAAAAGTAGCATTGCCAAAATACCAAGCTTGGGGCGATATTTTAAAGTGGAATTTACAGGAAAATGTTCCGGGAGAATTCCCTTTTGCATCCGGATTGTACCCTTTTAAACGAGAAGGCGAAGATCCATCGCGAATGTTTGCCGGAGAAGGCGGACCGGAGCGAACCAATAAACGTTTTCACTATGTGAGTGCAGGTTTACCCGCCAAACGTTTATCAACCGCGTTTGATTCGGTAACATTATACGGAAACGACCCCGATTTACGTCCCGATATTTACGGAAAAATTGGTAATGCTGGGGTTTCCATTTGCTGTTTAGACGATGCCAAAAAATTATATTCCGGTTTCGATTTAAGTCATCCGTTAACGTCTGTGAGTATGACCATCAACGGTCCGGCTCCGATGTTGCTTGGCTTTTTTATGAATGCCGCCATCGACCAAAATTGTGAAAAATACATCATCGAAAATAATTTGCAAGTTGAGGTAGAAGAAAAAATCAACGAAATTTATAAGAAAAATGGTTTCGTTCGTCCAACCTACAACGGCGAACTTCCAAAAGGAAATAATGGTTTAGGTTTGATGTTATTAGGAGTAACAGGAGACCAAGTGCTACCGCAAGATGTGTATCAAGATATCAAAATTAAAACCTTAGCTCAAGTTCGCGGAACCGTTCAAGCCGATATTTTAAAAGAAGATCAGGCACAAAACACCTGTATTTTCTCCACCGAATTCGCTCTTCGATTGATGGGCGACGTGCAGGAATATTTCATTAAAAAGAACGTTCGAAATTTCTACTCGGTTTCTATTTCGGGTTATCATATTGCGGAAGCAGGGGCAAACCCCATCACACAATTAGCGTTCACATTGGCAAATGGTTTCACTTACGTGGAATATTATTTGAGTCGCGGAATGAACATCAACGATTTCGGACCTAATTTATCCTTCTTTTTCTCCAACGGAATCGATCCGGAATATGCCGTGATTGGTCGTGTGGCAAGAAAAATTTGGGCAAAAGCCTTAAAAAATAAATACGGAGCCAACGAAAGAGCTCAGATGTTGAAATACCATATTCAAACGTCGGGACGTTCATTGCACGCTCAGGAAATTGATTTTAATGATATTCGAACAACGTTGCAAGCCTTGTATGCCATTTACGATAACTGTAACTCGTTGCATACGAATGCGTATGACGAAGCCATTACAACACCAACCGAAGAATCCGTTCGTCGTGCAATGGCAATCCAGTTGATTATCAACAAAGAGTTAGGTTTAGCCAAAAACGAAAACCCAATTCAAGGTTCGTTCATCATTGAAGAATTAACCGATTTAGTGGAAGAAGCGGTCTTACAAGAATTCGACCGCATCACAGAACGTGGCGGCGTTTTAGGTGCAATGGAAACGATGTACCAACGTTCTAAAATTCAAGAAGAATCGTTGTATTATGAAACCTTAAAACACAATGGCGATTTCCCAATTATTGGGGTAAATACGTTTTTAAGTTCAAAAGGTTCGCCAACTGTCGTGCCAAGAGAAGTAATTCGTGCCACTGAAGACGAAAAACAATTTCAAATTAAAACCTTAGAAACCCTACACCAATTGCACGAGCAAAAAGTGAACGAACAATTAAATGGTTTACAAGAAGCCGCCATCAACAACCAAAACATTTTTGAACGTTTGATGGAAGCCACCAAATATTGTTCGCTTGGTCAAATTACGAGTTCGTTGTTTGAAGTGGGTGGGCAGTATAGAAGGAATATGTAATTTAATTTTATATGATTTTAAAAGGACGACGGGAGTTGTCCTTTTTTTGTTTGTAATAATAAGAGGCTGTGTCATTTCGATGTTAGGAGAAATCACATATCGTGAACAAATTATGTGATTTCTCCTAACGTCGAAATGACACAATAGATATCTTTTGTGTTTAAATTTTGCTAGGATTTTTATTGTTGAGAATGGTAGATTTTGCTATGAATTATCAAGTCTGCGATGTCTATTTCTTAGGAAGGAATTATTATTCGCTTCGAAGTCAGAGACATTCGAAGAGCAGTGTGCTATAATACTGCTATTAATGACTTTTACTCAGACTTCGTGGAGCTTGGAGACTGCGGTTGTCTATTTCTATATAAGGAATTATTATTCGCTTCGAAGTCAGAGACATTCGAAGAGCAGCGTGCTATAATATTGCTATTAATGACTTTTATTCAGACTTCGTGGAGCTGGGACATTCGAAGAGCAGTGTGCTATCTCAACTACTATTAATGACTTTTATTCAGACTTCAAGGAGCTGGATTTACGGCAGCTTGGTATTGTGAAAAGATAATTATTCTGTAGTCCAATTTAAGAATTTTTTATTTTTTATTATGAATGGAATTTGAATAATTAATACAATAAAAAGATCAGGATAGATAGCTTTTATTAAACATTCTAAATATCCAATTATAGGAACTATAAAAAGTTTATCAATAAAATTTGAAGATATTAAATAGAAATTATAGCCACTTAAAACTCCGGTTTGCCAAAATAAAAAATTTTTATAAATAGCAGGATTTTCAACTTTTTCATAGAGCATAAATCCATACCCAAAGTAATTCGAATCTATTACATTAAAAATAGTATAAAAATTGTTTGTTACGTATAGGATAACTAATGATTGTAAAAGACGACTTATAAAAATATTTTTATCATTTTTTAAAACAATTCCAATTTTATAAATTATAAAAAATATAAAGAACAACCAAATGGTGCTTCCATTAAATTCAGCATTCTCGTTTGGTGGATTAACAATAATAGTCAATATGATTTGAATAATGAAACAAATCATTACATAGTTAACTACATTTAATACATATGTTTTAGATGTTGAATTGTTCATTTTTTTGATTAAAATATTAAATAAGTTGAGTTAAAACTGTTCATTATCTGAGCATTTTATTTTTTATCCATTTCATTTTTCTATTTCCATATTAATTAAATTTTATTTTGAGAGTACTGTAGCTTTTCTGACATCAATTGGGATAAAAGTCAAATGATTTTAGAGACAGTTAATAAACACTTTCTAATGGTTTATGTTAGGAAAATTAATTTAATCCGAAGTCGGAAAAATACGTATAGCTTGGGTGTGGCAGAATGGTACAACGATTAAGGCTTTTAGCAGTAGTTTTTAACTCCCTTTTTCAGAAAATATCTTCAACCCTTTTACGTTTATTTTAAACGCTAATTTCATTAACTTTAAAAAGTTCTCTTCTTTTAGACTTTCTGTACTTCTCAAAGCAAAAGCACCGATTACAGTGAAAAATAAAGGCAAAGCAAAAATCAATATTATAAATCTAAACCAATTAATTTCACTAACTGCAATTTGAAAAATTGTGTGTGCTATAATAAGAAAAAAACAAAGTAGAAACCCAAAAGTTAAAATAATACGTTTAGGTTTATCTTTTTCAATTTCTAATTTTGCATTTAACATTTTGTAATTTTCATTATCTGTTTGTCTCATAATTAATTCAAGGGTTTTATCATTTTTAAAATATATAATGTACTCAAACCATTTGTTTTTATTTTCGTTGAGTAATACTTTAATACTATTAGTAACAGCAATTATTCCATCTTTAAACTTGTCTTGTTCAGGATTATTATTTTGAGCGAGTTTTAGGAATTGTATAACATTCATAAACTGTTCTAAAATTTCAATGAAATAGTCTTGATCTCCGCTTTTCAAAACATATATCGCTCCTAGAGAATTTGCTACACCAGCTTTAGCCGAATAATAATTTCCTAATTCAGTTCTTTTAAGAACTAAATCAACTTCATTCTCCATTATATATCTATGATTTATTTCATGTAAATCATTTATTTTTTTATAATGATCAAGAGCATTCACAAATTTTTCTTCTTGCATTGATTTTCTTGCAATTGGTTCAAGAAGTTTTATTTTGATAGTTAATGATGATAATTTCCAATCTATTTTACCTCTATCTATGTAATCTTTTGCTTTTTCGTTAGCAGTATCATAATTGAGTTCAATTATTTTTAACAATTTTTGAATATGATCGTTTGCTAGTCTAGCAATTTCAAGTGCTCGATCATATTTCCCTTTTCTAAATAAGAATCCATATAAGCATTCATTAACTTGAAATAAACCATATTCTTTAGTTATAGTTAATTGTAAATTTAGATTTACGTCATCGACATTTAATGCGATTACTTCGTTAATATAATTTACTAGATCATTATAGTATACCGATGCTGTTTTAAAATTTTCTACACTCAAATCGCTTTTACATGCAATACGTTTTTCTTCGAGTGCTTTTTCATGTAGCTTGTTGATCTGATCTATTGTATTATGCATTTTTTTAAAATTACTGCTGGCTCTGATATATATCTGCCAAAATAAGACTTATATACTCAATTTTGGGTAGATTGGTCTGATAAATGTTGTTTTATTATCTTCTTCCACTCAAAGCGAAATTCTAAGAAGTCAATCTTTTCGAATGGTAACTTTTTTTATTTATTCTTATTCTTTTTCAAAGGTCAGATGCCTTTTCTCCCAGTACAAAATAAAAGTATTCTGCTCATACTATTTTACGGATTCCCGTAAAAGACTAAAAAAAAATAAATGGGGTAGGTTTTTGCCAACTGGCAAAAGTTGTTTTTGGAATTACTAAGATATATAAAATGTAGTTAGGTTAAGAAAAAAGTTTATTATTTTTTAATGGCAAAAAAATGCCTTCCGGATGGGAAGGCACTAGAGGGAAATTTGAAAAAAACTTGAGATTATTTCATTATTATTCTATATAATCGATTTCAAAAGAAAATATGATTTGCTTACAATTATTTTCGTTTTTCTGCTTCTAGTAATCGCTCATAAAGTCTTTTATTTTCTTCGTAAGCTTCAACTAATTTATCTAATGGATTGAAGGTGCAATGGTGTCCTGTATATATTGGACCTTTATTGTCTGTAAAGTTGCTGAAATAATTAATGACAGCTTCTTCGCTAAAATTATGAATAGCTTCTTTTGAAACTCCTAATTCTTTAGCAATTAGTTCTAATTTATCGTCTTCCACAATTTCACTTGCTTCAATATTTGAAATTGTTTGTTGACTCACTCCAATGGCGATAGCTAAAGCTTCTTGCTTCATTCCGCGGAGTTCGCGAATACGGCTTATGTTGCGGCCGATGTGTTTTGGTTTGGCTGTTGTATTCATATTTCAAATATATAAAAATGTTTGGGAATGTGTGTATGCAAATATGGAAAAATGATTGGTAAAAAACAAAAGTGGTTGGTATTGTACTAGGAATGTGGCAATTTGGTAATTGGGTCAGTGTGGGATTTAGGACGAGTCAGAACGTTAACTAATAAACCTACAGAAACAAATTCGCATTCGGCTCTTTAATCGAATTCAACATCGTGATAATCGGTTCCGAAGACAAAAACGCTAAATGCTCTGCGTTAAAATCGTTCATAGGTCCAGTCATTTTTTAAAACGAAAAACAACTGTATAGCAAGTTTAGGATTAAGAATTATAGTTGTATAACTATAGTAGGATTTATTTAATAATCTGTATAGTTATTTTAGGACGGGTCAGGACGGTTCAGACAACCGACAACCGTATAGATAAAGCATAGATAGTGTATGGATAGTGTATGGATAAAGCATCAATCGTGACAGATTTTCTCGATTCTCAATTCCCCTTCAACTAAAGTCTTACTTGATAAATTTTACAAATAAAATCATCATAAAAAAAACCTAATAAAATTAAATCGCCATAATCAATAATTAATTATATTGCATCACCAATAAACAAATACTAATTAATATTTATCATTTTATGAAAAAAGTTGGAGGTTATTTAATGTTTTTCGGAGTTTTTGCTCTTGTATTAAGTTTCTTAGATAGAGTGCCAAGTCTGCTTATTTGGATTTATAATTGGGGCGATGTGGTTGCCTACGCTATTATGGGCGGGATGACGGCTGTGGGAGCTTTGCTCTATTTTCTATCTCCTAAAGAAGTAGAAGAAGTGCAGGAAGTAGCTCCACAAGAAGCAACTGCTGAGGTAAATACTGAAGTGAATCAAGAAGTTAAATAGTTATTTTACTATCATACATTAATAAAACCTTTCATTTGAGAGGTTTTTTTAGTTAATAGAAAATTAGATCTCTACTTTATGTAATCAAATTTGTACATTTTTGGCTACTTTTTTTAGTTATTTGCTACATAATTATTAAAATGTTGTAGTTTAGTCAAATCTAACCACAACTATGAAACAACTTTACTGTTTTTACCTGCTTTTCTTTTTCGCGTTCAGTTCGTTTGCTCAAACAGATGCAGAAACGTTATTGAATCAAGGAGTAGAACTTTATTCGCAAGGGAATTATCAACAAGCAATTGTTTTATTTAAAAAAGCGGTCGCTAATAGCGATAAAGAAAAAGACAAAATCATCATTGGAAAAGCCACCAACAACATTGCCAATTCCTATTCTCAAATTGGTAAATCAGAATTGGCTTTACAGTATTACCTCAAAGCCATTGATCAGTTCGACGAATTAAAAGATACGTTCAACATTGCCAAATCCACCAAAAACATTGGAGCATTATATTCCGAACAAAAAGAATTTGATAAAGCATTATCGCATTATCAAACGGCTCTCACGTTAGCCCAAAAAATAAATGATCTTGCGTTATTAGCCGATTGCTACAATAATATGGGCGTGGTGTATGAGCAGCAAGATAAGTTGGATCAAACCATTGAAGTGTACACCAAAGCCCTCGACTTATACCGCGAATTAAAAAGTGAAGAACGAGAGTCAATGGTCCTCAATAATTTAGCAATCGTTTGGAAGAATCTAAACGACTACCCCAAAGCAATTGCCTACTACAACCAAGCCATTTCGCTTTCTGAAAAGGTGGGCGATCAATTTATGGTGGCCGCCAATCAAAACAATTTAGGGAATGTGTATATCTTAACCGGCGATTACCAAAAGTCGTTTGATTTATGTCTGCTTGCCAATACCAACGCCAAAAAAATTGATGCGAAAGAAATCATCATCGAATCGTATGACGGTTTAGCCAACGCTTCAGAAAAACTCAAAAAGTACCAAGAAGCTCTCCAATACAGAAAATTATACCAAGAAGAAAAGGACAGTTACATCAATGTGCAACGTTCCGAGCAATTGGTCTCCATGCAAGTCAAATACGAAACCGCTCAAAAAGAAGCAGAAATTAAAATCAAAAACTTAGAACTAAAAGAAAAACAACTTCAAATCAACAAACAAAACTATTGGATATTCTCCATTTTATTATTCTTAGTAGTCGGAATTTTGTTCTTCTTTAACTGGAAAGCCAAACAAAAACTAAAAAACCAACTAATCAAAGACACCGCAATTCGTGAAACAGAAGAACAGGAAAGAATTAGAATTGCCAAAGACATTCACGACGATTTAGGCTCCGGACTTTCTAAAATAAAATTCTTAAGCGAAATCATCCATCAAAAAACCACCACACAACCCGACGTGCAAACCAGCAGCGAAGCCGTGAAAGAAACCGCCAACAAAATGATCGAAAACATGCGTGATTTAATTTGGGCATTAAACCCTGAAAATACCACGCTCGCCAATCTCATCGCCCGAATGAGAGAATACACCACGGATTATTTAGAAGATTACCCGATGGAAGTGCATTATGATTTCCCTGAAAACATTCCGCAAACCGCCATCAGCAAAGAAAGTCACCGCGAATTATTTATGGTGATAAAAGAATCGCTTAATAATATTGTAAAACATTCCAACGCCACACGCATCCATTTTTCCATCCGTTTAGATGCCAAACAAATTAGAATCACTATCAAAGACAACGGTCAAGGATTTTCAACTGAAACCAAAAGTTCCGGAAACGGTCTCCGAAATATGCAATCACGTCTTACCCAAATCGGTGGAAAAATAAACATCGAAAGCAATACTAATCAAGGCACGTCCATCGATTTAGTCTTACCTTTAAGTAAAATATTAACCCGTAAGTTGTAATTAATTTTTGAAATAATTTTGCCACGAATTTACTTCGTCAGTTCGCTACGCTCGGGCCACTAATTTTTTAGAAAAATTATTCGATTTAATTCGAATTTTCATCATTGATGAACAAATTTTCACGTTTACTTAATTTTAAAATTCGTGAATTCGTGGTAAAATAGTAAGATAAGCCCGTTAGGTTGTAATTAATTTTTGAAATAATTTTGCCACGAATTCACTTATTTTTTAGAAAAATTATTCGATTTAATTCGAATTTTCATCATTGATGAACAAATTAACACGTTTGATTAATTTAAAATTCGAGAATTCGTGGTAAAATAGTAAGATAAATCGCTTCAAATTAACTTTATAGGATGAAAAAGACCCATTTATATTTAACTCAAGAAAATCATATATACCACTTTAGTAGTAACCACGATTGCACACATTCCGTAAATTTGTAGCTATGAAAATTAAAGTCGCCATCGTAGAAGACGAAAAGCAAATCAGAGAAGGTCTCGCTATGCTCATCAATGGTAGCGAGGGTTTCAGTTGCGTGCACACCTATGAATCCGCAGAAGAAGCCATCGAGTCCATCCCTGATTTAGATATAGACGTAGTGCTGATGGATATTCACCTTCCCGGCAAAAACGGCATCGAATGCATCGAAATATTAAAACCCAAATGCGAGGAAATTCAGTTTCTAATGTGCACGTCGTTTGAAGACACCGATTCCGTTTTCAAAGCCCTCAAAGCCGGAGCAACGGGTTACTTAACCAAAACCACTCAACCTTCCAAAATTCTTGATGCTATATCCGATGTCCACAAAGGAGGCTCACCGATGAGCAGCCACATCGCACGAAAAATTGTGGCTTCTTTTCATCACCAAGGCGAAGAAAATGTAGAATTAAAGAAGTTATCCATCCGTGAAAAAGAAGTATTGAATTTACTCTCACAAGGATTGCGATACAAAGAAATTGCCGATAAATTATTCCTAAGCACCGAAACCGTTCGCACGCACATTCGCAACATCTACGAAAAACTTCAGGTCAATTCTCGAACAGAAGCACTCAACAAAACATTTCCTAAATGATTGTAAAGTAGCATTTTACTACTATTTGCGTATTGCACACACCATCCCTTCCATCTACTTTTGGCTAACAAATCAACTGAAAAACAGTCTGATTTACTAACCAAATAAAATACTAAATCATGAAAACATTTAAAAAAATTACACTATTTGTGCTTGTCGCAATTTCGGGATTTGCAATCTCTTGTTCAGAAGACGATGATGCTCCGGTATCATCCTATGTATGCGAAACGTGTGTGGACACCCCAGATGCATTAGCAGTTAATGACAACAGCGTTAAAGGAGTTTACAAAGGAATTGTTGTGGGATCATCGGGAACAATCTCCATCAACATTCAAAACGGAAGCAGTACAATTACCGCTACAATGGTATTGGATGGTGAAACTGCCGTGCTTACGTCAGAAGTGGAAGTAATTGACGGTCAGTCTTACATTGCACCTTTTACTGGTACTTTTAACGGTGGTGATGTTTCAATTACGTTTAGTGTAGGACTTGGCGGAACCACGCCAACAATTGTAACCTCAAGCATTCCAGGACATCCTAATGCAGTGTTCCAAATTTTTAAAGAAACGTCAACGGCTTTGATTGAAGCGTTTGAAGGAACGTATTCAAAACCCGGCGAAACAGGTGTGTTTAACATCGTTTTATCAAGTGCATTAGGCGGATTTAGTGGTATTGCAAAAAGTGATCAAACAAATGAAATTAATGATGTAGAAGGAGATTATAACGCAAATGGTGAGTTAATTGACGAAGATGGCGAAGTAGTAGCCAACATAACCGGCGATGTATTATATGGTACTTTTGTAGATGGTAACAATGACCAAGTTACCGTAAACGGAAACCGAACTTTATAAGTGAAGTTTTTTATTTTGGTTAAGAACCATCTCGAGCAATTGAGATGGTTCTTTTTTTTCTGAATTTTTATACAAACAAATTCGCATTCGGTTCTTTAATCGAATTCACCATTGTGATGCTCGCAATAGCCAGACCTATCTATTGACAAAAATCGCTGTAATGACCAGTTATTTATTTAATGCCCTAATAGCTTGTTCATCTACTTCAGATTCCTTTTCCTCAAAACTTGGATAGTTCGCAATTCTATAGATAATTTCTAAAACTTCTGGATGTAAAGGCTTTTTAGAGTAAATTCCAAAAACACCAATAGTCCAATATTTCCACATTTCATCTTTTCCATTTAAAATTTCTATGATTTCAGGAATTATAAATTCAGAAATGGTTATCAAATAGTCAGCTACTGTTTTTGCTACCGGCCAATTCATATCTTGAATCCAATCCAATAAATCAGGTACTATTGGTTTTATTTCTTCATACGAATAGTCTTTCAGCTTTTCTGCTGTTTCAATATCAAGTTTGTCTTTAGGAATTAAATCTTCAATATTCATTTATAATTATGAATAACGTTTTGCGGCTTCATGAAGTGGCGATGAACCAAGACCAAGCCTTTACAAATGTAACTAAAACTTTAAATTAAAAACCTTTTCCATTTCTGATAAATCCCGTGCCTCGCCATTTCTTGAAACCGCTGTTAGCTGTAGTATGTTATTCCATTTTCCGTTATAATTCCACTATAAATCGTAACATCATATTCAAATTCGAATAAGGTTATAAAATTCCCGTTTTCAGGTGCTAGCATTATGGTATAAAGGATATTCAATTTCTCAAAAAGCAAATCAAAATTCCGGTATAGAGATTTAGCATTTAATTCCAGCCAATCATTATTTTCAATAAGAAATTGATTCTTAACTAAAATCCTTTTCGAACCCTGTTCAAAAATCCAGTTTTTAATTGCACTTTTAACATTCAATTTTTCTTCGTTTGTTTTATATCGTAATTCCGTATAAACAGGATTCTCTGGTTTATCATAGAGAGTTGGACTTGCGATATTTTTAATATTAATGTCAGATGAAGATATTTTTACTAATTCAGATTCAATATTATTTAATTCAGATAGAAATTGATTCAAGTCGTTCTGCCTTTTCTCAAGTTCAGTTCGACCTTTATAATTAGTTCTTTTTTGCTTTAAATATTCTAATCTTTCTGTTTTGTCCATATTACAGTTAAATCTATTTATACCCGCTACAAAGTAGCGACTATAAACCCAAAATTGGATAGACTGTCGCTAATCAATAACATATATTCCCCACTAAAATACTAAAAATCCCCCCACTTTAACATTTCCTCAAAAAATCTACTAAAACCAAAACCCCTTCACCAAGTCATAAAACTTAATAAAGGGGTTATATATAAAAAGTAAGAACGTTAACCAATAAACCTACACAAACAAATTCGCATTCGGCTCTTTAATCGAATTCACCATTGTGATAATCGGTTCCGATGACAAAAACTCTAAAAGCTCTGCGTTAAAGGCTTGTGGTTGCTCCATATTCGACAAGTGCCCTGCATTATTAATTACTTTCAACGTCGAATCTTTTATGTGTTTATTCATAAATTCCGACTGCTCCAGCGGCGTCACTTCGTCTTCACGACCACAAATAATCAACGTAGGAACAGTAATTTCCGCCAATTTAGAACACGTTTCGTTACGCATCGCCAACGCTTTCAAACCGTTCGTGATTACTTCCGGAGAATTCGCCAAAATGTCGGCATTTATTTTTTTAACTAATTCTTTATCCGAAGAATAGGTATCATCCGCAAACACAGAATCCAAAAACGTAGCTGCAAATTTCGACGTTCCGTTTTGCTCAATTTCCTCAATCGTTTTATAGCGTTTCTCTTTTTGTTCAGGCTTGTCGGCAACACAATTCGTGTCACACAAAATCAAAGCCGCAAACCGCTCGGGATAACGTGTAATCGCATTCAACGCCACAAATCCACCCATCGATAGTCCGCAAATAATCACTCTTCGCAAATTCAATGCATTCAAAAAACCAATCAAGTCATCGCCCAATAAATCCATACTCAACGCAGAATCATCATTCGTCGATTGACCAAAGCTTCTAAAATCCACCGATATAAAACGGTGCGTTTCCTCAAAAGTTTTCAATTGATTGTCCCACATCGACTTATTAAAAGGAAACCCGTGCAAAAAGACAATCGGTATTTTCCCAATTCCCACATCATTGTAGGATAGTTTTATGTTATTGACTTCGATTGTACTATTGAAATTTGAATTAGACTTTTCCATCATTAATAAATTTAAAATTATAGTCATAAAGGTCGAATATATTATAATCTTCATGTTATATGATTATTTGATTTTGTTGTATAATTATGATTTTTTCAATTCTTTCTTCTTATTTTTTATGAGAAGTTTTTTGTCCTTTTAAATTTCCAAATTGTTATTTTTGCAAAAATATTTTTATGAAAAAGTTTATAGTTCTATTGATTTTTGCTTCGATTTTTACCGCTTGTGATTCTTCAGATGATTCAGCTCCGGCTTTTGAGTCTACGATTACTGTGGATGGAGTTGAGTTTAAACCAACAACGGCTAAATTAGAACGTAATCCTTCATCTGATAATCCTAACATAGAAGGTTTAACTTTTAACTTAGAAAGAGGTGTTTCTGGTTCAGATGATTATGAAGCTATTCTTTTTGGTTTTAGTTATTCAAAAAATTCACCTACAGGACCAAACGGAATTTATACTTTTGGTTTAGGAACGATAGGGGAAACGCTTTTCGCTAATGGCTTTTATTATACTGAAACAACCACAAATATGTTATACCATTCAACTGTTGAGGTTACCTATTTAGAAAATGGAAAGTATAGATTTGAGTTTAATGATGTGCTTGCAGTTGTTCTAAATCAAGCAGAACCGATAGTCATTTCAGGTTATTTTGAAGGAAAAGTAAACTAATGGATTCACTCAGTCAAATCGTTCTCGGTGCCGCAGTGGGCAATCAAGTGCTCGGCAAAAAGATCGGCAACAAAGCCATTCTTTACGGTGCCATCATTGGAACGATGCCCGATTTAGATGTGCTTTACGGTAAGTTTTTAGATCCGTTAACTGCTACAGATATTCACCGTGGCTTCAGTCATTCCACTTTATTTTTTCTTTTTCTTTCACCCATTTTAGGATGGATTTTGCAAAAAATAGAACATAAAAAAGGTGTAAATTTCAAAGAAGCAACGTTGTTTTCTTTCCTTATTTTGCAAACACATGCACTTTTAGATTTGTTCACTACGTGGGGAACGCAATTGTTTTGGCCGCTTGAAAACCGATTCTCATTGCAATCCATATTTGTTATTGATCCACTCTACACGCTGCCTTTTTTGTTGTTTCTGATTTTTTCAATTAAGAAAAAGAAAGACGACCCCAAAAGAATGTTTTGGAATAGAACGGGATTAATTGTGAGTACTTCGTATTTGTTTCTCACGCTAATTGTCCAATCCATTGTCTTGCAAAAATTTGAAAAACAATTGGAACAAAATAAAATTAGTTATAAGGAAATTGTGGTAAAACCATCGCCATTCAACATCATTTTGTGGACAACTAATATTAAAGTGGATAATGGATATTACATCGGCGATTATTCTTTTTTTGATACAAAACCGATACAATTTCAATTCATTCCAAAACAGAATGAATTGATTACTGAATATGAAAACGAAGCGGTTATCAAACAACTCAAACGAATTTCAGAAGGTTGGTACTGCATCACCCAAAAAGAAAATCAATTGCTTTTTAACGATTTGCGTTTTGGGGTGATGAATGCGGATAAAAACGACATGCAGTTTTCATTTAGTTATGAAATTACGGAAGAAAATGGGGAAATCAAAGCCAAAGAATTACCAAATAAAAATAGGGCACAAGCAAAGAAATTATTAGGCAAATTATGGGTTAGGTTGTGGGGGAATTGATGGAGTTTTCTTTTATTTTGTATTTATAAATTTATCAACATCTTTTGTCCATTCATCTTTATACTTGTTCAAATAGTTTTCGTGTCCTACATTTTCATAAATTTTTAATTCTTTTTGACCCTTCAAATTCAAGAATATTTCATCAATTTCTGCCAAACTGACTTTTTCGTCTTTTTTTCCGTGTAATAGTAGGGTAGAACAGTTAATTTTTTTTGAATATTCAGTCGGATTGTGTCCGAAACCCCAAAACCCATTTTGAACGCCTCCCCAAAAAACTAAAAGTCCGGCCATTGGAAAAGTGGGTACATTCATCGATTCAAATCTTGCACAAACAGTTTTATACATTGAACCAAAAGGACATTCGATTATGATTCCTTTAGGTTTAATTTCAAAATCGCTAAGTGCTTTCATTATGGCAACAGATCCCATCGATGTTCCAAAAAGAAAAATTGTTTTTTCACCTTTTTGCTTTATATATTCATAGGTTGATTTAACTTGTTCTGCTTCTAAGAAACCTATGGTTGTTTGGTTTCCCTCTGAATTGCCTGAACCCATAAAATCAACTAAAAATGTGCTGAAACCAAGCTCTCTGAAAACTTCAGCTTTATCAAGCATTGAAGATTTATTTCCTCCATATCCATGAAAAAGTATAATCGTGCCTTTTGAATTTGGTATTTTGATATCCCAACATTCTATTTCCTTATTGCTGTTAATAGTAATTGTTTCAAAAGCTATAGAAGGTGTTTTTTTATTAACAGGTTTTGGATTATTTACCCCAAATAGTATAGTTGAAATTTTCTGACCGCTCGAAAGTTTTGTTGGAGTTTTAGTCTTTTCTGAATTATTTTCAGCGAAGTGAGTGAATTTATAGGAATGAAAAATTGCAATAACATTCATTAAAATGAATAATATTGCAAAGGTCCAAACTAGTTTTTTTATTATTTTACGCTTAATCAATTTTGCTGAATATTTACTGCATAAACCTCACCTCACTAATCTTACCATCTGTAATCGTATAAACCGCAATTGCATACAGTTTTGGTTCCGATTTCATAAAGACAACTTCTTCGTGGTCGATGACTTTGTTGTTCAATACAATTCGGTTGACCAATTTACAATTCAAATCGGGTAATTGGTTGAACATTTGGGTATACTCTTCTCGCATTTTTGCCTTTCCTTCATACAAAAGTTGATCGGGAAAAGTATAGACTTTTACATTTTCGCTGTAAGGTTTCAAAAAAGCTTCGATATCTCGTTTATTGTATCCATCCAATTGTTCTTGAGCTAAGGCAGCGGCTTCTTTTTCAATGGCAACCTTGTCCTGGGCAACACTATAAGAAATAGTGAAAAATACGAAAGTAATCAAAAGTAAATTTTTCATATCAATGATTTAATTAGTTAGCGGTTTCATTTTCTTCACTATTAAACTTGCGAACAATTGCTTTCAACTTCTCTTTTCTCGCCATTTCTTTTTCTTTCTTTTTGGCTTGTTCCTTGTGCAATTTGTCGTTGTGTATTTTAATATTCTTCGGATTATTTCTTCCCATAAGTCACTCCTTTTACATTCATTTTTAAACCATACACAGCATCCATCGCTGTGATAAATAAGAGGTCGTTGTTTTTGCCGCCAAAGCAAACATTAGCCGTCCATTTCTCCGGCACCGGAATATGAGCCACCGGAAAACCATTCTTATTAAAGACAGACACACCTTTTCCGGTTAAGTAAACATTCCCTTGATTATCAATTGTCATTCCATCTGAACCCATTTCGCAAAAAACTTTTCGATTCATCAACGTTCCATTAGATTGAATGTCATAAACATACGTTTTTTGATCGTTAATATCAGCTACATACAATTTTTTTCCATCCGCCGATCCAACAATACCATTCGGTTGCACTAAATTTTCATCAACGGCGATGATTTTTTTTCTATCAGGCGAAAGATAATAAACATGATTGCCGGTTCTTTTACTCACAGAATCTCTTTCCCAATAATTCCGAACATACAACGGATCAGTAAAATAAATCCCGTTTTTGGAATCAATCCACAAATCATTCGGACCGTTATGAGCGTTTACTTTATCTTCATAAATCACTTTGTGTTTTCCTTTTTTGTCAAATTGCCAAAGTTGATTATTCAAATCGGCACACGCAATCAGGTTTCCTTTTTTGTCAAAATATAATCCGTTTGAACGACCGGAATTATCACTGAATACGGTTGTTTTACCACTTTCCGCATCCCAACGAATAATTTTATTGTTGGGTTGATCAGTAAAAAACACATTCCCATTTTTATCCGAAATTGGTCCTTCCGTAAAAATAAAACCATCAGCTAAAAGCTTTACATCTTCATTTACAGCAACTAAGTTTTTAGAATCGGCAATTTGCCCTAAATGTTTTCCATAAACCAATAAAAACAGTAGTAAGAATTTAATTTTCATCTTTCAGTAATTTATCAATTTTTACATAACCAATTTCCAGACCATCTTGTTGGTTTGAATTTGTTTTTGTTATTTTCAATTTGAAATTTTCTTTAAATGTTGGTGATAAAATATCTTCAATTTCATAAATATCATCTACATCCACGCCATATTTATCATCAATATGCGACGTCGCTCCTTTAAAACCGTAATGTTTATAGAACGAAGTGGCTTTTGCTTTTTTAATCGCTTCGGTTTTGTTTTGAGCAACGGTTAACACTTTATAATGATATTCTTCAAATTCATTTTCTTTGTAACCACCTAAATTGATGAAAAATAATTTTTCTGAGATGGGTAAGTTTTCCTCACGAGAAACAACTTCAATTTTAAAATCATCAACAAAAGAAACTTTTCGCCACGCGTCAATATGAATTCGGCCTTTTGCTTCCGGCCAAAAGTCTTTCATAGCCGGTACTAATTCTTTCAAAGCATGTCCAATTCCAAAAAAAATATCATGTTGTTCAGTCAATCTTCCGGGAGGAGTAGCTCCCAACATGACCATAAAAAGAGATTGATTTTCTATCATTTTTCAAAAGTAAGAAAAATTAAATTAGGGCAAATGGTTCAAAAAAGATAACTTTGGCATGAGTATTGGATAGTACCAACTATCATTAATCATTAAAAAATAGACGTATGAAAAAATTTACATTCATTTTAGTGTTAATCGGGATGATAACATTACAAAGTTGCGAAGGTCCACAAGGTCCTCCGGGAAGAGATGGTTTTAGTGCAGAAGCAGAAGTGTTTGAAGTAAATAGAAGTTTTACAACTCAAAACGGATTTACTGGCGAGATTGTTTTAAATCCCCCTATATTGTCATCAGATCATGTTTTAATTTATAGATTAGCAGGTGCTTTTCAAGGAGAAGACGATTGGAAATTAGTTCCTGAATATTATTTCTTTGAAGACGGAACATTAGACTATGCTTACAACTATAGTTTTACTCGTTTTAATATAGGTCTTTATATGGAAGGTTTTGATTTGGCAGGTTTAACACCAGCAGTCACAAATAATCAAATTTTCAGAGTTGTAATAATTCCTGGGTTTTTCTCCGGAAGAATGGATTACAGCAACTATAAACAAGTTATGGAAATGTACGGTCTTACTGAAGCTGATGTAAAACCAATCAGCGAACGTCAATAAATTCTAAATAAATTCTAAAAAGGTCTTTCCGAAGGCCTTTTTTTGTGCATTTAATTTCCTATTTTCGCAGTTCTTTTAAAAGCAGTTATGGATTTTCTATTTATCATTTTAGGTTTAGTTCTTTTAGTTTTTGGTGGCGATTGGTTGCTCAAAGCAGCAGTCGGAATGTCGCTTCGACTCAATATTTCCAAAATCGTAATCGGAATGACCGTAGTTTCATTTGCCACTTCTGCACCTGAATTGATTGTGAGTGTCAAATCAGCAATGGCGGGTTTTCCGGATATTGCTTTAGGGAATGTTGTTGGTTCTAATATTGCTAATATCGGTCTGATTCTCGGATTAGTCATGATTATTAGTAAAATGAAAGTAGATGAATCCTTCTTCAAAACAGATTGGCCAGCTATGATTGTGGCTTCTTTTATACTGTTTGGAATACTTTTATACGATGGAGAAATAAGTAGAATAGAAGGATTTGTATTGTTTTTCTTAATCATAGCTTTTGTTGTTTACCTCGTAAAATCACAAAAAAATAAAGAAGAAATAGAGATTCCACTAGAAGAAACCATGGAAATGTATAAAATAATTGGATTTCTTGTTGTTGGAGGAGCAGCTCTTTACGGAGGATCGGAGTTTTTAATTAAAGGAGCTGTCAATGTCGCTCAGGCTTTTGGAGTTTCAGATAGAGTAATTGCCGTAACCGTAGTAGCTATCGGAACAAGTATTCCGGAACTTGCGGCATCGCTTATCGCAGCCATCAAAAAAGAAAGTTCTATTTCCATCGGTAACGTGTTGGGTTCAAATATCTTTAATATTTTGTCCGTACTTGGTCTCACCGCTATCATCCACCCCATAAAATTAGTCGATAATCGCTTGCTAACATTCGATATTTATTGGATGCTAGGCTTTTCTCTCATATTATTACCACTGGTTTATATGCCACAAAAAGGTTTCCTTGACCGAAAAGCCGGAGTGATATTATTGGCAAGTTATATTTTGTTTGTATATCTAACATTTGCTTAATTTTCAGAAGCTAATCCCGCTTTCCATTCCAAGCTTGTTTGTCTTGTTGTTTTTTTCTAAGGCCAAAAAAGAGCTTCCGTTGGTCGCTTTTTTTCGCCAAGAAAAAATACAACAATCCTGCACAAGGCTTTCCATTACAATCGAGGCTAGGGGAGCAGTGGTTTAAAATAGTTTCAGGTTTTAAGTTTCAGGTTATTACCTGTTATTCTTCTCATTTCATAATTTAAAACAATAATGAAAAGGTTAAAAAATATATGACATTTTTTAACCTGAAACCTGAAACCTGAAACTTGAAACCTGAAACCTGAAACCTGAAACCTGAAACTTGAAACCTGAAACTTTCAAACAAAATCTCCTCAAACTACCATTTCCTCAAAAAAACCACCACTATAATCGATAATTTTTGCTTTTTATAGATTTTACCCCTAAAAAAATAGGGGTATAGTTGTTTTAAAATATTTTTTAGATATATTTGCACCATAAAATAAGATAGTTAAACCTTAAAAATTAATTTTATGTCAACGTTACGTTTTCAAGCATTAAAAGATGCATCAAGCAGAAAACCTGTAAAATTTGAAGAGTCAGGCAGAAAATCTGAACTTTTCGGATCCAATGTATTCAACGACAAAGCAATGCGACAGTACCTAACTGCCGATGCCTACAAAGGTGTAAAAGATGCCGTTCAACACGGAACAAAAATTGACAGAAAATTAGCCGACTACATCGCTCTTGGAATGAAAGAATGGGCTTTGGCAAAAGGCGTAACACATTATACACACTGGTTTCAACCACTTACGGGTTCAACTGCAGAAAAGCATGATGCTTTCTTCGAAACTTCGTATGACGGTTCAGATCCGGTAGAAAAATTTGGTGGCGGACAATTAGTTCAACAAGAACCGGATGCATCCTCTTTCCCAAATGGTGGAATCAGAAATACATTCGAAGCACGTGGATATACTGCTTGGGATCCAACATCTCCTGCATTCATCTTCGGAACGACTTTGTGTATCCCAACCGTATTCATTTCTTATACCGGTGAAGCATTAGATTATAAAACACCTTTATTAAGAGCTTTGAATTCAGTTGACGAAGCAGCAACTGAAGTGTGTAAATATTTCGATAAAAACGTTAAAAAAGTAACTGCAACGTTAGGTTGGGAACAAGAATATTTCTTAGTAGATTCATCATTAGCAAACTCACGTCCTGACTTAATGTTAACAGGAAGAACGTTGCTTGGACATACATCTGCTAAAGGACAACAATTAGACGATCATTATTTCGGATCAATTCCATCAAGAGCATTGGCTTACATGAGAGAATTGGAAGAAGAGTGTATGTTATTGGGAATTCCGGTAAAAACACGTCACAACGAAGTAGCTCCAAACCAATTTGAATTAGCTCCAATTTTTGAAGAAACTAATTTAGCGGTTGACCACAATTCATTGTTAATGGATGTGATGTCAAAAGTAGGTGAACGTCATGATTTTAAAGTACTTTTCCACGAAAAACCATTCAAAGGTGTAAACGGTTCAGGAAAACACAATAACTGGTCATTGGCTACAGATACCGGCGTGAACTTACTTTCACCTGGAAAAACACCAATGAGCAACTTGCAATTTTTATCATTTTTCATTAACACCATCAAAGCAGTAAATGAATATGAGGAATTGTTGAGAGCAGCCATTGCAACCGCCAGTAACGATCATAGATTGGGTGCAAACGAAGCTCCGCCGGCAATTATTTCGGTTTTCATTGGTGAGCAATTAACCAAAGTTTTAGCTAACTTAGAAGGTGTTTCCAAAGGAAAACTTACTCCGGAAGAAAAAACAGATTTGAAACTAAATGTAGTAGGTAAAATTCCGGATGTAATGTTAGACAACACGGATAGAAACAGAACCTCTCCATTTGCTTTCACCGGAAATAAATTTGAATTTAGAGCCGTTGGTTCTTCTGCAAATTGTGCCAATGCAATGACAACGCTGAATTCTATCGTTGCAAAACAATTAAAAGAATTCAAAAAAGAAGTGGACGCTTTAATCGAGAAAAAGGATTTAAAGAAAGACGAAGCAATTTTCAACGTGTTGAGAGAATACATCAAAACAACAAAAAATATTCTTTTTGAAGGTGATGGTTACAGCGATGAATGGGAAAAAGAAGCTAAAAAACGTGGTTTGAGTAATCACAAAACAACTCCGGCAGCTTTGAAAGCAAAAGTTTCTAAAAAGGCATTGGATTTATTTAAAGATTTGAATGTAATGAACCACGTTGAAGTGGAAGCTCGTTACGAAATTGAATTGGAAGAGTACACCAAAAAAATTCAAATCGAAGGAAGAGTTTTAGGCGATATTGCCAGAAATCACGTGATTCCAACGGCAATTCGTTACCAAAATACATTGATTGAAAATGTTCGTGGTTTAAAAGAAATCTTCGGAAAAGATTTTGAAAAAATTGCAAAAGAACAAATTTCATTAATCAAAGAAATTTCTGCTCACATCGAAGGAATTAATTCAAATGTTGAAGCGATGGTTGAAGCTCGTAAAAAAGCAAATGTTTTAACAGATGCACAAAAAATGGCCGAAACGTATTGTGATAAAGTAAAGCCTTACTTTGAAATCATCAGAGAACACTGCGACAAACTAGAGCTTTTGGTTGACGATGAAATCTGGACGTTGACAAAATATAGAGAGTTATTGTTTACGAGATAAAACTTTTAAAAAAAAATCCCGCTTTTAGCGGGATTTTAAAATTTTAATTGGTTTCAGAAATTACAACCGTTGGAGTAGCATTTGTATTGAAAAGTTGTGATGACCAAACTCCTGTTCTTCCATTGCAGACATAAACTTTATTATCATAATAATCAATAAAACTAAAGTTACGATTGGAAGCAACTAAATCAGGTGATGCATTTGTGTTAAATGGCTGTACAGACCATACGCCGGTTTTACTATTATATACATAAGCATTATTGTCGTAATTATCTATAAAACCAAAATTGCCATTTGAAGCAACAAAATCGGGAGTAGCATTGGTATTAAATGATTGAACACTCCAACTACCAGTACTTGAATTATAAGCATACGCCTTGTTGTCATAATAATCCATAAAAGCAAAACTACCGTTTGAAATCATAAAGACTGGAGAAGCATTAGTATTAAAAGTTTGCGAAGACCAAACACCAGTTTTTCCATTATAGGTATAAGCTTTATTATCATAATTGTCAATAAAGCCAAAGTTACCATTAGAAGTTACCAATTCTGGAGTAGCATTTGTATTAAATGATTGAAAACTCCACATATCAGTGGTTGTATTAAATGCATAAGCTTTATTGTCATAGTAATCCATAAAGGCATAGTTTGACGTTTTATTTTCAATTATTTCATCATTTATATTTGAGTTACCTGCAATACTGGAAACAGTTGCTGCATGCATAGCATAAGGAACAGAAAGTAACTGAGTTGTTCCAACAGTTACAAAGTTTGTTCCTCCGGTAGCATCCATTTCTACTTTCAAAAACTTTGAATTTGTCCCCCAGTTTATAGTATTAAAAGTTCCGGAAACAACTGTTCCTTGACCAATAATTAAGTTAAATAATCCTTGAGCATTAGTTGTTTTAGTTTGTGTTTCAGTATAAATGGCTGTTCCGTTTGAGGCATTGTCTAGTATAGTTAAACGGATTCCAACGCTAGAGTTAACAACAGGATTCCCCGATGCGTTTAAAGCAATGGCTTGATAAGAAATTCCTTGTGGCACTTGTGCAATAGCAAGTGATGTAGCAAATAAAACAAGTAGAGTAATTAATTTTTTCATAAGTGAAGATATAAGTTATTGTTTGATAATTTTAAAAGCATTGTATTTTTTATTTTCAAATTGAATGAAATAAATTCCTGTAGAAAGATCAGTTAAGTCAATTGAATTTGATGAATTAATTTCAATCTCCTTCACAAGTTGCCCTGAATTAGAAAAAATAAAGACCTTTTCGTTTACAAGATTAGTTTTTGTTCTGAAATTAATTGCGGTAGTAGTTGGATTTGGAAAAACAACAATATTTTCGCTTACGTCAAATTCAGAAACAGACAGATTTTCTTCATTAATAATTGTTAAAATCCCAATTATTCCAGAACTGGTTTGATTTTGATTTTCCGGTACAACAAAAATTTCACCTACAGTAACCATAGAATTAGAGGAAATGATTGAACCTGAATTAATGGATTGAATAACACTCTGTGCATTAGAAATTGAACTCAGTGAGAAAAAGAGTAGAGCTAGTAAAAAGTATTTCATAAATGTTAATTTTTTCAAATTTATGAAATAATTAAACTCTATTTTTAAAAAAAAATAATACTTTATTTTTTTAAAAATGTTACAATATTAAAATAATTTTATATTTTCGTATCGCTATTGTAAACAAACACTAGTTTTAAAAATAGCAAATGCCCCAGCATTTAAAAAAATCTAACAATATAACCGTGGGAAGTATAGTGGTATTTTAACAGTGAGTTTTCTGTGTTCAAAAATACTACATCAAAATCTTTTTGATTTTGATCACAACAAAACTAAATTTCCAACAAATTAACACTAAAACGGGTGGGATAACGAAAGTTGTCCCACTTTGTTTTTTTATACCAACTATGAAATTAATTAGTTGTATTTTCGTTATTGTAAAAATAGTCAACATGAAATCGGTAATTTTTTCGATTCTTTTTTTAGTTTCACTTCAATTTGTTTCTGGTCAGGAACAGTCATCGTATTATTTTGACACCAATAAATTTGAACTTAAAAATTCAGAAATTCAGAAATTAAACGAATGGATTTCGAAAAACGAAGAAGTCAAAATAGTAGCCATAAATGGATATACCGATGAAGATGGAACAATTGGTTTTAATGACACATTAGCTCAAAAAAGAGTCGATTTTATTTATCAATTTGTAAAAGATAAAGTCAAAATTAGAGATGATTTTAAAACCCGAAGCTTCGGTAAATTGCACAAACAATCCGACAATAAAGCAGAAAACAGAAGAGTTACCGTTTACTATATTGAAGCAAAAGATTTAGCGAGAGAAGATGAAATTTTAGGAATTAAGAAAGAAGAAATTGTTTCTAAACCCAAACCAAAAAAACAATTTCCGGAAGCTATTGTCATTCAAAATCCAAATGGAACAGAATCTACTTTTGAATTAAATGTTGAATTCATGCAACAAGTTGATGCTGCAAAACCAGGCGAAAAGTTGAAATTGGAAAACCTTAATTTTCAATTAAACACATTTGCAATCGTCAATGAAAGTCGCGGAAAATTATATGAATTACTCATCGTGATGCAACAAAATCCTGAACTTTCCATCGATATTCAAGGTCATTTGTGTTGCATGCCAACCGATAGAACCAATCTTTCAACCCAACGAGCGAAAGCAATTAGTCAATTTCTCCGAATGAATGGAATTGAAAATTCAAGAGTTACCTATCAAGGTTTTGGTAGCAGCAAACCCATTTATCCTTTACCGGAAAAAAATGAAGAAGAAAGAGCAGCCAATCGCAGAGTAGAAATTGAAATTATTAAAAATTGAGAATAGTACTTTTTTTTAGTTTATGTTTCTCATTTCTTCAGGCTCAAGAATCAAAAACACTTTATTTTGATTTCGCCAAAGAGGAACCAAATGCTATTTCTTTAAAAAATTTTGATGAATGGATTTCTTCAAATAAAAATATAGAAATTCTGCAAATAGAAGGTTATTGCGATTCCGTTGACACCAATTTATCAAACAAAAAACTGGCTTCAAAAAGAATTCAGAGTGTTTTAACTTTATTAAAATTAAAAAATAGTAGAATTTCTAATAGTTTAATTCAAGAAGTTTTTGGAGAAGATTTTAAACAATCTAAAGTACAGGCTGAAAATAGAAAAGTAACTTTTTTGTACAAAATAGTGGATGAACCAATCATAGAAACCGAACTAGTGATAGAAGAAAAGCCCAAAGAAGAATCGCTTGTTGAGAAAATTGAAAAGGAAAGAATTTCACTAATAGATAAGTTCGAAAAAGCGAATGTTGGCGATAAAATTGTGATTAATAATATTCACTTTCAATTTAATTCAGAAATTATTATCCCTGAATCTCAACCTTTGATGGAGCAATTACTATTTGCTATGGAGTTGAATTCGGATTTAGAAATTAAAATATTTGGACATATTTGCTGTAATCCTGACCCAAATGATACAAAATTATCGTATCGTCGTGCTTTAATAATTTTTAATTATTTGAGAGATAACGGTATTCAACTCCGAAGATTGGCTTATAAAGGTTTTGGAAGTAATGAGCCAGTTTATCCAATTCCTGAAAAAAATGAAGAAGAAAAAATAGCCAATCGTAGAGTAGAAATTGAAATTGTAAAAAAATGAAAATAGTAATCAGCTTTTTTATAGTTATATTTTTTATTCCACTTTCCGCTCAGGAGAAATTCGACGTTTTTTTTGAGTTTGATAAAGCGTATCCTAATTCAAATTCTAGTAAAGCTTTGGACGAATGGATAAAAAATAATTCATCTGCAGAAATATATAAAATGGAAGGTTATTGTGATACGGTAGATTCAAAAATTTACAATTTGAAGTTAGCTGAACGACGAATTCATTCCATCGAAAATATTTTAAAACTTAATAAAATTAAAGTAGTCAATAAATTGGAACGAATTCCTTTTGGTGAAGAATTTGATTTTTCTTTAAACCAAGATGAAAATAGAAAAGTTTCCTTTTTCTATCAAAAACCAACTCCAACTAATTCATTTTCCGAAAAGGTAAAAAGTTCAAAAGTTGGTGAATTGTTGAATTTGAAAGGATTGAATTTTTATAATATGAGTGATGTTGTTCTTCCTGATTCGAAACCAATTTTAGATGAATTATTGCAAATAATGAACAATAATCCAACATTAAAAATTGAAATTCAAGGGCACATTTGTTGTAACCCCAGTGAAATAGAAGACATTTCATTGAAACGTGCTAAAACCGTTTATAATTTCCTATTATCAAACGGAATTTCAGAAGATCGAATCACATACAAAGGATTTGCATCTTCACGACCACTTTATCCTTTGCCTGAAAAAAATGAAGAGGAACGTGTTGCCAATCGAAGAGTTGAAATTTTAATTATTGAAAAATAGCACTTCTGGATGCATTTTAAAATTGCTACATTTTCACATTAATCCTATCTTTGCCAAACACAACAACACAACTATGAGTTCTGATACCAGCAAACGTTATGCTCTTCGCGGAGTTTCTGCCGCCAAAGAAGATGTGCATAATGCCATTAAAAACATTGACAAAGGTTTATTTCCTAAAGCATTCTGCAAAATTGTTCCTGATTATTTAACTGGAGACAACGATTATTGTCTCTTAATGCATGCCGATGGTGCCGGGACAAAATCTTCGTTAGCGTATTTATATTGGAAAGAAACAAGAGATATTTCAGTGTGGAAAGGCATTGCTCAAGATGCGTTGATTATGAATATTGATGATTTGCTTTGCGTTGGTGCAACCGATAATATTATGCTTTCATCTACCATCGGAAGAAATAAAAATTTAATTCCTGCTGAGGTAATTTCTGCCATCATCAACGGAACGGAAGAATTAATTCAAGAATTAAAATCATTTGGTGTTACGATTCATTCCACCGGAGGTGAAACAGCGGATGTGGGCGATTTGGTACGAACAATCATTGTAGATTCTACCGTTACAGCTCGAATGAAAAGGAGTGATGTGATTGATAATGCCAACATTCAAGCTGGCGATGTGATTGTGGGATTGGCTTCGTTCGGACAAGCCTCGTACGAAAAAGAATACAACGGCGGAATGGGAAGCAATGGCTTAACCTCTGCTCGTCACGATGTTTTTTCGAAATATTTAGCCGAAAAGTATCCTGAAAGTTTTGATGCTGCGGTTCCTTCCGATTTGGTTTATTCCGGTCAAGTAAAATTGACAGATGAAGTTGAAAATAGTCCAATTGATGCCGGAAAATTAGTGCTTTCGCCTACACGAACTTATGCTCCGATTATCAAAACTATTTTAGAAAAATACTCTCCAAATGAAATTCACGGCATGGTGCATTGCAGTGGTGGAGCACAAACCAAGATTTTGCATTTTATTGACAATTTACATATTATCAAAGATAATTTATTTCCGATTCCGCCTTTATTTAAATTGATTCAGGAACAATCAAAAACCGATTGGAAAGAAATGTATCAAGTCTTTAATTGTGGTCACCGAATGGAATTGTATGTTCCTGCAGAAATCGCCAACGACATTATCGAAATTTCAAAATCGTTCAATGTCGATGCTCAAATTGTAGGTAGAGTAGAAGTTTCCAAACATAAAAAATTAACGATTACGAGTGAATTTGGTACATTTGAATACTAATTCATTTACCTTTAACCCATTACCGATAACCAATTACCATAAAAAAAGATGGACTTACCAAAATTTGTTTTAGCAGACAATACCGATCATCCGGAAGATATTTTTATCATTCATTTAGAATATCCTCGTTTCATTATCAATTTAAAAGATGACGAAGTTGAAATCATCGAAGAAGTTGATGCAGAAGACGAAAAAGACCTCGAAACCGAAATGGAAAAGCTAATTGAATTAGCCGGAGCTTTTTATGATCGGGAGATGGAAAGATACGAAGAGTAAATTGTAACTAGCTCTTTTTAAAATATTTATCTAATAATTCCATCGCTGCTGCAAAAGGAGAAAGTTCATCATTTTGCACGGCTTTTTTCTTTTTCTCCAATAAATCAATAATTTCAGAATGATTGTAAAAATGATTTTTCAACTGTTCATTAATCGTTTCCATCATCCAATATTGATTTTGCTCTTTTCTTTTTTCTTGAAAATAGACATTGGATTGAGTCAATTCTAAATAATTTGAAATTGTTTTCCAAATAGCATCAATTCCATCTTTAGTTATTGCACTACAAGTAGAAACTGTAGGCATCCAACCTGATTTCTTTGCCGGAAAAAGATGCAATGCTCTGTTGAATTCGGTTTTGGCTAGTTTGGCTTTTTTGATGTTATCGCCATCTGCTTTATTGATTACGATGGCATCGGCCATTTCCATAATGCCACGTTTGATTCCTTGCAATTCATCCCCGGCACCGGAAATTTTCAATAACAAAAAGAAATCAACCATACTGTGAACGGCGGTTTCACTTTGACCAACACCAACCGTTTCAATGATGATGGTATCAAATCCGGCAGCTTCACAAAGAATAATAGTTTCACGGGTTTTTCTGGCAACGCCGCCCAACGTTTCTCCAGAAGCAGAAGGTCGAATGTAGGCGTTTTTATCTTTTACCAATTCTTCCATGCGGGTTTTGTCGCCCAAAATACTTCCGTGAGAAATAGTACTACTTGGGTCAACAGCCAAAACGGCTACTTTTTTTCCTAACGAAGTTAAGTGTTTTCCGAAAGCTTCAATAAACGTACTTTTTCCGACGCCTGGAACACCTGTAATTCCGATGCGAATGGATTTATTTGCGTGTGGTAAACATGCATTTATCACTTCATTCGCTTTAGCTAAATGTTCGGGATTTGTGCTTTCCACTAAGGTGATGGCACGGCTTAAATCAGAAATATTACCTTTTAAAATTCCATCAATTAACTCATTTGAAGAAGGTTGCACTTTTCGAAATTGCTTGATGTTTTTCACAACCAAATCACTAATGAATTCCGGTTGAGGAACACCTTCTTTTTCATTTAAAGCAGATTTATTTGGTTTTGATTTTTTCACAACACTTATTTCAAGTAGTAAAAGTAAGTAAAATCAATAAGAGTTTCAAGACAATAAAATAGAGGTTAAAAATAAATCGATAATTTTATATTGGTATTTTTGCACTCTATTTTCTATTATGGATAACATCATCTTAATTTTTCTTTGCTTAGCAATTGGTTTTGGATTGCAATTTCTCAAAAGTTTTCCCAAAAACGGATATGTGGCACTTAATCATTTTGTGATTTATATTTCATTGCCGGCGTTGGCTTTGTATTATATTCCAAAAATTGAAATTTCTTCAAAATTGTTGTTTCCAATCGGTGTGGCATGGCTCGGATTTGGGTTGTCATTTTTGTTTTTTTATAGCTTAGGAAAATGGCTCGGTTGGTCCAAAAAATTAATGGGATGTTTAATAATTACAGGGGGATTAGGAAATACTTCGTTTGTTGGATTTCCCGTAATTGAAGCGTTGTATGGTCAAGATGGATTGCAGACCGCAATCATTGTCGATCAGCCAGGTTCGTTTGTCGTGTTGGCTACTTTAGGGATAATTGTTGCTTCAGTTTTTTCAAAAGGAGAAGTTGATTCAAAACTAATCGTAAAGAAGATTTTGTTTTTTCCACCGTTTATTTCTTTTGTTATAGCTTGTTTACTGAATATTTTTAAAATTGATTTTCCTGAAATGATGCAATCTGTTTTTTATAAAGTGGGTGGAACTGTTTCAACAATTGCTTTGGTTTCTGTTGGATTACAATTAAAAATTGATAAAAGAAGTCAGCATTGGAATTTTTTAGCGTTAGGTTTGTTTTTTAAATTGATGTTAACACCATTGTTTTTCCTGATTTTATACAAGTTTATTTTTAAAGGTGAAGGTTTAGTGGTTGATGTTTCTATTATGGAATCGGCAATGGCTCCCATGATAACCGGAGCAATTTTGGCCTCAACCTATGGATTAAAACCAAAATTAAGCAGCATGATGATTGGTATCGGAATTCCGCTTTCATTTTTAACCTTAGCTTTTTGGTATTGGATACTTTCGTTGGTATAATTTTTTTACCTTTATTGGTTTAAAAATAAAGTATGCAGCTCAATTCTGAAATTCTTATTCAATTAGAAAATATCGTTGGTCAATCATTTGTTTTTACCGATGAAGAAACCCGAAATCACTACGGTCACGACGAAACCGAAGCGTATGTTTTTCCGCCAAATGTTGTAGTAAAACCATCCTCCGCTTTAGAAATTTCTGAAATTTTAAAAATTGCCAATCAATATAAAATTCCTGTAGTTCCAATTGGTGGAAGAACAGGTTTGAGTGGCGGAGCATTATCCGTTCAAGGTGGAATCGGACTTTCAATGGAACGATTTAATAAAATTTTATCCATAGACGAACAAAATTTGCAGGTGATTACCGAACCCGGTGTGATTACGCAAGTTTTACGTGAAGCCGTTTCTGAAAAAGGTCTTTTCTATCCGGTCGATCCAAGCAGTATGGGAAGTTGTTTTATCGGTGGAAATGTTGCCGAAAATTCAGGAGGTGCAAGAGCCGTAAAATATGGCGTAACCAAAGATTATGTTTTGAATTTAGAAGTGGTTTTGCCTACCGGAGATATTATTTGGACCGGAGCCAATACATTAAAAAATTCAACAGGATACAACTTGACACAATTGATGGTTGGGAGCGAAGGAACGTTGGGAATCGTTACAAAAATTGTTTTAAAATTACTTTCGAAAAACACACATAACGTATTGATGTTGGTTCCGTTTTACAAAGCCAATGAAGCTTGTGAAGCCGTTTCAGCCATTTTTAGAGCTGGAATTGTTCCGAGTGCGTTGGAATTTATGGAACGCGATGCCATTGATTGGGCTTTAGAATACATTGATGGATTGAATGTTCAAGTGAAAAATGAAATTCAAGCTCATTTATTAATTGAAGTGGATGGAAATTATCCCGAAATTTTGATGGCTGATGCCGAAAAAATCATGACAGTGGTAGAACAATTTCAAATAGATGACATCCTTTTTGCAGATACCGAAGACGAAAAAAATGCCTTATGGAAAATGCGTCGCAGCATAGCCGAAGCGGTGAAAGCCAATTCAATTTACAAAGAAGAAGATACTGTTGTTCCGCGATATGAATTGCCAACATTATTAGAAGGCATCAAATCAATTGGAAAAAAATATGGTTTTAAATCGGTTTGTTATGGTCACGCAGGCGATGGAAATTTACACGTCAATATTATCAAAGGAACACTTTCTGACTCAGAATGGAATACAGAAATTACCAAAGGAATTCGTGAAATTTTTGAATTAACCGTTTCTTTAAACGGAACTCTATCCGGCGAACACGGCATTGGCTATGTTCAAAAAGAATATATGGACATTGCTTTTTCTAAAACACATTTAGAATTAATGGAACGCATTAAGTTTGTGTTTGACCCGAATGGAATATTAAATCCTGGTAAAATTTTGCCTTAGGTAGATCTTTTGAAAGATTAATTTACTACTTTAGTGAAAACTTTTCGTGTTAAATGAATCTTAATGGAATTAGCGATTAAACGAATTCTAATTGATAATCAGCAAATTCTAATTACTAAGATAAATTTATTCGAAAAAATAATATATTTAAAGTTGATCCATCATTATGAAAAAATATCTACTCTTATTGTTTTTAGCTTCCTTTTCAGTAGAAGCTCAAATTGTAAACATTCCGGATGCAAATTTTAAAGCGAAGTTATTGCAGTCAAGTCCAAGCAATATTATAGCAGTTAATACAAGCAATCAAGCCTTTAAGATTGATGTTAATAATGATGGAGAGATTCAGGAAAGTGAAGCTGCCTTGGTTTATTCTTTGAACGTATCAAATTCCGGAATTTTAAGTTTAGAAGGAATTCAAAATTTTTCTAGTTTAAGAAATTTGAATTGTTCTAATAATTCAATTTCTGAGGTAAATGCAGTCATGTCCTTAAATTTAAGTAGTTTATTAGTGAATTCTAATAATATTAGTAATCTTGATTTTACTAATAACAATTTTCTGTCTGATAGCAGTTTTACTCTAGATTGTAGTAATAATCCATTGATTAATGTAAATCTGACAGGATTGATTTCTTTATCCTTTTTCGATATTAATAACACGACAGTAGAAGTGTTGGATTTTGGTAGTGTCAATAATATTGATTTTTTTCAATGCAATAATAATGATTCGTTAGCATTTTTAGATTTTGCAAATATAAATACAATATATGAATTTGAATGTAATGATAACGCATCATTACAATCGATAGATTTTGGCAGTGTAAATGAAATGTTTAATTTTCAATGTAAGAATAATAACTCATTAGAGGAAATTAATTTTCAGAATGTTTTTTTTGGTGGTGCAAGTAATGTTGATATAATTAACAATCCTAATTTAATAGGAATTAATATTAATATAGAGGATACTTCTTATCTAACTGTTGAAAACAACGGTTCTTTAATTAGTTTAACAGTAAATCTCTATAAAGATTTGAATACTTTTTATGTAGAAGATAACCAGAATTTGGAAAATATAACTATAAACAAGTTAGGTGAACAAGTTTTCTCTTTTTGTTGTTTAAATTTTTTTAATAACTTAAATTTAAATAATTTTTCAATTAACACAATTCCAAATGATAAACTTGAAATTGAATTTTTGAATCTGTGGGATGGTCAAATTCAATCATTGGATCTAAGTAATTTAGATTTTGGTTCACTTTCGATTTATGGATTTGGACAGTTAGAAACTTTAAATGTTAAAAATGGTAATACAAATGGATATTCATTTGCAGGTGTTCCAAATTTGAGATACATATGTGCAAATGAATGGGAGGTAGATTTTCTAAATAGTTACTTATACGACGAAGGAATATATGATGTAAATGTTAATTCCTACTGCTCCTTTAATCCTGGCGGAGAATTTTATATTATTCAAGGCAATTCTAAATTAGATTTATCCGGCACTGGTTGTGATGAAAGTGATATCGATTTTCCAAATATGAAGTTTAGTATCACCGATGGTACCATTTCAGGGAGTATTATTTCAAACACAAGTGGTGATTATTTTATTCCCGTTACTGAAGGAACTCACACCATAACTCCTGTTTTTGAAAACCCAACATATTTTAATATAAGTCCAGCTAATTTTGCTGTTACTTTTCCAACAGAAACTAGTCCGTTTACACAGAATTTTTGTATTACACCAAATGGCATTCATCAAGATGTTGAAGTGGTTATAGTGCCTTTAAATGCTGCAATTCCCGGTTTTGATGCGAGTTATAAATTAGTTTACAAAAACAAAGGGAATACAGTAGTTTCAGGATCATTATCATTAACTTTTACAGATAATGTAATGGATTTTGTTTCTTCCAATCCAATCCAATCAATGGTAGAACCCAATATTTTAAACTGGAATTACACCGATTTACAGCCATTTGAAACCAGAGAAATTGAAGTAGTTTTTAATTTAAATTCGCCACAAGAATCACCGGCTTTAAATAGTGGTGAAATTTTAGAATTTATTGCCATTATTGATCCACTGTCTGGAGATGAAATGCCATCCGATAATACATCAACTTTAAACCAAGAAGTCGTTAATTCCTACGATCCAAACGATAAAACGTGTTTAGAAGGTTCTGTTGTGAGTACTGAATTAATTGGTCAATACGTTCATTATGTCATCCGTTTTGAAAACACAGGAACTTTTTTCGCTCAAAATGTGGTGGTAAAAGATGAAATTGATTTATCCAAATTTGATTTGAACAGTTTGATTGTGCTAAATGCCAGTCACCAACAATGGACCAGAATCAACGGCAATAAAGTGGAATTTATTTTTGAAAATATCCAATTGCCTTTCCCGCCTTCAGAAGAAAGACATGGTTACATCGCTTTCAAAATCAAATTGAGAAATAACTTAGCTGTTGGCGACACTTTCTCCAATTTTGCGAGTATTTATTTTGATTATAATTTCCCAATTATAACCGAACCGGCAACTACTTCTATTGAAGCATTAAGTAATCCTGATTTTGAGTTTTCCAATTTTGTGAAATTGTATCCAAATCCGACGAATTCTATTTTGACTATTGAAAGTCAGTCAATCATCAATTTAAAATCGGTTGAGATTTTCAATAGTTTGGGTCAATTGATACAAGCAATTCCAAATGAAAATAATCAATTGAATGTTGATGTGTCTAACTTACAAGTCGGAACTTATTTTATAAAAGTATATTCGGATAAAGGAGTAGGGGTTTCAAAGTTTGTGAAACAATAAAATAGAAAAAGGGATTAAAAAATTAATCCCTTTTGTTTTTCTTCTCGCGTTTCTCTTCTTTTTTCTCTTTTGCCGTTTTTAAAGGCTCTTTCTTCACGTTTTTCTTTGCGTCCTGACTCTTTGCCATAATTTTTTGGTAATGCCATTAGAAGCATTAGAGTAAAGATAGTATTAATTTTTTAAATTATTGTAAACCCAATTGTTTTACGACATTTTCTCCTAAAACCATGTTTAGTAATTGTGGTTGACTTTTATCGTAATTAATCAATTTCCATTTGTTTTGGGTCGCTTCTTCCGAAACGGCAATCATGATATCTTTTCCATCGATATAAAATGCATTTCTATCTTTTTCAAACGTAATTTTTTTGGATGTCATTGTTGTTTTCAAAGATTCTTCCAAAGCATTTTTTTCTTCTTCAGAAAGTGGATTTTCAAATATCATTCGCATGGCTTGCGGATATTCTACCACACAAATTTTCTTTCCGTCAATTTCTTTAACTTCTGAAAAAGTAAACGTTGTTTTTGGATGAACTAACCGAATTCGCAATTTATCATTTTGAAAAGTTTCATCCAACACGGTTAGCATGGTTTCTTTATCAACTATATCAAAAACTTTCGGATGTGTGTAATCTAAAATTTTTTCAAAATCCATGTTGTATGTTGCATCATACATTTTTGCACAATCAGATTTTAATGTTTCAATGGATTGAGAAAAACTTAAATAATTTATCAGAAGAAAAAGGAATGTCAATTTAGATTTCATACGTATTTTTTTATCAAAAATATAAATCTTTCAGATATCTAAAATTAGTTTTTCTTCTTTTTTGCTTCTTCAGCTTTTCGTTCTTCTTCTTTTCTGATTTTTTCTCTTTTCTCTTCCGCTTTTTTCTTGGCCTTTAATTCTGCTTTTTCTTTTCGGTTAAAATAACCTCTCAATAGAAAATTTTCTTTAGCGGCTTCCATATTTTCGTTCAAACCTTTAGAACTTCGTTTAAGATTAACCATTGTCTGACTTAAATTTTCAGCAATAACCGTATCTTTAATTAATCTACCAAGCGTTCCTTCACCACTATTGATATTAATCATAATGTCTGCCAATTCATCTGAAATTATTTCCGCATTATCCGCTGTAGATTGTAAACTAGCCATAATTGCATCAATTTCAACCGGTTCAACAGATTTTAAATATTGACCGTCTTTTGCATACGAAGCATTGTAGGTTCCTTGGGTGATTTGAAGCATTTTATCACCAATTAATCCTTCTGAAGCAATGGCAACTTCGCTATTGGTTTTAATGAATTTCTGAACCTCTTTTCGGATAAATAGATTCACTTTAACGGTAGAATCATTTATAATTTGAATATTATCAACCGTTCCTACATCAATTCCTGAAAAACGAATTTTATTTCCAACTTGCAATCCGCTCACATTATAAAAAGTGGTGGTAAGAGAATATACCGGATTGAATAAGTTCTTTTGCTTTCCAATAATAAATATTGCAAAAACAAATAATGCTATACCTCCGGCTACGAATATCCCGAGTCTAATTTTGAAATTTTGAGAATGAGTTTCCATATTTTTTTAATTAAAAAATGATTGTAATGTTGTATCTGTTGATGTTTCGAATTCTTCTAAACTTCCTTCTTTATAAATTAATCCTTCGTCTAACATAATAATCCGGTTGGCTGTTTTTTGAGCACATTTGATATCGTGTGTAATAATGATAGATGATGTTTTATATTTTTTTTGAATTTCTAAAATAAGTAAACTAATTTCATTTGATGTAATCGGATCAAGTCCGGTTGTTGGTTCATCGTATAACATTATTTTGGGATCAATCACAAGTGTGCGAGCCAAACTGATTCTTTTTCGCATTCCACCCGAAAGCTCAGAAGGCATTTTGTCAATTGAATCGGCTAAGCCAACATTTTCCAAAACTTCTTTTACTTTTTCATCAATTTGTTGTTCGGTTAGGTCTTTTTTTATCCGTCGTAGCGGAAATTCAATGTTTTGTCTCACCGTCATCGAATCATACAAAGCTCCACTTTGAAAAAGAAATCCCATTTTTTCTCTGATAGAAGCTAATTCTTTTCCCGAAGCAGCTGTCATGTTTTCATCAAAAACCGAAATTGTTCCGCTGTCTGTTGGCAATAATCCCACCAAGCATTTAATTAAAACCGATTTTCCTGTACCGGATTTTCCCAGAACAACTAAATTTTCTCCTTCGAATAACGATAAAGTAACATCTTTTAAAATCACCTGATTGCCAAATGATTTTTTAAGATTGGTTATCTCAACCACTTTTTTTCTATTTGTTTGATCGGTCATCATATAAACATATCTGTAATTTGAACTGCAATCATATCGATTATAATCACTAATAATGAAGCTAAAACTACTGCAGAATTAGCTGCTTTTCCAACACTTTCCGTTCCTCTTCCGGCATGAAAACCTTTATAACAACCAACTAATCCAATAGCTGCTCCAAAAAAGAAAGTTTTGATTAAAGCTGGGAAAAAGTCAATAAATTCAACTGGTTTGAAAGCTTGTGAAAAGAATAGCACAAACGAAACATCACCTTTAATATTTGCTCCCATCCAACTGCCTAGAATCCCTAAACCATCTGCATATAAAACCAGTATTGGTATCATTAATGTTGTTGCCAATACACGAGTAACAATCAAAAATCGTATCGGGTTGGTAGATGAAACTTCCATGGCATCAATTTGCTCGGTTACTTTCATCGAACCTAATTCTGCTCCAATTCCTGAACCAATTTTTCCGGCACAAATTAATGCGGTGATGACCGGACCCATTTCCCTAATTATGGAAAGAGCAACCATACTGGGTAACATTGTTTCTGCACCAAATTTTATCAAAACAGGTCGTGATTGGATTGTAAGAACCAATCCCATAATAGTACCAGTAATCGAAATCAGCGGCAACGTTTTATAGCCAATTTGATAACATTGTTTCAAAAATTCTCTGAACTCAAAATCCCGAGAAAATGTTTCTTTGAAAATTTGTGTAATGAACAACGTTACATCAGCAGTTTTTGTTAAAAACGAATTTGCCTCTTCTTTCTTATGAAGTGTTTTATCACTCAATTTGATGATTTGTTCTTTGGTTTTATTAACCGACGGTATAATTTTTAAATTGGAGAATTTTTTCATAATAAATTAACCGGTTAATTATTTAGAGTATTGCTATTGTTCTTTCGTAAAAGAAAAGTAAGGTAGAACAATTTTCCTTATAATCTACAAATTTCTATTTTTGAGAAAAAATTATGTTATACAACTATCGCAAAACGTTATATAATTCACACATGAAAATATTTATAAAATAAAAAAATCCTCAAAAGTTTTATACTAATGAGGATTTAAATTTATTTATTTATGATTTCTAATGAACCAAAACCCATTCGCCGCTTGCAATCATGCTTTCGGCTTTTTTGTATTTCATTGTTTCTGTTTTTCCGCTCATTACATGTTTTAATGTAACGGTGTCATTTCGATTGATTTTTGGAGTTTCACGAACAATCGTTTCCGTAATTGGTTGACGTTGCGTTTGTCCCGCTTCACGATTTTGAGCTGTTAATGAATCACTGTTTGGAATTTCATCTTTCGAAGTTTTATAATTTTCTTTCTGACGAACTTCTTTTGCTTCCTGAATATTGGCAGTATTTTGATTTGGTAAATCACCTTTGAAAAGGAATGAAATCACTTCTTTATTCACTTTGTCCAACATCGCTCTGAACAAGTTAAACGCTTCAAATTTATAAATTAATAACGGATCTTTTTGCTCGTGAACAGCCAATTGAACCGATTGTTTCAATTCGTCCATTTTACGAAGGTGTTTCTTCCAAGCTTCATCAACAATAGCTAACGTGATGTTTTTTTCAAAATCGGCAACCAATTGTTTTCCTTCTGTTTCGTATGCTTTTTTAAGATTCGTAACCACATTCAATGTTTTTTGACCATCACTAAACGGAACGACGATTCGCTCATATTGGTTATTCGGATTTTCAAAAACATCTTTTATGATTGGGAAAGCTTCTCTGGCATCTCTGGCATTTTTTTCGTGATAATACGCTAAAGCTGCTTTGTAGATTTTTCCGGTAATTTCCATTTCCGTGAGTTTGTTAAACTCACTTTCGGTAATTGGAGAAGTAATTGAAAAATAACGAATTAATTCAAATTCAAAATTTTTGAAATTAACTACGGCTTTATTTTCGTTAGTGATGTTTTCACACGTATCATAAAGCATATTCGCAATATCCACTTTCAAACGTTCACCGTGTAAAGCGTGTCTTCTACGTTTGTATACCACTTCACGTTGCGAATTCATAACATCATCATATTCCAACAAACGTTTACGAACACCAAAGTTATTTTCCTCTACTTTTTTCTGAGCTCTTTCGATGGATTTGGTCATCATAGAATGTTGAATCACTTCACCTTCTTTCAATCCCATTCTATCCATTACTTTGGCCACTCTTTCCGAACCAAATAAACGCATTAAATTATCTTCCAACGAAACATAAAACTGCGAACTTCCCGGATCTCCTTGACGACCGGCACGACCTCGCAACTGTCTGTCAACACGACGAGAATCGTGACGTTCTGTTCCGATGATTGCTAAACCTCCTGCGGCTTTTACTTCCGGACTAAGTTTAATATCCGTTCCACGACCGGCCATATTGGTTGCAATGGTTACGATTCCGGCTTTTCCTGCTTCGGCAACAATCTCAGCTTCTCTTTTATGCATTTTTGCATTCAAAACGTTGTGTGGAATGTTTCTCATCTTCAACATTCTACTCAATAATTCTGAAATTTCAACTGAAGTTGTTCCAATCAAAACCGGTCTTCCGGCTAAGGATAATTTGGTTACATCTTCAATGACCGCATTAAATTTTTCTCGGGTAGTTTTATAAATTAAATCTTCTTGATCTTTTCTTGCCATCGGACGATTGGTTGGAATTTCCACCACATCCAATTTATAAATTTGCCAAAGTTCACCCGCTTCTGTTACAGCCGTTCCCGTCATACCCGCTAATTTGCTGTACATACGGAAATAATTTTGAAGTGTAACCGTTGCAAAAGTTTGCGTTGCTGCTTCAATTTTTACATTTTCTTTGGCTTCAATCGCTTGGTGTAATCCGTCAGAATAACGACGACCATCCATAATACGACCGGTTTGCTCATCTACAATCATGATTTTATCTTCCATGATTACATATTCCACATCTTTTTCAAAAAGGGTATAGGCTTTCAATAATTGAGTCAAGGTGTGAATACGTTCCGATTTAATCGAAAAATCCTGAAACAATTTCTCTTTTTCTTCGGCTTCAGCATCTTTAGCCAAATTCATTTTTTCAATTCGGGCAATTTCATAACCAATATCCGGCAAAACGAAGAAATTTTCATCGGTATCTTGTGATAAAAATTTCACACCATTATCGGTTAATTCAACTTGATTGTTTTTTTCTTCGATAACAAAATACAACGCTTCATCCACTTTTGGCATTTCGCGGTTGTTGTCTTGCATATATTGATTCTCCGTTTTTTGAAGTAATTGTTTGATACCTTCTTCACTCAAAAATTTAATCAATGCTTTATTTTTCGGCATCGAACGGTAAGCTCTCAACAATTGAAATCCGCCGTCTTTGGTGTTTCCTTCTTTGATTAAACGTTTAGCTTCGGTTAAAAATCCGGTAGCTAAATTTCGTTGTAAATTAACTAAATTATCAACTTTAGGCTTCAATTCATTAAACTCGTGTCTGTCACCTTGCGGAACCGGACCTGAAATAATTAATGGTGTTCTTGCATCATCAATCAAAACCGAATCGACCTCATCCACAATAGCAAAATTGTGTTTACGTTGCACCAAATCATTTGGCGAATGAGCCATGTTATCTCTCAAATAATCAAAACCAAATTCGTTATTTGTACCATATGTAATATCTGCTTCGTACGCTTTTCTTCTCGCATCCGTGTTTGGTTGATGATTATCAATACAATCAACAGTTATACCGTGAAATTCAAATAAAGGAGCTTTCCAAGTGCTGTCACGTTTTGCCAAGTAATCATTCACAGTAACCAAATGCACGCCGTTTCCTGTTAACGCATTCAAATAGAGAGGAAGAGTAGCCACCAACGTTTTTCCTTCACCGGTTTGCATCTCAGCAATTTTTCCTTGATGCAATACAACTCCACCAATCAACTGAACGTCGTAGTGAATCATATCCCAAGTGATTTCTTTTCCGGCAGCATTCCAAGAATTTGCCCAGATAGCATTATCACCTTCAATAGAAATATAGGATTTTGTAGCCGAAAGTTCAATGTCTTTCGGTGTTGCTTTTACCTTAATGTTGGTATTGTCTTTAAAACGTCTTGCTGTTTCTTTTACCACAGCAAACGCTTCAGGAAGAATATCATTTAATGTTTTTTCTGAAATTTCATAAGCTTCTTTCTCCAAAGCATCGATAGAAAGATAAATGTCTTCTCTTTTATCAATATCCGAAATTTGATCCACTTCAGCTTTTAGTGTAGCAATTTTTGCATCTTTTTCTGCACGAGCTTGCTTTATTTTTTCTTTGAAATAAGCAGTTTTAGCACGCAATTCATCATTGGAAAGAGATGAAAGACTGCTTTCAAACGATTTTACTTTAGTAATAAGAGGTTGTATTGCTTTGACATCTTTTTCGGATTTGTCGCCCACAAATGCTTTAAGAATACTATTAATGAAACTCATAATGGTTGTTTTTTTAAATGTGCAAATTTACACAAAAAAAAAGCCTCGTGTGAGACTTCTTTCTGGTGTTTTTTATTTTTGATTAATATTCGTCCTCGTTCCAAAGATAATCTTCGTCTGTAGGATAATCCGGCCAAATTTCCTCCATCGATTCGTAAATTTCGCCTTCGTCTTCTATAGATTGAAGGTTTTCCACTACTTCGAGGGGAGCTCCCGTTCTGATGGCATAGTCAATAAGCTCATCTTTGGTGGCTGGCCACGGTGCATCGCTTAAATAGGATGCTAATTCTAATGTCCAATACATCTTCTATCGATTTAATTTTATGCAAAAATAAATTTTCTACAGACATAGTCAAGTAAAAAGTGATTTATTTTACCAAAAAGTATTTTTTTTACTTTTTTAAAGGTAAGAACGTGGTTAAAATAGTGTTCAGTATTCAGTTTTTAAAGCTCAGTATTCAACAGAAAACTGACAACCGACAACTTCTTACTACTTCCTCGGAATCCATTTTACTTCATCCGCTTGCAGGTCAAATGACAACTTTCGTGCCAGCACAAAAAGGTAGTCAGAAAGTCGGTTTAAGTATTTTAAAACCTGCTCATCTGTCGGTTCTAACTCGTGAAGATGCACCGATAGACGTTCTGCTCTTCGACAAACACAACGAGCAATATGACAATATGACACAGTAGTGTGTCCGCCCGGAAGTACAAAATGAGTCATCGGAGGCAACGCATCGTTCATTGTATCAATTTCATTTTCCAATAATTGAATGTCTTCTTCCGAAATTCGATTAATGTTTAAACGCGGTTGACCATTTTTTAAAACTTCTTTTTCCGGAGGCGTGGCTAAAATGGCTCCAACAGTAAAAAGTCGGTCTTGCACTTCAATTAAAACATTTTTGTATAATTGATTGATGTTTTGGTCTCGAATTAATCCGATGTGCGAATTCAATTCGTCCACCGTTCCGTAACTTTCAATACGAATGTGGTGTTTGGGAACGCGTGTTCCGCCAAAAAGTGCTGTGGTTCCGCTGTCGCCGGTTTTTGTGTATATTTTCATTTTTGAGTAGCTGAGGTTCTGAGTTGCTAAGTAACTGAGTTTTTATTTTGCTAATTTACGAAGTTTTTTTTACTCAGTCGCTCAGTATTTCAGCGACTCAGTAACTCTTAAAAAAGCTTCAACAAATCTCTCTCTTGCTCCATCGGCCAAATCAAAATACAAATCGGGTTCAATTAGTTCGATTTCCATTAAATGAAGTTTATTATCGATGACAATTCCATCAACTCGAGCATAAAGCAATTTTTCAGGAATTTTTGATAAAACTAATTCAGCTTGTTGCAATAAATCATCGTTGGGTTGAATTAAAGTATATTTTCCACCGTATTGAATTTGAACTCTAAAGTCATTTTCGACTGGTTTTTTGTTGACAGCGTGTGAAAATTTTCCATCAAAAAAGATGAAGGATGTTTCGCCCAATTCTTTTATTTCCGGACGAAATTCTTGTAAAAGAAAATCTTTGGTTTCAAAATGTTGTTTGAATTCTGTTTGGATGGATTCTAATTCACTTAAGTCAATTAATTTCGTCAAATAACTTCCGGCTGAAAATGCAGGTTTAATGACAATTTTCTCCCAACTTTCAGGAATTAAATCTCGTAAATTTGAAGTTGAATTTTTTTCTAAAAAGATTGTCGGAAGTATTGAAATTCCTTCTTTTTCTAATTCTTTTAAATAAAATTTATGCTTGTTTTTTTTGATGATAGAAATCGGATTGAGTGTTTTAATACCTAACGATTCAATTTTATCCAACCATAAATTAAACGCAATTTCTTTTTGATAATAATCCCATGTATTTCTGAAAATAAGGTAATCAAATTCAGTCCAATCAACTAATTCATCATCCCAAATCACGGCTTTTGCATGAATAGAATGTTGAGCAAAAAGCGGAATTAATTTTTGATCCGATTCTAAAAGTTCAGGTAATCGGGTACAGGTAAGTATTCCAATTTTCATCAGATTATTTTTTCTTTTTGGAATAATAATTGGTTTTGAAGCTTCGATTTCTTCGATTTCCTCTTTGTTTGTTAGCCATTCTTGTGACAATAATAACGGCCACAAAAAGAATAATCATGACGATAATAAGGGTTTTCATATTTGTAAAACTTATAGAACAAAGTTACAAATTGTTTATTTTATCCGCTCGTCTTTCTCAATAATTCCGTCTCGCAAACGAATAATTCGGTGTGCATAGGCTGCAATTTCTTCTTCGTGCGTTACTAAAATTACAGTGTTTCCGTTTTTATGAATTTCGCCAAACAAAGCCATGATTTCTTCGGATGTTTTGGAATCTAAATTTCCGGTTGGCTCATCCGCCAAAATTATAGAAGGTTTGTTTACCAATGCTCTTCCAACTGCCACACGTTGACGTTGACCACCCGAAAGTTCGTTGGGTTTATGATCCATTCTATCGGCTAATCCCACTTGCGTGAGCACTTCTGTTGCTCGTACATTTCGTTCCGATTTTGAGTAACCAGCGTAAACCATTGGTAAAGCTACATTGTCCAAAGCAGTCGTTCTCGGCATTAAATTGAACGTTTGAAATACGAATCCAATTTCTTTATTTCTGATTTCGGCTAACTCATCATCGTGCATTTGACTTACGTCTTTTCCATTCAAAATATACGTTCCGGATGTTGGCGTATCCAAACAACCCAAAAGGTTCATCAAAGTTGATTTTCCTGATCCCGACGGACCCATCAAAGCCACATATTCACCTTTATTAATTTCTAAATCGATACCTTTTAGAACATAAATGGTTTCACTTCCTAAAATAAAATTTCGTTTTAGATCGGTTATTTTGATTAATGGATTTGCCATAGTTAATTGAGAATTTAGAAATCGGATATTGTAATTTTCTTATAAGTAGAAAAAAAACGGACTTTGTTACAAATTAAATCCTAATTCGTTCAAAAATATACGAACTGATGTTTTTATTTGGATTGATGATGAAATGTTCTTTCTCTTGTTCTTTTCTGAAAAAAACGATTCCCCATTGAAAAGTATCAATCGTAACGGTCACTTTTGAATGGTTTTTAATTATTTCCCAAGCTTCTTCCATATCTTTTGACCAATGAATATCATCAAAAATCCAAACCGAATTGTTTGAAATGGTTGGTAATAAAAGTTCAAAGTAGGTTAAAGTTGCTTTTTTAGAATGATTTCCGTCAAAGTAAATTAGTTGCGGGTTGCGAGTTGCGGGTTGAAGGTTTTTGAGGTAATTTGAAAATTCGGTATTTATAAATTCAATGTTTTCGTGATTCAACTTGAAACTTGAAACTTGAAACTTATTTTTTGCTATTGATAATGTGTTTGGACATCCTTCTAACGTAATTATTTTCGAATTTTTACTTCCTAATGAAAGAGCAATTGTAGCCAATCCCAACGAAGTTCCGATTTCTAAAATACTTTCCGGTTGAAAATAGTTCGTAATTCTAAATAACAATTCCGCTCTTTTTGGAGAAATTCCGGCATTTTTTGCAATAGCAGAAATTTTTCTTTGATTGGATTTAAAAACTCTTGAACCGGCACCAAAATCGGTTACTTCAATCGTATTTTTATTTTCTAAAAGAGATTTTCGGTATTCTTTTAAAATGGAATATTCAGGATATTTAGTTTTATCATAAAAACATTTTGTCACCAAATCAAATACAAATGGAGAGTGAACTCCGTGTTGGTTTTTGGAGTTCCATAGGAAATTAAGGTATGATTTTATAATTTGGATCATTTCTCGCAAAGTCGCAAAGACGCAGTTTTTCTTGGCGACTCTGCGTCTTTGCGAGCTAAATTACTCAATTTTCGAAGAAAGTTCAAACCACCGTTCTTCCTTTTCTTCCAATTTCTTTATAATCACTTGCAACTCATTCGCTTTTTTCTCAATAGCATCATCAGTTACTTTACCATCAGCAAATAATTGTTCGATTTGTTTTTTCTCAAATTCCAAATCTTTGATTTCACGTTCAATTTTTTGAAATTCTTTTTGTTCGTTAAACGATAAATTTCCGACCGGATTATTTTGTTTCCACGCTTTTTTATCGGCTTTGTTTTCTTCTTTTAAAGCCACATCAGCACTGTCTTCATACGCTCTAAAATCGGAATAATTACCCGGAAAATCTTCAATTTCACCTTCGCCTCTAAATACAAATAAGTGATCTACAATTTTATCCATAAAATAACGATCGTGGGAAACCACTAACAAACATCCGGGAAAATCTAATAAAAAGCTTTCCAAAACATTCAACGTTACAATATCTAAATCATTCGTAGGCTCATCCAAAATCAAAAAGTTCGGATTCTGAATCAAAACCGTACATAAATACAAGCGTTTCAATTCGCCACCACTTAATTTTTCTACAAAATCATATTGCTTTTTTGCATCAAAGAGAAAACGTTCCAGCAATTGCGAAGCCGAAATAATTTTCCCTTTCGTGAGCGGAATATATTCACCGTACTCCTTAATAATATCAATTACTTTCTGACCGGGTTTTGGGTTGATGCCGCTTTGCGTATAATAACCTACTTTAATCGTTTCACCAATCACAACTTTTCCGGCATCGGGCGACATCGTTTTGGTCAAAATATTCAAAAAAGTCGATTTTCCTGTTCCGTTTTTTCCGATAATTCCAATGCGTTCGCCACGCTGAAAATCATACGAAAAATTGTCAAGAATCACTCTGTCTTTGAATTTTTTATACAGTTTATGAAGCTCAATAATCTTGCTTCCCATTCTTTCCATATTGATTTCCAATTCCACCACATTTTCTTTTCGGCGACTTTCGGCTTTTTCCTTAATCACATAAAAATCATCCTGACGAGATTTCGATTTGGTCGTTCTCGCTTTCGGTTGGCGACGCATCCACGCCAATTCTTTCACAAAAAGATTCTGAGCTTTGTCGATACTCGCATTTTCAGAAGCGATTCTCTCTTCCTTTTTTTGCAAATAATACGAGTAGTTTCCTTTATATTGATATAATTTTCCGTTGTCCAATTCGATGATTTCATTGCAAACACGTTCCAAAAAGAAACGGTCGTGCGTTACCATAAACAACGTGATATTTTCTTTGGCAAAATAACTTTCCAACCATTCAATCATCTCTAAATCCAAGTGGTTAGTTGGCTCATCCAAAATCAATAAATCCGGACGGTTAATCAAAATTATCGCTAACGAAAGTCGCTTTTTTTGTCCACCCGAAAGACTTTTGACTTTCAATTTAAAATCTTCCAACTTCAATTTAAACAAAATTTGCTTGAATTGCGTTTCAAAATCCCACGCATTGTGCTGGTCCATCAAATCAAACGCTTTTTGATACGCTTCTTCATTTTCAGGGTTTTCCAACGCTTTTTCATATTGCTCAATCACTTTCAGCGTTTCATTATCACTGGCAAAAATGCTTTCTTCGATCGTCAATTCATCTTGCAATTCATTTTTTTGCGATAAAAAAGCCATTCGGATATTTTTTCGAACCACCACTTGACCCGTATCCGGTTCGTCAAAACCATTAATAATGTTCATAATGGTCGTTTTACCCGAACCATTTTTGGCAATAAAAGCAATTTTCTGGTCTTTGTTAATACCAAACGAAATGTTGTCAAACAACACGCGTTCGCCGAAGGATTTAGATATATTTTCTACTGAAAGATAGTTCATTTTTTAAATTTAGAATTCTGAAATTAGAATTTAGAAGTGCAAAAGTAATGCTTTATTTTTTCTGAAACGAATGGCTTGGTCTTTATCGGTTATTCATGTTCCCGCTTTTCATTGCAATCTGTCATTGCGAGGGACTAAACAATCTCCGAAACAAAATTTGAAGTCGCAATGCCAGGATTTCCATTGCAATCGGGGTTAGAAGGGAAATGTAATTGGGTTTTGCATTTCAAAAAAAATCCTTATATTTATTCTTTAATTTAATGTTATGAGCAAAAAGAACCCAAGCCACGAAAAAAAAGACATGAACAAAGTTGAAGAACCAATTACTGATTATAATTTAGATACAAAAGTCGTTCAAGAAGAAGAATTGCATCCAATTTTAGTTAAACTTCTGGAAAAATCGATTCAAGAAGCTAATGAAGGAAAATTAATTCCTCACGAAGAAGCGATGAGAAGAATAAAGGAAAGATATCCATTTCTAAAATGAGTTATCAAATAGATTGGACTTTTTCTGCACTAAATTCATATTATGAAGAAATTGAGTTCATTTACTTAAAATGGAATCAAAAAGAAGTTTTGAAATTTGAGAAATTAGTGGAAAAGGAATTAGAAAGACTTTCTAAAAATCCAACTTTAGGAAAAATAAATTTTAAAAATAATTACTCATTTATAATTTCAAAACAAACAACTTTACTTTATAGAATTAATGATAAAGCTAAATCAATTGAACTTCTTTTATTTTGGAACAATTCAAAAAATCCGGAAAATTTAAGTAAATTACTTTAATCAAAATCAAACGCCATATTATGCCAAAAAAATCAAACCCGAGCAACGAAAACAAACACATCAACAAAGTTGAAGAACCAATTATTGAATATAATGTAGAGAAAAATGTTGTTCAAGAAGAAGAATTGCATCCAATTTTGATTAAACTTTTGGAAAAATCGATTCAAGATTCTAAAGAAGGAAAAGGTATTTCGCACGAAGAAATGCAAAAAAGAATTAAGCTAAAATATCCTTTTTTGAAATGACATATAAGATAATTTGGCAGCCAAATTCTGAAATATCTTATTATGATGAAATCGATTTTATTTTCCGTAAATGGAACCATAAAGAGGTTCAAAAATTTCAGGATTTAGTATTCGAAAACTTGAACAGACTTTCAGAAAATCCATTAATTGGAAATTATGATAGTTCAAAAAAAATTTATACAATAATTATTTCTAAGCAAACTAAGCTTTTTTATAGTATTGATATGAAAAATAAAGTAATTGATTTGCTTTTATTTTGGAACAATCTAAAAAATCCGGAAGATTTAAATAAGTTGCTGTAAATTTGCCCTATGCAACTATCCGTCATCATCCTTAATTATAACGTTCGCTATTTTCTCGAACAATGTGTGCTCAGTGTGCAAGCCGCTTTGCAACATATTGACGGCGAAATAATTGTGATAGACAATAATTCATCCGACGATAGTTGTCAAATGATGAAAACCCGTTTTCCTCATATCAAACTCATTGAAAACAAAGAAAACACCGGTTTCCCAAAAGGAAATAACATTGGAGTCGCCGAAGCAAAAGGTGAATACCTCTGCATTCTCAATCCCGATACGGTTGTGGCAGAAGATACTTTCACAAAACTTCTGAACTCGCAACCCGCAACCCGCAACCCGCAACTCGGAATAATCGGTTGCAAACTCATCGACGGAACCGGAAATTTCCTCCCCGAAAGTAAACGTGGCATTCCAACACCTTGGGTGGCGTTTACAAAAATCTTTGGGTTGTATAAAATTTTTCCGAAAGTTCGACTTTTCAACCAATATTATGCTCAACATCTAACCGAAAGTCAATCCGGAAATACCGAAATTTTAGTAGGAGCGTTTATGCTAATGCAACGTAATTTATACAATGAAGTAGGCGGATTCGACGAAAATTGTTTTATGTATTCCGACGATATCGACTTGAGTTATACGGTTTTGAAAAAAGGAAAAATCAATTTTTATTTTGCCGAAACTACCGTCATTCATTACAAAGGTGAAAGTACAGTAAAAGACGGAACGTATATGAAACGTTTTCAAGAAGCAATGGATTATTTTTATTCCAAACATTTCAAAAAATCAGCCTTTTTTAGTGTTTTTATGAAAGTCGGGAGTTTCTTTTTTGCTTTTTTAAAGAAAAATAAAACAGCAATTTCTAATAGAAAAATCGACAATTATATTTTAATTTCTGAAAATGAGTTATTAAAAGAAAAACTCGAAAAATTGTTAGGAAAAAATGTAAAACGACTTTCAACTTCTTTTAAAAATGAATTACCTTCGCTTTTAAAAGGAATAAATTCAAACATTGAAATAGTTTTTGATCAGAACGATTTAACTTTTTCAACCATCATTTCCGCAATGGAATTGTATAAAAATGAAAAAGTAACATTCAAAATCATTCCCAATCAATGTGATTTTATGATTGGAAGCAACAGCAGTAACGACAGAGGAGAAGTTGTGATGATTAAAGATTGATGAATTTTGATTTTTGAAGTTTTAGAAGCTCTGTGGAATTTTTAATCCGTGTTAAATAAAATTATTGATAATTGCAAAAACCAATCCTTTTTTTAGTAATTTCGCAAACTGAAACAAAAAATAAACCGTTAGGTTAAAGATATGGCAAAATTTGAATTAAAATTGCCCAAAATGGGAGAAAGCGTTGCCGAAGCAACAATTACCAATTGGCTTAAAAAAGTTGGAGAAAAAATCGAAGCCGATGAAGCGGTCTTGGAAATCGCTACCGATAAAGTAGATAGCGAAGTTCCATCTGAAGTTTCAGGAACGCTAACCGAAATTCTTTTCAACGTTGACGATGTCGTTAAAGTGGGTCAAACCATCGCAATCATCGACACCGAAGGTGGAAGTGCTCCCGCAGAAAAACCTAATGAAGAAATTGCTCCAGCCATCGTTGAACTTGAAAAATCCATCGAAGTAGCACAAGAAGTTGTTCATTCTGCTACTCCGGTAGAGGTTGATTTTTCTACTTCAGAAAAATTCTTTTCACCATTAGTCAAAAATATTGCTAAAGAAGAAGGTGTTTCCATCTCCGAATTAGAAAAAATAAACGGTTCCGGCAAAGAAGGTCGTGTGACCAAAGATGATATTTTGTCTTACGTAAAAGACAGAGCAAACAAGCCTGCCGTTGCAGAAACTCCAAAAGCAGCTCAGGTTGTTGCAGAAACTCCAAAAACTGAAGTAAAAGTTGAAGTTCCAAAAGCAGAAACTCCAAAAGCAGAATCAACTCCAGAGAAAAAAATCCCTGTTTCCGTAAACGGTCAAGATGAAATCATCGAAATGGATCGTATGCGAAAACTGATTTCCGGATATATGACCACTTCCAAACAAACATCGGCTCACGTACAGTCGTTTATTGAAGTGGATGTAACTAATATCGTGAATTGGAGAAATAAAGTAAAAGATGCTTTTGAAAAAAGAGAAGGTGAGAAGCTAACGTTTACACCAATATTTATGGAAGCTGTGGCAAAAGCCATCAAAGACTTCCCGATGATCAACATTTCTGTAGAAGGTGATTACATCATCAAAAAGAAAAACATCAATTTAGGAATGGCCGCTGCATTACCAAACGGAAACTTAATTGTTCCCGTTATCAAAAATGCAGATATGCTTAACTTAGTCGGATTAACAAAAACTGTTAACGATTTAGCCAACCGTGCTCGAAATAATCAATTAAAACCAGACGAAATTCAAGGAGGAACTTACACAGTGACCAATGTGGGAACTTTCGGAAGCGTTTTCGGAACACCAATTATTAATCAACCGCAAGTAGCCATTTTAGCATTAGGAGCCATCAGAAAAGTTCCTGCTGTTATCGAAGCTCCAACCGGAGATTACATCGGAATTCGCCACAAAATGTTCTTATCGCACAGTTATGATCATAGAGTGGTAGATGGTTCATTAGGCGGACAATTCGTAAAACGAGTAGCTGATTATCTTGAAGGTTTCAGCGAAAACAGAGAATTCTAAAATTAAAAATTATTATAATTTCAACCCTTTCAGTCATCAAAAACTGAAAGGGTTTTTTGTTTTCAAATTTCAAAAATTTAGCCACGAATTACACGAATTTCCACAAATTAATTCGTGCCAATCCGTGTAATTCGTGGTAAAAATATCCGTAAACAGACTTTAGTCTGCAAAAATCAAATTATCTGCTTTTGTCCAAAAGAGTTTACTTTAAAACCTTAAAATACTACTAAAAAAACCACTTTCATCGTTAAAAGGTTATTTCAAACTCTTATCTTTGTTATCTAAAATTTTAAAATGGAACTCAAATTAAATCGTCCAATTTGCTTTTTCGACCTCGAAACAACCGGAGTAGATGTGGCAAAAGACCGAATTGTGGAAATCTCAATCTTCAAAGTTTATCCAAACGGAAATAAAGAAAGTAAAACGTGGTTGGTAAATCCGGAAATGAAAATCCCGTTTTTATCCACACAAGTTCACGGAATTACAGATGAAAAAGTAGCCAATGAACCCACTTTCAAAGAACTTTCCGGTCAGGTTTACAATATGATTAAAGATTCAGATTTAGCCGGATTTAATTCAGACCGATTTGATATTCCATTATTAGCCGAAGAATTATTGCGTGCCGGAGTAGATTTTGACATGAAAAACAGAGTTTCAGTTGATGTGCAAACCATTTTTCATAAAATGGAAGAACGAACATTGAGTGCGGCTTTCAAATTCTATTGCGGACAATCACTTGAAAATGCTCACTCCGCCGAAGCCGATACAATGGCAACGTACGAAATACTCAAAGCTCAACTAGAACGTTATCCCGAATTAGAAAACGATATGAAATCGCTCTCCGAATTCACAACCCGAAAAAAATCCGTCGATTTTGCCGGATTTATTGCGTTGAATGACAAAGGTGAAGAAATCTTTTCCTTCGGAAAACACAAAGGCGTTTTAGTCGAAAAAGTGCTAGAAGAAGAACCAGGCTATTTCGGTTGGATTCAAAATGCTGATTTTCCTTTATACACCAAAAAAGTCCTAACCGCCATCAAACTCAGAAAATTAAACAATAAATTAACTTAGATTCTCAGCAACTCAGCAACTCAGCAACTCAAAAAAAATGAAAATAATCTGCATCGGAAGAAATTACACCAAACACATCGAAGAACTCCAAAACGAGCGACCCGATGAACCGGTCGTTTTTCTAAAACCCGACAGTGCGGTTTTGCTAAAACAACACCCGTTTGTGATTCCCGAATTTAGCGACGACATTCACCACGAAGTCGAAATTTTAGTCAGAATCAACAAAGTTGGCAAATACATCGATGCCAAATTTGCTCCAAATTATTATGACGAAATCGGTCTCGGAATCGATTTTACCGCACGCGATTTGCAAGCAAAACTAAAAGAAAAAGGTTTGCCATGGGAAAAAGCCAAGGCTTTTGACGGTTCAGCGGTTATTGGTAGCTTTTTATCGAAAAAAGATTTCAGTTCCACAGAAAATATTAATTTTGAGCTGAAATCCAACGGAAATACCGTTCAAAAGGGGAATACCAGCCATATGTTGTGGAAAATTGACGAACTTATAGCCTATGTTTCTCAATACTTTACACTCAAAATTGGCGACATTATTTTTACCGGAACACCCGAGGGTGTGGCAAAAGTAAAACCGAACGACATCCTCGAAGGATTTATAGAAGACAAAAAACTATTCCGAATTCAAGTAAAATAAAAAAATGGCATTAAACTATAACTTAGCCAAAGTCTATGCACTTTCAGACAACGATCCCGAGTTCGTTCTCCAAATAATTACCCTTTTTGTGAGCGAAATTCCGGAGGATTTAAAGTTTGTGAAACAAGGCATCGAAGAAAAAGACCACAAATTGGCCTACAGCTATGCACACAAAATAAAACCCACGCTTGATTTATTGGGAATGAATGTGGCCTACGAAGAAATTCTTCAAGTAGAAGCTTGGACAAAACGCGAAGGAAAACGCAAAGAAATAAAAGAGATTTTCAAAAGTATCGAAGATCAAGTAGAAAAAGCCGTAAAAGAAATCAATAAAGATTTCGAATTATAAGAAGCTATTCCGGCTATCCGCTTCAACTCCTCGGTCTTCAAGCTATTTTTCTAATGCTTTATTCTAGCTTCCGTTGGTCGCCCCAAAAAGCAAAGAAAAATTAGCTTTCAGCCCTGTGGGGTTTCCGCTACTATCCGGGCTAGGGAATTCTGCTTCAAATGAACTAATTTCACACCATCCAAAAATCCAACAATCGATAAATCGAACAATCCAACAATCGAACCATCCAATTGAAAGCAACCATCATCACTATTGGCGACGAAATTCTCATCGGACAAATCACCGATACCAATTCCGGTTTCATTGCCAAAGCATTGAACAAAATCGGGGTAGAAGTACACGAAATGATTTCCATCAGTGATGATAAAACGCATATTCTAGAAACCTTCACCAAAGTGCAAAACCTAGTCGATTTTGTCATTATTACCGGCGGTTTAGGACCAACAAAAGACGACATCACCAAAATCACTTTTTGCGATTATTTCGAAGACACTTTACAACGAAATCAAGCCGTTGAAAATCACATCGTAGAATTATTTACAAAAATGAATTTTGTGGTTTCGCAAGTCAATCGCGACCAAGCGTTGGTTCCATCCAAATGCATCGTTTTGCAAAACAACTTCGGAACCGCTCCCGGAATGTGGATGCAAAAAGAAAATACCGTTTTTGTTTCGTTACCCGGTGTTCCCTATGAAATGAAAGCTATCGTAACCGACGAATTAATTCCCAAAATAGTAAACGAATATAAGCGACCATACATTTTACACAAAACCATTTTGACCTACGGTCAAGGCGAAAGCATCGTTGCAGAACGCATCGAAGAATGGGAAAATAATTTACCACCATTTGTAAAATTAGCCTATTTACCAAGTCCGGGACGCGTGCGTTTGCGACTATCTGCTCGTGGTTTAGACGAACAGTTTTTAAAAACCACAATAAGCGAATTAGTTGCTCAATTGCAAGAAATCATCAACGACATCATTGTTGGATTTGAAGAAGACGAAAGCATAGAATTCGTTTTAGGGAAATCATTAACCCAAAAGAAATTAACCCTTTCCACAGCTGAAAGTTGCACGGGAGGAAAAATAGCAGAAACAATTTCAGCAATTGCAGGTTCATCTTCCTATTTTCGTGGAGGAGTTGTAACTTATGCAACAGATACAAAAGTTTCTATACTAAAAGTAAATCAATCAACCATTGATAACTATTCGGTTGTGAGCAAAGAAGTAGCCGAAGAAATGGCTCTGGGAGCTCAGAAATTGCTTCAAACCGATTTTGCCATAGCAACCACAGGAAATGCCGGTCCAACCAAAGGCGATGCCGATGCAACGGTTGGAACAGTTTGTTTTGCGATTGCTACACCAAAAGGAGTTTTTTCAGAAGAGTTTAATTTTGGTCAACCGCGTCAAAAAGTGATAGACAGAGCAGTAAATAAAGGGCTTGAGCTGCTTTTAAAAGAAATTTTAAAAAACTACTAAAATTTGTTTGTGTAATACATTAGTTTTTTGTTTCTTTGCACCCTGATTTTGAATAACGATAAAAGATAAGCATAATGTCAAGAGTTTGTGACCTTACAGGTAAAAGAGCGATGGTAGGAAACAATGTTTCTCACGCGATGAACAAAACTAAGAGAAAGTTTTCTGTAAACTTAGTTAAAAAACGTTTCTATCTTGCTGAAGAAGACAGATGGATTTCGCTTAGAGTAGCAGCGTCTACTATTAAAACAATTAATAAAAAAGGGTTAGCCGCTGTATTGAAAGATGCAAAAGCTAAAGGATTTATTTCTTAATTCCACCTTATTAAATATACAGAAAAATGGCAAAGAAAGGCAATAGAATCCAAGTAATTTTAGAGTGTACAGAGCACAAAACTTCAGGTGTACCTGGAACGTCTCGTTATATCACAACTAAAAACAAAAAAAATACTCCAGATAGATTAGAGATTAAAAAATTTAATCCAATCTTGAAAAAAGTAACTGTTCATAAAGAAATTAAATAAGATAAGAAATGGCAAAGAAAACCGTAGCAACGTTACAAACAGCGTCAAAAAGATTAACTAAAGCCATTAAAATGGTAAAATCTCCAAAAACCGGAGCTTATACTTTTGTTGAATCTGTAATGGCTCCTGAACTAGTAGACAATTTCTTAACTAAGAAATAATTTACTTTACCGTATTATAGTTAAAGCTACTTTCATTGAGAGTAGCTTTTTTATTTTATCTTTGTACCCATAATATAGTATCAAAAATAATAAACCAGAATATGAGTTTTTTCAAACGAATATTTTCATCCGAAAAAAAAGAAACGTTAGACAAAGGTTTAGAACAAACCAAAACCTCTTTTTTTGCTAAGTTAACCAAAGCCGTTGCCGGAAAATCAACTGTTGACGAAGACGTTTTGGATAATTTAGAAGAAGTATTAGTTTCTTCTGATGTGGGTGTAAAAACCACATTAAAAATCATTGACCGAATCGAGGAACGTGTTGCCAAAGATAAATACCTTGGAACAGAAGAACTCAACAAAATTCTTCGCGAGGAAATTGCCGGACTTTTATCTGAAACTAATACAGGCGAAGCAACCGAATTTGATATTCCGGCCAACAAAAAACCGTATGTAATTATGGTTGTGGGTGTAAATGGTGTTGGTAAAACAACCACCATCGGAAAATTAGCGTATCAATTTAAAAAATCCGGACATAAAGTTGTTTTAGGTGCTGGCGATACTTTTAGAGCGGCTGCGATTGATCAATTGCAAATTTGGGCTGATCGAGTAGGTGTGCCAATCGTAAAACAACAAATGGGAAGTGATCCTGCATCCGTAGCGTTTGATACATTGCAAAGTGCCGTAACGCAAGGTGCCGATGTTGTGATTATTGATACTGCGGGCCGACTTCATAATAAAGTTAATTTGATGAACGAGCTAACCAAAGTAAAACGCGTAATGCAAAAAGTCGTTGGCGATGCTCCTCACGATGTATTGTTGGTTTTAGATGGATCAACCGGACAAAACGCATTCGAACAAGCCAGAGAGTTTACAGCCGCCACAGAAGTTTCTTGTTTAGCCGTAACCAAATTAGACGGAACTGCAAAAGGTGGTGTGGTCATCGGAATTTCAGATCAGTTTCAAATACCTGTAAAATATATCGGAGTTGGAGAAGGAATCGAAGACTTACAAGTTTTCAATAAATATGAATTTGTAGATTCGTTTTTTAAATAATGGAAGAACCAAAAGTTTTTAATAAATACCTTGTATCCTTAACCAAAATTGTTTCGGTTTACTGCTTCTTTTTTGTACTTCTTAAATCAATAGCCATTTTTCGTGGTGCTTGGATGATTCCAAATATTATCTTAGCAATCCCATTCATTTGTATGGGAATTTTGACGGCTTACACAGTTCTTTATAAAAAATATTCTTGGATTATCACAATCATTACAGTTGTGCTTATCATTGCAGTTCGTTATTATGAAGTAGATTTGGTTTATTTTTTGCAGAATAAGTACGGGAGTTAATCATTCTACGCAATCTTAAATTGTATAAAAATGAAAAGCAAACTTTCTCCTATTATTCAAGTTTCAGAATTAAAAGAGCTTCACAAAAAGAATGATTTAATTATTCTCGATGTAAGTAATGGAAAAGAGGCTCAATCCAATTACAAACAAAAACATTTAGACGGAGCAATTTTTGTTGATTTAAATACACAACTTGTAGAAATAAACGAAGATGTATCAAAAGGAGGAAGACATCCTTTACCAACCACAGAAAATTTTTCTAAGTTACTTTCAACTTTAGGAATTACTCCAAAAACACACATTATTCTTTACGACGATAAAATTGGTGCAAATGCTGCAGCTCGAATGTGGTGGATGTTAAAATCTGTTGGACACGAAAAAGTTCAAGTTTTGGATGGAGGTTTTCAAGAAGCAGAAAAACAAAATTTCCCAATCAATTCGAATCCTGTAAATTCTACACCGACAGAAGAATATAAAATCGAAAATTGGAAATTACCATTAGCCACATTAATTGAAGTAGAAAAAGCTTCAAAAAATATTTCAAACTTAATTATTGACGTTCGTGAAAGTGCAAGATACAATGGAGAAATCGAACCAATAGATTTAATTTCCGGTCATATTCCAAACGCAATCAATATTCCATTTTCTACAAATTTAGATGAGAACGGACTTTTTCTTTCACCGGAAATATTAAGAGAGAAATATAAAAATATCTTCAAGAATAATGCACCAAACGAAATTATAGTTCATTGTGGTTCAGGTGTAACGGCTTGCCATACACTTTTAGCGATGGATTATGCCGGATTTGAAATTCCAAAATTGTATGTTGGTTCATGGAGCGAATGGAGTAGAAATAACAAACCAATAGCAGTTGGTAACTCTTTATTCAATTAATCATACATTAATCTTTCACTATAACTGATTTGTCGCAATGATTTATTGTAAAATTTAATTGCATAAAGACCGTTTTTTCCTTTACACTAACGTAAACCTACTTAACAAAATAAGCGGAAAATTGTTCCTCGTAACTTACGATTTTAAGTCAACTTAGACTCAATATTTTTAAAAAGGTTTAATCAAATTTACTTTTTATTCCCTCAAAATAATTGTAATTTTAAACTTTATTTTAAAACGATGAAATCACTTTTTTATTCCTTACTTTTTTCAATTGTATTGATTTCTTGTCAAGAAAAGGTTTCACCCGATTCCATTTCAAAAATAAACGGGTATTGGGAGATTCAGAAAGTGCAATTGCCTGATGGTCAAGAAAAAGAATATAAAATTAACGAAACTGTTGATTATATCGAATGGAATAGCAAAACCGGTTTCAGAAAAAAAGTAAAGCCTCAATTTGATGGTAAATACCTAACCAATGATGAGTTGGAAACCATTCAAATCAAAGACAGTTCCGGCATCTTTCAAATTCATTACAAAACCGATTTTGCCCAATGGAGCGAAGAAATTTTATCGTTGACCGATAGCATTTTAGTCCTCAAAAACAAGCAAAATTTAGAATATCATTACAAACGATTTAAACCCATTTCTATCCAATAATGGCCAAACGATTAAACAACGAAAGCCCAATTTCCGATGTACTCAAAGCGTTTATTGAAAACAATAAACTCCAATCCGGTATGGACAAAATCGACGTCGAAAAAGCGTGGAAAGACCTTATGGGAAATGGCGTAAATACCTATACCAAAGAAGTTATCCTCAAAGGAACAACACTCTATGTCACGCTAACTTCTGCCGTTTTGCGAGAAGAACTCAGCCACGGAAAACAAAAAATCATCACGATGCTCAATGACGAATTGCGAAAAGATGTGGTGAAGGAGTTGGTTTTGAGGTAGTTTTCAGTCGCAGTCACAGTCACAGTTTTCAGTTTTAGTGCTGCTCTTACTATAAATTAAAACATAAAAAATCCCTTTTTACTTAAAAAAAAGGGATTTTCTGTATGTTGTGAACTGCGACCGATAACCGACAACTGCTACCTAAAACATCTCTCTTCCTGCAAAATGAAAAGCACCTTCAATCGCTGCATTTTCATCCGAATCCGAACCGTGAACCGCATTTTCGCCCATTGAAGTAGCATATTTTTTACGAATAGTTCCTTCAGCAGCATTTGCTGGATTTGTTGCACCAATTAAAGTTCTAAAGTCCTCAACAGCGTTTTCTTTTTCCAAAATAGCCGCAACGATAGGACCACGAGTCATAAATTCGACCAATTCACCATAAAAAGGTCTTTCAGCGTGAACAGCATAAAATGCCTTTGCATCAGCCACCGTCAATTGCGTTAATTTCATTGCTACGATACGAAAACCACCTTCTGTAATCATATTCAAAATCCCACCGATGTGTCCGTTTTCAACACCATCCGGCTTAATCATTGTAAAAGTTCTATTTGTTGCCATAGTAATTTGCTTGTTTTAATTCGGGTGCAAAGGTACGATTTTAGTTTGAAGTTTCAAGTTTCAGGTTTTAAGTTTTTTTAGAAGCGAATGGCTCGGGCTTTTTCAGGAATCCATTTTCCCGCTTTCCGCTATATCTTTTGCTCCGCAAGCTCCACAAAAGGATATCGCTTCAATCGGGGCTAGGAGGGAAGCTGTTTACAGATACAGTTCTATAAAACCACCACCTTAAATTCCATTTGCAAAGGTTTCAATTCCTTCAATAATTTTTCTATCAATTCTTCACCAAACTCCACATAAAACTCAGCAAAATTTACTTTTCGTTCCTGCAAACTTTGGTTCGGAAATAATTCATTTTGCAATGAAATAATTCGGTTTAAATGTTCTTGGTGAACTCGTTTTTCAGCTTTCAATAAGCGTTTTTCTAAATTTTCTAAACCTTTAATCTGCTTAGTTTCTTGAGCTTTTACAGCTCCTAAAAACGATTTGTCGGTAGCTTCAGCAATTTTATGTAAATCTTCAAATTGCTTTTTCAATGCTTCTTTTTGAGCAGAAAAATCAATCGTAAAACCAGAAAGTAGTTTTGTTTTTTGAGTAAATAATTCTTGCTGATTCAAAAATAAATCTCCCCAAGTCAATTGTAATTTATCCGCTTTTGTCGCTTGTTTTTCCGTCGCCAACAAAACTGAATTACGCAGTAACAAAATCGGGAAAGTCACATGCTGACTTTCGAAAAACGATTTCAATTCCAACCAATACGCCAATTCGCCGCCGCCGCCGATGTAGCACAAATTAGGCAAAATAACTTCTTGATACAAAGGTCGCAACAAAACATTCGGACTAAATTTCTCTGGATGGTTGTCCACTTCTTTCAAAATTTCTTCTTCCAAAAAAGTCATTTTTGTGTTCAAAACGGCATAACTTCCGTTTTCAAAAACAATTCGCTCACGCAAATGATCTTCAATATAAAACAAATTAATTCTCCTCGGATTCACTTGAACTGAATACGATTCCAACAAAGGAATTGTTTCATTCACTTCAGCAAAAGACGTTTGATGCAACAATTCATTTTTGATGTAAGGAATAAACGATTTTTTCAAATCAGCATCATCACCATCAATAATAACCAAACCTTCATTGGCAAACAATTCGTTCGCTAAAAAACGGGTTGCATCAGCTAAATTTGTATGTTCCAAATAAGCTTTTTTGAATAAATTTTTCAGATATTCTGCATTTTTACCTAAACCAATTTCCGATTCAAAAACAGCCAAAACATCTTCTAAACCGTCGATTGATAATCGTCCAACCGGACCAAAACTTTCCCGATTCCAACTGATTTTTTTATGTTTAAAATTAAAATAATTGATTTCTTCAAAATCGTGATCTTCGGTTGCCATCCAATAAATAGGAACGAAATCGTGTACAGGAAATTCACTTTTTAATTCTTTGCATAAATTAATTGTCGAAACAATTTTATACAAAAAATACAGCGGACCTGTAAACAAATTCAACTGATGTCCGGTTGTAACCGTAAATGTTTTTGGATTAATTAAATTTCGGATGTTCTGCTTCGTTTCTTTAGAAATTTCAATTGATTCATATTGCTTTTCCAAAACAGAAACCAAGATTTTCCTCTTGAAATTGTCATTGTCATTGAAATTTCTTCCTTTCTCCTCCAACTGTAACTTAAAATTTTCCAAGTTCGGAAAACGATGATACAACGCTTTCAACTCCGGTTTTTCATTCAGATAATCGTTGATTAACGAAGAGAAATATCCGGATTCTTGATAGCTGATACAGTCGTTTGGCATAGTTTTAAAGTTTTCGTAAAAATAACGAAAATAAAAGTAGTGAAAAGGGGTTTAACAAATGGTTAGGAAATGATAACTTTTGATACTGTATTTAAATTTGATATGCTTTTTTCGTTAAATTTGTAAGTAAACTAGTTCCTTATGAAAAAACTTTACCTTCTTGCATTATTAATTTCGGTTCATTCTTTTAGCCAAAGTTTGGTTAGAATTGAACCGGAAAATTTTTCAACTGTTTACTTTTTTGGAGGTATTGCCAGCTTTAATGATAGTGAAATAGCGGTTTCAGGTCGAGATGCAATGCCACCGAATGGTATAGCTAAATTATATCTTTTTAATACAGATTCATCCGGAATTACGCCGAATGTTATTATGGATTCACCGGAAGCTAACCAATTTTTTGGCGGTGGAATTGAAATGACAGATAATTATTTGTTTGCAGGTTCAACTACAAATAGTACAAATGTTGCCAACGGTGGTGCAGTTTATGTTTATAAAAAAGTAGATGATGTTTGGGAATATTTGTTAAAAATTCAGCCTTCAACCCAACATGTGAATGACTACTTTGGTTCAAATGTAAAAGTTCACAACGGACAATTATTTATTACAGCATCAGGTTATGATGAAAATGGAGATTCTGTAACAAACCATGGTGCAGTTTATGTTTACAATCAAATGGGTGATGCTTTTTCGTTACAGCAAATTCTGATTGGAACTCCCGAAAATTCAGAATTCGGGTCGTTATTGGATATTGAAAATCAAATGATGGTAACAACTTCAACAACTTCAACCGAAGATTTAATTCATATGTACAAGATAGAGAACTCCAATTGGGAATTGCTAAACACCACTCCAATGCCTACTATCTATTTTGAATCAAATCCGGATATTTATATTCCACATTATGATAGAATTAGTTTTTCAAATCTTAAATTGTATATGTATGATATTGTAGATACAGAATTTGACAATTTAGGACAAAAAATGATTAAAATTTATGATTGGTCTGAAAATACAGAAGAATGGAATTTTACGGAAGATTTTATATTTCAAGAAGGAGATTATTATGAGTATAAAGTAAAAGTAAGTGGCAATAATATGTTTATAATTCCAATAGGGTTTTATATTTTACAAATGGAAAGAAAAAATCCTGCTTTTCATTTTGTTAATGAAAATGGTAGTTGGACTTATAATAATGCTTATGGTGGCATGAGTAGTTATACAAATGATAATTTTGGTCATTTTACATTAATAAAAGAAGATAAGGTTTTATTTGGAAATTCTAATGAATATTGGTCACATCCTTTGATGGCGGCGAATGGCGGTGCCTATATGCTTGACGTTACTTTAGGTCTTAACGAGTTTGAAAGTAATAATTTCGCGGTTTATCCAAATCCAACAGATGGAAAAGTAACTCTTCATTCTCAAAACAGTTAAGTTGCTTCCGTCGTAATTTATGATGGTATTGGTAAAAAAGTATTCGAAACAAAGGCAAATGTTCAAGAATTTGATATTTCAGGGTTAAATGCCGGAATCTATTTTTGTAAAATAACTAATTCTGATAATAGTATCAAGTTTCAAAAAATTATTAAAAAATAAACTATTAGATTAATTTAAATAAGTCTGAATTTAACCATATTTTATAAATCTTAAAAAAATGTTAACAAAAATTTGGATTATTAAAAATAATTTCTGAAAATTTGTGCAATTAAAAATAACTCTTAAAAAAAACGAAGAAATGCAAGTATTTAAATCTTTACCTCAAAGCAATGCGTCAGTTGGAACTGGTGCGGCTTTTCTTCGTGGCTTAACACAATCATAGTAATTATAAAAAATAAATATGAAAAGCCCGAAGACAATTAGTTTCGGGTTTTTTTGTGCTTAATAATTACGACAAACTTTCCTGAAATTTTCTGAAATGCTATTTATTCAAATTTGAATAAAAGGTTGGCAATTGATTTTTTCCGTTTTGGAAAAAGCTATTTCATTGCCTTAAAACAAAAAATTTAAAATAATCATGGGAAATAAACTCTCCGGGAAAGACCTAATTAAATTGGGCTTCCCAAAAAATAATTCAATAAATATAGCCTTAGGGCAAATAAACAGATACAGAAAAAAAGAGAAAAAGGAAAGTATTTTAACCGAAGCAAAGGAAGTGTTGTTGTTCCCTGAAAAATTCAAAGGGCATGGCACTTGGGGCAAGGTGGCGGAAGGTTTGGTAAATCCTGTTCAAGTAAAGTTCAATCAATTGAAAACTACTAGAGCACCTTTTTCAATTTTTGGAGAAAATGAAATTGACGAACAGGCAAAGTTTCAATTGTATGATGCATTAAAACTGCCAATCGCTGTAAAAGGTGCTTTGATGCCCGATGCTCACTCCGGTTACGGATTGCCAATTGGCGGGGTTTTAGCCACTGATAATGCAGTAATTCCGTATGGAGTTGGGGTTGATATCGGATGTCGAATGAGCTTGTCGGTTTTTGATTTACCTGCTTCTTATTTAAAAGGAAAAGATCATCAATTAATGGCGGTTTTGAAAGACAATACAAAGTTTGGGATGAGTGAAACACATCAAATCAAAGCAGATCATGAAGTGTTTTACAAAGATGAATTTCAAAACATTCCGTTGTTGAAGCAATTGTTGGACAAGGCATATAAGCAATTAGGCACTTCCGGTGGCGGAAATCATTTTGTGGAATTTGGTGTCGTTAAATTCAATGAAACCTTACCTGAATGGAAACTCGAAGCAAAAGAGTATTTGGCGGTTTTGTCACACAGTGGATCACGTGGTTTGGGAGCAAACATTGCTAAACATTATACGTATTTAGCAACAAAGCAGTGTCCGTTACCAAAAAACGTGCAGCATTTGGCTTGGCTTGATTTGAATTCGCATGACGGTCAGGAATATTGGTTGGCTATGAATTTAGCCGGAGAATATGCCAAAGCTTGTCACGACGACATTCATCGGCGAATAGCCAAAGCATTGGGCAAAAGAATTGCTTTAACCATTGAAAATCATCACAATTTTGCTTGGAAAGAAATGGTTGACGGTAAAGAATGCATCGTTCATCGAAAAGGAGCAACACCGGCAGAAAAAGGAAAGTTAGGAATCATTCCAGGCTCGATGACTGCACCCGGATTTATTGTTCGCGGTAAAGGAAACGAAGAAAGTTTGAATTCTGCTTCTCACGGTGCAGGCCGACTTTTTTCGAGAGCGAAATGCAAAGCGAAATTCACGCAAAGTGAAATTAAAAAAGTGCTCAAAGAGCATGATGTACAATTGATTGGAGGTGGCATTGACGAAGCCCCGATGGCTTACAAAAACATCAATACGGTAATGAATTTGCAAACCGAATTGGTAGAAGTATTGGGAACTTTTACACCAAAAATCGTTAGAATGGATAAATAATATGGAAAAAATAATTCAAATTACCGCCGGAAGAGGTCCGGCGGAATGTACTTGGGTAGTTGCTCAAGTACTAAAAAAAATGTTGGACGAAGCGAAAGAATTCAACCTTAAATGCTTAGTTATTGAGCGAGAGCAAGGTGTTGAAAACGGAACATTGGAATCGGCTATCATAAAGTTGGAAGGAAAAACAATACATGAGTTTGTTAATTTATGGATTGGAACGATTCAATGGATTGGACAAAGTCAATTTAGAAAATTCCACAAGAGGAAAAATTGGTTTATTGGCGTTTTTGAAATTCCTCCTATAAGTGAAAGTCAAATTAATGAGTCGGATATTCACTATCAAGCGATGCGAAGTTCGGGAGCTGGCGGACAACATGTAAACAAAGTGAGTTCGGCAATTCGTGCGACACATATTCCTACCGGAATTTCTACAGTTTGTATGGATTCGAGGTCACAGCATCAAAACAAAAAGACAGCGAGAGAGCGATTATTGTTAAAATTAGAAGAGGAAGAAATTAAAAAATTGAAAAGTCAATTTCAAACAACTTGGATGAATCAAACACAAGTTCAACGTGGAAATCCGATAAGAGTTTTTGAAAGTTCCGATTTTAAAAAACAAAAAGTAGTCGCTTCTTACAAAACAAAAAGAGAACAATTAAAAAAAGAATTAAAAAATGAAATCAGTAGATAAATATCTTTTTCAAGCCTTGGATAATTATCCGTATTGGTTAGAAGGCACTATTGAATCGTTGGATTATGCGTTGTCGTATGATGATAAAAATACGACAGCTTTATGTTTATACGGACGAATTCATGCCGAACAATTGCAGGATTATGAAGGAGCTAAGAACTATTTTCAACAAGCAATTTCGATTGATATTCATGCTTTGGAAGTATATCCGCATTACATCGAAACCTTGCTTTTGAATGAAGATTTTGAAGAAGCTCGGAAGTTAATCGATTTTGCCTTAACCATCAAAGGAGTTAAGAAAGTGGAAATTAAATTAAAGTTAGTTTCACTATTAGAAAGACAACTAGCTTTTAAAAAAGCGTTAAAATTACTTAAGAAAGTAAAACTGGAATTAATCGTGTCTGATCATAATTACCAAATTGAGGAAACAGAAAAGCGATTAAATTCTAAATTGGAAACGAATTCCAAAAAGAAAAAGAAAAAGTAGGAGAAAGGCACAGTGATGTGTCTTTTTTGTTTTTATTAAGTCTAGATAATTACCTTTTCAAAGAAAAATGTCCACGGTATTCTTTACCATTTTCACGAGTTACAACAAACCAATAATCACTAGATGGAAGATGGTTTCCAACAAATGTTCCATCCCAACCTTCAGAATTTGCAACTAATTGTTTGATGAATTTTCCATATCGGTCAAAAATTGTAACTGTCATATTTGGTTCAATTTCAGAAAATTTAATTTTCCATTTGTCATTATAACCATCACCATTTGGTGTGAAAAATAGTGGATACATCAGCAAATAAACCTCTTGATCAATAGTGCCACAATCATTTTTATCACGAACAAAAACGGTATATTCTCCACTTGGTAAATTGGTAAAAAGATTAGAATCCTGAAAATTTATATTATCCAAAGAGTATTCATAATTACCTAATCCAGAGGCTGCAATCTGAATAATGTTTTCACTGGTTGTCCAGTCTTTGGTTTCAATATTAGTAATTGTGGCAGGATTTGATAAAACTACTGTGAAGTTTTTTGTAGATGAACAAATCAAAGGTCCATGTATTTTGCTAACTGTAACATCATAATTTCCGGGTTGAGAAACGATGATGGAAGGAGTTGTTTCACCAGTTGACCAATTGTAGTTATCAAAACCAATTCCGGCATTGATTGTAATTTCATTGCCATCACAAATAGGCATGATGGCATTAATTTCGATTATGGGTTTGTTGTAAAGTGTTAAATCCAATTCTACAATTTGAAAACAGGTATTTGGCGAATCAATTCGCACATAGATAATTCTATTTCCGGTTAAAAGTTCAAAGTTGGTAGTGTTTGCAATTTCGTCTGAGGGAATTTGATTTTCAGCACCATTCAGTGAATGGTAATAGTTGAAAATATTTCCAGTTGAAGCAATTAACTCTGAATTATAACTTGTCAAATCAATAAATTCTTTTCCATCATTCAAATCATCGCAAATAGATTCAGAATAATTCGTTGCGTTTAAGGTGTTGATTAAGTTTATTGTAACAGCCAACCTAGTTGTGCTTTCACAACCATTGAGCGTTTGTGTAGCATAATAAGTCGTGTTGTCAATCAATATAGTAGAATTAGGAAGTGGTGTTGTGCTTGTATTGCTTTCATACCATTGAATATCTGTACCGTTGACAAGAATTGATTGTAAAGTGGCGTTTTCTGTACTACAGAAATTTTGGTTTGTTGTCCCAGTAACTGGTGGTGTATTGTTGATAACGACCGCTATTTCTATTCGATCACTTTCACATCCGTTGATTGTTTGAGAAGCATAATAGTTGGTTGCGTTTTGTAAAGTAGTATTGTTGGGCAAATTATTTCCATTTAATTGACTGTCATACCAAGTGATATTTTGTCCAGTAATCAAAATGTCATTTAAAGTAGCATTTTCTTGGATGCAAAATGTTTGTTGAGCAGTCCCAGTTGGAAGTGCTACCGAGCTAATAACAATATTTTGAATTTGAGTGCTAGTATTACCATTTCCGTCATTATAGTTCCAAGTAATACTGTAATTTCCTGAATCTGAAAAATTTAGAGAAGAGGTTGTAGTAGCGATAATAGTTCCCGAGCAATTGTCATTCGCAGTTGGAATGTTTGTAATTACTGTATTGCAATCACCGTTTATGACTGGTAAATTAGAAAGATTGGGTATTGGAGCTAGAGTATCTCCAACAAGAACATCAATGGTTATTGTATTATCACAATCTCCAGTACCAGTAATTTCACAACTATATTGACCGCTATGACTTGAATTTACATTCGTTATGATTGGATTTTGTAACGTAGAGGTAAACCCATTTGGACCATTCCAAAGATAATTAGTACCACCTGTTGCATTAAGTTCGAGGTTGCTACCAATACAAGTTGGAGTATTGCTGGTTGCATTTGTAGTTGATTGACAGTCTCTAAATTTAGCTAAATATATGTCAAATAAATTATCTATATTTGGTTGATGTGCTCCTGATGTAGCTATTCCAGAGTTACTGTAGGTCATACCAAACAAATAAATATCACTATTGAGGTCTAATTTAATCAATGCGGACTGTTCATTACTATTGCCACCATAATATGTACCCCAAATTCTTTGACCAAATGAATTTAATTTCACAAGATAAGATTTACGAGTATTATTTGTTGTTGATAAATATGCATCAGGTGTTGTTATACCATTATTTACTCTTGTATGACCAGAAAAATATACTTCATCACTATTATTTGTGTCTATTGATACTACAAGATCAAAAAAATAACTTCCCCAATTTTTTTGTTGTGTAGCAACATTGAAACTAACAATATAACCTCTTTCAACATCTGAAAGAGTTGAGCCTGGTTCTAGCGATTCTGGATAGGTGTCAATAAATGTATCTGAAGATGCAATTCCAGTTGATGATGGTGTTCTTCCACCAAAATATAAATTATTATCTTTCAATTTGCAGGTGACCATGTAGCTCTTATCGCACAAATAGGTTCCCCAAACTCTTTGTCCAGACAATGTGAATTTTACAATCATATTACTGTTGTTCAATGGGTTTGTTGTTTGATAAGAATTTGGAGTAGCAATATTCTCATTACTTCTACTGTTGCCACAGACATACAAAAAACCATCATTTGAAACGAAAACACCTATGAAATAATCGCTAAGTGAACCACCATAAAATGTTCCCCAAATTCTGTTGCCATTTGTGTCAAATTTAGCAATGAAACCATCATATAAATTAGTACTTGAAGTAGAATTGTTTGATGTTTGATGTGCACCAGGAGTAGCAAAAACATCTGTGCTTGAGGTAGATCCAGCTATATAGATGGAATTAGTATCATCAATATATATAGATGATCTTGATTTTTCCTCATTACCATTCCCTCCATAATAGGTAGCCCATTCTCTTATACCAAAATCATTTAGTTTAGCTAAAATTAAATCATGATAAGCATTTTTTGTTGGCTGGAAGGAGCCTGCGGTGGCTACATTTGAATTATACAATTCGTTACATAAAAAATATAAATTGTTATTTGAATCTACTTCTATAGTTGGTAGAGAAGAATTAAAAATACCGTTGTCAATTAAAAAATATGTGCCCCATAAACGGTTTCCATATGTATCAAATTTTGTGAAAAATAGATTTGAATTTCCTATTAGAGAAGATAAATGAGTCCCAGCTGTAGCAATGTTGTTAGAACTCATAGTAGCACCGGAGATATAAACATCATTATCTTTGTTAATAGTAATGTCTCCCAAAAAATCATCACCTGCACCACCATAATAAGTTCCCCATAACCTTATCGGTACAGGGTCTATAATTATTGTTTTGTCACTTGTTTCAAAACTTGAATTAAATCCAAATGTATTTTTTCCTATTTGTTTATAATTTACAGATATTTCTTCTTTCTGACTGTGGTTTTCTTTCCAACTTAATGGAATTGTCTCTTCCATTTGTCCAAATCGAACATTGAATCTAATTTTATTATCAATTAGTTTAGTTTTGGTTCCATTAAATTTCATATTTATATCTGAAATTTTCCCGCCAGGTTTGATTATAAAATTGTATTCAACAGGTTTTTCTTTATCATTAGGAATAAAAAAGATTACATCAATGTTATTGTATATATTTTCATACTTTATCGATTGATATTTATGAATTTTAGTTATTCCATTTTTTTGAGAGGAATTAGTATAATAGTTATCATAATCGGAAGATTTTCCTGTAGCAACTATTTTAGTAATCGGGTTGGAATTTAAAAAATCAACATCTACACGATGAAAAATATATTTACTATCATTTTTATATTTATTAAAATTATCTAATTCAAAACCTGTTACAGGAGTAAAATTAGATTTTTCTTTTTTTGCAGCAACTTTCTCAACCTCATAAACATCATACGAAAATCCATTTTCTCTCAATTGAACATTCAAACCATTTGTATTTAAAAGATACTTTACAGCTGGATTAGGTCTTCCTTTTTGATCAACAATTTGTCCTTTGTTTTCAATAAAACCTATTGAAGAAGATTTATTTTGGCCTAAAACAAAACTTGAAACTAATAATAGAATGGTATAAATTAATACTTTCATTAGAAAAAAAATAGAAATAATTACAAATATACTTATTTTCTTATTAAAGAAACGTTATGAAAACTATATGTAAAAAAAATCTATTTTTGTAAAAAAATCCCTTTGAAAAACCTCCTCCTCATCACACCTCCTTTCACACAACTGAATACACCGTATCCGGCCACAGCCTATTTGAAAGGTTTTTTAAACACCAAAAACATTTCCTCTTTTCAGATGGATTTAGGTATCGAAGTGATTTTGGAAATTTTTTCAAAAAAAGGGTTAGAAAAAGTGTTTCAAGTTTCAAGTTTGAAGTTTCAAGTTGATGAGAATTGTGAAAGAATTTATGCTTTACAAAATGATTATATCCAAACAATCGATGTTGTCATTACTTTTCTTCAAGGAAAAAATCCAACCATAGCTCGTCAAATTTGTTCCGGAAATTTTCTTCCCGAAGCTTCTCGTTTTGAGCAGTTGGATGACATGGAATATGCGTTCGGAACAATGGGAATGCAAGACAAAGCTAAACATTTGGCTACCTTATACCTCGAAGATTTATCCGATTATATTGTGGCTTGTGTCGATGAAAATTTCGGTTTCAGTCGTTATGCCGAACGATTAGGGCGAAGTGCCAATTCCTTTGACGAATTATACCATCAATTAAATCAAAAACCAACATATATTGATGAAATTACGCTTTCCATTTTAAATCAAAAACTAACTGAAGTTCAACCTAAATTGGTATGTCTTTCGGTTCCGTTTCCGGGAAATTTATACAGTGCTTTTCGATGTGCACAATTTATTAAGACCAATTTTCCCAACATAAAAACGTCGATGGGAGGCGGATTTCCCAACACAGAATTACGTGATTTAAAAGACAAACGTGTCTTTGAATTTTTCGATTTTATTACGTTGGATGATGGAGAATTGCCCATTGAACTTTTACATCGCTCAGTTTGTCATTCTGACGAAGGAGGAGTCTCATCAAGTGAATTTAAACGTACTTTCCTTCTCGAAAACAACGAAGTCATCTACAAAAACAATTCAACCCAACCTGATTACAAACAATCCGAAGTCGGCACACCCGATTATTCAGATTTGCAATTGGATAACTATATTTCCGTTATTGAAATTGCCAATCCAATGCACAGTTTATGGAGCGATGGTCGTTGGAATAAACTCACGATGGCTCACGGTTGCTATTGGGGAAAGTGCACTTTTTGTGATATTTCACTCGATTATATTAAATTGTATGAACCCATTACTGCCAAATTACTGGTAGATCGAATGGAAGAACTCATTGCTCAAACCGGCGAAAACGGCTTCCATTTTGTGGATGAAGCAGCTCCTCCTGCTTTAATGCGTGAAGTCGCATTAGAAATTCTCCGACGAAAATTAACGGTAAGTTGGTGGACAAACATTCGCTTTGAAAAAAGTTTTTCATCCGATTTGTGTCAGCTACTAAAAGCATCAGGTTGTATTGCAGTTTCCGGCGGATTGGAAGTGGCTTCAGACAGATTATTAGAACTCATCAAAAAGGGAGTAACCGTTGAACAAGTGGCTCAAGTCACCCGAAATTTTACCGAATCCGGCATTATGGTGCACGCGTATTTGATGTACGGCTATCCCACACAAACCATTCAAGAAACTGTCGATAGTCTCGAAATGGTGCGTCAACTGTTTGAATTAGGCATTTTGCAATCGGGTTTTTGGCATCAATTTGCGATGACGGCTCACAGTCCGGTTGGAATGTTTCCCGAAGAATTTGGTGTTATTCCACAACAAAACGAAGTTACTTTTGCCAACAACGATATTCAGTTTACAGACAAAACCGGAATTAATCATGACAAATTCAGCTTCGGATTAAAGAAATCACTCTTTAATTATATGCACGGAATTTGTTTTGATTATGAGTTGCAAGAATGGTTCGATTTTAAAATTCCAAAAACAAAAATCGCTCCTGATTATATTATTTCTTGTTTGGAAAAAGAAGATACTTTCAACACTAAACCAACTTCAAAAATTGTTTGGATAGGAGGAAAGCCATCCGCTGAAAAATTTACAAAATCAAAAAAAGGACAATCGTGGGAAATGACGAAATTGACTTTTCATACCAAAATTGAAACAGTTGAAATTTCATTAGAAAAAGAAAAAGCAATTTGGTTGATGGAAATTCTCGAAAAAATTTCAATCTCTAATTCTAAAACTTTTACTTTTTCACATCTAAAAGAAGATTTTGAAACTCATTTTGAAGATTTCGAATTATTTTGGTATAGTAAATCTATTAAACCTCTTCGAAATGCCGGTTTATTAGTTTTATGAGTTATAATCTTAATGAACCTTAATTTCTTAATAGTTTAAAAAAAGTAAATGTTTAATTTTTGTTGTTGACTATACTAAATTAGCGAAATTCTCAACATTATCCTTTACGAAAACGTTATAAATGTGTATTTTTACCTCATTCAAAAATACACGTATGAATCAAAAATTCAGACTTTCAGTCAATCAAAGTGCGACCTTTGAAAAAACAGAGCAAGATCTTTCTCAACTAGATGCAATAAGTACATCACCATCAGAATTTCACATTCTTCATAATCACAAACCTTTTTCTGTAAAAATTTCAGAAGCAGATTTTCTTAAAAAAACATACACAGTAGAAGTTAACCAAAATTCTTATACCGTTGTAATTGAAAATCCATTGGATATTTTAATCAAAGAAATGGGATTTGAAGTTGGTAAATCAAAACAAATCAATGCTATCAAAGCTCCTATGCCGGGATTAATTTTGGAAATCAATGTTTCGGTTGGCCAAGAAGTGAAAGAAGGCGACAACCTAATCATTTTAGAAGCCATGAAAATGGAAAATAGTTTTGCTTCACCACGCGATGGAATTATCAAATCGATTACAGTTTCCAAGGGAGATGCGGTGGATAAGGGACAATTGTTGATAGAGTTTGAATAGCTTCATATATTAATAGCGTCTAGCTTCAGCTGGATGGAAAAATTAGTAAAATAATGATAAAAAAAATAACAAAAATATTGGTTGCGAATAGAGGAGAAATTGCCATTCGAGTAATGAAAACCGCTCAAAAAATGGGAATTAAAACCGTAGCAGTTTATTCTACAATTGATCGAAATGCTCCTCACGTAAAATTTGCCGATGAAGCGGTTTGGATTGGCGAATCACCATCCAATCAATCCTATTTATTGGGTAATAAAATCATCGAAGTTGCAAAATCCTTGGGTGCGGATGCCATTCATCCCGGCTATGGATTTTTAAGTGAAAATGCTGCTTTTGCTGAAGAAGCTGAGAAAAATAACATCATTTTCATCGGACCAAAATCCAAAGCTATTCACATTATGGGTAGCAAATTAGCCGCCAAAGATGCAGTGAAAGCCTACGATATTCCGATGGTTCCCGGTTATGATCAAGCCATAACCGATGTTGAAAAAGCAAAGCAAGTGGCAACGCAAATCGGATTTCCCATCTTAATCAAAGCATCTGCCGGAGGTGGTGGAAAAGGAATGCGAGTAGTTGAAAAAGAAGCCGATTTTGAATCGCAAATGAACCGTGCTATTAGTGAAGCAACTTCTGCCTTTGGTGATGGTTCTGTGTTTATTGAAAAGTATGTTGCTTCGCCAAGACATATTGAAATTCAAGTCATGGCGGATGCTCACGGAAATATTTTGTATTTATTTGAAAGAGAATGTAGCATTCAACGTCGTCATCAAAAAGTGGTGGAAGAAGCACCTTCATCTGTACTAACTCCAGAATTAAGAAAAAAAATGGGCGAAGCAGCTGTTTTAGTTGCTAAATCGTGTGATTATCTTGGAGCAGGAACGGTTGAATTTCTATTGGATGAAAATCTTAACTTCTACTTTCTCGAAATGAATACACGTTTGCAAGTGGAGCATCCGGTAACAGAAATGATTACAGGTGTTGATTTGGTTGAAATGCAAATTCTTGTGGCTAGGGGAGAAGTCTTATCAATTAAACAAGAGGATTTACAAATTAAAGGTCATTCATTGGAATTGCGTGTTTATGCTGAAGATCCACTGAACGATTTTCTTCCTAGTGTTGGATATTTAGAGGTTTATCAATTGCCTGAAGGCGAAGGAATTCGAGTTGACAATGGTTTTGAACAAGGAATGGATGTGCCAATTTACTATGATCCGATGTTGGCTAAATTGATAACATATGGCAAAACACGAGCAGAAGCAATTCAATTGATGAGTAATGCGATTGATCATTATAAAATCAAAGGAGTTCAAACCACACTACCTTTTGGAAAGTTTGTTTGCGAACACGAAGCGTTTCGTTCAGGAAATTTTGATACTCATTTTGTCAAAAATTATTATGATGCCGAAAAGCTCAAATCACAACACAGCGAAGAAGCGGAAATAGCCGGATTAATTGCCTTAAAGCAATACCTTGAAGATCAAAAAATTGTTAGATTACCAATTCAATAAGCATGGAAAATAAGATAAAAGCATTACAAGATAAATTAGCAGAAGCCCAATTAGGTGGTGGAAAAAAGAGAATTGAAACGCAACATGCTAAGAAAAAATTAACCGCTCGTGAACGCGTAAATTATTTAATGGACGAAGGATCTTTTGAAGAAATTGATGCCTTAGTCACACACCGAACCACCGATTTCGGAATGCAAGAAGAATTAATTTATGGCGATGGAGTAATAACCGGCTACGGAACAGTTAACGGAAGATTAGTTTTTGTTTTTGCTCAAGATTTTACTGTTTTTGGCGGGGCTTTGTCTGAAACTCATGCCGAAAAAATCTGCAAAGTGATGGACATGGCACTCAAAACCGGAGCACCGATGATTGGCTTAAATGATTCCGGAGGTGCAAGAATTCAAGAAGGTGTTCGTTCGCTTGGCGGTTATGCTGATATATTTTTTCGTAATGTAAAGTCTAGTGGAATCATTCCGCAAATTTCAGCCATTATGGGGCCTTGTGCCGGTGGAGCGGTTTATTCTCCTGCGATGACCGATTTTACGATGATGGTTGAAAACACGAGTTATATGTTTGTTACCGGACCAAATGTGGTAAAAACAGTCACGAACGAAACGGTAACTTCTGAGGAACTTGGGGGAGCAAGTACGCATTCAACCAAATCAGGAGTAGCTCATACTACATCAACGAATGATGTAGAATGTTTGGAGGATGTGAAAAAGTTATTGAGGTATCTACCTCAAAGTAATAAAGAAAAAGCTCCTAAAATTCCTTATGTTTTGAATGATGAAAATCGGGAGCAATTGATGACTGTTATTCCTGATAATCCGAACAAACCTTATGATATGCATGAAGTGATTCAGGGTATAATTGATGAAAATTCTTTCTTTGAAATTCATAAAAATTATGCTGAAAATATCATAGTTGGTTTTGCTCGTTTAGGCGGAAGAAGTATTGGAATTGTTGCTAATCAACCGTTGTATTTAGCGGGTGTTTTAGATGTGAATAGTTCAATCAAAGCTGCACGATTTACCCGTTTTTGCGATTGTTTTAATATTCCGTTACTAGTCTTGGTTGATGTGCCCGGATTTTTACCGGGAACTGATCAGGAGTGGAATGGAATCATTGTTCACGGAGCCAAGTTATTATATGCTTTAAGCGAAGCAACTGTGCCAAGAGTAACTGTTATCACCAGAAAAGCATATGGTGGTGCGTATGATGTAATGAATTCAAAACACATTGGTGCCGATATGAATTTTGCTTGGCCAACTGCAGAAATTGCCGTTATGGGAGCGAAAGGAGCCAGTGAAATTATATTTAAAAAAGAAATAGCCGAAGCTCAAGATCCGGCTGCCAAATTGATTGAGAAAGAGTTAGAATATGCCGAAAAATTTGCTACACCTTACAGAGCAGCTCAACGTGGTTTTATTGATGAAGTAATTTTACCGAATGAAACCAGAAAAAAATTATTGAAAGCATTTAGTATGCTTGAGCACAAAGAAGTAGAACTTCCCAAACGCAAGCACGGTAATATTCCTTTGTAATTGTAAATTAAGCATAAAAAAGTCAGGAAGATTTTTATTTTCTTCCTGACTTTTTTTAGTTTTTTTGTAAAAAAGAATAAATTTCATCTTTCAAAAAAACACGATCTTTTCGTTTGTGGGTCAATACATCATCATTGAGAGGAATTTCACCTTTTTCAATTTCAAAAATTTCATTATCTAATGAATGATAAGAAGCTAATAAAACCTGAAATTCATTATTGCGATGATATAAATCTTTAATTTTTTCAGAATATTCAGGAAACTCTTGCAGTATAGGATGTTTGCTAATCATAAGTAAAAGTTTTAGGTATTAATTTATACCTCTAAATTACTTAGTAAAATACAATTATTAAATGACATTTGTCAGTTCATAAAAAAAGAGGAATTAATTTTCCTCTTCTTTTTTCTTTTTCTTTTTTGATTTCTTTTTTTCTTTTAATTCCTCAAAAATTTTTATCTGATCAGGGTTTAAAATTCCAATAATTTTTTCATCGAAATCTTTTACGGCTTCTTCAAATTTTAATTTTTTTTCATCATTTGTAATATCACTATTGTGAATTTTCTCAGCACTTGTTTGGTTTTCTGTGAGATAAACTTTAACTGCTGCCTCCTGAAATGAATCTAAAGAAAGTTGTTCTTTTAGGTAGGTTATAGTCAACTCTACAGGATCTTTTTTCTCCACTTTGGGCTTTTCTCTATGGTACTGTGGAGTTCTTCCAACAGCTCTGTTAACTTGAGCATAAACATTGTTTAAACTCAAAAATAGAATGAATATTAAACTTATTTTTTTCATTTTCTACATATTTATAGGTTCACCATATAAATCAAATTCTGTGGCATCAGTAATTTTTATCATACTAAAATCGCCTACTTTCAAATAAAATTTTGAAGCATCAATTAACACTTCATTATCCACATCAGGACTGTCAAACTCTGTTCTTCCTACAAAATAAGGACCTTCTTTTCTATCTATAACACATTTGAATATTTGACCAATTTTTTCCTGATTCAAATCCCATGAAATTTGAGATTGAATATCCATTATTTCAGCAGCACGTTGTTGTTTCACTTCGGCAGGTACATCGTCTTCCAACAAATAAGCATGCGTGTTTTCTTCATGGGAATAAGCAAAACATCCTAAACGTTCAAATCGCATTTCTTCTACCCAATTTTTCAGGATTTGAAAATCTTCTTCGGTTTCACCCGGATATCCAACAATTAATGTAGTTCTGATAGCCATTCCGGGAACAGCTTTTCTGAATTCTTTTAAAAGTTTGGTTGTTTTTTCTTGTGTAGTTCCGCGACGCATCGACTTCAGTACATTATCTGAGATATGTTGCAACGGGATATCAATATAATTACAAATTTTTGGTTCGTTTTTCATCAACTCTAACACATCCATTGGGAATCCGGTAGGGAAGGCGTAGTGTAATCGAATCCATTCAATTCCGTCAATTTTAACCAAGTTTTCTAAAAGTTCGGCTAAATTTCGTTTTTTATATAAATCTAAACCGTAATATGTTAAATCCTGAGCAATTAAAATTAATTCTTTAACGCCATTCTTTGCTAAACCTTCCGCTTCTTTCACTAACTTTTCAATCGGTTGAGAAACATGCTTTCCACGCATTAATGGAATGGCACAAAAACTACATGGACGGTCGCAACCTTCGGCAATTTTTAGATAAGCAAAGTTTTTTGGTGTTGTTGTTAATCGTTCACCTAATAATTCGTGTTTATAATCGGCTCCTAATGCTTTTAGTAAAATAGGTAAATCTGTTGTTCCAAAATATTGATCTACGTTCGGAATTTCTTTTTCTAAATCCGGCTTATATCGTTCGGATAAACAACCTGTTACAAAAACTTTATCTACCGTTCCTTGATTTTTCTTTTCAACGTATTCCAAAATCGTGTTGACCGATTCAGCTTTTGCATTGTCAATAAAACCACATGTGTTAATTACCACAATATTTCCTTCTTGCTCATGAACAACATCTTTTCCGCTGGCTTTTAGTTGACCCATCAGTACTTCACTGTCATACACGTTTTTAGAACATCCTAAGGTGATAACGTTGATTTTATTTTTCTTTAACGATTTGGTTCTCATTGTTTTATTCTCTTTTTTAATCTTAAAAGGGATGCAAAATTACGGTTTTATTTGTGATTAATCGAATTAAATAAAAAAACCATTCACAATAAGTAAATGGTTTATGGTAACTTTATCATTTCATTTTAGAATTTTATCGTATAACTTAATGTAACATTGTTATTGATAGCTGTTAATCTTGATGAATCATTCAATCCGGAACTAATTAGGTCAAAATTCATTTTTCTTCTGCTATACGCATAGGCTACATCTAACCTTGAAATTCCAAAATCAAAACCAATACCTCCAGAGTATCCTGTTAAATCGCCCATCGCTAAGTCAACTTTGTATGGACTTTCTTCAAAACGGTATCCGCCTCTAAAACTCCATTTTTTGTGTTTAATTTCACCACCCACTCTAATTTCTGCAGCGGTATCTAAATTATCAGTCATAAAAGTATTCAATGATTCTAGTCCAACATCATTTCTTGGTCTAAAGGTTGTGTTACTGTAATCTTTCATTGCATAATCTATACTAATTAATCCTTTTTCGCCAAAAACATAGGCAAAACTTCCGGTTAATTTACTTGGTGTTTGTAATTTATAAGCTGCATATTCAATAGGTAAATCATGTTCAAAAACAAGTGGATTGAACGATCCACAATCAGGACAATAAGCAATAACTCGCTGTCTTTGTTGATCTGTTAGACGATACCAAGTTGGAGATTCGTAGGAAACACCTAATCGTAAACTTTCAGTAATTTTTCCGATTGCACCAACACTAAATGAAAACCCGGAACCAAAAGTATAGGTTTCTGTATCAAATTGAACTGATTGTAGACCAGTTGATGGATCTATATCATATTCTTCATATACGGAAATAATATTGGTTAAATCGGTGAAATGCGTGTTTAAATTTAATCCAATAAATAGTCTGTCTTTAAAAGATGTTGCAATATTTCCGGTTAATTTTCCATTATACCCTGTTGCTACAGTATAGTTTTCTTGATAATAGTTACCTTCTGTTGGAACATTGGAAACATATGCTGAATTATTTGGATTATCTTCAACCGGATTAAACATATAAGCATTATAACCCAAAAGAGCTTGTTGGTCAATAAAACTTAATTGATCTAAAAATGCAGTATCAAGAACATCTAAAAATATACCGCCTTCATTAGGTAATCCGTTAGCAAATCGTAAAAAATAACTATCAATTGAATTGTTAGGATTTACACCGCGTGTATAAAACTGATTGTCAAAATTAGAATTGTTTTCATAATTCAGTGCTAAACTAAACTTGTTCCATCCGCTTGACGAATTATTGTTTTTAAAAACAAAAACAACACCCGCTTGATTTATATCTAAATCATGATCGTTTTCAATAGTTCTAGTTCCAAAATAGGTAGAGCTATTTCTAATGTTGTAGTTGCTAAGTGAAATGGTTGCTTGATTAAAATTAAAAATAGCCGAACCAGCAGGATTCACATTTATAGCAGATAAATCTCCACCAACAGCTCCAAAAGCTCCACTCATTGCTCTAAATCTTGCAGAACCTGTTAAGTTATCCATTGCATAACGCAATGCTTCGTTTGGTGTTATTTCCTGTGAAAAGGAAACAAAACTCGCAAATAGTAAACTGGAAGTAATAAAAATCTTTTTCATGTTTTTTTATTTTTTTTCATAAAAATACCCATGCAAACCGGTTTGATTAAGCATAGGTATTTTGATTATTTTTTAGATTAACCTCTGCCACGTCCGCCTCCGCCACCAGATGAACGACCTCCGCCGCCACCTCCTGATGAGCGACCACCACCAAATGAGCCACCTGAACTTGATCTAGAGCCTGAATAAGTTGGTGTAGATGAACTTCTAGTTGGCGTATTATTTCTAACACTTGGTGCAGTACTAGAAGATCTGGTAGAATTTCTATTCCCTACATTTGAAGAATTATTTCTTGTTCCAACATTATTAGAATTATATTCTCGCGTTCCACCTGAATTTCTCGTAGAAAATTGACTGCTACGGGTTGAAGAACTTCTTGTTCTTGTACCAAAATTATCTCTTGTAGATGATCTACCACTTGTTGTGTAAGAAGTTCTACTGTTATATCTTCCTTGTGTATTTCTATTTCCGTAATATCCACCGGTTCTTCTTCCACGATTATAGGCATAGTTATTCCCATACAATCCATTATTCCATCCATTTCCATACCAACCATATCCCCATCCCGGACCGTACCAATTGTTCCATCCCCAGCCCCATCCCGGACCATACCAATTGTTCCATCCCCAGCCAACATTCCATCCCCAGCCTCCGCCGTACCATGAATTCCAACCCCAACCCCATCCTGGGCCATACCAATTGTTCCAATAATTCCATCCCCAGCTATTGTCATAGACATTAACGGTAACAGAGGAAGGATTAGAGCCCCATGCTGCATTAGAATCATAATTTCTCTCAGAAGTTACAGTTGAATCATCTACTGAGGAATAACTTTCAACGTCGGTAAAAACTTCTTCTTCGGCATTTAATTGCTTTGATTTAAAATAATTTTGATAAGCTTGATTGGTGTTGTTTTGTTCTGTATTGTTGGATGCAACTTCTCTGTTTCCGTTAGAACTCCTGTACACACCATCATTGTCATAATAAGAGGAATTTTGATAAGAACCACAAGAAACTAACAACATTCCCGAAAAGAATAAAACTAAGCGGGTAATATTTTTTGAGTTGAGGTAAAAATTAGTTTTCATAATCGTAGCATTTTTATTGTTGTTATTACAAAAATAGTTAGTTTTGCCGAACTATTTAGTTAAAATAAGTTAAACAATTTTTATGCCAATTTATTCAAAATGAGCAAAAACCTTACGAAAAGATCCGAAGATTATTCAAAATGGTACAATGAACTCGTGGTTAAGGCCGATTTAGCTGAAAACTCGGGAGTTAGAGGTTGTATGGTTATCAAGCCTTATGGTTATGCGATATGGGAAAAAATGCAGGCTGAATTAGATAGAATGTTCAAAGAAACAGGACATTCAAATGCTTATTTCCCTCTTTTTGTGCCCAAAAGTATGTTTGAAGCAGAGGAAAAAAATGCTGAAGGTTTTGCCAAAGAATGTGCCATTGTGACACATTATCGATTAAAAAATGATCCGGATAACAAAGGAAAATTGATGGTTGACCCTAATGCAAAATTGGAAGAAGAACTCATTGTTCGTCCAACCAGTGAAGCAATTATTTGGAGTACCTATAAAAATTGGATTCAGTCCTACAGAGATTTACCGCTATTGATAAATCAATGGGCAAATGTGGTGAGATGGGAAATGAGAACTCGTTTGTTTTTAAGAACAGCTGAGTTTTTATGGCAAGAAGGTCATACTGCACATGCAACACAAGCTGAAGCGATTGAAGAATCTGTAAAAATGATGAATGTTTATGCCGAATTTGCAGAAAATTTTATGGCTATTCCGGTTGTAAAAGGTGTGAAAACTGAATCAGAACGATTTGCAGGTGCTGTTGAAACCTATTGTATTGAAGCGTTGATGCAAGATGGTAAAGCACTTCAAGCCGGAACTTCACATTTTCTTGGTCAAAATTTTGCAAAAGCATTTGATGTGAAATTTGCTACTTCTGAAGGGAAGCAAGAACATGTTTGGGGAACATCTTGGGGAGTTTCAACACGTTTAATGGGTGCTTTGGTAATGACGCACTCAGATGATAATGGTTTGGTTTTACCTCCAAATTTAGCTCCAATTCAAGTAGTAATTGTTCCTATTTATAAAAATGATGAACAACTTGAGGCAATCACAGTTGAAGTTGATAAATTAGTTTCTGCTTTACGCAAACTTAAAATTTCTGTCAAATTTGATAATAGAACGACGCATAAACCCGGATTTAAATTTAATGAATACGAATTGAAAGGTGTGCCTGTTCGAATTGCGATTGGTCCAAATGATTTGGAAAATGGTACTTTTGAAGTCGCTAGAAGAGATACATTGACGAAAGAAATTGTTGCAAAGGAAGGGATTGAAAGTCATATTCAAAATTTATTGCACACAATACAGAATGACATGTTTTCCAAGGCATTAGAGTATAGAAATAGTCATATTACAGAGGTAAATAGTTTTGAAGAATTTAAAGAATTATTAGATTCTAAAGCAGGTTTTTTTGCGGCTCATTGGGATGGAACTTCAGAAACTGAAGAAAAAATAAAAGAATTGACTAAAGCAACAATTCGTTGTATTCCTTTTGATAGAGTTGAAGAGGCGGGAGAGTGCATGTTCACTGGGAAACCGTCTGCAGGAAGAGTGCTTTTTGCAAAAGCATATTAAAAAAAATGAAAAAAATAAATTGTAACTATTGCGAGAATAAAAAATAGTTGTATTTTTGCACTCGCAATTAGCAATTGGCCCGTTCGTCTATCGGTTAGGACGCCAGGTTTTCATCCTGGTAAGGGGGGTTCGATTCCCCCACGGGCTACAAGTTCAAAATTCAGATTGAAAGCTTAAAACTAGAGGAATCAATGGTCCGTTCGTCTAGGGGTTAGGACGCCAGGTTTTCATCCTGGTAACAGGGGTTCGATTCCCCTACGGACTACAAATTAGTTGTAAATTAGTTTTATAAAATACAAATTGGTGTCTCGATTTTTATTTTATTAGTTAAAACCAAAGTGTTCGCCTAGGCGAATGTGGGAGGTTTTTCTTTTTTAACTAGTATTTATAAATTATTACATCTAAAATTAAAAGAAAATGGCAAATCATAAGTCAGCTTTAAAAAGAATCAGAAGCAACGAAAAGAAAAGAGTACTAAACAGATATCAGCATAAAACTACTCGTAATGCAATCAAAGCATTGAGATTATCAACTGATAAATCTGATGCAGCCGGAAAATTAACTGCTGTAATCTCTATGATTGATAAATTAGCTAAGAAAAATATCATTCATGATAATAAAGCTTCAAACTTAAAATCAAAATTAACAAAGCACGTTGCCAAGTTATAATTTATTTCAAGGTTATATATCATAAAAAAGCTTTCCATTTGGAAAGCTTTTTTTGTTTTAAGAATATATCGGTTTAAGATTTTCAAGCATCTCAACGGTAATTGGTTTGGATAAAAAGTGAGAAACAACATCGTATTGTTTTGCTTTATTGTAATCCGCGGGATCTATTGTAGAAGACAAGATGATAACTTTTGTTTGTGAAAGTTCATTTGAAGTACTATCTTTAAATAAATCAAGAAATTCCCAGCCATTCATCACGGGCATATTCAAATCTAAAAAAATTAGCTGAGGTAGCTGAATTTCTTTGTCTTTTTGTTTTTGACTAACTAATGATTGAAATAATTCATAAGCTTCTTGACCATTGTTAGCAAACATAACATTTTCACTAAATTCAGCTTTTTTAATCACTTTTTGACAGAGCATTAAAGTGATTGGGTCATCATCTACGCACAGTATAGTTTTCAACATTATTCTTTTTTAAATGTTAGTGTAAATTGTGTTCCTTTTCCAACCTGACTTTCAACTTCAATTGAACCACCCATGGCTTCAATTTGTGATTTCACAAGATATAATCCTAATCCTTTACTATCCGGATAGTTATGAAATCGTTGATAGAGACCAAATATTTTATCTCCGTTTTTATCCAAGTCAATTCCGATTCCATTATCTTTAATAATCAAATTTACGAAATTTTCTCTTTCCACAGCTTTTATTGAGATTTTTGGTACTTTATCTTTCGAGCGGTATTTTATAGCATTAGACATCAAGTTTAATACGATGCTTTCCATGTAGGCTTTATTGATATGAATTAAAAGCGTGTCCTCAATATCAAATTTAATAGTTGGTTTATAGAGATTAATTTGATTGTTGAGTTGGAAGAAGACATTTTCAAAAATTTCCTTGATAGAAATATCTTCTTTTAGTATCGATGGATTGTCTTTAATAATCACCACTTTTACTAAATCCTCAATTGTTTCATTTAAAAGATGGGTAGAGCGTTTAAATCCGTTTAAAATTTCTTGAAGTTCCTCATTTTCTATTGGAACATCTTCTAGTAAATGTAAAAGTCCTGTTAAGTTTGAAAGTGGAGCTCTGAAGTTATGTGAAGTGATATATGAAAATTGTTTTAAATCTTTGTTATTCTGAGTCAATTCTCGAATAAGCTGCTCACGTTCGCGTTCCTGATTTTTCTCTTTTGTAACATCCCGTTGAATTGAAATCCAATGCGAATGTTCTCCTTCTTTGTTTGTTACTGGAATCATGGAAAAATTTACCCAATATTCTTCACCATTCTTTTTGTAGCTGAGCGTTTCAATAAAACATTCTTTATAATTTTTAATAGCGGTGGAAAGTTTTTCCAATTCACCTATATCTGATTTTGATCCGGTGAACATAACCGGCGACTTTCCAATTACCTCTTTAGGTTTATATCCTGTCATTTTTGTGAAAGCAGGATTAACGAAAATAATATTCGGAATCGGATTGTTTGAAATATCGGTATCTGTGATAACCACAGCTTCTTTGGTTTGAGTAATTACCGTTTCTAAAAGTTTCAGACGTTGTTCTTCCTCTTTTTGCTTAGTCACGTCTTGAATCGCTCCAATCATTCGGATGGCCTTTCCATCTGTATCTTTTACTAAAAATCCTCGGTCAAAAACATATTTGTAACTTCCGTCAGCACATTTAAAACGGTATTCATCCTGCCACCGTTCTGTTTTTTGTTCTAAAAAAGAGTAGAGCTTTACAGACATTTTTAAACTATCTTCGGGGTGAATTCGATCAAACCACCAGCTTGAAGTTGTACCTACATCTTCCTTCTTATAACCAAATATTCCATTAATTCCTTTGTTCCATACAAACTCATCTTCCTGAATTTTCCAATCCCAAATCGTATCACTTGTAGCTTTTGCAACAATGTCATATCGTTCATTAGAGTCTTTTATTTCGGTGTTAATGGTTTGTAGTTGCTCTAAAATTGAGATGTTTCTTTTGTCATTTCGAGCAATTACAAAGCGAAGAAGTAAACCCGCAGCAATTATAAAACTTACGTCTTTAATAAAATGAAAAGTAATTAAGCTTTGAAAATCGTTTTTAAAACTTCCTCTTAATACCAAATGCATGATGATAGCTAAAAAAAGTGAAGCAATAATAAAAACAAAAGAGATGATATTTGATTTACTTTTCATTACCCAAATATAAAAAAATTATTTTCTTTTTTACATTAAAGGGGTTATGGAGTTTTGGTGATTGAATTTGAATCATAATATTGTGGTATTTTGTTGTTTTGGAATCTGGATCAAGTTAAAAAATTTTTCAAATCCTCGTAGGATTTGATTTTTACGCTCTTTTTTTCTTTGTTTAAAACACTTTCTATCTGTTTAGGAATAGGTAATTTTAACTCTAAAGTTGTTTCAACAATATCAGAAAATTTAATGGGATGTGCTGTTTCTAAAAATATTCCGATGTGATTTGGCTTGTTGGCTAATTCTTTCTTTAGCCCCAAATAACCTACAGCTCCGTGGGGTTCTGCAACGTAATTATAATGTTTATGTATTTCTTTTAAGCTTGAAACAGTTTCTTCATCTGAAAAATGATACGATGAAAAATCATTTTTAAAAGCTTCGATGTCATTTTGATATAATTCCTGAATACGAATGAAATTACTTGGATTTCCAACATCCATGGCATTAGATAAAGTAGCTTTGGAAGCTTTTGGAGTATATATTCCGGTTGTCATAAAACGAGGAACTGTATCATTTTCATTCGTTGAAGCAACAAAATGCTGAATTGGTAAGCCTAATTTTTTTGCTAATATACCGGCACATATATTGCCGAAATTCCCGCTTGGAACAGAAACAATAAGTGGTTTATTATGTTTTTTTAATTCTTTATAAGCAAAGAAAAAGTAAAACATTTGAGGTAGCCATCTGGCAACATTGATTGAATTGGCAGAGGTTAGATTTTTATGAGCTAAATCTTCATCTAAGAAGGCTTTTTTCACCATTTCTTGACAATCATCAAAAACACCATCAACTTCTAATGCGGTAATATTTTGACCAAGCGTAGTTAATTGGCGTTCTTGAATGTCGCTTACTTTTCCGCTGGGATACAAAATAACGACTTCAACATTATTTACACCCAAAAAACCGCTCGCAACTGCACCACCTGTATCACCTGATGTGGCAACTAAAATCGTATTTTTTTGTTCTGGATTTTTTTGGTTAAAATAGGCAAGACATCTCGCCATGAAGCGTGCACCAACATCTTTAAAAGCCATTGTTGGACCGTGGTATAATTCTAATGAAAATATATTTTCTTCAATTTTGGTTAAAGGAAAATCAAAATTTAAAGTTTCTGATAGGATTTGTTTTAAATCGTTTTCAGGAATTTCGTTTCCAACAAATTGTTTTATCGCTTCAAATGCAATTTCAACGTTTGTCAATGTTTCAATATTATTAAAAAAAGAAGAAGGAAGTTCATTTATTTCTTCAGGAAAATATAAACCTTTATCAGGAGCAAGTCCTAAAATAACGGCATTTTCAAAAGAAACATTTGGAGCAAGTTTGTTTAAACTTTTATACTGCATCGAATTGATTAGTTTTTTATGGTAAATTTATTAAAAACATATTCGTAAAAGTAAAATAAAACTTTTAAAGTTCACAGAAAGTTATAAAATTTACGACAAAAGGATAAATATAAAATTTTGTAACTTTGTTAAAATTAAATTTTATGAGTCTTAAAACAAAAGCGTTTCTATTTCAATTGATTTCTTTTGCAATTTTTTTTATTCCATTACGTATTGCAATTGATTATTTTACAACTTTGGAAAGATTTTGGCCTCCATTTTTTGCATTTATTATTACGCTTTTTTTAGCCCCGAAGTTTCAAGTGGCTAAAACAAAAGATGGTGAGCAATTATTTATGAAATGGATTTTTTTAAAAGGAGTTAGGTCAATTTAATTACTTTTTAATTTCTTCTGTTTTGGGTTGGATTTTCTTTTTGTAGATTGGTATAAAGTAAGAAAGAGTATAATTGAATCCTACACCAAAATTTCCTTCATATTTTTTATTGAAACCAGGAATATAAAGATTAGCAAATTCCGAAGATTCTTTGTTTCCAATTAGATAATTTATTCTAAAATTGAAACCTGCATAAAAATTAGAAAACAATTCTGCTTTAACTCCGGCAACAATTTCTACCCATTGAGCTGATAAACCATCAAATTTTTGTCCTGAAACAATGGTTGGCGATTCACCAAAATAAGGATTTGGATTGTAAACCCGATAGGTATTTAGTTCCTGACTGAATGTGCTTGCTCCAAAACGCATACCAACATAAATCAGGTTTTCCATGTCTAACCAGTTTTCATACGAATTATAATCAAAACCCACTTTAAAATAGGTTCCGGATGTTGTAAAATTCACACGATCTTCATCAATTGTTCTTTTTTCATTACCAATTTCACCGGCTAAATAATATTTTTTTGTTAAACGATAATCACCAATAATTTCCAGACCTCTGTAATCATCTTCATAAAGGCTTCGGGCTAATTTAAAGGCATCAATACCAACTCGAAGTCCGTAACGTTCTGTTTTTATGGGTATGATAATGCTGTCGTTTTGTGTTTGCTGAGCTAAAATAGTTTGAGTAAACACGAACAGTAAAAAACTAAAAATACATTTTGATATGGACATCTTCTTCTGTTTCAACGTTACTTTTTACTATTTCAAAATTTTCTATCCAAAAGAAAGTGTCTCCAGATGGATTTTCTTTAACCACACCATTCGCTAAGTTTATATTAAAAAAACTTTTAAATCCGCAAGCTCTCGACACATAAATATCGTTTACACTATAATTAAACCGGATTAAATCGGTGTTGTTAACATTTGTACTCGCAGTAGAATTGATATTAAAACTATAGTTTGTAAAATTTTCATTGGTTTTAAGAGGTAATTCAATCGTGTCAACTTGATTAAAATTTAAAGTTGTAGTAGCACCTTCTCCTTGTATTTTTAAATTGGCAACCAATTTTCTTACAGTACTGTTGTCTTTACTATAAAATTCAATAATCAACCGAGGAGTTGTGGGCGTTCCTTCAGCACAAATATCATCTTTTTCACAACCCGAAAAAAAGCAAGTTATGAGAAGTAAAAAGAAAATTTTCAAATTGTTTTTCATTTTTTTTTTTCTAAAAGTACAACATTTTCAACATGATGTGTTTGAGGAAACATGTCGACAGGTCGAACGCGAGTGACTTTATACAAGGAATCCATCAAAGCTAAATCACGAGCTTGTGTAGCAGAATTGCAGCTAACATAAACCACTTTTTCAGGTGCAATTTTCATGATTTGTTCAACAACTGCAGCGTGCATTCCGTCTCGTGGCGGATCGGTGATAATGACATTGGGTTTTCCGTGTTTTGAAATAAAGTCAGCGTTAAAAACTTCTTTCATATCACCCACAAAAAATTCGCAGTTGGTAATGTTGTTGCGTTTTGCATTTTCTTTTGCATCTGCAATGGCTTCAGGAACAGCTTCAACACCTATTACTTTTTTAGCCTTTTTAGAGACAAATTGAGCAATTGTTCCGGTTCCGGTATATAAATCATACACCAATTCATTTCCGGTTAATCCTGCAAATTCGCGGGTAATTTTGTAAAGCTCATACGCCTGTTCCGAATTGGTTTGATAAAATGATTTTGCATTAATAGAGAATTGCAATCCTTCCATTTCCTCCAAAATGTATTCTCTTCCTTTGAATAATTTTATTTCTTGATCGTATAAAGTGTCGTTTGCTTTTCCATTAATCACATAAAGTAAAGAGGTGATTTCAGGAAATTTTTCCGAAAGAAAATTCAACACCAATTCACGTTGCGTTTTGTTTTCTTTAAAAAACTGAATCAGCACCATGATTTCTCCGGTGGAGGTTGTACGAATCATCAAAGTTCGTAATAAACCTTCATGGTTACGAGCATTAAAAAACGGAATGTTATTTTGTGTGGCGAATTCTTTTATAGCATTTCGAATGGCATTGGAAGGATCTTGTTGCAAATGACATTTCTGTATATCCAAAATTTTATCCCACATTTTCGGAATGTGAAATCCTAAAGCATTTCTGTCGTTAATTTCGTTATCATTTTGAATTTCATTTTCGGTTAGCCATCGACTGTCTGAAAATGAAAATTCCATTTTATTTCGATAGAAAAATTGTTTTTTGGAACCTAATATTTTTTCAAATTCAGGAAGTTCAATTTTTCCAATTCGTTTTAGATTATTAAAAACCTCGTTATTTTTATAAAATAATTGTTGGCTGTACTTCATATTTTGCCATTTACATCCACCGCAAACACCAAAATGCTGACATTCCGGTTCCACTCGATGTTCTGAAAGTTTGTGAAAATGAATTGCTTTTCCTTCAAAATAAGATTTTCTTTTTTTGAATGTTTGCACATCCACCACATCGCCTGGCACTACATTTGGAATAAATATAACTCTTCCGTCTTCGGCTTTGGCAACAGAAACACCTTTTGCTCCGGCATCCAAAACGGGTACTTCCGTAAATATAATTTTGTCTGTATTCTTTCTTCCCATGGAGCAAAAATAAGTTATTAGATAGTAAAATTTTAAGGTGTTGTGAATTTTTTACAATAAAAAAACGCCTTTGAGAAAAAGACGTTTAATTTATATTGTTTTTTGGGTTATTGGTAAATAATGTCGAATGATCCATCGGTAATGACTATAGTTCCTGAAGCATTATTTAAACTACCGTAAAAAGTTCCTTTATATCTACCGTTAGAATTTTCGGTTACATTTGAATTAGTGAAATTTTCATCATTTTCATAATATGTTTCATCTGTAGTGTAATACATTCCCCAAATAATATCACCGGTAACGTTATATTCAGATTTTAGAACAAATATTTTTGTAGCATCGCTATTCATTGTAGCTGTAACAATTATGTCTTTATAAGTATAATTAGTTTCAGGATCTGTCATCTCGGGAGTCACAACAACATTAATAATATTGAATTTCTGTTCAACACCATCAAATTTTGCACGGATAAAATTCACATCACTCTTATCATCATCTGATGAACAGGAATAAATTCCGAGCAAAGCAAAACTTAAAATAAGTAATAGTTTATTTTTCATGTTAGTTACTGTTTGTTAACACAAATATAATCTATTATTGTGAATTGTTTAACACGATTCAAATAAAAAATGCTATCAATGATCTACGTCAAAAGCTCCGCTGTTAACAGTGATGGTTTGCCCATTATTTGGTTCTGTTAAAACTCCAGAAAAAGTACCTTTTAACTTGTTTTCTGTACTTTCTGTAACTAAAGTTGTAAAGGCACTGTTGTCTTGCACGTACGTAAAACCGTTAATAGTAATGTTGAAACGCCATATCGATTCTGCTCCCAATAAACCTTCTTCAGCAATAAATTCAATTGCGTTTAAAGTATCTTCATTATTATAACCTAAAACACGAATATCTGTCCACTCGAAATTGGTTTCGTCATTAGTGTAAGGTTGTTTAGTGATTACAAGGTTTTCAAACTTAATAACTTCACCATCAATTGTTGCAGTAATAGTGTTTGATTCAGTTACTACAGGAATATCATCGTCATTGTCAGAGCAAGATGATAGAAAAAAAAGTATGCAAATAGGAATTATAAGTATAATATTTCTCATGTTTTTATTGGTTTTTATAAAACTACCAAAAAAGATGATTACACTAAAAACTAATCGATGAACTGCATATAAAAGTCGCTGTTTGGTTTATTCTTTAATTCTTATGTGATTAGGGCATAGAGTAAAGTCCAAGAAATTATTAATATCGGACCTACCAATCCTATAAATATTCCTCCAATCCTAAACTCTTTTTGTTCGATTAAACCTGTGCTGTAAGCAATTGCATTAGGTGGAGTAGAAACAGGCAGCAACAAAGCACAAGATGCACTTAGACCAATTACAAACGGCAATACCATTGGATCTACACCTTTTGTAATACTCATTAATGAGATTGCAACCGGAATTAAAATAGTGGTTGCAGCAGTGTTGCTCATAAAGTTGGATAATGTTACGGTGGTTATTGAAAAAATAAAGAGCAATAAATAAAAGTTTATATCAACTGAACTTATTTTGGAAATAAAATAATCGGCTAATCCTTGTTCTTGAATTGCTAATCCTAAAGCTAAACCTCCGGCAACAAGCATTAATGTATCCCATGGAAGCGACCTAACATCATCTGCGTCAATAATACCTAACATGGTCAAGGCAACAATTGGGATGCCTGATACAGCTGCTACCGGTATCCCTGTCCATTGTGATGTTAACCAAAGCGATAATGTTGAAATCAAAACAATTAAAACTATTCTTTTTCTAATTTTATCTTCTTCAGTATATTCTTCATCTTGAGGAATTTCTTGTTGTAAGAAATCTAAGGAAAGTGTTTCTTTTTTAATTTTATATTTTACTAGTAAAATCTTCCAAAACATAAAAAGTAAAAGAAAAGCAACAGGTACGCCAATAATCATCCATTCTATAAATGTGATTTTTATTCCAATACCTTCTAAAGCTCCCACAGCAATTGCGTTTGGAGCAGAACCTATAATTGTGCCCATACCACCAATTGCAGCGGCGGTAGGAATTCCTAAAACCAACACTTTTGAAATGTTAGAGTCTTTTCCCAATTGAGTAAACAAAGGCGTTACAGTTGCAATCATCATGGCAGTGGTAGCAGTATTACTCATCAACATTGAGATAACGGCGGTGGTCATCATTAAACCCAAAATAATGTATTGAGCTTGTGATCCAAATTTCGGGGCAGCTATTTTGAGTAAAAGAAAGTCTAATTTTGTTTTTTTCATTCCTTCTGCTAAAAAAAATCCGCCTAGAAATAACCAAATTACACCATCTGACCAGGTTTGAACATAGCGTTTGGCATCCATAGTGTTTTCTTGTCCCATCGTGAACACTAGAAAACCAACAATCAAAATACCAACAGCAAAAGGGGGAATTGCCTCTGTAATCCATAATCCTATAGAGAAAAATAGTAAAAAAAGAACATAATCTTGAGTTGGTGTAAAAAGCGGATCTCTCAGAAGTAAGACTAAAAGAATAGAAGTGACAGCAGAAAAAAGAAACATAATCGTTCTGCTTTGTCGTGCAACTTTTAATTGAATTTTTGTAAGTTGCTTTATCGAATAATTTCTCGAATCGGCCATGATTTATAAATTTTAGAGTAAAAGTAGTGACATTCTTGAATAACTAAACTGACTAATGTCATTTTATTTTAACTGTTCACGCAAACGTTTTCAGAGAATATTGCTTATTTTTGTTACTTATTTGGATGATTTCTCTCCATCAAGTAGGAATTGATATGTATCGCATTTAAAATTTATTACAATGTCAGTTTTAGAAAAAATCAATTCAGAAGAATTAATTGCTTTAGAAGATAAGCACGGAGCTCATAATTATCATCCGTTACCGGTTGTGTTAAGCAAAGGAAAAGGGGTTTATGTTTGGGATGTCGAAGGAAAAAAGTATTATGACTTTCTTTCAGCCTATTCAGCGGTTAATCAAGGCCATTGTCATCCAAAAATTGTGAATGCTTTGATGGAACAAGCACAAACATTAACCTTGACATCAAGAGCATTTTATAATGATAAGCTGGGTAAATATGAAAAATTCATCACCGATTTATTTGGTTTTGATAAAGTTTTACCCATGAATACAGGTGCAGAAGCTGTTGAAACTGCACTTAAAATCTGCCGTAAATGGGCTTATGAAAAGAAAGGTATCGATGAGCATCAAGCCGAGATAATAGTTTGTGAAAACAACTTTCACGGAAGAACTACCACTATTATTTCTTTTTCAAATGATGAAAATGCACGCAAAAACTTCGGACCTTACACCGAAGGATTTATAAAAATTCCTTACGACAATTTAGATGCTCTAAAGAGTGTTTTAGAAAATAATAAAAATATAGCCGGATTTTTAGTTGAACCAATTCAAGGAGAAGCCGGAGTTTATGTTCCGTCTGAAGATTTTATTTCAACAGCCAAAGCATTGTGTGCAAAGCACAACGTGTTATTCATTGCCGATGAAGTTCAAACCGGAGTTGCAAGAACAGGTTCTTTATTGTCGGTTTGTGGTGATTGTGGATGTGAAAGCAAATGTGAAAGAAATCCGGAAACCTATTCAAAACCTGATATTTTGATTCTTGGAAAAGCAATTTCAGGTGGAGTCTATCCTGTTTCTGCTGTTTTGGCTGACAATGAGATTATGAACGTTATTAAACCCGGCCAGCACGGATCAACATTTGGTGGAAACCCGTTAGCAGCAGCAGTAGCAACAGCAGCGTTAGAAGTGATTCAAGACGAGCAATTAATTCAAAACGCACGTAGATTAGGAAAACTTTTTAGAAGTGAATTAGGCAAATACATTCAAAACAGTAACATTGTTACTTTGGTAAGAGGAAAAGGTCTTTTAAATGCTATTGTGATTAATGATTCCGAAGAAAGTTCAACCGCTTGGGATATTTGTATGAAATTGGCCGAAAATGGTCTTTTAGCAAAACCAACACATGGAAATATTATTCGCTTTGCACCCCCTTTAGTGATGACTGAAGAGCAATTGCTCGATTGTGTTTCGATAATTATTAAAACGCTTAAAGAGTTTGAAAGATAAAAAAAAAGGGTGAAAATTTAATTTCACCCTTTTTTAATTTATTAAACTCCAAATAATTCTCTCATTTTTTCCTGCATTAATTCTTGGTCTTGCATTCCTTCAAAACCAAATGTAGCAATCATCCAAATCATTAGTAAAAGATAAATAAAACTTAATGCAAGTCCTATGTAAGCTAGGATTTTACCGGTTTTAATATTTGAATAATTTGAATACAATTCCGGGTTTTCTAAATAAAGTTGTGTGTCTTTTTTAGCTAAAACCAAAGCAATAATACCCAAAATAATTCCAAGAACGCCATAACAACAGCAGGTTACAATTGATAAAATTCCCAAAATAATAACCGCCGTAGCATTAGGTAATTTTTGTTTTTCCATAATGTAATGTTTAATTTGTTGATTGATTAATAATTTAAAAGTTTATAAAAATAAGAAAATACCATTATAAATGCTGTAATGATTCCTAAAAAAACAATTAGTTTGTGATAGCTTCGTGATTTATCAATTAAACTGATGCCAATTAATACAAAAAATAAAATCATTGAATAGATTGCCGGATACATGTAAAAGGCAGCCTCAAATTCACCATTTAACAATAATGCTAACGAACGTTGAATGCCGCATCCAAAGCAATCCACGCCAAATAATTTTTTTGATAAACAGGGAAGCATATAGTCTTCCATAGATTTATAATTTTAAGAATACAATTTTACAAAAAAAAGAGATTAATTTATCATTGTTCTGTTTTTAATTTTAATCTTTACCTTTGAAATCTAAATTTTATTTGATGAAAAAAGTATTTATACTTATCGTTTTAATTGCTGCTTTTTTTGCGTTTTATACTCCAAAAGAGAGTAATTATTCTATTTATATTAAAGTTGCAGCTATTGTAATTGTGATGATAGGAGTGATGAAGTTAATGCAAAAAGTACCGAGTAGAAATCAAGAAAATAAAGAAGATGAAATTTAATATTGGAGATAAAGTAGCAGCGTTGGACGAGGCTGTTTCAGGAGTAGTAGTTTCAATTAAAAACGATCAAATTGAAGTAGAAACTTTGGATGGATTCTTGATGACATATTTTGTCAATGAATTAATTAAAGAAAACAATTCCAATGAGTTAAAAGGATTTATTTCAAGAGAAAAAGTAAGTCATGCTATCAAAGAAAAAGTTGAGTCAATTAAGCGGAATTTCACCAAAGAAAAGAAGTCAAAGAAGGATGAATTTGTGTTGGAAGTAGATTTGCACATCGAAAAATTAGTTCCTTCCAAACGCGGAATGAATAATTATGACATCTTAAATATTCAAATGGAAACTGCCAAACGACAACTCGAATTTGCTCAAAAAAACCGTATGCCTAGAGTCGTTTTTATCCACGGTGTTGGCGAAGGAGTTTTAAAAGCAGAACTCGATTTTTTATTAGGCAGATACGATAATATCACTTTTCAAGATGCCAATTATCAAAAATACGGCTTAGGGGCAACTGAGGTTTATTTTATTCAAAAGAAAATGTTGTGAATTAGAGTAAAATTACAAACTCTCCAAATTCGTATACATCACCAAAATTAAAAGAAACTTCTAATTCAGGTGAAGAAGAAACTTTTGTCATCGTTACATTTTTCAAAGTAATTTTATGACGATGACCAATAACCGGACTTTGATTATCAGTCGGAATTTCGTATTCAATTGTTGTTCTTACTTCAATAATTCCACTTAAATCCGTAACGCCATTTTCAGCATTAAATTCTTCAATTGGAATTGGAAAAGTTGGTGTTTCACTCGCACATAAAAACTCATTGCTAATAATTCCGTTATAATAAATAAGTTTAAGCAAGTTAGTACTGCCATCCATCAATCTTACTCTCGGATCATCTTCCGCAGTTACTTCAGCAATAAACAAACTTGGGTCAACACGTAAAGTCATTGCCTGTGGAAGAACATTGGCAGGGGTAGAAGAACCTATAACCGGAATTTTAAATAAGTATGAATTATCATTATTACATTTAGAGATATTCACATCAAAATCTCCTTGACGAAAAGACGAAGTAACATAGTCGCCAAAAACTAATTCTGTAAACAATTGTTGGTTTCCGTTTCCGGTATCAAAATTCACATTACGTAAAACAATCGTATGTGTATAACCCGTTATTTCAGATGCATTGGTTGTTTCATTAACTTGTTTATTCACAAAAGTTGAAATTTCTATATTCCCGGAAAGTGCAACCCATTCTGTTGAAACTGTAGGAGTGGCAGGCGGAATGGTATTACAGATCACATTAGAATTTAAAGTGCCATTATATAATCTGTAAAACACTTTATTAGTGCTTGATATATTGATAATTCTGGGTACATCAGGTGGTGTTATAGTATTTACAAAACTTGCTTCTGGAATTTGAAGAATCAAGGCTTCGTTATCATTAATTTTATAAACAAAAAAGCCGGTTTCACCATTGTTGCATGAATTGGTAGAAGCATCCGTAAAATCAAATGATTCAATGTTAAAATCGCCGTCATCGCAGGCATTTAATGAAAATAAAAGCACTAAAATTCCAAGTATTTTTTTCATATCAATTTTAAAATAATAAACAAAAATAGGATTTTTAATTTCTCTAAAAAGCATTTCACTTTAATTAGTATGATTTTAACCATAATTCTTATCTTTGATATCTTCATAAAAATTTTAAAAATGAAAAATTCCATTGCCTTTTTTTGTCTGATGTTTGTTGGATTTACGTATGGTCAAGAATTGAAATCACCTAATAATCAGTTACAAATGATTTTTGAATTGAATCAATCAGGAAAACCATCCTATCAATTAAAATATAAAAATAAAAGTGTCATTCAATCAAGTCATTTGGGATTGATGTTGAAGAATAATGAAAATTTAGTAGATGGTTTTGAAGTGATAAATACTAAAGCCACTTCATTTTCAGATAAATGGAAGCCTGTTTTAGGTGAGGAAAAAGAAATTCTCGACGAACACAATCAATTGATTGTAGAACTTTTGCAAAAAGCAACCGGTAGAAAAATGAATTTAGTTTTTCGTTTATTCAATGAAGGATTGGCATTTAGATATGAAATTCCTGCTCAAGAAAAGTTGAATTATTTTGTGATTTCGGATGAAATGACGCAATTTTCATTAACAGGAGATCACAAAGCATTTTGGATTCCGGGTGATTATGATAGTCAAGAATACAGCTATAATGAGACAAAATTGTCGCAAATTGATGTTGATAAATTGGAGATGAATAATGGTATAGGGATGAAAGGACCCATGACAAAATCCAGAATTCAATCGCCGGTTATGATGAAATCTTCCGATGGATTATACCTAAATGTTTTTGAAGCTGCGGTTGTCAATTATCCAATTATGCATTTGGATGTGAATACAAAATCATTTTTAATGCAATCGCATTTGGTTCCGAATGCAATTGGTGATAAAGCGTATTTACAAGCTCCTGCGAATACACCTTGGCGAACAATTATGGTGAGTGATGATGCTCGAACTATTTTGGCATCCAAAATGGTTCTAAATTTAAATGAACCCTCAAAAATTGAAGATACTTCTTGGATTAAACCAATGAAATATGTTGGAATTTGGTGGGAAATGCACGTTGGAAAAGCTACTTGGGATTATGCCGGTTCACAAAATGCACAAATGGCTCAGGACGCCGAATTAAAACCAACCGGAAAACACGGAGCAACTACCGAAAACACAAAAAAATACATTGACTTTGCAGCAAAGTACGGTTTTGATGGTGTTTTAGTAGAAGGATGGAATGTAGGTTGGGAAGACTGGTTTGGCAATTGGAAAGAAAATGTATTCGATTTTGTGACTTCGTATCCTGATTTTAATGTGGAAGAAGTTCAAAAATATGCCGAATCTAAAGGTGTTAAAATGATTATGCACCACGAAACATCGGGTTCAGTGTCAAATTATGAAAGAAGATTAGACAGAGCATTTTCCTTTATGAAAAAACATAATTATGATGCTGTAAAGAGTGGCTACGTAGGCAAAATAATCCCAAGAGGAGAGTGGCATGACGGACAAGCGATGGTAAATCATTTTAATTATGCTGTGGAAAGAGCGGCTGAATATAAAATTATGGTGAATTCCCACGAATCATCTAGACCAACCGGTTACCATAGAACGTATCCAAACTACATCGCAGCAGAAGCAGCTCGTGGTAACGAATTCAATGCGTGGAGTGTTGGAAATCCGCCTGCTCATGAAACGATTTTACCGTTTACGCGTTTTCTTGGCGGTCCGATGGATTATACACCGGGTATTTTTGAAATTAAGATGAGTCATTACGATGCTACTAAAAAGGAACAAGTTCATACGACGTTAGCAAAACAATTGGCGTTGTATGTAACGATTTACAGTCCGTTGCAAATGGCGGCCGATTTACCGGAAAATTACGAACGTTATCCAGATGCTTTTCAATTTATTAAAGATGTGGAAGTAGATTGGGACAAAACCGAAATTTTAGAAGCTGAGCCCGGAGATTATGTTACCATCGCAAGGAAAACAAAAGGAAAAGAATCGTGGTTTTTGGGAGCAATTACCGATGAAAATCCGAGAAGCAGTCAAATTTCGCTGAGCTTTCTAACTCCCGGAAAAAAATACAAAGCCACAATTTATCAAGATGGAAAAGATGCTCATTGGGAAAAAAATCCGAAATCCTATTCCATCAAAACCATCGAAGTAACGTCTAAATCCAAATTAAAATTAAATTTAGCAGCGGGTGGTGGAACAGCGATTAGTTTTCTTCCTCTGAATTAATTTTTTGTCATTCCGAAAGATGACGAAGTCGAAATAGGAATCTCCTGCGAAGCAGGGAAAAAATTAAGGAAGAGAATCTTATAAATAAATACTTTTTAATTACAAGGATATTCTTTCAATGAACAAAATATACCTCGATAACGCCTCAACAACCCCCATCCGTCCCGAAGTAATTCAGGAAATGGCCAATGTGATGCAAACTGAATTCGGAAATCCATCTTCCACACATAGTTTTGGTCGTGGTGCAAAAGTGATATTGGAATCGGCCCGAAAAAGTATTGCTAAACAATTAAACTGTACGGCACAAGAAATCATTTTCACCTCTTCCGGAACAGAAGCAAATAATTGGATTTTGCGAAATGCAGTTACAAAAATAGGGGTTCGACGAATCATTTCAACCAAAATTGAACATCACGCAGTTTTATATCCCATCTTAGAATTACAAAAAGAATTTGGAATTGAAGTTGAATTTTTAACCATCATGTCCAACGGACAAATTGATTATTTGCAATTAGCCACTTTGTTAGAAGATCCAAAACCCACGTTAGTAAGTTTAATGCACGTGAACAATGAAACCGGAGTAGTGGTCGATTTGAATCGGGTAGGAGAGTTATGTAAAACACTCGATGCCTATTTTCATTCAGATACAGTGCAATCAATCGGAAAAACGGAAATTGATTTGCAGGATATTCAAGTTGATTTTTTAGTAGCGAGTGCTCACAAATTTCACGGACCAAAAGGAATTGGCTTTGCTTACGTAAAGAAAAATACAATGATTTCACCCATGATTTTTGGTGGCGAGCAAGAAAAAGGTCTTCGTGCCGGAACAGAAGCCGTTCATCAAATAGCCGGAATGGCGAAAGCATTAGAAATTGCTTATCAAAATTTGGATGAGGAAAGAAATGCTATTTTTGAGTTGAAAAAATTTACGATTGAAAAATTAGTGCATCAGTTTCCTTCGATTAAATTCAATGGTGGATATGAAACTTTTTATTCAATTCTAAATGTCCAATTACCATTAGCTCCTGAAAAAACAGCGATGATTTTATTTGAATTGGATATGAAAGGAATAGCCGTTTCACGAGGAAGTGCTTGTCAATCGGGAAGTATCAAACCTTCGCACGTGTTGGCCGAAATTTTATCGGAAGAAGAACTCAAAAAACCGAGTCTTCGCATTTCATTCAATCATCAAAATACCAGAGAAGAAATTGACTATTTTATTTCCTGTTTGGCAGCGATGTAAGTCAGAATGATTATTTTTGCCCAACAACACAACTACCATGTATAAACTACTTATTCGACCGATTTTATTTTGTTTCGATCCGGAACAAGTGCACCATTTTACGTTTTCATTGATTCGGTTTTTGAATAAAATTCCGGGTTTTGGAAATCTTTTTCAATCGATTTATGAAGTTAAAAATCCGAAATTAGAACGCGAAGTTTTTGGTTTGAAGTTTAAAAATCCGGTTGGTTTAGCCGCCGGTTTTGATAAAGATGCCAAATTGTATCAAGAATTGTCGAATTTTGGTTTTGGTTTTATTGAAATTGGAACCTTAACTCCAAAACCGCAAGAAGGAAATCCTAAAAAGCGACTGTTTCGATTAAAAGAAGATTCAGCAATCATTAACCGAATGGGTTTCAACAATGGCGGCGTTTTGGAAGCGGTTGAACGATTGAAAAAAAATAATGGTGTTTTAATTGGAGGAAATATTGGTAAAAATAAAAACACACCAAACGAAGAAGCTACTTCCGATTACGAAATTTGTTTTGAAGCTTTATTTCTACACGTGGATTATTTTGTGGTGAATGTAAGTTCGCCCAACACACCCAATTTAAGAGCTTTACAAGACAAAGAACCGTTGACAAACTTATTGCAAACCCTTCAAAATTTGAATTTACAAAAACCGAAACAAAAACCAATTTTACTCAAGATTGCACCTGATTTGACCAATGAACAATTATTTGATATTATCGATATCATCAATGAAACCAAAATAGCCGGAGTAATTGCCACAAATACAACTCTTTCCCGTGAAGGATTACAATCTGAAAATAGAGCAGAAATGGGCGGACTTAGCGGAAAGCCATTAACCAACCGTTCTACAGAAGTGATTCGTTTTTTAAGTGAAAATAGTAACAAATCCTTTCCAATTATTGGCGTTGGCGGAATTCACTCTGCCGATGATGCGATTGAAAAATTGAATGCCGGAGCAAGTTTAGTGCAACTTTATACGGGTTTTATTTATGAAGGACCGGGGTTGATTAAGGAGATTAATGAACGGATTTTGAAAGGAATTTAACCACAAAGTTCACAAAGAATTTCGCAAAGGGCACAAAGTCAGAATCATATAATTTTATACAAATTTACCTACGGTTATGATTTTTTATTCAATGTTAACAATCCGCAAAACCGATAACTGACAACCAACAACCAACAACTAAAAAATGCTCACTTTCCTCCTCGCATCCATCGCCTTAACACTTTCTCCCGGGCCGGATATTTTATATGTCTTGACTCAAAGCATTTCCAATGGAAAAAAGTTTGGAATCGCCACAGCTGCAGGTTTGGTTTCTGGTATTTTAGTGCATACCACGTTAATTGCATTAGGAGTTTCGGCAATCATCAAACAATCTGAGCTAATTTTTACCGGAATAAAAATTGTTGGAGCGTGTTATTTACTTTGGATAGCGTTTCAAGTATACAAAGCTCCGGCTTCCATTGATTTGAATGCAGATAGTAAACCTAAGAAATCGCCAATTTCATTATACAAGCAAGGTTTTATAATGAATGTGCTCAACCCGAAAGTGACTTTATTTTTTTTGGCATTCTTTCCCGGTTTTATCGATGAAAAATTAGGCAATGTAACGCAGCAAATCTATCTACTTGGCTTTTTATTCATGCTACAAGCTTTTGTGATTTTTTCTTTGGTAAGTATTTTAGCGGATAAGCTTACTGTTTTCATTCGAAATAATATCGCATTTTCCATCTTTTTGAAATGGTTTCAAATTGCAGTTTTCATCGCAATTGCCGTGTTGATTTTAATTTAAATTTAAATAAAAAATCCTTTCCCGATAAATCAGAAAAGGAAATTTCACAAACAAATAACTATACTATTACTAAATTGCTCTTTTAATCACATCAAGCCATTTTTCGGCTAATTGATTATCTCTAAAATGTGTGATTTGAATTGGTTTTTCATATTCAAAATCATAGAATTTAAAAGGAACTCTGGTTTTATCAGATTTTTTTTCTAATACAACTTCAACTTTAGTAACCAATTCTTTTTTGGTTGCTGTTTGCGATTGTTCAACTTTTCGGTGAATTTCACAGTGACCAATTTCTTTTAAATCGGCAAAAGTCACAACTTCCGGTTTTGCATTCAAATCAATTAAGACTAACTTTTTATTTTGTTCGTCAAAGGCAACAATTTTATTGTTAATGGTGTCTCGCACGTTGAAAGCTTTTGCGTTTCCTTGACTATATTGTTTTAAAATGTTTTCAATTTTTGATTTATTAATGTGTTGATTTCTCAACAAAAGTGCGATTGGTAAAATAGTGATTAATACTAATCCCAACCCAATTAATGTGGTGGATGTTTCCATTTTTTTTGATTTTTTAAATTATTGAATGATAAAAAAGTGTGCTAAACAAATAAGGTAAAGCAGCTGAAATTAAACTGATAAAACAGTTTTAATCACCAAAAAAAATGATAGGGAAACAAGAGTTTTGAAACTTTCTCACAACGATTGTGGTCTTGTCTCGATAGAAAAGAAGTAAATTTTGAAAGGAAAAACGTTTTACTTTCCTCAAGAACAAAAGGTAAAAACGAAATTAAAAAAGTAGAACTTTCTTTAACAACGTTTTGAAACTGATGTTCTGCAATGGTTTGTTTAGTGCCAACAACTTTAACAGTTTCAATAGAACGAACAGATTGCGTTGTTGAGGTGTTACTTTCTACAAAAAAAGTATTGTCTTTTGCACCCCAAACAAAGAGCATCAAAAGACTGGCTAACGCAACACTATTTTTAAACCATTTCACGATGCAAATGTATAATTAAGTTTGATACGTTTGTAGTTTATCAATAAAAAAAAACCATCCTAATATAGAATGGTTTTATTTGCTAAAATTTTAAGTTTATTCTGTTGATAAATTTCGCAATTGTTTCAACTTATCTTTCCAAGTTTGCAATTCATCTTTGTGTTTTTCGATGTTTTTGAAAACTTCTTTTACAAGTGGATTATCTTTTTTGGCATGTGTGAAAAATTGTATATTATTTTCCAACTGAAAAATTTCTGATTGAACCTCTTCAATTTTACGAATAATAAATATTTTTTCACCTTCCAGTTTTCTGCTGTCATCCGATCCGGCTAATTGTTCTAATTTGTTAGAAAAACGCATCATATCACCGTCTTTCTTACTCAAACTTAGTTTTTCAAACAACGCATCCAGAATTTTATTGAATTTTCCTTCAATATGTCTTCTTGAAAACGGAACTTTCCCAAACGATTTCCATTGCTCAATGTGAGCTTTAATTGCATCTAAATCGGTTTTATGATCGCCAACCAATTCAAAATCTTTCATCGAATCCAAATACGCTTTTTTCTTGTCAAAGGCTTCAATTTCTTCCGAATTTGCATCATTTCTTGTCGCTTTCATTCGGTCAAAATACTCATTACAAGCATCTTTAAACTCTTTCCAAACCTTATCAGAATATTTTCTCGGAACATGACCAATTTGTTTCCATTCCTCCTGAATTTGCTTCATAAGCGGAGTAGTGGCAGCAAAATCTTCACTTGCACTCATGGCTTTTGCCTTTTCAACCAAAGCCATTTTTTTATTCAAATTATCGCTTTGTTCCTTTTTAATGTCTTTGTAAAAAGAATTTTTGTGCGTATTGAAATTGCGAACAGCGGTTTTAAATTCGGCCCACGTTTCCTCATTTATTTCACTAGGAACTCTACCGGCAGAAAAGAAAGAATTGCGTAACGCTTCTACTTTTTCAATATAGCCTTGCCATTGCGAGTGTGCCGTAACTTCTACTTTGGCCAACTCTTCAATTTCAGCAATAATGGCTTTTTTTCGCTCTAAATTAGCAACTTCTTTTTCACGTTGATTAGCAAATAAACCTTCACGTTTATCGTGCATTTGCTTCGTTAAAGCACTAAATTGATTCCAAATTTCTTCACGGTGTTCTCTGTCAACCGGTCCGATTTCTTCTTTCCAAATGCGGTGCAAATCTTGTAATTCTCTGAAAGCTTTTGTTACATCTTCTTCGTTAACCAACTCTTCTACACGAGCAATAATTTTTTGCTTTAGTTCCAAATTGTGTTTAAAATCTAAATCTCTCGCTTCACGGTCCAAATGCAAATAATCATAAAAATTTTCTACATGAAAATGATAATTATTCCACACATGGTTATATTTATCTCTCGGAATTGGACCAATATTTCGCCATTCTTCACGCAATTCATTAAAGTGCTTCAATGTGTCTTTAATGTTTTCTTGCGGATTAATGAGGTTTTTAATTTCCTCTACAATTGCCAATCTTCTATTTAAATTAGCCTGTAAATTGTTTTGCAAACTTTTAAAATGAGCATTTTGCTTTCCTTTAATTAGTTTGTATAACGAATCAAATTTTGGTTTCAAAGGTAAATGATACTCAAAATCCTCTGTAGAATCGGGATTTTCAGCTATAAATTCATCCTTTTTTTCATCAATAAAATGATTGTATTTCGATAAAAATTCTTTTTTAATTTCCTCAACATGTTCCTTAATAGACATGACTTTTTCAACCGTAGAAAGCTTTTCCAGTTCATCAACCAAAGCTTCCATCGACATCGAGTGATAATCCAATAGCGGAATATCATGACGATCTTTCAACGTTTCATCTTCGCTTTCTTCCGCATTCGAATCATCAATAGCATTCAACGCTTTTTGGTGCTCACTTTCTGTTTCCGGACTATCATCAGCCAATTCTTCGGCAGAAATTTCCACAACAACTTCTTCCTCAATCGGAGCAGTATTTTCTGTTTCAACTTCATCCGAAACCATATCAACAGTCTCTTCCACTTCGTTTTTCAAAACGTTTTCTTGATTTCCATCTGTCTCATTTTCAATCGGCGACAGGTTATCATTCTTTTCTTCTAACATCGAACAAATGTTTAAGGTTCATATAATAAAGGCGAAAGATAATAAAGTGTGAGCAAAATTCAAAGAAATCAACAGATTTAAAACTTTTTAAGATTCAGGAGCGAATGGTTCGGGCATTTTCAGCCAACCATTTTCCCGCAATCCGCTCTATCCCGCCGAGGCGGGGATGCCGCTCCTTTCGGGGCTAGGAGGGAAATATAGTTGGGTTTGGAGTTTGAGGTTTCAAGTTTCAGGTTTCAAGTTCCAGGTTTGAGATTTGTTCAAAAGAAAATGTTCTCAAAGCGAATCCCTGAAAATCCATTATAGCAAAGCTATCAAAATCTGTGAAAATCAGTTTTATCCGTTAGATCCGTGTGCTAATAAAGAAGCGAAGCGATTTTTCAATTTTGAGGCTAAACAACTTGAAACCTGAAACCTGAAACAAAAACTAACCCTCCTTATTCCAAATCTTCCAACCCTTTTCCGCCTGCAAAACCAACATTTCATAACCGTTTTTGGTTACAGAGTTTTTAGCTTTGGCTCGTTTCAGGAATTCAGTTTCTTCAGGATTGTAGATTAAATCAAATGCAATATGTTCTCCGGTAAAGAACTCATACGGAATTGGCGGACATTCATCAATATTGGGATGAGTTCCGAGTGGAGTACAATTGATGATAATCTGAAAATTATCAAATGTAGTTGCATTAATGTATTTGTAATCCAACGCATTTTCTTTTTTGCTTCGAGAAACAAAAGTGTACAAAATGCCCAATTCTTCCAATGCGAATGCCACCGCTTTAGAAGCTCCACCGGTTCCTAAAATCAAGGCTTTTTGATGATGCGGTTTCAACAACGGTTCTAATGATTTTTTAAAACCGTAATAGTCCGTATTGTAGCCTTTTAGCTTACCTTTTTTAGTAATTTTTATGCAATTGACAGCACCAATTTTAGTCGCCTTTCCATTCAATTTATCCAAATACGGGATGATTTTTTCTTTGTAAGGAATGGTGACATTTAAACCTTTCAAATTCGGATTTTCACGAATCAATTTTGGAAATTGGGAAATAGCTTGCAGATCAAAATTTTCATACGAATAACCAACAAGTTCTTCCTTTTCAAATTTATCGCTAAAATATTTTTTTGAAAATGAATAACTTATATTTTTTCCAATCAAACCAAATCGTCTATTTTTTTCGTGTTCTTGCTCCATACCATTCTAATCCTAATACAAGTAAAATTCCAACTAAAATATAAAATATAGCCCATAAAGTATCGGCAGACATTTCGGGTAAATAACGTTTGTAAGTAGCTACAATCTGGTTGCCGTTTCGATCTAGAATAAATTCTCCGTTAGAAGTTGAATAAACTTTATGTTTCCATGGCCAAACTACTCCCAAAGAACCGATTATAAAACCTAGAATAGAGGCATAAGTTACTTTTTTAAAATGCTTAATTAAATAACTTAACAAATTAGAAAAAGTGACTAAACCCGTCAATGAACCGAGAGTAAAAGAAACTAAAACTTTGAGCAAATGAATTCGAGATGGATTATCAACAAAACTAAAATCACCCACCAAAATATCGGCAATCGTATCATATAACGAATTGACTGAGTCAACCAAAAGCAATACATAATTACCCATCAACATCATAATAAATGAACCGGAAAGACCAGGTAATGTCATTCCGGAAACACTGATGATTCCGCAAAGAAAGACAAAAATCAGATTGGAATTTTCAGTAGCAGGGTCAAAAAAGCTGATGCCAATTCCGAGAAGAGCACCAACAATTAAAGCAGTTCGAGCCGTTTTTGTCCAAGCTCCTTCAAAATCTTTATTTATATAATAAATGGAGCCGATAATCATCCCAAAAAAACAAGCCCAAACTTGAATTTCATAACGCGTAAGCAAAAAATCCAAAATTTTAGATACACTAAAAAAACTGATTATGATACCTAAAATTAATAACGATAAAAACGGTCCGTTAATGTATCGATAAAAGCTCTTGAATCTTCCCGCGATTAAGAACTTAAAAGCAGTTTTATTGACTCGTTTAAACGAATAAATAAATTCTTCATAAAAACCCGCTACAAAAGCCACAACTCCACCGGAAACACCGGGGATTTTGTTGGCCAATCCCATTGCAATCCCTTTTAGGACAAGAAAAATTTTATCGGAAAAGGAACGTTGGACTTGCATTTATTTAGAGAATTTTACTGCTACTTTTTCAAGAATAAATATAGTCAAAAATCCGAAAACCATCAACACAATTGCCATAATTAGGTGATTTTCTCCCTCAAAATATTGTGGAAGAATGCTTTTTTCCATAAAAGGAACTTCGTTTCCATGTGAGTCAATTCGGGTTGAAATAACCTTTTTCCAAGGCCAAACTTTGTTGAGTGAGCCTAACATAAATCCGGTTAGCAAAGCTAAGGTAGCATTTCGTTGATTATCGAACATCCAATGCAACACTTTTGAAAACAACTTTAGCCCTAAAATGGCACCAATAGCAAATGTGCCTAATTTCAAAATAGCTTGTCCTAAAAGTTGCAAGTTCATTCCTAAAATAGCCTCTCTGAATGAATTAATAGTTCCAATAACTACTGTATATGAGCCCATTAATAATAAAATGAAAGCTCCTGAAATTCCCGGTAAAATCATTGCAATAATGGCAATAAATCCTGAAATAAATAGGTAAAAATAACTATCGGGTGATGCAAACGGTTCTGCAATTGTGATGTAGTAGGAGAGAGCAGTTCCCATAATCAAAGCTAACCAAGAGGGTACATTAAATTTTGTAATTTGTTTTCCCACAAAAAAAATACTGGCAATTACTAATCCAAAGAAAAATGACCAAACTAAAATGGGTTGAGTTGCCAAAAGATGTGTAATCACTTTGGAAAGCGATAAAATGCTTATGGCAATTCCGGTTACAAGAGCGAGCAAAAAACTACCATTAATTTGTTGCCAAGCGATTTTGAATCCGTTCTTTTTCCATGATGAAAAAAAAGACAAATCTACCTTGTTGATTGTATCAATAAGTTCTTGATATATACCTGAAATAAAAGCGATTGTTCCACCGGAAACACCAGGAACCACATCGGCAGCTCCCATCGCTAAACCTTTTAGGGTTATTACAAAATAATCGGGAAAAAGTTTTCTCATAAAAAAATGCGTTCCGCTATTGAAACGGAACGCAAATTAGGTATTTTTTTTATAATTATATTCTAAATTATACTAAGATTTCAAATGTTTTGTAATTACATTTTGCACGATTTTTTTATCCCAAACCACGGGAAATAATTCTTCCATTAAAGTTATGTTGTTGGCATTTAAACGCAGACCGTTGGTTAGGTGAAACTTACCTTTGTCATTTTGTCGCAACATATAATACATTCCTGCCAATCGGTATTCTACTTGATAATCGTCCGGGAAAAACTCAGAAGCTTGCAATAAAGTTTGAATAGCACTGTCAAATTCGCCCAAAAACTGAAGAATATCCACCCAAAATAACCACGTATCTAATTGAGCATCACCAAATTCTACTGCTTTTCGGTAGCCAAATTCAGCTTCTTCATAAAAATTCATGTGGCGATTTATTGTGGCATATCGTTTCCAATACAATTGATTCTCGTTATCAATAGCTAACGCTTTATTTACATAATACAACGCTTTTTGAAAACTTTTCATTCGAATGTAAAAGTCGGTAATCGCTATCCAACCTTTATCCAACAACGGATCTTCGTGAACAGTTTGGTTGTAGAATTTAATCGCTTCGGCTTTATTACCTAACTTTTCGTGACATTTTCCAATTCGAAGCAATGCGTAAGATGTTGGATCTTCTAATTCTATGGTACGTTCGTAGGCTTCAATTGCTTCTTCAAAACGTTTAAGTTTTTCAAGCGATTTACCTTTTTCCATGAAAGCACCAATAAATTCATCGTCAATAAGGGTTGCATAATCAAAACAACGCAAAGCATTTTGGTAGTTTTTGATGCTGTAACTCAATCTTCCTTGTTGGTGCCAAGCGATTTCACTATATGGATTTTTTTCGATATAATTTTCTAAATAGACAATAGCGTCTTTTTGTTGGTCAAGAAATTCAAAACAATAAACCACATTATACAACGCAGCTTGGTCTTCGACATCTACTTCTAAACATCGGATAAAATTGAATTTTGCCAATTCTAAATTGTCCATAAAGAGATATTCCATTCCCATTAAATTATACACATCGGCGTAATCATCGGTAAATTTTAATGCTTTTTCTAATTCTTCAATCGCTTTTTCGTGTTGGTCACGTTTAGAATAGATGTTTGCTTTCTGAATGTAAATCTCCTCATTGTGGGGTTCAATGGCATACAACTCGTTGAGCATTTTTTCGGCTACATCAAGTTTGTCGTCATAAATCAACATTTCAATTTGAACCAGTTTTAATCCGGTCGATCTTGGATGTTGTTCGAGAGCTAATTTCAGGGCTTTTTTGGCCAGAGATGCTTTACCCATATCAAGATAGTGAAGAATAATTTCTTCAAATTCCTCGGAATCGAAAAAGAAAACTTTATTGGTTTTCAACATCGATTCAAATCTCGATAAGGATACGTTGTAATCGTCTTCTTCGTGACTTAAATGCATACTCGATTGTTTTAAAATTATCCTTCTCTAAATTAGGAAAGGAATGCTCTGATTCTATTTTTTTGTTGAATTGTTGTAAACAATTTAATTAACAGCTTTTGAGGAAGGGTAATTGGTGAAAGGTAAAGGGTAAAAGGTGATTGGTTTGTAAAGGATTAAAACCTATTAGCCATTACCAATAACCCATAGCCATTTTATAACACTTCATTTAAAGCTTCCAAAATAATAGCACAACCTTCTCTAATTTCCTCTTCAGAAATTGTTAATGGAGGTGTGATTCGGATTGCTCTTCCTTCAAAAAGCAACCAAAAAAGAATTAATCCTTTGTCTTGGCATTTAAAAATTACTTCGTTTGTAATTTCCGGTGATTCTACCATTGCTGCCAACATTAATCCTTTTCCTCTTATTTCTTTTATCAAAGGATGTACCAAAAGTTGTCTAAATAGCTTTTCTTTTTCTAACGTTTGAGCCATTAGGTCGGTTTCAGTGACTTCCCGAAGGGTAGCCAAGCAAGCAGCGGCTATGACAGGATGTCCGCCAAAAGTGGTAATATGGCCTAATTTTGGGTCGTGACTCAATAAATCCATGTATTCCGCTTTGGCAGTAAAAGCACCAACCGGCATTCCGCCACCCATTCCTTTTCCCATAATAACTACGTCGGGAACAACATTATAGTTTTCAAAACCGAACATTTTGCCTGTTCTTCCGAAGCCGGGTTGAATCTCGTCGATAATTAACAAGGCACCAACTTCCTCACAACGTTGTTTGATTTTGGTTAAAAACCCATTTTCAGGTTGAATGAAACCGGCTCCACCTTGAATACTTTCAACTATAATACCAGCCGTCTTGGTTGTTATTTTTTGAATATCTTCTTCATTATTAAACGTAATAAATTCAACATCAGGAATTAACGGACGAAAAATTTGTTTGCGTTCTTCAAATCCCATCACACTCATTGATCCCATCGTGTTGCCATGATAAGCATTGAAACAAGAAATGAGCTGACTTCTTCCGGTTACTCTTCGGGCGAGTTTTAATGCACCTTCGGTGGCTTCGGTACCGGAGTTGACAAGATAGGTTTTGTTGAGTGGTTCCGGCATATTTTCTGCCAGTAATTTACAAAATTCAACGGCTGGGTGTTGGGCATATTCGCCATACACCATCACGTGTGAATATTTGTCTAATTGATCTTTTATCGCTTGATTTACTCTCGGATGCTGATGTCCTAAACTGCACGCTGACACACCTGCTACAAAATCTAAGTATTTTTTGTTGTTGGTGTCATAGATGTAACTTCCCTTTGCATACGAAACTTCCATCGCAAGCGGATAGGGAGAAGTTTGAGCTTGGTATTTGAAGAAATCTTGTTTCATAAAGGTAATAGGGGATTGGTGATTGGTAATGGGTGCTTTCAACCCGTAACTCGCAACTTTTCAACCCGCAACATTCTAACTGTCTTTTTTCTTTTTTTTATCTTCTTCCGTTTCTTTGCCTTCTAACGTTTCTTTCCGAACTTCCATCGGAACCGATTCAATAGCATCTTCTGCAGCTTTTTCGATTTTCATTTGTTCGTCATATTCATTTTCTTCGGGAGGAAAAATATCTTCTTTGGTTTTTATTCGTTCATCGCCACGCCAAACGAATCCCCTTAGCTTTCGGGCATTTTCTGGCAGTTCTGCTTCGGGATAAATTTCGCCTTCAATTTGTTTAATGAATGTTAAGGTATCAATTTGATTACCATCAAGTGTCATGTTGATGCTACTACTTTTACTTTTATTGATTCCAATGAGTTCTTGATTTTCATTTCGCATATAGTAAATCACTTCGGTGTTTTTAACTACATCAACTTCATATAATTTATTATCCCTGAATTTACCATAGAGATTTAAACCTTTCACCTGATTATAACCTGTGCCAATGGTGTCTTTTGAAGCAATGAACGTATTATTCAGAACCTTTAACGAGTCAAGTTTTTCGGTTTCTTTATTGGAAATCAAGTGCATGATATCGCCTGTCATTTGGTTATCGAAATTCCACATTACCGGATTTTTTATCAGTTTTGTTATGCCTGTTTTTTCATCGGAATGAAGCGAATCACATTTTCCACTCATGTCAATTTTGAAAAAACGAACGTTGTTAAATGCTCTTACGACCCGGTTTTGAGGTTTTCCGGTCACGATTAATTTTTTTCCATGAATGTATAAAGTGTCTTGTTCAACCAAAGTCATTGCCACAGCTCTTTTGGTCATCATTAATGAATCTTTAAGTTTATAAACCTCTCCGTAATGACCTTTTACGATACTGTTATTAATGGAATCGGTCACTTTTACATTTCGGGTGGCGGAGGCAAATTCGCGGTTTCGATCGTAATACAAACTGTCTCCTTCAATTAATCGATTATTGTATTTGATATAGGAATTCTTTACAAAATGAGAAAAGTTTTTCTTAGTATCATAAAACCCTTTTTCGGTGTAAATATAATTTGCTTCGCTGGTAATTGTTGATGGACCAAACAAGTAGGCGTGACCTACATTTTCATAATAATCTAAATGGTTGGTTTTGATGATATATTTTGGATTAGTTATTGTCACCGCATTTCTGAATTGATACATTTTTCGCTGAATCATATACGTACCTGCTTGACTAACCAACGTATTTTCTTTATCAGTAATGGTTCCGCCGGTTTTATAAAAAGCTTGTTGAGCGTTTCGATCAAAATTAAGTACTTCAGTTTTAAGGGTTGAACTAGGCGAACTCATTACCACATTTCCGGAAGCATACGCTTGCTTGTTTTCACCATTATATTCGGCATATGTGCTGGTCATAGTGATGGTATCACCTTGAATCATTCGAACATCGCCAAAAGCTTTGATATAATTTTCTTTTTTAAATAAATAGGCTTTGTTGCAGAACATCACCGCTCCGTCATGACTAACGCGAACATTGCCGGTTAGCAAAATAGCATCAGGGTATAAATCTTCATCTACATCAAAAAATTCGGAATATTCCACAAAGATTTCTTTGCTTTTTTGTGACCAACTTTGTTGAAAGCATATCAAACAGAAAACGATAAAAAGAATAGTTCTCAAAAGTATATTTTTGCCAAAATTACTAAAAATGAAGTAAGGACAAGATGTGTTAAGAATTATTTAGGGAGAAAATGCCATTTTTTCTATTTATAAATCCTGCTTTATAGTAAAAAAAGTTATTTTTGAATGAAGAATCAACTTTTGAGGCTATGCTTAGTTTACTTTTTATTTATTTTTTAGGGAAATCTTTCTATACACTTGCACAAAAACATAAACAAAACGAATGGCTTTATGCATTTTTTGGTGTTCTATCTTATTATGTAGCAACTTTTCTATTTGCATTTATTCTACTAGGATTAGATTTGCTTTTTTCTCTTGGGATTGAAGAGTATTCAGATAGAGCTTTTGGTTTTATCACGATTCCGTTTGGATTATTAGGATGTTGGGGGTTTTATAAACTTTTGGAACACAAATGGAAAAAAATGATTCAAGTGGAAATTGAAACTATTGATGAAATTGGAAGGAATCAGGAATGAGAATTTTTTTTAATTTTTTTTTATAAATAAATTAAGTACTACTTAAATCACCTCGACTTTATTTTAACTACAAGCGGAAGGAAGTTGCAAAATTGAACTAGTTAATGAACTAGTTACTGCCTTGAGTTTAGTATTTATAGAAGACTTTATCTTCAAAAACACTTTTTTACCCGACGATTAACGGAATTACTTCTTCTGATTTAAGGCCTGTGTATAAGCAAAACTCTTCAATGGAAACCAATTGGTGTTCTTGTTTATTGAAGTGTTTTTTTACTTCTAACATCAGCAGTCTTGAACTTCTGTAACTTTTACCAGTAATTCTTTGAACGTCTTTTGGGTATATGCAAACTCTTTTTTGTTCTGTTTTCATACACTCTTGGTACTTTATCCCTACTTGAACTATGCAGATGAAGGGTCGTGAACCTTTTTTACAACAACTAAGGTCAAAAATACACTTTTTTAATGCATTCTACAATGCAAAAATAGGCAAAAAAGGTCGTTTTGGTCAATTTGATTCATGTAAGGTCAAGCGTATTTTGAGCACAAAAATTAATTCCGAAATATTTGTCTGTAAATCATTTCAAGATGCATCGAAAATGGGTTTATTCAGGCTGAAGGAATGAGCCTAAGAATCATTCCGCAATTTTTAATTTTTAAAGTACAGAAATTATGGCAAAACAGAAAGGCATAATTAAATTGAAAGGTACAATCGGTGATATTACCTTTTATAAGTCTAAAGACGGGTACGTAGCCCGTGAGAAAGGGGGCGTGGATGCTAACCGCATTGCCACAGACCCAGCTTTTCAACGCACCAGAGAAAATGGTGCTGAATTTGGCAGAGCGGGAAAAGCCGGTAGAGTTTTACGCACCTCTTTTAGAGCATTGCTTTTAAATGCTTCGGATAGTAGAATGGTAGGACGGCTAACGCAACGCATGATGAAGGTTATTCAGGCTGATGCAGTGAATGAGCGTGGATTACGCAATGTTATTGACGGTGAGGCTGAATTATTGGCCGGTTTTGAGTTTAACATTCGCGGAAAATTGGGAACCAGTTTATATGCACCTTTTCAAACGGCAATTGATCGTGTTACCGGAGCTTTAACAGTTGACATTCCCTCTTTTATTCCTTCGAATATGGTAGTGGCTCCGAGCGGAACTACACATTTTAAAATCATTTCCGGCGGAGCTGAGATTGATTTTGAAGCGGAAACGTTTGTTATTGAAAACTCAGAAACTGCTATTTTGCCTTGGGATGCGACTCCAACAGCGGTGATTAACCAGGTTAATACGGTGACTGCCAATAGTACGAAACCACTCTTTTTGGCCGTAGGTGTTGAGTTTTATCAACAAGTAAACGGTCAGATGTATCCGTTGAAGAACGGTGCTTATAATCCATTGGCATTAGTGCAAGTGAGCGGATTGTAATTGACGGTTAAGATTTATAAATCAGAATTTAAAAGTATGATTTTAGTTTTAACAAGAACTTATTTCCCCGATGGAACTAATGGGAAACTGGAAAGTAATGGAACATTCATTTGCTACACTATTGAGTTACCTTGGAAAAACAACCAAGTTGGCTTTTCCTGTATTCCTGAGGGGAACTATTTTATCAGAAAGCGATACAGTGCCAAATACAAGTGGCATTTGGAAGTGATTAATGTACAGGATAGAAAGTACATTCTTTTTCATCCAGCAAACTTTGCACTTAGCGAATTGCGAGGTTGTATTGCACCAGTTTTAACGCTTTCCGGTGCTGGCATAGGATTACAATCCAAGTTAGCTTTTGAAAAATTGAAAGCACTTGTTTATACATCCTTGGACTCCGGAAATTGCGTTGAATTAATTATTAACTCTTAACTGTTTTATTATGACTATTTTAGATAGAGCGAAAGCTCCTACTCCCAAATTTTTTAAAGTACTTCGAACGATTGGGTTGGTTATCGCTGCTGTAGGCGGAACTATTTTGACCGCACCTATTTCCTTGCCAGCGGTTGTTGTTTCGATTGGTGGTTATATGGCTGTGGCCGGCGGTGTTATGTCGGCAGTTAGTCAAGTAGCGAAAGAAGATTCACCAAAAGATGAACACGATGAATCATCCTAATTCGGTTTCGATTGGTACGGCAGGAGGGACATTTTTGAGTATTGCACCCGTAATCAGTTCGACTGATGTTGTAAAGACCATTCTTTTGGCGGCTATTGGAGCTACGGTCAGCTGTTTGGTTTCGATACTTATTAGGTGTCTTTTTAGGAAGTATAAAAAGTAATTTTTTACCCCGACTTTATGGTTGGGGTTTTTTTTGGGGTTTCTGTTGGCGGTTGACGGTTGTCTGTTGTCTGTTGATCGATTATCGCTGTAAATTTAACCTTTGAGGGAACAAGGGACGCTTCGCTTTTTTTTAATGGGACACGGATTGGAATAATTTAACAGGTTTACACTGATTTTGATCGCTTCGCTCTGTTTGGATTTTGATGGATTTTTAGGTGCTCTATTGGTGCTATTTATTATTGTTTTTTTTGAACCGCAAAGAACGCAAAGGAGTTCGCTAAGGTCACAAAGGACGCTTCGCTTTTTTTTAATGGGACACGGATTGGAAGGATTTAACAGGTTCACACTGATTTTGATCGCTTCGCTCTGTTTGGATTTTGATGGATTTGTAGGTGCTCTATTGGTACTATTTATTATTTTTTTTAACCGCAAAGAACGCAAAGGAGTTCGCGGAGTGCACAAGGGACGCTTCGCTTTTTTTTAATGGGACACGGATTGGAAGGATTTAACAGGTTTACACTGATTTTGATCGCTTCGCTCTGTTTGGATTTTGATGGATTTTTAGGTGCTCTATTCGTTTCTTTTTTAACCACGAGGGGCACAAAGGAGGTCGCAGAGGGCACGGAGATAGGTGCTGAGAGGCTGAGTTGCTGAGTTTTTTTGGTTGGGTTTCAGCGTTTGTCGATTGAGTCTTTGTTATAGGAGATGAGGTTAAACATTTGCCTCATCCGGGAGCGTACACGGTCGCCGTAACAGGTTTCGAGTTCTGAGGCGGAGAGGTTGGTGGTGATGTGGGTGATCGTTTTATTGTTGATGAAGTTGTCGTATCGGGTGAGTAGAATTTCTGCCATGACATTGCATTCGTTGCCGAAGTACTTTATTTGTTTTTCAGTTCCCAAATCATCAAAACAGATGTTGTTCATTTTGGTCTGTTTGTCCTCTTTTTTTGTGAATGGTAGCAAGGCTTCATATCCTTTTGTTGCGAAGTTGAATGCGATATCTCGGCATGGTATTATTTTGTAGTTGTGCATTTGGTTTGTGAAAAAGTTACAAAGGAACATCATCGAGCTTTTGCCACATCCGACTGGTCCAGAGAGAATGATTCCTTTGGTAATGTCTATGTTCATTTCTTTTGCTGTGATTTCATCTTTAATGGCATATATAATCAGTTTCATTATTACCATTTTATCGTTCTCATGTATTTTGAATTGATTACCGTAGTAATACCGACCCAGTTTTTCTAGAGTAGTGAGGCACTTTGCAAAATCATAGACTTTGAAACCGTCTTTGATTTGAAATGTTTTTTGAATTTCATTATAAGGGTTCATCGTATTTGTTTTCGTTAGACGTTTTTAAGTTTCCCGGTACCGGATTAGCAATTGCGTTTGTTACTGATGACGTATTTTGTGTGTTGAGTATCCAACTGTTGGCGGCTGCTTTCCAATTGACCATTGGTGTTTTGCCGCCTACCAGCCAACCTATACTTTCAAAATAATTATAAAATTTGTGGGCTTCTGCGTTCGGGTACTTTTGCTCCATGAAAAAGGCGATTGTTTCCTCGAGTTTTGGTTCTGTAAACTCTTTCTTTTTTGAGGGTATCTTTTCTTTACTCTCTTCCTTTTTATGAAAATCACTTGTTGTTTTTTTTATTTTTTCAATTTTGTTTTCACTGTTTTTAACATTTGTATTGTTTGTATTGTTTACTGAAGGTACTAGTACTTGTTCATTACTAGTTTCGATATTGGTATGCTCCATTGTTAAAGGCTCTCTATGAGCTATTTCATTATCTTGTTCAGAAAATGGTTTAGTTGTGATTGGATTACCTTGTGTTTGTTCTTGTTCGAAATTGAATAAAATAACATGACTTCCGCGAAATGGGTTGAAAGAGGGTTGGTAGTTGATGTATCCCAACGAATGCAGGTTTTTTAGACATTTGTGGTAGGTGGCTTTGGAACTTATTTTACTGATTTGCATGATTTCGTCGCGGTTGATGCTGATGGGGTTTCGGAATCGGTTGCAGTTCCAACACTGAAATAATGCTATGTAGAGGCTTATGTGTGTTGGATTTAGCGAGTTTTCTTGGACTACTTTGTCGAAGAAGCCTGTGAGGTGTTTGATGTAGTTCATTTTTATTGAGTTGCTGAGTTGCTGAGGTTTTTGTTTAAGGGTTTAAAGGTTTAAGAGTTTAAGGGTTTAAGAGTTTAAGGGTTTAAGGGTTTAAAAGTTTAAGAGTTTAAAAGTTTAGGGGTTAAAAAGTTTAGGGGGGAGCGGGAAATAGGGATGTGACCATAACTTGTTTATTTAGTATTATGGTGCAAAAGTGTTGGGTTTGTTTGGAATTATTTCAGAAGTGAATCAGAAGGGGAAAACAAAAAAGTTTAATTCAGATAATGAAATTTTAATTATTGTCAATAAAATCAATGGTTTAAGGAGATAATTATTTTTAAATTATTTTACCATATAAGTCGTATAAGTTTACTTTTTCAAAGAAAGTTCAATTAAGTATTTTGAAATTTGGAGTCGTTAGGATTGGATTATTTTTTTTACCATACAAGGTATGTAAGTTTTACTTTTTTGAAGAAAGTTCAATTGAGTTTTTTGATGTTCTTTGCGGTTACTGTTGATTATTTTGTTGGGTTTGGTTTGCCGATTTTAGTTGTTGGATGAAGGAAGTGGGTGACATTCCGATTTTGTTTTTAAAGCAGAGTGTGAAGATTTGGGATGAGCCGAAACCGGCTTCGTCGGAAAGGGCTTTGTTGGTTTAGTTTCTGAATTTGTTATTGCTGATTAATAACACGACAATGTAATCGATTTTAAGGTCGTAGAAACGTACTTATGGAAACCCGAAGGTTGACCCGCGAAGCCACGTGTTTTTGGTAGCTGGGTTGTGCGAGGAAAGCTGCCAAAAAAGTGTGGCTGGAACGGGGCACTTGAGCGTGGGGTGAGCGGCTTTTTTACATAATGTTATTATAGGGCAATGCACTATCATGTTTTGGAGCACTATTTTCATTATTGCCCTATAATGCCACATTATGTAAAGAAGCTTTGGGAAAAATTTTTGTTGCCCAACACGATTTTGTTGCGGAGGGGTGTAATTATGGCATACAAAAACTTTTGGGGTATGGGAAGCGAGGGAAAAAGGCAAACATCTAGAACATGCAGATTATTTCTATTAGTTGCCATAAAAAAAGCTACCTATTAAGAGAAGAAGAAATTTGTAACTTCTTATTCTTTAGCTAGCAAAGCAAATAAAGATAATTAAATTAATATTGACTAAATTTAACTGAAACTGGGAATCTGTTTAATTTTACTTATATGATGACTGCTGTTTACTAAACACTCTTTTTGTAATTTTAATAAAGTTTTAGTGGAAGCCGGTAGTGAAGCGGATCTAATTTTCTGTATTCTTATATCAGGATAAATTCTATTTCGGTTAACTCTCTATTTACTACAGCACCTGAAATTCCACCTGTGGCTACAGGATAGGATACAGAAATGTTTTATAGAAACAATTCAGCCACCATATTGTATTTAATGGTTCATTGTTCGTTGTTTTCTCATTTAGAACTAGATTGTCATTTGAAATAAACTAACTGTTGCGTTATCATAATGTGCCGGCAATCCATCTGTGTTTTTAAGTTTCACTAATCCCAAAAAGTCAAAACCACATTTTGTATGATAATTAATTAGGTCAGGATTGTCGTCAACAGTGTCCATTCTAACAAACTGTTTTTTATTTTCTTTGGCGTAAAGTTTAACCCATTCTACGATTTGTCCAACTAAATTTCGTCCACGAAAATCGGGGTTTGATGCAATTCGGTGAATGTAAACAGATGGGGCTTCATTTCTTTCTTCCCAAATTTGAGGGTCATTAAAAGTTGTCGCCCAAACACAAGCAATTTTGTCGTTTGCAACTATTTTCCATTGTCTGTTTTCCGCAATTTCAGTTTCAATTAACGTTCTGTTAAATTCGGGCCAATGCACAGTGAACCTTGTTTTTTGAAAATCTGTTGCGATTTTATATAAACTAAAAATATCCTCCGTATCATCAATGTTACTATTTTGTATTTGAAATTTCATTTGTAAATGGTTTATGTTTTGTTATGTAGGATGCCGATTTACAATGATAGCCAACGTTTTGATAGTAATAATCCTTAATATTTTGGTTAATCACTATATTTCAAACACAAAAACTATCATTGCATTAAGCCTGATTCCCAGCTACTGCTTACTACCTGTTGGCAACTAGTTTTATAATTTAATTGTTAGATAGTATTCTGTTATTCTCAATATTACAAAACAAAAAAAAGCAAAAACTAATTTGATTATATTTATATTTCGTTTGCTGCGATTTATTGAAATTTATTAAATCCTTTATGCTTTGAATAACTTTATCTTTATTTAACCATAAAATTATTAGAATTAACCATTGGTATAGTATTGCTGCTTTTAGAGCTCCACTATTCACATCGAAATATATGTCTTGTAAAATCACATTTACAAGTATAGTAGATGTGAACAAACAGCCAATGATTCTAGTTTGTTTTATCAAAATCAATGTTCCTCCAATTATTTCAAAAATACCTAAAGTTATTGCATAAGATTTTGAGTAACCATAAAAAGCCCACATCAATTCCATTCCAGTTATTTCTGCAACAGTTTTGTCAATTTCAGAAGCGTCATCAAATTGAAATATTTTACTTCCACCATAGATAAATATTGCAAATACTACTATCCAACTCAGTGCATTTTCAAAAATTTCTATTTTATCTTTTCTGTCGAGTTTCATTCTTCGTGTTTTTCTTTTAGCATGTTGCCAACTTATCGCTAATCGCTGCAACCTTAGTGTATATAACTCGTTTTGGAAATATAACCGAAGGTGTATCTCTTTTAAAAACTAAATATATCCTTTTTCCCTTTCATTTAAAAGTAGATTGATTTGATTTTTTAAAAATCACTTGGTGAAAATGGAAGGATAATTTGCTTTGAAGTCTTGAGACTTCGAAGATCTGGTGTAGGTAGGATTAAGTAAACTTCGGACAGCCGGGGTGATTAACTATTGGCATACAAAAATTTTTAGAGCGTTGGGAGGGGAAGGTTAATTGACGAATATTTATTCGTTTGGTTTTGACGAGGTTATTTTTTGCTATTTTCAGGATGTAAAACAGGTCCATTTCCAAGCATACCGAATAATCAGACAAAGAACGAAGACTTCGATAACAGCACCTAACACCATGTGCATCCAAGCCTCTCCTGCCAGATTAAACAATGAATAGGGAATATATACCGTTGCAATAATAATATTTGTCCAGCGATTTACTTTAGCCGACAAGGCGACAGAAAGGAAAATCATCAGTGCCGGAATGGTCACTGAAGCAAGTGCCACTAGAAGAAATTCTTGCGTAATTTCGAACACATACACTTTACTTTTCGAAATATCTTCTATCTTATCGGGCATATAAAGGGCGAAATAGTCAACGTAGATGTAAAGAAACATAAAACTCGCCCACAGCGTTGCAAGTTTCGTTTTCACATTTACTTTGATGTTTTCCAGTTCATATTGTGGATTCATAAATAATCAATTAAAAATTATATCCAATATTAAACAAATAGAAGTCCCGACAAACCAGCGTTTATATACACTATCTTGTAGGGCATCTTGTGCTTGTACTTGCAGAGCACTTGTCATCATTAACACAAGACAGATGAAAAAAATTTTCTGTTGCATATTTTTTTATTAGTGCTACAAAAGTAGGTTCGGTTGATTGCAGATGTCGTTCACTTAAGTTAAGAAATACAACTGAGTTCTTTTTTTAAAAATTTAGTCTAAATAAGGTTAAAGCTTGACGAATAAACATTTAGCTAAGTGGTGGTTTGGAACATGCAGAGCATTCTATTTTGTTTCTTAAGTTGTTCCAATGTACCTTGGTGGCTTTTATACTTGTGAAAATATGAATAAAAGCCAATACGATTGCACCTGGCAATAAGTTTATAGCAACGAAATGAAAAAGTTCAAAATTTTTCTGATTAGAAAGGTCTTTAATTATTTCAAATCCATTTTCGGTGAAAGTTAATTTGATAGCCAAAAACACAGCAATTGAGGCAAAATGAAATCCATTTACAAATAAATGTAGTATGTATTCCCACCTTGGAAGGCCACCCATAAAACTTCTGCTGTCTTTTTCAACATAAGCATCAATTCCAAGCACCACTAAGTCTATTACAATAAACAAAACACCTAAATAGAAACTTATTAAACAGTTTTGATTAACAAATAAAAAAAAGACAATAAGGGGAAATAAAATTGCCCTGATGGTATGTGTTAAATGTTCAAATTTACTCTCCATATGATTGAAAAGTTGGTACTTAATAATATGAAGGTAGAAACCATCAATTACAGCTAATAAAGCAAATGCTAAAAGCAAAATTGTAGAGATTAAAAAAAACATATGAAAGTATTTACAGATTAGACCAGATTATTTATTGGTCTACAAAAGTAGATTTTCGAAATACCATCATTCGTTCACTTAAGTTAAGAAATGATTTTACACTTTACTTCTTTTGTAAAACCCTTGCTCTTAATCTGCTTAATGACTGAGGCTTAATGCCTAAGTAGCTTGCTAACTGATGTTGAGGAACGCGTTGGATTAGGTCGGGTCTTTTTTGCAATAGGTTTAAGTAACGTTGTTCCGGAGAAGAAGTTTTAAACTCGTCAAAATCAATTCTTTCTTTAGCTAATAATTCTTCCGATAATTTTCTGCACATAATTTCAAATTTTGGAAATTTATTGTTTACTTCTTCTTCCATATGAGCATTCGAAATGACAAGTAATGTATCTTCAATAGAACTTAAATAGTATTCAGCGTGTGTTTTGCTTACTGCACATGGAGGCGTAAAAGCTTCCATCTCGGTATAGAATGCAGTTGTTTTCTCTTCACCATCTATAATATAATATTTTCGTATGCACCCTTTTAGAACAAAGTAATTGCAATCTAATTTTTGTCCTTCTTTAAGTAATATAGTTCCTTTTTTTAGAGAATGAAATAAATCTAATGCAATTAATGCCCTCTTCTCTTCATCAGTCAGGATAATGTATTTGGATATAAAGTCAAAAAGTATGTCTTGCATTGTTTTAGTATTGTCGTCTTTATATATACCACCAACTTACACGGTGAAATCACTAAAATATATCTTTTTTTAAAACCAAATGTATAGTTTTTTCCGATGATTTGAAAGAAACTTTATGATTTAACTATAATGTTAATTTATGAAATAGGAAGGTTTAATTTGTCAAAGTTATATAACATCTTTAGATGAAATTTTTGTTTGGATGAAAAGTATTTTAAAGTTTACGAAAATTCCATAACTCATTCATAAAACCTTTTTTTGCTATTAGACTCAATTGCGAACTACGGAAAGAAGTGATGGGTAAGTCGCTAAAAGCGATAGTTCTGCATTTTGGCTGAATGTTTTAACTAATTTAAACAATTTTATCTTATGTGTTAAAAAAGGCTCAGATTATAAAAATCCAAGCCATCATTTACTAACTAACACACTTTGTAGGATAGTGTTAACCTTTACCTTTTATTCTTTGATAAATCGAATAGACTCTGATTTTCCATTTTCAAGGATTACATTTAAAATATAGAGCCCGGATGGTAACTCTGAAATGTCAATCTCGTTTACCGAAGGTTGCACGGTCTTTATTTTTTTACCCAGAGCATCATGTATTTTTATTTCTATTAAAGATTCATTTGATTCTAAGAATAAATTGTTTTTGCTTGGATTCGGATAAACAATTATAGTAGGGGATGTTTCAAAATCTGGTGAATTAAGATTTTCAAGTATTACATTGTATTTTATAATTCCAATGTCTGAAGTTGCCGCGTAAATTTCAAAGCTATTCGATATAAAATTAAACATAACTTTGCTTACAAAAGGATTATATAGTAAATCATTGGAGACACTATTCCAATTTTCTCCCATGTTAGTGGTGTAAAACACATTAAAAACCGAATAGTCTCTTGTTAGGGAGGCAGCAATAATTACTCCGTCGTTAAAAGGTGAATGTATTATCTGTTCTACTAAATTAGTGGAGATTTGTACCCAATTATCCCCATTATCGTAACTTGTAAAAATTCCCTGGGATGTGGCAACTGATAATTGATTTTGGTTCAACGGATTTGCAACAATTTTAAAAATAATATCGTTATCCAAACTCAAAGCATTTTCTAATCCGTTACTACTTATTTGCCACGACTGACCATTGTTTGTAGTTTTGTATATTCTTGATCCTAAAGCAATCATTTTAGTGTTGTAGTTATTAGGGTAAATATAAATAGAGGGAACAGGTTTAAAAGCAGGTATAGCAATTTGAGATGACAATATATTGTTGGGGTCTGTAAAATCTATTTCATAAATTGCACCTCCTTCATTTCCTTGTAGATCTCCGTCCAATAACGATACCCAAACTTTGTTTGGAGTAGCTATTTCCGAGGCAACTGTAAAAGTATATTGATTTGGAATTGGAATATTTATATTGGTTGTGCCATGGTCTTCACTTATATATAAAGAACTACCGAAAAAAGAACTAAATAAATTATAGACTCTCCCATTAAAATTTAAATCAATAAAGGTTTGATTTTGTACATTTGAAACTAAATTAAGTGGTAAAATATTGTAATTATTACTGTTATTGGTATCTAAATCCTTATGTACATAACCAAATTGTACGCTATAATACAAGTGTTTTTTTATATTATTTTGTTTAAATAATTGCACATCGTTTGATACAAAAAACGGATTTTCAATTTTATTAAATGTAGTTCCATTATCGGTTGACCGCAGTGGATGATAGTTTCCACTCACCACTATTTCATTCGAGTTCAAAGGATTAAACGATGCGTTGAGGCCATAAAAATAATCGTTCGGTTCTTCTTCAAAAGTAAGGTTTGTATGTGTTTGAAAGTTATCGTCGGTGTAAATTACTTGATTTTCCTCTAAAACTATTATGGACTGCGGGTTTTGAGGATTAAAAGAAATATGTACAATACTGTCCATAACGTAGTCCTCCCAGGTTAATGGGATTGATTGCCAAGTTAAGCCGCCATCATTGGAACGGTAAAGGTTTTCAGAATCGGTAGTTGCATCTGTACCAATTAGAATGTCGTTGGCGTTTTGTGGATTTATAGCAATTGGATCTAAGGGTATTCCCACTAATTTCTCTGTCCAGCTTTGACCGCCATTAGTTGATATTAGTAAGCCGCCATACGTTGTATCAGGCCCGTTTCCTCTGGCGATAAAAACTTTTTGTGAATTATCATGACTAATGGCAACACTGTTAACTGAAATATTACTATTGTCAATGCTTGAGTAAATAGTACTCCAAGTAATTCCACTATCAGTCGTATAATAGACTCTATAAAAACTAAACGATCCGATTCTATAACCTTGTGAAACTATTGCAATACTGGTATTTTGGTGATGAATAGCATAATCAGTTATCCATGTCCTGGCAGCATTTTCCGGGATTGGTAATACAAAAGTTTGAACAATTTGAGTGGTATTTATATCTAAAATATTGAGATGATTATCAAATAAACCAAACTTTAGGTTGAAGCTTAATCTATTTCCATCTAGAAACTTTAAATTTTCAATATGATGAGAGATTGTGGGATGGGAATAAAATACATCCCAACTCAATCCATTGTCTTTTGAGGACACAATGTGATTTCCAAGTGTAACCGCATATAGGTCATTTGGATCTGTTGGATGATAAGTAACGTCAAATATTCTTCCAAATTCTGTGGAACCCTCGAAAGTAACTTGGGCAAACGCGTTTAGATTTGCCATAATAATTGCAAATAAGAATGTAAATTTTTTCATAGCTTTTTTTTTTAAAACAAAGTTTAAAAATAATTTCATTTTTTGAAATACCTGAAATCAGGGCTTCTGTCATTTTCATTTAATTTAAACTCTTTGAGGTGATATAAAATAATAGAAAAGGTTGCTTAAGATTTAAAAAAAAGATTATTTGAGATTAAATCCAATTTACAATAAGAATTCAACGAAGGTGAGCCATAAGGAAGTTTACTATTCCATTTTCGTTATATTTGATTATCGATCTGCAGTCAGCTTTTTTGATTCATGATTTTTATTTATTGTGAGTAAAGTGTAAAAGCAGGAGATCAATACGATACTATATTCTATTCCATTACTTCCATGCCCTACAACAAACCACCCGTGATGACGGTGTACTAATGCAATCCCCATCAGCAGTATAAAAATAAACCAATAGCTTGCGTGCTTGATACATGTATTAAAAATCAATAAAATTCCAAAAAACAAATCTAATAGTGTGATTATCCAAGCGAGATAAAAACCATATAACAATCCATTTGATTCCAAAAAGTTTCCAAATGCATAAATGGAAGCATAGAAAAGCCTTGCTATGCCATGTGACATCATGGTAATACCTACTATTATTCGTAATAAGTTTGTTGAGTTTGTAAAATAGCGTTTTATCATAGTCGTTTCATCTAAAATAATACAATTGTAAATAAAAATAGCTCCTAAAATTTTGTATATTCTCTGCTTAATAATTTCAAATCTTTAATGTTTCGAGCAAAGTGTTCCTTTTAAATTGTTTTTGTATCGTAATTGCTCGATCAATGCAACTTACTTTTCGTTTTACGTGCCCCAACTGCGAATTAAATTTTATATGCTTATTTTTAACCAAATATAATTTTAATCCCTGCATAATTAAAATATGGTTATCACCTATATGTTTTTTTGCTTCACTTTCAATCTAATTCAATATGCAGTTCAATGTTAATTATGATGCCATTATTTGCAGTAGATGATATTTCAAAATTCCCATCTAAAATTTCCACTCGTTTTTTTATATTAGTTAGCCCCATCCCATTTTTATTACCAGACTCATTATGCATTCCTATACCATTATCTTCTACTGTAATAAGAAACAATTTGTCATTCTGACTACACTGTACAAATACATGATTTGCATACGAATGTTTAATAGCATTGTTTATTAATTCCTGTACGATTCTATAAATACTTATTTGGTGTGACATCTTTATTTCTTTACAAATATCAAAGGAATTGTATTCAATGATAAATTCTTTGGTGGAATTCATCATGCAGTAATCTTTTATTGCAGCATCTAAACCCAAACTATTCAAAGTTTCGGGAATTAAGTTGTAAGCAATCTGTCTTAATTCTTTAATTGTTTTAGTTAAGTGTTGTTTTGCCTCTTGAACTAAGTTCTTTTCGGTGGGGTGTTGGTCATAATATTCAAGTTTCATTTTTATAGAAGTTAAACTGCTGCCAATACCGTCATGTAAGTCTCTTGAAATTCTTTTCTTCTCTGCTTCTTCACCTTCAATCATTGCATACATTATTTCAATTTCTTTTTGATTTTTCAAACTCTGAATTTTTTGATGATGGATGATGTCTTTTTGAGAATTTATTTTTCTTAAATTCTTTAAGTTTTTTAAAAGAAATAAAAATGAAATCATGCCGATTAAAATTAATGAAAAAAGAATACTGTAGAGGGTTTGATTTTTTTGTAATTCGATTTCTTTAATTTGATTCTCTTTTTCAAGATTTAGTATTTTATTTTCATTCTCTATCGTATTGTATTTAGCCTCTAATTCAATAAAATGAATTCTCTTGCTTTCATTGTCAATACTATCTTTCACTCGAATATATTCTTTATTAACAAAATGGGCAGCTTTAAAATCATTAAGACTTTCAAAATTACGAGAATATAAATTTAAAAAGTTTAATTTATATAACGTAGGCACTTTAGGTTCAATTTCCTTTAGATATACCATTGCTTCCTCAAATCTATTTAATTCCATTAAGGCTTCAGAAAGGGATATTTTTATTTGAATTTCGGTTCTATAACTGTTTGTTGGTTTTAAACTTTGCAGTCCCAGAAGGTAAAACTTCACTGCTTCATTAAATTTTTTTTCATAGTAGGAATAATGACCACATACGTAATAATAATGAGAATAGGCGTTTGAAAGTGTATTGTCTTTTAGTTGAGCTAATGCATAATTTAAATTTAGTTTTGCCTGATCTAAATCATCAAGTAAAATTAGGTTATTTGCCATATATACATAACACATTATAAGATCATCTTTATTGGTAGATGATTTTTTATAAGATTGTAAAGCTTTTGAATAATAAATATTAGACTTATTATATTCATTTATATTAAAAAATGACCTACCAATACTTTCATAAAATAGAGCCAATAAAGTGTTGTTTTTGCTTTTTTTAGCTAGATTAATACCCTCGTCTGTTAATATTTGAATAGAGTTTTTATAGTCATTGTTATTTTGATAATAGGTACTAAGATTTTGGGTTATTATGAGTTGTAACTCTGTGCTTTTTTCATTGTTAAATTTTTTCAGATTTTTTTGAATTTTTTTTATCTCTTGTATAAACAAATCAATCTCTCGATCATTAAGGTGTTTAAGAGACAAAAAGTATTTTGTATATTCAGTCAAAAATGGACTTTTCAGAGCATATTTTTTACCTAATTTTGAATATTTTAAAAATTCATCAGTCTGACCGTTTGATTTATACATCCCAGCAATTTTAAGTGCATAAAGACACTTACTGCTATCTGTAGCCGATTTTTTTAATTCAAGTTTTAAACTATCAATAATGTTCGAATAATTGTCTATAGTTCGAACCTCTTGTGTAAAAACGCTACTGGAAAACAGTAAAATTAATAGGTATAAAAAATTCTTCATTTTGGAGTAAAATTAGTTGTCATTAGCCCTTTGTTCTTTTTGATTTTATCTATTTAAAAAATGAAAATAGAATTAATCTACTTAGATTCAAAAAAAAATCAGAACTAACTTATGTTAAATTCTGAATTTTTGTAAAACTAAACTAAAACTATTTCTTTTTTTAGAATAAAAATAGTTGAAAAGGAAACTATTAATTTAATGGATGCTGAGCTATTGCAGACAATGCGGTTCCGATACTTGTTCCTTCTTTTTTCAAAACACCATTTACATAAATTTGTACTTTTAAAGTTGATGCAGGATTGCTACCCATTGCATTCATACTAATAGCGGCAACGTTTGCACTTGAAGGAGCTGTAATAGTAGGGCTTGTCCAAGTTGTACCACCAATAGATGAAACTGTTGATATTGTAGAATCATATCCGTAGGAAGATGCATTAAGAGTACAGCCAGCAGAAGCTTCCGCTTTAAAAACTATTTCGTAAGTTGATGGAGAATTAGAGCCACCATCGTCATCTTTTGAACATCCAACAAGAAGAAAGATTGCAAAAACTGAAAGCACAAAACGAGTAATTTTAAAATTTGATTTTTTCATTAATAAAGATTTGAAATTAAACTAAAATATTAGACAAAAATTATTGTTGAAATTTTGTTTGCTAATAATGTACATTCTAACCAAAAAATCAACTCAGCAAATAAAAATAAAAATGGTAAATTCTAAAATACCTATTTTCAGGTAATTTTTTAAAATACCTTTTAGCTAACTTCAAACAAGTATAGGTTTGGATATTTATTACTCTTTTGAAAACTAATACAATAGTCTAAAATTACCTCAAATCAGGTATTTTTTTTTGCTTCTTGAATAATTAGTTTTACACCAAAAAAGCTATGAAAATTAATAATCTCTTAATTGCTATTGCATTAATGCAGTTAGTTCAATTAACCACCTATGCACAAAATTGGTCCTACTATAAGGATTATCCTTTGAATGTATCCCCATGGGATGCTGATTCTGATAATTTAGGGAATCTATACATGTTAACTTCTAGCCGAGAAGTTTGGAAAAAAAATGGTTTGGGTACTTGGAGTAAATTTCCTAATTATTCGGTTGAAAATTACTATGATATCATGGTTAGAGAAAATACCGGAACTGTTTTTCTGGCTGATGAATTATGGGGTTTGGTATATACTTCTAATGAAGGAGCCCCTTGGCAACAAGCATCATTAGAAACTAATCCTAATTCAGGTCACCACGAGTCTATTTATGCACTTTCAAACATTAATACTTCGAATGTTTTTTTTGGCGGAGGGCTGAGTGTTATATTTCCATTTCCTCCGGCAATATATAAATATACATTGAGTGGTAATTCAGTATCAAACATTCAACAAATACTATTTGATTCAGTTTTAAATTATGATAATATTCCTGAATGTGTTTATCAAACATTAAATGGTAATACAATAATAATTGGAACTCAAGCCAATGGAATTTTTACTTCTCTAAATGGTGGACAAAGTTTTCAAAATACTTTAGGAGGCGAACAAGTTTATAAAATTGTAGAAGGTCCCAATAATACTTTTTATGCACTTTCTAAAAATTTACAAACTAATCAAAATAAAATTCTAAAATCTACAAATGGAATCAACTGGATATCATATCATTTAAATAGCAATCCCAATAGTCGTTACACTACTTTATTTTATGATAGCCAATTGTTGGAACTTTGGGTAGGAACTGAAAATACGATATACAAAATTTCAAATTTAAATCAGGAAACTCCGGTATTTGTAAATCAAAATTTAAATAATTCTCAACAACGTGTTGTTTCCATTGTAAAATCTAATGGGGTAATTCATCAATTTTCGAGTGAATTTATTGCACAGAAACTAGAAAATAATTCTTGGATTTCAGAAACAAATGGTTTTATAGGTTCTACTTCTCAAATTTTATTTGATTCAAACAACGCATTATATTCGTTAGATTTTAATTCTTCTATGATTTCTAAATCTACTACTTCTGGAGCTGGATGGATGAATTTTTATATACCGGGTCATATTCAGGCAGGTTTAGAATATCTTAATAAAGATGGCAATGGTAATGTGTTTTTTACAAAGCTGAATAAATTATATAAAATGAACTCTGCAAATAATTTGCAAGAAATAAATGTACCTAACCCTAATGCAGTTTCTATTTTAAGACTGTATGTGGCACCTAATGGGAATATTTATTTAACTCACCATAATGAATCAAACAAACTCTACAGGTCAACAAATATGGGTCAAACATGGCAAATGATTTTGCAAGGGGAACAACCTTTTTCCAGTATTTGTGAAAATAATCAAGGCGTAATTTTTTGCACGTTTCAATCTAACCAAGCTGAATTATACTATTCAACCAATAATGGGCAAAACTGGAATGTTTTTACTTATGATTTTAATTCCGATTTTGAATGTGGATCGGCAACTGAAAGTTTTATATACGGTTCTGGGGATTCTATTTTTTTAAATGTATGCCTTAAGACTTTTTTACTCCAATTAAATGAATCAGTTGTTGTAACTACAGAAATTGGTTTCCCAAATAATTCATTTCCTGGATATATTCTTTCAACTCAAAATGGTTTTTATACAGTTTCAGGTGATGAAGTTGTTTATAAAAGTTCTAACAATGGTCAGTCTTGGCAAAGCATGGGAAAACCTTTAGCATTGGAGCCTTATTCTAATAGTGTTTATTCACTTTTATACTCAAACTCTGCAAACGAAGTCTTTGTTCAAACCTCTCCATTTGCGGTAAATTTTCCGGAGAGTTTAAGAGGGTTGTATAAACTTACTGAAACGTTAAGTTTGCCAGAACATAACAATGAAAGTGATATGTTTATTTATCCAAATCCTTCAAATGGCATTATACATATAAGTTCAAAAATAGATATAGATTTTGTTCAACTTTATGATATACAAGGGAAAAATATTAGTTTAAATCCAATAACAAGTAATATACTTGATATTTCTCATCTAGAAGCAGGTGTTTATCTTTTAAAAGTTGCTGCAATCAACGGCGAATTAAATACTTTAAGAATAATAAAAAAATAATTATCAATATAATGAAAATACTATTTAAAAGCTTAAATCTTATGAACAAATTTCTTCATATTCAATTTTTAATTTTTATCTTTTTTTCTAATGAAATTATAAGTCAAGACTATCTAATAGGTGGAGCTAATCAATTTAAAGGTTATGATTTGTCAATAAAGCATGGTATTGTTTCAAACTTAAATGGAACGAATGTTATGAATCAAACAATTAAAGAAAATGAAGTTAGTTCATTATTAGCAAATAACCTTACTTATGATTTTCACGGTAAAATTGGTAATTCAATCAATATACCGCGTGCACAGTGTAGTGATAGTAATGGGAATATTTATATTACAGGAAGTAGTGGAAACGAAAGCACCAAATCAGGAGATATTACAACTATAAAAGTTAATTCAAGCGGTGTTATAGAGTGGACTCTGAGAATTCCTTCGCCAGAGTTTACAGTTAATTCAGGAACAGCGATTACAATTGATTCAAATGGGTTTTTATATTTAGTAGGTTATCTTTGGAATCAAACTAGTATGGATGTTTTTTGTGCTAAAATTAGTAATGAGGGACAATTAATTTGGCAAATTATATATGGTAATTCAAGTAATTTTGAAATACCAAACTCTTTGGTTCTGTCAAATTCAGGTGAACTCTATGTGTCTGGTATAACTCATAGTAATTCAAAAGTAACCTATTATATTTCAAAAGTTTCTTCGCTAGGTCAATTGCTTTGGGAACATGTTGATACTACTTTTCCAAGTCAAACATGGAATGAACCTAAAATTTTACGTTTGGATAATTTAGGAAATCTTTTAGTTTGTGGTTATGGATATGAAGATAATGAAGAAGGTTCTGCGAGTAAGACGGTAACTATTAAATTTAATTCTGCCGGAGTTCAATTATGGAAAAAATACAAAAGTACCCAAATTACAATTGATAATAATCTTTATTTTGTTGACAGTTGGCCTACGGATTTTACATTAGATACTAATAATAGTATTTATGTAGTAAAGAATTATAATGATGAATTTTTTACCAAGTCGGCAACAATTAAGTATGATCATGCTGGGGAGGAGTTGTGGTTAATAAATCAGTATTTTGATGATGAAAGTAGTACTTTACTAAAAAGTATTTTGTTTCATGAAAATAAACTTTTTGTAGGGGGATATAAAAATGGAAATCCAGATGAAGGCGATGGGTTTGTTTTACATTCTTTAAATCTTGATGGAAGTAGTAATTGGTCTCAACATTCATCAGATCAGTACGTGCCCTCTGATTTTTTTATGTCACTGATTTCAAGTACAATTTGTTTAAATTCAAGGTTTATGGATAGTGATACTTTTGAAAGTGTTATCAATTCCTCAACCTATTCAATTGCAAACGGTAGTTTACAGTCTTCAAATGAATTTTATTTAAATCAGGCATCTAATGGTATCACAGTAGGTGCTTTTTTGGGTGTTACATTTAATTCAAATTCTAAAAGTTTTATTCTTAATTCTACTTATTCAACACATGGAACTGTTTATGAAGTATTACAATTTGATGCAGCTAACTCTTTAATTTGGAATACGAAATATGTATCTCAGAATTCAATCAGAGTTAATGTTTTGGAAACTGTTGCTGATTCTAGCAGTAATACCTTTTCTTTAATTAGTAGTTTTTATGTAAATGAACAAGATGCTGAGCAGATAAGTCAAAAAAGTTATATAATTAAATATAATAGCATAGGACAGTTTGTTTCCAGTTATATGATTTCTGATACTGTTGGAACTTCTAGTTTAAGGCTCTTTGTTACTAATAATAATGAATTAGTTGTTTTGTCAAAAGATTTTGGTTCAATTAGTACAACACTTACAAAGTTTACAAATAATCTGGAACAAGTATGGAGTCAAAATTTTAGTTTAAACAGTATGCAAAATGAAATAATTGTAATTGATAATTTGAATAATATTTTTATGATTACTGCTGTTGATTCTCAGAATAATTTTGAATCATCTTTGATAAATGTTATTAAGTTTAATTCAAATGGAGTTCAAGAATTTTCAAACTTATATATTCCAACTAACTCGGCATTGAATTTTAGTTTTGCAACAAGTGCATTATTTGATGGCTCTAATTCTATTCTAATTGGAGGAGTATCATCAGATGATTTTTCTTCCATTTTTTACCCAATAGTTCTTAATATTTCTATCAATGGAACTCAGAATTATTTTAATGATTATCATTTGAATGATAGTTTTTCGTCAAAAATTGTTGAACTAAGTATTAACGATAATGAAATTTTTATGGCAGTGAATGGGTTAAATAACCAAACATTTATGCATGGAAATTATATTATAAAAATTAACAATTTAGGTCAATTAATATGGCAAATACCTAACTTTATGAATGATGCGGAATTGTTTATGGATAAATTTTTATTATCAAGTAATTTGAATAAGCTCTACATTGTTAGTTCTAAAGTTGGAAGTATAGCTAATATTCATATTGACTGTTGGGATTTGCTTGGAAATTTTCAAGGTTCATATGATATTGATTCTAATAACTATTATCAAGATGCATTTTTAGATAATGATAGTATTTATGTTTTGAGTCAAAATCAGAGTTCTTACAATTTCCCTTATAGATTACTCAATTGGAATGGACCATTTATTTCGTCTCAAATTTCAAAATTTAGTTCTGACCTTGTTTTAAATGAAACTATTAATTTTTTTGGTCCTGAATACTCATTATTCGAACCCAAGCAGTTAATACCCTTAGACAACTCTAATCTATTAATTTCAGGGAGACTTTTTCACGAAGAATTGTTTTTTGAAGGGTTGAAGTTTTTTAGTATTCCATACGAGCCAACATTAAATATTCCCGAGGTACCGGTTTCACAAAAAAATATTTTTTATTGTTTTCCAAACCCATCCTCTCATGGTCATACAAATGTTTACTTTTCTTTAGAACACCCTCACAATGCGAAGCTAAGTATTCTTGATTTGAATGGTAGATTAGTAGATTCTTTCGATATGAATGATTTACAAGAAGAAAGAAACTTAATCAATTACAATACTCAGAATTTAAAACACGGTGTATATATTTTAAAGCTTGATAGTAATGACATAAGTTTAACTACAAAGTTAATTATTCAATAGTAAATGGTTAGGTTAAAACAACTTTAATAATAGAGCACTTAACAATTTAATTCAAAGCAATCATTGAATTTAATACCAAAGATTAAAGTAAGTACACTAATTTAAATTTCAACCTTAAAAACAGAAAATCTAATACATAATAATAAAACCAATAAAAACAACTTTCAAATATGTTATAATTATGATTTCAAAACAACTTTTTTTAACCACATTATTCTTAGTGTTAACTACACATATTTTTGCAACGGATAGAATAGTTCAAGAAAATGGACCTGCTGGAACGTTTAACACAATTTCAGAAGCAATAACGGCTTCAATTGATGGGGATAGAATTGTCATTTATCCAAAAATTGGAGATAGTCCTTATGTAGAAAACATTAACATAAATAAGGCTCTTGAATTCGTAACAGCTCAAGACGGTGTTCGTTATAAAATTCAAGGCAATATAACTATCGAGGCATCAGATAATAGGAAAGTTACAATAATAGGAGCACATTTGGTTTCTGGAAATATAGAAGGAACTACATCAGGCTGGAGAACAAATGTCAATATAATGGGGTGTTTTTTAGAGGGTGGTAATATTACCTTCAATAATCAATATTATGTCAGTATTGTTTCAAACATCCTACAAAATGGAAATATTAGCCTTTCTCACGGTAATGTAATTGGTAATGATTTAGTAACTGAATTACGAACTATTTCGATTGCAAATTCAACTTCTATTCAAGAAGATTCAATGAATATAATTGCAAATAAAGTAACCCAAATTATATGTACATCAAATATAACTTTAAATATTTATAACAATTTTATCAAGAGATCTTTATCAACTACTTCAAATTTTTCATCTATTTCTTATAGTTATACATCAGTAGATACTAAATTATATGTACTAAATAATACAATAGTAAATCCAGCCTCGTCTACAAGTGGCAGCTTCAATTACTATGTATCATCATCTTCTAGAGCATTGATTTCAAATAATCAATTCCTCAGAGTAGTTACTCCTAGTTCTCTTGTTGGAAATCACTCTTTTTTCTCTTTACCAAATGGATTTTCAGGTACTTATAATTATTATTATAATACAACAACTAAGCTTAATCAAATTCCAACTGAAGTATCAGATAATCTGGGAAGCATTAATTTATTAACGGGGAGTACCATTTTCCCTGCCTTATCGCAAAATGGTGCAAATCCGAGTTTTGAGTTTTACGATTTAGATTTATCTCCCGGAGACGCAGGTTGTTATGGTGGGAGCTATTCTTTAGATAATTATTTTCCAATTACGGGTAGTTCTCGTGTGTATTGGATAGATACTCCATTTGGTATAACAACAACTGGTGCTCCTCTTCAAATTAAAGCAGAAGGTTTTGATCGTTAATAAATAAAAAATGAGTAAAATAAAAATAGCGTTCGTTATCTTACTATCCCAATTTTCTATGGGACAAGTTATCTTGGAAGCAGAGTATTTTTGGGATACAGATCCCGGAATGGGAAATGGTTTTCCTTTGCAAGCTTTTGATGGAAATTTTAACCAAGCTTTTGAAACTGTTTTTTCAAACAATGCCTCCTCACCCAATGTTGGGGATCATGTATTGCATGTTAGGGTAAAGGGTCAAGACAATATTTGGAGTCCGGCTTTCAGAAAAGTATTTAGAGTCGCTGCCAATACTAATACCAATTTGGAAGTTAAAATAACTCAAGCAGAATATTTTTGGGATACAGATCCTGGAATGGGAAATGGTTTTCCTCTGCTAGCTTTTGATGGAAATTTTAACCAAGCATTTGAAACTGTTTTTTCAAACAATGCCGCCTTACCCGCAGTGGGGGATCACGTATTGCATGTTAGGGTAAAGGGTCAAGATAATGTTTGGAGTCCGGCTTTCAGAAAAGTATTTAGAGTATCTGCCAATACAAATACCAATCTGGAAGTTACAATATCACAAGCAGAGTATTTTTGGGATACAGATCCCGGAATGGGAAATGGCTTCCCTCTGTTAGCTTTTGATGGAAATTTTAACCAAGCTTTAGAAACTTTATCAAACACATTACAAGTCACTGTGCCCTCAGGACTCCATGTACTACATACAAGAATTTTAGCCAACGATGGAAATTGGAGTCCAATTTACCGTAAAGTTATAGGAGTTAATGTAGCTTACGATCAAAAAGTGCTTCTTAATTCTCCGGAGAACCAATCAGTTAATATCAATTTATCTCCAACCTTAATATGGAGTCAACTCAATGAACTAGAGGATTATGAATTTGAAGTTTCTTTGAGTCCAACCTTTGAAGACTTGGTAACATCTGGTATTACTTCAAATAACTTTTCTACACAAATTCCTAATCTTAGCCCTAATACTTTATACTATTGGAGAGTAAGGGTAAATGAGAATGGTCAAGTTAGTTTGTGGTCAGATACTTGGAGTTTTACAACAAATAACACTTTGAATTTAACTGAAAATGATATGTTAAAGCAAATTGTTGTATATCCAAATCCTGCAAATTCTTTTCTAAATGTAGATTACAATATCTTAATGGGTGAACTTATGTTTGAAATTTATGATACAGCAGGTAAGCTAATTTTTAAAGGTAATTTAGAAAATCAAATTATTAGTGTTCAAGATTTAAGTGAAGGAATTTACATTTTAAACATTGTATCTAAAAATCAATCTAAGTTTTCTACACAATTTATAAAAGTAAATTAATTCAAGAGTGACTATTATATTTACGTATATCAAGAAATATTATGACATAAAATACATTTAATAAAAAAGCTATAAAAAAATTGTATTCTGTCTTCTCTTTTTTGATTTACATATTCACTTTAGTTAACTAAATAAGTTGAACGTAAAAACCTTAAATAAGTTTTGGTTTCTAAGTATTCATTTTGTTAAATTAAATTTAATGAAGTTTGAATTAATGATTCTAATTTAGATTTCAAAGTTTAATAAAATCAATGAAATTAATCAATGCAAAAAAAAAACGATATGAATAAAATAAGTTATCTAAAACTTTCACTCTTTTTTGTATTCCTATTTATCTTGGCCGTTGCAGGGTTTTGGAATTCTTATTTTTCACTTTTTATAAATGATTTTAAAGATATACAATACTTAATTCATATACATGCATTATTTGCAAGTCTCTGGATTATCATACTTATAATTCAACCCTACTTACTATTTATGAATAAAATTAAACTGCATAAAACATATGGTAATTTCTCGAAATTAATATTTATTTTATTGACAGCTTCAATTGTAGTTATCATTTTATTAAAACTCCATTTCAATCAGTATAATTTGGACATATCTATTTTTGTCCCCTTCAAAGATATAATTTTACTTTTTGTAGGTGCTGGTATTGGTTATTCAAATACATCCAACTTAGTAGTTCATAGAAAAGGTATGATTTTAACAGCAATTGCTATGATAGAACCTGCTCTGATAAGATTGTTGTTTACTAGTAAAATTGTACCTAACCACCACGTCTTTTTAACCACAATTATAATAATATACACTTTACTATTATACTTGATTCTTACTGATACCGATAAATCAAGATTTAATGTTTTATATCCATTAACATTAATTTATTTAATTATATCCCATGTTATTATTGTTTACTACACATTGTGAATTAAATTATAATCTATCATATAAAATAAATTTTTGCATCTTTTTTATTTTAAAATTATGAAGTCTTCTCTTATTGGTATATTGTTTCTAGTGGCTTTCATTGTTTTTGGTTTTGGAGAGTATTACTTAAACTCACAGTGGATAAGTCAAAAAATTATCGGTAGTATATTAATTACTCTAAATTCAATTATAGTTTTTGCAATTGGTGTTTTAATTTCAGCTATATTAATTGATTACAACAAACTAGTGAGTAGAGTCTATCTGGTAACAAGGAGCATTGAGGCGTTGTTTTTATTTTTCATGATTTTTTCATCTTTTGGGGTATTTAAAAATATTGGAAATCAAATTTTTTACAACATTGCTATGTTAACTTTAGGTTTAGGAAGTATCCCAATGTGTTGGTTATTATGGAAGAACAAAATTATTCCATCGTGGTTGTCAGTATGGGGTTTGATTGGGTATACAATATTCAGTATTGGCTCTTTATTTGTTTTTGTTGAGATTTCAAATAATATACTTTTTTTACTTCCAGGAGGTTTATGGGAATTGTTTTTTGGATTTTGGCTAATTATAAAAAATAGAATAAATGTTTAATAAAATATTAAAATCTTCAAAAGAACAAGCAAAGTTAATTGGATATTCATTGATTGTTATGGCAGTCATAGCTGGATTTTCATTAGGATATGCTTTCCCATTTTTTATTGATGAAAGTAAAAAGGTTTTTATTGCAGAAATTGTTTTACAAGAACAATTACTATATATATTAATGTTGATAGGAGTTTTATTAGTTATTGCATTAGACTTTCTGGTATCAATATTATTATATCTATTTTTTAAACAAAGTAATAAGATTATTGCTCTTTTTTCATGTGCTTTAAGAATTGCATACTCATTCATTTTTTTAATGAGTTTCTTCTTTCTAATTATTAATGTTGGAGAAAATGAAAACATTTTAATAATCAATAATTTAAATCTATTTGAAAAAACATGGAATATTGGATTAATTGTTTTTGGGATTCATCTATTTCTTTTGGGTTTGTTAATGAAATTTGACAAGTTTATACCCGATGCATTAAGCTACATAACTGTTTTTGCTGGTGTTTCCTATTTTATTCTTCATTTGCTTAAAGTGTTAAGTGGCGGCTATCCGGAGTTATTGTTTACATTGGAGAAAATCCTTGTAATGCCAATGGTATTAGGTGAACTTGGGCTTGCTTTTTGGTTATTATTTAAATTTAAAAATAATAATGAAGAGTAGTAAAACATATTTAAATATAAGATTATGCAAAACAGTAGAATATTTATTTAGTTTAGTAGTGCTCTTTTTAGGTTGTGGTAAAAAATCATTTAATCAGAGAATTATTAATAATGAAAAAACAGATACTCTAAATTTAGAGAGGTATAATAAAGTGCACAGAGAGAACATAATTGAATTATTTAAAAATTATAAAAAATGATTAACTATATGAAATATACTTTTAATAAATTTTTAATTTTTATAACATCATTATACTTTATAACAGGATGTTCGAACGATAACAATAATATATCATCTGGAATTCATAAAACCGATTTGATTAAAATTGAAGATGCTATTCTTCATTCTAATGCTGATTTTGTAAATTTGGTTAATAGTATCAGAGGTAGTGTTGGAGCAAGTGGTCCCGGAAGTAAAGTAGTTTGGAGTAGAAAAAATGATTATAGTTTAGGATTATTTGTTTCTGCAAATCACGTTTACGGGATAAACCTTTGGTCTTCATTAAATGAAGAGTATATAGATATAGCCTCTATTAATAATGGTTTATTTTCAGGGTCTAAAATTCCTCAAGTTGATGGATCTCCAATTTTAACGAGTGAACTTATAGCTAGTTTTGGATTATATCATCCAAATATTCCATCAGGAGCTACAAACAGTACAATTCTTCCAGAAAATGATTTTTATATAGGTGTTGTTGATAATCAAAGGGTGGTCGATAATGGTTTTGCTATTTATCCGGAATTAGTTCAAACTCACACTCCTTTACAGATTTTTGATCCGACAAGCAGAACATTATCTGTCTCAACGTGGGCATCTCCTATTTCAAATGAAATAGTTGTTGCTATTGGCTATCCTCAAGATAAGACTGCATACCCCAATGGTGCTGTTTCAACAGGTAAAGTATATTCCGATGAAGAAGCTCAAAATATTATTCAATCTTTGAATCAAATTAATGATGTTGAAGGAGATATACCTTATAATCCCCATGCAGAATTCTTAGCTAATTTTCATGCTATTTCAGGCATGAGTGGAGGTGGCGTATTCAACGCTGAGGGCCAATTGTTAGGTATTATGGTTAGAGCTACTGAATTGAACGGTAAACCGGTAACACGGGTTATTAGAATGAGTTATATAGTTGATAAACTGAATAACTTTTATGATACATTATCTGTAACTGATAAAAATAAATTAAGACCTTTTATTAGTGGAGAATTAAATTAGAGTCTTCGTTTTAGAATTGGTAATGTGTAAGAAACTTGTTTTCACTTAACAAAATTAACAGCCTTTTAATTGTTTAAATGATAAAATTGTGTCCAATTATCTTAGAGGTACTACAACATATTAAGAAAGGAATGATTTGATTGCACTATATAGAGTTAGTATATTATTAAAAATTAAAAAAAATAAACATTTGATTACTAGAAAAATACATTGTTTGTCGGGATTCATCATAAGCATTTTTATTGCTCTTCACTTATTTAATCATACTATAAGTATTGTTGGTGTAGAACAACATATTGCTTTTATGAATAAGATGAGATATTACTATCGGAATACCGTGACAGAATCATTTTTGTTACTAGCGTTCTTCTTGCAAATATTTACAGGATTGCAACTATTTTTTAAACAAAGAAAGTTAGTCAGAACTAAATTTGAAAAGTTGCATTTATGGACAGGTCTTTATTTAGTTTTTTTTCTCATATTTCATATCGGTGCTGTTATGCTAGGAAGATATGTTTTTAATTTAGATACAAATTTTTATTTTGGGGTAGCGGGTATGAATATTTTTCCATTAAGTTTATTTTTTATTCCCTATTACGGATTAGCCATTTTTTCATTTTTTTTTCATTTAGCTTCTGCTCAATATAAAAATAGTAAAAGTTTGACCGCTAGACTTTCTAGTAAAAAAAAGGCAATAATTATTATTACAATAGGCATATTGTTAGCCTTTATTATTCTCTTCGGAGCAACTAATGGTTTTCGAGGATTTGAAATACCTAAAGAATATAATGTGCTAGAAATCGAAAAATAATCATTTAAAAGCAACATTTCTCAACAACGGAAAAATAAAATAATAAGGAATATAAATTTAAATAATCATGAAAAATATAATTTTAGTTTTAGTATTCCTTTTAGGAATAAAAGTAGTTGGACAAAATCAGACAAGAAAGGTTTTGTTCTTAGGAAATAGTTATACTTACGTTAACAATTTACCCCAAATAGTTTCTCAATTAGCCACTAATACTGGCGATGTTTTAATTTATGATAGTAACTTAATAGGTGGTTATACTTTACAAGATCATTATTCAAGTTCAGTATCCCTTAATAAAATTTTATCAAATGATTGGGATTATATAGTGTTACAAGAACAAAGTCAGCGACCATCCTTTCCTGTCGCATCTTCATTTGTGAATGCATTTTTTACTCTGAAAACTCATATTAAACAAAATAAACCTTGTGCTCAAGTCACTTCATTTATGACATGGGGTCATGAAAATGGAGATATTCAAAATTGTCCAACAAATCCAGCTGTTTGTACTTACGTGGGAATGCAAAATCTTTTGACTGAAAGGTATATGGATGTTTCAGATTTGAGTGAGTCAGAAGTTACCCCAGTTGGTGTTGTTTGGAAGTTTATAAGAGAAAACTATCCTTCAATCAACCTATATCAATCCGATGGAAGTCATCCTTCGGTGGCAGGTTCTTATCTTGCAGCTTGTTGTTTTTACACTTCTTTGTTTAGAAAAAACCCAACATTAATAAGCGATAATTATGGACTTGATGCTACTACAGCTTCAATTTTGAGAAATGCTGTTAAAACTTTAGTGTATGATGAAATGCAGGATTGGTATATTGGAAAATACACTCCAAATTCAAATTTTACTTATGCCATTGGAAACGGAACAAATGAGATTGTTATTAATACAAATACATCAAAATATCAAGACTCATATCTATGGGATTTTGGAGATGGAGCAACATCAACAGCGGTACTACCGACACATAGTTATGCTGCGGATGGTACTTATACTATTAAACTTACCACTTACAAATGTTATTTAGGCCAAAACCTACAGTCAATTTTTGAACGAACTGTCAATTTTTGTTCGCACACTAATACTATTTTTCCTGATAATTTGATTTTATGTCCTGACGAAACAGGCATGCTTTGGACACAACCAGCAGATGCTTATCAATGGTTAGATTATTTAGGTAATCCTATAATTGGAGAAACTAACCAATCAATACAAGTAGTTCCTTCAAGTTCATATAGTGTTTTAACTACAATTAATGGATGTACAGAAATATCGCCACAAGTTTTTGTTGATGGATATGCAGTTATAGGTCCAGGTGATGATCCTTGTAGTTTAAATACAATTGATTTTGATAAAGATTTTGAAGTAACTGTTTTTCCAAACCCAACTCAAAATATTCTAAACATTAATTCAGAACAAATAATAAAGGCAATTTCTGTTTATGATTTGATGGGTAAGAAAGTTAATATATATCAAGTTTCGAATAGTAAAGTTGATGTTTCTAATCTTGCCAAAGGAATTTATGTTTTAAAAATAATATCAGAAAACAATGATATAAAAATCATAAAATTTATCAAAGAGTAGCCATGTAAAAGCATCAACTTAAAACTGTAAAACTCAAGAAGAAATACCTGTAATCAGGTATTTCTTCTTGAGTTTTATTGAGATAAATTTGGAAGTTTAAATTAATTATCTTTATAATGAGAAATAACTACTTAAAAACCATTATTGTTTTAGCGTTATTATTTATATCAAATCTCACTTTTTCTCAAACAACACTTTTTGTTGATGCAACAAGACCAGATAATTCTTCTGCTGGAACTTCTTGGAATACTGCAAAAAGAGATTTACAAGCTGCAATTAATAGTGCAGTGTCAGGTGATCAAATATGGGTTAAAGCGGGAATCTACTTGCCAACACAAGACCCATATGGTAACTCGTCACCTGCAAATAATCGTGACAAGACTTTTCTTCTCAAAAGTGGAGTTAAGATTTATGGAGGGTTTTCAGGAACAGAAACATTGTTAAATCAGAGAAACTGGATAGTAAATACAACCATATTAAGTGGAGATTTAGGTACACCCAATGTGCTAACAGACAATGCTTATCACGTTGTACTTAGTGTTAATCTTAACAATACTACTTTATTGGATGGAGTTACTATAACAAAAGGGTATGGTACTGCACCCGGAAACTCAACAATTAATGTAGGTGGTCGAACTATTGAAAGGTATCACGGAGGGGGCATCTTCAATTCGCATTCAGCAACAAGTTTTAGTAATTGTACGGTTTCTTTTAATAGTGCCGATTGTACTGATACTGATAATGATGCAGTAGGAGCTGGAGTCAATAATTTTATTTCTACCTCCACATTCACAAACTGTATTATCGATAATAACTCATTTCTTATCGGAGGTGCAAGTTTTGGTGTTTTTGGTGCTGGTATGGCAATAAATGGAGGGAATTGTTCCATTATTAAATGTGTGTTTTCAAATAATTCAAGTGGCTCGGGATTTCTAGATGCATCTCGGGGAGGTGCTTTATATATAGGTAGTACAGCAACAATTGAAAATTCAGTATTCTATAATAATTCTAGCCAAAATGGGGCTGCATTCTCTTTTGGTGGTGGTGGTTTTAATCTTTCTACAATTACTAATTGTACCATCACTAACAATACTTCATCTTTCGCAGGAACAGGATATCAAGGCTTTTCTAAAGCAACATTTAGAAATTCTATTTTTTGGAATAATCCACCTACCTCTAGCAACGTAAGCGGACGAAATGAAATTTATAGTAATGAAACAAATACTGTAAATCAACCAACATTCATTAACTGTATTATCAGAGATGCTCTAGGCTCACCATTGGCTATTACTAATACTAATGTAACTAATTGTATTACATCTAATCCTCTTTTCAACAACAGTTCTGATGGTAATGGTGTTGATAATTTATGGGGAACTGTTGATGATGGTCTGATGATACAAAGTTCAAGTCCAGCACGAAATTTTGGTATATCGGGTAGCGGTGTACCGACAACAGACATAACAGGAAATAGTAGAGATAATCAACCTGACTTGGGAGCATATGAATTTCAAAATCCATGTGTAGTGCCTACAGTTTACAATGTGAGTGGTGGTGGAGTTTATTGTTTAGGTGGAGATGGATTAGCGGTGACGCTATCAGACTCAGAGGTTGGAGTGAGTTACCAACTTAAAAATAATGGAAACAATATTGGGTTGCCTATTAATGGAACTGGAAATGCTCTAAATTTTGGAAACCAAACTACAGCAGGAACTTATTCAGTTACAGCAACAAGAACTGTCGGAGGTTGTTTATCGACGATGAATGGAACAGCATCCATTACTGTAAATCCGAACATCACACCTACATTCACTGCTGTAAGTCCTATTTGTTCA
>DEHZ01000001.1 GCA_002352205.1 Flavobacterium sp. UBA2787 | reverse complement strand
CCGAGAAATCGGAGGTTTTTTTTATGATTTTATTTCAGATTCTCATTCAAAACCCACAATTACTCATTTACGGATTAACTTCAAAAAGGATAACTTATATTTGTTTATCAAATAATGTGTATGAAGAAGTTATACCTTTTATTCTTTTTATATTGTTGTAGTTTTACATTTGTTTTCGGACAAAATAAAGTAGGAGACAGTTTAAAGAATGTCTTGAATCAAACAAAAAATGACATTGAAAAGGTGCAACTTCTCAATGAGATTGCTGATTATTATAAAAGCAGTAATCCGGTTTTGATGAATGAATATGCTAGTAAAGCATTAGTGTTAGCAAAAAAAATTAACTATCAGACAGAAGAAGGAACTGCTTTGCTTAATTTGGGAATTACCAAAATTATTACAGGAAATTATCCCGAGGCGTTAGATTTTTTTTCCCAAGCAAAATTGATTTATGAAAACGAGCTTGCTGTTAATTTAAAAGATAATCTTAAACTTAAAAACGGGTTAGCCAGAGTGTATGGAAGTATGGGAGTAGTTTTTTCGGAACAAAGTAATTATGCAAGAGCACTTCAACATCACCTTAAAGCCGTTTCCATTTATGAAGAAACAAAAGAACAAGAAAAATTAGCACGGGTTTATAATAATATTGGAATTGTTTACCGAGCCCAAAACGAAGATTTTAAAGCGTTGGATTATTTTAGCAAAGCTCAAAAAATTCAAGAAAAATTAGGTGATCCAACGGTCGGAATAACGTTAACAAACATTGGTAATCTACAATTAAAACAAAATAACCTCAAAGAAGCAGAAGATTATTATACGAAAGCAAAATACTATTTTGAAAAATTTCCTAATCCGCGTGGTTTAGGTGAATTGTATAATAACTTAGGGTTGCTTTATAAGAAAAATTCAACTTCAGAAAAAGCATTGGAAAGTTGGAATTTGGCTTTACAATCATTCGATTTAATTGATGATAAATTCGGAAAATCCGACACGTATCTGTTCATGGGAGACTATTTTTATGAACAAAATAATTGGAATGAAGCGTTGAAACATGCTCAAAAAGCAGCTGAATTATCCAAACAACTTAATGTTCTGGAAGGAAGAGCTTTAGCAGAAAAATTAATGAGTTCTATTTATGAAAAACTCAACCAGCCTGCAGAAGCGTTCAAACATTTCAAATTATATAAAACAGCACAAGACAGCTTGATTAATCACGAAAACATCAGAAAGAGTGTGCAAGCCGAAATGAATTATGAATTTGAAAAGAAAGAAGCCATCAAGAAAAAAGAGCAAGAAAAGAAAGCATTACTTTTAACCGAAAAATCTAAAAGACAAACTTTACAAACCATTTTTATAGCCTTGTTTGTATTGCTTTTGTTGGGAATTGCTTTTTTGATTTACAATCGTATTCAGTTAAAGAAAAACTTAACATTACAAAAAGAATTGGCAGAATATGAGCAAAAAGCGTTACATCTTCAAATGAATCCGCATTTTGTTTTTAATTGTTTGGGATCCATCTCGAGTTTTATTGTTCAAAACGGAACAGATTCGGCTATCAAATACTTATCAAAATTTTCCAAATTAATGCGATTGACTTTAGAATACTCCAAAGAGTCACTCATTCCGATTGATAAAGAAATTGAAAGTTTGCAAAACTATTTAGAATTAGAACAACTTCGTTTTAATAATGTTTTTGAATTTAACATATCAAAAAGTCTGGAAATAGAAGATGATATGGCTTTACCACCTTTATTATTACAACCATTTGTGGAAAATGCCATTATTCACGGCTTAATTCCTAAAAAAGAGAACGGAACAATTTCGGTTGATTTTTCGATAGAAAAAGATAATCTGGTTTGCACTATTTTGGATGATGGAATCGGGTTTGATAAATCCAAAGAAATCAAAGAAAATTTGGTAGCTATTCATAAATCGATGGCATTGGATATTACCAAAAAACGATTAGAAATGATGGAAGCATCTACCGCTCAAAAAGCCAAAGTGGAAATTAAAGAAATAAGAAATGATTTAGGAGAAATTCAAGGCACAAAAGTCGTACTGAATTTACCAATCCAATATATAAAATAACAATAAACGGTTTGTGTTTTAACTTGAAACCTTAAACTTGAAACTTGCAATTTAATCATGACAACAGCCATATTAATAGACGACGATGCCAACTTGAGAGCCGGAATGCGACAAATGCTTTCGCGATATGCTCCTGATATTTCAATAATAGGAGAAGCAGATAGTGTGCAATCCGGTGTGGAAACCATTAACCGATTGAAACCGCAAGTTTTGTTCTTAGATATTCAATTAACAGACGGAACCGGTTTTGATGTGTTGGAACAATTGGCGGAACTTAACGGAAAAATCACTTCGCAAGTGGTGTTTATAACGGCTCACGAACAATATGCCATTAAAGCATTTCGGTTTAGTGCATTAGATTTTTTATTAAAACCCGTTGATCCGGATGAATTGCAAAAAGTGATTGGAAAGATTAATCAGGTTTTATCCCAAAGTGATAACTATGCTCACATTGATTTGTTATTGGAGAACATTCGCAGAAAAGTAGATAATTTCAAACGAATTGCACTCTCCACTTCAGACGGAATTCATTTGTTTGAAATCAGCGATATTATTCGATGTGAAAGCGAAGACAATTACACCAAGTTTTATATCAAAAACAATAAACCGATTTTGATTTCCAAAACCTTGAAAGAATATGAAGAATTGTTAACAGAACATGGTTTTGAACGCATTCATCAATCGCATTTAATCAATTTGGCTTATTTGAAATCGTATATCAAAAAAGACGGCGGTTATGTGGTGATGGCAGATAATAGTAATCTTCCTATTTCACAACGAAAAAAAGAACGATTGCAAGAGTTATTGAAATCATTTTAAATTCTAATTCAAAACCACTAGATACTCATTAATCGATTTTTAAACTAAAAACATAAATTAAATTAGCTAAATAAATTTTCAAATTAAAACGATCATGAAAAAATTTCTACATTCATTTCTAATACTAATTTTCTTGAGTTTGTCTTCGTTACTAAGTGCTCAAGACGAATTGACTCCTATTACTGCTTGTGATACAATTGGTAATGGTACTGCTGAATTTAATTTAGTTTTTGCTTTTGAAGCGTATACATTGTCTGGAACAACCCCTTCCACACATGCGATTGCATTTTATGAAACTGAACAGGAATTATTGGATCGTGAAAATCCAATTATTTCTTATACAGATTATACAAATATTTCTAATCCCCAAACCATTCATGTTCGATTAGAAAATATTGAAAATAGTGCTGATTTTTTCTATTACACAGTCAATTTAGTAGCCCATCCTCCGGTAGTGATAAATGAGCCAATTAATTTATTCAGTTCGTCCGGTTTCTTTGATTTAACAGTGAACGAACCTATTATTTTGGGTGCCAGTACAGGGTATGAATTGGCTTTTTTTGAAACAAATCAAGACGCAGCAAATTTTGCTAATCAGCTAGCTAATCCAACATCTTATTTTTCTCAATCTCCTTCTCAAACAATCTGGGTAAGAGTCGTTGATAGTTCTACGGGTTGCTTTGAAATAACTAGTTTTATAATTTATAATACAGATGGTGATTTGCCTATTCCATCTAGTATCACACAATATATTTGTGATGACAATTCAAACGGTTTAGTCGTTTTTGATTTAGAGACTGCTATTCCAACTGTTCTGGGTGATTTAAATCCTAGTGAATATACTTTTTCATTTCATAGCACGCAACAAAACGCACTAAATAACATAAGTCCTATTTTAGATACAGCCAATTACATAGCAGGTGGAATGGGCTGGGTTGTATATTGTAGGGTGCAAAACATTGCTACAAATGAAGTAGGTTACACACAACTTTTACTAAGTGTTAAAAGAAAGCCAGTAGTTTACACTATTCCGGATCTTGTAGCCTATCAAGGAATTGATTTTACGGGAACAGCTTCATTTGATTTAGTTCAGGAAGTTGCTATGGGTGAATTTATCATTCTACCTAACCAAGAAAGCGGAACAATTGACGTAAAATTCTATTTAACAGAAAGTGATGCTATAAATGGAATAAATGATTTAGGTTCATCAGGTGCAAATTTATCAGCTTATGTTAATGTGTCAAACCCGCAAACAGTTTATATTGGTGCAACGAATAACTCAGATGGAGTTCAAGGGTGTGAAGCTACCTATTCAAGTTTTCAATTAAGAGTGGAAGCCGGCGATGAAGAAATTGTTTTTATACCGGATGCCAATTTTAAAGCTAAAATTTTGGAAGCCGATGTTACTAATTCTATAGCACAAAATCTTTCTTGGCAAAATATAAAAGTTGATGCCAATGATGATGGGGAAATTCAAATAAGCGAAGCAAGAGCAGTAGGTTCACTTACTGTTTCCAACGCAGTAATTGCCGATTTAACAGGATTGAATAGTTTTATTTACCTAAGAACTTTCGATGCACGAATAAATCAAATCACAACTATCAATACAACGGGTTTGCATTTTATGGTTAATCTTTACTTAGAAAATAATCCACTCACAGAAGCAACTTTGGTCGATTTAAATAATATTGTGATGTTAAACCTGAGCAATACCACTCTGAGTCATATTGATTTGAGTCAAACTTTTGGTGGTTTTGAGTTCTTTTGCTCCAATACACCCAACCTTACCTCTTTGAACGTTAAAAATGGCGTTCCAGGTAATATCTATTTAGGCTTAGGAGAATGGGAAAACAACGAAATAATTAACACAACTGCATTAGAATTAATATGTGCAGATGATTTTAACGTTAGTAGTTATATTGATTTCCTTAATATGTTTCAAAATGCCGAAGACATTATTGTTAATTCTTATTGTTCATTTAGTTCAGAAGGAAACAACATTATTTCAGGAACAGTAACCTATGATTTTAATAATGATGGCTGTGGTGAAGGTGATATTACTCGTTTTACAAAAATTGTACTAAATGATGGAACACAAGAAGGAGCATCTTTTAGCAATGACGAAGGAAATTATCTATTTTATACACAAGCAGGAGCTTTTACATTGAATGCTCAACTTGAAAACCCAAGTTATTTTACAGTTACGCCAACTAGTTCCACAGTTAATTTTCCCTTGGTTGATGGAAGCCAAGAAATAGTAAACTTTTGCATTACACCAAGCGGAACTCATCCTGATTTAGAAGTAGTTATTGCACCATTAATACCTGCACGTCCCGGATTTAATGCGACTTATCAATTAGTTTACAGAAATAAAGGTAATACAATTTTATCGCAAGACTATGGTTTAAGCTTTTTCTATAATCAACACCTTATGAGTTTTATTTCTGCTACTCAAACTCCTGAAAGTCAAATTGAAGGAGCTGTAAATTGGAGTTATGAAGATTTATTGCCTTTTGAAAGTAGAAGCATCATAGTTACATTTTTAATTAATGCCCCTACTGATGCTGAAAATCCGGTAAATATTGATGATGTGTTGACTTTTACTTCCATAATTACGCCACAAACAGGAGACGAGAATGTAATTGATAACACGTTTATTTTAAATCAAGTAGTTGTGGGTGCGTATGACCCGAATGATATAACTTGTATCGAAGGCGATGTAGTAAGCCCGGATTTAATTGGAGAGGAATTGCACTATGTAATCCAATTTGAAAATACAGGAAATTTTTATGCCGAGAATATCGTTGTAGTAATGGATATTGATGAAACTAACTATGATGTTTCCAGTTTAAAAGTTTTAGAAAGTTCTCATGATATGCGAGCACAAGTAAGAGGAAATAAAGCCGAGTTTATTTTTAACAACATTTATTTAGATTCAGGTGGTCATGGAAACATTTTACTAGTGATGAATTCAAAAAACACACTGATTAATGGTGATTTCGTAAAAAGTAAAGCGAATATCTATTTTGATTACAACTATCCGATTACAACTAACGAGGCTAAAACATTATTTGAAGCTTTAAGTGTTGTAAATCCAATTTTAGAAAATTTGATAACCATCTATCCAAATCCCGTAAAAGATATCGTTAATATAACCATCAAAAACAATTCAACCATCAAAACCATTGAATTGTATGATATTCAAGGAAGATTATTGCAAACGCAATTGGTGAATGATATCACTTCCGAATTAAATTTATCATCACGAGCAAACGGAATGTATTTTATAAAAATTAATACTGATAAAGGAAGTAAAGTAGAAAAATTAATTAAAGAATAAGTGGTTTAAATTAATTTTAGTTAGAAAAACTCACGTATTTTCATGCGTGAGTTTTTTGTTTTCCCTATAGCTATAGGAAATTAGCAATATTTATACTAAATTTAACGAAATCGTTTCGAATAAAATTTTAACAATCCTACTTTATTTCGTAATTTCGCAACAAACATTATTTATACCCATAAATTTATTATAAAATCATGTCAAAAACTGCAATATTAAAATTCGATGGCAAAGAATATGAGTTTCCTGTAATCGTAGGAAGTGAAAATGAAGCTGCTATCGACATCGAACAATTACGTGCTTTAACCGGTGCGATTACGCTAGATCCGGGATACAAAAATTCAGGTTCTTGTAAAAGTGAAATTACCTTTCTAGATGGTGAAGAAGGAATTCTTCGCTATCGTGGTTATTCTATCGAAGAATTAGCCGAAAAAGCAGACTTCCTTGAAGTTTCTTATTTGTTGATTTTTGGTGAATTACCAACTAAAACCCAATTAGAAAAATTCGAAAACGATATTCGTAAATATACATTGGTAAACGAAGAGATGAAAAACATCATCGACGGTTTCCCAAAAACAGCTCACCCAATGGGCGTTTTAGCTTCTTTGACTAGTGCGTTAACTGCTTTTAATCCAAAGTCGGTTAACCCTCATAACGAAAAAGAGATGTATGAAGCGGTTTGCAAAACTATGGGCAAATTTTTAGTAATTGCTACTTGGACATACCGTAAATCAATGGGCTATCCATTAAATTACTATGATAATACAAAAGGATATGTAGAGAATTTTATGCATTTAATGTATGAATTACCAACCGGCCCATACAAAATTGATCAAACAGTTGTTCAAGCCTTAGATAAATTATTCATTCTACATGCTGATCACGAACAAAACTGTTCTACTTCAACCGTACGAATAGTAGGATCATCACACGCGGGATTATTTGCGTCTATTGCTGCCGGAGTTTCTGCACTTTGGGGACCACTTCACGGTGGAGCTAATCAAGCTGTTTTAGAAATGTTGGAAGAAATTCACAAAAATGGTGGTGATGTAGATAAATATGTACTAAAAGCAAAAGATAAAGACGATTCATTCCGTTTGATGGGATTTGGTCACAGAGTGTACAAAAACTTTGATCCAAGAGCAAAAATCATCAAAAAAGCGGCTGATGATGTTTTAAATTCATTAGGAATTGATGATCCTTTATTAGATATCGCTAAAAAATTAGAAAAAGTTGCGTTAGAAGACGAATACTTTAAATCAAGAAACTTATATCCAAACGTCGATTTCTATTCAGGAATCATTTACCGAGCATTAGGAATTCCATCTGAAATGTTCACGGTAATGTTTGCCATCGGTCGTTTACCGGGCTGGATTGCACAATGGAAAGAAATGCGTGTGAACAAAGAACCAATAGGAAGACCTCGTCAAGTGTATGTAGGTTCTCCGTTGAGAGATTTTGTTCCGATAGAAAAGAGATAAAGAATCAAAATTGAATGATTTTAAAAGAAGCTTTCCCAAATTTGGAAAGCTTTTTTGTTTTTTAACAAATCTATCTTAGACTTATATTTCCATAATTTCTTTTCATTTGTTAAACCTATCACTCTTTTAAATATATTTGTAAGTGCTTTAAAATGAACAATTCAGTTGGAAATTTATATGAAAAAAAATTACGTACTCTTCTTAATCCTTTTTAGCAGTATTTTTTTCTGCTCAGCCCAAACATTTGAAGTTAAAAATTTAGCTAACGAGCCTTTGGAATTATCTTTACGTTTGCCGGCTTACATTAGCCAACAAAAAACGGTAGAAGGACAAAACTATGAAGATTTCTCAGCTCTCAGTAGTATATTGATGTTGCAAAAAGATGCACCGTCATTACCGATGTTTTCTGAGTCATTGCAAGTGCCCGATTCAGGTGCATTTTCATTAGAAATTAGTTATGACAGTTTTGAGGAGTACACCAATGTGGAAGTTTTACCATCCAAAGGAAGTTTAAAACGAAACATTAATCCGGAGACTATTCCTTACACAAAAGGTGAAGTATTTAATCAAGATACATTCTTTCCGGGAACGTTAGCTCAACTAGGAACACCTTATATTTTTAGACAAACTCGAGGAGTGACTGTGACGTTTTATCCTTTTCAATACAATCCCATTACTAAAACATTACGCATTTATCATAATGTAACCGCAAAAATTATTCATCAACCAAACGAAATTGGCTTGAATGAACGTTCTGTTTCTTCTCCAAAAAGAGATGAGGTTTTTGCTCCGTTTTATCAAAATCATTATGCGAATGCAGTTCAATACCAAAGCATGCTAGAACAAGGGCATCTTCTAATTGTTTGTCCACCAGCTTATCGCAATGTGGTTGAATCATTAGCCAACTGGAAAAAAGAAAAAGGAATAAACACCAGTATTATCGAGTTGACTCAATCGGGCATAATTTCCTCTTTTGATATTAAAAGCTTGGTCCAAACCCAATACCAAGCTAATCCTGATTTGGTTTATGTATTACTAATAGGTGATCATGAACAACTACCTACTCACAATTATGGATTCAACGGTGAAGAGAATTTATACAGCGACTCTTTTTACGGACAGTTAGAAGGAACGGATTTTTATCCTGAATTGTTTGTCGGACGATTTTCAGGTAACTTAGCTCAAGTGCTAACCATGGTAAACCGAACCTTAGAATATGAAATTAGTCCTTTTTCTGGAGCTTGGATGACAAATGCTATCGGAATAGGTTCTAATGAAGGATACGGATATGGCGATGACGGAGAAGCTGATTGGCAGCATCTTAGAAATATTAAAACGAAACTACAGGCATTCGGATACAATACCGTTCATGAATTTTACGAAGGTTCACAGGGAGAAGGAGATAGTCCGGGAAATCCATCCTCATCAATGATTGTAAACGCACTCAATCAAGGAGCCGGTTTGATGAATTATACCGGTCATGGTTGGACAGAAGGCGTAAGTACCGGAGATTTTACAAACAGTTCTGTAAATCAGTTAACCAATTCAGGAAAATATCCATTTGTGGTTTCGGTAGCTTGTAATAACGGAACCTTTGTAGGAAATACTTCTTTATGTGAGTCATTGTTGTGTGCCAAACAAGGTAGTGACATCACCGGAGCCATTGCCAGTTGCGGTTCTTCCATTCTCATGGCTTGGGCTGAACCGATGCAAACCCAAGACGAAATGACAGAATTGATTATTCAAAGTGATGAAAATACTCGAATGACAACCTTGGGTGGTTTGTTCTACAATGGTCAATTAAGTATGTTGGAAGCGTATAATCAAAGCAATACTGCGATTGAAGTAATGCAAACGTGGGTGTTTTTTGGCGATCCAACGGTTGTCTTCCGCAATCAGGTTTCGGAGGCAATTACTGCAATTCATCCGGAAGAAATTTCTATTAATGGTGGTGTAATTTCTGTTGGGAGTAACGTAACCGATGCAAATGTAACCCTTACCCAAAACAATATCATTTTGTATGATGGAATAATGATTAATAATGAAATAGAAATTGATTTGGCTTCGTTTAGTTCAGAGGAAGTTGTAAAAGTAACACTTACTAAACCCAATATGACTCCGTATCGAGGTGAAATTGATGTGAATGAGACTCTTTCCGTTTCCGATTTTGATAATGGATTTTCAATATATCCAAACCCTGCCAAGGATGTTATCAATATTAAAAGCAATCGTGCTGATTTAGGATTTGCTACTTTAAAATTGTTTGATTTAAATGGCAGAATGTTAGCGAATTATGAAAACGTTTCTCTTGATACGAATTACAGTATCTCAGTACAAAATCTTTTATCAGGAATTTATGTCTTGACAATTCAGAGCGGTGATTTGCAGAAAAAAAAAAAAATTGTGGTGAAATAAACTTATTTTAAATTTTTTTAAAAGCTCCTTTTTTGGGAGCTTTTTTTATTCGATTCTTTTAAAATTTATTTTTTTGGCAATAGTTAAGCGATAAAATGTATTTTTACGTTTTCAAATTTCTTACTTGAATATGATTGAATCTGTATATTTCGTTTCAAAAAATGGAGATAAAAAGTCTATTCAGAAAGAAATTATCTCTAACAAATTGGCATTTGATAGTAATGAATTTGATGCTTTCAAATCACAATCTTTTTCTATTTGTATAGCATTTAAAATACCTATCATTTCCTTCAGAAATCATGATTATACCTGGGTAAGATGTAATCAGGATAGAATTGCAAATGAATTTTGTCCAAAGATTATTATATTAGAAAATGGATATTATATACAACCAAATATCAATTTTGGAATATGGGAAGTCAATCCATCTAATCCAAAAAAACTTATTTGGCACTTTAATCCTGAAAACTCAAATCCTTTAACGGAATATAAAGGAAAAGAAAATTCAAAAAAAATTGTTCAGGCGAACAATTCGTTTGATTTTTTTATTCAACCCACATTACTTTTTTCACAACATTATGCAATCGAATTTAGTCGATCGAAAATTCCATTTTCTGCCATTGTGAGTTTTACAGATCATTGTGATTTTGACACATTAGAGAGTATTCGGTTACAAAGAATATTTTTTAAAGAAAACAATATAAAGGTTACAAAAGGTTTTTTTCTTAATCATTTTTCAAAAAGAGAAGATAATGCTTCCTTTGAAAATAACTCAGAAGAGCTATTACTTTGGAAAGAAGACGGACATGAATTGGCTTATCATTCTTTATCACAATCATTGAAACCGTTAGATGAAAGTTTAGCAGACTTTTTTAATTTTCAACCACCATTTGATGAAGTGTCAACATGGATAGATCATGGATACCAACCTTATAATTTTAGTTTGTATCATAATACTAAAATTGATTCCAAAGATTTTTCCAATAATCTGACACAAAAAAAAATCAAAATACTTTGGAATTACATCGATTCAGGAACTGCTACAAGAGGAGTGATTAATCAGTTAAACAGAAATGATTTTACTCTAATTAGTTTCCTAAAAGGGATTAAAGATTACTCTATTAAAGATAGACTTGGAATGATGATTAAAAACATAATATTTCATTTTTATGCAGATAGAAATTTGATTCTTAAATATGGAAAAACAGCTGGAAGTTTTAAACGTTTTTTTTATCAAAGAAAGTTTAAGTCTTTATTTACGTTTGTTAATTGTGTTTTGAGTCTGTTTTTTCCTATTATAAAGGTTTTTCTGTTTTGGAAATCTAATAAAAATAAAACATATAAATACGCAAACTATTCTCCGCTTTTTTTCAAACATAAACTAGTTAACAATGAATTTTATGTTTTTCAAACTTTAGAAATGGTCGATTTTAAAAAGGCTTTACATAAAGAAAATATCATAAAACTAATAAATGAAAAGGGAATATTTATAGCTCACACGTATTTTGCTGTTCCAATGAAGTATCATACTGGTAGAATTTTTAAAGAGCCAAATCAAATTGATGATGAAGTAGCAGAAAATTTCTCTTATTTAGGTAAAAAAATTAAAGATGATGAAATTTGGAATCCAACTTTAATCGAATTAGTAAATTATTTATCTAAATTTGAAAAAACCGTTTTAAATATTGATTTGGATGGAAAAATTGTTGTTTCAAATTCAAATGATTTACTATACAGAATTGTGAATTAATGGAAATTGTTTTTTCAAAAGACAAACTTTGGCTAGATAAATGGGATTCTTATGTAATAAATGAGGATCGAGGCTCTCATTTATTACTTTCTGATTGGAATAAGTCCTTTTATTCATACGGTTTTGATTTTGAAATTGGGATATTACTCGATAATGACAAAATTATTGGAGGTTTCGCCGCTGTTATTGCCAAAGCATTCGTTTTTAAATTTTACATTATTCCTTACGGACCAATTGTTAGTTTGGGGTATGAAGAATGTTTAAATGAATTAATTGAAGCGACTAATACAAGGGCAAAATATCATAAAACATGTTACTGCCATATAAATATTCCAATAACCGAAACTCAAAATTTACATACATTATCAGCAATTGATAATCTCTCGTCTTTAAAATCCGCCCAAAAAGGTCATGTTTTTAAATATGTGTATTCTACCAATGGATTAAATTGGGTAGATTTAAAATCGTATAATGAAGAATCAAAATTAAATTCTTTAAAATCTTCTGTCAGACGAGATATCAGAAGTTCGTATAGAAAAGATTTGCAGTTTGAAATCATCGAAACAAACCAACAGATTGAAGAAGCTTATCGATTATACTTGGAAAATGCAAAATCGGCAAATTACAGCATAAGAGATTGGAATGATATAAAAACCACATTGTTTGAACTTCAGAAGAAAAATGTATTAAAAATTCTTGTAGTTCGAAAAGAAAACCAAATTAAAGGTTCAATATTATTAATCAAATCAGGGAATTATTATACTTATATTTTAGGAGGAACAAAAAGAGAAAAACCTGATCTTTTAGCAGGTCATTTTTTACAATGGGAGGCAATTAAACTTTCATTAAATGAAAATCATTCGGGTTACAACATATCTCTTGGTGGTTCTAAAGGTGTTTTTGAGTTTAAAAATAGTTTTAACACAGAACAATTTTACTTTAAAGGTGGTCAATATCATTGGGTAATAAATTCAAACTATTTTAAACTTTATCAAATGCTTGAAAAGCATTTAAAAAAGAAAAAGAAGAAAATTTCTTCGCTTTTAAAATTTTTAAAGAGAAAATGATAAAAAAAATTAAACCTTATTTAAAAATTAAAAAAATTGATGTCTTATTATATTATATGACACCCGATTTTTTTGTTCAATTTCCTTCCCTTGATTTTAAGATTGAAATGGAAAAAATTAATGATAATAAATCCAAATATTTTATTAGAATTAATAATGTATATGTACACAAAAGCTTTCTTTTTAAAAAGCTTAATCTGCTTGCTATAATCAATAAAAAAGGACCAGCAATTGGAGAGTGTTCAACTATAAATGAATATAAAGGAAAATCAATTTACCCGTTTGTGATAAATTACATTGCTAGAGATGTTTTAAAAATAAGTAAAGAAGTTTTTATAGTTGTCAATACAGACAATACAAGTTCTATAAGAGGAATTGAAAAAGCCGGCTTTAAATTACATAAAAGAGTTCAAGCTAAAAGGTTCTTATGGTTTTACTACAATGTAAAATTGAATAATTCACAATAAGCATTTTATAAAACTATTAATTTCACAATAACTATTGCTTTTGAAACCCTTTTTTTATCTTTGTCAAAAGCCAATTTCAACTTTATGTTACCACTCAACATTCAAAACGAAACTTCCCGATTAAGGGCCGTGGTCCTAGGAACTGCTGTTAGCAACGGACCAACTCCAACTGCCGACGAAGCCTATGACCCAAAATCACTCGAACACATTTTAGCGGGAACCTATCCCATTGAATCCGATATGATTACCGAAATGGAAGCGTTTAATCAAGTATTCAAAAAATACGATGTAGAAGTTTTCAGACCGGATATCATCAATAATTACAACCAAATTTTCAGTCGTGACATCGGTTTTGTCATCGATGATATTTTCATCAAAGCCAATATTCTTCCCGACAGAGAAAAAGAACTCGATGCCATTCAATATGTTATCGATCACATCGATCCAAAAAAAGTCGTTCGCCCACCCGAAGAAGTCCATATTGAAGGTGGTGATGTAATGTTATGGAACGATTATATTTTCATCGGAACATACAAAGGTTCCGATTACAAAGATTACATCACAGCTCGAACTAACTGGCAAGGCGTGGAATATATCAAACAATTATTTCCGCACAAAAAAGTAAAAGATTTCGATTTAGTTAAGTCAAAAATAGAAGCTCGTGACAATGCGTTGCACCTCGATTGTTGTTTTCAACCCGTGGGAAAAGACAAAGGAATTATCTACAAAAGCGGTTTCCGTGAAGAAGCTGATTATATGTTTTTAGTGAACCTTTTCGGAAAAGATAATTTATTTCACATCACGCGAGATGAAATGTATCATATGAATTCCAACGTGTTTTCCATTGCACCCGATGTGGTGGTTTCTGAACGAAATTTTACCCGCTTAAACAATTGGCTTCGTGAAAATGGCTTCACCGTCGAAGAAATTCCATACGCCGAAATCGCAAAGCAAGAAGGACTTTTAAGATGTTCGACACTTCCATTAGTAAGAGATAAATAACAGCAGGTTTATAGCACTAAACAACCTGAAACTTGAAACCTGAAACAAAAAAACTATGAATCAAACTACAAACTCAATTCTAATGATCCGTCCCGTTGCCTTCCGAATGAATGAGCAAACGGCCGTCAATAATTATTATCAAAAAGTATTAGACAATACAACTCCAGCCACTGTGAATGCCAAAGCTCAGCAAGAGTTTGATGCGTTTGTAGAAAAATTGCAAAAAGTGGGCGTTAACGTAATTGTCGTAGATGATACACTTGATCCCGATACGCCCGACAGTATTTTTCCAAACAACTGGATTTCCTTTCACGAAAATGGCGATGTAACCTTGTACCCAATGTTTGCCGAAAACCGTCGTTTGGAGCGAAGAGAAGATATCCTTGACATCATCGAAGATCGTGGATTTGTGGTCAACGAAATTATGGATTACACTTCTGCCGAAGAAGACGGATTTTTCCTCGAAGGCACCGGAAGCATCCTCTTAGACCGCGACAATGCCAAAGCTTATTGTGCACTTTCGCCTCGTGCTGACGAAGAATTATTCATCGAATTTTGCGAAGATTTCGATTTGGCTCCTGTTATTTTCGAAGCCTATCAAACCGTCAATGGCGAGCGAAAACACATTTACCACACCAACGTAATGATGTGTCTGGCCGAAACCTTTGCCGTGATTTGTGCCGACTGCATCGACGATAAAAAAGAACGCAAAATGGTGCTCGACAACCTGCGTGCCGACGGAAAAGACATCATCCTCATCACCGAAGACCAAGTGAACAACTTCGCCGGAAATATGTTGCAAGTCAAAGGAAAAGACAACAAACGCTATTTGGTTATGAGCAATTCCGCTCACCAAAGTCTGACCAAAGCCCAACTTCACAAAATTGAAGAACACTGCGAAATAATCTCCTCGAGCCTCGACACCATCGAAGCCTGCGGCGGCGGAAGTGCCCGCTGTATGATGGCTGAGGTTTTTCTTCCGCAAGCATAAAAACATAAATTTATAATTCCACATCAGCTTTGTCAAAACTCCAAACTTTGACAAAGCTTTTTTTTCTCCCAACTCCCAACTTTTAACTTTTTTCAGAAGCTATTCCCGCTTTCCATTCCAAGCTTGTTTGTCTTGTTGTTTTTTTCTAAGTCAAAAAAAGAGCTTCCTTTGGTCGCTTTTTTTTGCCAAGAAAAAATACAACAATCCATCACAAGGCTTTCCATTTCAATCGGGGCTAGGGGAGCAGTAGTCAGTTTTCAGTCTCTGACTCAGTTTTCACACAATCTTGTCTTTCCTTAGGAATCCTTTCAATGTTCTCCGTGAGAAAAGAATTTTGTCCCAATTTTCACATCATCTTGTCATTCCGACGAAGGAGGAATCTCCATAAAGATTAATCAAAATTCTCAATAAAATGAAAATGCTACCCTAAACGAATCCATCCAAATCGTTTTATGGCGAAGCTATCAATCAGCTAAAATTATTATATCTATCAAATCCGTGTGCTATTTAAAACAGATTAGAATGATAAATAATAAATACATAAAGCAATTTCCGATTATCTTTTGACAATCAATTGTTTAAAATAATTAACATAAAAAAATACTATGTTTATTTAGAATAAATAAAAATAACATATATATTTGCCCAATATTATTTAGAAACAATCTTAATAGTGAGAAATTTAATCCCCATTTTATTCTTTTTATATGCTTCTTCAAGTTGGGCACAAGCAATTGACACCACCAAAACAATCGCTTTAGCCGATGTTGTTGTCACTGGTCAATTTGAACCGCAATCACTAAAAAAATCGGTTCATAACGTTCGTGTTATAACAAGTCAAGATATTAAAAACCTTGCTGCAAACAATTTGGGCGATGTGCTAAATCAATATTTAAACATTACTGTAAGACCAAGTAGCAGCACCGGCCGTTCAACTGTTTCGATGTTTGGATTAGACGCACAATATTTCAAAATTTTAGTAGATAACATTCCGCTAGTCAACGAAGCCGGATTTGGTAACAATGTCGATTTATCACAAATTAACCTCAACGACATCGAACGAATTGAAATCATCGAAGGTTCAATGGGAGTAACACACGGAGCCAATGCCGTTTCCGGAATTTTAAATATCATCACCAAAAAAAGCAATACACACAAATGGGCAATCAGCACAACGCTGCAAGAAGAAACCATTGGCAACGAATACGAATGGTTTGATAAAGGAAGACACATTCAAAACCTGAAAGTAGCTCATAACATTTCAGATAAATGGTTTGCCAGTATTGGCGTGAATCGCAATGATTTTCAGGGATTTTTAAATGAGCAAAAAGGAAAAAATCATTCTGAAAACGATGGACAAAGAGGTTATCGTTGGCTACCAAAAGAGCAGTGGAATTCAACCGCTTTAGTCAGTTTTAGAAAAGGTAATTTTCAAGCGTTTTACAAATTTGAATATTTGGATGAACAAGTTGATTTTTTCAATAGTGTCGTTCAATCCGGTTTCAGTAATCAGTTAGGAGCTTATAAGTACGGCGATGACATCCGCTATTTTACCAATCGATTTTACCATCATTTGAATGCGGTTGGAAAATTATTTTCCAAAGTAAATTACAATATTTCAGTTTCGCATCAATTACAAGAAAGATTATTTGAAGAATTCAGGTATAATATTTCAGCAAGAAACGAAATGAACAACAATGAATTCAAAGATCAATCGATGGAAGTCTTGTATTCAATCGGAAACTTCAGCAACTTTTTTAACAATGACAAATTCGATTTACAATTGGGTTATGAACTAGTCAATAATTACGGTTTTTCATTAATAGAAGGAGAAAATAACACCACCAAAACCATCCGTGAACGAATCGACAATTATGATATTTTTGCGGTTTCCGAAGTTAAACTTTCCTCTACTTTTTCACTTCGTCCGGGAGCACGTTACTCTTTTCAATCCAAATTCGACAATCAATATGCTCTTTCTTTAGGTGCCAGACAATTATTTAAGGACAATTTAGAAATACGGGCTTCTGTTGGAAAATCATTCCGAACGCCCAATTTTGAAGAAATGTTTAACGAAATGATTTTCTCCGGACACTTTTTTGTCGGTAATGAAAACTTAACTCCCGAAGTAAGTAATTCCTACGAAGCAAGTGTAAAAAAGCGATTTTCTTTTGGTTCCGATGTGGCTGTTTCAACAAATTTGATTGCCAGTTTTATGGATATCAAAGACAGAATCGATATGGCTTTAATCGGTTTTGATGAAACCACCAATAATCCAATGTACCAATACATCAACATCAACAAATACAATATGTGGAATGTTTCTACGAATAATCAATTGGAATACAACCAATGGCGATTCAATTTAGGAGCCTCTTTAGTGGGAATTTCCCGTTTGATTGATGATGGCGAATTTACTTCAGACGACAAATACCTTTATTCATTCAACCTGAATAGCAGTGTTTCATACAACATTGAAAAGTGGAATACCATTGCTTCCTTATATTACAAATTCACCGGAAAAACGCAACAATTTGTAGTGGGTCAACAAGGTTATATTTTGTCTGATATTGAATCGTATAATTGGTTGGATGCTTCCATTCAAAAGAATTTTTTCAATGAAAAATTAGAACTCACCATCGGAGCACGAAATTTATTCAACATAACCGACATCAATCAAACTAATCTAAATCAAGGTGGCGGACATTCCGTTTCCTCTCAAATTTTACTGGCTTACGGAACCAGTTATTTTACCAAACTTACGTATAACCTCAATTTTTAATTTTATAAAATCAATCACAATGAAAAAAGGATTTTTTATTTTATCACTTAGTGTTTTATCACTTGCATCTTGTTCAAGCGATGATGAAGGCACACCTTATGTTCCACCGATTTCAGAAGCTGTAATTGAAGCTTCAACAGGAGGCCCTAACCAACAAAATCAATTGTATGTCGATTTAAGTACATCAACCAAAACTTCTGTTGCAAGAGAATCTTGGGATTTAGGTTTTTCTTCAGGCTCAGCATTTAGAGTAGCTATAAACGGTTCATTAAAAATGGCTGTAAAACAGTTGAATACAACCAATATCGATGAGGTTCAAACGGAAGATGCATCGGTTTCTGTAGGTTTTTCAACCTTAGCTTCGTTAGGTTATGTTGACAATCCAACCGGAATTTTAGAAGGTGCGGGAGCTGGAGTAGGAACAGCCATTGCCGAAATTTCTGCCAACGATGCAGATAACAAAGTATATTTGGTAAACTTAGGTTTTAAAGCCGGAACTACTACGCCAAACCTTGGTGCTGTTGCCACCGACGGAGATCCAAGAGGTTGGAAAAAAATCAGAATTACCAGAAGTGGAGATAACTACGTGTTGCAATATGCCGATTTAGGTGCAACCACACATTCAACGGTGACCATTTCTAAAAATACAGCGTTTCATTTTTCATTCTTCAGTTTAGTTAGCGGACAAGAAGTTGCTGCTCAACCTGAGAAAAACAAATGGGATTTGAATTTCACAACTTTCACCAACTATTTCCCTTATATGGGAGCTGATGTAACTTATGGTTATGCTGATTTTATTACGACAAACGTAAAAGGAGGAACAACAGTTTATGAACTTTTAACAGCTGATGTAGCGTATGACACTTTCGGTTTAGCAGATGTAATCGAATCTTCATTCACTGTTTCGGCCACAGACCAAAGAGTTATTGGTGCAAATTGGAGATTGGGTGGTGGTCCTGGAGCATTGCCAAGCATCAGAGACGATCGTTTTTATATAGTGAAAGATGTGGAAGGAAACATTTACAAACTTCGCTTTTTATCGTTAACCAATGATGCAGGAGAAAGAGGTTTCCCGGTTTTTGAATATGAAATATTGAACTAATAATTACTGAGTTTTTTGTTTGTATGGATAATCGGGCTGGTAAAACGGCTCGGTTTTCTTAAACAAATAATAACTTAATGAACCTTAATTTCTTAATGATTTCAAAAAAATACTTAAAGTCAAAAACTATGAAAAATACAATCACATTTCTTTTTTGTTTGATTGGTATAGTTGCTTTTTCAAATGAAAATCAACAAAATCAATCACGAATTATCACCTTAAATGGAGCCATCACCGAGATGGTTTGTGCTCTTGGTCATCAAGATAAAATTGTGGCAACCGATGTCACCAGTACGTTTCCAACCACTTTAAAAGTAAAAGATTTAGGTCACGTGCGAACGCTTTCCATCGAATCGATTATGGCATTAAAACCAACCTTGATTTTAGCAACAGAAAAAGATATGAACCCCGATTTAGCTGCCAAATTGAAAGCTTCCGGTGTTAAAACACATATTTTTAAACAAGAATTTTCGATTCAAGGAACTAAAAACTTGATTCAAGAAGTGGCGATTGTTTTAGGCGAAAAAAAATTTGCTGCTTTACAGTCGTCAATTGATAAGAAAGTAAAAACCGCAAAAGCAATTCCGACTAAACCAAAAGTATTGTTTGTTTATGCTCGTGGTGCCGGAACATTAATGGTGGCCGGGAAGAACACACCGGTTGATAAAATGATTGCTTTAGCCGGAGGACAAAACGCTGTGAATGGATTTGATGATTTTAAACCTTTAACACCCGAAGCTTTGTTAGCTAATAATCCTGATTATATTCTCTTTTTTGATTCCGGTTTACAAAGTTTAGGCGGAGTAGAAGGAGCTTTAAAAATTGAAGGTTTAGCTAAAACCAAAGCCGGAAAAAATAAAAATATTATCGCAATGGACGGTGCATTACTCTCCGGTTTCGGGCCAAGAGTTGGCGAAGGCGTAGTAGAACTTAATCAATTAATTTCAGGAAATGCCAAATAAACTCGTTACCTACCTGCTTTTAAGTATTTTGTTGCTGATTATTTTGGCAACCGTATCTTTATTTGTAGGTGTGTATGAATTTGAAACAGACGTTTTTTCCATCCTGAAAAGTTTCTTCGTTTCTTCCACGGAAGTCTCAGAAGCCGATCAGTACATTTTATTTGATTTACGCTTACCACGAATTGTGATGGGTATTCTCATTGGCAGTATGTTATCCGTTTCGGGAACGTGTATGCAAGGAATGTTTAAAAATCCATTAGCAACTCCCGATTTAATTGGGATTACCTCGGGAGCGACTTTATTCGCCGCAACTTCCATTGTTTTGGGCGGTGTTTTAAAAGCCTTCATTCCGGAAAGTTTACATTTTTATTTGTTGAGTTTGATGGCGTTTTTAGGCTCTTTACTCACGATGTTAATTGTGTATAAAATTGCCACCGTCAACGGAAAAACCAATGTGGTTATGATGTTGCTTACCGGAGTTGCCATTACAGCCATCGGATTTGCTTTCACCGGATTTTTAATTTACATCTCAAAAGAAGAACAACTTCGCGATTTAACGTTTTGGAATTTAGGAAGTTTGGCCGGAGCAACTTGGATGAAAAACGGTTTACTTTTAGTAGTTTTATTGATCTCTTATTTCTTTTTATTAGGAAAAGGAAAATCATTAAATGCTTTGATGTTAGGCGAAAATGATGCAAAACATTTAGGTATTCCGGTGGAAAAAATAAAAAAGCAAATTGTAGTTTTTACCGCTTTGATGGTGGGAACGACAGTAGCTTTTTCAGGCACAATTGGTTTTGTAGGATTGGTAATTCCGTATATTTTACGGTTGATTTTTAAATCCAATTATCAATTGATTTTACCTTTATCGGCTGTTTTTGGTAGTATTTTATTAGTTGTTGCGGACACCATTAGCCGAACAATTGTAGCACCATCAGAAATTCCAATCGGCATTTTAACAGCGATGTTAGGAGCACCGGTTTTTATTCTTATTTTAATCAAAAATAAAAAATCAATTGTATGATAGTTGCTCGCAAAATATCGTATGCTCACAAAAAAGTGGCGATTCTTCAAAACATTGATGTGGATGTTAATTATGGCGAATTGGTTGTAATTGTTGGTCCAAATGGTGCCGGAAAATCTACTTTATTATCAATGTTGGCTAATGAAATGACCGATAACGAAGAACCTATTTTTTTTAAAAAGAAAACGTTTGAAGAGTGGGATCATAAGTTATTACCCCTTCACAAAGCCAAGTTTTCACAACAATACAATCACGATATTCCGCTTACGGTGGAAGAAGTGGTTTTGATGGGAAGGTATCCGTATTTTGAATCCGTTCCCTCCAAAGAAGATAATACTGCGGTTGAAAAAGCAATGGTTGAAACCGATGTAATTCCATTCGCCAAACGAAGTTACAACACACTTTCGGGTGGTGAAAAACAGCGAGTACATTTGGCTCGTGTACTCACGCAATTAGACAACGAAGTTGCTCATAAATTATTATTTCTAGATGAGCCGCTCAACAATTTAGATGTGTTGCATCAACATACCGTGATGCAATCCATCCGAACATTTACTCAAAAAGCAAACACAGCCGTAGTGGTGTTGCACGATTTAAATTTGGCAGCTCAATTTGCCACACATATTATAATGATGAAAAAAGGAAAAGTCTTTTGTCAAGGAAAACCAACCGACGTTTTTACAGGCGAAAACATCAGCAAGGTGTATAATTTTCCGTGTACAATTTGCACTAATCCCATCAATCAAAATCCGTTAATTTTATTTGGAACTTAATACAATCATACAAAAATGAATACAACAGAAACAACATTAAAAAATCAATGGGAAGCTTTAAAAGCAAGCAATCCCAACTTAAGAATTAGAAATGCTGCCGAGCAATTAGGCGTGAGCGAAGCGGAATTAGTTGCAACACAAATCGGTGAAACAGTCACTCGTTTGAAACCGGAATTTTCATCCATTTTATCCGAAATCGAAAGCTTAGGAAAAGTGATGGCTTTGACGCGTAACGAAGAATGTGTACACGAACGCAAAGGAATTTACTTGAATCCGGATTTCAGTAGTCCACACGCAGGATTATTTGTAGGTGAAGATATTGATTTGCGAATTTTTCTTTCCGCTTGGGATAAAGCCTATGCTGTAAGCGAAACATCTGAACATGGAACTCGCAAAAGTTTACAATTTTTTGGGAAGGATGGTTTGGCGATTCACAAAATCTATTTAACTCCCGACAGCAACGGATCGGCTTTTGATGCTTTGGTTGAAAAATACAAATCAGAAAATCAAGAAACGACTGAAACTTCTACTGAAGTTACAATACTGCCTACCGAAAAACCAGACTCAGAAATTGATGTTGAAGGATTTCAAAAAGCCTGGATTGAGTTGAAAGACACGCACGAATTTTTTGGAATGTTGAAAAAATTCGGAGTAACCAGAACACAAGCTTTACGTTTGGCTCCGAACGATTATTTTGCTAAAAAAGTAGAAAAAGAAGTCATCGTTACCTTATTGGAAGAAGCGGCGAAACAAAAATTACCTATTATGGTTTTTGTTGGAAATCGTGGAAATATTCAAATTCACACTGGAACTGTTCGCAAAACAATGTGGCACGGAACGTGGTATAATGTGATGGATCCTGATTTCAATTTACATTTAGATATGTCAAAAATTGCACAAACGTATATCGTTAGAAAACCTACTGAAGATGGCGTAGTTACAGCTGTTGAGGTGTTTAATGATAAAGGCGAAATCATCGTTCAGTTTTTTGGAAAACGCAAACCGGGCATTCCTGAATTGGAAGGATGGAGAGAAATTGTGGCAGGGTTGTAATGGGGTAATTTTAATAAGTTTAGTTATAGCCCAAATCATATTAAAAGTATTTGGGCTTTTTTTTGATGCTATATAAATGAAATTTTAGATTTTTTTTGAATTTTAGGATGAACTACTCTTTATATATTTCCTCTTAATTTCATCAGCACTTCCGGTTTTTTTCTTCTGGCTACTTCAAAGGTTTCATCGTTTGTCATTTGGATGATAAAAGGTTCACCTTTGAAATAGTTTTTGATATAAGAGGCATTGATAAGGTGTGATTTACTGATGCGAACAAAACTCGACTTTTCGCCGAAATAGTCTTCAAAATCTTTCAGGTTTTTTGGAGTAGTGAGCGTTTCTCCGGATTGAAGGATAACTTGACAATATCTTCCATCTCCTTTGATTACTTGAACATCTGAGCTATTAATCATTTTTACTTTTTCGCCATTGTGAATGGCAAATTTTTTATCAGAAGTATTCGTTACCAAACTTTGGATTAAGTTAATCACTTGATGGTTTTGATTGATTTTAGAGGTTACGTTTTTTATTACTTTCTCAACAGCTACTTCTAATTCTTTTACATCAATGGGTTTTAGCAAGTAATCCAACGCATTGAACTTTATCGCCGTAATGGCAAATTGGTCAAAACTGGTGACAAAAATGACTTCAAACGGAATTTCTTCCCACTTTTTGAGTAAGTTAAACCCATTGGCTTGTGGCATTTGAATATCTAAAAAAACCAGTTGAGGTTGTAATTTTATACACAATTGATACGCTTCATCTACATTGGATGCTTCGCCGATGATTTCGATTTCGGGATGCTTTTTTTCCAGCAGTTTGGTGAGCACTTCTCTGCTGTTTTTTTCGTCATCTACCAAAATGGTTTTTATGGTTGCTGTGTTGTTCATCCTCCTAAAGGTAAAAATAATGCTACTTTTGTTCCACTTGCTTCTTGTTTATCATCATATAAATCTTGAATTACCACTTTCACTTCATTGGTATTCCAGATGTTTTTTATCATTTCCAAACGTTCTTCGGTGAGTTGCATACCAACCGAATGATGAATAGTGGTGGTTTTGAATTCATTCGATTTTACTCTGCCAACGCCATTGTCTTCGATGATGATTTTTAACAGATCATTTTCTGTTGAAATAGCAATCGTTAATTTTCCGGTTCTTTCTTTTTTCAAGTTCATTAATCCATGCCAAATGGCATTTTCAACATACGGTTGAATGAGCATCGAAGGGATTTCTATTTCGTAGGGATTCACAGATGGATCAATCGTGAGCTGATAATCAAACGCGTGGTCAAAGCGAAGTTGTTCTAATTCGATATACAACGCCAGCATATCCAATTCTTCCTGTAAAGTTAATTCTTTATTTCTGGAATTATTTAAAACCAAACGGACGAGTTTACTGAATTTGGTTAGATAGTTATACGCTTCCTCTTCTTTTTTATTTAGGATATAATTTTGAATGCCATTTATCGCATTGAAAATAAAATGTGGATTCATTTGAGCTTGCAAAGCACTCAGTTGCGACTCGGATAGTAAGGTGTTGATGCGTGTTTTTTCAGCTTCTCTTTTTTTAATCGATTGAATGACTTGTTTTATGATTAGAATTATGACGAAAAGGATTAAAACTATCATCGACACGATGAACCAAGCGGTTTTCCAAAAAGGCGGATGAATTTTGAATTGCAGTTGCAATGGTTTTTCACTTTTTAAACCATCATTATTTATCGCATACATTACAAGTTTATACTCGGCTGGAGCTAAATTTTCAAAGCGAAGTACCTTAGTATTCTCTTTCCTGAATTCGGAATCCTGACCGATTAATTTATACAATATACCTTCTTGATTCCCTTTTTTAAAATGCAAACGATCTAAGGTTACGGTTAAATTGTTTTGCCAATAGTCCAGTTTAATAGTTTTATTTTCATAAGTATAAATAGAGTCGTTTACGCGAAGTTGAGCCACCAATAGGTGAGGAGGCGTTTGGTTTTTCAGTTCTGTTTCTATAGGAAATTGGCATAAACCATCAGGAGAAGAAAGAAAAAGTTTATTTTGATAATTACTCAAATGTGTAATATCATTAGATACTAATCCGTTTGCTTTGCTGTAAACATTCGATTTTTTGGGATGATACTTTATCAAGCCGTTATTGCCGGCTATCCAAATATTTCCATGTTCATCTTCTGTGAGATCATTCATTACCAAACTGGCATTTTCTATCGGAATAGCAATAGCCTTGTCATTTTCTAATTGATAAAAACCTTGTCCTTTAGTGGTAAAATAAACCTTGCCTTTTTTAGAAATTAAAATTTTTGAAACAGCGGTGTTGATGTCTTTTATTTTTTCCAACGTATTGGAAAGGGGTTTTATTTTATACAAACCGTCATTACAACCCACATACAGTAAATCTTCATTCAGTACTTTGAAACACCTTCCTTTGGAAGGTAAAGATTGCGGAAGGATCTCTGTTTTGTTTCCATTGTATCGATACACTGCACCAACTCCTAAAATATACACTTGATTGCCAAAATCATCGAGTTGATAACCCGTTAAATTACCATTATTTTTAGGACTTTCTATCGTTCTTTCAACTTGATATTGGTTATTTAAAGTGCCAAAATACCCTTTAGTTGCAATGTATAACTTATTCTTGAACCCTAAAATATCGGTTATGTCTGTATTGCCGGTTGATAGTAATTTTGTGTTATAAATTTGATTGTTTTCTATTCTCAATAATTGATCAATTTCAGTTGATAAAAACAGTTGATTGTTGATGGTTTTTAAAAATGTAGTTTTCTTATTCAGTTCTTTTTTATCCGGATAATGCAACACCGAGTAGTTTCCGGCATAAAATACACCTTTTTCCGTTGTAGTACACCATGTACCACCTTCTTTGTCCACTGCAATTGAACTAACGGTTAATCCATTTAAGCCATGATTAAACGTTTCTAAACTTTTGCTGTTGGGATAATGATAGACACCGTTGGAGCTGGTGCCTACCCATAATCCATGTTTCTTATGGATGTAAAGAGAAGAAATTACACTTGAAAAAGGGACGACTTTTATATTCAGCTCCTCATCAATTTGAATCAGGTTGTTGTGAACAGATACAAAAGTATAACTATCACTGTTTACTATTCTTGAACGCCAATCTAACCGCGAATCGTTGAGTAGGTTAATTGTAATTTTTTTTGCTTTTCCATTTCCTATAATGGCTATATCCAATTGATTATTTCTCTTTTGAAGTTCGCTTATCCATTTGATATTGTTTTTAACAAAAAAGCTGTTGTCTTTGTTTTTGTCAATCACTAGATAAGCATCCGTTTGATAGTTGTTGTGCGAAGATAAATCAATAATGTTTTTTGTTTTTGTATCAATTTGAATAGTGCGTTGTTGCGAATTAATGATTAGGTTATCCTTAGTGTCTTTGTTTATCAGATAGCTGATGTCAAAGGTGTGTTCTAATGAATTTAGCGAAAGGTAGCGTTGAATTTTTTGCGATATTTTTTCTTCTTTAATGGTATTGTTTATTATACTTAAAAACCGATTATTCGATGTGATGAGCATCAGTTCTCCCGGTTTTCTCTCTTCTATATAATACACACCATTTTCAGTCAAACCATTTTGTTTGTCAAATATGATGCTGCTGTCTTTGCTGTATTTTACCAAACCATTTTCAGTTGCAATCCAAATATACCCCTTGGCATCTTGCAGTACATTATAACATTCTTGTGAGGGTAGATTTAAGGAGTTACTTACGTTGGTAAAATAAATTTCCTGTCCGGAAAGAGTGCTCATCCATCCGAAAAAAAATAATAATGGTATTGTTTGAAGTAATTTAATATACCGGTTTTTATATTTTCAAAAATAACAGTTTTACTTTATTTAAGAGATGAAAATGTGTGCGATTTATGTTTTTAACGGTTCTTTAAAAAAGGAGTTGTTTTTTAGTTTAGCATTTTAGATGAATAGGGATTGAAAATTGAAATTGTATAATAAAGATTCCATTTTTTTGATTCTTTTTAAATGAATTACTATGCAAAAAATTACTTTTTCATTTTTATTGTTGATGCTGTTTTCAACTATTTCGTTACATAGTCAGTGTACAACAGGAACTCCCGTATCATCGGTTACGTTTACACCCAATTATTCCGGGAATGCAGAAACCATTGATTTGTTCACGGCTTCCAATGGAAAATACCATAAATTGAATGTATTGGCCAATCGTTTTTATACTTTTTATGCGTATAAAACCGGTGATGCTGAACAAGGGTATCAGGACTATATAACCATTACAGATGATCAAGGTTTTTATTTAACAGCCGGTTATTCTCCTTTGGTATTCAAAAACTTTAATTACACCGGTGAAGCACGTGTGTATTATCATACCAATGAAGCCTGTCAAACCAATAGCATCAACAAAACGGTTTATGTGATGAGTTCACTTCAGGATCGTTTTCCGCCCACAAACTTGACAATTACCAATGTATCGACCAATTCTGTTTCGTTCAGTTGGCAATGGGATTGGATTGGTCTGCCTCCCACCAATGGGTATCAATATCATATTATTGAAGCTCCCGGAAGTTTTAGTTTGCCGCTTCCGCCGAGTAACTCTTCTGATTCCGCTTTTACTGGATTTTCAGCTACAACTTCAGCCACCGTATCTAATTTAAATCCTAACAAACGTTATCATTATTGGGTGCGTTCTAACTATAACGGGCAATACAGTGTTTGGATGCAAGGTGGAGAGTTTTTTACCTCTGCAGTTGTTTGCAATCAACCCACTAATTTAAGTGTGAACAATATCACCGCCAATTCTGCCTTCTTTACATGGAATGCACCGAGTCCGGCACCGTCAAACGGTTATGAGTTTGCCTATAATTTAACAGGACTAGAACCGAATGCCTCTCAAACCTCTTATCCGCTCAATACCAGTACACTCATCAATAATTTATCCAGTAATACAACGTACTACTATTTTGTGCGTTCCAATTGTAATACGGTTCAATCAACCTGGTTATTCGGTGGAAGTTTTACTACTCCGCAGGGTCTTAATTGTAATAGTGCGTTTTATGGTTTACATCCAACAGCCACTTTTACACCTGCTTGTACTGGAAATTCGGAAACGATTGTTTCTAATGCAAAAGCCGGAGAATATTCGAATGTAAATGTATTGGCGAACAAACAATATACTTTTGGCAGTTCTATCGCCACGGATTATCTCACTATTACCAATGAATCAGGTACAGTTTCATATGCTGCCGGAATAACGCCTTTGGTTTGGCAATCCAGTGCTTCTGCGGAAACGGTTCGCTTTTTTCTGCATTCCAATTCGTCTTGTGGGAATAGTGCTACCTTACGTACCAGAACAGTTACTTGTGCTCCGTCTGCCGGTTGTGTACCGCCAACCAATTTGAGTACGTTTAACGTAGGCGTAAACCAAGCCAGTATCAGTTGGACGGCTTCTCCCTCCAATCCATCGTTTTATGATGTTTATTTTTCAATTAACAATACCGCTCCAACAAGCGGAACAACTCCTAATGGAAGTATAGCTGCTACTTCGGCAACAATGAATAACTTGACCCCTTCAACAACTTATTATTACTGGGTTCGTTCTAATTGTGAGGGTTTAACAAGTGCGTGGATTTCCGGTGGTAGTTTTACCACGTTATCCGTTGGAGCGTGTAACACTGCCTTTTATGGTTTGTATCCTGAAACTACTTTTTCCCCTTCTTGTACCGGAACTGCCGAGTTGATTGTTAGTGATGCTTGGGCAGGGGAGTACACCAACGTAACTATTTTAGCCAATCGCTCTTATACATTTTCAAGTTCAGTAACAACTGATTATATTACGATAACCAATGTCGCAGGTACCACTATTTTCGCCAGTGGTTTGTCTCCTTTATCATGGAATTCTACCACCAACAACGGGGTATTTCGTTATTACCTACATGCTAATGCCAATTGCGGAAATCAAAATGTAAATCGCTCTAGATTCATCAGTTGTCAGACCACTGCACCATCTTGTGGAAGTCCGTCCGGTATCAGTTTTTCGGCTATAACTTCGGGTACAGCAACCGCTACTTGGACGGCCGCTTCTCCGGTGCCTTCTAACGGATATGATGTGTATTTGTCCACTTCATCCACTGCTCCAATAGCAAGTACTACACCATCCGGTAACGTGACCGGAACATCTGCCAACCTAAACGGATTGTTAGCCGGAACAGTTTATTATGTTTGGGTTCGAGCTAATTGCGGTGCTACGCAAAGTGCATGGATTCCCGGTGGAAACTTTACGACACTCACTGCCAATGGTTGTACGACCGCTGTGTATGGATTATTTCCGGATGCTACTTTTACTCCAACGTGTAGCGGAACCGCTGAGTTGATTGTTAACAATGCTTGGGCGGGAGAATATAGCAATGTGACCATAGTGTCTAATCGTTCCTATACGTTTTCGAGTTCAACGGCGACTGACTATATTACGATTACCAATGCGGCCGGAACTACAGTTTTAGCTCATGGAGTTTCTCCTTTGTCATGGAATTCGGAAGCCAATAATGGTATTTTCCGTTATTATTTGCATACTAATGCGTCTTGTGGTAATCAAGATTCAATTCGTTCTCGATTTATCACTTGTCAAACACCTGCTGGTTGTGCTGATCCATCTAATATCAACATCATTTTTGCTACGGCTACTTCTGCTTCTTTCCTTTGGACAGCAGCCAATCCCGCTCCTGTGAATGGGTATCAATATTATATTTCAACTTCTTCAACGCCGCCCAATGCATCGACTATACCAACAGGAAGTATTGTCAATCAAACTACAGTAAATGTTTTTGGATTGAACCCCAATACCCTTTATTATTTTTGGTTGCGTTCGAATTGTACGCCAACTCCCGGGACATGGATTAGTGGCGGAGCTGTAACTACACAAGGAACTTCCACTTTTTGTTCTACTGCCGTTTATGGGCAGCATCCTGCCACAACTTTTACACCAGCCTGTACAGAAAGCAATGAAATAATTGTGAACAATGCCCGAGCAGGAGAATTTACTACTGTAAATATTTTACCAAACAAACAATATACGTTCACAAGTTCTGTAACCTCAGATTATCTAACCATTACCAATAGTAGTGGAACAGCTTTAGTGATTAGTGGACTTTCTCCGCTAACCTGGAATTCCGGTTCAACTTCCGGATTACTACGTTATTATTTACATGCTGATGGAGCTTGTTCGTTTGAAAATGCCAACCGTACTCGATCAATAATGTGTGTAAATGCGTTAAGTACTCCCGATGAGTCATTACAACGATTTACGGTGTATCCAAATCCGACTGGCTCAGTGGTAACGATAAAAGCATCCCAAACAATGATGAAAATTGAAGTAATCAATTCTATTGGTCAATTGATTACTACGCAAACAGTATCAACGGAACAGACACAAGTTGACTTGTCTGCTTATCCGAATGGCGTTTATTTATTCCGAATTCATGCAACAAATGGAATAGAGACAGTTAAGGTGGTGAAACGATAAGGTTTTTATTAACTGAAACTAAATTAACAAAAAAATAGTCAGGTAATTATCTTATCTGACTGTTTTCTGTTTATAGTCTTCTTCTTATTGAATGGTGTTATTCCCTAACATATTTTCTTCCGGACGCTGAATTCTACCTCTGGAATTATATGGAAAACTTTTAGTGTGAATTTTAATCATTGTCTCCAGATTATCCCCATCATAATCGATAATTTGAATTTTTTCATTTTTAAAGGAAAACCTAAAAGACGGTCAACCAATCAAAGTCTCCAATAAATTTTTAAAAGGTGATTTTGAAAAATTTTATTCTATTTGCCGGCATTATTTGATGGAATCATAAACATTATGCAACATCTCTATATAAATAAAGTGTTTAAGTACTAATTTAAATTCAATATATGATTAAAATAAGGTTGATATTCCTCCCGAACAATATCGTAAAATGTATCTAGACCTTGGTAGTTATTACAACTTATTTGTTTACTTTGTAAAGATATGAGACATTTGCCTTTACTTTGGATTTGATAAAAAAAGTTTAAATTTATTCAAAGGAAAGCAGAGGTGAACTTAAGCATTTGTAGTTAAAAACTATGCTCTGCATTAGTTCCTCTGCCTTCTTCTTGAATCCGTTGAATTGCTTCAAATAAAATGATTATTTTGCCAAAAAAGTAGAAAAAGAAATCATTGTTATTTTATTGGAAGAAGCCGCAAAGCAAAAATTACCGATTATGGTTTTTGTTGGAAATCGTGGAAATATTCAAATTCACACAGGAACCGTTCGTAAAACAATGTGGCACGGAACGTGATATAATGTGATGGATCCTGATTTCAATTTGCATTTAGATATGTCAAAAATTGCACAAACGTACATCGTTAGAAAACCAACCGAAGATGGCGTTGTTACTGCAGTTGAGGTGTTTAATGAGCAAGAAGAAATCATCGTTCAGTTTTTTGGAAAACGCAAACCGGGCATTCCTGAATTGGAAGGTTGGAGAGAAATTGTGGCTGGGTTGTAATGTGGCGATTAGACAATGAGACGATGTGTCAATTTTATGGCAAGCTTAACATATAAACAAAAACAGTCAGATAATTTTCTGACTGTTTTTGTTTTTCTTAGTATTTGTAAAGTGAAACTTCCAAAGGAGAGGGGAGCCGAGCTGTTGAAATAACTGCTAATTTAGTTGTGAGTAATCCGCTTCAATCCACTTTCGCTAAGCGAATAAAAATCAGCGGAAATCAATTTAATCCTATCAAATCTGCGTTCTATTAATTAAAATTCAGTTTTCAACCTAACGGTATCATTCCCCAACATGTTTTCTTTCGGTCGCTGAATTCTACCTCGAGAATTATATGGAAAATTTTTAGTGTGAATTTTAATCATTGTCTCCGGACTATCCCCATCATAATCAATAATTTGAATTTTTTCATTCTTAAATAATGAATAACCGCCATATTCTAACGGTAATTCTTCTTCAATAGTCCATTGGCCATTTTGCCAGAAATGATAAATATTTTCGCTTAAATCATAATAAACCCTCATGTTAGGATAATAATGATAGCGAATAGTTAGTCCTGTTGTTTTACTTGTTTCAAGAATAACTTCTTTTTTGTCTTCTTTTTTAGAATCCTTTTTTGGATCAGTTGGGTCTGTGTGTGTTGCCCATGAATTGGAAGTACATGTGCAAACAATAGCGATGAAGAGTAGTAAATTTTTCATAGTTATTTGATTTAATTTGTACATTACAAAGTTGTTTAAAAAGCAATAATTTCGTTTTACAACAATTTTTCATTTTGTTACAAGATTTTCATGTTATCAAAAACTAGCAAGCCTAAACGTGTGGCTCATCCTAAAGATTTACATCTTCTATTTATTTAAATTAATATCAAGTTCTATTTATTTTAGAACCTATCCATTTTTTTTATAATTTAGGCATTAAAATTCATCCTGAATTAAAAGTAATTACTAATTTTTTTCTTATGGCGACAAACAAAACAAACGAAACCCAAGTTAGTGTAACCGAGTTTATTCATTCTTTTGTAGATAATGATCAAAAGAAATCCGATAGTTTTGAACTAATTAAATTAATGCAGGAATGGTCCGGTTTTGAAGCCAAAATGTGGGGACCTACTATTATTGGTTTTGGGAGGTATCACTATAAATACGCGAGCGGTCACGAAGGCGATGCTCCCATGCTTGGTTTTTCACCCCGCAAAGCGGAATTTTCGTTGTATGTTTACTCGCCTAGAGAAGACAACAAACATTTATTGGATAATTTCGGAAAATTTAAAATGGGAAAAGCTTGTATTTATATCAAAAAACTAGCTGATATTGATTTAGCTGTGTTAGAAAAAATGTGTCGTGATTCTATTGCATATTTAGAAGAACATCATGAGTGTGCGTGTAGGAAGTAAAGTAGTTTAAAATTATATACTAAATAGTATGAAAAAAAGTATTTTGCCGATTTTTCTATCAATAACATCATTGCTCTCCGCTCAAGTGGCTAAGGATTCCGAATTGTTTCTAGCCTTAAAAAAGCAGGACAGTCTTTTTTTTGAAAAGAGTTTTAACGAATGCGATTTGGTTTTTTTGGAAAAAGCAATTCATTCCGAATTAGTTTTTTATCACGATCAAGGTGGTGTTCAAAATAAGACAAGTTTTTTGGAAAGTGTAAAAAATAACATTTGCTCCAACCCAATCCAAAAGCCAATCAGAAAAGTTAAAGCAGAAAGTTTGGAAGTTTTTCCGTTATATCAAAATGGCCAATTATATGGTGTTATACAAAATGGAATCCATGAATTTTATATTCGAGAGCCTCATAAAAAAGATATATTGACAAGTACTGCAAGATTTACACACGTTTATCTTTTAGAAAATAATCATTGGATTTTGAAGGAAGTATTGAGTTTTGATCATAAAAATTAATTCAATTCCAATATGCTTTTAGTTTCAAAGTATACCATTATCTTTTTCGGACTTTTCTTTTTCTTTGCGGGAGGCGTGATGCTTTTTAATCCCACAAAATTCAGGAACTGGGTGAGTATGGCCGGTAGTACAAACTTCATCAATTATACAGAAATCACGCTTCGATTAATTCCTGCCGCAGCCATGTTTTATTATGCAGAAGAATCGAAGTTTACATTAGTTTTTAAAATATTTGGAGGATTTATGATGATTACTTCGCTTGTTTTATACTTCGTTCCGAGACGTTACCACCATCAATTGTCTGTTAAGTTTGCTAATTTTTTGAAACCATTATATTTCCAATTAATTTCTCCATTGGCTTTTTTGATAGGTTTATTTATACTATATTCGGTAATGTAATTCGTGCTGAATCTAACTTCCGGCAAATGGAGTTCCAAAGATGCCAACAGCCAATTCAGCCCATACTAAAAATAAAATTACTAACACTATTCCGCAAAGAAGAATTCTGTTTTGAGTTGAACGAACTGTTCGTAATACCAGTTCACATACTAATCCGGTGCCAAGTAATAGCACAGCGGCCACAATAAAATCAAAGGAATCCCAGTTAACTTCTTCTGTAAATTCCATTGCGATTAACGGAATGAGAAGCAACGATACTACTATAACTACAATGCCCATCAATCTTTGATTGGGTGTGATTTTAAATGATTTGTTTTCCATACTTTTTGTTTTTTGAATATCTGCCAAAGCAGCGTGATGATTATGAGAGCAAAAGTATTAAAAGAACTTTGAAATACAAAGTAAAAATACGGTTTTTTTATAATATACCTTTTTTTAAATTTTAATTAATTGATTTTATCAAACACATAACCACCTTTTATGGCTCCCCAAACTTGCTTACCATCCTTGTCAAAACCTTGATCCCAAGAAAGTATTTGGGTAGGAGTAACGGTTACTTTTGAAGAAGCATAAGAAGCTCCTCTCAATTCACTCAGACAGGTTTTTTCACCGGTTTGACCAATGAAAGTTCCGTCAGTTTGTTTTTTTAAAATGACTTCACAGCCCGGTTTTAGTTCAATGTCCGATTCGGATAAAGTATCAAAAGCTTCGGGAGTTTTCCACTTTCCAATCCATTCTTTTTCGTTTTTTAACGTGTAAATTTCACTCACGAATTCATTATTTCGTTGAGAAACTTTGTAAATACGAACACGATATGGACTTTCCTGTTTCTCAAACATGGCTTGCTCTACATACAGATAATTTCCTTTTTCTTTCCAAATAGGAATCATCCGTAAAGAAATATTGAAGTATTCTTCATCTGTTATAGATTGTTTTTCAGAAGAATAAGTGCCTTGCATAATTTTAACAAGATATTCTAAATCGCTAGCTTTATTTTCTTGTGCTGATTTACATCCGATAATAAGAAATAGAGAAAATACGGTGAAAATTTTATAGTTCATATTTTTTTGTTTCAAGTTTCAAGTTTCAGGTTGGGTCTTGTTTAGAAGAAAATGTTCTCCAATAAATCCGTTTCAATCCATTATAGCAAAGCTATCAAATCGGTGAAAATCTGACTAATCTGTTCAATCCGTGTTCCATTTAAAGTTTTAGATTTCATGTTGATAGTTCGTTTTATTACTTTTCAAATTTCTAAAATTTTTTAAACCACTGTTCAAAAAACTTATTTTTTTTAAATTATTTCCCAATATTCCTTATCATTCCACCAAAAATAAAATAATGAAACGGAACCAAGCTGTACCAATACAATCTTCCAAAAAGTCCTCTTGGTCTAAAAGTGGCAATTTGGTGTAAAACATTTTCTTCATCAATTCTAAATTCCAGCCACGCTTCACCGGGCAAACGCATTTCGGCAAACAAAAGCAATCTTTTTTCCTCTTTATTAGCTAACAAAACCCGCCAAAAATCTAATGAATCACCACTGTCTAAATTGAAAGGGTGTGTTCTTCCTCTTCGTAAACCAACGCCTCCAAATAGTTTGTCCATGAAGCCACGAGCTTGCCACATCCAATTGCCGTAATACCATCCTTTTAATCCACCAATTGTCCAGATGTTGTCTAATACTTTCTCTGGGTTTTCAATCTTCATTTTCTTCTCATCTTTCAAACAACCAAAAGTTGGAACCTGAATAAATTCGGATAAATTGTGCTGAAAACGACCACTCACTAAACTGTCTTTCCAACTTGAAATAACTAAGTTTTGTTCTATTTTTATGAATGCCAATTTGATAGCTTCGGTATAGGAAATAGGTCTGATTCCTAACATTTTTTGTAAGCGATTGTCGTTGCAAACCACTTCCATTTTCATACTATCTACTAAATTCATAGCCAATTTATACGAAGTTGAGGTCACAAAATACAACCAATAGGAAGATAGTTTAGGAGTCATTATCGGAACTGTAAAAATCCAATTGCGAAAGCCTCTCGTCTTGGCATAAAGTTGCATCATTTGTTTATACGTCAGCACATTGGGTCCACCAATGTCGTAGGAATCGTTATAACATTCTTCTTTCAATAAAACACCCATCAAAAATTTAATTATATCGCGAATGGCAATGGGTTGTGTTTTGGTTAACACCCATTTTGGCGTAATCATCACCGGTAATTTTTCACATAAATCGCGAATAATTTCAAAAGAAGAACTTCCGGAACCTACAATAATTCCTGCACGAAGTACGGTTACATTGTAATTTCCTTTATATAAAATTTCTTCCACATTTTTACGCGATTGCAAGTGTTTTGAAAGCGTATTGTTGTTCACAATTCCACTTAGATAAATCACTTGTTTCACGCCAATGTGATTCATATAGCGATTGAAATTCTCGGCCGCTTTTGATTCCATTGTATCAAAAACTTGGGTAGAAGACGACATAGAATGAATCAAATAATAAGCCACATCAATGTCTTTTGGTGTGTTTTCGAATGATACTTCTTCCAAAAAATCTACTTCCCAAATTGTTATGGCGTCAAGCGTCGTCTTATCTAAACCTAATCGATTTTTATCGCGAACGCAACAAATTATTTCGTGATTTTGCGATAAAAGTTCGGGTAATAAACGACGGCCTACATACCCATTTGCACCTGTTAAGAGGATTTTCATTTTCTGCTATTTTTCTTAAAGATACTAAGAAAAATAGTTGAACAATCGTTAAATTGTTTTGAAGATATTTACAACAGAACTACTAATATATTGCACACCAATCGCGATAACAATAAATCCGATAATTCTGGAAATTGCCACAATTCCGGATGCTCCTAATATTCTGGAAAGATAATGAGCACTTTTTAACACAAAATAAATCACTAAAGCAACACCTAAAATGGCTAAGCAAGCAATTATTTTTTCACTGATTTTAGTATAATCTTGGTAGAAAGCAATCAATAAAGAAATAGAACCGGGACCAGCTAACATTGGAATTGCCAACGGAGTTAACGCAATTTGGTTTCTGGTTTGAGCATCATTTTCTACTTTCTTGTTTACACCGCGTGTTTTATTGAACTTTCCGGTAAGCAAAGAAAATCCGGAACTAACAATGATTAAACCACCGGCAATTCGAAGTGCGTCAATACTTATTCCAAAAAACTTCAACACATATTCACCTATAAAAAAGGAAATAATCAAGATGATGAAAACGTTCAATGCGGTTAATAGTGAAACCCGAGAACGTTCTACTTTAGTGTAATCTTGAGTTAATCCCACAAAAATTGGTACGGCTCCTAACGGATTTAAGACAGAAAACAAAGCAGCGAAAATGTAGATAAATAGTTCCATTGTTTTTTTGCAAAATAACAACAACCTTATTTTTGAAAGGTTATTAAATCAATAAAACAAAGTTACTATAAATCGTCAATATAAGTAGGAGAATTATCGGTTTTATATTGATTTAATTTTTCGATGAAACTATTCACACTTTTGTTTTTTGGAGGTGCATCAATCGAAATAAAGTGATGATCCATATGAAAAGTGAATGAATTCGCGGGTTTAAAAATCACTAGTTTATAGAAAGGAATCACCAAAGAAAAAGTTTCTAACAACGATCGAAAACGAATAATTATTCCTTTCGGACGTAATTCTATATTACAGAAATTACGATTGTTATCATACGAAAGAAGTGTGGCAATTTCTTCGCTGGTTTTGATTATGTCTAATCGTGGCGAACCAATTCCGTTTAATTTGATATTATCGATTAAACCAAATGGATTTCCAACCAAATCATTAATTGCTTGATTTATCTTTTTTTCGTTGTAGGAGGTATTTACTAGCATTTAATATGTCAATTAGTCAAATGTGCCGATTAGTAATATTTGTAAAATTAATGAATTGAAAATGTTGTTTTGAACGAATTAATATAGCTTTAAGAGTTGTTCTATTTTAAAAGTAGGATGAAGTTTATAAAAAGCATTATCTTTGTAACATAGAACAGTAAGATGAAAAAAACCTTAGTTATTGGTGCTTCCACAAAACCGGAACGCTATTCTTTTTTAGCAATTAATAGTTTAGTTGATAAGCAACATTCAGTAGTCGCTATTGGGCAGAAGATTGGTGAAGTAGCAGGTGTGAAAATCCAAACCAAACAAATTCCCTTTAAAAACATCCATACCGTAACGTTGTATTTAAATCCAAAAGGGCAGCGTGATTATTACAATTATATCGTTGGTTTACAACCAAAACGAGTAATTTTTAATCCAGGAACAGCAAATCCGGAGTTTTATGCGTTGTTGGGGATTAACAATATTAAAGTGGAAGAGGCTTGTACGTTGGTTTTACTTTCTACGAATCAGTATTAAATTGTTAATTGTTGAGAGTTGTATGAAATTGTGTACAGATTGAAATAGTATAGCTTCGCTATTTTTTTTTAAAGGAATACGGATTAGATAGATTAAAAGGGTTTTCACAGATTTGATAGCTTTGCTATAATGGATCGGGATGGATTCGCTCTGAGAACATTCTTTTTCATAGCAATTTATTTACTGAAAACTTTTTTACCGTTTACGAATGAGCATCAATCCTACAAAAGTCAACAATCCATTTACGATTAAAATTTCAAAACCAAAAGCAAAACCAAACCAGGATTCGCTATACAAATTCAGAATTATCGACGATAAAACTGCTGTAATAGCTACAATTGGCACCCATTTGTCTTTCACATTCCATTTTGTGAATAGTCCAAAACTATAAAGACCGAGTAAAGGACCGTAAGTAAATCCGGCAAATTTCAATACTTTATCAATAATACTTGCGTCTTCCACAAAATATTTGAATCCTAAAATAACTAATACAGAAACCAACACAAACATCTTGTGAATTTGTTTTCTGATGACTACTTGTTTTACGGAATCGTATTTTTTTTCTATTTCTAAAATATCAATGCTAAAAGAAGTTGTCAATGAAGTCAAAGCACTATCAGCACTTGAATAGGCTGCAGCAATTAATCCCAGAATGAAGAAAAATGCAACTCCAATTCCTAAGTATTCATTTGCTAAAATAGGGAAGAGCTGATCTTTGTGAGCATCAATGTTGTATTTTAAGGCATATTCCGTGAACAATAATCCCATCACTAAGAAAAGAAAATTCACAAACGTGAGCACAATCGTAAACCAAAACATGTTTTTTTGAGCATCTCTTAAACTGCGGCAAGTGAGGTTTTTTTGCATCATATCCTGGTCAAGTCCCGTCATTACAATTGCAATAAAAGCTCCTGATAAAAACTGTTTCCAGAAATAATTTGGGGAACTAAAATCTTCAAAAAAGAAGGTTTTAGACAAATCACTATCGGCAATAAAACCTGAAATGTTAGTAATATTTAATCCTAAATCCTGCGAAACTGTCACGATACAAAATACTACGGCAATTAGCATAAATAGTGTTTGCAAGGTGTCTGTCCAAATAATGGTTTTGATGCCTGATTTATTGGTGTATACCCAAATCAGTAATATGGTAACGGTTACTGTAATCCAATACGGAACATTTAATTTATCAAAAACGATGGTTTGGAGTACATCGGCCACCAACATTAACCGTAAGTTAGAGCCAACTGTTCTGGAAATGATAAAAAACCAAGCTCCGGTTTTATAGGAGTTTCTTCCAAATCGGTCACCTAAATAGGCATAAATTGAAGTAAGATTTAATCGATAATAAAGTGGTAATAAAACAGTTCCAATTACAAAGTAACCCACAATGTAACCAAGAACCAACTGAAAATAAACAAATTGTGAAGCTTCTACTTTTCCGGGAACAGAAATAAACGTGACACCCGAAAGCGATGCTCCAATCATTCCGAACGCGACTAAATACCAAGGTGAGTTTTTGTTGGCTTTAAAAAAGGCATCATTTCCTTCGTCTTTTTTACTGATTAAAGAAGAAATCAGAATAAGTAATCCAAAATAACCCAGAATGAGTAGTAGAATAGAAATCGGTTCCATTTGTAATTTTTAATTCGTTTGCAAATTACAAAAAGGAACCGGTATTCTGATTTTATAAATTATTTTTATACAACTTAAATTCAGTAAATATTCTTTATTTCAATTTAACCTTAGTAATTATAATTTGTAACCACAAATTCACAAATAAAAATGTCTTTCTTTATAAAAATTAGTTGTTCATCTTAGATGAAAATTCGAATGAAATCAAATGAATACTAAATTTGAATTCGTGGGTTCGTGGTTTTTTATAAAAATTATTTAAAAATTCCTTCCAAAGGTTTGAGTTGATCCATGTCGATGTCTGATTTTTGAAGAGCACTCAACAATGTCATAAAATCTTCAGGATTCATTTTGTCGCCTAAAATTCGAACAACGGCAAAACCATTTTCGTCTTTACTACCGTAGAGTACAAATTCTTCAATAGCATCGTCTTTTCCCACAAAATAGACTGCCGCACCTTCTTTACCTGAACCAAATTTCATCAATTCCTGGTATTTTTCGTCTTTTAAAATTTCTTTCACTTTGGTTCTTTCCCCATCAAATTTAGATTTGTTTTCTTGATTGATTTTGAAGGCCAAAATATTCATTTTTTTGAATGTTTTCAAAGCTTCTTGTTGTTCCATAGACAATGCATCCGGTTTGATGTTCAATATACTTGGCGACATATCAACAGAAATAAAATCAGTAGATTCTGTTTTTTCTACAAAATATTTTTGCAAGCTGGGTTCTTTTTCACAGGCGATGAAACTCATCAGCAAAAGTGAAAACAGTAATTTTTTCATAATTATTTACTTTTTAAAGTTTGTAAAATCCGCTCTTCATTTTCAGAAAGTGGTAAGGCGTTGTTAGTTTCCCAGAAGTTTTCTGTGAAATTCATTCCGTTTGAATATAGATTTCTTTCCTTGAAAATTTTATTTTTTTCTGGTAATGAGGAAACATCATCTGTAAAATCAGTCACTACCAAATCACTAACACACATCATTCGGTCATTCATTTGCTTACCAAATTTTATATGTATGTCAATTATTGATTTTCTATACGAAGGTATGTATTTGTCATTTGAATATTTATAGGTTTGCTTAATTTGAATATCATGAACTGCAAATTTCATGATTAATGCATTAATTGTTTCGACGTGTTGTTTGTGGTTTTCAGACATTTTTATATCAATGTCTAAAACTACTTTTTGAATAGGGTCATAAATGATTTTTCCTGTTAATAAAGCTTTTGCAACGTTTGGTTTTGGTTTTATATAAATTACTTCAAGCGTGTTACCATTCTGATCTTTTTTAGAACGAAGTTCAAAATCATAACTTTCGTTAGCTTTATCAGATGAAATTCTGTCAATATATTCATAGGTAAAAAAGCCATTTGCAGCCTTTTGAATATCAAAAAAGGAATCCATTTCAGATAAATCTGCTTTTCCTTTTTTCTCAATTTCATCAATACCAGCCAATTGAAATGCTCTACTTTGATTAACAACAAGCTTGCTTTCAATTTTTTCTTTCTTTTTGGGTTGAATGTAAAAATCAATTACGCCATCAGAGAATTTTGAATATTTATCATTGATTTTTACAAATTCACGGTAATAGGTTTCTAGTTTTATACTTTTATCTAACTGATTTTTAGAATTAGATAAAATTCCAGCCAATATTTGATTGATAGGTTTGTTCGTTACAATTACTTCTTCCAACGCCATTTCATCTGTTTCTAGTTGAATTGTAATGGGTTCAGCCTTGATTTCAGTCACCGAAAAAATTTGTGTTTTATAACCAATATGTCCAACTTCAATATTTTTTGCACCATTTGGAATGTAAAATTTAAAAATACCATCTTCATTTGAAATAACGCCTTGCGTAGAATTTTGAACAAAAATGTTTGTAAACGGAATACTTTCCTGTGTAGTTTTGTCTACAATTTTACCTTCAAAAACAAGAGATTGAGCAGTTGACGACAATGCAATTAAAGCGAAAAGAAACAAATAAATTTTTTTCATGTGTTGAATTGGTTTTGATTTTTAAAGATGCCAAGGTAAGAATTTACAACAAAAAAAACTTTGCCAAAAATGGCTTTTGACAAAGTTTTTATCATTTAATTTCAAAAGTTTACTTATTTCCTTTTGAAGCTTTTTTCAAATTATCGCCACCGGGAAGATTCATTTGTTCCGTTAATGCTGAAATTTCATCTAAATTAAAGTTTCCGGTTAACGAGAATAAAACGGTTTCATTGTCTTTTGAATTTCCTTCAATAAACATAAATAATTCTTTAACTATAGAATCATTTGCACCTGATCGCATATAGATTTTCACGTTTTTCCCGCCATCTGAAACCCGCATCAACTCATCCATACCGGCAGTTTTTAAATATTTGTCTGCTGTAGCACGCATTTCTGCAGTTTGTTTTTGGCTCGTTGTGATAAATACTTTCAGGTTATCCAGTTTCTTAAGTAGATTCACATATTGTTGAGTTTCCTTGTCGTTAGCTTTCACTTTGCTCATCATTTCAAACATTTTTTTGTTAACAATGATGGTTTTTACATCTTCTGGACCGTCAAATTTGTCAAAGACAGACTGACCAAACATTACTTGTGAAATTAATAATGTTGCAAATACTAATAATGATGTTATAATTCTAGACATTTTTTTATTTTTTAAAGATTAAATTTTTTGAGTTTTCGTATTCATTAATATAGTTTACACTTTCCATGCCAATATTTACTTTTTCTGATAAAAGAGCTAGTGCTTTTTGTGTTTCTTCAAAGGCTTCTTCTGGTGTTTCAAAAGAGCCTAATTCAGAATTAGCAACTTTTGGTTGGTTTTTGATTGGATTATAGTTTAAAATGGCAATAACACCTAAAAAGAAAATTAGACTAGCGGCAATACTTATCCTGGCAACAGTAAATCGTTTTTTAGTTTTTAAGGATAGCGTTGGCGTAAATATTTCTTCTTTTTCGGTAGCAAAAAAACCAAAAAGTGGTTTGTAGTGCTCCAAATGTGCGGCTACTTGTTCTGTTGAAAAGTACTGTTTCAACTGAATTTCTTCTGCAATGGTGGTTTCTCCTTCGAAGTATTTTTCTAGTAATTGTTCTATTTTAGCTAATTCCATATTGATGGGTTTTAGTCATTTTTTCTCTAATTGTTTTTCGTGCTCGGGATAAATTTACTCGAACCGCTGTTTCATTCATGTCGAGTATTTTGGCAATTTCTTCAAATTCATATTGCTCGATATCACGCATTTGAATAATTATTTTTTGTTGTTCCGGCAATTCGTTTATCATTTTTTCTACCCAATTCCAACTGTCCGAATCTTCCACTTTTTTGTCTAAAGAAGCTTCGGTAGAAGTAAAATTGTTATGCACAATTTTCATATTCGATGCTCTTTTCGACTTTAATTGATCCAAACAATAATTTTTGGTCATTGTCATCGCTAATGCTTCCACACTTGCGTAATTTTCTAAACCATTTTTTTTGTCCCATAATTTTACCAAAATGTCCTGCGTAGCATCCTGAGCTTCTTCGTTACTCACCAGTAAACGCTTGGCAAGTCTGAAGACCTTATCCTTAAAAGGAGCTATCAGAGTTATAAACTCATTTTGGTTCATTGGTCTGGTTTAAAACTTGGTTATATAGTCAAGACGATTCATAATCTTTTTTGTTACAAAGAAATTGAAATTAAAACTAAAGTTATTAAATTTACGTTCTTAAAAAGAAAAAGCTATGAGATTATTTTCAAAAATGGTTGCGTTTACCGTCTTTTCACTTTTGATTTTTCAATCGTGTGAAGATATGGACGACAAACCCGTTCCATCTGAATTAGAAATAAAAGATTTCATTTGGAAAGGATTAAATTTATATTATTTATGGCAAGCTGATCAACCAAAATTAGCAGATGATTTATTTGAAACACAACGTGATTTAAATGTTTTTTTAGCAGAATATGATACTCCTGAAGCTTTGTTTAGTGATTTAAAAGTGGCTCCTGATATCGATCGCTTCAGTGTAATGTTTAGTGATTATAGAGTTTTGGAGAATGCTCTACAAGGCGGTTTTCGAACAAACGGAATTGAGTTTAGCCTGAGATACAAAGACGATACACAAACCGATATTTTTGGCTATGTGCGTTATGTTTTGCCGAATACAAGTGCTTCCAATCAAGGGGTGGAACGCGGAATGATTTTTTATTCCATTAATTCTACTCCATTATCAGCATCCAATGAATCATTGTGGCGAGCGGCTTTAGCACAAGATTCATATACGCTACAGTTTGCAGATTACGATGGAGGAAATATTACCCCAAACGGAATTTCGCTAAGTTTTACTAAAGCTCAATACAACGAAAACCCTGTTTATTTAACCAATGTAATTGAAGTAGATGACAAACGAATCGGCTATTTAATGTATAATGGATTTTTCTCTAATTATGAAACACAATTAAACCAAGCCTTTGGTCAACTAAAAGCAGCAAATGTTACTCATTTAGTACTTGATTTGCGTTATAATTCCGGAGGTTCTGTTGATACCGCTACACGTTTAGCAAGTATGATTACGGGTCAGTTTAACGGACAAGTTTTTGCCAGACAAGTTTGGAATCAAAAAGTAATGAACTTTTTTAACGAAACAAATCCAGAGCAATTAATCAATCGTTTTACCAATCAAATTGGAAACGGAAACACGATTAATAGTTTAAATTTAAATAAGGTTTATGTTCTCACTACTGGTCTAACTGCTTCTGCAAGCGAATTAATTATCAATAGCTTAAAGCCTTATATTGATGTGGTTCAAATTGGTACCATCACAGTTGGAAAAAATGACGGGTCAATTACACTGTATGATTCGCCAACGTTTGGTTCAAATAACAGAAATCCAAATCATCGCTATGCCATGCAACCATTAGTTTTAAAAATTGCTGACAGAGATGGAGATGGTGAATATCAAAATGGAATAGAGCCTATCCCATCATTAATTCAATTTGAGGATGTTGCCAATTTAGGTGTTTTAGGAGATCAAAATGAACCTTATTTAAATACAGCAATCAACGATATTTTGGCCAACGGAAGAGTTGGAAACCGATACATCGAGTCAAAAGATTTGCAAGTTGAAAATAGCAAATCAATGCGAAAACTAAGTAACGAAATGTATATCGAAAAAGTTCCCGAAGGATTATTCCAATTATTACAATAAAAAAAAGGCTCTTAATTGAGCCTTTTTCATTAAAACAAAAATGTGAATCCGAGTTGTACATTCCGACCACGCGTACTATAACCCACGGTTTCTACAAATTCTTCATTCAAAATATTATTCACAGAACCAAAAACGGTTACTCTGTTTTTCAATACATCATATTTTACTAATCCATTTACTAATTGGTAAGAGCCCAACATAACATCAGTAGTTGCAAAAGTACCACCATCAAAAAATGCATCTCTTCTTCCATCAACATATTGATAGTTTAAAGAGAATAAAGTCCGCTCATTCGCTCTAAAATCTAAAGCTACATTTCCTTTGTGCTTCGGAATCAATCTATTCAATTCTTGCGGAATATCCGTAAACGAATAATTTCCATTTAACCTCAATTTAGAAGTAATCTGATAACTCAACGTAGTTTCAATTCCGCGAACATTATTTTCTCCTTCCACATTCACATAATACGAATCAAACGTTTCCGGATCAAAAAAGAAACCAATTGAATGAGACTCTTCTCTGTAAAAACCAACCGCACTAAACGTAATTTTTTTGTTTAATAATGTAGTTTCAAAACCAACTTCAGCCGTTGCATTTTCCTCCGGTTTTAGTTCTAAATTTCCGTAAGGTGAATATAATTGATACAAACTCGGAGTGATATATGCCGTACTATACGAAGTAATGATTTTTAAAGGAAAATTTTTAAAATTATACGACGGATTAAAATTATAAACCAATTGATTATCATAAACCGAATGTAAATTCATTCGAGCTCCAGCATTAATATTCAAACCAAAATTAGAATTGTAAACTGCCGTTACATAAGGATCAATTAAATTTAATTTGGCACTTTCACGATTAATCTCATCAAAAGGCGTTTGCGTTTTCATGTCGTGAAACTGAAATTGTGTTCCCACAATCAAAAAGAAATTTTTATGAAAGTTATATTTATTCATCGCATCCACACTCACGCTTCTTGAAGTATAAACATATTGGTCAATTGTACCTGAAAACGAACTAAATTCATCATAACTTCGTTCCAATAAAGTAAAACCGGAATTAACAATGAACTCACCTTTGTTGTACTTGTATTTCGGATTAAATCCAAACCGAAATTGCTCCGACAGCGAAACATTTTCCAACACATCCGGACTATTGAAATTGTCAAACGGACCATCATAATCGGTTTTCATTCTGTCGTAATTACTAAAGAAATCCAACTTTAATTTTGAAGTAGCTTGAAAGCCAATTTTTGCCAATGCATTCACTCTCGAAAAACGATCTTCTTCAAAATTTTTCCCCGCAGCCTGCGAAATTCCTTTGGTTTCTGTACTATTTAAGGAAGCATAATAATAAATTTTGTCAACCGTTCCGTTCAAACCAAAACCTTGATTAAAATCTTGCGGATTCGCTTTAAAACTTTCCGTCGTGTTTTGCGTACCAAAATTCATATACGCATTTCCGGAAATTGCTTTTTTGGCCGATTTTTTCAACGTAATGTTAATCACACCAGAAGCCGCACCCGTTCCGTACAACGTACTTGCAGCACCTTTCATAATCTCAATGCTTTCCACTTGTTCCGCAGGAAGCAATCGCAAATCATACTCAAAATTAATCCCCGAAGCATCCGTCATCGGGATACCGTCAATCACAATCAAAACCTGACGATTTCGCCCGCCACGAATAAAATAACTCAAATTTTTTCCATTCGCACTTTGGTTTCCATTCACTTCCAAACCAACGGCTTGACTCAAAATCGTAGCAACCGATTGACCGGTGTTTCGCTCCAAATCTTTTGCCGAAATTTTTTCAATAATTTTACCTGATTTTTCTTTGGACTGCTCAAATTTTGTGTCCGAAATCACAACTTCGCTCAACGAAATCGTGTCTTGTTGTGCAAAAGCACACGTTCCCCATAACGCCAAAATAGCGGTACAGTACCTGAATTTTTGATTCATTTTAATTAAAAATAATTTTACTAAAAATGGGAGAAAAGTATAGAATTTACCCATACCCAAACCTTTTTTCCCGAAAGTTTGTTACTCGATGTATAAGGCAGGTCTCCTGGCTTGCGTCTTGTTGTTGGCCTTCTCGTTCGCCGCGGCGAACAATGGCATGAAAGTGAACAACAAGCTAAATAGCTTACAGTTGCGGGTACAGCTCAGGATTTAAACAGCTCAAATTTATAAAGTTACAAACTCCAACTCGGAACTCGAAACCAATAAACCCGAAACCAATTTCACCTGATTCCCTTTTAATGCTCGGCCTAAAAAAGGCGTTGCAACCAAAATACGGTGCGAAAGTAAACATTTTTAATTAAACAATTCATAAAATTTTTCAGAAGCAATTCCGGCTTTTCACTGCAAGTTTTTTTTCAAAACAAAAGTTTTGCAAGTCGTGGCAAGAGCTCCCAAGGTCGCTTTGCCAAGCCAACAAAACTAATTTGTTTTTTCAAAAAAAGCTTTTCGTTGCAATCCGGGCTAGAAGATAGTGCAATAGCGAAAATTCATTTGTCAATCGTCTTTTTTCTTATTCATTTTAACCCATAACCAAATAAAACCAACTATAAAGTGAACTAGAATAATACCACCAACGATATACATGAACGTATTTGAATCTCGCATTTTATTTTTTATGTAAAAGTAAAAAGACATTTTTTTTCAGAACATAACATTTGTTACAAACAGTTACCTTTGCAAAAAAGCACTTAATGAAAAACTACATATTACTTTCCATATTTTCTTTTATTTTGATTTCATGTCAGCAAAAAGAGAATAAAAATACAGAAAACCAATCTCCCGAAAATTACATTCGCTATGCCAGCGGACTTTCCATTCAAAAATATGCTGATTTTTCAATCGTAACCGTTTCCAATCCTTGGCCAACAGCCGATAAAAATTATACCTATATTTTACACAAACAATCAGCTAAAATTCCCGATAGTTTACAAAAATATTCCGCCATCCAAGTTCCGATAAAATCAATTGTAGTAACATCAACCACACACATTCCGGCATTAGAACTATTAGAAGTAGAAAATAAATTAATCGGATTTCCAAATACTGATTACATTTCCTCTGAAAAAACAAGAACTTTAATCGAAACCGGAAAAGTACGCGAAATCGGAACCAACCAAAGTTTAAACACCGAAGTTTTACTCGATATGCAACCCGACCTAATCATCGGATTTGGCGTAGATGGCGAAAAGAAAACCTATGATAATCTGCAACAAAATGGTCTAAAAATTCTCTACAATGGCGACTGGACAGAACAACATCCGCTCGGTCGAGCCGAATGGATTCAACTTTTTGGTGTTTTATTCGGCTTGGAAGAAAAGGCAGATCAAGTTTTCAAAACCATCGAAAATGATTATTTGGAAGCCATTGAATTAGCCAAAAAAGCCACTTCAAAACCAACCATTTTGAGCGGAGCCATTTACCAAGATCAATGGTATTTGCCACAAGGAAAAAGTTGGGCTGCTCAATTTCTAGACAATGCAAACGGCAATTATTTCTGGAAAGATTCCGAAGGAACAGGAAGTTTATCTTTATCGTTTGAAACCGTTCTCGAAAAAGCCCAAGATGCCGATTTTTGGATTGGTCCCGGACAATTTACGTCCTTCGAAGAACTTGAAAAAGCCAATCCAAACTACAAATATTTCAAATCTTTTCAAAACAAAAACGTTTATTCGTTCAGTTCCAAAAAAGGAAAAACCGGAGGCGTAATTTATTATGAATTAGCGTCTAATCGTCCGGATTTAGTGCTCAAAGATTTAATCAAAATTCTTCATCCGGAATTATTGAACGATTATGAACTGTATTTTTTTGAGAAATTGAAATAATCAACGAATTACATTTTAATTAAAGTCTTAGTATATTTACAACTTTCTTAATGGTTTAAAAAATTGCCAACTCAAAAACATAAAATACTTTTCGTTTTTTTAAGTTTCGTTTTAATCGGAACGTTTTTACTTAACCTTAGTTTAGGTTCAGTTTCCATTCCAACAATCGAAATTTTTAATTCAATTATTGGAAAAGAAATCAAACCTTCTTGGGAAATTATTTTATGGAATTTTCGCCTTCCAAAAGCCATCACAGCCATTTTAGTCGGAATGGGTTTGTCGATTTCAGGTTTATTAATGCAAACGTTGTTTAGAAATCCGCTTGCCGGACCGTATGTGTTAGGATTGAGTTCCGGTTCGAGTCTAGGTGTTGCTTTTGTCATCATGGGAGCCGGTTTTTTACCTTCTTTTTTGGTTTCCGATTATGGAATCGTTTTGGCTTCGTCTTTGGGAAGTTTTTTAGTTTTATTAGCGGTTTTGGTAGTTTCACAAAAATTGCGTGACACAATGGCGATTTTAATTGTCGGATTGATGTTTGGTAGTTTCACCAGTGCGATTGTAAGTGTGTTGAGTTATTTCAGCACTGCTCAAGAACTACAAAAATTCACCTTTTGGTCAATGGGAAGTTTAGCTAATTTACCGTGGAATTCCATTTTAATTTTAGCTATATGTTGTGGTTTGGGATTAGTGTTGAGTATTTTCAGCATCAAACCTTTGAATGCATTATTATTAGGAGAGAATTATGCTAAAAGTTTAGGTTTAAATTTCAGAAGAACGCGTTTAATAATCATCTTTGCCACCAGTATTTTAGCCGGAAGCATTACCGCTTTTGCAGGACCAATCGCTTTTGTCGGATTGGCTGTTCCTCATTTAGCAAAATTGCTTTTTCAAACCAGCAATCATTTCATTCTATTTTGGAGCACATTACTAATTGGAGCCATTTTGATGTTAATTTGCGACAGCATCGCTCAACTTCCCGGCAGCGATTATACCTTACCAATTAATGCCATAACTTCTATGGTTGGAGCACCGGTGGTGGTCTGGCTATTAGTTAGAAAACGAAAAATAATGATTTAATAAAACCCAGCAACTCAGTATCTCAGCAACTCAGCAACTCAAAAAAAATGATTCTCCAAACCAAAAATCTCACAATCGGCTACACTTCTAAAGCAACTACCAAAACGGTAGCTTCAGACGTTGCAATTAGTTTGGAACCCGGAAAATTAATCGGTTTAGTAGGAGCAAACGGAATTGGGAAATCAACTTTGTTGCGAACTATTACCGGCATTCAAAAACCACTTTCAGGAACCGTTTTATTAAACGAAAAATCAATCGAAGTTTTTGAACCATTAGCTTTGGCTCAACAAATTAGTGTGGTGTTAACCGAAAAATTACCACCAAGTAATTTAACCGTTTATGAATTAATTGCGTTAGGAAGACAACCCTATACCAATTGGCTTGGGAAATTAACAGACGACGATAAAATCAAAATCGATGAAGCCATTGAACTAACTGAAATCAATCATCTAATCCATCAAAAGCATTACGAAATCAGCGACGGACAATTGCAAAAAGTTTTAATAGCCAGAGCATTAGCACAAGACACACCGCTGATTGTTTTGGATGAACCTACTACGCATTTGGATTTACTACATAAAGTTTCGCTTTTTAAACTCTTGAAAAAATTAACTACTGAAACCCAAAAATGCATTTTATTTTCCACTCACGACATTGATTTAGCCATTCAATTGAGTGATGAAATGATTGTGATGGACGGAAAAACCGTCATACAAGATCAACCTTGTAATTTAATTTCAAAAGGTGTTTTTTCTACTTTATTTAAAAACGAACATATTCAGTTCGATACTTCAAAAGGAAAGTTTGTAATCATCTAAAACTTAACAATCTTTTTACATTCGTTGAAGTAACAAAATAAATTCAAATTCTACTTATTAATAAACTTAAAATGAGTAGATTATGGATACTAAATTTTACAGATTTTTATACGGAGGTTTTGTTTTATTTGGATTGTATTATGCGATTTTTTCGCAAAACTACAGCGACGCCGGAATGATGTTAGGAATTGCGTTAGCTTTTGATCCGTTCGATCAAAAACAACCTTTCAACGAACGACCAACTTGGCAAAAAGCGTGGTTATTTGTGCATTTAATTTTAGTGTTTGCTTTTTTTGGAATTGCTTTTTTGGGTTAAATTATTTCCCTTTCAACAAATTAATACTCACGGTTGCATACTCCGTGTTTGGGAATTTATGAAATAATTTTTCGTCGGGTTGCAATCCTGCTTCGGCAGCAATTTTATGCAAAACATCAATTTCAACAATGTACTGATCGGAAAATCCGTGTGTAGCATCATAAGCTGTTGCTGCTGTTTTGCCTAAATTTTTTGCCGTTAAGTCAGGTGAAATCGTATGTAATTCAATTAAAAGCAAACCGTATTTTGCCACAAAAGGGGACCATTTTTTCAAATGTTCTAATAAATTATCTTCCACATCATTATTTGTAATTCGCTCACCTCGAAAAGCAAAAGCTCCAGTTGATGGACTTAAGCGATTTGGTGTTTTCGTTTTCGGATTTTCCCAAATTCGGTTGTGGTCCAGAAAGGTTCGAACATTCAACAAATCATTTAATTGAATACCGTAATTTTCACTTAAATCTTTGGCTAATACATCGGGTTGACCAATATCGCCCCAAATCACTTTTGCCCAGATATCAGCATTAATCAAATTGGCTCTGGTGACTTTCAACGCAGCTTGATTATAATCGGCACCGACCAAAAATAGGGGATAATCATCCAACATTCTTCCTCGCAATGTTTGTCGATCAATGACTTCAAAAATATGCTGAATAAAGGCTCCGTTACCACATCCCATATCTAAAATACCTTTCGGTTGTTCTTCAATCGGACGGTTAAAAAGTTCAATTATAATTTCATCAACTACTTTAAAATAGGTTGCGTGAGCTCCGCCACTTCCCCAAACATTCATTTCACGGTCCACGTGCAATTCATCTTCGCCTAAACCTACATTTCGTAGCACATTTGGATTGCCAAAAATCAATTCATCTACTTTTCGAAACATTGGTAAATAGGAAACCGTAACGCCATAAGCCGCCACTTTTTTAGCAAAGAATAAACCATCTTCCGTAAATTGATAAAATCCGTTTTTTTCGGTGAACCATCCCAAATGCACAAAAAAGTTCAGAATTTGCGTAAAATGTTCCGGTTGTTTGTGAAATTCTTCCGGTTTAAAACTCGTTTCCATAAAATACTTATGAAACATGCCATTCATTCCCAATCGTACTAAGGTGGAACCCACTAAATTCCCTTCAATATGTCGTAAAACTTGCTTTTGAATCGAAAGTGTTGTTTCATCATCCGAAAAAGTGATTCCACAATTGTTTTTATATTTTTCAAACAATGGTTTTAAACGTAAAAAAGGTTCTTCCTGAAAAACCCGATTATGAAAATTTCCGGCGAATTTGGATAATTCCACTACATCCTTATACAACGGAAACAAATTAAATGCAAGTTTACTTTTTTCGTTTATCGAATAGGAAACTTCATTCGATTGATTATTCACTTGAAAATCAATAAAACCTTGTGAAGCCAAAACCCGCATCGCCACATTGAGATAACCTTCGTTTGATTTGAATTGCGTTGACAAATCAGACAGTGAAACTGATTTTTCAGATAATAAATAATCCAACACACCTTTTCCCCATAAAGCATAGGCTACGGGAGCGGTTACTAATCCATCTAAATGTTGAAAAAGCTGACTTCTAAGTAAAGATTTGTCTTGCATAGTGAACCTATTTTTGTTAAAGATAAAAATTTTTTCATTTAAATCGAACGAGTTCTTTGTATATGCATTTTTCTTTTACGTATTTTTACTTTTCAAAAAATCATCGCCAAATGTCGGACATTATTCTTTTTACCATTGTATTTATTCTTGCTTTAGCCATAGGAATTTATATCGGAAAACTACTTTTCACAGCTCAATCCAAATCAGAAAAATCAGGTTTGGAAGAACGAGTGAATGGACTTTTGGCTCAAATTAATCAATTAAAAATTTCTTTTTTAGAGGAAAAAAATCAGTTTGAAAAAAATTTAGAATTAGAAAGAAAAGATAAAGAAGAAATTCGCCGAGAAAAAGATTCTTTATCGATGCAATTGACCAAAAAAGAAGCCGATTTTGAAAATCTTTGGCAACGCAACAAAGAACAAAAACAAGAAGTAGAGGAGTTACAGGAAAAATTTACGAAAGAATTTGAAAATTTAGCCAATAAAATTCTCGAAGAAAAAACAGTGAAATTTACGGAACAAAATAAGGAAAATTTAAAAAATATTTTATCGCCATTACAGGAAAAAATTCAACATTTTGAAAAGAAAGTAGAAGATACGCACAAAGAAAGCATTGATTATCACGCTGCTCTTCGTCAGCAAATTGTTGGGTTGAAAGAAATGAATGAGCAAATGAGTAAAGAAACGCTCAATTTGACAAAAGCGTTGAAAGGCGACAGTAAAATGCAAGGAAATTGGGGCGAATTAATTTTGGAACGCGTTCTCGAAAAATCCGGATTAGAAAAAGGGCGTGAATATCACGTGCAACAAAGTTTTCAAACTGAAGAGGGCAGTCGTGTTTTTCCGGATGTCGTGATTAGTTTACCTGATGGAAAGAAAATGATTGTCGATTCAAAAGTTTCGTTGACGGCTTATGAACGTTATGCTAACGAGGAAGATGATGTGCAAAAAGCAGTATTTTTAAGAGAACATATCAATTCTATCAAACGTCACGTAGAACAATTGAGTGATAAAAATTACCACGATTTGTATCAAATGGAAAGTCCGGATTTTGTCTTGCTTTTTATTCCGATTGAATCCGCTTTTGCGATTGCTTTGAATGATGATAATTCGTTGTATAACAAAGCTTTTGAAAGAAATATCATCATTGTTACGCCAACAACTTTATTAGCAACCTTGCGAACCATTGACAGCATGTGGACCAATCAAAAGCAACAAGAAAATGCTTTAGAAATTGCTCGTCAGGCTGGAGCTTTGTATGATAAATTTGAAGGTTTTGTTTCCGATTTAATCAAAATCGGCAAAAAAATGGATGAAGCAAAAGTGGAATACGGAAATGCAATGGGAAAATTGGTAGAAGGCAAAGGAAACCTTGTAGGTAGTGTAGAACGTCTCAGAAAAATGGGTGCAAAAGCCAAAAAAGCACTTCCTGAATCTATTTTAAAACGAGCAGGCGAAGAAGAAGGCGAAGAAATGTAAGATTCACATTTTCAGATTCATATAGTTTTGTGTTTTCAAGAAATTAAGAAAACCTTATGAATAAAGAACTTTTGAGGTATTTTAAAAATTTGAAATGACGTAACCGTATTGAATTTGCTTTTTTTGCTTGTAAATTCTTAAAACTATTTCAGTTTATTTGTGAATCTTATTGATTTTTTATTATTTTTGGATGCAAATTCCAAAAACTAATAATGAAAAAGAGTTACGCATATTTATTCCTATTTATTTTTACTTTAGGCTCAACTTTTACTATCGTTTCATGTTCTGATGATGATGATTATACTCCGATTGAAGATGTTTTGCCCATTGCTACTGATGATTTTGCAACTTATCCTTTGGCAGAATCTGTGGAAATCCCAGTTTTAGAGAACGATATAACCGGAGATGAAGTAATTCCAACAACTGTAAGCATTGTTGGAGGAGTAGATACTGATTCAAACGGAACATTAGACAAATTAGATGTTGCTAATGAAGGAATTTGGACAGTAAATGCATTGAGCGGAAATATTACATTTACTCCTTCAGAATCTTTTATTGGAAATCCTACAGTTATTAAATATACTGTAGAAGATTTGGAAGGAAATGTCTCCAATCAAGCCAATGTAACTATAACAGCCGTTTCAATAGCAGTTGTTGATTTAACTCAAGTTCCTTATCCAAAATTATCCGACTACAAATTTTTTGTTGGCGATATAAAAAATCAAAATCCATCTTATGGTGTTTTACCATATAAACCGGCAAGTTCTCTTTTTACAGATTATGCTCTAAAAGCACGATTTGTTTGGATGCCGGATGGAACAACTGCAACCTATAACGGTGATGAAAATAATTTAGAATTGCCTGTTGGAGCTGTTTTGATTAAGAATTTTTACTACAATAATGTACAACCTTCCAATACAACCCGAATTATTGAAACTCGTTTAATGATTAGAAAAAGTGAAGGTTGGATTTTTGCCGAATATGTTTGGAACAATGAACAAACCGAAGCTTTTTTACAAACAGGAGGAAGTTTGACGAGTATAACTTGGTTGAATCAAAATGGAGTTTCTCAAACGGTTTCAAATTATAGAATTCCTTCGGAGGTTGAATGTTTAACTTGTCATAAACAAGAAGTAAATCCAATTCCAATCGGAATTAAACCACAAAATTTAAATACTATTTATAATTATCAAACCGGAATGCAAAATCAATTGGCAAAATGGATTGAGATGGGTTATTTGCAAGATAACTTACCAAATACAATAGCTTCAGCAGTTGATTATAATGATACTTCTAAATCATTAGATTTACGAGTTCGTTCCTATCTTGATATTAATTGTGCTCACTGCCACAGCGAAATGGGACATTGTAATTACAGAGACATTCGCCTAGATTTTGTAGATACAACAATACCTGCCAATTTAGGTATTTGTGTGCCACCGGTTCAACCAGTAGATGGTGCCACAAGTATCGTTGAACCAGGAAATCCTGCACGTTCTGCTTTACATGGTAGAATGAATACTAATGAAGCAAATTTGATGATGCCTTTAGTTGGCAGATCAGTAATACATGAAGAAGGAGTTCAATTGATTCAGGATTGGATTAATTCTTTAAATGGATGTAATTAATATAACTAACTAAAAATAAACTAAATAACATGAAAAAAATTACAATTTTAATGCTGACTTTTATTAGCATTTCTTTTTTTCAGGTAAATGCTCAAGATACTTGTGCTACAGCTCAAGGAATTACTGCAGGTACCTACACAGTTTCAACAATTGATGGAACTCAAATTCCATTACCGGTTTGTTCATCAAACGGAACAGGAGCTAGTAATGGTGAATGGTATTCTTATACCTCTACAATTAATGTAAATGTTACTGTTACAACTGATTTACAAGTGAATATATGTAAAGATACTCGTATTCAAGTGTACACAGGTAGCTGTGATGCCCTTGTTTGTATAACCGGAGACGATGATTCAGGAGTAATTCAATGTACTACTAATAATAATACAAGTTATTTATCGGTAGCAAACTTTACAGCTATGGCAGGAGTAACTTACTATATTGCTTTTGATGATAAATGGAGTGATAGCGGATTCGATTTTGATTTAATTGAGTCAGAGTATGAAGAACCCGTAGTGCCAAGAATTTCATTTACAAATACAAACATCGCATTAACAGGAACTTTTAAGGAGTGTACCGTGGATATGAATAATGATTTTTTAGATGATATAGTTGGTATTAGTCAAGATTTTGTTCATATTTTTTATCAAAATCCTGAAGGAGGATTTACCACAAACCAAGTAATTCCAACAACTAGTGCACAATTTATGCCTTCATGGAGTACAGCTGCCGGAGATATTGACAAAGATGGTTATAATGATTTATTATATGGAGGAGGACAAGGTGTAACGTTTATGAAATCTATAAACAATGGAACCGGTTTTGTTCAGATGTCAACTAGTGAATATGTGTTTTCACAACGTTCAAATTTTGTTGATATTAATAATGACGGACACTTAGATGCATTTGTGTGTCATGATGTGGCTCCAAATGTATTCTACCTTAATGATGGTGAAGGAAATCTTAGTTTTAATCAAGGAGGAATTGGAAACTATCCTTCAGGTGGTCATTATGGTTCTCTTTGGGTTGATTATGATAATGATGGAGATATCGATATGTTTATCGCTAAATGTGGTGGTGAAATAGCAAGAAGAACTAATCAATTATTTAGAAATGATGGAAATGGTGTGTTCACAGAAGTTGGTGCAGAAGCCGGATTAGCAGATCCAATTCAAACATGGTCTTCCGCTTGGGCAGATTATGATAATGATGGCGATATGGATGTTTTAGTTGGTTCTTATGTAACCAACGAAGCTCACAAATTAATGCGTAACAATGGTGATGGAACATTCACAGATGTAACTGTCGGTTCAGGATGGAACTTAAATACTGCTGTTGGTACAGAATATATTACCTATGATTTTGATAACGACGGATTTGCTGATGTATTGGGTTCTGGTGGAATTGTAATGTTTGGAAACGGAGATTTAACTTTTACTCCTTTTACAGTGTCAGGACTATGGGTTGGACCAGTAGGAGATTTTAATAACGATGGGTTTTTAGATATCCAAGCAGGAAATACTTTAAAAATTAATGATGCTAATGATAATAATTGGGTAAAATTAAACTTTAGAGGAATTCAAAGTAACGGAAACGGAATTGGAGCTCGTGTTGAAATTTATGGAGCCTGGGGTAAACAAATTAGAGACGTAAGAAGTGGTGAAGGGTTTGCTTATATGAGTTCTTTAAACGTTCATTTTGGTATCGGTCAAGCAACAGCAATCGATCAAATCATCGTAAGATGGCCTTCAGGAATTGTTGATACTATTGATAATCCTTCAATTAACGAAGCTTTATTGGTTGTAGAAGGAGAAACATTAAGTGTAAACAACAACGCTTTTTCAAGCTTTAAAGTGTATCCAAACCCTGCAAAAGATATTGTAACATTACAATCTTCAAATAATTCTGAAGTTGTTTCAGCTGAAATTTTTGACCTTAACGGAAGAAAAGTTTTTGAAACTCCTGTGGTAAATGAAACTATCTCAATTCAATCACTTGCTACCGGAACGTATATTCTTTTAGCAAAAGATAGCCAAGGAACACCTTCAACACACAAGTTGATTAAACAATAATACCTAACCAAACTAAATTTTGAAAAAGCCCTCCTTTGTGAGGGCTTTTTTATAACTTTGAATTTCAAAAAAATTATCAAAATGAATTACATACTTTTTGACGGTCCGGTTCGAAATGCACTTTTGCCCTTTACATTTACCCGTCCGGTGGCAGATATACGTGTCGGAATTTTAACCATTCGCGAAAAATGGGAAAAATATTTAGGCTATACCACCACAACTATTACCGAAGAATATTTATCAGAAAAATTTCCAATGGTTGAAATGGAAGAAAATATTCTAATCAATTCTTCTTTTTTGCCGAATGAAGTATTGGTAGAAATGATTAAAAGTTTAGAAAAAAATCAAGCCATTTTTAAAGGCGAAGAAGTAGTTGCTTTCTATACGAATGATACACAAGAAGAAGTAGATTTTGATACGTATGAAATCATCGATTATAACGAAGAGGGTTTACGCATTGAACACACATGGGATATTTTTGCTAAAAATGATGCCGCCATCCGCGAAGATTTTGAACTCCTAACCGAAGGAAGAACATCACAACCCATTCCAAAAAGCGTAAACGTCATTAATCCTGAAAATATTTTTATTGAAAAAGGAGCAAAGCTCGAATTTGTCACCTTAAACGCCTCCACCGGACCAATCTATATCGGCTACAATTCCGAAATCATGGAAGGTTCTGTCATTCGCGGCCCTTTTGCCTTGTGTGAAGAAGCTCAAGTAAAGTTAGCTACAAAAGTCTACGGAGCAACCACAGTTGGCCCACATTGCCGAATAGGTGGTGAAGTCAATAACTCTGTTCTTTTTGGTTATTCCAACAAAGGTCACGATGGATTTTTAGGAAATGCTGTTTTAGGCGAATGGTGCAACATTGGAGCAGATTCAAACAATTCCAACTTAAAAAACAACTACGAAGAAGTAAAATTATGGAGCTACGAAACCGAAGGTTTTGAAAAAACCGGCTTGCAGTTTTGCGGACTCATGATGGGCGATCACAGTAAATGTGGAATCAACACCATGTTTAATACGGGAACTGTCGTAGGAGTTTCAACCAACATTTTCGGTAGCGGATTTCCAAGAAATTTTGTGCCGAGTTTCAGTTGGGGAGGAGCAGCCGGGTTTTCTACTTACATCACCAAAAAAGCATTTGAAACAGCTCGAATCGTCATGTCTCGCCGTCATGTAGAATTCACCGAACAAGATGCGAGAATTTTAGAACATGTGTTTGAAGAGACGAAGAAGTGGAGGAAGGAGTAATTCTTTTTATTTCTCGCAAAGACGCCAAGACGCGGTAAAAAGCTTTGCGTCTTTGCGTCTTTGCGAGATATTATTTTTAGCGTTCTTAGCGTAAACCTTTGCGAACTTTGAGGTTAAATCATCACTTCACTTTATAAAAAAATCCCTCAATCCATTTCCAATTATAATTGAATATATAAAGAACAATAAAAAGCATAATTAGAAACAAAATAACTTTTATAATAAGTTTTTTTCGTTCTAATTTCCGTTCAACAAGCATTTTTTCTCGAATGGATTCCAATAATTCAGGTGTCGCTTGCACGTGATCCACAAACTCAGACGTTTCGTTGGACGTGTTTTCCAAACGTTTTAATTTGTCAATTCGATTGCGTTTGTTGTTTCTCGAACTGATTAAAGCGTGCAACATTGAACCTTCTCCGGGCATAACCTTTATTTTATGTTTTAGTTTTCTCGCAAAGACGCAAAGACGCCAAGTTTTTTCTCTGCGACTTAGCGTCTTTGCGAGAAATTACTTTTGTGAGCTTAGGTTTAAAGCTTCCTAACTCTTTTTAAAGATAACAAATTCAACGGATTAATCCCCAAACCTTCCACATTTTTCCTTGTAAACCGAGCCACTTTATCATAAAAAAGTAAAATAACCGGAGCTTCTTCAATGATGATTTTATCCATTTGTTGATACAATTCAAATCGCTTGGCATCATCGGTTTCTAAAAACGCTTTTTCATATAAAGCATCAAATTCAGCATTTGAAAAATGAGTATAATTCGGTCCGTTTGGAGCAAAGTTCTTACTATAAAAAAGTGATAGATAATTCTCCGCATCGGGATAATCGGCAATCCAACTTGCTCTGAAGAAAGTTACTTTGCCAGTCGCAATCGCTTGTCGTAATGTCGATGGCGGATTCACATCAATTTCAACATCCAAACCTATTTTTTGCCATTCGCGTTGTAAAAATTCACCAATATCAATGTAAGTTGCATTCGTACTTAAAACAATTTTTGGTTTTTTAATGCCTGTTTCTTTGATATAATCAGCTACCAATGATTTGGCTTTTTCGGGTTCGAAGTCATACCCTTTTTGATTATTGAAACTTGGCATTCCGCTTGGAATTATTCCACTTTTTGCCGGAATTCCCATATTGTTTCGAAGATAGGTAATCATCTTAGCTCTATCGAAACCATAATTTAATGCTTGACGAATTCGTTTGTCCAAGATTGTTTTATCCGAACCATCCATTCGAAAACCTAGATATTCAGTGTTGAGATATGAACCGCTAATTAAATTCACATCATCTGCATATTTCGGTTGTAATTCACCTTTTTGTGTTAGAATTTCATCTTTATAGGAAGGATCCAAGCCGGAAACAAAATCAATTTTTCCTTGAATAAATTCTAAAAAACCACTTTGTTTATCGGGTAAAAAAGTAATGGCAACGGCTTCTAAATAAGGCAATTGCTTTCCGTTTTCATCTTTTTCAAAATAAATCGGGTTTCGTCGCAACACCAATTTTACATTTTCTTCCCAAAATTTAAATTGAAAAGGACCGGTTCCAATTGGTTTTGTTCTGAAATCATAATTCGGACTTTCAATAATTTCTTTTGGAACAACCGATGCATATTTCATCGATAACAAACCTAAAAAAGCCGGAAAAGATTTGGCTAATTTTATTTCGAAAATAGTATCATTTATCGCTTGAAAATTTTCCACATTCTGTAAAATCCATCCTCCGGGTGAAGCGATTTTTTCGTCTTTCAATCGTTTTAAACTGTATTTAAAATCACTTGCTTTCACAGTTCGAGTGGAATCTTTTCCAAACAAATGATGCTTATGAAAATACACATCGGTACGAAGTACGAATTGATAGGTTTTTCCATCTTCCGAAATCGTCCAACTTTTGGCAATATCGGGTTGAATTTTCAAACTATCATCCAACTGAACCAATCCGTTAAACAATTGATTACAAGCCCAAATGATGTTTTGTGATTTTGAAAATGCAGGATCTAAAGTGGCAATGTTCGCACTTTCATTGTACCTAAAAACATCTTTTACATTTTTATTCTTCTTGGAATCTGTGCATCCAAAAGTTAATAGTAGTAACAAAAAAAGGATAAATCTTGTAATCTTCATCTTTAAATTATAATCTCGATTACAAATATATAGATTAGAAAGTCGATTACTTTAGGAATAACAAACAAAAATAAAATCTTCCCGGATTTCTTTTTTGTTATACAGTTATTCTTCCTTCTACTCCATCTGAGTTATCCGATTTTTTACCGCTAACAATCGCTCCAAAAAAGTGTAGCATTGAAATAAATTTTCCGGATTTTGTATCCCAATAGTAAACTTCAGAAGGTTGAACTCTTATTATGCTAACGTTTGGATCCTCTTTTCCATCAAACCAAGCATTTGCAAAAACTGACCATTTTTCGTCTATCATTGATTGATTATCATAAATATATGCATTTCCTAAAATAGATAAGTACTCATAATCCCCGTTGTTCATAAAATAGAGTTGAACCTGATTATCTTGCAGAATTTCCATATTTTTATTACTTGCCTTGCTACTAATAAACCATAAATTTCCTTCTTCATCACATTCTTGCAAACTCATTGGTCTTGCGTTAAATGGTAAACTGGTTTTCAAATTGGTAATAAACATACAATTTTTGGCTTTTTCAGCTAATTCTTTAAGCTTTGCAATTCCTTCTTTATTAAATAAATTTTCTTTAGACATAGTTATAGATTTTTAAACGATTTTGTAATTTTTGTTACTTTCAAAATTCCATCATTTTTGTACATTTTGCATTACATTATTTTGAGAAATTGTTATATAATTAATAATTGCGACTAAATCGGTTTTGAAAAAACCAGTGTATTTTAAAATTGTTTGTAAATTTGCGGCGTTCATTCTTTGACAACGATTTCATTAATGGACGCTAGCTATGAAGAATAATAAAAAAGTCGCTTTTTACACGCTTGGCTGTAAACTGAATTTTTCAGAAACATCTACAATTGCTCGAAATTTTCAACAAGAAGGTTTTGAACGAGTTGATTTTGAAGAAGTTGCTGATATTTACGTGATTAACACCTGTTCGGTAACGGAAAATGCTGATAAACAATTCAAACAAATTGTAAAAAAAGCATTGAAAAATAATGAGAAAGCGTTTGTAGTTGCGGTTGGATGTTATGCTCAATTAAAACCCGAAGAATTGGCAGCTGTTGATGGTGTAGATTTGGTTTTGGGTGCGACAGAAAAATTCAAAATCACTGATTATCTCAACGATTTGAGTAAAAATGATATGGGCGAAGTGCATTCTTGCGAGATTGAAGAAGCCAATTTTTACGTAGGAAGTTACTCCATTGGCGACCGAACGCGTGCGTTTTTGAAAGTTCAAGACGGTTGCGATTACAAATGTACGTATTGCACGATTCCGCTTGCTCGTGGGATTTCACGTAGTGATGAATTGCAAAATGTGTTGAATAATGCCAAGGAAATTTCGCAACAAGGTATCAAAGAAATTGTGCTAACCGGTGTAAACATTGGTGATTATGGTAAAGGCGAATTTGGTAATAAAAAACACGAACATACTTTTTTAGAATTGGTTCAGGCTTTGGATGAAGTGGAAGGCATTGAGCGATTGCGAATTTCTTCCATCGAACCCAATTTATTGAAAAATGAAACCATCGATTTTGTTTCAAAAAGCCGAACGTTTGTACCGCATTTTCACATTCCATTGCAATCGGGAAGTAATGACATTTTAAAGAAAATGAAACGTCGTTATTTGCGAGAATTGTATGTGGATCGGGTGACTAAAATTCGCGAAGTGATGCCGGATGCGTGCATTGGTGTGGATGTAATAGTAGGTTTTCCCGGAGAAACAGATGAACATTTTTTAGAAACCTATCATTTTTTGAATGATTTAGATATTTCCTATTTGCACGTTTTCACGTATTCTGAACGAGATAATACTGAAGCAGCTGAGATGGAAAATGTAATTCCGGCAAATGTTCGCTCCAAAAGAAGTAAAATGCTTCGCGGATTATCCGTAAAGAAAAGAAGAGCATTCTACGAAAGTCAACTCGGAACTACCCGAACCGTTTTGTTTGAAGCTGAAAATAAAGAAGGATACATTCACGGTTTTACCGAAAATTATGTGAAAGTAAAAACGCCTTGGAATCCGGAATTGGTTAATACGTTACACGAAATCAAACTGACGAAGATTGATGAAGATGGTTCGGTTAGGATGGAGTTTTTGAAGGATTTTGTTTCGGTTTAAAAATAGAATTTTTCTCATATCTGTGTCATCCGACGATAAGGAAACCCGAACTAAGCCAACAGGTGAAGCAAATCACACAAAGTTGAGATTGCGTATTCTATTAGTTTAGTAACACTTTAACTTGGATTATGTGATTTCTCCTATCGTCGAAATGACACAACTGGGCGGGAAAACTGTTCCTGTAGTTGCAGACTGAATACTGATCACTGCGACTGTGACTGATCACTACTTCTCAAAAACCGCCATTCTTCCATCAATATAAAATTTAGAAAACCCAATATTCTTACTAATCCAATCCATTGTTTTAGGATGATAAAAGAACACGTGCGTTGGGTCATTTTTATAATACCACGAATCAAAATTATTTTTTTCCGAAAAGAAATCGGTTTTGCAGTATAATTTTCCGCCGGGTAAAAGTAAATCATACAATTTCTTGAACTCTTTGTAGGGATGATGAAAGTGCTCAATCACTTCGCAACAAGCAATAAAGTCGTATTTTTCGGTTAGAACTTCAGGATTGTTTGCAAAAAATGGATCGTATTCCACAATTGAAAAACCTTCATCACGAAGCATTTTTGTAATAACAGGTCCGGTTCCGCTGCCAAAATCTAATCCTTTGTGTTTTGTAGTAAAGTCTTTTTTGATTGCATCAACAATTGGAGAAACAAATTGCTGATAACCAAGGTCGTTTACATCATTGTTGTGAAGTTCGTAATGTTTTTGTTCTTCAGTTTTAGAGATGTAATTTCTATCATCCAAAAAAACAGAAAAACAATTGGTACAGAAATAAAATTCTCTCGAATTATGACTGTAAAAATGGTTAGATGGCGAAGAACAAAGTGGACATTTCATGGTTACAATTTTATTCCGGGTGGTAATAATTCTTTGTAAACCGGGTTTTTTCTGAAAAAATGAGTAACTTTTGGGTGCGTAGGAACAACTTTAAACTTTCTTTCTTCGGCAATGGAAAGTACAGCTTTAATAAAATCATTAATGATTTCTAGGTCTAAATCTTCAGAATGATGAAGTTTTGTTAAAAACAATTTTCGTTCTTGTATAGCATATTCCATTACCAATAAACCGAAATCGGTTTGGGTTTCAAATTGTCTTAATAATTGATTGTCTTTGATTTCCATACTTTTGTTGGGTTAGGAAAAATGAAATTAGTTTAAGCAAATGTACGGATTTTTAAAATTTTTTCTTTCAAAAAGAATGTTAATGTCTGCCATTGCTAAAATTATCAGTAAATTAACTACCAATTCAATTCAATTTCATTGTAAAGTTTTAATTTTAGGACTTAAATAATTGTTATGGAAAAAATTCCAGTTTATTTCATGCCAGGATTGGCGGCAAGTACGTCAATTTTTGAAAGAATCGAATTGCCGAAAGATCAATTTGAAGTATTTTTGTTAGAATGGATACTTCCAAATCCAAAAGAATCAATAGCTGATTATTGTATCCGACTTTCAAAAAATATTAAACACAAAAATCCGGTTTTAATTGGTGTTTCGTTTGGTGGTGTAATTGTGCAGGAAATGTCCAAAGTGATTCCGGTTCAAAAAACAATTATTATTTCCAGTGTAAAATCGAATAAGGAGTTTCCCAGACGATTGAAAATTGCAAAATCAACCAAAGTTTATAAATTATTGCCAACGGGGCTAGTTCAAAATGTAGAAACATTGTCAAAATTTGCTTACGGTGATACGGTCAAGCAACGATTAAAATTATATGATCGCTACCTTTGTGTGCGAGACAAATGCTATTTAGATTGGGCTATTGAAACTATAATTCTTTGGGACAGAATTGAACCAGACCCAACAATAATTCATATTCACGGCGATGCTGATAATGTTTTTCCAATAAAATATATCAAAGATTCGATCGTTGTTAAAGGCGGAACACATATTATGATTTTAAATAAATTTAAATGGCTCAACGAAAATTTGCCAAAAATTATTTTAAATAATAGCTGAGTTGGACTGATTTTTGTAGTTTTACAATTAACAAATAAATAATGTTAGGTATGAAAAGGATAAAAAATGTAGCAATTGCGGCAGTTTTAATAGGTTTGAGTGGACTATTTGTTTATTCATCATCTAAGAAGATTGTTGTAACAGAAAAAAGAGAAGTAATAGCACTTCCTTTGGAAATTGATTTTGCCGGTGAAAAAGCACCTTTAAATATTGCTGATGTTCGTGAGCGGTTGGATAGAGAAATGGTTATTAACACCAATTTGCATTCAACCACAACGTTAATTTTAAAAAGAGCAAATCGTGCTTTTCCAATCATCGAACCTATTTTAAAGAAATATGGTGTTCCTGATGATTTTAAATATTTAGCCGTTATTGAAAGTGGTTTAGCTAATGTAGTTTCGCCAGCGGGAGCTCGTGGTGTTTGGCAATTTATGCCTGAAACTGCTAAAGAACACGGAATGGAAGTGAACGATTTTGTAGATGAACGTTACCATCTTGAGAAATCAACCGAAGCTGCTTGTCGTTATCTTTTAGCCGCAAAAAATAAGTTTGGAAATTGGACTTTGGCCGCTGCTGCTTACAATGGCGGATCTGGTGGTGTGAATAAACAAATTACCAATCAACAAGTAACGGATTATTATGATTTGTTGCTAACGGAAGAAACTTCGCGATATGTTTTCAGAATTTTGGCTTTGAAAGAAATCATGAAAAATTCTGCTAAATACGGTTTTGAAATTCCGAACGAACAATTGTATCATCCAATTGAAGTGAAGAAAATTGAAATTGATTCTACAATTACTGACTTAGCCGTTTTTGCGAAAGAACAAGGGATTAATTATAAGATTTTAAAAATTCATAATCCGTGGTTGAGAGATAAAAAGCTTGAAAATAAGTCTAAGAAAGTTTATACGTTAGAAATTCCGATTGAAGGTTATTAATTTTTTAAACAAATGAAAATGACAATTTCAACTTTGTTTTTGTTGCTTTGTATCGGATTATTAGCCGGAATTTTAAGTGGGTTAGTTGGTGTTGGAGGCGGAATTATTATGATTCCATTATTGGTAATGATGGGAATGTCTCAACATCAATCACAAGGAACAAGTTTAGCTGTTTTGGCAGTTCCTGTAACAGCTATAGCCGCTTTTAATTATTATAAAGAAGGTTATGTAGATTGGAAATATGCCGCAGTTATTGCCGTCTTTTTTGTAATTGGCGGTTACATTGGAAGCAAATTTGCAGTTCAAATTGACCAAAAAATTCTGAAGAAAATCTTTGGAATTATTCTTCTTTTTGTTGCCGGAAAACTTATTTTTGGGAAATAATTAATTGGTTACTAACAATTCTTTTTTGTCTTGTTTGAATTTTATTAACTCCGAAAGCCGATCTTTAAAAACAGTATAATTCATTTCTACCGCTTTTTTTGTAGGTGTTTTTAGTGGAGTAGAAGCAGAACCTCTTTTTATATTTACAACTTGAAGATGTTCATCAATCATGTAACAGGTTGGAAAGCCTAATGTTTCTCTCATGTTTTCTACGATTTCATTATCGTTTTTATAATTTTTGTGAGCGTAACAGATCTCTATATGACTGTTAAATTTTTTCGCAAATTTTCGGGCTTCTTTTTTCTTACCCCAAACAATTACGATGAATTCAACATCTTTATTTTCTTTTGCGAGTTTATTTAAGGCTGGAATTTCACCTTTTCCTGGAATGCACCAAGCTGCGTAGGTTACTAAGAAAATTGGTTTTTTAACCTTACTCATTTTGAGTTTTCGGTTATCAACTCTTTTTAAGGTGTAGTCATTAAATTTGGATCCGATAAGTTGATTTTGAACTAAACTATCAAACAAAAATTGACCTCGTTCAAAATCACCAACGCGATAGGCTTCATTACTTTGTATTCTATATTTGAGAAAGTTTGTTCGAACAGCCTCAGTAAATGATTTTGGAGATTCCAGAACTGTTTGACTAAGTAAGTCTAAGTTTGAGGTAACAAATACTAATATGAGAATAATTCTTTTCATATTTAGAGTAATTTGATTCAAACAAAGCTATTTAATTTTATTAACAAAACCAAAATTTATTGGTTAATAACCTGTTAATAAGTCAAATGGTAAAAAATAAGCCACAAAATATGCCCTACTTTATTTCACAATCATTTTTTTGACACTTTTTTTATCTCCTTGAAAAACTGTTACTAAATATATTCCTTTTGATAAATTTTTGATGTTGATAGAATCATTTGGTGTTGAAGTAACCAAAACTAATTTACCAAGTGAATTATGAACTTCTACTTTATCAATTGAAACATTTTGATTTAAGTACATATAATCTGTGGCAGGATTAAGAAAAGAAAATAAATCCAGTTCTTGAGAAGATTCAATTGAAAGCGAGCAATCGTCTCCTACAACATACGAAAAATAACTGGTTACTGATAATCCACCGGCATAAGCAAATTTAGTAGCATAGCTAATAGTAGAACCTATTGTTTGATTGGTAATTGTGTACGTGTAGATATTTCCTGAAACATTTGTCATTTGGTATTCGGTAAATGGAGTTTGTCTCCACAAGAAAGCTACAATTCCTACTTTATCCGTATCTAATAATTCAAAAGTGATTTTAACATCGTTTCCGATCGTTTCAAAAGCATAGTTATAGCCAATTGAAAAAATTCCTTGTTGGGCTTCGTTGTCTGTTCCTGAGCAACCAATTACTTCGGTTGTTGTGGCACTCAAAAGAATAGGATTGTTCGCAAATTCATTCCCAGAAACATCACTAGCCGATACAGAAAAGTCATAGGTTGTGTTTGGCATTAAATTTGGAACGATTACTGATTTCTCTTCGCCGGAAGGATTTGCTGTAGTAATATTTTGACTACCATAACTAATTGTGTAGGCTACATTACCTGAATTGTCATCTGCGTTGAGTAAAAGTTCAATAGTTGAGCTAGTGACCGCTCCTACAGTAGCAGTAAAATTAGTTGGAGCCTCAGTATCAACCAACGTGTTTTGATAAACTCTAACGTAATCAATTTCCATCGTAGCTTGTGTGAAATTTGACGGAATGTTTCCTGCAACTCCACCCATAGCGATATTTAAAAGTAAATATTGTTCTGCATCGAATGGCCAAGTATTAGCGTTTTTAACTGATGGATTATAGGTGTAAAATGCTACACCATCAAGTAGAAATGTAATTTCAAATGGAGACCAATTCATTGAATACACATGAAAATCATTTCCTAGATTTGAGGCAATTGTTCCGCCATGATTAATGGTGTTTCCAAAGGAAGAAGGCGTGTGAATGGCACTTTGTATGTAACCCGCAGGTTGTGATTGCGTAATTCCGTGTTCCATAATATCTATTTCGCCGCAGGCCGGCCAACCTGTATTTCCAAATTCTGCATCAAAAAAACCACCGTCTTCGTTTACATTTTTCCCTAACAGCCATAATGCAGGCCAAGTTCCAAGATTGGTTGGTATTTTGGCTCGGATATCAACTCGACCATATAGAAATGCAAATTTTGAGTTTAATCTGGCAGAAGTATACTGTTTTGTTACTCCTTGATAGGTATAATTTTCTTTTTTTGCCACAATGTTCAGAAAACCATTATTTACAAATGAATTTGAAATTAGGTTTGTATAATGTTGCACTTCACCATTAAACCAACTTCCGCCATTTGGTAATTGCGTTTGATGATGCCATTTAGTAGAATTGATTGCTCCGTTTGTTTCAAATTCGTCAGACCAAACTAAATCGGTGTAGACAACATCAACTTGAGCATTACTAGATTGTGAAGTCATAAAAATGAATAAAAAGAGAGCAAAAAGGATAGTTTTTTTCATGATACATACAAATTTTCGTAGCGTTTTTTTTAATTTTAAAGGAATATCCTTTAACTGAATTTTTAACCAACATATAAGTTTGTATGGCTTATGTGTGTAATTTTTTTAAGAGGATATAATTTTTTTATTTCTCACCTTGGTATTTTAATTCTTCATTTTTATCCCATAATCCCCAGTAAGCACCAACTTCGCCTTCGGGACCAACCTTCCAACCTTCATCAAAAGAGGAAAAGTAGAAAATTTCAATATCGTTTTGTTTTGACCAATTTTGAGTATCGATAAAATATTTCATAGCATTTTCATGAGAAGCCACAGCACCTTTAAGCGATCCACCTTGACTTGGCCATCCTGTTTCGGTAATAATCACTCGTTTACCATTTCCGGCATGCTTAGCAGATTCAAACATGCTTATCATGTGATTAAAAGAATGTTCAATAGGGCAACCTTCCCAGTAGGGGTAGCAGTTGGTTAAAATTACATCACAGGCTTCGGTAATTCTCGGACGATGTGAAAATTCGTAATAGGCATCCACGTAACCAACCGGAATATTTGGAAGGGCTTCTTTCACACGTTGTATGTATTCCAATAATTGGTCTTCGGTTAAATCGTTACGGTACATTACTTCATTGCCAACGGCAGCAATTGTGACACAACCTTCGTTCGCCAGTGAAATTAAAGCTTCGATTTCAATTTCATTTTTTTCTAAATCATTTCCAAGCCAAGCACCTACTAAGGTTTTCATTCCGTTTTGATGAGCAATTCTAGGGATGTGTTCATTTCCTTCAATACAAGAAAAGGATCGCACCCAATTGGCATGGGGTTTTAAGATTTGAATACGTCGGTTTACTTGTTCGCCATATATTATGTCACCAGGTTTTTGATCATTTTCATACATACTAAAACAAATGCCATGCATGCCTTTATTTAATGTTTTTAGCCATAATTTAGATAAATCCTCAGGAGTATAATCAGCGATTTGAACTTCCTGATGAACATTTACACCATCCGAATAATTTTTATTTTCATCTAATGAAAAATAGTGACCTTCTCTAAATGACATATGTATCTGTTTTAAGTTCAAATTTTAGTTTTTCGTTTTTATCCCAAATTCCCCATGCTGTTCCTACAGTTCCTTCTTGTTTCACTTTCCATGATTCATCAAAAGAGGAGAAATAGAATAATTCTATGTTATTGCTTTTTGCCCATTCTTGAGAAGCTATAAAATACTTCATTGCATTTATTTCCGATGGAATAGCTTCTTGAACATTTTCGCCTTTACTTGGCCAACCTGTTTCTGCAATTATGATTTTTTTTCCTTTTGAAATGGTTTGAGTTAACTCCATCATATTTTGTAAATAAGAAAGTGAAAAATCATTATTTGCACCTTCCCAAAAAGGATAAAAGTTCACCAAAAGCACATCGCAATTTGAAACTAAATCAGGTCGGTCTAAAAATTGATAATAGGCATCAACATAGGCTACAGGAATACTTGGTACTGCTTCTTTCACTCTTTTTAGGTAAGTAATAAGTTCTTGCTCAGAAATTTCATTTCGATGTAATACCTCGTTTCCAACAGCAGCAATGTCAACTAAACCGGATTTTGCAAGTTTAATTAATGTATCAATTTCTTTTTCATTTCGAACTCTATCGTCACTAATCCATGCACCAACTACTGTTTTTAAGCCTTTTTGATGAGCAATTTCGGGTATTAACTCGTTACCTTCTGTACAAGAAAATGAGCGAATCCAATTGGTATGAGGTGTAATAATATCTAATCGTCTCTTTATTTGATCTGCTGTAAGAATGTCACCTGCTTGCTGACCTTCAACATAAGGACTAAAACAAAGTCCGTGTAATCCTTTGTTTAACATTTCTGAATAAAGAATTTTTAAATCTGATTCGTTTTTTAAGTTAAGTTCACTACTTCCAAATGATGTTACATTATTATTTAGTAAAGATTTTAATTTTCCGGGTATGTATGAAGATGATTCTATATTTTTATTTGCTTTTCTTTTAGCTAATTCTGCACTTATTTCCATCGCTCTTTTTTCAGTAATGTCATAATTTCTCATAACATACATTGCAATCAAAGTTCCTGCTATTGGAAAGGCAGAGAAAAATAATCGCAATCCATCTACGGCACCATCCGGTTGAGTTGGAGCATTCGGCGTAAAATCAACCAAATACATGATTAATCCACTTAAACCGCCGGCAATGGCAAATCCGAATTTTACCATCCACCAATAAATTGCACCAAAAATTCCTTCTCTTCTATGACCAAAATTTAATTCATCTAAGTCGCAAACATCCGCAGTCATCGACATCATTAAGGTAAATAATCCTCCGATACCGAATGAAAAGAAAGGCAAAGCAATCAAAAACAAGTAAGGTTTACCTGGAACGAAAAGAAACCAAAGTAAAATATAGCCAAAAATTGAGATACCTTGTGATGTTAAAAAGGCATTCTTTTTGCCCATCATTTTTGACATTCTTGCAACAATTGGTATTACTAAAAATGTGGTTGCTAATGCACCAATGCTGCCAAAAAGTGTTGGCCAAATCCACGCAGCACCAGCGTCACCATTAAACAAATAATAAACGATTATGAAAAATGAAAATGATGCAACTGTATTGAATGCATTAAAAATAAAAAATGTAGCAATACATAATTTTCTAAATGGTTCTAATTTAAATGCTTCTTGAAAACCTTTGATAATTTCTTTGAAACTTGAGCCAATGTTTTTCATTGTCAAAGGCTTTAAATTATCATCATTTATGGTGGATTCACTTTTTATAAAGATTGCAGGTACAATTGCCAAAAGACCACAACCAACTCCAACCCATATTGCCAATGTTTGTGCGGCTACATCTGCGGAAGAAAACCATGAAGGATCATACATTACTACCCAAAACCAAGGAGCAATTACCCATGCCCATTGACCAATCCACTGAGAGACAGCCATTATACTTGTGCGTTCATGAAAGTCATTACTCATTTCATATCCCATCGCCACATAAGGAACACTAAAAATAGTGAGTCCTAAATAGAACATCAACGACCAGAGTAAGAAATAATAAAAGTTATAGGTTATCCCATCCGCTCTTTCTAATTGCCACATCAAAATAAAAGAAATAGCCATTATAATTGCACCAATAAATACATAATGACGTCTTCGACCCCATTTAGACTTGGTATTGTCCGAAATAAAACCCATGATTGGATCAGTTATCGAATCGAATATTCGAGGTAAAAAAAATAAAACTCCCCACATCCATGTTGGAAATCCTAAATCTTGCACTAAAACAACCATAAATATACCTAATGCAGCAGGAAACATTTGATTGGCCAACATTCCCAATCCAAATGCGATTTTTTGTCCCATTGGCACTTTTCCGTTAGAAATACTATTTGACATAAATTGTTGTTTAGTTTGTTATTACCTACATTTTGACAACTATAGTTTGCAATGCCTTTGCACTTATAGTTGTGTTTTTTATTTGATTTCCAATATTCATTTGAATACTTTGTGGCTTTTCAGTCGGATTAAAAACAACAACAGCAATACTTCCGTCTGGATTTTTAACTGCAGTTGTCATTAACTCTTCATTATTAATCGTACATCCAATTTTTACAGCTCCCGGACGCATGAATTTGCTGAAATGTGCCATGACATAATATAAAGGTGTGAAATACACTTCGTCTTTTTCCGGATCAACAATCACAGGAGCAACACACCAGTTTTTAAACCAATTTGGTCCTCCTTGACGGTCTAAAACCATATTCCAATCTATCCAACCATCTACCCAATTGTTTAAACAACCGATAATATCAGTAGCATAACGATTCACGGGGGCATATTTTGGATGTAAATGTTTATCTTTTTCACTTGCCCAATCCCAGCCCCAATCGGTGGCTTCTTTTTTCCAATACCAAGCATCGTCTTGCCAATGTGGAATTTCAGAATCCACACAACCTTCGGTTTCAATTAAATATTTATTGGGTGCTTTTTTGTGAGCATATTGCAACGCATCAGGAAAAAAATCATAGGTACTTTCATACCAATGAATCGCCGTTCCTGCAAAATATTTGGAAGTTTCTTCGTTTTTATACATCGCATCCACCCATTCAGGAAGTCCTGCTCTGTTTTGGTCGTAGCCGAAGATTTTTACGTCTTTCCAACCGTCTTTTTCTAATTTTGGTCCGAGATGATTTTGTACAAACAAAGTCATTTCTTCTGGTAAGAAGTGAGTGCTTTCCCAGTTGTTTCCGTTTCCGTGTGGTTCGTTGATAACAGTAACTCCCCAAATATCAATTCCTTCTTTTTTATATGCATCTAAATATTTTGAAAAGTACAACGCAAAGGCATCGTTGAATTCGGGTAATAATTTTCCGCCAACGTAATTTTTGTTATCTTTCATCCAAGGAGGACAAGACCATGGGGAAGAAATGATTTTAAATCCATCTTTAGAAATCGCTTTTGCTTCTAAAATCATCGGAATTAAATCGTCTTTATCATCTTCTATGGTGAAATGTTCCATTAAAGTGTCGTTTTCCACTTTGGCATAAGTATAATTACTCAATGAAAAATCACATGATGCAATGTGTGTTCGGGTTAAGGAATATTTTGCACCTTCTTCACTAAAATAAGCATCCAAAATTTTCTTTCTGTTTTCTTTGCTAAGTTTATTAAGTAGATAAGCCGAAGCTTCTGTAAATGATCCACCAAAACCCGTAATGGTTTGAAATGTTTCTTCGGGATTGATGTTGATGATTGTCGGATTTTCATTTGCTGAAAATTCAGTAATTTTTGTCAGTGAATTTCCTGCTTCAGAAGTTTCATAAACCTCAATTTCTATTTCTTTTGTATCGGAACAACTTGCCATAAAAAAGGTCATAAGTAACGGAATGGTTAAAAATTTAAAATTGATTTTTATGTTTTTATTTTGCTTCATTGTTTAGTTTTTTAAAATGGATGAAGGCATTTTTACATCCAACCACAATACTTTTTCATCACCATTGTAGGTTTTAGTAATTGGTTTTCCGTTTCGGGTTAAACCTTTAAAAGTTCCGTTATCCACTTCATCCCAAAGTGCATATTTTGCTTGGTTTTGTAAATTAATCAGTCCGAAATGATTTTCTGAACCTTCAGGATTGGCACTGTCTTTCCAATTTTCATCAAAAGCTTCAAAATAGAAACAGGAAACTTTTTCTTTGTTACTCCATTCACGCATCAATTTGTAAAATTGTGCTGATTTGTATTCATCAGTCGCTTTGGCACCTTCATTTCCATAATGTTCGTTGGATTGCGATGCCCAGCCGGTTTCTCCGATATGAACCGGTTTGTTTACACCAATTGATTTCATATAAGCCACCACACTATTGTATTGATCGATGGCGTAATTTCTCGAACGAAGCATCGCAGCATCAATCTTTGCTTTATCTGTTAACGTTTGCTCACTTTCTTTTATTCCCCAAAAAACTGGATTGTAATGTGTGTCGTGCATTGGATATGTATGCATCGAAATATAATCAACTGCTTTTATCAATTGATTTAATTCTTCTTCATGGTATTCTTTTCCACCGCCTCCCCAAGAAGCAAAATTGTCTGAACTAGTAATTAAAACGTCTTTAGGTAATTTATTTTCCTTCTTCAAATTCTGAAGATGATTTACCCATTTTAAAATGATATTTGGCGTAACATAATAACTAGTTGCCCATTTTACCATCGCTTCATTTCCAACAGCAATAATTTTTACTACATCAGGATATTGATTGGTTAATCGAACAGCTTCGGTAATTTCAATGGCATTGCGATCGCTTTCTTCGTTATGAATTGGAGGCAAATTTGTCCATGCGTTTTTGCAATCAATCCAAGCACCGAGCATGACATACATTTCAAAATTGGCGTCGTCTTTTTTTAATTCGGTAATAGCTTTTAATAAATTGGAAACTTCTTCATAATGAACGTTGTACGTTCTAAGTACTTTTATTTTTAAGGCGGATAGTAATTTTAAATCTTCTTTGATTTCTGCTACTGTGGGTTGAATCTCACGTGAATTTGTGCGATATCCTCCGTAACAAATAGCTTGATAGTTTTCATTTCCTAAAATCATTTGGGCTGTAATTTCTTTTGAGACTATATTTTTATTGTCTTTTTGATTACATGATAGAACCATGAGTAATATGATGTAAATCAACTTTTTCATTATTGCAAATTATTCTCGGTTAATGAAACTGTAATTTGCGTAATCTCTCCGGTTCTATCGAAAACTTTTTTACTGTTTTTATAGTCTAATTCTAAGCTTCCAAGCATATCTTCAGCTCCGTTTTGATAAATAAGTTTGATACCATTTACTTGATCAATTTTGTAAATAATCGGTACTTGACAGAATGTAAAAGCCAAGCAATTTTTATCTATTGTAATGGTTTTTGTTTGACCGTTTACCAATGAAAAAGTAGCTTCCTTTGGCTGGGTTAAAAACTCACTTTTGTGTAATAAATTTGGTTGAAATTGAAGTTTTCCTTGGTTCATTTTCACACCTAATTCCCCAATTCTAGTTAGAATATCTTCTTTCACTTGACCGGTCATTCCAGGCTGTTGAGCACCTTTGTTAAATGGTGTGTGCGAATAAGGATCAGTTGGAAAAGCACCGTACACCTCAGGTGATTTGTGAACGCCAATTCCATTTCCAATTTCATAGAAATGGGAAATTAATTGGTCAATAACGTCTTTATTTTCTTGGTTTTCAATAGCTGATTCAGTTACTTCATAAACAGCAAGATAAAGTTTAGAAACCATGTGCCAATAAATTGAGCCCAAACCTTCATAACCATAAAACGTTCCTGAACGACCTGTGAATGCTTTGTGGTTGAATACATGTTCAAAAATTTGCAACACTTTTTCAGCATCTTTGGCAACTAAATCTTTCAATTGTTCTTGCTTTCCAAGTTCTTCTAAAGCATTTTTAACATCATTAGCATTATGGAAATTACCATTAAAATGATAGCCACCTTTTATGTCTTTATTGATTAATTGAAAATTTTGGTTTTGAAGTAAATTTTTCAACAATTCAGAAGATTCAACTCTTTCTTTTGGGATGCTATTTTTTTCTAAAAACTTGGGTAATTCTTTATTTGGATATAAAATATAACTTTCTTGATCTTTGCGATACAACGAACTATTCCTCAACGCATTCAAAACCTCAAGCGATTCTTTTCCGTTTAAAAATCGTGAACTTAAAACGGCCACTTGACCTTCTAACATTTCCGGTAAATAGGAAATGGTAACGCCATTGTTTTCAATTGACATCAAATTATAAGCGTGATATAATTTGTCTTGTCGTTGATTGGCTTTGATGGCGTGTTCGATGAATGCCAAGCTTACTTTAGTAAATGTTTTTAAACCAGCCATAGAATGCGTTCTCTTTTTACCCCAAAATCCACTATTGTAAATTTGATGACGGTAATCGGAAGCAGCATTTCCTAAAGCATCCAATATTTTTTTTCTATCTTGATTGTTTATAGATGATGAAAGTAACGGTTGAAAAGCTATCAAATTTTCTCGAATGGCATGATAAAACTCAACCATTTCATTAGAAATTTTGATGGTTTCTTGATTTGAATTTTCTAATAATTGTTCAAAGAATTTCAAAAATCTTCTTAAATAATAGAGAGTTACCATCGAAACACCGTTACCAACTAACGCATTATTGGCATCATTCCATTCCGGACGTTGAGTGTTCATCCAAATACCGGCTTCGGGAATGAAATTGGACATTTTTACTAAAACGGTAGCCAGTATTTTTTCAATCAAATTAACATGATAAATTTCGTCGTTATTGTCTCTTAACAACGCACCATCTGCACCAATGGCATTTCTTCGGGAATTAATTTTGGCTTCCCATTCATGGCTGTATCCAATGGTGTCTTTTGGGTTTTGAAGAATTTCTTCGTATGATTTTATCGTGTAAGGAACGGCAGCATACACAAAACAATCTTTATCAAAATAGGAATTTAATTTACCGGGTTGGTATTTTTCAATAAACTCTAAAAATTTTAATAAATAGATAATTTGATGATCGCCCCAATAACCAATGTACGACCAAGGATTGTCGGGTTCAATGGCTTCCCAGTCGAAACCGCTTTTGGTTACGCGATACGGATTATATCCATCAAAAGTGGAAGCATTCAAGAATTTATGAATCATTCCGTCAATAAACTCAGGAAAAGAATAGGCTAAAGCTTCCCAGTTTTGAAAGATGTCACGCCAATTTCCTTCGTAATCTAAAATTTTTGAACCGTCAATTTCGCTTCTGGTATTGATGGAAAATTTATTCCACGGACGACTTGGATCACCATGTCTTCTACTAAATTTTAGCGGAAGGTATTCTGTGCACAAACGAACTAAATCGGCATCATCTAACTTTTCAATGCGTTGTTGTAGATGAGAATAATCGAACGTGTTAGGTAAATTGTTTAAAAATGACTTGTTTTTTTCAAAAACGAGTTTGTTTGCCTTGGAAAGATAATTAGTGAAATCGTGTTTTTCTATTTGATAATTGTTATCAAAAATTCCACCTCGCATGATGTTGAACAGCACATTAGAAAAATGACGCGAATCTTTTCTGGAATCGGCTGTAAATTGCAAACCGTCCGCTGTTGCATTCAAGGCAATGAGGTTTTGTGTCCCAAGATTTACATCATCAACCACTTTTTGTTCCAGCGATTTATCATTAGAAATAGATTCTGCTAATTCAATTATTTGAGCTTGATTTTGGTTGACATTGGCGATAATTTTCCAACTTTTAGATGAATTATTTTCTAAATTCAAGTCAGTAGAAACAAAATAAGCTCCTTTTTCACCTTTAATATCTGTTTCAGTTTTTGGCTTTTGATTTTTACGAAAAGCAGGAACTTGTTTGGATGATAGTAAATAAGTTGGATTTTCTAATCCTAACGACCAAGCGATGTTGGCTTTGAGAGCTTCGCTCGGTTCGGCTTTATCAACAATAATAGCACTAAGTGCAAAAATTCCTAATCCGCTGTTTTCTTCTAATTCGCTGCGTTTGTAAGCATCTACCAAATTACTGGTAGTTGCTTGCAAACCGCTTTCAACACCATGAGGAAGAATGTTTTGAATTCCGTCTAACAGTGTAATTTTATAATTTTTGTTTGAATCGTTTATAATTTCTGAAGTTCGCACAAAGCCAAAAGCATTGCTCGAATTCCAATGGTATCTGAACGTGAGTTGCAAATCATGAAAAATTTCTTCAAATACGATTTTATTACCGTACGTATTCTTGTATAAATTTCTACTGATGTTGTATTTATCATTGAATCGTTCGGAAAAAGGTTCCCAAATTAAAGTAGTGTCTTCCAACTGAATTTGAAAAATCGATTTACTTCCGGTGATATCGGCAAATTCTGTGATTTTATCATCGGTGTAATAGGGGAAGAGGGCAAATTCTGCATTTTTTCTTCCGGCTGATAATCCTCCATTACTGGAAATAAACATCCAATGATTGGAATCACTGACAATGCTCATGAAAAATGGCCGCATAGTATCGGAATTAACTATTTTATAATAGTTTTCACCCTTGACTGTAACCATTTCCATGGAGATTGATTTCGTATCTATATTTAATTCTTCAACATTCATAGTATACCTACTTTGGCTCATAATTATTTGAAATTCCGACTTTTTTAGATTTTAATTATTCGTAAACCCTTATGTAATCAACTAACATCGTTTGTGGAAAGGAAGTATCTGCATTTGGCGAACCCGGTAAATTTCCACCAACAGCCATGTTTAAGATGATATAAAAAGGTTGATTAAATACCCATTCACCATTAACATCTGCCGGAGTAATTTGGTTGTATAAAACATCATCAACATAATAATTGATATAGTTTTCACCCCATTCGATACCAAAAATGTGAAAATCGGTGTCAAACCTACTGTTGGGTAGCGTGAATGTTTTAGATACAGATTCACCTGCAGAATAACCTGGTCCGTGAACGGTTCCTAATATTTTGGTTGGTTGATTTCCTAGGTATTCCATGATGTCTATTTCACCACATTGCGGCCAACCCACTTCATCAATATTAGCTCCAAGCATCCAAAATGCAGGCCATAATCCTTTTCCCCATGGCAATTTTATACGAGCTTCAATTCGACCGTATTTTTGTTCAAATTTACCTTTAGTTAAAATTCTTGCTGAGGTATAAGAAGAACCTAAATACAATTCTTGACGAGCAGTAATTTTTAACATACCGTCTTCTATAACAATGTTCTCAGGTCTATCAGTGTAATATTGTAGTTCATTATTACCCCATCCATTATTACCCGTTCCAATTTCAAAACTCCACAAAGCAGGATTTGGAGCTCCGTTTGTGTCAAACTCCTCCTGCATTACTAATTGAGTTTTAGTAATTACTTGTTGTTTTTCGTCTTCAGAGCATGCTAAGAGCAATAGAAATGAACTAGCAAAAAGTAATCCTTTTTTATTTGATATATATTTTAATTTCATTTTTTGTTTTTTTATGAAGTAAATTAGAAATTATATTAGTTATAAAAATAGATGTTATCAGCATAAAGAACTGAACCGTCGCCACCTTCTAAAATAATTTGTGCTAAATGAGATCGACTTGCTAAATTTGGCATGTTTGCAAACGGAATATCAATAGAAATCCAATTTTGCGAAACTAATGTTGGAGCAGTAAAAGTTGTAGAATGTCTTGTGTCGTCTCCACCACCAAAAACTCCACCTGCACCAAAATCAACCACAATAACTCTGAGTTCTCTTCCGGGAGCAATAGGACCTGGAATAAAAACATCTAAGTGAATATGAGTCATAGCTGTTGCGTTAACGGTAGGACTGCTAAACTCAATACCTACAAAATTAAATATGGTATAATTTAGTATATTATCACCATTTACTGTAAAATCATTTGAAACAGTAGTCTGCCATGGTTGCCAGTAACCGTTATAGTAATTTACAGGCACATTTGTATATTCATCTGAAAATATCGAAATAACATTTGCTTGATTTTGCGGTGGTGTAGGAGCGTGAACAAATGTACCCACACAGTTAATCGTTAAGCTTCCGGTTGCTGCTACGCCATCAATTGTAGCCGTAATTACTGCCGTTCCCGGACTTACAGATGTTATTAGACCATTTGCATCTACAGTTGCTACATTAGGATTGGATGAGCTGAAATCTAAGTAGGCTGTACTTAAATTTACTACTTGATTAGTACCGTTAGGTAAGCTGAAAGTTGAAATCACACCCTCTACATTTGAGTTTACGCCAACAAAAGTTGTTTCAGACACATTATTTCCATTCATGATAGAAGCTTGAGCATGAGCGATAGTTCCTAATTTTTCAAATTTTAATTCATCTATCCATAGCGTATAACCAAAACCATTTGTGCCATTTGTGCCGGCTGCATATCTAAACATGCCTCTTTCTTGCAATAACTTTGCAGCATCCGGAATTGGAATGATAATTTTTGTCCAATTTGTTCCAACACTCACGTTAGTAATTGTTGCCATGTATTTGTTTTGATCAAAATCTTCCCCAAAACCAAACTCACCTACTGTAACCCCTTGCGAAGCTTTAGCATAAAAAGTTAGTGCATCGTATCCGGTTAAATTTCGACCGGCACCATCAATTCTAAAAATACCTCCAGCGTAGGCACCTTCCGGATCGGTTGCGTTCGGTACATCAATACGAACCGAGGAATTACTTTCATATCCTTCTTCTAAATCAACAGAAAAAGCTGTGAATTTTGAATCTCCGTAAGGAAAATAAAAATTACTACCCATGGCCACAAAATCATCCGTGAAAATTTCTGCTGTTTTAGCAAAAGTCGCATCGGTTGCCTCATCGGACAAATCTCTCTCACAATTAAGACTGGTAACTAAAACCAATCCTAAGAGTAAAGTCTTTACTAAATAATTAATTTTTCTATTTTTCATTTTTTCAATTTTTTAAAATTATTTTCCAATATTAATATGAATGTAAGTTCTAATTTCCCATTCATTACCTTTTCCGAATCCAACAGGACTTATTTCAGGTACAGCAGGGAAAGTGTTTGGCGGAACAGCTGCTGGAGAATATCTTGGAGAATATTGGTCAAGTGAACGCCAAATTCCCATAATTCCAATTCTTGTATCCGGTAAAATAAACCAGTTTGGTTTTCCAATAGAAGTTGAAATGTCTAAAGCACTTTGTAATGGATAAGTTAAGTTGAAATCTCTGTGGTAATCAAATGGTCCCCAGTCGTTTAATTTTAACGAAGTAACAACTTTTACTTTTCTGTAAATAGCTCTTACATCTCCACCAACCCTGTTAATTGTTCTTTCTGAATCACCATTGGCTTGTCCATTTCCAAAATAGATGTTGGCTATTAAACCAAAATCCGGAGTTAATTTTGAAACAATTCTTGTATTTGATTCCCATAAATCTTTTGCAGGAGCAGATCTTTCAAATGCAAAAGAAGAACGATTTGCTAAAAATCCAATTGCAGCATCCTGAGTAGTTGGTAAATGACGGTAAACAAAACCAGTACTAAATGCAAATTTTGCATCTTCTACCATGTCATTGTTCCATTCGTACATCCAAGTTCCCGGAGTTGGGTCATAAGTAAGTAAAAGTTCACCACCAACAGTTTCTCTATTTCCTCTAACTATAAATGGGTCGTCTAAGATATTTCTTAATCTTCCTGGAGCGTCTACACCGTTTGGCATTGCTTCAACTAATGGCTTTTGCCATAAAAAGTTAGGTGCAATTTGTAGATTTGTATTTACATTGTAAGTGAAACCAGCTAGGAAGTTCATTTGGTTTCCGCTTCCAGTATCTTTTAATCTCCAACCAGTGAAGGTTTGTGTAGCATCAGCACCTCCATTAGCTACCAGACCTTGTATAGCTCCTTGTGTATAAGCATTAAATTTTCCTTTTGAAAAGGTAAGTTTTGCTTTTCCTCCCCAATTATCTTTAGAATTAATTTTATCAACTTTTACAACATCACCATCCATGATTTGAAATTCTCTACCATTTAAAGGTTCTCCTCCCCATATACCGCCTAATTCGATTCCTAAGCTTCCTATTTTTCTTTGTACATAAATTGTTGCTCTTCGTGTTTTTGGTATTGGAAATGCGATTGAGGAAACTGATTGAGAAACTTCGGCTTGATTAATATCTTCGTGGTAAACTGCAGCTACATTAAATTTTCCGATTTGTTTAGCATATTTTAGTAAATAAGCCGGGTTAGCTCCCCACCATAATTGTGGTCCGAACGCTGCTTTTAATCCTTTCAGACTTCTTTTTCCATCAATCTCAAAACCAAGTGTTTCTCCGTTGTAGATATCTAAATTTGGTCCGTAGTTTGCTTCAGGATAAAGACCAAAGAAATCTCCTTCGTAACCCCAATGATAATGACCAACTCTGTAGAAACCTCTTAAATCGAAGTCTTTAGCGTTCCAGTTGTAAGAAGCATTATATATTTGAACTCTGTTGATATCAGTAGATAAAACTCTTCCATCTGCGGTTTCAACGTTTTGTGCACGACCTCTGTTTTCGTAGAAAATTTCATTAATAGGATTTTCAGCTACGCGACCTAATATATTCACATTTACGTTAGCTGTCATGTTTGCAGAAGGTTTTCCTTCTACACCAATAAAGTAAGACTGCATGTGATCAAAGCCTAATTGATTAGGATATTCGTTAGTATCCGGATTATCTGATTCAGGAGTTGTAATTAAGCTACCACCAGTGTTAAATGTAGTAAACTCCGCTCTAAGATTACTTATTCTTAGAACCTGTGAATCATTTCCTCCCATGGCTGCTTTATCGCCTCTTGCTCGCAAGGCTGCATCCATGATTTGTGCATCTCCAAAATGTAAATTAATACTTTCCAGATTAGCTCCAGGTGCATATGGTTCGAATTTGTGTAGATCTTTCAATAAATAATAGGCTGCACGCGGATATAATTGATATAAACCTTTTTCGTTGGTTGGGCCTTTTGCACAAATTCCGAACCATTCTTCGTTCATATTGTTTTCTCCTTCAGAGAAATCTTTTTGATAACCACCGTTTGACCATGAAGCATTAGTGTCGTGAACATCTAAACCAGATGTTTGGCCGAATTTCCACCAACCATCGCTAAATTGAAAAGTATAACCTCCTAATGAGTTTCCTGCTTTTCCTAAACCAGCAGCATTCTCATAGATTTCTTTCCAATTTCCTTTTAAATAATAAGCTTGAGACTTTTGATCTTCTTGATTGGTAATTACATTAAATGCATCTGCTCCAAATTCTGTAAAAAGGACTGGTTTACCATATTCTTTTTTAACACGATCAAATAAATCGCCAAAAGAGACACCTCTGTAAACGTTTGTTCCAAAAATGTCTACGTCTTTACATTCTTCAGCAATTAAATCTAAGAAAAGTAAATCACCATTACACAAAGCCACCGGATGATTCGGATCAATGGCTTTCATTGCCAAAGCAGCTTCGTTGAATAATTTATACATGGCTCTAGCTCTGACAGTTGATTTTCTGTCTTCAATCGGAATGTTTTCTGTTTCTGCACCATCCCAGAATAATCCATAATTGTTTTCGTTACCTAATAAAAATAACAAAAGTCCTTTTGTATCTTTATAATCAGTTGCTATTTGTTTTACTTCTTCTAAAAGTAATTTTTTAGTTTTTTCGTTGCTATACTCGGTATTTGGGGTCCAAACACCATCTAATGTTAAGCCGTATCTTCCGAAGGAATGATTTAGCATCGTATAGATCCCATAATTTGAATGGATGTATTCTATCCATTTTTTTGGAATTCCGGTATAAACACGAATAGAATTTACTCCCATGTTTTTGAGCAGTCCCATTTCTTCATCTAAAGCTTCTTGAATTATAGCATCGGGTTGATTCCACAAACTATAGGAGTAATTAGTTCCGATTGGGAAATAGTCCCAATTCATTCCATTTACCATAAAATCCTTACCATTGACTTTAAGTTTCATTTGTGAATTATTCGAGTCTACGTACACTTTTTCTGTTTGCGAAAAAATAGATTGAGAATAACACCAAAATAGGAGTAATAAAATTATTTTTTTCATTTGGTTTGTTAGTTTAAAAAAAGATTAATGAAATATATAAAAAGTTGCTAGATTATTTTTTGATTCTATAAAAATAGTAATGAAATATTACATTATTGATATATTAACCTCAACAAAAAATATACACACCAACATAATTTCAGAATTTTGAACTTATTTTAATTATTACAATCAAGAATAACACTTAAAATCATTGTGATTTTTTTGTATAAAGAATAGTTTGTCTATTCAAATTTCACTTTAACAAAGTTTAACGTTTCGTGCTTAAAGACCTTATGTTTAGGATTTAAACTGTGAATTTACAAAATTTTTGTTATTTGAGTGTTAGGAATTTTGAACCCCTTTTGTAAAGGAATTACATCTCTATATTCAATAAATTTAGAAAGATTGTATTCAGCTTTTTTTTCTGTTTCTAAAAGGATTCAAACGTTAATGTTGAGGTGGTGTATAGTTGAATTTTTGTTTTTTGTATTGTTTTATTTGAGATTTAATGAGCTTGTTTTTAGAAGAAATGTCGTTTTGTGTCAGATATTCAAAAACGCGATCTAAATTATTCTGTACAACTTAAATTGGCTTCCCAAATGAATATTCCATGATAGAGTATTATTTACGATTTTAATAATTATAAACATTTGATTATGAGTATTTTTATTAATTATAATAATTTATTCATCGTTTTGATTGATCAAAATCATTGATTAGATAAAAGAACGTTATTTGTAAAACGGTATTGTTTTAAGTTTCTTTTTAGAATGAAAAATTAAGCACAAAATTAGAGTTTGATACTACTATTTATTTACTCAAAATTAAGAAGAACTTAGAATAAAAAAAAGCTGCCTTAAAGAGACAGCTTTTGTTTGTAATCAAATACTTTAGTTATTCTTTAATGATTCTTGAAGTTGAAACAACTCCATTAATCGTTGCTTTTACAACATAAACTCCAGCCTGAAGACTTGAGATATCAATTGTAGCTTGATTATTGTTAGGATTGTTTTTAATTACTTCTTGACCTAGTACATTGTAAATGCTTACATTGCTTACTAAATCTTGTGCTTCAATTGTAAAGTTAGTAGTTGCTGGATTTGGATACATTTTGATATTAGACGCTTCAAAACTAGAAACACCTAATGTGTTTTTGTGTAAATATAAGTTGTCATAAAATACAACACCTAAATCTGAAGTTATAACAAATTGTGCAAAATCAGAAACACTTGGACAAGCATTGCCCGGTGGTGTATTTATGCAGCTAAAGGCAGAAAAAGGGATATCAATTGAGATCCATGATCCTTCAGCACCGCTTGTTAAAACATTTGCGTTTGTAGCAGTATATTCGTAAGCATTTGTTTCTCCTGTTGTATTATTCCAGTTAGAAAATTTAAAACTAAAAACTCTGTCTTGAGTTGGAGTAGGAGTCCATATATCAATGTGAAAACGAGTAAATCCAGTCGCATCGAATCTACCTGCAAGAAAAGCTATCCCTTCACATCCTAAACCTGTTATTTTATTTGTATTATTTCCTTCAATTTGTACTAAACTAGTTGTTCCAGGACACCAAGAAGTATTATAGGTATTATCATCACCTCCTGAGTAACCCATCACTGTTACGGGTGTATATGCATCACTAAATAAAGATCTAACATCTGCTGCTGGTCTGTTTGGTGGAGTTGGAGCCGCAGTTTCTGGTTCTGGTTCTACTGGTGGAGTACCTAGTGGACCTTTAATATTGTCTACATAAAAAGTTCTCGCTGGTGTAGGCACAGTTGGATTAAAAAAGCCTACTGCACCTGGAGCCCAATAAGTGTGTATTACAAAACCACTGTAAACTCCACTTGCCGGAGCTGCTTGTCCATCCAACGATGTGTTGAATGTAAAGGAAACTTCTTCCCAAGTGCTTCCACCTGGGTGGGATGCTGCAGCAGCTACAATTCCTGGACCTCCAACACCGCCAGTTACTTTGACTAAAAATGTTATTGGTGTATCAGAAAATACATCCATAGTCATTGTCTGGGTTGAACTCAAATTAACTAGTGATGTTAGGTTTAAATTTATTCCTTGCCAAGGTTCGCCTGCCGGATTGCCTGTGATTTTTAGAACTTGTGAAGTATTGGTTCCTGAACCTGCTTCAACAACTGGTGCAGGACCACCGCCGAATGGATCTCCATTTACGCCACCACTTTCTCCTGATTCAAAGCCTAATAAGAGGTCCTGTGAAAACCCTAATGAAAAAGTCAGAAGGATAAATAGTAAAGTAATTTTTTTCATAATATTTATTTTTTTGAGTTAATATTTTATAATTCCAAATTTAAGTATTAATTAATTATGAAATTTACATTTCTGTATATTTTAACTATACAATTCGATGTTATTTTCTTAATGTGTAGAAATAGCTTATTATATGGACTTTTCCGTAATTACTTATAGTTTCAAGGCTTTTTGTTTTTAGTCAATTTCAACTTTTGTATAGTTTTTGTATAGGTAAGTTTTGTTGAATTTATCAACTACAACGTTTGCCTTTACAATTTAACTTATTTTAAAAATTGAATATTTCCTTAAACTAGGAATTAAGTTTTAAAGAAGTACAATGAACAAAAAAAACGATCTGTATAATTACAAATCGTTTTTAAGTATTTTAAGTTCTTTTCTACTTATATTTTTTTCAACTGTTGTTTCATCATTGTGATTTGTTCCTTCAACATTTTTTGTTTATCAAGTTTATTCGCTTCATTCAACAAATTGGTCGCTTCTATTTTTCTTCTTCTCGACATAGCAATTCCGGCTAAATTTAATTTAGCAACCGCTAAATCCATATCCATAGAAAGGCCTAATTCAATTGCTTTTTTAAAATATTTCTCGGCTTGATTTAAATTGGTTTGTGAAACCATCAATCCGTGTAAATAATTATAATACCCTTGCTGCTTCTTTACTAATGCCGTTTCTGGATTTTTTATTTTATCTAACCAGTTTTTAGCACCAGCAAAATCTTGTTTTCTCAATTTTAAGAAAGCCAAGAGGATAAATTCATTCTTAAAATATAAAAAAATCGGAATTATTGTTAATAGGATAAGAAATATACCGTTTCCAATGTAATTTTCGGTAAACTGCCAAATTCCTAATGTTACAAGAATTACTACAAGTACTAATTTGATATTTTTGTGAAACATAACGACATTATTTTTTTGTGTTTGCAAAGGTAATAAAATGAATTGAAAATATTTTTAGAAAACTGCTTGTGAGAAAAAAAAGTCTTTGTATATTTGCACTCGGTTTTTAAGAAACCCAACACAAGAAAATTATACACGATTTTAAAGATACAAAACAATGAGTAAGAGAACGTTTCAACCATCGAAAAGAAAAAGAAGAAATAAACACGGGTTTATGGATAGAATGGCTACTGCAAATGGTAGAAAAGTCCTTGCTCGTAGAAGAGCCAAAGGAAGACACAAATTGACTGTTTCCTGCGAACCAAGACACAAAAAATAATGATTAGCAATAATCATAATAAAGGCGTTACTTTTTTTAGTAACGCCTTTTTTTTATAACTTGTCAACTCAAAAAACAACTAAACTACTATAAAACAACAACATGCCTAAAGATCATTCAATAAAATCGGTGTTAATCATAGGTTCAGGTCCTATTGTTATTGGTCAAGCTTGCGAATTTGATTACGCAGGTTCACAATCCGCACGTTCCATTAGAGAAGAAGGAATTGAAGTTATTTTAATAAACTCCAATCCGGCAACCATTATGACCGACCCATCAATGGCCGACCATATTTATTTATTGCCATTAACTACAAAATCGATTATCGAAATTCTAAAAAAACATCCAAACATTGATGCGGTTCTTCCTACAATGGGAGGACAAACTGCTTTAAATTTATGTTTGGAAGCTGAAGAAAAAGGAATCTGGGCCGATTTTAATGTAAGATTAATAGGAGTTGACATCAATGCCATCAATATTACGGAAGACAGAGAGCAGTTTAAACAATTATTAGAGCGAATTGGAGTAGGAGCAGCCCCTGCAAAAATTGCCACTTCGTTCTTAAAAGGAAAAGAGATTGCTCAGGAATTCGGATTTCCGTTGGTGATTCGTCCATCATTTACGTTAGGTGGTTCAGGTGCTGCATTTGTTCATCATAAAGAAGAATTTGACGAATTATTAACCAGAGGTTTAGAAGCTTCTCCGATTCACGAAGTTTTGATTGACAAGGCATTACTGGGTTGGAAAGAATATGAGTTAGAATTACTTCGTGATCAAAATGATAATGTTGTTATTATTTGTTCAATTGAAAATATGGATCCGATGGGAATTCATACAGGAGACAGTATTACCGTTGCTCCGGCGATGACATTATCGGATAAAACATTCCAGAAAATGCGAGATATGGCGATTTTGATGATGCGAAGTATCGGAAATTTTGCCGGTGGATGTAACGTTCAATTCGCCGTTTCTCCTGACGAAAAAGAGGATATTGTTGCGATTGAAATCAATCCACGTGTTTCAAGATCTTCCGCATTAGCATCTAAAGCAACAGGTTATCCGATTGCGAAAATAGCATCTAAATTGGCTTTGGGTTATCATTTGGATGAGTTGCAAAACCAAATTACCAAATCTACATCGGCACTTTTTGAACCTACATTAGATTATGTAATTGTAAAGATTCCGAGATGGAATTTTGATAAATTTGAAGGAGCAGACAGAACATTAGGTCTTCAAATGAAATCGGTTGGAGAAGTGATGGGAATTGGTCGTTCGTTCCAAGAAGCTCTTCATAAAGCGACTCAATCACTTGAAATTAAAAGAAATGGTTTGGGTGCTGATGGAAAAGGGTATAAAAATTATGATCAAATCATTGAAAAATTAACCTATGCCAGTTGGGATCGAGTTTTTGTGATTTATGATGCCATTCAAATCGGAATTCCGTTGAGTCGCATTCACGAAATTACTAAAATTGATATGTGGTTTTTGAAACAATATGAAGAACTTCATTTATTGGAAAAAGAAATTTCTACCTATACAATTGAAACTTTACCAAAAGAATTGTTGCTTGAAGCTAAACAAAAAGGTTTTGTTGACAGACAAATCGCTCATATGATTCGGTGTTTAGAAAGTCAGGTTTATATCAAAAGAGAAGAATTTTCCATCAGTCGTGTGTATAAATTAGTTGATACGTGTGCAGCAGAATTTAAAGCAAAAACACCTTATTATTATTCCACTTTTGAGGCTGAAATTGAAAACGTTACAGGAGAAAAATATGTTCATAACGAAAGTGTTGTTACCGATAAGAAAAAAATAATTGTACTTGGTTCGGGACCAAACCGAATTGGTCAAGGAATCGAATTTGATTATTCGTGTGTTCACGGCGTTTTGGCGGCCAAAGAATGTGGTTATGAAACAATTATGATTAATTGTAACCCGGAAACGGTTTCAACTGATTTTGATACAGCCGATAAATTATATTTTGAACCTGTTTTTTGGGAACATATTTACGATATCATTCGACATGAAAAACCGGAAGGTGTGATTGTTCAATTAGGCGGGCAAACTGCTCTTAAATTAGCAGAAAAATTAGATCGTTACGGCATAAAAATCATTGGAACTAGTTTTGATGCGTTAGATTTAGCTGAAGATAGAGGTCGTTTTTCTGAACTTTTATCCGAATTAAAAATACCTTTTCCTCAATTTGGAGTAGCTGAAAATGCGGATCAAGCTTCCGCATTGGCTGATGTTTTAGATTTTCCTTTATTAGTTAGGCCTTCCTATGTTTTGGGTGGACAAGGAATGAAAATCGTGATTAATAAGCAAGAATTAGAGGAGCATGTGATTGATTTATTAAAAAATATTCCCGGTAATAAATTGCTTTTAGATCATTATTTAGATGGTGCAATTGAAGCCGAAGCAGATGCAATTTGTGATGGTGAAAATGTTTACATTATCGGAATCATGGAACACATTGAGCCTTGTGGAGTTCATTCCGGGGACAGTAACGCTACTTTACCTCCGTTTAACTTAGGCGAATTTGTCATGCAACAGATTAAAGATCATACCAAAAAAATAGCTTTAGCTTTAAAAACGGTCGGATTAATTAATATTCAATTTGCTATTAAAGATGACACGGTTTACATTATTGAAGCAAATCCAAGAGCATCGAGAACAGTGCCTTTTATCGCAAAAGCGTATGGCGAACCGTATGTAAATTATGCTACAAAAGTAATGTTAGGTGAAAATAAAGTAACCGATTTTACTTTTAATCCGCAATTAAAAGGGTATGCCATCAAACAACCTGTTTTTTCTTTTGGTAAATTTCACGGTGTAAACAAAAAATTAGGTCCGGAAATGAAATCAACAGGAGAAAGTATTTTGTTTATTGAAGATTTAAAAGACGATCAATTCTATGAATTGTATTCCAGACGAAAAATGTATTTGAGTCGATAATAAAAAAATACCCCGTCTAAATTGAACGGGGTATTTTATTTTAATTCTTTTTTAATAGAATTTTTTCCTGAGTAAATTGAAAAGCATCTTCTAAAAAGTCAATCATTTTGCTCCAATTACTATTTGGTTCATAATAATTGTTATACGATTTTGTGGTTTTGATGGTAATTAAATTTCCATTTTGTGAAATTGAACTAATAAATCCGCCCGTTTCATTTTCTGCATTTTTATTGAATTTATCCAAACCTGAAGCGGTGTAGCCTTCCGGTATTTCAAATTGAATTTCATGTACAATTTGTCTCGGGAAACTCATGTAGATATTATTTGTTCTGTTTTTTTCTTTTTCAGAGAGTTCAATCTGAGAGGTTAAGAACTTTCCTAACTCTACAATTATATTATTGCCGGCTTTTTTGATGTATTGGTCTTTTATCGTAAAAGATTCTTTGTACTTCATTGGTTCTTTACTACCAAATCTTCCTGTGTTTTCGATGGATAGACTATAGTCTTCAATGTCATGTCCCAACTCATCTTTTACCGCATTGGTAAATCTTTCCTTTTGAGATTCCTTTAATTTTGCAATATAAGCATCAAATTCTTTTTGAAGTTTTGCCTCATATTTTTTATTTTTAAACCTTTCAATTACCGATAAAGTTCCATATTTTTCATAATCTTCATACACATAATCAAAGAAATATAATTTATCTGATTGTTCACTTTTTTTGTAATGTCCGGATAAACTGTTTTCTCTTTCGATTTTAAAACTATTTAAGTCTTCGTTAAATTTTACTTTAGTAATGTTTTTAGAAATATTATCACTTTTAGTTGATTTAGGAAGTTTTATTAATTCAGAGTCAACTACTTTTTTATTTTTTGAAATTTGTAATAAATAAGCTTCTGTATCTTCTAGGCTATAATCAAATTGATCAGCAGAAGTGTAAGGTGAAAAATACTCTAAATAGATAGGGTTTGGTGTATTCACACGAAGTAATAACTTTACATTTTGCTGTATTAGCATATCTGTAATAGGGCCATTATACCTCGGTGTGCCAATGACAATATCATAGGAAATATTATTATCTTTTAAAAAAGCCATAAAAAAGTTTATGAATACCTCTTCATTTCTAAAAAAAGTATAATTGCTATATAAATGAGTAAGTGTATTTTGAAGTATTTTTGCATCTTCTCCTACAATAGCTTCTATAAAAAGTGTATAATATTGATGTCTAGAAAAATAATATACTTCTCTTATTTTTTCTTCATCAGAACTAAATGTTTTGCCTTTTAAAAACTTTTCGATTTCCTTTGTATTTCCTTGAGGTTTAAATTTTGTGTTATAATAATTAAAAACATCTTCTTTAGAAACGGTTGATTTTACTATACTTTCCTTTTCAGAAAGAAAGGCTTCTGCTCGTTTTTCAAATTTTCCCGATCGTGCAAAAAACACTTGAAATTTGTAACATGGTAATTCAATCAATGGATAAAACCATCTTGGAAATTCATTTTTTTCAATGTCTTTGGCTACAAATTCATAATGACGTTCGCCACCCTTGTTACTCGGAATTTCTTTGAGTTCCGGTGCTCCGTTATAAGTGGCAAAATTCAAAAAGAAATCGTTTTCAGTTTGAAAAATGAGCTTATAATCCATAATTGGATACACGTCACCCAATGTTCTTTCCACCGGATCAAAACCCGTTTCTAATTGTGATTTAAACGGTTCTTCGGAGTGTAAATAATAATCAATAATATCACCTATTTCTAAATTTGGAATGGCAATTTTCTTCTCTTTATCGGCATCAACGGCTTCTTTGCTTACATCAATGATTGTTTCTTTGCCATTCGGTTTTATAACTTTTATACCTAATCTGTTTTTTCCGGCACGTCTGCTCCAGCCTTTGTCGGAAGAAAAGCGTTCTTTAAACGTGAATTCTGAAAATTCTTTTACTGCAGCTTCATCGAGCAATTTTACTCTGTTCCGCAATGCAGAAGTATAATTTACATTTGATCCGAATTTGTGATAATCGTGAAATTCATATTTATAAATCATTACCGCTGATTCATTTTTCCATTTATCAGGAATAGTCATTGTTTTAGAATGTGGATCGTCTTTTCCCCAAAAGAAATCTCTGATTTTAACATCGTCTTGAGCAGATAACGAAACAGTTACAAAAAGACAGATAAGTAGAATTTTTTTCATAAAACTATGATTTTGATAAAGTAATAGATGAATTATAAAGTTCGGTTAATTTTTTGTGAGCTGCATTCCAGGATTCTTGTTGATTTTTTCGAATAATTGCATTCTTAAAAATGAAAACTTTTCTGTAAACAAGTTCTTTTCCTTTTAATGAAAAACTAGCTTCAATGTCATAATCTTCATTTTTCTGAGTCAGATTTTCAGGTAATTTATCTACTTTATAACCTTCCGGAAGTGTGATGGTTATTTCGGAATCATATAACGTCTTATAATCTAACTCATAGTCGGTTTCACGATCTTTGAATGTGAAATTTTTATATTCATTCATAAATTCAAAATTCAAGTAAATTTCATCATCAAATTCACTTATTCTGTTGGAAGATTCTAAGGCGTAATCAATCGTGAGCTTTGCATCCCTGTTCTTTAAATCACTTGGTTTTATCTCTTTTACTTTATTGTTTTTATCTTGTTTTGCCAAATAATATTCCAGTGCTTCTGCTTTTTTGTCGGTTTCAAAACTGTTATAAATGTTTAAAAATTGGTTTCTGCTTTCACCGATATATGTTCGATTACAAGTTCCTTTTAATTTGTCTTTTTCAATAACTAATTTTGCTCTGAATGTTTCCTTATTTGTTTCGGCTGAACTTGTTGGAATTTTATCAATAATAAAATCATTTCCATTTTCAATCATTACTTCTTTGTTCTGAATGCGTTCGGCATAATTTCCTAATGAACTAAATTTTTCTGTTCCGTCAAGGTAAATTTTCTTACCATTCTGAAAAACCGTACAAATCATATGATTATCAACAACTAAAGAAGGAATGGAATAGTTATAAGCAATATGTTTGGTTCCAATCCACGTTAAACGAGCATCAAATCCGGCAATTTTAAGCATTTGTTTTGTTAGGTTCGCCATTCCTTTGCAATCGCCATACCTTTTGGTAAAAACTTGGTGTGAATCGTCTGGTTTGAAACCTGCAATACCATCTTCAAAGGCAATATAACGGATATTGTCTTGAACCCAGTAAAAGATGTTTTTTATTTTTTCTTCGTCTGATGTTGCTTTTGCAGTAAGTTCTGTCACTTTACTTTTTAGTTGCTCAGTGTCATCTTTCATTTGATCTATGAGTGATTTATACCAGCCATATAAATCAGAAGTGGTTTTAAAAAGATTACTTTTCTTTCCATTATAATCATACGATTTTGCTAAAACCAATATGTGTGGATATAAATAAGATCTCCCGGGACTGCTTTGTTCATTAAAAACAGCAGGAATATCTTTGTAAGTATATAAATAAGTAGTCGATTTATTTTTTGGATCTTTAGTTTCGCTTTTGATAATATTGTGTCCGTTGAAATTCATTTCTTTTAATTCAACTTCAAGCCAATCAGGAATTGTAACTTCAATTTTTTTATCAATTACCGGAAATTCATCATTAAAGTGAAGCGAAGTAAAATACTTAACATCATCAAATTTCTTGTTCATTGAATAATTATAAGTGTATCCTTGAACAGGAAAATCAATTTGAACATGTTTCACCCTAGCATCGTTGTAAAACAAGTCTTTATCTTTATAGAATTCATCTCTAATGGGGAAGGAGGCTGTTTTTTCATTTCGATATTTCAACAAAAACGTTTCAATTTTAGAAGAACTATCATAAAATTCATATTTGTAGATGTCTGCACGATGATTAATATTCATCAAGACTTCCTTAACAGATAAATCTACCGTGACATTTGAAGTTGATTTATTAAAACCAAAATTCACTATTTCAGTACTTTCCAAAATAGCAACATCTTGCTTACTGTATTTTCCGCGAATGGTTTTGGCGAGTTCAATATCATTTGGGGTTGGGTCAATGTTTTTTTGACTACAAACAGATAAACTTCCCAATAAAAAGAGAAATAGGATGGTTTTGAAATGCATAAAAATTGTTTTTGCTAAGAAAGTAAAAAATAATAGTTTATGCTAAATTATTTTTCAAAAACCTTTTACTTTTTATCCTAAGTTTTAAAATAATCTGAATTCGCTATTTTTTGAAGTATTTCCAAGGTACAACCAGCATTCCAAAACATTCTCCATCACCTTTTCCTAAGTGTTTATGGTGCATTTTATGAGCTCTTCTTACTGCTTTTGCATAAATGTTATTTGCGTTTCTAAACAATTTGAATCGCTGGTGTATAAAAATATCATGTACAAAAAAGTAGGCTAATCCATAAGCAAAGATGCCAATTCCAATGGCTAAACCGATTTCTAAAATGTTGTATTTCCAAAGCAAAAAGAAACTGATACTTACAATAGCATAAAAAATAAAAAACGCATCATTTCGTTCAAACCAAGAATCATGATCTTTTTTGTGATGATCGGCATGCAAATGCCATAAAAAACCATGCATCACATATTTATGTGTAAACCAAGCCATGAATTCCATCATGAAAAAGGTTAAAAAGAATACTAAAATGTGAATCCAGATACTCATATTATATTGTTTTAAATCGATAGTTGATGTAACATTTTGCCAATAATCCCACTTTCTGATAATCGGGAACTCTAATTCTGGTGTTCTTGATGGCTAGTGAAGGTGTCTTTTTTAGTTTTGAAAGTAATTTTTTGTAATAAACATAAGCCGTATAAACACCAAATTTTGCTTCAATTGGCAATTTACGAATTCCTTCAAAACCAGCCTCAAAATCGGCTTCAATTTCTGCTATAATGATTTGCTTTGACGCTTCGTCCAACTGGCTTAAATCGGTGTTAGGAAAATAGGTTCTGTTTAACTCTTCGTAATCTGCCTTCAAATCTCTCAAAAAATTCACTTTTTGAAAAGCAGAACCCAATCGCATGGCACTTTCTTTTAGTTCATCAAATTTAGTGTCGTTGCCATTTACAAATACTTTTAAACACATTAATCCCACCACATCTGCCGAACCGTAAATGTATTCTTGATATTCCTCTGTAGTTTTATATTCTGATTTATGTAAATCTAATTTCATACTTTTCATAAAAGCATCAATCAATTCTTTTGGAATTTCATAACGATTCACGGTATGTTGAAATGAATTTAAAATGGGATTTAAACTAATTTTATGGTGAAGTGCATTTTCTAAATCACTTTCAAATAAAGTAAATAAGGTTTCTTTATCATACTCATGAAATGAATCTACAATTTCATCGGCAAATCGAACAAAACCATAAATATTATAAATATCCTGACGTATAGAAGGAGCCAACATTTTTACTGCCGAAGAAAAAGAAGTGCTGTAAGTCTTCGTGACATTTCTACTGCATTCATAAGATATATTGTCAAAAACAGATTTCATAGCAAGAATTTTTAACGTTTTGTTGCATTTTTTTGGATTAATTCAGAAACCAATTTCCCTGAAATCAAAGAAGGCGGAACTCCCGGACCTGGAACTGTTAGTTGTCCTGTGAAAAACAAGTTTTCTACTTTTTTACTTTTCAGTTTTGGTCTTAAAAAAGCGGTTTGGAATAACGTGTTTGCCATTCCATAGGCATTTCCTTTGTATGAGTTATAGTCTTTTATAAAATCATTTACGCAATACGATTCTTTAAATATAACACTTTCTTTGACAGATTGCTCCGTTAGTTTTTCAAATCGATTAATAATTATATTAAAATACTTCTCTCTAATTTCATTCGTATCATTAATTCCGGGTGCAAGTGGTATTAAAAATATTCCCGCTTCTTTACCTATAGGTGCAGCTGAATCATCTGTTTTGGATGGAAAACTAGCATAAAATAACGGCTCTTCCGGCCATGAGGGATTATCATAAATCGCTTCAGCATGTTTGTCGAAAGATACATCAAAAAATAAGGTGTGATGCTCTACATTCTCAATTTTTTTATCAAAACCTACATAAAATAATAGGGAGGAAGGTGCAAACGTTTTCTTTTCCCAATACGATTCAGAATATGCTCTGTGTTCAATATCCAATAATGTTTCCGAATGATGGTAATCTGCACCACTGAGTACAACATCACAAAATTGTTCTTGTCCATTGACTTTAATGCCAATTGCTTTCTTTTGTTTTACAATTATTTTTTCAACATTGGCATTGGTTTGAATCTTTACACCCAATTCGTTGGCTAAGGATTCCATTGCTAAAATTACGCTGTACATTCCGTTTTTAGGATGCCAAGTTCCCATTCCAAAATCGGCAAAATTCATAAAACTGTAAAATGCGGGTGTGTCTTGTGGTTTTGCTCCTAAAAATAATACCGGAAATTCGAGTATTTGAACCAATTTTTGATTCTTAAATCGCTTTCGAACTTCCTTACTAATGTTTGAAAAAAATTGACCTACTTTCAAAGCAGTTTCTGGCGTAATTAATTCAAGTGGCGAAACTCCCGGTCTGTAAACTAAATTCTTGATGGCAATGTCGTAGTTACTTTTTGCTTCGGACATGAATTTTTCTAATACAACACCACTTCCTTTTTCAATACTTTCAAATGTTGTAATGATATCTTTTAAATTATCTGCAATAGTTACAAAATCTCGAATACCAAAATATACTTGATAGGCCGGAGAAAGTTTAATTAACTCGTAATAATCGGAAGGCTTTTTGCCAAAATCATTAAAAAAACGTTCAAAAACATCGGGCATCCAATACCAAGTTGGACCGATATCGAATGTAAAACCTTCTTTTTTGAGTTGCCTGGCTCTACCGCCAATAGTGGAATTTTTTTCAAAAACAGTAACATTGTTACCTTCTTTAGCTAAATAACAAGAAGCAGCTAAAGCTGAAAAACCGGAACCGATTATAAATATATCTTTTTTCATATTGTTTAACAAATATAGATAAAAAGTTAAACAAAAAAAAGATTTAAGGAAAAATTAAAGATTATTTGACATTTCTAAAATTGAACTGAACACTTTTACGTTCGGATGTTGTTCTTGTTTTATAAATTCGGTTAGTCTGCCAATTGTCCATAATTCAGATTGACTGCTTTCTAAAATTTCAGTATGAATTTCTTTTAGATAATTATTGATATCATCTTTAGAAGGTTCAACGGTCATGTATGATATATAAGTGACCTTGTCGAAATATTTTTTGATGTCTTTTAAACTTTCAATTGGAACACTTTCTCCCAAATAAATTGTTTTGTATCCATTTAAGATAATTTCGTAATTAAGATACATCAATCCTAATTCATGTATTTCATTCAACGGAAGAAAAAGTACAAAAACACGATCGTCTTTGGTTGGTTCTAAAATCTGAATTTTTTCGGTATTAACCAATAATTTTTGTTTTACTAGATAACTGATAAAATGTTCATGAGCAGGAGAAATGGTTTCAGACTGCCAAAGCAAACCAATTTCATTCATGAGCGGAATGAAAATCTCATAAAAAACCTCACGAAACGATTTTTCGGAGAGTAAGTTGGTATAAGTATTAAAAAATAAAGTTTGATCAAAATTCATCATCGCCATTTTGAATGCATTAATGGCATGATGTTTCACGCTTTTTTCATTTACAATTTCTCTAACAAGAATACTTATTTTATCAGGAGTTAGTTTCGAAATTTTAGAAATTTTGTAACCGTGATTGTGAAGTAATGTAATGTTTAAAAGCTTCTGAAGAGCCGGTAAATCATAGTAACGAATGTTTGTGTCTGTTCGCATGGGTTCAAGAACATTGTATCGTTTTTCCCATATCCTAATGGTGTGGGCTTTGATTCCCGATAAATTTTCAAGATCTTTAATGCTGAAAACATTTTTTACATTGTTCATTCTTTCGCTATATTTGTTAAACAAAATTAGTAATTATTAATTAATGAACTATTTTTTTATGGTTTATTTTTGAAAATAGTAGATTTAATAAGGAAAAATAGTACAATTAGTTATTTTTGAAGAATAATCTATTACATTAATTAAACTTTACGTATAAAAAAAACGCTAAGTACACTTAACGTTTTTTAAAGTTTATTATGTGACCACGATGGGATTCGAACCCACACGCCTTTCAGCACCACCCCCTCAAGATGGCAAGTCTACCAATTTCTCCACGTGGCCTTGCAACCTAAAAAAGTAAAGACGTTGCACTGCAACGTCTCTTTTGTGACCCGACTGGGGCTCGAACCCAGGACCCCAACATTAAAAGTGTTGTGCTCTACCAACTGAGCTATCGAGTCAATGCATCCTTCAAAACCTGTTAATACGTTGCACTGCAACATCTCTTTGTGACCCGACTGGGGCTCGAACCCAGGACCCCAACATTAAAAGTGTTGTGCTCTACCAACTGAGCTATCGAGTCAAATACAATTTCTTGAATGCGGGTGCAAATATACGGTCTTATTATTTATTTTTCAAAGCAAAATTGTCTTAAATTTGGATTTTTAAATTAATCTTTCTTAACGCCTTATTATACAGGGATTTATTATGCGAAAAAAAATTATTTTACTTGGATACATGGGTTCAGGAAAGACAATAATAGCTTCTAAACTATCAAATGTTTTGCAAAAAAAGCATTTTGACTTGGATGTTTTAATTGAAAATGAACAAAATTTATCAATCAATTCTATCTTTAAAACCAAAGGAGAACTTTATTTTAGAAAGCTTGAACATGAAACTTTAAAAAAATTAATTGAATCGGATGATGAATTCATTTTGAGTTTGGGCGGAGGAACGCCCTGCTATGCGAATAATCACCTTTTCTTGCAAAATGAAGGCATTGTGTCAATTTATTTAAAAACTTCCGTAGAAGAGCTATACAGACGTTTGAATAAAAACAAATCTGCAAGGCCAATTATTGCAGAAATGGTTGAGGAGGATTTAAAAGAGTTTATCGCCAAACATCTTTTTGACAGGAGTTTTTATTACCATAAAGCAAAGCATATCATTTCTACTGACGATAAATCAATTGAAGATGTTGTAGAAGAAATTAAGAAGTTAGTTACTTAAATAAGCATAACTAGCATCATTTTCAAAAACCACTTGCACATGTTCTTGTAAAGAAGTAGAAAGCGAAATGCCTTTAAAATCAACTTTTACCGGATATTTTTTGTGATTTCTATCCACTAAAACTGCTGTTTTGAATTTTTTTAACGGAACATCTAAGAAGTGCTTCACACCATAAACCAATGTTGTTCCTGAGTTTAAAACATCGTCAACCAGAATTATACCTTTGTTTTGATACTTTTCTTTTGATAGGGAAGTAGTTATGGGTTTAAAAGGGTCTAACTTATCAATATAAACTTCGCACAATGCTATTTTTATTGATGAAATTCTGCTTAATTCTGCCGCCAATTTTTCTGCAAAAACATACCCATTTTTAGCAATTCCGGCAAGAATAATTTCTTCCTCATCAACAAAAGTTTCATAGATTTGATAGGCAATTCGTTTGATTTTATGCTCAATTTCCTTATGTGAAAGAATTGTAATTTGCGGCATGGGTTTATATTTTTCTCAAAGATAGAAAGATTAAGTATATCCAAAAAACATTTTTTGCAGAGAAATTTCGATATCCAAATTAATTATTTTTCTTGAATTTAGTAGAAAAGCACCATGATTTAAACGTTTTCAGACTCGCTAGTTACTATTTTTGATGATTTGTAGAAAAGCTCTTGATTGAGCGAAACACTGTAAGCTAAGCTTATGAAAATGCACCATGAAATCAAATAAGCAGGAAATTTTTCTACACCAAACTGAAGATATTCATTTTTAGAAAAAACAAACATCACAATTACAACAAGTGTGTGGCATAGACTAATTGCCCAAAAACTAAATTTAAAATCAATTACTTTAAACAAAAACGAGTAGAAGTAAAATAGCAACAATGCTGCTAAATAACCACCAATTGTTATCAATGCTACGCCTTCTATCTCTGAACTATCGCCATTGGAAATGTTTTGAATCCACTCATCAAAAAAGTAAATTACAATAGCTAATCCCAGAAAAACCAAATAACTTTGGCCAATACTTAAAACAATTCCCAAAGCTTTGTTTAGTTTGAGTTTGTTAGTATTCACTAAACTTACCGAAAGTGCAAAAATGAGTGGTAGGAAAAACAACGCTTTTTCTACCGAAGGAACAAGTAGCATTGTGATAATTACCAAAACAGAGCCTAAAATTACTCGTAACATAAGTTGAGATTTTAAAGAGAATAATATCGTATAAAGATAATAAAAAAAGAGCTGTCTTTTCAGACAACTCTTTTCTATATAAGTAAGTTAAAATCGGATTGTTAAAACGTTTATTTTACTTTATTCAAAATTGCTTTAAAAGCTTCCGGATGATTCATTGCTAAATCAGCAAGCACTTTACGGTTCAATTCGATACCGTTAGATTTTACTTTTCCGATGAATTGAGAATAACTCATTCCTTCCAAACGAGCACCAGCGTTGATACGCATGATCCATAACGAACGGAAGTTTCTTTTGTTTTGTCTTCTGTCACGGTACGCATAAACCATGGCTTTTTCAACCGCGTTTTTAGCAACCGTCCAAACGTTTTTACGTCTACCAAAGAAACCTTTGGCTTGCTTTAATACTTTTTTTCTTCGTGCTCTTTTAGCAACCGAATTTACTGATCTTGGCATAATTTTCTTGTTTTTTTGTAGCAGGCGTCCCGAATTTAATCAAGGGAACTTATCGGCCATACTCCAAGGTTATTAAATAATTTTTAACCTAAAGAATTAATTATTGAAGAATTAATGACTATTTACTAATCACTAATTACTATTCACTAATTATATAATTCTTAATTGTTGTTTAATGCTTTTCTCATCGGTTTTGTGAACCAAAGTCGAATGAGTTAAAGCTAATTTACGCTTTTTAGATTTTTTTGTCAAAATGTGACTTTTAAAAGCGTGCTTTCTCTTGATTTTTCCAGAGCCAGTTACTTTGAATCGCTTCTTAGCACTGGATTTTGTTTTCATTTTAGGCATAATTTCCCAAATTTATTTGTGATTCAACTTACTTACTATTTTTTAGTTTCTGAATAGCTAAGAACATTCTCAGCAACTCAGAATCTCAGTTGCTCAGCAACTTATTTCTTCTTCTTAGGAGCGAGATACATAATCATTCGCTTTCCTTCCAAAACAGGCAAAGCTTCCACTTTTCCTAAATCTTCTAAATCTTGAGCCAAACGTAATAAAAGAATTTGACCTTGTTCTTTATAAATAATCGAACGTCCTTTAAAGAATACAAATGCTTTTAATTTTGCTCCTTCTTTTAAGAATTTCTCGGCATTTTTCTTTTTAAACTCATAATCATGTTCATCCGTTTGTGGTCCAAAACGAATTTCTTTCACTACAATTTGAGTCGATTTGGCTTTGAGCATTTTATCTCTTTTCTTTTGCTCGTAGATAAATTTACCGTAGTCCATTAATTTACAAACCGGCGGCTCTGCATTGGGAGAAATCTCTACCAAATCCACCTCGAATTCTTCGGCTAAACGTAAAGCTTCAGAGATTTTGTAAACTCCTGGCTCGATGTTTTCACCTACCAATCGTACTTCGGGAACACGAATTAAATTGTTAATTCTATGTGCTGCCTTCTTTTCTACTCTGGGTTGATATCCCCTGTTGTTTCTAATTGCTATGACTTTTAATTTTTAAGTTAAACTACAAATGGTTTTAATGTTTTGCTTATTTCTTCGTTTACAATTTTTGCAAATTCTTCAACTGTAACCGTGATATTTCCTTTTCCTTCTTGACCGTGCCTTCTCACAGAAATCGTGCCGTTCTTCTCTTCTTCATCGCCAACAATAATCATAAACGGAATTTTCTTCACTTCCGCGTCCCTGATTTTCTTGCCAATTGTTTCATTGCGGTTGTCAAGCAGGCCGCGAATTTCGTGATTTTCTAGCAAAGTTAAAACTTTTTCGGCATAATTTTCATATTTCTCGCTCAAAGACAAGATTATAGCTTGTTCGGGCATTAACCATAGTGGGAAATTTCCTGCTGTATGTTCCAATAAAATGGCAATAAATCGTTCCATCGAACCAAATGGTGCTCGGTGAATCATCACCGGACGATGCATTTCATTATCCGCTCCTTTATAATTCAATTCAAAACGCTCCGGTAAATTATAATCTACTTGAATCGTTCCCAATTGCCATTGTCTTCCCAAAGCATCTTTCACCATAAAGTCTAATTTAGGTCCGTAAAAAGCAGCTTCGCCATATTCTACAACCGTATTCAAACCTTTATCTCGAGCAGCATTGATAATTGCATTTTCTGCTTTTTCCCAATTTTCATCACTACCAATATATTTCTCTCGGTTCTCTTGATCTCTCAACGAAATTTGAGCCGTGAAATTTTCAAATCCTAATGAACTGAAAACATATAAAACCAAATCAATTACTTTTTTAAACTCGCTATCCAATTGGTCTGGTGTACAAAAAATATGGGCATCATCTTGCGTAAATCCACGAACTCGTGTCAATCCATGCAATTCTCCACTTTGCTCATACCGATAAACCGTTCCAAATTCAGCATAACGCTTCGGTAAATCTTTATAACTCCAAGGTCTTGTGTTGTAAATTTCACAGTGATGCGGACAATTCATTGGCTTCAACAAAAATTCTTCGCCTTCTGCCGGAGTGTGAATCGGCTGAAAACTATCAGCTCCATATTTCGCATAGTGTCCCGAAGTAACATACAATTCTTTCTGACCAATATGTGGCGTCACCACTTGCTCATAACCCGCTTTTTTCTGAGCTTTTTTCAAAAATTGCTCCAAACGATCACGCAAAGCAGCTCCTTTTGGCAACCATAATGGCAAACCTTGACCCACTTTTTGCGAAAAAGCAAATAAATCCAACTCTTTCCCTAATTTTCTGTGGTCTCTTCGTTTGGCTTCTTCCAGCAATTCCAAATATTCTGTCAACTCTTTTTGCTTCGGAAACGAAATACCATAAACACGTGTCAACTGCTTGTTCTTCTCATCACCACGCCAATACGCACCGGCAACGCTCATAATTTTCATCGCCTTAATCAATCCCGTATTCGGAATATGACCACCGCGACACAAATCAAAAAAGTTAGCGTGATCACAAAACGTAATCGTTCCGTCTTCTAAATTCGAAATCAATTCCGTCTTATATTCATTATTTTTATAAACTTCCAAAGCCTCCGCTTTCGAAACCGAACGCATTTTAAACTCGTGCTTCTCTCTCGAAACTTCTAAAACTCTGTCTTCAATGGCTTTAAATTCAGCTTCCGTAATTTTTGTATCACCAAAATCCACATCATAATAAAACCCATTATCAATCGCCGGACCAAGCGTTAACTTAATTCCCGGATATTGCTCCTCCAAAACCTGAGCCATTACGTGCGAAGTCGAATGCCAAAACGCTTTTTTGCCCTCCTTGTCATTCCAAGTATATAATATGAGTGAACCATCCGTGGTCAATTCCGTCGTCGTTTCCACAATAGTGCCGTTATATGACGCAGAAATCACATTTCTCGCCAAACCTTCACTAATACTTCTTGCAACATCCATCGGAGTCGAATGCTTCTCAAACTCCTTAACCGAACCGTCAGGTAAACTAATTTTTATCATGCCTAAATTTTTATGGACTGCAAATATATAAGATTACAAAATCCCACACAATATATATAGGTAATATTAAAACAACATTTTCAAGAAGCCATTTCCCGCTTTCCATTCCAAGTCCGTTTGTTGGGTTTGGTTCGGCAAAGCTCTGCCAAGAGCTTCCGTTGGTCGCTTTGGCAGAGCAAGCCTCACACAACCCCAACAATCCGGGCTTTCCATTTCAATCGGGGCTAGGGGAGCAG
>DEHZ01000002.1 GCA_002352205.1 Flavobacterium sp. UBA2787 | reverse complement strand
TTTTTTTCGACTAAACATTACTGTCTAATCGTGCTGTCAATTCAATATGTCTATGAACGTGTCTTCTTGTTTTGTTCGCTTATCTCTCAAAGCGGGTGCAAAAGTACAACTTCTTTTTGATTAGGCAAGCTTTTCGAAAAAAAAATTTATTTTTCTTTTTTTTGCTTTTTCTAATCCCAGTTTTGTCGTTTGTGGAGGGCAAAGATACTACTCTTTTCTCTCTCCTACCAAATCTTTTTACAGATTTTTTTTAACTTCAATTTACTCTAGAACGTCGCTCTGAATGCGGGTGCAAAAGTAGTACTCTTTTTGGGCTTTCCAAATCTTTTTTAAACTCTTTTTGAAAGTTTTTTTTAATGTGTTGGTTGTGAAGGGAAAAGAATTGAAAGTTTTTTTACTTTGGGGTTTCAGGTTTCAAGTTTTGTCCGCCAAGGCGGGAGATTGCTTCGCCAGTTCGCTATCGCTCGTGTCCTATTTCGACTTCGTCTTCTTGCGGAATGACAAAACTGTGACTGCGACTGAGAACTGCTTTCTGACCACTGCTTCCCTAGCCCCGATTGGAATGGAAAGCCTTGTGAAGGATTGTTGTATTTTTTCTTGGCGAAAAAAAGCGACCAAAGGAAGCTCTTTTTTTACCTTAGAAAAAAACAACAAGACAAACAAGCTTGGAATGGAAAGCGGGATTAGCTTCTAATAAATTAATCGAAACGGATTGCTTTTACAGGGGATATTTTGGTGATGATATAGGACGGAATTAATAAGACTATTAAACTGACTATAATTGTTCCGAGGTTGAGTAAGATGATGTAGAACCAATTGAAATAGACCGGTGCTTCGCTTACGTAATAGTTTTCAGGGTTTAGCTTTACGATTCCGAATTGTTGTTGAATGAGCATTAAAGTTATTGCAATGGCATTGCCCCAAAGTAATCCGCGAAGGATGATGTGGAATGCGTTGTAGAGAAATATTTTTCTGACGGTCCAATTGTTTGCTCCAAGTGCTTTGAGGATTCCGATCATTTGGGTGCGTTCGAGAATAAGGACTAAGAGTGCTACGACCATGTTGATTGTTGCCACGACGATCATGATGACAAGGATGACGAGGATGTTGAAATCAAATAGTTGTAGCCATTCGAAAATGAAATAGTATTTTTCGATGATGGTTTTGCTATCGAGCATATAGGAGGTTTGTTCGTAGACTTCTTCTCCTTTTTGTTCTATTTTATTGAAATCGTCTATGAATATTTCGAAGGCTCCTACTTCGTCCGGTTGCCATTTATTGATTCGTTGTACGTGACGAATGTCTCCTAATATATAAGTAGCATCGAATTCTTGAAATCCGGAGTTGTATATTCCGGTAATGGTAAAAACGCGAAGGTTTGGCATTTCGTTGCTGTCTTCTTTCATGAAGAAGGTATTGAATTTATCGCCTACTTTTAGAAAAAGTCGGTTGGCCAAATACTGAGAAATGAGTACTTCGGGATTTAATTGGTCTTTTACGTTTGGGATATTTCCTTCGACTATGTATTCATTTATATTATCCCATTTGTAATCGCTCCCGACACCTTTGAAGATGACTCCTTCGAAGGATTTTTCGGTTCGAATGATTCCGGCTTTGCTGGCTACAGCTTGAATGTGATTGATTCCTTTAACTGATTTGAACTCGGGATAGAAGTCTTGTTTTGTTGAAACGGGTACTTTGCTGACTTCAGATTGATTGTCATCGAAATTAGAAACAATAATGTGTCCGTTGAAAGCCGAAACTTTTTGGCGTATTTTTTGTTGTAAACCCAAACCGGTTGCCACGGAAACAATCATCATAATGATTCCGATTGCAATGGCGGTGATTGCAATTTTTATTATTGGTTTGGATATACTACTTTTATGGTGTTTTGCGGTAGTTAATCTTTTTGCTATGAAATATTCTAATTTCAATGGGATTGGATTTGATGCAAATATAGTTTTTTTTTGAGTGGCTGAGATGCTGAGTAGCTGAGATGCTGAGTTTTTATTAAACAATTTTATTATGAAATATTATTTTTTGTGGTTGGGTTTAATTTGTTTGTTGATTTGTTGCGGAGGAAATAAGAAAATAGACCAAAGAGAAGTTAATGTAGATGAAAGAGAAAAGAAAAACGAAGTTTCCGTTGTTAATGATAATGAAACATTGGCGGAATTTAAGACAGGTGCGGAAAATTATGATGCTTATTTGCCTTTATTGTTTGGTAAGAACGTTGGCGTGGTGACCAATCAGACGGGGATTATAATTTTTAAGGAGTTTATTGAAGTAAAAAATAACACCAATACAAGAAGTGACAAAGGAGTAAAAATAACGCAGACATCAATCGTTGATTTTTTTATTGATAAAAAAATTCAAGTTCAAAAAATTTATGCTCCCGAACACGGTTTCAGAGGAACTGCCGATGCGGGAGAATTAATTAAAGACGGAAAAGATACTAAAACCGGATTGCCGATTATTTCGCTTTATGGTGATAATAAAAAACCAAAACCGGAGCAATTAAAAGGAATTGATGTGATGGTTTTTGATTTGCAGGACGTTGGTGCGAGATTTTATACCTATATATCTTCTTTGCATTATGTGATGGAAGCTTGTGCGGAAAATAATATTCCTCTGATTGTTTTAGACCGACCGAATCCGAATGGCGGTATTGTTGACGGACCGATTTTGGAAAAAGAATTTACAAGTTTTGTTGGCATGCATCCTATTCCGGTTTTACACGGCATGACAATTGGTGAATATGCCAAAATGATCAATGGTGAAAAATGGTTGAAAGATGGTATTCAATGTAATTTGACTGTTATTCCTTGTTTGAATTATAAACACAAAATGGCTTATAGTTTACCAATTAAACCATCGCCGAATTTACCTAATGATCAATCGATTAATTTGTATGCGAGTTTGTGTTTTTTTGAAGGAACGAATGTGAGCGTTGGTCGCGGAACGGAAAAACAATTTCAGATTTATGGTTCCCCTTTTTTGGCTAAAACTGATTTTAGTTTTACGCCAAAACCTAATTTGGGAGCAAAAGATCCGATGCATAATGGCAAGCTTTGCTATGGTGAAAATTTGAGTAATATTCAAAAAGTAAATCGTTTGGAATTGAAATGGTTGATTAAATCTTATAATTCAACTTCTGATAAAAAGGCGTTTTTTAATTCGTTTTTTGTGAAATTGGCCGGAACAAAAAAATTACAGGAGCAAATTGAGAAAGGGGTTTCTGAGGTAGAGATTAGGAAGAGTTGGGAGAAAGGGTTGAATGAATTTATAAAAGTGAGGGAGAAATATTTGATTTATTAAAGATACCTTTTGACTATCCCACGGTTAAAACCGTGGGTTTTGTTTGAAGTAGATTTCGTAAAAGCTATCAATTAGAGAGGCAATTTCTCCTTCATTCGTTCTACAATATTATAAGCCGCTGGACAAATTGCCACGTTTAACAGAGTTAAATCAGTAATTTGATTGAACTTTTTTCGGTCGGTGTGTGGGAATTCTCGACAAGCTTTTGGACGAACATCATAAATAAAACATTTATTATCGCTTTCTAAAAACGTACACGGAACTGATTTTAAGACATAATCATTCTCCTCATCAATTCGCAAGTACTGATCGATGAATTGCTGTGGTTTTTGTCGGAAATGTTTTGAAATTCGTTCAATATCAGCCGAAGTAAAAAGCGGTCCGGTAGTTTTGCAGCAATTGGCACAATCTAAACAATCGGTTTTTTTAAATTCTGCTTCGTGCAAATCTTGCATCACATAATCTAAATTTTTGGGCGTTTTCTTTTTTAACTTATCAAAATACTTTTTGTTTTCGATATGCTTATCTTTGGCAAGTTTCCCGAGTTCGTTTAAATGTGGTTTCAAGTTTAAAGTTTAAAGTTGAACTGCAAAATTAGTGAACTTGAAACCTGAAACCTGAAACTTTAAACAAAATAAATGAAAGATCTTTTTGGAAAAGCCATTTTAGATTATCAAACCGGAAATAATCCGCAGGATTTAATCACCGAAACATCCATTTCTGAATCGGATGAAATGAGTGTCGCTTATTTGTTTCGTGATTTTGATGAAATGCCTAAAATTGAACAAAAAGCATTGGAACTTTCCAAAGGAAAAATTCTGGATGTGGGCTGCGGTGCCGGAAGTCATTCACTTTATTTACAACAAAACGGCTTTGATGTGGTTTCGATTGATATTTCGCCAAATGCTATCAAAGCGTGTGAACTGCGAGGTTTAAAAAAAGTAAAAATACAAGATGTCATGACATTGGAAAACGAAAAATTTGATACTATTTTACTTTTGATGAACGGTGCCGGAATGTGCGGAAGATTGAAAAACATCACTAAATTTCTACTGAAACTAAAAAGTTTGTTGACTGAAAATGGTCAGATTTTGGTTGATAGTTCCGACATCATTTATATGTTTGATGACGATGAAGATGGTGGAAAATGGATTCCCGGCGATTCTGAATATTATGGCGAAGTAGAATTTAAAGTTTCATATAAAGGTGAAACTGAAAAGCCTTTTGATTGGATGTATATTGATTACAATACATTACAAAACGCTGCTGTAGCCAACGGATTGTCTTGTGAATTAATAATGGAAGGTGAGCATTTTGATTATTTGGCGAGATTAGCATAAAAAAAATCCCAATAAATGAATTCATTGGGATTACTATTTTTTTTGAAAAAAAATTATTGCATATATTTCATCATCATCGTTTGCAATCCCATTCCCCACTCTTGACCAACTGTTTGACCTTTTGTGTATAGCACCTCTGTTTTATCAGTTAATTTTTTTCCAACAGGAGATTCATAGAATTTAAGTAAAGTTTTAATTTCATCATGAGTAAATTCAGACATATACATATCAGCCATTTTACTCATTAAATCATTGATAGAGGCATCTAATTCTTTTTGAAATTCGGCTTTTTTTGCTTCAGGGATATTATTTACCAAATCTTTTGTAATCATTTTGAATGTGTTTGATTGACCACTAACTTCAAGATAATTAACCACGTCTTTTTTAAACGCTTCTTGAGATAACCCAATCGTTGTAATCAATAAAAGTGCAAAAGTTAAAACTGCTTTTTTCATAATTTTTCTGTTTTGATTTATAAAATAATTTTAAGGAATATTCAAATATTTATGTGTTTGTAAAGATACTCTCCATTTTGGATTTTTCATAACATAATCAACAATTAACGGCGTCATTTCCTCTTTTTTACTCCATTCCGGTTGTAAAAACAAGATTGCATTGGGGTTTACTTGAGCTGCTTGTTCTTCGGCAAAAATAAAATCGTGTTTGTTGTAAATGATGACTTTTAATTCATTTGCCATATCATACGCACTTTGAACGGGTAATTTATTTTTCTTTGGTGAAAGACAAAACCAATCCCATTTTCCGGTTACAGGATAACATCCGGATGTTTCAATGTGAATTTTTATACCGGCATTTTTGAGTTTCTCGGTTAACGAATTCATATCCCAAGTAAGCGGTTCGCCACCAGTTATAACCACCGTATCCGAATATTTTTTAGCATTTGAAACAATAATATCTGTTTCCGTGGGCGGATGAAGTTCTGCGTTCCAACTTTCTTTTACATCACACCAATGGCAACCCACATCACAACCGCCAATTCTGATGAAATATGCTGCTGTTCCGGTATGATAGCCTTCGCCTTGAATGGTGTAAAATTCTTCCATTAACGGAAGCATTTCTCCTTTTTCTACAGCCAATTGTATTTCTTTTTGAAGCATTTTTCAATTAAATAAGTTTGCAAAGATAGGGAATTGGTTTTTTGGATTGTTCTATTTTTAGATTGTTAGATTTTTGGATGATTAGATTTTCGAAAAATGATGCTTTTTTAAAATGTTATTTTCTGTATCATTTCCTTTTAGTACATTTGAAATATAAATCTTAACATCATGAGTAAAGCCGAAGAATTCAGTAATCACATTATAAACGGATATGCCTGCAAAGGTGATTTTATAACGCTTGGCGGAGCCATGTTAGACGGTCTTCCCGTTGGTGGTGAAGCCCACGTAAACATTGCTCTAAAAACCTTGAACCGTCACGGGTTAATTGCCGGAGCAACCGGAACGGGTAAAACCAAAACCATCCAAGTACTTTCGGAACAACTCTCTCAAAACGGAATTCCTGTGTTGATGATGGATATTAAAGGTGACTTTTCCGGAATTGCAATGCCGGGAGTTGAACAACCTTTTATCACTGAACGACATGGAAAAATCAATTTAGGTTACGAAACCAAAAGTTTTCCGGTGGAATTGATGACGATTTCTAAACAAAATGGTGTTCGCTTACGAGCCACTGTCTCTGAATTTGGTCCGGTTTTATTCTCTAGAATTTTAGATTTGAATGATACTCAAGGTGGCGTTGTAGCTGTAATTTTTAAATATTGCGACGATCATCATTTACCACTTTTGGATTTAAAAGATTTTAAAAAAGTTTTACAATATATTACAGAAGAAGGAAAAGCGGAAATTGAAAAAGAATATGGCAGAATTTCCACTTCTTCTACCGGTTCGATTTTACGAAAAATCATCGAACTAGAACAACAAGGAGCGGATGTGTTTTTTGGCGAATTATCGTTTGATATTGATGATTTAATGCGAATTGACAAAAATGGAAATGGTTATGTGAACATCATTCGATTGACTGATATTCAAGATAAACCGAAACTATTTTCAACGTTCATGTTGAGTTTACTGGCGGAAATCTATAGCACTATGCCCGAACAAGGCGATGCTGGACGACCGGAATTAGTGATTTTTATTGACGAAGCTCATTTGATTTTTGACCAAGCCAGTAAAGCGTTACAAGATCAGATTGAAACTATCGTAAAATTGATTCGTTCCAAAGGAATTGGTATTTATTTTATCACGCAAAATCCACAAGATATTCCGGCTGGAGTGTTGAGTCAGTTAGGTTTAAAAATCCAACACGCGTTGAGAGCTTTCACAGCAAACGATCGGAAAGCGATTAAAATGACGTCTGAGAATTATCCGTTATCCGATTATTACAAAACCGATGAAGTGATTACGCAACTCGGAATTGGAGAAGCATTTGTCACAGCTTTAAATGAAAAAGGGATTCCGACTCCACTTGTTGCCACAATGCTTCGAGCACCAATGAGTCGAATGGATGTATTAACTTCACAAGAAATTGATAGTTTAATTTCAGTTTCAAAATTAGCCAAAAAATACAACGAAGAAATTGACAGGGAAAGTGCTTTTGAAATTTTAGATAAGAAAATTACTGCTGCGGAAGAACAAGCTGCTAAAAAAGCTGAAGAAGTAGCAAAGCAAAAAGAAGCTGATAGACAAGCAAAACAAGCTCCAACTCGAACAACTTCAACCCGAAGAAGCACGGCTCAAAATCCGGTTGTTAAAGTGTTGACGAGTGCTACTTTTATAAGAGGTGCTTTGGGGATTTTGAGTAAAATGTTTAAGAAGTAAAAGGTAATGGGTAAAGGGTAATAGGTAATTGGTGAATTCCAAATCTATTCCTTTTACCCATTAGCTATAACCTATTACCCTAAAAATGAAAGGATTTCTCACCATAGGATTACTCATACTTTCCAACATCTTTATGACATTGGCGTGGTATGGTCATTTGAAATTTAGAGATTTGAAATGGTTTGAAAATGCCGGACTGATTACGATTGTACTAATCAGTTGGGGATTGGCTTTGTTTGAATATTTTTTTCAAGTTCCGGCGAATAGAATTGGTTATGAAGGAAATGGTGGGCCGTTTTCATTATTACAATTAAAAGTCATTCAGGAAGTGATTACATTGGTTATTTTCGTCATCTTTTCAATGCTTTTCTTTAAAACTGAAACGTTTAAATGGAATCATTTTGTGGGGATGTGCTTTTTGGTGTTGGCGGTTTATTTTATTTTTAGGAAATAGAAGAAAGAGGAAAGAAATTAGAGAATAGACTTTATGAAAAAATATCACATCCAAAAATCACCATTCATTGTTCCAACAACAGACGGAAAACTAATCGAAGAACATTTTGGTAAAGCTTCTGATGGCAATAGTGAAATTTCCATTGCTCACATGATTGCACCGCCAAATTGGAGTGAACCATTTCAAACACCAGAATTTGACGAATATACTTATATCATTAAAGGAAAAAAGCAATTTATCATTGAAGATGAAGTAATTGTTTTAGAAGCCGGTCAATCCATCAAAATTGAGAAAAACACCCGTGTTCAATATTCCAATCCGTTTGATGAAGTATGTGAATACATTGCCATTTGCCAACCGGCATTTGATTTTGAGAAAGTGCATCGGGAAGAATAAACTATTTTTCTTTCATATCTTTCAACATTCCCAAAGCAAAATAAATCACAGCCAAACCTCCAATTGCGATACAAGTCCATAAAAACCATTTGGTTTGCCAAAATTTTTGCTCTTGGCTTTGTGCTTTTTCTTTTGTTGATTTTTTTAAATTTTCAATCGTAAGCACGTTCAACTCTTTGCTGTTATCAAATTCAAAATTTTGTAAATCATAATTGGGTTTAGAAAGAGTTGAGTCAATAATTACTGTGTAATTCTCTGTAGTTTTTAGATTTGCCAACACGTATTCAGGTGATTGAAAAAATGAAATTTTATTGATTTCTAAGGGTTGATTGTCTTGATTATCAACTTCTATGATGAATTCCTTTTCAAAAAAATCATCTAATACAAATTGATTATTGGTTTTAGAATTCAGCACAAACGAGCTGATTTCTTCTTGATAATTTTCGGTTCGTTTCTTGACTTTTCGAGATTTATTTACCAGAATTCTGGCATTTCTAAAATACAAATCAGAACGAATATCAAAATTGATTTTCGAAATTACTTGTGGCGATTGAAAACGAATGGTGATTTGTGTTTTCTTTTTTTCTTTGTTTGAAATGATTTTTTGTGTAAAATCGGTTAATTCAAGTTGATTTACATAATTTATTTCCGATTGATAAAGGCCGACTTTCATCACATTAATTGGCAACGATTTCTTATCAGAAAAATCAATTCGCAAAAAAGAATAATTGTTCAATGGAAATGAAATTGTTTTTTCAACTTGCTTTTCCTTTTCGCTATTCAAATTACTCAATTGTTGATTTTGAACTAATCCAAACCAATTTTCTCCATCATTACTTCCGCTCACGTTGTAGTTTTTTATAACCGAAGTATTAGCAATAACAACCACCAAACTATTTAATGAGCGTTCACTCTTATTTTCAACTTGAATCGATGTTAAGGAATCGTTCAAAATTTGCTTTGAAATAATCGGCAGTTCAATAAAATCTAACTTATTTTCATTTTTTGGTTTGTAATTTACAAAGGCAACTTCATTTTTATTTTCATCCAAAATTCTGAAAAAATTAGTGTTGGAATTTGTCGCCGAACGCACATCCGGATTCAATAAAATTAAATGCAAACCATCTTGATTTATGGTAGAAAGTGTTCCGGTATAGTTTTGAGCAAATCCTTGAAATGCTATTAAAATCAATAAAAAAGCGAATTTATTTTTCATCAATGGCTTAATTTATGTTTGAATCATCGACAACTAATTTTTTGATTTTTTGATAAACAAAAGAAATGATCAAAATTAGCACACCTAATAAGATGAATGCGATGATTTTTCCGGTTTCTGAAACATTATTAATATCATAAATAAACAGTTTTAGAATTGTTATTCCTAATAACGAAAGGGCAATAATTCGCAGCTGTTTCCAATTTCTTCGAATCCCAATAATTAAAATAACAAAAGACAAAGTTCCCCATAAAACCGGATAACCAATTTTGATTACTTGTCTTTTAATTCTATCTATTTCATCATCATAAAGAACACTACTGTAATAATTATCTGTTGGATAATTTGCTTGAATCATTTTCTTATTCACATCACTTATCAATTCGTTTCTGTCTGTAAAAAATAAACTGTGCACAATTAATTCATTACTCAAAATATAAACGCCACAAAAAACTAAAACCCAAGTTGCAAATTTCGATTTTAAAATTCCAAATACGGCTTCACCTTTAATCTGTTTAGCAAGAACTATGACAAAATAAATCAAGCATAACAAAATGATGTAATGTAAATAAAAAGCAATGCTTGAATTGAATTTTGCATATAATCCTTCTGCATATTCTTTGGATGGAATAGCATAATATAAAATCACATAAAACACCACATTAACGATTGCTAAAATAGTTGTTGTTTTGATTGCGATGCTATTTTTAGTTTTCAAACTGAAATAAACCAACAAGGCTGAAAACACAAAATGATATGCTAAAGGAAGCGATTGAGCACTGTAATAATTTGAAAATGAATTTATGGAATGATAATTAATTTCAAACATTCCAACAAAATAAATTACCACAACTGAAATCCAAATTAGTATATTTCTATAAAGATTTGGATTAAATGTAAATGAAAAAATAGATGAATTTTCGGTTTCTTTTTTCAGTAAAAATAGGGTTACTAATAAAGAGCCAAAAACAAAAATTCCGGTAATAAATATTGGATTCAAAATAATGCTTAACTTTTCTTCATTGTAAAAGTTATAGTGAATTTCCCAATCCATAATCAAACTAAGAAGGGCTAGACCTTGTACTAAAACAGCTCCAATTTTAAACGAATTGATTTTTGATTTTTGAGATAACCAAAACAACAAAACAGCTTCGGCTGCCCAAAACAACGTGATTTGATTTCCTTCAAATTGCAATGGAATTGTGAGTGTAGCAAAAGTAAGTGTGAGTCCGATTAACAAATAAATTGTATTTTTTTCTAAACCAAATTTTCTGTATAAAATTGAAGCATAAATTAAATTATAAATTGCCAAAATTAATGTGAACAATCCTTTTAAATCAATTCCCCAATTGTGAATAATTCCCATCCCTAATCCGAAGAAAACAAAATTATTGGCAATTAAAATAACGTATTCAATTATTGAAAAATTGCCTTTATTTCTAATGTTATTCAGCACTAATTGAATGCTGAAAATAAAATAAAACAACGATGCAAAAAGTAAAGCTCCTTTGTTTGGTAACGAATTGGCAAAAAGTTCCTTTGTGTGCCAAGAAGTGAATAATAAATACGTAAACACAAACGATAAAATAGAAACAATCTTCCACTTTTTAAAGTAGGCAATTCCTAAAATTCCAATATTTAAAATGGCGATATACGTAAATAAAACCACATAATTTCCTTCGCCTGTACTCACCATAAAAGGAACTGCAAAACCACCGATTAATGTGAGAACGGCTAATTCCTGACGATTATAAGAAACAGAAACAATAGCACTAAAAGCCGTGATAACCACCATGATTACAAAAGCAACTGTTTGGCTAAACAATTGATATTCGTGAAAAGCGATGGCAATGGTAAAATAAAAAACACTGATTGCTCCGGCAACAATTACAGAACTAAACGCACTATAATTTTTCTTGAGTTTATGAGCAATTCCCATTAATAACGAACCGCACAAAATTCCGATTCCAACGCGAGCAGGTTCATTAATCCAATCTTTATCGATAGCATATTTTACAAAAAAGCTGATGCCGAGAACTAAAATTAAAATTCCAATTTTGTTAATTAGATTCTCTCCAATGAACTTTTCGATGTCCGGATTTTTTTCTTTGAAATTTTCAAACCATGATTTTTGAGGAACAAAAGTTGGCTTTGATTCTTCTTTTCTTTGAAAAGCAACTACTTCCGGTTCTTTTGGCTTTTCTAGTTTTGGTGTTGGAATCGTTTCTTTGACTTCCTGAACTACTTTTGGAATTTCCGTTTCAATTATTGGAGTAGGAATTTCTATTTTTGGAGGAATCACTTCTTGTTTTGATGAAACCACTTCTTTTCCTTGAAAAGATTGAAGTTGCTTTTGAAGTTGTTCTACTTTATGCAATACTTTGTTAAGATTGTCTTGCGAAGCTTTAAATTTCGAATTGATATTGGAAATTATGGCAACTAATAAAACGAGAACGATCATCAATAAAAAAACTTCCATGTGCTAGTGGTTTGGTTACTAACAAATATAGTAGAAATTCCGTATGATTTTAAAAGAATTTGATTTACCGATTTGATTGAAGAAGCTGAATAATCTTCTCTTCCACTTCTTTACTATCCCATTTTTCTTCAATATTTTCCATCTGCATCACCTCTTCCATAATTTTATTTTGGAAATCACCAATGGCAAGAGCTTCTGAATAAGGTTGCAGACTGAACGTTACCCGACTGTAAAGTGGCATCCATTTTTCGGGATGTTTATCGGAAAACCATTTTTCAATTTTCTTTTGCAATAAGAATTTCTCATCAGCCGTTTTGGCACTCATTTCCATAAAGTTACGATAGGAAAGTTCGGCAATCGCATCAGCATTGGGTTTTCGGGATTTCTCATACGCTTTGAAAATGGCTTCCCAATCGTCACCGTATTGAGCAATCATCTCATTTAAAACGGTAATATCTTCAAAACCGGCATTCATTCCGTGACCGTAAAAAGGTACGATTGCATGAGCAGAATCTCCAATCAAGGCAACTTTATCGGCATGTGTCCAAGGAAAACATTTCATCATCACCAAATAACTCGTAGGGTTTTTGAAGAAATCTCGAACTAAATCGGGAATTACTTCTTTAGTGTCCGGAAAAAATTCAGCAAAGAAATCTACCAACGATTTTTCGTCTTTCAAACTTTCAAACGAATTTTCTGCTTCAAAAGGCATAAACAGCGTACAGGTAAATGACCCGTCCAAATTGGCCAAAGCCATCAACATAAAATTACCACGAGGCCAAATGTGTAGCGAATTTTTATCAATTTTATGCGAGCTATCCGGATTGGAAGGAATATGCAATTCTTTGTAACCAATATTTAAAAATTCCTGCGAATAATTAAACATACTTTGGCGTTGCATGCGGTGGCGAATTCTCGAAAAAGCACCATCGGCACCAAAGACTTTATCGTATTTTAAATCGGTCCACTCACCTCTTTCAGTTTCACCAATGTGTAATGTAGCATCAGATAATGAAACATCCCAAATGCGATGTTCAAAAAAGAATTCAACTCCGGCAGCTTCAGCCAAATCAATCATTTTCCTATTTAAAACACCTCTGGAAAGTGAATAAATCGCTTCGCCCTCTTTACCATAATATTGATAAGTAAGTTTTGAATCTTGAAGATGAATTGCTCTTTTATCAACGGGAATTCCGATTTTTTTAATTTCTTCGGTCAAGCCAATATCATCCAACGCTTTCCAACCTCGATTTGACATCACTAAATTGATGGAACGACCTGAAAATTCAACTGTTCGAATATCAGGACTTCGATCAAAAACGTGAACAGTATGACCTAATTTTTTGAGGTATATTGCCAATAAAGTTCCAACCAATCCGGAACCAACAACGGCAATTTTTTGAGGAGTTTGCATGAATGAATATCAAAAATTCAAATACAAAAATAAGGATTATAATAGGATTTTTCAGTTTTAAGAAAAATATATTTTAACCCGTTAGGTGTAATTAAATTTTGAAATGATTTTGCCACTAATTCACTAATTTTTTGGAATAATTATTCGATTTAATTCGAATTTTCATCAAAGATGAACAAATTATTACGTTTGCATATTTTAAAATTCGAGAATTCGTGGTATGATATCCATTAAAATTTTGAATTAAATAATTACAACCCACGGTTTTTTTAGTCTAGATTAAATTTTTGTTTAACTTATATTGATTTTAATTAAACAAAAACTATCTTTGAAAAAAATTGCTTTTATGATTGAATTATCAAAAGAAACGATTCAAAATCTTCCCAAAATTCCACGATTGAATTTAATTAATAGTTGCACGGGTTATAAATCGGCCAATTTAATTGTGACAAAAACTATTGAAGGTATTTCAAATGTGGCCATTTTTAGTAGCATTACACATTTAGGAAGTGATCCTGCACTTTTGGGTTTTATTCTTCGCCCAACGACTGTTCCGAGAAATACGTACAAAAACATCAAAGATTTGGGTTATTTTACAGTCAATCATGTCACCGAATCGATGATTGTTGATGCTCACCATAGTTCGGCAAGTTATGATGAAACTGTTTCCGAATTTGACAAAACCAATTTGGAAGAAGAATATCATGATGGTATTACCATTCCTTTTGTTAAAGGAAGTCCTGTGCAAATTTTATGCAAATACCTCAACGAATATGAAATTAAAGAGAACGGAACGATTCATATTATTGCTTCGATTGAACAACTTTTCATAAAAGAAAATTTGATTCAGGCTGAAAATTGGTTACGATTAGATTTAGAGAATGTGGTGTCGATTAATGGTTTAGATGCTTATTGCGTTCCAAAGTTGGTTGACCGATTTGAATATGCTCGGCCAAATATTCCAACCAAATCAATCCTATAAAAATGGCTCACAAAAAAGTAAATCTCCCAGAAAAAATTTGCAAAACGTGTGGACTACCTTTTTCCTGGCGAAAAAAATGGGAGAAGAATTGGGAGGAAGTTTTGTATTGTAGTGAGAAATGTAGGAGGAATAAAGTTGGGAGTAAGGAGTAGGAAGTTTTCAGTCTTAGTCGCAGTCACAGTTTTCAGTTTTCAAATACCTTTTACCCATTACCAATAACCCATCACCATAAAAAAATGAACAATCTAGTCTGGTTTCGAAATGATTTACGAGTAAACGACAATACTTCTCTCTTCAAAGCTTGTCAAAAAGAAGGGAATGTTTTGGCTGTTTATTGTTTTGATCCGCGACATTTTGAAGAAACGAAATATGGTTTCAAAAAAACTGAAAAATTTAGAGCTCAATTTTTATTGGAAACTGTTTTTGAACTTTATCATTCGTTAAAAGAAAAAAATATCCCACTCTTTGTTTTTTATGGAAAACCGGAAGATACAATTCCGAAATTGATTGAAGAATATGAAATTTCAACTGTATTTGTTCAAAAGGAATGGACAAGTGAGGAGGTCAATATCAATATCAAACTCAAAAGTCAAAATTCAAATGTTAAATGGGTAGAAACTTATGACCAATTTTTGTTTCATCCGGATGATATTCCTTATTTAAATTTTAAAGAAATTCCGGAGGTTTTTACTGTTTTCAGAAAAAATTGTGAAGCTTCTGTGAAAGTCAGACCAAGTGTTTCGATTGATCAATTGCCGAATTCCAATTGGATTGAACCAAATTCATTCCATTTAACGTTGGAAGTTTTAGGTTTGGAAAGTTTTGAAATTCATCCCAATTCCGCTTTTCCTTTTCATGGTGGCGAATCAAGTGCGATAAAACGATTAGAAAATTACTTTTTTGAAACAGAAATTTTATCCAAATACAAACAAACCCGAAACGGATTAATTGGAGCCGAATACAGTTCGAAACTTTCCGCTTGGTTAGCGAATGGAAGTATTTCTGCCCGAACCATTTATTGGGAAGTTCAACGATACGAAAAAGAAATTTGTAAAAATGAAGATACGTATTGGTTGATTTTCGAATTGATTTGGCGAGATTATTTTAAATACATTTCGCTAAAACATGGAAATAAAATATTCCAACTCGATGGCATTTTGGGTAAAAAATACGATTGGAATTTCCATTCAAAAGCGTTTGAACAATGGAAAAACGGCACTACCAAAGAACCTTTTGTGAATGCCAATATGATTGAATTACAACAAACCGGATTTATAAGTAATCGCGGAAGACAAAATGTGGCGAGTTTTTGGGCAAAAGAATGGAAACAAGATTGGCGAGTGGCAGCGGCTTATTTTGAAAGTATGCTGATTGATTATGATGTACATTCTAATTACGGCAACTGGATTTACAATTCCGGTGTTGGTAATGACCCGAGAGATCGAAAATTCAACATCAAACGTCAAGCGGAAATGTATGATGCGAACGGTGACTATCAAAAACTATGGTTGAAATGAAAATACTCCGATTTCTTCTCGGTGATCAATTGAATCACAAGCATTCTTGGTTTCAACAAACCGATGAAAATGTCATTTATCTAATGGCGGAAATGCGTCAGGAAACCGATTATGTGAAACATCACATTCAAAAAGTAGTAGCTTTCTTTTTAAGTATGCGGAATTTTGCTTCGGATTTGAAAAGTAAGAATCATCAAGTGGTTTACCTTGAGATTGATGATTCAAACAATCCTCAACACTTAGAGGTGTTAATTCAACAAACTATCGAGCAATATTCTATTCAAAAATTTGAATATCAATTGCCGGATGAATTTCGGTTAGATGAGCAATTGAAGCAAATTTGTGAAAATCTTTCTATTCCAACAGAAGTTTTTGACACGGAACATTTTTATACAACTAGAACCGAAATAGCCGAATTTTTTCAAGGAAAGAAATTATTGTTGATGGAAAATTTCTATCGAATGATGCGAAAAAAGTACGACATTTTGATGGTTGCAAATAATCCGATTGGGAATCAATGGAATTTTGATCACGATAATCGAAAAAAGTATAAAGGCGAAGTTCCGATTCCGAATGCAAAAGTATTTTCAAAAAATGTGAAAGAAATTCTTCATCAATTAGAAAAAATGGATGTCAAAACCTTTGGTTCAATTGATGCAGAAAAATTCAACTGGCCTACTACGCGAGAAGAATGTTTGGAACAATTGGATTATTTCTGTCATCATTTACTAAAACATTTTGGCGATTATGAAGATGCGATGCACACGGAAGAAAAATTCCTATTTCATTCGAGATTGTCATTTGCGATGAATACAAAAATGCTTTCACCGAAGGAAGTGATTGAACAGGTTGTCAATTATTATTATCAAAACGAAGATGAAATAACCCTTTCCCAAGTAGAAGGTTTTGTGCGACAAATTTTGGGTTGGCGAGAATATGTTCGTGGAATTTATTGGAAAGAAATGCCAAATTATTCCAAGATGAATTCCTTAGAAAATTACAATCAATTACCTTCTTTTTATTGGACTGGAAATACGAAAATGAATTGTATGAAGCATTCCATTTCGCAAAGTTTGGAGGAATCGTATGCACATCATATACAAAGGTTAATGATTATTGGTAATTTTTCATTGCTTACACAAATGCATCCAGATCAAGTGGACGCTTGGTATTTGGGTGTTTACATAGATGCAATTGAATGGGTGGAAATGCCCAACACGCGTGGAATGAGTCAATATGCCGATGGTGGAATTTTGGCCACTAAGCCTTATGTTTCCTCAGGAAGTTACATCAACAAAATGAGTAATTATTGTGGTGGTTGTCACTATAATGTGAAAGACAAATTAGGCAAAAAAGCGTGTCCGTTCAATAGTTTGTATTGGAATTTTTTGGATGATAAAAAAGAGCATTTCAAAAACAATCAACGGATGGCGATGATGTTGAATTTATTGAATAAAATTCCGGCGGAAGAATTGTATGAGATTAAAATGAAGGCAAAAGATATTATAGAGAATTTGGATATAATCTAATTATTTATTTTGTCAATTCAAAATCATATTCAATATCTAAACTTTCACCAATTCGCTTATTTCTTTTAAAGTTTAATGTATAACTGATTCCATATTTAGACAAAAATGAATCAATTCTTTTCTTTTCAAAACCATAAATTTTGTTATCTCTACGATAAGTATTAAATGGCCCAACAGCAATCTTTAAAACTAAAAAGCTAATACCAAAAAATACTATAGGTATTACATATAATCGAATACGAGAACTTGCAAAATCTAAACTGTCTAAATATTCTGCGAATAAAAAACCACTCAAAATCAACAAAAAAAACACCAATGAAAAAAATATCAAATTTAATATAACCCAGAATTTTGAATCCTTATTGTGTTCAAAATCTGCATTTATTTTAATAATCTGAGATTCTAGTGTTTGGTTTTTGAATTTAATATCCGGACAAGTTTTATTAAAATCAGGAACTTTTTTGGTCAAACCACAAGTAGTCCCAATCTTAAAATCATATTTTTTAAGACTGCAAAATTGACAATGAAAAGCTTTATCAATTTCCATAACTATCTCGGTTTAAAAACTAATTTTCGTGAACTCGCCTCAATCTCCTTTTTATTCATTTTCATTTTTCGAAATTTTCCTTGGTTGTATAGTTCTGCTTGGTTTTTGTAATGTTCGCTCAACGGATTTCCCGATTGTCCGGTTGGAAGAATGCTCACACTATTTTGAATATCTGAAAAATCGATAATTCTTCTTGTTGATGGTCCGGCTTTAACTTGATGGTTTCCGGCTTCTGTAAACGTAAACATTAAATTATTGATGACTTCGTTCGACCCATTGATTTCAAAAGGCCCAACATTGAAATAACTACGTAAAGCAGCGACTTCACCCAATGGATGTTTGTGTTCCACAGTATGTACTTTATTCCATGTCCAACCTGAAACTTGATTGCCTAATTTTTTTTCTAAATTCGAAATGGTTTGTTGGAAAGAAAGAGTCAAAATTTCATTTCTTGATTCTTTTTTATCTTTCGTGGAACTATTATCCCACCAAGGAGACTCTTCATTCGCGATTTGAAAAGCAATCATTTGTTTCAAAAGATGTGTAGTCAACAGAATATCAAAACGGTCTTTCCCTAATTCATCTTCAAAGGTGTTTTTGAGATAATAAAACAGAAATTGATTGTAAATTGTTGGAGCGACATCGGTTAAACCATTGCTTCCATTCCAATTTTTTAATTGATTTAAAGCATTTTTTTCATTTTCAGATAAATCGTTTTGATTGATTCCGCTTAAAATGCTTTGCACAATCGATGGTGCGACCGACGATTGATCATCATTAATCATTTTCATAAAATCTTCTTTCGTCCAATCATTTTTGGGTTCGAGCAATTGAACGATTCGTTTCGCACGATCTTCCGGAAGATAATAACCCGGATATAAATAATCATCGATTGGTTCTACTTGATTGTTGGCAGAATACACATAATTACAAGTAGGATTGATGGCATACGGATTTTCAGAAAACTCATAATACTCTTTTTGTTCATCTTCACCGTTTGCACCATTTAAAATAAAATTCGGATTGACATTTTCCGGCATTTTATACAATTTTCCGGAAGTTATCCAAGCAATATTTCCTTTTGCATCGCCATACATAATATTTAATCCGGGAGCGGCAATTAACTCAATACTTTGATGAAAATCTTCTACATTTTTTGCGTGACAAAGTGAATAAACGGCATCTAAAATTTGATTTTTATGTTGCAAATACGTCCACCACATCGAAATGGGTTTGTCTTCTTTCAACCCATCAACCAAACCATTTAGTAACGGACCGTGATGACTTTTTTTGACTTTTAAAACCACATCCGAACTGTCTTTTACTTTGATGACTTTTTCAATGATTTGATAATTGTTAAACCCTTCTTTTGTTTGGTATTGGTTTTCATTTTCAGGATTATTCGTTTCCAAAAACAAATCCATATCATCATTTTCAAACATCGTTAATCCATAAGCATATTGACGATTATGACCTAAAAGCGGAAATGGTGTTCCGGCCAAGTAATAACCATACATTTCATAATCGGGTGTCACGATGTGAGCTTCATACCAAGTGCAAGGTTGCGAAAAACCAATGTGCGGATCATTGGCAAACAACACTTTTCCACTCTTGGTTTTTTGAGGACCAACTACCCAACTGTTACTTCCAATGAAAGGTGGAACAGGAGAATTTTCCAATAACGAAGCAACCGATTTTGAGATTTCTGAATACGCTTCCGATTTTCCTTTAAAGCTTTTTAGTTTAGTATGAGCCAAAGAGCCGTCGATACCAAAATCTTTGAGATAGTCCATTCCCAATTCATCACGAATATCGGTCATTAATGGATCTGATTTTTGAGCCATCGCAAAACTAAAGGACATATAGCCAAAAATATTATACACATCCTTGATGGTGAATTTTTCCTTCGGAACACCTACTAATTGAAATTCTATTGGGGATGGACCTTCTTCTAAAAACTGATTAATTCCACCCAAATAGGCCAACGTTAATTGATAACTTTCGCTGTTTTTGTCCAATTGAGCAATTGCTTTTTCTGAATCTTCATCAATCCCTAAACCAGCAAAAAACTTGTCGTTTTTAAGCATCACCGATCCAAAAAGTTCAGATAATCTTCCCGGTGCAATTCTTCGCATTAGTTCCATTTGCCACAATCGATCTTGAGCGTGCACATAACCCAAAGTTGTCATTGCATCTTTTTGAGATTGAGCATAAATGTGCGGAACTCCGTAGTCATCAAAATAAACTGTCGTTTCTTTTTGGATGGAATTCAACGCAATTTCGCCATCGTATTTTGGTTTAAGATAAAAGCCGTAAATCAAAATAAAAGCTGCAATTAGAACCAAAATCAATAAAACGGAAAGTGAGATTTTTTTAAGAAGTTTCATAAAAATAAAAATCAATAGACAAATATACTAGAAATGTCTATTGATTAAAATGTATTGAACGATAAGTTTGTCTTAATTTCCTCTACCACCGCCACCTCTTGTTGTAGTGGGGGTAGTTGTTCCAGTGCTTCTTTGAGCAGGAGCTGTGGATCTATTTTGCTGTCTGATTTGCTGTGTTCTTTCTCGAACTGCACGAGCATCAGGCTGAGGCAATCTTGTACTCGAACGTGTTTCTGCCGGAGCCACTCTCGGTGTTGAAGGGGTTGCTCTTGGAGTCGTTGGTGTTGCTCTTGGCGTTGTTGCCGGTGCTCTTGTATCTGACGGATTTCTAACTGCTGGTGCAGTAGTTGATCGTGTACCTGCATCGTTTCCTCTCGTATTTGGTTGCGTAGAATTACCTCTAACATTTGATTGTTGGGTTGATGAACCTCTTGTGGGTTGAGCTGATGCAGACGACGTTCGTGGTCGAGTTGGTGCATAATGATTACCACTTTGACCTCTAACCCCAATTGTTGCTTGTGTTGGCCATTGATTTCCTACTGCATATTGTTGTCTATGCATATTGAAATTATGATAAGGTGAAGGTCCATAATAATCCATAAGTCCAACTTTATACGTGTTGTATAAATCATAATGTCCGTAATGATTGGGTAAATAATAAGCACTTACCCATCGGTTTCCTCTCGGATAAATATACATTGATGAGTAAACATCGTAGTAAACCATCATATCAGGAAAATAATAATATCGAACATCATCATATCCTACGGGACCCCACATTGGCGGTGGTTCAGGCTGAGAAACTACGGCGGGACGGCTTGGTGCACACATCGTGAACAAAACCGAAATAGAGGCTAGTATAATTAAGTTTTTGAATCGCATAATTTTTGTTTTTAGTGTTACTATTTAATAATATTCAAGAATAATACCAAAATGTAAATTGATAATAATCTATTAAAGTTACGATTTTACGTAAGTAACTCCAATAAAAAGTTTTGAATTTAGTTTAACATTAACTTTTAAACTCAATTATAGAAGATGCTTTTAAAGAAAAACCCCAAAGTAGCTCTTCACTATTTTGGGGTTCTTTTTTGATTTAAATTTTTAATTTCTGGGAAAAACGATTTTCTCTCCCACATTCATTTTATTGTTTTTAGCTAACACTCCGCACATATGAAATAACATTCGGGCACCTACGTTTCCGTCCCAATCATCATTTTCTCCGGGAGCGACTTCTACTAAATCGAATCCGATGATTTCTTTGTCGGTTTCTGCTAAACGACTTAACAGATAAGTAGCTTGTTCAAATGAAAATCCGCCCGGAACCGGAGTTCCTGTATTTGGACAATACCAAGGATACATTCCATCAATATCAAAACTAATGCAGACTTTTTGTGGTAAAGCGGCTATGATTTGATCACATTGTTGTTGCCACGTTTTACCTTCAAAGGTTTCTCTTTTCAAATCAGAATCGGTGTGCACTACTACTCGGCTTCCTTGCTGTTTCACGACATCAACTTCTTGTTCACAAAAATCACGAATTCCAACCTGAACAATTTTTGAAATATGTGGAATTTGTAATGCATTGTACATAATCGATGCGTGCGAATAGGTAAAACCTTCGTAGGCAATTCTGAAATCCATATGAGCATCTAAATGTAGAATTCCGAAATTGTCGTGCTTTTCAGCTAAGGCTTGATAATAACCAAGTGGTGTGCTATGATCACCGCCCAAAAGCACAATCTTTTTCCCTCTGTCTAACCAATACAATGTTTTCTGACGAACGGCTTCCACCATATCGGAACAGGCATAATTGATTTTATCTAAACTTTTTTGCAAAGCCGGATGATGATCTAAAATTGCTCCGCTTTCTAATGCTTCAATAATTGGAGCTGCTTTCTTTTTATATTTTTTTGAATTCTTTTTGATTCCTTTTGGTGATTCATCTAAAAAGATTCCTAATTTCCATAATTCAGGAAATTCTTGGTGGTTTAAATCTACTTGAAATGAAGCCTCTAAAATCGCTTCCGGTCCTTTTGATGCACCTGAACCGTAACTAACAGTTACTTCCCACGGAACAGGAATTACGATTATTTCACTATCTTCAATAGAAAAAGGTAAGCCAAAAATGGTTGCGTCTGCCAAACCCGGTTGGCTTGGATCGAAGGTTTTGAGGATTTCTTGTTTAGTCATTTGTTGGATTGTTCGATTGTTCGATTGTTGGATTGTTCGACTTTTAGATTGTTCGATTTTTGGATTATTGGATTTTTAGAAAGATTCTACAATCAAGGAATCTAATTATCTAAAAATCCAATAATCTAATTATCTTCTCTCACCGCAAAGTTGACATAAATTTAGCAATCATTAAAGTTATTTTGTGAAGTTCATCTGATAAAATTTTTAAATCATTATCATTTAAATATCCTACATCATTTGAAACTAATAATTGTGTTTCGATTTCATAACAAGAACCTAAAGCGTTTTCTAAAAAAATTAAAAAATGTTTGTTTGAAGATTTTGCTGAGCCTTCCGCAATATTTGAAGGAACTGAAATCGATGCTCTTCTTAACTGAGTTATTAATCCGAATCTTTCTGATTCGGGAAAACTTTGAGTCACTTTGTAAATGGGTGTACAAAATTTTCTACTTAACTTCCAAATTTCTAAATCTTTGTATCTGTGCATATATTTTTTTTGATTGTTGGATTGTTCGATTTTTTGATTGTCAGATTATCAGAATTTTCTAAAAATCTAAAAATCTGACAATCCAAATATCTAAAATTCTATTTACTAATTCCTTTCTTCAAGATTTGTCCAAATTCATACATGTCTTCAAAAGAACAGTAGAATGGTGCGGGAGCCAGACGGATTACGTTGGGTTCACGCCAGTCGGTGATGACGCCGTTTGTCATTAAATAGTCAAACAAAGTTTTTCCTTGTCCGTGAAGATAAACGGATAATTGACAAGCTCTTTCTTCTTGGTTTTGTGGTGTGATGATTTCAAATTCGGTTCCGTCGATTTCGTTGTCGATTTCGTGAAGGATGAATTCAAGATAAGCCGTTAAAAGATTTCTTTTTTTGATTAATTTGGTCATTCCTACTTCGGCAAACATTTCGGCAGATGCTAAATAAGGTGCTAATGATAAGATGGGTAAATTACTGATTTGCCAACCATTTGCTCCATATTCGGGTTCAAAGTGCGGTTCCATTTTGAAACGACGTTCTTTGTTATGTCCCCACCAACCGGCAAATCGTTGCAATTCAAAATCGCCGTGGTGCTTTTCGTGGATAAAACAGCCTGAAACATTTCCGGGTCCGGAATTCATGTATTTGTAACTGCACCAACAAGCGAAATCAACATTCCAATCGTGTAATTGAAGTTCGATGTTTCCGGCAGCGTGAGCTAAATCCCAGCCGACAAAAGCACCTGTTTTTTGTGCTGCTTGTGTGATGGTTTTGATGTCAAATACTTGACCGGTGTAATAGTTTACTCCGCCAATTAAGACTAATGCTAATTCATCACCTACTTCTTCAATTTTGGCTAAAATATCTTCGTGACGGATGTTGTGTTCGCCTTCTCTTCGTTTGATTTCGATGATGGCATCGCTTGGGTTGTAACCGTGAAATTTCACCTGACTTTGAAACATATATTGGTCCGATGGAAATGCTTTTTCTTCGCAGATGATTTTATATTTTTTTTCGGTGGGTTGATAGAAGGAAACCATCATTAAATGAAGGTTGACGGTTAACGTATTCATCACCGTGATTTCGGATGGTTTTGCTCCAACGATTTCACTTAACGGAATGGCAAATCGTTCGTGGTAATCCCACCAAGGTTTGTCGGCATAAAAGTGACCTTCTACGGCGAGGCGAGCCCAGTCGTTCATCACTTCGTCTACGTAGGCTTTGGTTCTTTTGGGTTGTAATCCGAGTGAATTTCCCGTAAAATAAATGACGTTTTTGCCATTTATACTTGGGAAATGAAACTCGTCACGGTACTTAAAAAGTTCGTCTTGTGCGTCTAATTGTTTTGCAAATTCGCGGGTATTTTGAAATTCCATTCAGTTGTTTGTTTGTGTGGTAAAGATAGTAATTTTTTGGATTATGGGGAAAGGTCGTGACTAGGTTGAAGGTGTAGAAATAAAGTGATGTCGAAAAGTCATTACAAGCAATCCAACAGAAATGCAGTAATTACACCAAGAATATATATTGAAATAGATTACTCATCAAATGAAAAACCCGAACTTTTAATTAACAATGTATCTGTGATTTTCATTGATGGATTTACAATAATTGATTCAGGATAATTTTCATTAAATTTTGCTATATAAAAACTATTTAACTCTAAATTATCGATCAATTTAGTTTCTTCATCAGAATTTGTAATTGAGTATTTAATTCCTGTCCTTAAGGTTTCAAAATATTTTCCATTGTAATAATACCCAAAGTAAAAATGTGTTGTTTTAGGTATTCTCTCTTTCTTGATAAATTTTGCTATAATATCTTTTCCCTCTTTTTTAATTTTCTTTTGGATAAGACAACCTCTAATTCCAAAAAAAGCTATTAAAATCACGAATACAATAATATAATAGTGGATATACTTTAATTTCTTTTTAGACATTTTTCGAGATGTATAGTATAATTTTAGCTAATATAATATATTAACATTCAACTAAACAAAATTAATTTGAAAACTAAATCTCATTTTAGCACAATCTGCGTTAGGGATTGAAACGGAAAGCCCACAGCACAAAACGCCAATTTTCTTAGGCACAAAAAGCGACCAACGGAAGCTCTTTTGTGCCCTTAGAAAATGGCGTTTTGGGCGAGGACTTGGAGTGAAAAGCCCGTAAAACGCCCAAAAAAAAATCCCAACCGGAAAAGATTGGGATTTTGTATTTTTAGATGATTAACATTGCATCACCGTAGGAGTAGAATTTGTATTTTTCTTTGATTGCTTCTTCGTATGCTTTTTTCATTAAATCGTGTCCGCAGAAAGCCGAAATCATCATTAATAACGTTGATTTTGGTGTGTGGAAGTTGGTTATCATACAATTGGCGATACTGAAATCGTAAGGCGGATAGATGAATTTATTTGTCCAACCTTCGAACGGATTCATTGTTCTTGCTGAGGAAACCGATGATTCGATGGCTCTCATCGAAGTTGTTCCGACACAACAAATTCGTTTTTTTTGTGTGATGGCGTTGTTCACGATGTCGCACGCTTCTTGTGTGATGATTAACTCTTCGGAGTCCATTTTGTGTTTAGACAAATCTTCGACCTCAACCGGGTTGAATGTCCCGAGACCAACGTGTAGGGTTACTTCGGCAAAGTCAACTCCTTTAATTTCAAGGCGTTTCATTAAATGTCTGGAGAAATGCAATCCGGCAGTTGGTGCGGCTACGGCTCCTTCTACTTTGGCGTAGATGGTTTGGTAACGCTCTTCGTCTTCGGGAGTTACTTCTCTGGTGATGTATTTTGGGATTGGGGTTTCGCCCAATTCGGTTAATTTATTTCTGAATTCGTCATACGAACCGTCATATAAAAATCGCAATGTTCTTCCACGAGATGTGGTGTTGTCGATTACTTCTGCTACCAATGAATCATCATCTCCGAAGTACAATTTGTTTCCGATACGAATTTTTCGAGCCGGATCTACCAATACATCCCAAAGACGTTGTTCGGCGTTAAGTTCACGCAATAAAAACACTTCGATTCTTGCACCTGTTTTTTCTTTGTTTCCGTAAAGACGAGCAGGGAAAACTTTGGTGTTGTTCATAATCATCACATCGCCATCGTCAAAATAGTTGATGATGTCTTTGAACGTTTTGTGTTCGATTGTTTTTTTTGCTCTGTCAATCACCATTAGACGAGATTCGTCGCGGTTTTCTGCAGGGTATTCAGCCAATAATTCTGTTGGAAGATTGAATTGAAAATGAGATAATTTCATTTAAAGAAGTTTAAAGTTTAAAAGTTTAAAAGTTTAAGGATTATTTCCGTAGACATTTAAAATTCAGGTTGCAAATATACGATTGTGAGATAGGCGTTGTCAAGTGTTTTGAGGTTTATTTTTTTTAATAAGTAGCTGAGTGGCTGAGAGACTGAGTTTCTGAGTTGAATTTATTGTGGAATTTTGGTTTTATTCCGCAATTTGAAATCCGTAGTTTTTTAAATCTTCCCAAAAAGTGGGGTAAGATTTTGAGACAACTTCGGCATTTTGGATGGTGATGGGAACATTTAGTGCGAGTGGTGCGAAAGCCATAGCCATACGGTGGTCTTGGTAGGTTGCGATGGAAACATTTTCAATTATTTTTTCTGAAGGTTGTAATGTAAGACTATCATTTGTAACTGAAATGTTTGCTCCGAATTTTGATAGTTCGGTTTTTAAAGCTTCTAAACGGTCTGTTTCTTTAATTTTTAAGGTATGTAAGCCTGTGAGGTAGCAGCCGATGCCGAGTCCGAAACAGGTTACGGCGATGGTTTGGGCGATGTCGGGGGAGTTGTTTAGTTGCGAGTTGAAAGTTGCGGGTTTTGGGTTATCTGTTTTGCGTAAGAGGATTGTATTATTGTTAAAGTCGGTTTCTACTCCAAAACTTTTATAGATTTCGACTAAGGCGGCATCGCCTTGCAGGCTGTTTTTTTTGTAGCTTGAAAGGGTGATTTGTGTACCGATTTCTGATAGAGCGATTATGGAATACCAGTAGGATGCGGAGGACCAATCGGATTCAATGGTTAATGGTTGCGGGTTGCGGGTTGCGGGTTGCGGGTTAACCTTTATCATACTATTTTCAAAGGATGTTTTAACGCCGATTTCGTTGAGTAACGCCAATGTCATATTGATGTAGGGAATGGATGTGATTTCGCCTTCGAGGGTGAGTTCTAGACCGTTTTCGAGTTTTGGGGCGATTAGTAATAAGGCGGAAATATATTGACTACTAACGTTTGCCGGAAGGGAAACTTTATTTTGGGTTAACTTTTTTCCTTTGATTCTGATGGGCGGAAAGCCTTCGTTTTCTTCGTATGTGATTTCGGCTCCTAATTGATTTAATGCATCGATAAGAATTTTAATTGGTCTTTCTTTCATTCGGGATGAGCCAGTTAAAATGACTTCTTTTCCTTGTTGAATGGAGAAAAAAGCGGTTAGGAATCGCATGGCTGTGCCGGCGTGGTGGATGTCTATGAGTTGCGGGTTGCGGGTTGCGGGTTGCGGGTTTTCCAATGCTTTGAGCATTACTTCACTATCATCGGAATTGGAGGTGTTTTCTAATTTGATGTTTGGATATAGTGCTTGTAACAATAATAATCGGTTGGTTTCTGATTTGGAACCGGTGATTTTTAGTTGAAGGTTGCGGGTTGCGGGTTGCGGGTTATAGGTTAATTTTAAATCCATTATTTAGTGACAACTTTTAGTCCGATGATTGAAATGATTAGGGTGCTAATGAAAAACACTCTCCAAAAAGTAGCGGGTTCTTTGAAAACAAAGATTCCGACAAGGACACTGCCGACTGCTCCAATGCCTGTCCACACCGCATAAGCTGTTCCGATGGGTAATTCTTTTGTGACCTTTATCAAAAGCAGCATACTGATGGTGAGGCAAATTAAAAATCCGCCATACCAAATCCACATCGTTGTTCCTGTGGTTTCTTTGGCTTTGCCAAGACAGGTTGCAAATGCTACTTCGAATAATCCGGCGATGATAAGGAGAATCCAGTTCATTTTTCTTTTTTTCTGTTTCTGATTTTTTCAAAGATAAATATTTCGCCAAGAGCCATACTAATTCCGAACAAAATGCTCAACATAATAATATCTTTTAACAGCATTTTTTTTTCTACAAAATAAAGCATCAATCCAAATAATGTCCCAATAATTAAAACTCCGGCTATTAGTGTGGCAAGATGTTTTTTCATTATTTCAATTTTTCGTTATTCTGATGACGATCGTGGTCTCGATTGGTTTTTATATCTAATTTTTTATCGAAAGCGGCTTGCAAATCGATACCGGTTTGGTTGGCGAGACACAAAACTACAAAAACCACATCGGCTAATTCTTCACCAATGTCTTTGTTTTTATCGCTTTCTTTTTCGGATTGTTCGCCGTAGCGACGGGCAATTATTCGGGCCACCTCACCTACTTCTTCGGTAAGTTGAGCCATATTGGTTAATTCGTTGAAATAACGAACGCCGTGTTTTTTTATCCAGTTGTCTACTTCGAGTTGGGAGTTTTGTAGGTTCATGGTTATATTTTTTTTAGTATGATAGATTCAGTTTGTTTTTCGATGTAAATTTTGAAAATATTCTTTAAATCAGCATAATCACTCGGAACAAAAGTGGATTTATTTACATCAAAAACTGATTGAATTGTTATTTTGTCATTATCTGATGAAATATTGAAATTTAAAAAAACACTTTTATCCGTCAATGTAATTGTTACAGATTTTGGTAAATATTCAACTTGATAGCCTTCTGGGATGGCTATATTTATCATATATTTATCTTGTTTAGGAAATACAAAATCAATAGGCATTGACCTGCTATCTTGTTTAAATGGGTTAACATTATTTGTGTAAAACAAAAAAGGATTAAAAATAATTTTATCTCCACTTATATCAGATACATTTGCATTTGAAAATGAAAATGTTTCAATTATCATTTTGTCTAGTTCTTTTTCATTTTCAAGTTTATATTCTGCTATAATTAGATTATTATCTTCCTCTAATTTTTCTAAATAAAAATCTTTATTAGTATTGGCATATCTATCTCTAAATAAAAAAGCATTATAATCACTTTTTGTCAATCTTACTTTTCCTTTGAAAGTTCCATCTGAGGACAAATCTGCTTGAATAAAGGTTATTGATTTTGATAAGTTAGTTGGATTTACAACAATTTCTTCAGCTTGCTCTATAATATTTATTGCTCGTCCTGTTCCATTTAGGCATCTAATTGGTAAAATGTTAAAAGTAGAATTTGGGTCTGTTGCATCCATTAAAATTTGCTGATTATCAATGTTTGCCGAAACAATTAAATAGTTAAAACCTTCTCTACTTGGAAAAACAGTTTTTCCATTTTTACGTGTACTGATGAGAACAGGTGAAGCATTAATTCCTGCACTTCTTAGCATTATAATTAGATTCAAGTTTATGTCTGCTACATTTCCAACATTTTTATAATATGCCTCTTTGACTCCTATTTCTGGATAATATCCAAAATTTCCGTTCCATTTAATTTTACTTTTAACGTGATTAAAAATAATTTTTGTTTTATTCAAATTGCTTTCTTCTGAAGAAATACTCTTTTTTACTATTTCTTCAAAGTAACCTCTGGCGTGAAATTCTTTACTAAATTTTTCATTTTTAGAAATGCTTTTAGCTACATCATTCCAAGTTTGAGCATAATTTTTTAAAGGACTATCCTTAAACGCTATTTGACTTAATTCTTTTTCTATCTTAATTCGGTAGTTTTCGACATTGTCAGTATAAGGCTCTTCTATTAACGCTGGTATATTTTTTAGGGTGTACTTTTGCTTTCTTAGGGTATAGCTCAGCTGTTGTGTAAGATTGTGTTCTCCTGTAAAAGATTGTGTAAAAATCTCATCCTTTGACTCTTGCTCGACACTTGAGTAACCTCTTAAAATGGTATTATATACATAATTCACGGGTATTTCTGATCTATATTCAGCAAAATTTACTGGAATTGTCTCTTGAAAGTCAAAGTCTGGAAGTCTTCCTATATTTTCTGAAACAAGCTTATATTTAAACTCTATTACAGAGCCTACCTTGACATTTGGAAAAGTAATAGTCTTTTTCATCCAATATTCATTTATTTTTTCTTTGAAAAGTCCTTGTGCTGATAATTTTGTTTTTTCAATTTTATTATCTTCCAAATTGTAAGTTACTACATCTGAAAAAAACACGTTGTCATTATCTAATTCACTCCAACCAATATAATATGGGATAGAATAGTTTGCCCAAATAAGACCTTCTTTTTTATAGATTTTAAGTTTAATTTCATAGGTTGTTTCACACTGAAAACCTTTTTTATCTGTATAATAAAAATGTGTTCTTGCTTTCTTGAATAATATCGCTGCATTGGCCGAAGTGTCAATGGGATGAATTTTTTCCTCCAATTCTTGCTTTGTTACTTTACCAAATTCCAATTTCTGAGCATTTAGAGGAGTGTGTATCAATACCATTAACAGAATAGCTTTTTTTAAATTCATATTATTAGATCTTTTTTAAAACAATTTTTTCTGTTTGATTTTCTACAACTTTCTTGAAAAAATCCTTTAAATAGTTATAATTATTGGGAGTAATCATAGCTTCATTTATAGTTAATGTAGCCCCAATTTGAATCTTCCCTTCTGAAGGATTTAGATTAAATCTATATACTAATAGACTGTTTTCTATAGCAAATACTGTGTTTTGTGGTACAGATTCTACCACATATCCTTCAGGAAGATTAATAGTAATTGTGTATTTGTCCTCTTGAGGATAAACAAAATCTATCGGATAATCTCTTTTTTCAACTTTAAAAGGATTTTCGTTTAATGAATAAAAAAGTAGAGGGGAAAAATACATTTTGTCACCAATAATCTCGATTAAGTCAGAATGTTTAAACGAAAATTCTTCGAGTATTGGTTTAGATAATATGTTTTCATTAGTAACCAAATAATCATCAATTTCAATTTGTCCAAGTTTTTTCTCTAAAGATTCTATATAATTTTCATTATTACTGTATAAATAATTATTTCTAAATCGATAAGCATTATAATCGAAATATTGAGTTCTCAATTTCCCGCTTACGTTTCCTTCTACATCGATTGAAAGTAATCCTGATGTGTTTTCTTTTGACACAAATGACGGTCTAAGGTCAACAAAAACTGAACTTCCTTCTTTTCTTATTAAACGACCTTGCCAATTCAAAACCCTAGTAGGCATAATATTTAGACTGCTATTCATATCTGTTGCATCCAACATAATAACACCATCCGGTATTTCTACTGCACAAATAACATAATTAAATGCGGTTCGTGATGGAAACAGTGGTATTCCGTTTGATTTTGTACTTACTAACACCGGGTTGGCCTCTAATCCTGCAAATCTGAGCATAGAAACCAGCATCAAATTAATTTCAGCCACATTTCCTGTTCTATTTTTATAAGCACTCTTTAAACCGTCATCACAAAAAATTCCATTGAAATTATTCCATTTCACCTGCTTTTTGACATATTCTAATAGCGTTACTATCTTTTCCTCTCTCGTATTTTTACCTTGTAACAGTTGTTCAATATCCGTTTCAAAATAACCTGCTTTTTTTAATTCAGAACCGAAATTTTCGTTATCGTATATACTTTTACAAACATCTTCCCATGAATAAGAAAGTGTTTTTATTGGTGAATTAGGGTATTTTATAATTGATAATTCATGACTTACACCTGCTGTATAATCCTTTATATTACTTACAAAATCTTCATCTTTCATAGATGGAGACATCTCCAAAATATAAGTTGTTATTGATTCTTTGTAATCTATATTTTCATATGAAAAGGATGTTTTTGAAACCCTATTCCCTGATCTATCCTTTTCAGTATAATTATATCTAGTGTTCTTAGAGGAGGCAGTCACTTTGGGCAAAACATACCCTTTAATTCTTGGATTATATACCAAATACTCCGGAATTATTGTTTCATATTTTGAAAAATTAACAGGAATACTTTTTTGAAAATACCACTCAGGGAGATTGGATAAAAAGGGAGAAGTCAATTCATATTTGTATTCTATAATTGAACCTTCTCTAACATTAGGAAGTGAAATTTTTACAACACTCCAGTATTTATTAACTTTTTCGGTAAACTCTCCATCACTCTTCATTTTAGTTTTCTCGATTTTGCCATTTACAAGATTATATGTAAATGTTTTTGAGAAACTGACAGTTTCCTTTTCACTATCACCAACATAAATGGGTACAGAAATATCAGCAAAAGAATAACCTTCTTTCTTGTAAACTTTGATTTTGGTAGTTACTTCTGTGACTAGTTTAAACCCTTTATCTATGTCGAATTCAAAAAAAGTTTTACCAATATTAAACAAAACTGCAGCCTCAGCATCTTTTTCAATGGGATGTTCTTTTTCTTCCAGTTCTGCAACAGTAACTTTTCCCAATTCATACGATTGACTAAAACAAGTCATTGAAAAAAGTATAAAAAAACAAACTGTACTGATTTTTTTAATAGATGTCATATTGCTTATTTTTGAATTAATACCAATTTTGCGTTGTCATTTTTAGCTATTTTTTCAATGAATTTTCTGTATTCTTCGTATTCGGATTTGGCATAAAATCCTTTGTTAATGGTTAATGAACGTTTATAAACTATTTTTTTTTCATTTAATTGGATTTCGGTTTTGTAATGACCGAATTTTTCTTGAAATTCTACCGATTCAGGAATCGATTCTACAGAATAATTTTCTGGCAAATCGATTGCAATGTCATCAAAATCATAAAAACCTCTTGCAATTTCAAAAGGCGAATTTCTAATTCTATAACGTTTGGGAATAGCAGAGTACTGATTAAAAGCATTTAAGGCAAACATCAAACGTTGACCGCTTTTTGAGGCATAATTCTCTGCTTCTAAATCAATTTTTTCAGTAAATTCTATTGCTTGTTTATTATTTTCAAACATTGGATTTTTCCATTGTAAATTGTTGATTGTACTGAAATAATTTTTATAGTGTTTGTCTAAATCGTCTTTTGATTTTCTTTCCAATAAATATTTTCTATCGTATTGTGTTCCTTTTGATTTTATTGACACGTTTCCTGTGATTTTACCGTCCGGATTTAGAGAATAATTTCCTATTGTTTTTTGGCTATTGTTTTTTTCAGAATAAACTTTTGTATCAATTATTTCACCACCACTAGATTTTATTATAAGTGCCTTTCTATCATCAGTAAAATTTGCTTGAAAATCAAATGGAACAATTTGATTTGTACATTCCATCCATTTTAATTCGTTTTGATAAGGAATACATAATACCGCATGATTTCCCTGCATAGAAACAAAATCAGGGTTAATATCTCTTCTGTATTTGTCCCCATAAATAATTGTATAATATGACTCTACCCCTACTACATTTAGTAACGCTCTTGTATAGTTTGAAAGTGCTTTACAATCGCCGTATCCTAATTTATCAACGTCTTTTGCCAACATAGGCTTCCATCCACCGATTCCCATTTGAATGCTAACATACCTTGTTTTATTTTGAACATATTCAAAAACTTTTTCTGTTATCTTTAATGCATCGGTTTCATTGCCAACATGAGCTTTAATTTTAGATTTTGTTTCCTCGGAAAGTTCGTCTGTTCCACTTAACAAATTAGTATAAACCCAAGAGCCAAAGTTGCTCCATGTTTCTGCCTCTCCGTCAACTCCCTCTAAATGAAATTTATTTAATCCAAAAATAACTAAAGGTGTAAATTTTCGTAAACTAGGAGCATAGTCTTCTTGTCTAAGAGCTTCAATATTGTTAGCTTCAAATGACAACTTTCCAGTTTCATCTGTTTTTTGAATTGAAAAACCATCAAAATTATCCTCTTTATACTTAAATCCCAAATCTTGTGGATAAGAAATAGTTATTTTACTTTTTTCAGTACTTAAAAAATAATTTTCCAATGGTGCCCAACTTGGAATAAAAGCTGTATTTGAGGTTTCTACTTCACATTCAAAAACTAAAGTAAAAGGATAGGATATTGGTGTGTAATCCAAATTTAAAGCACGATTGTCAGTATATATTGAAATGCCATCAGCAATACTTTGATCCCTGAAGTCTTTCTTCTTAAATTTTTTAATTTCTGAGCCAAGCGAATTTAGTATTTGAGCTTCAATTGAAACTATCTTTAAACTCTTATCATAATATTGTGAGGCATTCATGTGATGTAAACCATATTCATTAAATATTGTTACAACACGCTTGGATTTTATGGTCATTGACCTCCTGGATTTTATGTTGATTTCCGTTTCTTGTAAACGAATACAGGCATTTGCATTTTCTTTTAACTCTTTTGGGATTAAAAAATCAGAAAAAATTTGAGCTTTAACGGATGTTAAAAAAGCTAGATAAAGAAATAGAGTCCAACTTATATTTTTCATAAAAATTCATAAAATTCCGAACGAAAGTATTCGGAGAGTAGTAATTAATTTGGTGTAGTTTTTGGAAACTCTATTCATCAAAAATAGAATAAAAGAAATAGAAAACAAAGATTATTCTTTATTTTTTGTATCAATTAATATCGTTACCGGACCGTCATTTAAAAGTACCACTTTCATATCGGCACCGAACTGACCGGTTTGTACTTTCTTTTCTAACTCTTTCTCTATTTGTAGGATGAATTTCTCATATATCGGAATTGCAATTTCAGGTTTTGCCGCTTTAATGTAGGACGGACGATTGCCCTTTTTTGTTGATGCATGAAGTGTAAATTGACTCACGATAATCATTTCGCCATCAATATCTTTAACCGATAAATTCATGACATCATTTTGATCACCAAAAATGCGAAGATTTACAATTTTTGTAGAAAGCCATTCTATATCTTCTTTGCTATCTGACTCTTCAATTCCTACTAAGACTAACAAACCTTTTTGAATGGAAGCTACAATTTCTCCTTCGATGGTTACTGAGGATTGTGAAACTCTTTGAATAACGGCTTTCATTTTTTATGGTAATTGGTGAAAGGTAATGGGTAATTGGTTAATCAATGTCTTGATTTCTTCCATCAGCATAAATATCATTTCTGTACTGTTCCTCGTCACCTTCTAAAATTTGAAGGTAACTTTTATAGCGAGACCAAGCTATTTTATCTTCTTCTAATGCATTTTTAATGGCACAATTGGGTTCGTCTTTGTGCAAACAATTGTTGAATTTGCATTGATCTTCCAACTCAAAAAATTCAGGAAAATATCCTTTGATTTCTTGTTTTTCCATATCCACAATCCCAAATCCGCGAATACCGGGTGTATCAATTATTTTTGAATTGAATGATAAATCAAACATTTCTGCAAAAGTGGTAGTATGTTGCCCTTGCTGATGTATATCGGAAATTTGTTTGGTTTTTAAATTTAAATTGGGTTCTAAAGCATTCACTAAAGTTGATTTTCCAACACCGGAATGACCGGAAAACATACACACTTTTCCTTCCATCATTTGCTTCAATTCGTCTAACCCCTTTTTTGCTGTGGCAGAAACGCGAAGGCATTCATAACCTATTTGATTGTAAGTATATTGCAAAAACAATTGTTCGTCTAAAGTGGCTTCATCATACGTATCCACTTTATTAAAAATCAATACGGCTTTGATGTGATAGGCTTCGGCTGTTACCAAAAATCGATCAATAAAACTTGTTGTTGTTATTGGATTATTGATGGTAACCAACAAAAAAACAATATCAATATTGGATGCAATGATGTGCGTTTGTTTCGATAGATTAACCGATTTTCGAACAATATAATTCTTTCTATCGTGAATGTTATGAATGCTTCCTGTAATCGCATCAGAAGTTTCATCAATTTCAAAATCAACCACATCGCCCACCGCAATTGGGTTGGTACTTTTGATTCCTTTCATACGGAATTTCCCTTTAATCCTGCAATCATAAAATTGATTGTTTTCGGCTTTAACGGTATACCAACTTCCGGTAGATTTATAAACGATTCCTGTCATAGGGCAAAGATACACGTTTTCATCAATCAAGAATTGATAATTTTCTCTTGATGATCGATACTTTCTTGGTGAATTGCTTTGAAAAGTTGCACAATAAAATCTTCGCTCAATCCTTTTTGACTTCCTTCTGAAATCATTTTATCTAAAATTTCTTGCCATCTTTTGTTTTGTAGGATAGCCACGTTCTTTTCTTTTTTTAATCCTCCGATTTGATCGGCAATTTTCATTCTTCCACCCAAAATTTCGAGAATTTTACTGTCAAACTCATCGATTTGAGTACGTAGTTTGTTCATTCGCATCGTATAATCATCAGCTTCATCGGTTTCTTTCCGAACGCGTAAATCGTGAAAAATTTGTTTTAAAACCGCTGGTGTCACTTGTTGAGCCGCATCACTCCAAGCATTATCCGGATCAATATGGGTTTCGATAATTAAACCATCATAGTTTAAATCCAAAGCTTGTTGCGAAACTTCCTGAATCATATCCCGCTTTCCGGTAATGTGCGAAGGATCACAAATTAAAGGCAGATCGGGAAATCGATTTTGTAAATCGATTGCAATTTGCCACTCCGGATTATTGCGGTATTTTGTTTTTTCGTAAGTAGAAAATCCACGGTGAATTACGCCTAATTTTTTGATATTGGCATTATACAATCGTTCCAATCCACCAATCCACAATGATAAATCGGGATTTACAGGGTTTTTTAGTAAAACTATTTTATCGGTTCCTTCCAAAGCATCGGCAATTTCTTGAACGGCAAATGGGTTCACGGTGGTTCTGGCACCAATCCACAACACATCAATATCGTATTCTAACGCTAATTTTACGTGAGCGGCATTGGCAACTTCAACCGCCATAAGCAAGCCTGTTTCTGCTTTGGCTTTTTGCAACCAGTTCAACCCAATGGCTCCCACTCCTTCAAATCCGCCGGGTCGAGTTCGCGGTTTCCAAATTCCGGCACGAAAAATACTGACATCGGAATTCTTTAATTCATGAGCAATTTTTAATACTTGTTCTTCGGTTTCTGCACTGCAAGGTCCTGCAATTACTAACGGATGTTCTAATTGAAAATCGGTTAACCAGTTTTTTAAATTTTTATCGTTTTCCATAGCTGTTGTAGGTTGTCGGTTATTGGATAACTGACAATCTTTTATTTTAAAATTTCTTTAATTCTGTTCGTGTTTTTCATTTCATTAAAAATGGCTTCGTAATCATCCGATTCTAAAAATGATTTAAAGGATGATAAATTAGTAATATATTCATCTAATGATTTGACGATTTGTTTTTTGTTTTGTTTAAAAATCGGTGTCCACATCGAGGGTGAACTTTTGGCTAATCGAACCGTACTTTCAAAGCCGCTTCCGGCCATATCAAAAATATCTTTTTCATCTTTTTCTTTTTCAATGACTGTTTTCCCTAACATAAACGAACTAATATGCGACAAATGTGAAACATACGCAATGTGTTTGTCGTGCGATTTTGGTTCCATATAGCGAATTCGCATCTTCAAATTTCGGAATAATTCCAATGCTTTTTCCTGTTTTTTATAGGATGTTTTTTCAATTTCACAGATGATATTCACTTTATCTTCAAATAAATTTTCGATGGCTGCTTTTGGTCCGGAAAATTCAGTTCCTGCGATTGGATGAGTTGCTAAAAAGCTACTTCTTTTAGGATGATTTTCAACGGTTTCGCAAATTGGTTTTTTGGTTGAACCTACATCAATCACAATGGTATTATCTGAAATGTTATCCAAAATATTCGGCAAAAGTAGCAAAGCCACGTCAACCGGAACAGCCAAAATGATAAAATCGCCATCAAAATCATCGTCTAAATTTCCCTTTTGATGAATTAACCCCAATGATAATGCTTCATCAAGGTGATTTTCATTTGAATCAATTCCGATAATCACGGCGTTTTCATAGAATCGTTGAATATCCAAAGCCATTGAACCACCAATTAATCCTAAACCAATAATTGTTACTTTCATACTAAAATCGTGCTAAAGCTTCTTTAATTTTTTCTTCTTCTATACACAACGAAAACCGAATGTATCCTTCGCCATTACTGCCAAAAATTGTTCCGGGTGTGATGAAAATATTTTTATCGATTAAAATCGTATCAATAAATGTTTCCGATGAAATTACATTTTTTGGAAGCTTCGCCCAAATGAATAATCCAACGCTTGTTTTATTATAGGAACAACTCAATTTTTCAACCAATTCAAAAAGTAAATTTCTTCGTTTGGAATAGACTTCGTTTTGACTTTCAAACCAATTTTTATCTAAACTCAGTGCTTCAATCGCACCTTTTTGAATTCCATAAAACATACCGCTGTCCATATTACTTTTGACTTTTAAGACGGCTTCTAGAAAAGTTTTATTTCCTAAAATCATTCCCACTCGCCATCCTGACATATTGAACGATTTGCTGAGCGAATTAAGTTCTAACGCAATTTCTTTTGCTCCTTCCACTTGAAAAATCGACATTGGATTTCTATTCAAAACAAAACTATATGGATTATCATTGACAATCAGAATATGATGCTTTTTTCCGAAAGCGATTAGTTTTTCAAAAACTTCCATCGTGGCATTCGCTCCGGTTGGCATATGTGGATAGCAAACCCACATAATTTTGACTTTTGATAAATCCAATTTTTCAAGAGCTTCAAAATCGGGAAGCCAATTATTCTCTTCAACTAAGTCATAAAAAATGGGTTTTGCTTGCACTAATTCGGTTACAGAAGCATACGTTGGATAACCCGGATTTGGAATTAAAACCTCATCTGATTTATTCAAAAATGCCATCGAAACGTGCATAATTCCTTCTTTCGAGCCCATCAACGGTAAAACTTCCGAAGCAAAATCCATCGAAACATTAAATTGATTTTGATAGAATGTGGTCATCGCTTTTCGAAGTTCGGGTAAACCCTGATAACTTTGGTATTCGTGAGCTTTTTTATCGTTCATCGAATTCTGAATGGCATTGACCACTGAAAAATGCGGCAACAAATCCGGACTTCCGATTCCCATATTAATGATTGGTTTTCCTTCGGAAAGCATCTGATTCACTTCCCGCAACTTTTTGGAAAAATAATATTCCTGAACTGAATTTAATCGTTCTGCGGTTGCTATCATAGTCGTGCATTTTTATATTCGCCTAATACTTTAAAATGTCTGGTCATTTGTTGTAAATTCATTTTTGTTTCTTCGTAATTTTTGTAATTTTCAAAAACAACATCAATAAAAAATGAATATTGAAAGGGTGTTTCAATAATGGGTAAAGATTGAATTTTGGTCATATTTAATTGGCAATCGCTAATCATTTTCAACACAATGGCTAGGTTGCCAGGTTTATCTTCCAGTTCAAATTTTAACGAAGCTTTGTTGATTTCGTTTTTCGGAATTTCTTTATTCACCGATTTAACGATAACAAAACGTGTGGTGTTATTTTTTACGGTATGAATTCCGTTTGCAACAATTTCCAAATCATATAAATCCGCTGCTTTTACACTAGCAATTGCGGCAACTCCAACTAATTTTTGCTCTTGAATGCGTTTGGCTGTTTCGGCGGTATCGCTGCTTTCAATTAATTTTATATGTGGATAATTCGAAAAGAAAACCGCACATTGCAACAATGCCATCGGGTGTGATTGCACTTCTTTAATATCTTCAATCGTTTGACCTTTTAGTGCCAAAAGGTTGTGATGAATGTCTAAATAATACTCACCAATAATGTGCAAATTGTTGGCATCAATCAAAGCATAATTTGGAATAATAGAACCGGCGATAGAATTTTCTAAAGCCATAATTCCTTTACTTGACTTGTCATTTTTCACATTTTTCACCAATTTTTCAAACGACATGCACTCTTCCAACTCAACCGATTCAGAAAAATAGTTTTCTGCCACTTGATGATGAAATGAACCTTTTATACCTTGAATTGCTATTTTTGTTATCATATAAAATAAAAAAATCCCGACTCACATGGAATCGGGATTTATATTGTTTTTGAATTAAAAAATTTACCTTACATAACACAATACCAATCCCGATTTTTTCCAAAAGAAAAAATAAAAGAAATTAGTAAAATAATATGTGTTATGTGAAATCATCTTTTTGTTGTGATTTTGAAATGCTAATATAGTAAAATATTTAAATCAAAATACTTTTTAGAAAAAAAATGAGTTAAAAACTTTACTTTTGCTTTAAATCTTTACGTATGTCTATCGAAGTTAAAAATATTTCAAAAATGTATGGTGCTCAGAAAGCATTAGACAACATTTCATTTTCTGTAAATAAAGGAGAAATTGTTGGATTTTTAGGTCCAAATGGTGCCGGAAAATCTACTTTAATGAAAATTTTGACCACTTACATTACAGCAGATGAAGGTAGTGCTTCGGTGAATAATTTTGATGTATCGGATCCCAATCAAGAGGTTCAAAAAATTGTTGGCTATTTACCGGAACACAATCCGTTGTATTTGGATTTATATGTTCGGGAGTATTTGGCTTTTAATGCGGAGGTTTATAAAGTTTCTAAAAACAGAATTCAGGAAGTAATTGAATTGACTGGATTAACGCCTGAAAGTCACAAAAAAATAGGACAATTATCAAAAGGATATCGTCAACGCGTTGGTTTGGCTACAGCTTTGTTGCACAATCCGGAAGTTTTAATTTTAGATGAACCTACCACAGGATTAGATCCGAATCAGTTGGTAGAGATCAGAGATTTAATAAAAAACATCGGAAAAGATAAAACTGTTTTTCTTTCTACACACATTATGCAGGAAGTGGAAGCCATTTGTGATCGTGTCATCATCATCAACAACGGAAAGATTGTAACGGATAAAAAATTGGACAAATTGATGTCTGATGAGCAAGAGCAAGTGATAGAAGTGGAATTTGATAAAGCTGTTTCAGAAGAATTGCTGACTATTTTACCAAACTTTAAATCAGCAAAAAAAATAACTGATTCAATTTGGGAAATCACTTTTTTATCGTCGGAAGATATGCGTTCAAAACTATTTGATTTTGCGAATGAAAATGGTTTGAAAACGCTACAAATTCATCTGAAAAGTAAAAATTTGGAAGCTATTTTCAGAGAAAAAACCAAGAAATAATTAGTTATAAATTACTCTACCCTGATAATGTTCTGTTAGATTCACAGTTGGTGGTGTATTTAATAGGATTAAATTACCGGTACTAAACAAATCGCCTTCGACACTTTGAATTGGTCTAATAATCATATCATTTGAACCTCGATGAAAAACTTTTGCTACATTAATAGCCAAATCTTGAGCTTCTAATCTACCATTTCCATCATAAAAATTCAATAACGCTTCTTGAGTATTTCCGGAAATAAAGAAACGGGACACATTATTATTTAGAATTACTAATTGACCATTATCAACTTCAAAAATAAAATCACCGGTTCCGGCACCATCACTTAAATCCATTGCATACAATCTAATTATCGGATAAGTTAATAAGCCATCTGACTTAATAGCTTGCTCTGTTTTAGAATGAATATCAGTTAAATTTGGAGCTGTTACATAAACGATTGTTTGTCCATAATCCCGAACCCAATTACAAGTGGTTTTGTCTTTTAAACTGAGTGTATTATTTTCAATTTTTACTTCAATATCATCAATTAAATTTTCGCCAGATTTGACTTCCACTTTATATTCCGGTCCTTGTTTGATTACTAATTCAATACCAGTGTAAACAAAAATAGTTTCAAAAGGTGTTACTTCTACTTCTCTTGTAATTATTTCGCCTGTTGATTTTATGCAATCTCCAGGCTTTTCACAATTGTAAAAAAAAGAAGCAATTACGATTATTAAAATTATTTTTTTCATAGTTTTAAAATCTTACACCCATGACAAACTCCATAGCTTCCGCCAAGAATATATGGGTTTTAATGGATAATCCGGTGTACATTTTTTTAGTGATATAATATTTCATCCCTACTCTATCATAAATAGGAATATCTGATTTATAAGGTTGATAAACATAATATCCCACTTGTGCTTCAAGCGAAATTCTATTAATAAAAAGTTCATAACCGATAAAAACACCGGCTCTTTTATAGTCTGTATCTGCCGTTACATTTTCTTCAGGATAAGCTATTGATTGAAACTTTATAAACTCTTTGTATGAATTGGTAAAAAAAACCTCTGTACCCAATTGAAGAGCACTTTTTCTGCTGATTCTTTTGTCTATGTAAAAAGCTGGATGAAAAAAGGGTTTTTGACCACTTCCAATAATCGGATTTTCGCTAATTCCGGTTCTTAAAACTAAATTATATTTTAGTGGTTCTGTAAATTTTACCTTTGGTAGTGTATCAATTTGTCTTTCAAGTGGTTCTTCAAAATTATAGGTAATACCAAGATTTACACCATACGAATTCACACCACTATTGGGAGCTTTTATTCTTCCATTAGAAAAGTGTGTAAATAGCAATCCTGCTTTTAATTCAAATCGATCAACAATAGGTGTGGTATAATTAAGTGCAAAATTAGTATTTGCCACTATTTTAGAACCAAAAGCAAAGTTCTTACTATTGTTTTCTTTATCGTGTGGGTCGGTTGTATAAGCAACTCCTTGTGCGATTTTAAACTGAACTTTTCGATTTAAAAAATAAAAATTATAGTGTGCTCCAACTCCATAAACTTTTCCTAAAATATCATTTTTAAAATCTTGAAAAATAAAATAGCCTCCATAATCAGGATAGTTAAATGCTCTTTCCCACTCTTGATGACCGTATGTCTTTTTATACAAACTAATCAAAACTCCATCGGGATGACCTTGCAGAAAGTGCTGCAAATCATCCGTATGAGGCAAAACATTTCCTCGAAAGTATTGAACATCCAAAGCGGTAGTTTCAGTTTTTTCCTGAGCAGAGAGAAATGTCGTAAAAAGCAGTAAAAAAAAGTAAAGTTTCCTCATTCTAAAAGTTATTCCGGCAAATATAACAGAATAAAATTAGTAAGAAAATATTATGAAAGAATTGGTTTTAAAATATTTCCTTCGCAATCGCTTTGATGTTTTCTGCTTTTCCCATCGAATAATAATGCAAAACCGGAATTCCGGCTGCAACCAATTCTTTACTTTGAGCGGTACACCATTCAATTCCGATTTGTTTTACCGCATCATTATCTTTTGCTTTTACGACGGCCATAATCAAATCATCAGGCAAATCAACTTTGAATCGATGCGGAATCAAATTTAACTGCTTTTTTGTCGCAATGGGTTTCAATCCGGGTATAATTGGCACAGTAATTCCTGCTGCTCTGCATTTTGCAACAAAATCAAAGAATCGTTTATTGTCAAAAAACATTTGGGTAATAATATAATCAGCTCCGTTTTTGATTTTTTGTTTTAAGAAATGAATATCGCTGTCAACACTAGGAGCTTCCATGTGTTTTTCGGGATAACCGGCAACGCCAATGCAGAAATTGGTGCACGATGAATTTTGTAAATCTTCATCTAAATAAATTCCTTTGTTCAAATTGTGGATTTGCGTAACCAATTCGGAAGCATACTCATTTCCTTCTTTTTCGGGTCTGAAATAAATTTCATTTTTTAAAGCATCTCCACGCAATGCCACTACATTATCAATTCCCAAAAAATCCAAATCGATTAATAAATTTTCGGTATCTTCTTTCGTAAAACCACCACACAAAATATGCGGAATGGCATCTACATCGTATTTATTCTGAATTCCGGCACAAATTCCAACCGTTCCCGGACGTTTTTTTACAATTTTCTTTTGTAATAATCCGCTTGGTAATTCCTTGAATTCATATTCTTCCCGATGATATGTGACATCAATAAATGGTGGATTAAATTCCATCAAAGGATCAATCGAATCAAAAATAGATTGAATATTTTGACCTTTTAATGGCGGTAAAATTTCAAATGAGAATAAGGGTTTGCCGTTGGCGTTTTCGATATGTTGGGTTACTTTCATTTTCGGTTATCTGTTATCGGTTGTCGGTTGTCTGTTAACTGATAACGGACAACAGACAACGGTTTTTACTCTGCTATATTCGGCGAAAGCCATTTCATCGCCATTTCTAAACTGATGTTTCTTCGTTTTGCGTAATCTTCCACTTGGTCTTTTTTAATTTTTCCTAATCCGAAATATTTGCTTTCCGGATGGGCAAAATAATATCCTGAAACCGATGAGGCTGGCCACATGGCCATACTTTCAGTCAATTTTACACCTATTTTTTCCTCTACATCTAATAATTTCCAAATGGTTGGTTTTTCCAAATGATCCGGACATGCAGGATAACCCGGAGCGGGACGAATCCCGGTGTAATTTTCTTTGATTAAATCCTCATTAGATAATTTCTCATTGGAAGCATAGCCCCAAATTTCTTTTCGCACTTTTAGGTGTAAATATTCTGCAAAAGCTTCCGCTAATCGATCGCCTAACGCTTTTACTAAAATGGAATTATAATCATCCAATTGTTTTTCAAATTCCGATGCTTTTTCATCTACACCAAATCCCGTTGTGACACAAAAACAGCCGATGTAATCTTGAATTCCTAATTCTTTTGGAGCGATGAAATCGGCTAGAGCGATGTTTGGAGCTCCGGCAGTTTTTTGGGATTGTTGTCTTAAAGTTAGGAAAGTTGCGGGTTGCGGGTTGCGAGTTACTTCAATGTCATCATCATTGATTTGATTCGCCGGAAAAATTCCCAAAATTCCTTTGGCAGTAAGCCATTTTTCGTTGACAATTTGTTGAAGCATTTTTTGTGCATCTTCAAATAAATCAGAAGCTTGTTGTCCAACAATTTCATCTGTTAAAATAGCCGGATATTTTCCGAATAATTCCCACGATTGAAAAAACGGTGTCCAATCGATAAAATCAACTAATTCGGATAATTCAACTTCTATAGTTTTTGTTCCGATAAAATTGGGTTTTGTTGGATTGTAATTTTTCCAATTGAGTTGTAATTTATTTTTTCTGGCTTCGGTAATTGATAAGAAATTCTTCTCTCTACTCCTATTTAAATAACCTTCCCGAAGATGATCATAGTCTTCTCGAACTGTTTTGGCGTAGGCTGTTTTTGTTTCCGCTTGCAATAAATTTGTAGCGACAGTAACCGCTCGCGAAGCATCATTGACGTGCACAACGGTTTCTTTATATTCAGGTGCAATTTTTACGGCTGTATGAGCACGAGAAGTCGTTGCTCCACCGATCATAATTGGAATTTTGATGTTTAACTTATCCATTTCTTTCGCCAAATAAACCATTTCATCCAACGATGGTGTAATTAATCCGCTTAAACCAATGATATCAACGTTTTCACGAATAGCCGCTTCGATGATTTTTTCCGGCGGAACCATTACGCCTAAATCGATGATTTCAAAATTGTTGCAAGCCAAAACGACAGCAACAATATTTTTACCGATATCGTGTACATCGCCTTTAACCGTTGCCATCAACACTTTTCCGGCAGAAGACGAAGCGGTTGAATCTTTCTCTTCTTCGATGAAAGGAAGCAAGTAAGCCACTGCTTTTTTCATTACTCGGGCAGACTTAACTACTTGTGGTAAAAACATTTTTCCTGATCCGAATAAATCGCCTACGACATTCATCCCAGCCATTAAATTGATTTCAATAACTTCGATGGCTTTTGTGGAATTTATTCTGGCTTCTTCTACATCAATTTCAATGAATTCATCAATTCCTTTGACTAATGAATGGGTTAATCTTTCTTGAACAGAGCCATTTCGCCATTCTTGAATCGCTTTTTCATTGACTTTAAAATCCCCTTTATAACTCTCGGCTAATTCCAAAAGTCGTTCAGTGGCATCTTCTCTTCTGTTTAATAAAACATCTTCAACGTGTTCTAATAATTTTTTGTCGATTTCATCATAAATTTCAAGCATCTCTGGATTTACAATTCCCATTGTCATTCCGTTTTGAATGGCGTGATAAAGGAAAGCAGAATGCATGGCTTCACGCACTTTATCGTTTCCACGGAAAGAAAAAGAAACGTTACTCACACCGCCTGAAATATTAGCATTTGGTAGATTTTCACGAATCCATTTAGTCGCTCTAAAAAAATCTAAAGCGTTTAATTTATGTTCCTCCATTCCTGTGGCAACGGGGAAAATATTTGGGTCGAAAATGATGTCTTCCGCTGGAAAACCAACTTTATCGACTAAAATATCATAGCTTCTTTTGCAAATTTCGATACGTCTTTCGTAATTATCGGCTTGACCTTTTTCATCAAAAGCCATCACGATGACCGCCGCACCATATCGTTTGATTAATTTGGCGTGATGGATGAAGGTTTCTTCTCCTTCTTTTAACGAAATGGAATTGACGACTCCTTTTCCTTGAATGACTTTTAATCCCGCTTCGATGATTTCCCATTTAGAACTGTCAATCATAACCGGGACTCGGGCAATATCGGGTTCGGCGGCGATTAAATTTAGGAATTTGGTCATTGCATAAACGCCGTCCAACATTCCTTCGTCCATATTCACGTCGATGATTTGGGCTCCTCCTTCAACTTGATTTCGAGCGATATCAAGAGCTTCTTCGTACTTTTCTTCTTTGATTAAACGAAGAAATTTCCGTGAACCGGTGACGTTTGTTCGTTCGCCGACGTTTACGAAATTCGTTTCAGGAGTTATGATAAGCGGTTCGAGACCGGATAATTTTAAATATTTTTTACAATCAGCTTCTGCCATTTTATTTTTTTTTGCCACGAATTGCACAAATTTCACAAATTCATTTGGTGAAAATTAGTGTAATTCAAGGTTTAAAGTTCTAGGTTTATATTCCGATGCTACTTCGGCGATTAATTTGATGTGTTCCGGAGTTGTGCCGCAACAACCACCAATGATGTTGATTAAATTGTCTTGCAAATACTCACGGATTAGGGCTTGCATTTCTTCCGGTGTTTGGTCGTACTGACCGAACGCATTGGGTAATCCGGCATTGGGGTGAGCAGAAATATTGAGTTGGGTGTTGTGAGCTAATCTTTTCAAGTATGGTTTGAGTTGGTCGGCTCCTAACGCACAATTGAATCCAATGCTTAATAATGGGATATGCGAAATGGAAATTAAAAAAGCTTCTACGGTTTGACCGGAAAGCGTTCGTCCGGAAGCATCAGTAATTGTTCCGGAAACCATAACCGGAATATCTATGTTTCGCTCTTCTTTGACTTCTTCAATGGCAAAAAGGGCTGCTTTGGCATTGAGTGTGTCGAAAATGGTTTCTACTAATAAAACATCACTACCACCGTCAATCAAAGCTTCTACTTGTTGTTTGTAAGCAATGCGTAAATCGTCGAAAGTTACGGCACGAAATCCTGGGTCGTTTACGTCCGGACTCATGGATGCAGTTCGGTTGGTTGGACCGATTGAACCGGCTACAAAACGTGGTTTATCGGTGAATTCATCGGCAACTTCACGGGCAATTTTGGCGGATTGGTAATTGAGTTCGTACACCAAATCTTCGAGATGATAATCGGCCATTCCGATGGTGGTTCCTGAAAAGGTATTGGTTTCCACAATATCAGCTCCGGCTTGAAAATAGGCTCGATGAACGGCTTTTACGGCTTCTGGTTGTGTGATGGAAAGTAAATCGTTGTTTCCTTTTAATGGATGTGGGAAATCTTTGAAACGTTCTCCGCGAAAATCTTCTTCGGAGAAATTGTTTCGTTGCAGCATTGTTCCCATCGCTCCGTCGAGGACGAGGATTCTTTCTTGTATGGCTTGAGTAAGCCCCCTAGCCCCCGAAGGGGGAACTCCAATATTGTGGTTTGATTGTGTTGACATACTTTTATTTCTCTGAAAATATCTAAACATTCATTCTGGCACTGACGCCTAGCCCCGATTGTAGCGGAAATTTTTTGTGGCAGACGGCTATTTTTTCTTGCTTTAAAAAAGCGACCAACGGAAGCTCTTTTTTAAGCGTAGAAAAAAAGCCGGATGCAGCAAAAAATTGCAGCGTAAAGCGGGATTAGCTTCTAACTAAAAAAATTATCAGGAAATAGAGGAAATAAACGGGTTATCTGTTTCGCCATGGCGAATAGAATGTAGCACCTTCTACAGTTGCAGGGTTGCTAAGCTTTCATAGGGTCTAGTCCCTCCGGCTTTCGTGATAACGATCAGTATGTGTATGAACGGGGCAAATATAATGAGTAATTTGGGATTATAGAATATTTTTCTGTTTTTTATTAAAATTTATTATTTGACAGAAAAATATTCTGTAAATAATGGTTTTGGCAATTAATCAATTGGTTAAAATTAATTAAAAACAGATTCTTTTAACTTGATTTTTTCGGCAATTTTGAGAATATCATTCAAAACTCCTCTGGCTGTGACTTGTTTTCCGGCACCGGCACCTTGAATGACGATTGGGATTTCGCCATAGGATTTTGTGTAAATTTCGATGAGATTATCGGCACCTTTGAGTTGTCCGAGTGCTGAATTTATTGGTATTGAAATGAGTTTGACTTCGAGTTTTTGGTTGATAACATCGAGTTCGCCAACGTAACGAAGTACGTGATTTTCCGCTTGGGTGATTTTGGCGATTTCGTAGGGTTTATCGAGCAATTGTTTGTTGGAAGCGTACTCGGCTTTCGTATTTTCTTCGTTTAAATCGGGTAATAAAAGTGAGGAAATTTGCACGTCTGAAAATTCTTTTTGAATGCCGATTTCTCTGGCTAAGATGAGTAATTTTCGTGCGACATCGTTTCCGGAAAGGTCTTCTCTGGAATCGGGTTCGGTGTAACCGGTTTTTTCGGCTTCTTTTAAAATGGAAGAAAAAGTGGTGATTTCGTTTCCAAATCGATTGAAAATATAGCTTAACGAACCGGAAAAAACGCCTCTGATCTTAGTGATTTCTTCGCCGGAAAGATATAATTCATTGATGGTTTGAACGACGGGCAATCCGGCACCTACATTGGTTTCGTATAAAAAAGATTGGTCGAATTTTTGAAGGTTTCGACGTAATTCTTTGTAGAAATCGGAATGCAACGTATTTGCTTTTTTGTTGGCTGCGACGATGCTGAATCCATTTTGAATGAGCGGAATGTAAAATTTAATCAACTCTTCGCTGGCAGTGGCATCGACGGCGATGAGATTTTCGAGGTTATTGATTTGAACATAATCGACAATATCCTCGATTGAATAAGGAAAAGCGGTGGATTGAAAATTGCTTTCCCATTGGTTTTTGATGCCGTCTTTTTCGAAGAATGCTACGGTTGAATTGGTTATGATGGGAAATCGCAAATCGATGTTTCTTTTTTCGAGAAAAAATTGCTGACTTTCCAAAACTTGATTGATGAGCGTGCTTCCTACGTTTCCGATTCCGAAGAGGATGACATTTATTCTAAGCGTTGACATATTTTTGAGTGTTTTGAGTGTTGAAAATGGGTGATAAAAAAGTGGCTAATTGGTTGAATTCGATTAAAAAAGCATCGTGCCCGTGAATGGATTGAATTTCGTGATAGAAAACATTTTCTTTTATTTTTTTTAGGTTTTGATAAGTTTCACGATTTTCTTCGGCAATAAAAAAATAATCGGTATCGACAGAAACGATATGAATGTTGGCTTGAATTTGGCTTGCGACTGTTACAAAATCTTTTCTGTTTTTGGTAATATCATTTGTTTTTAGCAGATGATTCATTAATTTATAGGATGATAATCGGAAGCGGTTTTTTAGTTTGGAACCGTGATTGGATAACCAATTTTCAACTTCAAAAACGTTCTGTTGTTTGCGTTGAAAGCGTTGATTTATGGATTGCGGTGTTCTATACAACAACATCGCGTGCAAACGAGCATCGGCAATTGGATCATCGGAATTATTGAGAATTTTGTCTTGAATGAGTACGTTCGCAATCACCCAATCAGTTGCTTTCCAGTCGGTTGCAATTGGAATCAGGTTTTGGATTTTGGTTGGATGTTGTGCGGCCATTTCCCAAGCAATAGCTCCACCTAAACTTCCTCCGATGACTGTGAAAAGTTCATCGATATTGAGATGAAATAATCCTTCCCAAAAAATTCTTGCGATATCACGAATGGTAAAATCTTTGTAATCAGAAATTAAATTTCCGAAAACATTATCGTATCCGTTTCCGGGAATGTTGAAAGCGATGACGGTGAAATCATTCGTATTAATGCTTTTATTTTCGCCGATTAAATCATTCCACCAACCGTTTTCGCCTGTGATGGTTGAATTTCCGGTTAAGGCGTGATTGACCAAAACTACCGGTGCAGAACCGACGTGTTGTCCGAAGGTTTCGAAATACAACGGAATATAGGGTCTGACTTTTCCAATTTCTAAATTGAAATTAAATAAATCTATTTTTTTTAAATTTTTCATAGTAATCTTTTCTAGCTTTTTTTAAAAACTGTCTTTTTTCAAACGTGGAAAAAAGACAGTTGTAAACAAACAAACAAACAAAACCTATACAAACATAAAAGTTGTATTATGCTGCTTCTGTGGTTGAGAATTCTTTTAATAAAGTCAGCTCAACCGGAGTGGGATTAATCAGATTGTCTTGAATGGGACAGCGATTTTCAACGGCTTCAATCCAATTTTTCAACTCTTCCAAAGTAGCATCAGAAGTAGGTTTAACCACGACCTGAATTGATTTGAATCCGGCTCTTTCATAGCTAATTTTTCCCTGGTATTTGTCTAAACTTAGGGTTCCGGAAACTTCAACTTGAAGTGATTTTAAAGTTATACCTTGTTCTTTTGCTACTAATTTTCCAACTGCATTGATGCAACCGGCGTAACCAGCGAGCAAATATTCCAAAGGACTTGGCCCTTCTAACTCGGGAAAATTTTCATTTTTACTGATTCGAACATCAAAATTTTGTGCTTTTACAACAAATTGATTATTGGCTTTGGCATAGCCCAATACGTTTACTATTTTCTGACTCATAATTAGGTTAATTGAGGGGTTTTTATGGTTTGAAATACTGCTTTTAAATCGGCTTTTAAATCTTCGATGTCTTCTAATCCGACGGAAAGACGAATTAAATCTTTGGTAACGCCGGTTGCTTCTTGATCGGCATCAGACAATTGTTGGTGCGTGGTGCTTGCCGGATGAATAATCAATGATTTTGTGTCTCCGATATTTGCTAAAAGCGAGAATAGTTTGGTTTCATCGGCTACTTTTTTGGCTGCTTCAAATCCGCCTTTGAGTCCGAATGTGACGATACCGCTTTTTCCTTCAGGTAAATATTCATCGGCTAAAACTTTGTATTTTGAAGTTTCCAAACCTGGATAATTTACCCACGCTACTTGTTCTTGACTTTGCAACCATTGGGCTAATGCCAATGCATTTTCGCTATGTTTTTTGATTCGGATTTCTAACGTTTCCAATCCTTGAATGGTTTGAAAAGCGTTGAAGGGACTTAATGCCGCACCGAAATCGCGTAAACCTTCGATTCGAACTTTAGCGATAAACGAGGCTGCTCCTAGAACTTCATAATATTTTAATCCGTGATAACCTGCTGAAGGTTCTGTGAATTCTGGGAATTTTCCGTTGCTCCAATCAAAATTTCCGGCATCGATGATGACTCCGCCTAAAGACGTTCCGTTTCCGGTAATGTATTTGGTTAAGGAATGAATAACGATGTCTGCTCCGTGTTGAATTGGGTTTAATAAATAAGGAGTTGCCACGGTATTATCAACAATAAAAGGCACTTTGAACGCTTTTGCTTCTTTTGAAATGGCTTTTAAATCGAGTACGTCTAATTTTGGATTACCAAGACTTTCAACAAAGTAAGCTCTAGTGTTTTCTTGCGAAGCTTTGGTGAAATTTTCCGGATTGGATGGATCTACGAATGTGGTGGTGATGCCTAACCTTGGTAAGGTTACACTTAACAAATTGTATGTTCCGCCATACAAACTGTTGGAAGCAACGATGTGATCACCCGCTTTTAATAACGTTAAGAAGGTTGTTGCGATGGCGGCAGTTCCTGATGCGGTGACTACAGCTCCTATTCCACCTTCTAGAGTTGCTAAGCGTTGTTCTAGAATGTCGTTGGTAGGGTTGTTTAGTCGTGTGTAGATAAAACCGGCTTCGGCTAAACCAAAAAGATTGGCTGCGTGTTGAGAGTTATTAAATACATACGAAGAGGTTTGATAAATTGGGACGGCTCTTGTTCCTGCGTTTTTGGTTACATCGTGTCCTGCGTGTAATGCGTTAGTGGAGAATTTTTGTGTGCTCATTTTTTTAAGTATTAAGATTAATGTATTAAGTATTAAGATTATTCGATTTTTAGATTATTAGATTTTTGGATAAAAAAAGTCCTTTTGGATGGCTTACCAAAAGGACTTTAAACAAGTTATAACTAGATTATGTCTTTCGCTTTTGGCAATGAGGGATTGTGATACAACACATGTGCATCATCATACGGTTCATAATTATTTTTTTTGTAGTGTTCATTTTTTTTTAGTTGCTGAGTTACTGAGGTTCTGAGTTGGTGAGATATTTATATAAAAAAACCTCTGCTTTTGGGCAGAGGTTCAATTGTACTTATTTTAAAAAATTTAAAATTATGCAATAGGTTTCCTCTGCGGAGATTTCCACATCATACGACAACACATATTGCAAATTGTAAATTTCATTATTCAGATTTTGATTTGGCAAATGTAGAAATATTTTCTAAATAAAAAAATATTTTAGATTATTTTTCTAAATTTTATTATTTATAAATGGTTTAATAGATTTTAATTCTATACTATTTAATTTGTTTAGAAAAATAAATTAAAAAAATCCGGAACTAAGTCCGGATTTTAAACTTGATATTTTATATCAATTATTTTTTGATGATTTTTGTAGAACCAGAACCGTTATCAGTTTGTACAGTTACAAAATACATTCCTGATGTTAAATCAGAAATATTTACTTCTGTTGAAGACAAAGAATTAACGTTGATGTTTTTTACAGTTCTTCCGTTAAGGTCAGTTAAAGTTACATTTTCAATGGCTGAATTACTTTCAATATTAAAAATATCATTTGCCGGATTTGGATAAACTTTAAAAGCTTTATCAACAATTATGTTTTCTTGAGTTGAAAGAACATCATCTTCTGTAGCAACTGCTCCTACAATAAAATTATCAACTTTGAAAAGTGATGAAACAGTATTTCCAGTACCACCAATAACCGCTACATCAACTTCGATGATATTAAAATTCGCAGCAGCACCATCATAATAACCATCAACACTTGCTGCAGTACTAACCCAACTAACTCTTCCTGTAGTCTGGTTATAAATCACTTCCATATCAATCCAAGAATTTGAAGGCACCACCAAACCGCCAGTTGCAAAATTTATTAAATAAGTATTTAATGTACCCGCATTATTTAAATAACACAAACCTTGCAAAATTTTTGTTGATGCAACTAAATTAAATCCTGCGATTAATAAAGGCGTTGCTTCAGGATCAGCTACTGTTCTTCCATAAATTAAAACTCTATAAGTGTTTGCACTTGTAGTTGGTCCGCCTGTAAAAAAATCAGTTTTCACTTTTAGCACATTATTTCCAGCTTCTCTAGCTGTCCATGCACCTTCAACCGCTTCTTTCCAAGCAAATTTGTTTTCAGTTGTAGATGATCCTGTAATTTGTAGAACATTTGCGTTTTCACCAACTTCTGTTACAATTTGGAAATCTGTATTTGCACCTCCAGTTCCTGATGTAAAAGTTAACCAATCTCCTTGACCGGCTACTTCTCCAGTAAGATCGGTACCTAAATTTCCAAGAGTGTAAGCATTAAAATTGTCTGCTTGAAACAATTGAGCATTTACACTAGACACAGTTCCAAAAAGAACTAAAGTAGAAAGTAGTAGTTTTTTCATAATTAATAGTTATAAATTGATTTCCAAAATTAAAATAAAATAAGATACAATAGAGCGTTTTAACAAAAATAAAAAAGTTCGGATAAATCCGAACTTTTAAATCCTATATATTAAATAATTTAATTCTTCACAATTTTAGTAGAACCGATTCCTAAATCTGTTTCAACCGAAACAAAATACATACCTGAAGTTAAATCAGACACGTTTAATTCTGTTTGAGCAATTCCATTTAAGTTAAATGATTTAACGATTCTTCCGTTTAAATCTGTAACCTCAACACTATTAATTAATGTTGTAGAAGAAGAAAGATTAAGAATATCTTTTGTTGGATTAGGATATACTTTTAAGTTGTTTGCAAAAAAATCTTGTGTACTCAATGTAGTTGTAACTTGAAAATCATCTATTGCAAAACCAAACTGATCATCTGAAACACAATTAATTGCAATAAAGACATTTTGTCCTTGATATGCGTCCAAACTATAAGTATATTCTACCCATTGAGCTGTTGCAGGATTAACTACATGAGGTGCAGGGGTAATAAACGTAAAACTTGCTGTTTGATTGTTTGTAGTAGAAACACCTACTTTAAACTTTTCAAGTCCAAATCCTGTATCGCATGACTTTGCCCAAAAAGTTAAAGTATTGCCCGAAGCAGCTAATTGAATCTGAGGCGAAATCAACCAATCATTGTTAGCATTAATACCAGCTCCTGGTACAGCTGCAAAACAAACAGCAGCTTTTTGACCAGACCTGGCAGACCAATCACTTGTTGCGGAAGGTGTTAATGGCGGTGCAGTTGTTGTTGAATTAAAAATCTGGAATGATTTTGCTACACCAGTATTGGCAAAGGTAACCCCTTGAAAACCGTAAGTGTTTCTTAAATCAACATCTGTATTTGTCCAATCCCCGATTCCATCAATAATGAAATCATCATAAGCGTCAAAGTTTTCTTCAAACAACACTGTTTGGGAGTTTGAAGAAATTGAGAAAGCAAAAATACTTAAGAGTAATAGTTTTTTCATAAATCAAAAGTTTAATATTTTAAGACATAAAATTAATGTTTTTTTTTTAAAATCAAACAATTGAAGAAAAAATATTACAAATTAACTTTTCAGTGTACAAACAAAAATGCAAATGAAAAATATAATTTTTATTTTAATAAAAACCTCCATACATTTGCAACCAATTAAAAAGAGGAAAAATTTGTACTGATTGCAACCTCGTAAAAAAATGCTAAAGCAGAATTCTTCTTTAGTTATTTTCGTGCAATCTAGTTTTTTCGCTATCTTATAGTATTAATCCTGAAGAAATTCAGTTAAAATTAAATTGTATTTATGGCTTATTTATTTACGTCAGAGTCTGTAAGTGAAGGACATCCGGACAAAGTAGCAGATCAAATTAGTGATGCTTTAATCGATAATTTTTTGGCATTTGATCCAGAATCAAAAGTAGCTTGTGAAACATTGGTTACAACAGGTCAAGTAATTCTTGCCGGTGAGGTAAAATCAAACACTTATTTAGATGTTCAAACCATTGCAAGAGAAGTAATCAAAAAAATTGGTTACACCAAAAGTGAGTATATGTTTGAAGCCAATTCATGTGGAGTTTTATCAGCTATTCACGAACAATCTGCCGATATTAATCAAGGTGTTGACAGAGCAAGCAAAGAAGAACAAGGTGCAGGCGACCAAGGAATGATGTTTGGTTATGCCACAAATGAAACAGCAGAATACATGCCTTTAGCACTGAAATTATCTCACCAATTGTTACAAGATTTAGCAGATTTACGTAGAGAAAACAACGAAATCACCTATTTGCGTCCCGATGCAAAATCGCAAGTTACTTTAGAATATTCTGATGATAACAAACCGGTTCGAATTGATGCCATAGTAGTTTCTACTCAACACGATGACTTTGCAGATGAACCAACGATGTTAGCTAAAATAAAGAAAGATATCATTGATATTTTGATTCCAAGGGTTATTGCTAAAAATCCTCAATATGCTCATTTATTTAATGACAAAATTAAATACCATATTAATCCAACCGGGAAATTTGTAATTGGTGGTCCTCACGGAGATACCGGTTTAACCGGAAGAAAAATCATCGTAGATACCTATGGTGGAAAAGGAGCTCACGGAGGTGGTGCTTTTTCAGGAAAAGATCCTTCAAAAGTAGATAGAAGTGCTGCTTATGCTACTCGCCATATTGCTAAAAATTTAGTTGCTGCCGGTGTTGCAGATGAAATTTTAGTGCAAGTATCGTATGCTATTGGTGTTGCAGAACCAACTTCAATTAATGTGAATACCTATGGAACATCAAAAATAAATTTGAAAGACGGCGAAATCAGTAAAATTGTAGAAAGCATTTTTGATATGCGTCCTTATTTTATTGAACAACGTTTGAAATTGAGAAATCCAATTTACAGTGAAACGGCTGCTTATGGTCACATGGGAAGAACTCCCGAAACCGTTACCAAAACATTTAATGCTCCGGGAGGTTTATCAAAAACTGTTGAAGTGGAATTATTTACTTGGGAAAAATTAGATTTTATTGAGCCTGTAAAAAAAGCTTTTGGATTATAATTAGCTAACTCAACCATAAAAAACCCTGATTTTCATTTTGAAGTCAGGGTTTTTGCTTTTTATAAATTATATCTAAGTGTAAAAATTAAATATCGTGGTTGAACAACATACTGCGAAGTGGAATAAAATGATTGATTAAAACTATCATCATTTAATGATTTAGTATCTAATAAATTGGTTACGCCTACTTTATATTCCATTTTTGCATCTTTTTTTCGATAACTCAAACTTGTATTTAAAAAATCATATTCATTATTGATAGTTCCGTTTGCATTTGAATAATTATAATAATCATATTCTGCATTGAATGAAAATCCATCCAAAAAGAAATAATCTAAACGAGCAAATGGTTGTTGGGTTTTAAAAGTCGTACTTTCATAATCATTTAAAGTTATACTGTAACCCACTTCAATATTAGGCCATTGTTTAAACTGCGTCCCTAAAGAAGCTCTATAAATTTGGCTGAACGATTCGGTTGTTTGAAGCCTTTCAACCTCAACATTATTCAACTCAAAAACTCGAAGCGTATTGAATTTTGACCAGTTTAAATTGGCTCCAACATTTGCTTTATAATATTTTAAAAAAGTGCGTTGATAACCTATTGTTCCGTTTACACTTTCATTTTCAACATCTAAATTTACTCGTTCATTCAATTGATAGATACCATTAAAAAAAGCTCTATTCACAACCGGATCAGTCGTTTTAGAATAGATTAAATTACCAAAAATAGTTGTATAATTAAACAGATTGTATTTAAAATATCGCAAGGAATGAGTTTGTTGTAATGCATTTTCCAGCAAACGATTTCCTCTATTGAATGAGTTGAAATTGCTAAATGTTAATCCTTGTACAAAAGAATTTACATCACTAAAAACATTACTCATTCTGTAATTGTATGTCAAAGATTCCGATTTTTTTATTTGATATTGAGCAAAAACATCCGGTAAAATTCTTGAAAAATCATCTCTTACTTTAGAATTTAACTGTTCATTAAATGTGTTATATAAATGAAAACTTACGCCGGGATTGAACGTAAATTTACCTGTAATAAATTTATAATGAACACCTAAATAAGCATCATTAAAACTATAACGAACGTCATTTCTATAATCATCTGAATCTAAAACTAAATTAGTTCCATTATCCAATGCCTGAAAAATTCCGGAATTATAACTTTGGTAAGAATTGGTATTTCCTAAAGTGATATTAATATTACTTTTTGAAGTTAAGGAATAATAATAATCAATTTTAGCATCTAATTTATTGGTCTTAACAAATCGAGTTTGATTAATATTGAAGCTACTCTGATTTACATTAAAAAGTCCCAATTCTTCAAATGGTTCGTTTAATAAATTTGGATTGTAAAGCGGATCTTCATCCTGATAAAGGTGCTGCATTTCTAAAGCCCAAGTATTTTTTTCATCTTGAGTCCAAAACATATTCAAGCTTTGATTTAGTGTCAGCGGATCTTGCTTTTTAAATGAATTTATACTGTTGAAATTCTGACTTCCGTCAAAAGAAGTTTCATTTGTTTCTACCAAATTTGCTTCTTCCTGATTGGATCTTTTTAACGAAACATCGTAGTCAAACTGAAAATTCGTATTTGGTTTAAATTTCGAACCAAATTTTATAATCGACAAATTATTAGTCAAATTAGAGATATCATTTCTGGTTTCTTGCGTAGCGACTTCGGTAGAGTTGGGCAAAAAATATTCATAACGCGATTGTGTATTAGTTTGCGTTTTATCCGATGTAAAAACGGCAAAACCACTCACATTCCATGTTTTAGTAATTTGCTGAGTTACGTTTACTGCTCCAAATTTTGTATCAATTTCAGCCGCACGATTATTTCGCTGTGTTGAAATTCCTAAATCGTTAGAAGAAACATTAAAATTTGTTCCGCTACGACTAATTGTATTTCTTGAACCACCGGTTAACCTAAAATAATCACGAAGTGAAAAAGGCACATCGCCAATATTATTAAAATTTGAAAGTACGTTTATACTCGTATTCGGACTGTAGTAAAATAATTTTGGATTGATAATATAACGCTCATCCGGACCTACACCTGCAGAAATATCGCCGAACCAAAATTTATTTTTCCCTTTTTTGAGTTTTATATTGATAGCAATGTCATCATTATTATTTTCTAATCCACGAAGCTGACTCACTTCGGTGTAATTTCGCAACACTTGCACTTTATCGACCGCATCAGACGGAATATTTTTGGCTCCCAATTTGGTATCGCCTTCAAAAAACTTTTTCCCATCAACAAGTAACTGACTTACTTTTTTCCCTTCCACTTCAATTTCACCATCGGCATTTACATCTACTCCGGGAAGTCTTTTGAGTACATCTTCTAACTTTCTTTCTGTTCCTGTTTTAAAAGAATCTGCGTTATATATAATAGTATCGCCACTAATGGAAACAGGCATTTCTTGAACAATTTCTACACCTTCCAAATCAAAACCACCTTCTTTAAGAATTAATATTTTTTGAATATCATCTTCTTTCGTTTCAACCGAAACATCCAAAGGTTGGTAACCAATATAACTGACTTTGATTTTGTATGTTGAATTTGGTTTTAAGCTTAATTGAAATTTTCCTTTATCATTTGTAATAGCATAGGAATCCATCGCTTTTGTAACTTGATTCACAGCCATTACATTGGCCATTTCAAGTGGTTTTTGCAAAGAATCCTGTACAAAACCTTCCATCCTGACAGATTGTGCAAAAGAAAATATGGAAAACAATAAGCAAAGAGCTAAAAAATATTTTTTTATCATGTTGAAATGTTCCTAAATATTAAAAAATCATCAAAACTATCCGCCAATTCTAAACTGCGTTCCGCCTCTTCCGCCTTGACCTTGATTCATTTCACGCATTTCGGCCATTTTTTCCGTGACAATTTTATCATATTCAGCTTGTGTAACTTCTTTTCCTTTTTTAGGGGCTTTTATTTCTTTTTTATCTTTCGTATTCATTACAATTTTAGAGCAAAGTATAACCGTTTTTCCATCAGTTACTTCTAAAATTAATCCCGGTAAACCCCAGTAGTTTTCCGGACCTTGATTGATTGGAATATCAGGCGTGTACCAAGCTGTAATTTGCACTTCTGATGGCATTTCCCAACCATCCATAAAATTAGTTGTTTTGGTTTCTTCCTTTTTTTCTTCCTTTACAACTTCTTTGTCTTCCTTTTTTTCTTCCTCTTTTTTTCTTCTGAAATTTCTAAAATCAGATTGACTAACCGGTCTTACTGCCGTGGCTTTAAAACACAAATAATTGCCAATTTGTTTAGTCTCGCCTTCTAATTTCCAATCTAATTTTGGCAGGGTATCTTTTACTAAAAATTCTTTACCAAAAAACTCTTTATCAACTGTAAAAACTTTTTCTTTCACGTTTTTATAATGTGTTCCGCCGCCGCCCATCATATTACTCATCATTCGCATTCCGCCACCTTGTCCGGGAGCATCTAATTTTTCTTCTTCTTTATAGATAGATGCGTTTCTGTCGAAATTTAAAATAAATGTTTTTTCAAACATTTTTTTCATACGCTCTTCAAACATCTTTTGCATTTCAGGAGTAATTTCTCTGTTTCCGGCCAAAGTAGCTTTTGCATCTGCTGTGCTGGTTTTAGATTCATACACAGCCATACCTTGAAAATCCTGTGCAAACGCACTGATAACTGCCGCAAAAAAAGTAAGTAAAGTAACTACAATAGTTTTCATAGCAAAACGTTTAATGTTGATAGAACAAATATGACGAGTTATTTAGATTTTTGTTACCAACATTTTGTTAAAAAATAAGGTGTTCTGACTAAAAAATTATCGTTTTAATTGTACTTTAGCCAATATGAAAAAAATAGTTGTGTCTTTTTGGATTTTGTTTGTTGCGATTGGATTTTCGCAAGAGAAGAAGATTACACCAATTTTACTTTCCTCTCAACAACTTGTGGCAGATGAATTCATTGCAATGGACTCATTTGGCTATTATTATTATATAAAAGGAAATGTTTTTTACAAGCAAAAAGAAAATGAATTGTTTCAATATAAAAATCTTTCTTTAGGAAAAATTAAGCGTGTTGATTTACAAAATCCGTTGAAAATTGTTCTTTTTTATGAAGGATTCAATTCGGTTATAACGTTAGATAATCAATTAAATGAAACTTTATCATTTAACTTTTCCAAAATTCAAAACAATCCAATTGTAACTTCAGCGGTGGGATTAGCATCTCAAAACCGACTCTGGATTTTCAATTCGTTACAAATGCAGTTAGGATTATATGATTTTAACAAGCAGGTTTTTCAACCGTTGTCTCAGCCATTTCAAAATCCAATTCAATTCTATCAAACTGATTACAATCAATTTTATTGGATTGATTCAAACGGGCTAGTTTCATTTTGCGATGTGTTTGGAAAAATTTCTACCCTAGGACAAATTCCTAAATTTGATTCTGCACAAATTATTTCAAATGAAGTGATGGTTTATCAAATTGGAAATCAATTATATTATCACTATTTTAAAAACAACAAAAGTCCTCAAATCGATTTAGATGAAAAAATCGTCGAAAAATTTCTGATTAAAGACCAATTTTTGATTATTTTTACCAACAGCGAAATTAGAACCTATCAAATTAATTTACCATAATGCACATAGCAGTAGCAGGCAACATTGGAGCCGGAAAAACCACTTTAACTCGATTATTGGCCAAACATTTTAAATGGGAACCGCATTTTGAAGATGTGGTGGACAACCCGTATTTGGACGATTTTTATCATCAGATGGAACGCTGGTCGTTTAATTTACAAATTTACTTTTTAAATAGTAGATTCAGACAGGTTTTGCAAATTCGCGAAAGCGGAAAAAAAATTATTCAGGATCGAACGATTTATGAAGACTCACATATTTTTGCTCCTAATCTTCACGCAATGGGATTAATGACCAACAGAGATTTTAATAATTATAAATCGTTGTTTGAATTAATGGAAAGTATGGTTCAAGCTCCGGATTTACTAATTTATTTGAGAAGTTCGATTCCTAATTTAGTGAGTCAAATTCACAAAAGAGGGCGTGAATATGAAAACACCATTTCAATTGATTATTTAAGTCGTTTGAACGAACGTTATGAAGCTTGGATTCAAAGTTATGATAAAGGAAAACTGCTAATCATTGATGTGGACAACATTAATTTTGTTGATAATCCGGAAGATTTAGGGATGATTATTAATCGAATTGATGCTGAAATAAACGGATTGTTTTAAGCACTATTTTACTTTTTTTTTAGCGTATCAAATAGCGTCTTAATTTTCAGGTTTTGAACAAAATCGGATGTTTTGATTATTTTTTTCTGGTTTGGAAGTAAATCAAAGTAATTTGTATCGAATGTGATTCCTTCATCTTGCAAAAAAACACCTATCGCTAAAATATCTGATTTTAATTCAATTGTGTTTTTATCAATGTGATTTACTTGAATTGTTGGCTTTTTTAATGCTAATTCTTTCGGTTTAGCAAAAAAATGAATTGCTTCTTTTATTTGGTTTTCGGAAATAAATTCGGCTTGTAAAACAATCTCCTTTTTATCAAATTGATTTAAAATTGTTTCTGTTATTTTGAATTGAATTTCAGAAAAATTTGATTTGGATTTTACTAGCACGGAATCATTCCAAAGCTTATTTCCTTGAAAATCAATTATTTTTAGTTTCAATTTTCCTGAAAAATCCGACTGATTGTCATTGATAGTATAAATTTCAATTTCCGAATTATTTTGATAAACGTGAACCAAAAGTGGATCAAAACTTCTTTGGGTTTGATAATAAAATGCTTTTTTATCGCCATAATAGTCAATTGCACTCCACGATGTAACCGGCCAACAGTCGTTCAATTGCCAAAAAAGAGTTCCCATACAATTGGGCATAGCTCTTCGGTGAGCTTCGATGGCAATTTTCATTCCTCTCGCTTGTAACAACTGAGAAACATAGGCAAAATCCTCCAACTTTTCGGGAATAATAAAATCTCGTTCCATGTATTCACGAATAGTTTCAAATCCGGTTGGATGTTTTTGATGATTTTTAAATGCGTCTGAATTAAAATTCATCTCTTCTTTTGACAACACTTTTTGCAACGTTTCCACTGAAGGCATTCCTTGAAAACCATATTCGCTAACAAATCTTCCCACTTTTTGATTGTAGATTTCAAATGGTTCTTTTCCCCACCAAACTCCCCAATAATGGACATCTCCTTGTGTCAAACTTTCCTTTCGACCCCAACCTAATGAAGGTGATGATGGCCAATATCGGTTTTCATTTTTTGGCAACAAACTATCCAACGTTTTAGGAATTAATTGGTGAAAAAGTTTTTGATAATCGTTCCAAATTTTGGTAGAATCTGATTTTGAATAATTATACTGTTTTTGCCATCCCCAATTGTGCCAACCTTCATCATTTTCATTATTTCCACACCACAAAGCTATACTGGGATGATTTCGCAAACGGATGACGTTGTCAATCACTTCTTGCTTCACATTTTCTAAAAAATAATTATCGCCCGGATACATCGCACAAGCGAACATAAAATCTTGCCACACTAAAATACCATTTGAATCACAAGCATCATAAAATGCATCATCGGCATACACACCTCCGCCCCAAACACGTAGCATATTCATATTAGCATTTTTAGCTTCTTTTACCATAGAAAAATAAGTCGAATCTGTAATTCTCGGCAAAAAACTATCGGATGGAATCACATTGGCACCTTTTATAAAAACAGGTTTTCCGTTTAATTTAAAATAGAAACTTTTACCTTTTTCATCATTTTCCTGAACCAATTCTATAGTTCGCAAACCAATTTTTAATTCTTTTTCATCAATTATAGCTCCATTTTGTTCCAATGAGAATCTAAAAATATATAGATGTGAAACTCCCAAACCATTACACCACCATAAAATTGGATTTGAAATTTCAATTGGAATTTTTACAGTATTTTGTCCTTTTTTTAGTTGAAATGGAAATGGTTTCTCTCCTAATCTAATTTGATATTTACCGGATTTCTCTGTTGTAACTGTAAAAACAAAATCCATTTTTGCAATTTCGGTATTTAATAATTTTTGATCGTAAAGAATGTTTTCAATCTTAGCTTTATTCCAGAATTTTAAGTGTACTTTCTTCCAAATTCCGGCAGTTACGAAACGAGGAGCCCAATCCCAACCAAAATGATATTGTGCTTTTCGAACAAAGACACGTTCTTTTTCTGGCAATGTATAAGATAATTTCTGTGACTCTTCTTCTCCTTTTTTTGATGCTGATTCAAAATGAATTTCTATTGTATTTTTACCGATTTTCAACTGGTTTTTTACATCGATTTTCCAGCTTCTAAACATATTATCAGCCAAAAGCACCTTTTTACCATTTAAAAAAACAGTTGCATATGTATCTAAACCATCAAAATTTAGTTCGATAATATTGTTTTCTAATTCATCTTTAGTTATTTGAAAATCTGTTTTGTATAGCCAGTCTTCCTCTTCAATCCATTGCAATTCTTTTTCATTTGCTCCAAAAAAAGGATCCGGAATCAAGTTATTTTGAAATAAATCGGTGTGAATGGTTCCCGGCACTTTAGCAGAAAACCAATTGGAATCGTTAACTTTTTTAAATGTCCAATTTTCAGAAGATAAATCGCGGGAAGAATTTTGAGAAAACCCCAAAAAAGAGCAAAAGAAAAAAACAAGTATGCTCAGCCAATTCTTATCCATTTAATTTTGATTTTAATGCTTGTATTTCTGTAATATCTGCCATTCCATTTCCATCAATTATTGCAGAAGAATGATAAAAATCTGCTTTAACAATTTGATTTAGTTCACTGATATTTGAAGATCTTAAACCACCACCAGGCATAATGGTTATTCTATTGGATGCCTTCTCAACTAATTGCTTCAAAAGTTGAATTCCTTCGGTCACATTTGGTTTTGTTCCTGAAGTTAAAATAGTCGAAAATCTACATTCTATAACATCTTCCAAAGCTTGTTCATAATCTAAAACTTCATCAAAAGCACGATGAAAAGTACACGGATAAGGTTTGGTCAATTCGATTAATTCTATATTCTTTTGTTTGTTTATGGAATTATCTTCGTTTAAAATTCCAAATACAAAACCATCTACACCAAGCTTTTTCATTTCAACAATAGAAGATTTCATTTGTCCGATTTCTTCTTCACAATAGACAAAATTTCCGCCTCTCGGGCGAATCATTACATATAAATCGATTGTCAATTTTTGACGAACTTCTTTTACTGTTTCTAAATTTGGAGTGGTTCCACCTACTTCAATTCCGTCACATAATTCCACTCTATCCGCATTTGCATTTTGAGCAATAGTTGCAGATTCTGCATTAAAACAAGCTATTTCCAGTTTACTCATTCTTTCAAATAATATTCAGCATCAATTAAACGATTTCCCGCATTATCATAAAGAGCATAATTAAATCCGCCTTGAACGCAATACGATCCGTGTTCTCCTTTTTTATTAAGAGCAATAAAACCAACTTGAATATCTTTTAATTCCTTGTTTCTATTTCTTGTCAGCTTTACAATTCGCATCACCGCTTCTTCACACGCTTTTTGAGGACTCAAACCTTGTCTCATCAATTCTACGACCAAATGACAGCCTGAAATTCGGATAACCTCTTCGCCGTGACCGGTTGCTGTTACTGCACCAATTTCGTTATCAACATACAAACCCGCACCAATAATCGGAGAATCGCCCACACGACCGTGCATTTTAAAAGCCATTCCGCTCGTTGTACAAGCTCCCGATAAATTCCCATTTGAATCCATCGCAATCATGCCAATCGTATCGTGATTTTCAATATTTGCTTTGGGTTGATATTCACTTTTTTTCAACCATTCTTTCCATTCTTTTTTGGATTCTTCTAACAAAAGATTTTCTTTTTTAAAACCTTGTTGCAAAGCAAATTGCAAAGCACCTTCTCCCACCAACATAACATGAGGCGTTTTTTCCATCACGGCTCTTGCTACAGAAATTGGATGTTTGATATGTTCCAAACAAGCGACTGAACCAATATTTGAAAATTCGTCCATGATGCACGCATCGAGTGTAACGCGACCGTCTCTGTCCGGTCTTCCGCCATAACCTACGCTTCTTTCTGTGGGATCGCCTTCTGGAATTTTTACGCCTGCTTCAACTGCATCCAAAGCTCTGCCATTATTTTTTAGAATTTCCCATGCGGCTTCATTAGCGGGAATTCCAAATCGCCATGTGGAAAGAACAATTGGTTTTTTTATTGGCTTATCTTCAAAAGTAATAGTATCTTCTTCAACTTTTTGCTGAAAAGATTGCAAAGCAATTGCTGCTGATGCTAATGCCGTTGTCTTTAAAAATTTTCTTCTGTTTGCCATATTATTCAACTGAAATTTCATCAATGAACAGCCAAGCATTAGAACCTGAACCGGGGTTCCCATCCGGAATTATTCCTAAATTTTTGGCTATTACTTTGAAATATTTTGCTTTTGTATTTTTAAAAATGCCTTCAATATTTCCGTTTAAATTTTCGATTTCTGTGGATGAAAACTTTTTCATCGAAATGAATTTTTTACCATCTTCAGAAGATAGAAATTCAATTTCTTTTGGGAAATAAATCCAACTTCCTGTACTTTTTAAAACATTCAATTTTATTTTAGAAATTGTTTCAATTCTATCTAAATCAATTGTTGCAACGACATCTTTTCCTGAAAATCCGAGCCAATCTCTGCCAAATTTGGATGGATTGCCTTTCATTCCGTCCACTAAAGTAAAACTTCCGCCAATTCCATAATTTTCATGCGGTTGATGTTCTAAACTAATTTTCTTTCCGGATGATTTGTTGATGTTGAACGTTTGTTCAATTGTGTTACTTTTTTGCTTTTCGTTTTCAAAATAAGCCGCTTTGATGGTGCAACTATTTGTGACTGAAATGGGATTTGTATAAATCATTGATTTTTTTGTTGGTTCCGAACCATCAATTGTAAAACGAATTCCTTTTGGATTGACGGCTTTCAAATTAAATTCTACACCATTTTTTCCTGAAGAAACTTCGGTCGTTACTTCGTAAATTGCTTTGCTGTAATTGATGCCGCTTTTTTCATAAAAATCAAAATGGGTGATTAATCTATTTTCGAAATCTTTATAATTCGAAACATTTGCTGTTCCCCACAAAACTTCAGAAAGTGCTGCCATACGTGGCATAATCATATATTCAACGTGCTCTGGAGTTTCAATATATTCCGTCCAAACATTGGCTTGAGCACCGAGAATATAAGTCGCTTCTTCCTTTGATAATTCGTTTGGTGTTGGGTTAAAAGAGTACACTTTTTCAACAGGAGTATATCCTCCAAAGGCAATCGGTTCGTTTTTTGGATCACCTTGATAATGATCAAAATAACAGTGAGAACCGGGAGTCATAACCACAAAATGCTTTTGTTTCGCTGCGGCAATTCCGCCCTCAGTTCCTCGCCAGCTCATTACAGCGGCATTTGGAGCGAGTCCGCCTTCCAGAATTTCATCCCAACCGATTATTTTTCGTCCTTTACTATTGACAAACTTTTCAATTCGTTGAATAAAATAACTTTGTAATTCGTGTTCGTCTTTTAATCCTTCTTTTTTGATTAACGATTGACAATGTGGACAGCTTTTCCATCTTACTTTCGGACTTTCATCGCCACCAATATGAATGTATTTTGAAGGAAACAAATCGATTACTTCTGATAAAATGTTCTCTAAAAAAGTAAAAGTTTCATCTTTCGGGCAAAAAACATCATCCAAAACACCCCAAACTTTTGCTACTTCAAAAGGGCCTCCTGTGCAAGAAAATTCAGGATAGGATGCTAAAGCGGCCAATGCGTGTCCGGGCATTTCGATTTCCGGTACAATCGTCACATGTCGTTGTTGAGCATATTTTACGACTTCTTTAATTTCTTCTTGAGTGTAAAATCCTCCATAACGAAGGGTGTCAAATCTTTGCTCGTTATAATGACCAACCATTGAGCCATCACGCCAAGCTCCAACTTCTGTGAGTTTTGGATATTTTTTAATCTCAATTCGCCATCCTTGATCATCCGTTAAATGCCAATGAAACGTATTCATCTTATACATAGATATGTAATCAATGTATTTTTTGATAAAATCGATTGAGAAAAAATGACGACAAACATCAAGGTGCATTCCTCGCCATTTGTATTTGGGTTCATCAACGATAGTTACACAGGCTATTTTTACATTATCTGATTGTTGAAATGGAATGGATTGTAAAAAGGTTTGAATTCCATAAAATAATCCTTGATTAGAAAATGATGAAAGTTGAACTACATTTTTAGAAATTTTAAGTTCATATTTTTCTTTGTCAAAGTCTGTCGAATCAGGAATTTGAATTGACATTTGAATACTTTTTCCTTTTGAATAAGAGGAAGTGATTTGTAAATCTAAACCCGTTTTCAACTTAATATTTTCTTTCAAAAATAACGCTTCAAAAGAATTTATATCTGAAGAAAAAATGACTGTATTTTTATCAAGTTCAAAATACTCATTCTTAAATTCAATTTGTTTAGGAATTGGAATGAGTGGCAAGTTCTCTTGACTATATCCCAAAAAGGACAGAAATAGAAAGAAAGAAAGAAAAAATTTAGTCATGAGAATTTATTTGTTCATGCTAAATTTAGTAAAAATAAAAATGCCTCGCAGTTGCAAGGCATTTTTTTATTCTATTTTCAAAAAATTATTGCTTTTTAAATTCTTCAATTTTTGCAGTAACTTCTTCATCTGTTCCAACAAAAGTTTGAGTAGAAGTTTTAGTTTCACCATCAACAGTTGTGTTAATTGTAACATTTGCGGTTACAACACCATCTGCAGTTTTTGATTTATCAATTGAAATTTCTTTGTTTTCAGATTTTACAACTGCATCAATAACTTCGATTGCTTCCACTTCTTCAACAACGGTAACCGCATCGTGACCACCTAAAATTGGAGCAATTACTAAACCTATTAAACACGTTAATTTGATTAAGATGTTCATTGAAGGTCCTGAAGTATCTTTAAACGGATCACCAACAGTATCTCCGGTTACAGCTGCTTTGTGAGCATCAGAACCTTTGTATGTCATTTCACCGTTGATCATAACACCGGCTTCAAATGATTTTTTTGCATTATCCCAAGCACCACCGGCATTGTTTTGGAACACAGCCCAAAGTACTCCCGAAACAGTAACTCCAGCCATATAACCACCTAACATTTCGGCGATTAATTTGTTATCATATCCAATCAACATTGGTAAAACCGCAATTAAAATAGGGAAACCAATCGTCAAAATTCCTGGCAACATCATTTCGCGTAAAGCGGCTTTTGTAGAAATTTCAACACATTTACCATATTCAGGTTTTCCTGTTCCTTCCATAATTCCAGGAATTTCTTTGAACTGACGACGAACTTCATATACCATATCCATTGCCGCTTTTCCAACTGAATTCATTGCTAAAGCAGAGAATACAACCGGAATCATTCCACCCACAAACAACATCGCTAAAACCGGAGCTTTAAAAATGTTGATTCCGTCAATTCCTGTAAACGTTACATACGCAGCAAATAATGCTAACGAAGTTAACGCTGCAGAAGCAATGGCAAAACCTTTTCCGGTTGCAGCAGTTGTATTACCAACAGAGTCTAAAATATCGGTACGCGTACGAACTTCTTTTGGTAATTCACTCATTTCGGCAATACCACCGGCATTATCAGAAATTGGTCCGAAAGCATCAATTGCTAATTGCATTGCTGTTGTAGCCATCATCGCAGAAGCAGCTAAAGCCACACCATAGAAACCAGCTAATGCATACGAAGCCCAAATAGCACCTGCAAAAATTAAAACCGTTGGGAAAGTAGAAATCATACCCGTTGCTAAACCAGCAATTACATTTGTTCCTGCTCCGGTTGATGATTTTTGTACAATTGCCAAAACCGGTTTTGTACCCAATCCTGTGTAATATTCTGTTACAGATGAAATAACACCCCCAACAAATAATCCAACAATGGTAGCATAGAATACTCTCATTGATGAAATTTCTTTTAAACCTTCTCCAAAGAATTCCATATTCATTGTTTCAGGCAACATATATTTTACTAATACAAAGCAAGAAATAGCTGTTAACACAATAGATGCCCAGTTTCCTAAGTTTAAAGCACCTTGTACTTCTTTTTCTTTTGAGTTGTTGTCTTTAATTTTCACCAACATCGTTCCGATGATGGAGAATAAAATTCCAAAACCGGCAATTGCCATTGGTAATAAAATTGGACCGATTCCGCCGAAAGCATCATCAATTGAACCTCCCATATCTTTAATCACATAATTTCCTAAAACCATTGCGGCTAGAACAGTTGCTACATACGAACCAAATAAATCGGCACCCATTCCGGCAACGTCACCTACGTTATCACCAACGTTATCGGCAATTGTTGCAGGATTACGAGGATCATCTTCAGGGATTCCAGCTTCTACTTTACCAACTAAATCAGCACCCACATCGGCAGCTTTAGTATAAATACCACCACCCACACGAGCAAATAAGGCAATTGATTCAGCACCAAGAGAAAAACCTGCTAATGTTTCAAGAACAATTGTCATGTCTTCTGTAGATGTCCATGTTCCATTCATAAAGTAATGAAACAATATAATGAAGAAACCTGTTAGACCTAAAACGGCTAAACCGGCAACACCTAATCCCATAACGGTTCCACCACCAAAAGAAACTTTTAAAGCTTGTGGCAAGCTCGTACGAGCCGCTTGTGTTGTTCTAACATTAGTTTTTGTAGCGATTTTCATTCCCATATTTCCAGCTAAAGCCGAAAAAACAGCACCGAAAATAAATGCAACTACTATTAATATATGTGTTGTTGGAACGATAAATGAAATTCCTGCTAAAGCTATACTCGCTCCAATAACAAAGAAAGTTAATAATCGATATTCGGCTTTAAGAAAGGCCAAAGCACCTTCGTAGATGTAATCTGAAATTTCTTTCATCTTTCCATCGCCGGCATCTTGCTTTAAAACCCAAGCTCTTTTGGCCCACATAAAAGCTAATCCTATTAATGCCATGATTATTGGCACATAAATCATAATTGAATCCATAAATATGTATTTTATAATTTTTTTAACGATTGCAAAAGTAACAAAATAGGAATAAAAAAAAGCAACTATTCTAAATTGAATGTTGCTTTTTTTAATAAAATACTAAATTCTTTAACGAATACTAAATAAACCTGCTACTTTGTTTTCTAAATTAGCAAAACGATCGACACATTTTACAATGATTTCTTTGGCTTCGTTCACATCTCCCCAACCTTCTACATCCACTTTTTTCTGTTCTAAATCTTTATAAACTTGGAAAAAGTGTTCAATTTCTTTTAATAAATGTGGATTTACATCGGACAAATCGTTTAGTTTATTCCAAACCGGATCGGAAACCGGCACACAAATCACTTTTTCATCCGGTCCTTTTTCGTCTGCCATGTGGAAAACACCGATTGGTTTAACTTCCATTACACATCCGGGAAAAGTTGGTTCTGTCACTAAAACCAATACATCCAAAGGATCTCCATCTAATGCTAATGTTTCAGGAATGAATCCGTAATCGGCAGGATACATCATCGATGAGAAAATCATTCTGTCATAACGGATTTTTTTTAATTCAAAATCGTATTCATATTTATTTCTGCTTCCTTTTGGTATTTCGATTAATACATCAAAAGTATTTTGTTTTGCTGGACTCATAAGTTTATTTTCTTTTCAAAATATTTAGGACTGCAAAGGTAATACCTTGCAATCATAAGTTTATCCGAAATTTAATTTTTAAGGAATTAATAATATTGTCCATAAATGTTTATGAACAATTAAAAAAAGGAGATGAATTTTTTTGAATTAAAAATAAAATCCGAAAGAACCTTTAATTGTAAAATTATTAGCATCGGGCAGATTTCTGTAATTTCCTCGCCAAGAACAATCGATTCGGAATACTTTGAAAATATTTCCGATTCCCACACTATATTCCCAATACGGCTTATCGGGAGCTAAATACGTTAATGTGGAAGCATTTAGTGCTCTATTTTCATCAGAAACTGAACCAACAACTGCTTTAACGCCAATTATTTCTCTTAAATTCATTTGTCGTAAACCTGGAATTCTTGACAAAATTCTTCCCAAAAAGTGATGTTCTAATTGCAATGTTGCATATTCATCAGTCACAAATTCGTAGAAATTCAAGTTATTAAACGTGTTTTCAATTAAAAAATACGATTGATTTCCGGGCACCACACTCATTAATCCTAATGGAACTTCGCCGAATGTTTTGCCCACTTCTGTGATAACATTTAATCTTCCAAAACCACCCACCAAAATAGGTTGCTTGACGTATAACTGCACTTTTTGATAATCAAAATCGCTATCAAAAACACCTTTTAAACCTTGACTGTAATTAAGAAATATTCTTGTGAACGGACTATCAACTATGCTTCTTTCTACACCATAACCAACAGTTTTTCTTCTTGGAGTATAATCAACCGACATATAAACTTCCGATTGAGCTACTTCGCTTTTAATGCCGCTTGGAGAATCGGGCGAGAAATAATCTAAACTAAATTTTTCCCAAGCGGGTTTGAGCGTTCTGTATGAAAATCCGGTTTCAAAAGTTAGGTTTTTTATGGGTTCCATATTTAAAGAAACCATGCTTAAATTGATACTCGTTAAATTATCATTGGCTCCTGACATAAACAATCCGTTTGAGGCAAAGCTTCTGCCAAGCACGTTGTTTGTTGTGGTTAAACTGGCTCCAATTTGTTCAATATCACGCCTATTACCACCTTCGAGAATTAGCCTATTTCTTTTGTTCAATAATACTTTACCTGAAACGCCATATTTGAATTGATTGTCGTCAAAACCATATGCTGTATAAAATTGCAAACGCCACGGATCATTTTGACCAAAATAGGTTCTTCCACCTGCTCGCAATCTAAAACCTTCTACTTCATTATAACCAAAGGTTGAAAAAATCGGGCCGATGTCAAAATTTCCTTTTTGAATATAACCGCTTCCTAAAATGGCCACCAAATCATACATTTGCTTGAATTTTTTCACTGTTTTTAGTGTATCAAGCATTTTGTAAACCCCTAATTCATCTTTGCTTAAATTTTCGAATCGGTTTTGTTGCCAATACTCATCCGGTCGGCTATACACCTCATTATCAATAAAATTGACTTCTTGTTTATAGAATTCTTTTGGTTTTTCTTGATTGAATTGATGATTTTTGAATAAGGTTGTTCTTTTACCATAAACTCCTTGTGATTCCTCTTTCTTGTTGAAAGCGAAATCGGACATCATATGATCTCTTTTTAGTAAGAACACAGAATCACTAACCACTTCAAAATCTTGTTCAATATAAATTTCTTTTACCCAGTTGATGTTGGCACTTTTGGTCACTGCCATGTTGATGTTTTTGATGGCAAATGTGGTATCATTCACCCAAAAATCACCTTTAAAGGTAAGTTCCCCTTTTCTTCTTGGATAATAAACAATGTTATAACACCATTTATTATCGATATACATACTATCGGTTAAGGCATAATTGTACACATCAATTCCGGTTCTGGACAATGGACTTACAAAATCTTTATCAAAAAATTTCAGGTAATTATCGTAAATATCATAATCGGCATACAAATCTTTTACAAAAGCGATAATTTGCTGATTATTACTGAAACCTGAATTTTTATTCGCTTTTAGAATTTCTTTTTCCTTTTTGGAAGTATTATCACCGTACACTTCAGAAAGTGATTCGTTTATAAATATCGGGAGATAGGTTTTTCCGGTGATAGCAGAAGTGTCCATTTGTTCAAAAACAAATTCCATTCCTCTAAAAACGCGGCTTTTCATGGTGGCACTATCGATGGTGTTTAAGTCAAATTCAACTTTTTCGTATTTGTCATACTGGTATTGATTGAATTGTCGCAAGCCATTTTTTCGTTTTCTTTCCCAAATTTTCCGAAGAATATCAATTGCAGGATTATTTTTTTTTGATAATTTTCCCGATACTAAAACCACTTCACGAAGCGTTTCGCCTTCGGTTAAAGTTACTTTCATGTTATAGGTAACCGATTTTTCAAGTTTAACATCTTGAGCAGTGTAGCCTATAAATGAAACTATTAAAATAGCATGATTCTTTTCAGATTCTAAATAAAATCGACCATTTTCGTTGGTTATTACACCTTCGGTTGAATTTTTGAAATAGACGTTCGCAAACGGAATTGGATCATTATTTTCATCTACAACAATACCGCTTACTTTGGTTTGAGCAATTATTGAGGCTGAAAAGAGAAAAAATAATATAAAGAGGCTTTTAATTTTCATAGCAATTTGTAAAAAAAAACTTCATCAAAAATTGGATTGATGAAGTTTCAAATATAGTTTTTATTTTGATTATTTATACAAAACCTTTTTTACTGCTTTTACGACATCGGATGAATTTGGCAGCCACTCTTTTAATAAAGTAGGAGAATAAGGTGCTGGAGTATCAGCGGTTGTGATTCGTTGAATTGGAGCATCTAAATAATCGAAAGCTCTTTCTTGAACCATATAGGTAATTTCAGAAGCAACGCTGGCAAATGGCCAAGCTTCTTCTAAAACTACTAAACGATTTGTCTTTTTCACTGATTTTAAAATGGCATCATAATCCATCGGACGAACTGTTCTTAAATCGATAATTTCACACGAAATTCCTTCTTTAGCCAATTCATCAGCAGCGGTATAAGCTTCTTTGATAATTTTTCCGAAAGAAACGATGGTTACATCAGAACCTTCTCTTTTTATATCGGCAACACCAAGTGGAATAGTGTATTCTCCTTCAGGAACTTCCATTTTGTCACCATACATTTGTTCAGATTCCATAAAAATGACCGGATCATTATCACGAATGGCAGCTTTTAATAAACCTTTTGCATCATAAGCATTTGATGGAACTACTACTTTTAGACCCGGTGTATTGGCAAACCAATTTTCAAAAGCTTGAGAGTGTGTTGCTCCTAATTGTCCGGCAGAAGCGGTTGGACCACGAAAAACCATCGGCATAGGAAATTGTCCGGCCGACATTTGACGCATTTTTGCTGCGTTATTTATAATTTGATCAATTCCAACCAAAGAAAAGTTGAAGGTCATAAATTCTACAATCGGACGACATCCGTTCATCGCTGAACCTACGGCAATTCCGGCAAATCCAAGTTCGGCAATTGGTGTATCAATTACACGTTTTGGTCCAAATTCATCTAACATTCCTTTTGAAGCTTTATAAGCTCCGTTGTATTCTGCTACTTCTTCACCCATTAAATAAATGCTTTCGTCACGACGCATTTCTTCGCTCATGGCCTCACAAATTGCTTCTCTGAATTGAATTGTTCTCATATTTCTAATTTCTTAAGTCTTTTTATCGAAAGGCAAAAATAAATATTTTAAATTACTTTAATGCATAATTTATCGCTAAAATAATTCGCAATAGTAACTGCTTTTCTAAATATAAATTGCAAAAAAATGTTTCAAAAAATTCTAAAATCAATATTATTACTTACGAAAACGATATAATACTGAAAAAATATTATGCACGCATACTAAAATTTGAAAAATAATTCGTAATTTCGTAACCGAAAAAATAATCTAAATCTATTATATGAAAATATTAGTTTGCATCAGTCACGTACCTGATACTACTTCAAAAATTAATTTTACGAACGGCGATTCTGAATTTGACACGAATGGTGTTCAGTTTGTTATCAATCCGAATGATGAATTTGGTTTAACCAGAGCAATTTGGTTTCAAGAGCAACAAGGAGCCAATGTAACTGTTGTAAATGTGGGCGGACCGGATACGGAACCAACGTTGAGAAAAGCATTAGCAATCGGAGCAAATGAAGCCATCAGAATAAACGCCAAACCAACCGACGGATTTTTCGTAGCCAAACAATTAGTCGAAGTAATCAAACAAGGTCAATATGATTTAGTAATTTGCGGTAAAGAATCATTAGATTATAATGGTGGAATGGTTCCCGGAATGATTGCAGGTTTATTGGGTTATAATTTTATCAACTCGTGTATTGATCTAAAAGTAGATGGTTCATCTGCCAAAGTAATCAGAGAAATTGATGGTGGAAAAGAAACCAGTTCGGCATCTTTACCTTTGGTAGTTGGCGGACAAAAAGGATTAGTGGAAGAAAAAGATTTACGCATTCCAAACATGAGAGGAATTATGACTGCTCGCACAAAAGCGTTAACAGTTTTAGAACCAATCGATGCAACTATCAGCACGAAAGCGGTAAAATTTGAAAAACCGGCTCCAAAATCAACAGTGAAATTAGTAAGTGCTGATAATTTGGATGAATTAGTGAGTTTGTTACACAACGAAGCTAAGGTTATCTAATTCCATTTAAAATTTAAAATTCATCATTTAAAATATAAATTATGTCATTATTAATATATGCAGAATCGGCTGAAGGAAAATTTAAAAAAGTAGCTTTCGAATTAGCTTCCTATGCAAAAAAAGTAGCAGAATCATTAGGAACAACTGTAACAGCTGTAACAGTAAACGCTTCTGATGTTTCAGAATTATCAAAATACGGTGTAGATAAAGTATTGAAAGTAACCAACGATAAATTGGCAACTTTTAATGCAAAAGCTTTCGCAGATGTAATCAAACAAGCAGCTCAAAAAGAAGGTGCAAGAGTGATTGTGCTTTCATCAACAACAGACAGCATTTATCTTGCTCCGTTGGTTGCTGTAGGATTAGAAGCAGGTTATACATCAAATGTGGTTGGATTGCCGTTGAGCACTTCGCCATTTCAAGTAAAAAGAAATGCTTTTTCAAATAAAGCGTTCAATATCACTGAAATTTCTACTGATATAAAAGTGTTAGGTTTGGCTAAAAACTCGTATGGTTTAGTTGAAAGTAGTTCAACTTTATCAACCGAAGATTTTTCTCCAAGTTTAAACGATGCTGATTTTAATGTAAAAGTTGAAAACGTAGAAAAAGTAACCGGAAAAGTAACAATTGCAGATGCAGAAGTTGTAGTTTCAGGTGGTCGCGGATTAAAAGGTCCTGAAAACTGGGGATTAGTTGAAGATTTAGCGGCCGTTTTAGGTGCTGCAACAGCTTGTTCTAAACCGGTTTCGGATTTAGGTTGGAGACCTCACAGCGAGCACGTTGGACAAACCGGAAAACCTGTTGCAACGAATTTATATATTGCGATTGGAATTTCAGGTGCGATTCAGCATATTGCCGGAATCAACTCGTCTAAAGTAAAAGTAGTTATCAATTCTGACCCCGAAGCTCCTTTCTTTAAAGTAGCCGATTATGGTGTAGTTGGTGATGCTTTTGAGATTGTTCCTAAATTGACTCAAAAATTAAAAGAATTTAAAGCTCAAAATTCATAATTTTTTATAAATTGTGCCCTCATTGGGCTATCTAAATCGAGATAGTTGTATCTTTGTTTGGATAGCCCATTTTTTTATTACTAATTAAGCATAAATGCCTTATTTTTAGAGCATTATAATATCATAATATGAGTCTTGTTAAACTAGCCATAAAAGGAATTTCTTACAGTCAAACCCAAAACGGTGCTTACGCATTGATTCTAAATGAAGTAGATGGAGAGCGAAAATTACCTATTGTGATCGGTGCTTTTGAAGCCCAATCGATTGCGATTGCGTTAGAAAAAGAGATAAAACCGCCTCGCCCACTTACCCACGATTTGTTTAAAAATTTTGCCGACCGATTTGATATTGTAGTCAAACAAGTGATTATTCATAAATTAGTGGATGGTGTTTTTTATTCGAGTATCATATGCGAACGCGACAAAATTGAAGAAATTATCGATGCCAGAACATCCGATGCTATTGCGTTGGCATTACGCTTTAATGCTCCTATTTTTACTTACAAAAATATTCTGGACAAAGCCGGAGTTTATCTAAAAGGCAATACAATGGAACCTGAAAATTCCAACGAGGATAACGATGGTGTTTTGAGTACGCCCGAAACTTTTGGTTCAGAAGAAACTACACCAAAAGATAGTTACACAGGAAAAAGTGTTCAAGAATTATATGAATTATTAAACGAAGCGGTGCAAAACGAAGATTACGAAAAAGCGGCTAAGATTAGAGACGAAATTTCAAAAAAGGAATCTTAAATAATCCAACATCTATACCTTATAAAATGTATAAAAAATTTTTTTTACTTGCTTTAACTGTGCTGTTTTCAGTAGGTTTAAGTGCACAAGAACTTGAAAAAAAATGGCAATTGAGTTCTTCCAAAACGGATTATTTAGAATTAAAAGAAGGTGGCTATGAACTTAAAATCAGTTCTGATAGTCTTACTCAAAAAGGAGATTATTTAGTACAAGATAATTTTCTTTTTTTGTTTGAAAATGGTTCCGATGCACCAACCAAACGATTTACAATTACATCAAAATCAGATTCGCTTCTGACTTTAAAATCGAAAGATAAAGCATATTCGTTTTTTTCTTCCAATAAAATAAAACCGGTTCAAAATCAAGCAAAACTAATTGCCAGCGAAGGTTTTTCTATGACCAGTTTATGGAAAGGCGTTTTAGGAATGCTATCACTTTTAGCTTTAGCATTTGTTTTTAGTGCTAATCGAAAAGCTATCAATTGGAAAACGGTTGGGATTGGAATTTTTGCACAATTGATCTTAGCTATCGGAGTCTTAAAAGTTACTTTTGTAAAAAACATATTTGAATTTGTTGGTGGTTTATTCGTCAAAGTATTAGACTTTACACGAGCCGGAAGCGAATTTTTATTAGGCGGAATGATGAATGTTGATAACTTCGGATTCATTTTTTTATTTCAAGTTTTACCAACCATCATATTTTTCTCAGCTTTAACTTCCTTATTATTTTATTTAGGAATAATTCAAATTGTCGTAAAAGGTTTAGCGATGCTTCTAACCAAGATTTTAGGCATTTCAGGGGCTGAAAGTTTATCGGTTGCGGGAAATATCTTTTTAGGTCAAACCGAAGCTCCATTGATGATTAAAGCCTATTTGGAAAAAATGAATAAAAGTGAAATTCTTTTAGTTATGGTCGGCGGAATGGCCACTGTAGCTGGAGGGGTTTTAGCCGCTTACATTGGATTTCTTGGCGGAAACGATCCGGTTTTGCGATTGGAATTTGCAAAACATTTACTTGCAGCATCAGTAATGGCCGCTCCGGGAGCTATTGTTGTTTCAAAAATTTTGTTCCCTCAAACAGAGCCTATTGATACCAATGTAGAAGTTTCTAAGGATAAAATTGGTTCAAATATTCTCGATGCTATTGCGACAGGAACGACAGAAGGTTTGAAATTAGCGGCAAATGTAGCAGCGATGTTGTTGGTTTTTATTGCTTTTATTGCGATGATAAATTACACTTTAAGTTGGATTGGCGGATGGTCTGGATTAAATGATGTTATTGCCGCAAACACACCTTATTCGAAATTTTCATTAGAAACCATTTTAGGAATCGTCTTTGCTCCATTAATGTGGCTAATTGGCGTTGCAACAGAAGACGTAATGCTTATGGGTCAATTACTTGGAATCAAATTAGCCGCATCAGAATTTGTGGGATATATTCAATTGGCGGAATTGAAAAATGCAGCTTCAACCATTCATTTTACTTATGATAAATCCGTTATTATGGCAACCTATATGTTATGTGGTTTTGCCAATTTTGCGTCCATCGGAATTCAAATTGGAGGAATTGGATCATTGGCTCCGGGACAAAGGAAAACACTTTCTGAATTTGGTTTAAAAGCGGTAATTGGAGGAAGTATAGCATCTTTGCTATCAGCAACTATTGCCGGAATGATTATTGGTTAACCGTACAATAAAATAAAGCACAAAATGAAGCAGTATCATGATCTCGTAAAACACGTTTTAGAAAACGGATCACAAAAAGGTGATCGAACCGGAACCGGAACAATTAGTGTTTTTGGTTATCAAATGCGTTTTGATCTAAGCGAAGGTTTTCCGATGGTTACCACCAAAAAATTACACTTAAAATCAATTATACACGAATTGCTTTGGTTCATTAAAGGCGAGACGAATATTAGTTATCTTAAAGAAAACGGCGTAAAAATTTGGGATGATTGGGCCGATGAAAACGGTGATTTAGGTCCGGTTTACGGTCATCAATGGCGAAATTGGAACAGCGAAGAAATCGATCAAATTACCGAATTAATTGAAACGTTGAAGAAAAATCCAAATAGCCGTAGAATGTTAGTTTCCGCTTGGAATCCTTCTGTTTTACCCGACACTTCCAAATCATTTGCAGAAAATGTAGCCAATGGAAAAGCGGCACTCCCACCCTGCCACGCATTTTTTCAATTTTATGTAGCCGATGGAAAATTAAGTTGTCAATTGTATCAACGAAGTGCCGATATATTTTTGGGTGTTCCTTTCAACATCGCTTCATATGCGTTGTTCACGTTGATGATTGCTCAAGTTTGTGATTTACAACCGGGAGATTTTATTCACACTTTTGGTGATGCTCATATTTACAACAACCATATCGAACAATTGGAATTGCAACTTTCTCGTGAGCCAAAACCATTGCCAAAAATGATTTTAAATCCGGAAATTAAATCCATTTTCGATTTCACATTTGATGATTTTACGTTGGAAGGTTATGATCCGCATCCTCATATTAAAGGTGCTGTTGCAGTATAAAATTTACTATATGAGATATCAACTATTATTCTTTTTATTCACTTTTACTTTATTCAGTCAGGAAAATTCATCTCAAAAATATTTCCCTTTTAATGATTTATGCAACAGGGAGGTAGATTATTCAGATTGCGAAAAAGAAATTTTAAAAAATGAAATTTTAAGTTTAATTTCTCCTGAAATAGAAAAAGACATAATTGAAAAAATGATTGACAACAAAGCTGCCTTAACATTTGCTTTTGTCTACAGTCCAAATAATCCTATTCGAAAAGACATAGATATTGACTTTATAAATGATGAATTGAAAATTAAAATAACTAAATATCTTCTTGAATTGCTACCGTATCCCGATAATGATTTTCTTGAAGATAACAGTAAAGCGAAACGTTTTGAATTTGTTTTTATAAAAAATCTAAACAACAATCTATCGATTGCAAGTGATGAAGTATTGAAAGAAATGAAATATAAATCTGAATTTAAGTTTATTTCAAGACCTTATCCTATAGAATGTAAAAACTCAAGTGATATCGGAAATTGTGTGAACAATTATTTTTCTAATCACATTGTTAAAAATTTTAGATATCCAAATAAAGCATTACGAAGAGGAATTCAAGGAAAAGTTGAATGTAAATTCTACATCGATAAAGATGGGACAATAGTCATCCAAGAGTTAGAAGGCCCCGATAAACTGCTAGAGGATGAAGCCGAACGAATCTTAAAAAAAATACCAAAATTTGTTAATGGTACAATTAAAGGAATACCGGTAAAAATTTCCTTTAGCATTCCAATTACATTTAAATTAGATTAAAAAAAATCCGTTTGAAAAAATCAAACGGATTAAATTTCTACGATAAAAACAAAAATTATACAGCTACAACACTATTTTCAGCAGCAGCAAAATCATTCCATTTGTAAGCATCTGCTTGATCATCGTTTACAAATTCTCCATCAACTAAATAACGGAATTCGTATGAATTTGAAGCAGGTAATTCAAACGTAGCTTTGAAAGTTCCATTTTTTAATTTTGCTAATTCTCCTTCTTTCGGATTCCAATTGTTGAAATCACCAACTACTGCAGCAGTAGTAGCTTCTTTTGCTTCGATTGAAAAAGTTACTTTACAAACCGGTTTCGTTTTTATAAATTGTTTCTTGATTGCCATGGTTAATTTAATTTTTAAATTTATGCCACAAAGAAACAAATAGAATAATGAAAATCAAATAGTTAGCTTTCTTTTTGTTAAATTACTAAAAACCACCACAAAAAATAGCTATTTTGCTAATTTATAATAGGTTAGATTAACAATTCTTAACAGGAAAACGGTTTCGCTTTTCATTATATGTAAAAATGATTTTTTTATTTTTCAAAAATATAATACCTTTCAGAACCAAAAAACCAATAATAAAAAAATTATGAACACAGAGCAACACGAACAATATGAATATGCTCGTAGAAGAATCAAACAGAAAAAAAGACTATATTATCATTTTGTCCTTTTTTTAATTGGAAGTTTATTCTTTTTATTAGTGGAGAAATTTTTTGACATTCAACCCTTTGAAGGTTGGTATTTGTGGGCGGTTACTATTTGGTTCTTCCTGTTCATTCTACATTTCATCAAAGTGTATATCACAGATCGATTTATGAATAAAAACTGGGAACGCGATCAAATTGAACGTTTAATGGCAAAACAAGAACAAAAAATTCAGCAATTACAACAAAAAGTAGAAAACGAGTTTAATTCTAAAACTGAAATTTAAGAATGATTATAATGATTGCGGCTGCAGCCGAAAACAATGCTTTAGGTAAAGACAATGATTTGGTTTGGCATTTACCTGATGATTTTAAACGTTTCAAAGAATTGACTTCGGGTCACTCAATCATAATGGGAAGAAAGACTTTTGAAAGTTTCCCAAAATTACTTCCTAATCGAACACACATTATTATTACACGACAAAAAAACTATCAACCGGAAAGTTGCATTGTTGTAAACAGCATTGAAAAAGCATTAGAATTTATTGAAGAAGATGAAGATGCTTTTATAATTGGTGGTGGCGAAATTTATAAACAATCACTACCTTTCACTGATGTTATCGAATTAACTCGGGTTCACGATTCTTTTGAAGCCGATACTTATTTTCCTGAACTAAATCAGGAAGAATGGCAACTTGTTGATGAAGAATATCATCCTAAAGATGAGAAACATGCAGTAGATTTTACTTATCAAACCTACATTCGTAAATAAAAAAACATCCCTTTCGGGATGTTTAGAATCAATGTATCATGTATGAATTGGCCTATTCAAGCATCAGTATCTGATAACTTAATATAAAAATCACCACTGCCAGAAATACTCCAGAAATGAAGATCACGACATTGGCAAACCTTTGAGAATACATCTCAAAGAAGCCTTTAATACCAAATACCACAAAGGTACTAAAAGCGAAAAAAACTAAAATTTCCAAAAACAAATTTAACCCTAAGAACGTTTGTGGCACCCCAACTTCAGTATTGCCTATTAAAGCAACACTGTCGATACTGCTAACAAGAAAAAATGTGATAACTAGTGCCAATAGTATCCACCTTAGTTCAGCCTTTACAATTCTTGATAACATGATGTTTAACATTTGATTCATGTTGTAAAATTGCACATTATCAATTACATACGCAATACCCACTTATAGTGATTTTTTTTATATCACTAAAAACAGCTAGTTTTTGTTTATTTTTTTGAAAATAATGTTGAACAAATTAAATCATACTATTATTGCCATGATTACAGAATAGTTTATATTTGCCTAAAATTTAAGTATGTCAAAACCTGTTACACCATATAAAGATTCCTCCTTAGGTAAAAAAGAACAAGTTGCTCAGATGTTTGATAACATTTCAGGCAATTATGACGGACTAAACCGTGTAATTTCTTTTGGCACCGATGTGAAATGGCGTAAAAAGGTCTTGGCAATAGTTTCTGCGAAAAATCCTGATACAATCCTTGATATTGCAACCGGAACGGGTGATTTAGCTATTTTGATGACAAAAACCAATGCTAAAAAAATTGTTGGTTTAGATATTTCTGCCGGAATGCTTGATGTGGGAAGAAGAAAAATTGAACAAAAAAAACTTTCAAATAGAATTGAAATGGTTTTGGGTGATTCTGAGAACATTCCATTTGAAGATAATAGTTTTGACGCTATTACAGTTGCTTTTGGCGTAAGAAATTTTGAAACCTTAGAAAAAGGCTTGGCTGAAATACTTCGTGTTTTAAAGCCTAACGGAGTATTTGTTATTTTAGAAACCTCTGTTCCAAGGACATTTCCGTTTAAACAAGGCTATCATTTTTATACAAAAAATATTTTACCACTTATAGGAAAACTATTTTCCAAAGACAATTCCGCCTACTCCTATTTATCAGAATCAGCTTCAGTTTTTCCTTATGGAGAAGCTTTAAACAATATTTTGAGAAAAGTTGGGTTTATAGACGTAGCAGCAATGCCTCAAACATTTGGTGTTGCAACTATTTATTCAGCATCAAAAAAATAAAATGAGAACAGTATTTTTAGCCATAATCTTTTTTATAAGCATCCAAACCAATGCCCAGTTTGGCGGAATTTTCGGTAAAGATCCGATTATTCACCTAGAAAACTTTGACGAACAACGCGTTCATTGGGGTTATTTTTTAGGATTTAATTCGTATGATTTTAAAATAGATCAAAATCGTGTTACCGAAGAAATTTTATCGGAATCTACCACTGGATTTAACGTAGGTTTGGTTGGGGATTTACGTTTACATAGAAATATAAACCTTCGTTTTGAACCTGGATTATATTACACACAACGAAATTTAACTTTCCCAAATTTTGAAAATCAATTTGATGCAATGCGGGAAGTAAAATCAACTTATATTCATTTCCCGTTACTTTTGAAGTTTTCATCCAAACGATTAGGAAACGTTAGACCTTATTTACTTGGTGGTGTTTCAACTGCACTCAATTTATCGAGTAACGCCAAAGCTCAAGACGATAATTCAAACAATCGTTTTAGAATGACACAATGGAGTAATTTTTATGAAGTTGGTTTTGGTATTGATATTTATCTCGAATACTTCAAATTCTCACCATCCATAAGAGGTGTATTCGGTTTAAACGATGAATTAATTCGCGACAATGATCCAAACAGTCCGTGGACATCTTCGGTTAGTTCTATGTCAACAAGAGGATTTTTTGTGAATTTTACTTTCCATTAAGATTTCTTCGAAATTCGCTCAACAAAATAGCCGTTGCTGTTGCTACATTCAGACTTTCTGTTTTTTGTAATTTACCAAAACGAGGAATACTTATTTTTTTCTGAATTAAAGCTTCAACATTCGCACTAACTCCATTGGCTTCATTTCCCATGATTAACACTGCATTGGATGGTAAGTCAGATTTATATACAATATCACCATCCATAAAAGCACCATAAATAGTCTGATTGGTTTTCTGTAAAAAGTTAGTCAAAGACGTATAAATTACATTTACCCTACCAATCGATCCCATAGTTGCCTGAATTACTTTCGGATTATAAACATCTGCTGTTTCTTCGGAACAAATTAATTGTTCAATCCCGAACCAATCACACAAACGGATTATTGTTCCCAAATTTCCCGGATCTCGAACATCATCTAAAACCAACGTCAAACCCTCATATTTAATTGGTTTTGATGGTATTATTTTAAAAACTGCTAAACAAGTATTAGGTGTTTTTAAGCAACTTATTTTTTTTAAATCAGCTTCTGAAATAATCTCCGGTCTAACTTCGTTATTCAATTGCAATGTTGCATCGGTAGAATAAAATTCCTGAATTTCATAATGCGAATAAAACAATTCCTGAATCACTTTGAACCCCTCGGCAATAAAAAGTTGTTGTTCATTTCTAAACTTTTTTTGATGCAATCCGGTAATTCGTTTAATTTGGTTTTTACTAACCATAAAATAATGTACTTTTGAACTAAATTTCTAATTCAATTGAAAAAGATTTCCGCAAAAATATCATTAATAATTTTAATTGCACTGTTTTTTTATGCCTGTGATTCTGTAAAAAGAGTTCCGGATGGAAAAAACCTACTCGCCAAATCGGATGTTATTGTTGATGGAAAAAAAGTTAAAAACGAAGACGTTACCGGATTAATAACTCAGAAAACAAATACGCGTTTTTTGAACTTACCATTAAGCCTATATGTTTACAATTGGGCTAAACCAGATCACGATTCATTATTTGCAGAAAAATTCATAAAAGATTCAATTCGGTTTCATAGGGCTTCAAAGTTTTTATCATCCAAACAAGTGTATCGTTTAGGCGAATCGTTTTGGTATTCCGGAATTCATGACTTCTTGAAAAGCACTGGTGAAGCTCCGGTAATTTTAGATGAATTAAAAGCTAAAAAATCAATCACAAAGCTCAAAGGTTATTATTTTAATGAAGGCTATTTTAATGTAGATGCAACGGTTGCTATTGATACAATTGATACAAAAAAAGCATCAACCACTTACACCGTAACGTTAGGAAATCCATATATTCTTGACAGTATTAACCGTAAAATTACTTCACCTGTTTTAGATTCACTTTACAAACGAACGGAAAATTTATCAGTTATTAAATCCGGACAACAATATAAATCGGATAATTTTGAAGAGGAAAGAAATCGACTCACAAATAATTTCCGAAACAATGGAGTGTATAATTTTCAACAAAATTATATCAATTTTGACATTGACACCATTAAAACAGGTAACAAAGCAAATGTAAATTTATTAATTAGTGATTATTCCTATCGTGATGGCGACACATTGGTTACTACTCCATTTAAAGTTTATAAAATCAGTGAGGTAAATATTTATACTGATAATCCTTCTTCAAAAAATAAGGTTAAAATTGCCGATAGTGTGGTGTATAATAACTACAACCTTTACAGTATCGACAAACTAAAATACAGACCAAAAGCCATTACGGATGCGGTTTTTATTAGCAAAGGCGGCACTTATGCCGATTTTAGAAACAACTTAACCTCTCGTTCACTTAATAATTTTAAAGTCTTTACCTATCCGTCAATTCAATATGAAATTGATCCTAGAGATAGTTTAGCAAGTTCATTGATTGCCAATATTTACCTCAGCCCCAGAAAAAAATACAGTTTTGGTGCTTCGTTGGATGCTATACATTCAAACATTCAAGATTTTGGTTTAGCGGGTAATGCTTCCTTTTCTATTCGAAATATATTTAATGGTGCAGAAACTTTAGAAATATCAGGAAGAGGGAATATTGGTTCTTCACAAGATTTAGCTAATCCAGACAATACTTTTTTCAATATTTCTGAATACGGTGCCGACCTACGACTAAATTTTCCAAGAGTATTTTTCCCCATTAAAACAGATAGAATTATTTCGAAAGAAATGATTCCGTCAACACAAATTAGTGTGGGTTTTGCCAAGCAAGAAAATATTGGTTTAGATAAAGAGAATTTTACCGGTGCACTTACCTACAATTGGACTCCAAAACGATATAATTCTGTTCGATTTGATCTACTCAATATTCAATACATCAAGAACATAAACGTTAGTAATTATTTCAACGTATATCGTTCGTCCTATGAAGCTTTGAATGATATAGCTCAAAATTATGATGTTGACACAGAATTTTTGAATAACAACGGAGATTTAACTATCCCAATTGGAACAACCGGTTTTATTAATGAGGCATTGTTTAATGAGCCGGGCATTAATCCATCTCAATCTGATTTTAACACGATTCGAAGTATTAACGAACGTAAAAACAGATTAACAGAGAACAACCTTATTATCGCATCGAGTTATAGTTTTTCCAAGACAACAAAAACAAGCTTGTTAGACAATAATTTTTATGTTTTTAGAATAAAAGGTGAGTCGGCCGGAAATTTATTATCACTAATTGCAGACGCTTCCAACCAACCATCTGGACCAAATGGAAATAAAACTTTTTTTGACATTGAGTTTTCACAATATCTTAAAGGTGAATTTGAGTTTATTAAACATTTTGATCTGAGAAACAACATGATTTTTGCAACCAGAACATTTTTTGGAATAGCCGTTCCTTACGGAAATTCAAATAGTATTCCGTTTTCACGAAGTTATTTTGGAGGAGGTTCAAACGACAACAGGGCTTGGCGACCTTATGGACTTGGACCCGGAAGAAGTGGAGCCCGAAACGATTTTAACGAAGCCAATATGAAAATTTTGGTGAATGCCGAATTTCGTTTTAAAATGTTTGGAAAACTGAGAGGAGCTCTTTTTGTAGATGCCGGAAACATTTGGAATGTTTTGGATAATGTGGAAGATGAAGATTTTGTTTTTTCCGGATTAGAATCATTAAGAGACATTGCCGTGGGATCCGGTTTCGGAATTCGATATGATTTCGGATTTGTGGTTGCTCGATTCGATTTCGGATTCAAAACCTATAACCCGGCTCATGAAGTTGGTAAAAGATGGTTTAGAGAATATAATTTTAGCAACACAGTGTTTAATGTGGGAATTAATTATCCTTTCTAAAACGTTATCGTAATTTTTAGATAAAACTAAGCTTAACGGCATCGATTTTATAGTCAATTATTTTTTGTTCACTCGATTAATTCTTATTTTTGTTCTCTTAACTAATATAATAAGCAAAATGGCACACAACATAAAACCAGGTGTAGCAACCGGAGATCAAGTTCAGGAAATTTTTAACTATGCTAAAGAAAAAGGATTTGCACTACCGGCTGTAAACGTAATCGGTTCAAGCACTATCAATGGCGTCTTGGAAACTGCTGCAAAATTAAACGCTCCTGTTATTATTCAATTTTCAAACGGAGGAGCATCTTATAATGCTGGAAAAGGCCTTTCAAACGAAGGTCAGCGTGCTGCTATTTTAGGAGGAATTGCCGGTGCAAAACACATCCATACTTTAGCTGAAGCTTACGGAGCAACCGTGATTTTACATACAGACCATTGTGCAAAAAATTTATTGCCTTGGATTGATGGTTTGTTAGATGCATCCGAAAAGCATTTTGCTGAAACAGGAAAACCATTATTTTCTTCACATATGATTGATTTATCTGAAGAACCAATCGAAGAAAATATTCATATTTGTAAAGAATATTTAGCTCGAATGAGTAAAATGGGAATGACGTTAGAAATTGAATTAGGTGTAACAGGTGGTGAAGAAGATGGTGTTGATAATTCAGATGTGGATAGTTCAAAATTATACACTCAACCGGAAGAAGTGGCTTATGCGTATGAAGAATTGATGAAAGTGAGTCCGAAATTTACCATCGCAGCTGCTTTTGGAAATGTGCACGGAGTTTATAAACCCGGAAACGTAAAATTGACGCCAATTATTTTGAAAAATTCGCAGGAATTTGTTCAGAAAAAATTCAATACCGATTCAAATCCAATTGATTTTGTATTTCATGGTGGATCAGGTTCCACATTAGAAGAAATCAGAGAAGCCATTTCATACGGTGTAATCAAAATGAACATTGATACCGATTTACAATTTGCTTTCACAGAAGGAATTCGTGATTATATGGTCAACAAAATTGATTACCTAAAAACTCAAATCGGAAGCCCGGACGGAGCAGATTCGCCAAACAAAAAACATTACGATCCAAGAAAATGGATTCGCGAAGGTGAAGTTACATTCAACACACGTTTAGAGCAAGCTTTCGCTGATTTGAATAATGTGAATACTTTATAAAATTTGTTTCAAGTTTCAGGTTTCAAGTTTTTAACCTGAAACTTGAAACCTGAAACACTATAACCTTAAACTAATAAAGAATGGCTTGGTTTAAAAGAACAGAAAAAGGAATTCAAACCGCTACGGAAGATAAAAAGGATGTCCCAAAAGGACTTTGGTATAAATCCCCTACTGGAAAAATTATTGATCAGGACGAATTAGCCAAAAATCTTTGGGTGAGTCCGGATGACGATTTTCACGTGCGAATTGGTAGTAAAGAATATTTTGAAATTTTGTTTGACGACAATAAATTCAAAGAATTAGATGCAAAAATGACTTCGAAAGATCCATTGCATTTTGTGGATACGAAGAAATATTCCGACCGATTAAAAGAAGCTTACGACAAAACCGGATTAAAAGATGCGGTTCGAACAGCTGTTGGAAAATCAAAAGGAAAAGATTTGGTTGTTTGTTGTATGGATTTTGCCTTTATCGGAGGTTCGATGGGAGCTGTCGTAGGTGAAAAAATTGCAAGAGGAATTGACCATTCTATCAAAAACAATGTACCTTTTGTTATGATTTCAAAATCAGGTGGAGCGAGAATGATGGAAGCAGCTTTTTCATTGATGCAATTAGCCAAAACTTCTGCCAAATTAGCTCAATTAGCTGAAGCTAAAATTCCATACATTTCACTTTGTACCGACCCAACTACGGGTGGAACAACTGCTTCTTATGCGATGTTAGGCGATATTAATATTGGTGAACCAGGAGCTTTAATCGGTTTTGCAGGACCAAGAGTTGTAAAAGACACCACCGGAAAAGATTTACCGGAAGGTTTTCAAACTTCTGAATTTTTGTTAGAACACGGATTCTTGGATTTTATAACTCACCGGAAGGAATTAAAAGATAAAGTAAATCTTTATTTAGATTTAATTTTAAATGAAGATGTTAGATAAAAAAAAATCCCGATTGCTCGGGATTTTTTTTTGAATAAATTTTTTTCTTTTACTAATTACTTACATCCCACTCCTAATCGCCTCCACAGGATCTAATTTGGAAGCCGATATCGCCGGAATAATTCCGGAAACCAAACCGATAAATCCTGCTAACCCAGCTCCAAGCATCATATTACCAAAACTAAGAACGAATTCAAAGTCCAATACTTTGGATAACACCATTGCAATCAGCCAAACCATAACCAAGCCAATAATTCCACCAATTACAGACAAAATTACCGCTTCAAACAAAAATTGAAAGAGAATAAATTTATTTTTAGCTCCTAATGATTTTTGAATTCCAATTAAGTTGGTTCTTTCTTTTACAGATACAAACATGATATTGGCAATTCCGAAACCACCAACCAAAAGTGAAAAACCTGATATAATCCAACCTACAACATTCATTTGACCAACAATTTCATCAATCATATCAGTGAAACCTGACAATACATTGATAAAAAAGTTATCAATTTCTGAAGCTTTTAATCCTCTAAAATTTCTAAGTTTTTGAGTGATTTCGCCTTTAAAACCTTCCATATCAATTCCTTTTTCAGGTTTTATCAAAATAGCAGGTGTTAACATATCACTATTTTCACCATATAATCTTCTAATAAAATTCATCGGAATAAAAACTGCATTGTCTCGACTATCACCAAAAGTTGAAAATCCTTGTTTTTCAGTAACGCCAATCACGGTGAAACGTTGACCATACATACGAATTTTTTTTCCAATTGCCTGTTCAGGGCTCTCAAATAAACCATTCGAAACTTCGTAACCCAAAATAATCACTCCTGTTCCTGAATTAGATTCCGATTCGTTAAAAAATCGTCCATTGTCAATTTTAATTCCGTCAATTCCTTCAAACTCGTTGGTAGTTGGCGTAACTCTAACAGAGCTTACCGTTCTATCTTCAAACTTGATGTTTTCATTTCGAGTAAAAAGGTTAAATGCCATTTTATCTACACCGTTTAAAGAACGTTTTAAATACTCAAATTCTTCATACGTAACATTCGGAAATTGCTCTCTTTTCCAGCTTGGAACTTCGCTTGGACCAAAAGGGAAACGCAATAAATAAACAGTATTTTTATCCAAATCACCTAAATCGCCTTGAATTTTCTGGTCTAAAGAATCTACAGCAGCAAGTACAGCAATGATTGAAAAAATTCCAATTGTTACTCCAAGCAACGACAAAAAAGTACGCAATTTATTGTTTCGCAACGCATTCATCGCAAAATTGAAACTTTCTTTGAGCAAACGGAGATAAAGAAGCATAGAATTTTTCTTAATTGTAAATATAGTTATTGGTAGTTTAAGTTATGATTTTGTTACAAAAAAACATGTGTTTTTTGTGTTCATTCGGTTGAACACTATGTCATACTACAGCTTGATAAAATTTAAACAAAAAGGAAGTTATTTTCAACTGTAAAAAATATCAAAAAAAGAAAAAACTAATCTTGCATTCCTTTGAAAGTTAAACATACAAATAGTACTTTTGCACCTTCAAAAAACAACAACACAATGACAACTACAAAAACCATTCAATCTGCTTTAATTTCAGTGTTTGACAAAACCGGATTAGAGCCAATTGTAAAACAATTACACAGCCAAAACGTAACCATTTATTCGACTGGTGGAACGGAAGAATTTATAAAAAATTTAGACATTCCTGTAGTTCCTGTGGAAGAAGTTACTTCTTATCCATCTATTTTGGGAGGGAGAGTAAAAACACTTCACCCGAAAGTCTTCGGCGGAATTTTGAATCGTCAAGACAATCCAAGCGATGTAGAAGAAATGAAAGCTTTTGAAATTCCGCAAATTGATTTGGTAATTGTGGATTTGTATCCGTTTGAAAAAACGGTTGCATCTGGTGCTTCGGAAGCGGACATCATCGAAAAAATTGATATCGGTGGAATTTCATTAATTCGTGCTGCTGCAAAAAATTTTAAAGACACTGTTATCGTTGCTTCTGTGAGTGAATACAATTATTTATTGGATTTGATATCTTCTCAAAATGGTGCTACCACTTTAGATCAAAGACGTCATTTGGCAACGAAAGCTTTCCATGTTTCTTCGCATTATGATTCGGCTATTTTTAATTATTTCAATACAGACGAAACGGTTTACAAAGAAAGTATCGAAAATGGTCAAGTGCTTCGTTATGGCGAAAACCCACATCAAAAAGGATTTTTCTTTGGCGACTTTGACAAAATGTTTACCAAATTGCACGGAAAAGAATTGTCATACAACAATTTATTAGATGTGGATGCCGCTGTCAATTTGATTTTGGAATTTAAAGACAACGACCCCACTTTTGCTATTTTAAAACACAATAATGCCTGTGGAATTGCAACAAGAAGTTCGATGAAACAAGCGTATTTAGATGCTTTAGCGGGCGACCCAACTTCTGCTTTTGGAGGAGTTTTAATTGCCAATGGAAAAATTGACAAAGAAACTGCTTTAGAAATCAATCAATTATTTTGCGAAGTTGTCATTGCTCCAAGTTATGATGATGAAGCGGTTATCATCTTACAAGAAAAGAAAAACCGAATTGTTTTAGTTCAGCACGAAGTTGAATTACCAACCAAACAAATCAGAACTTGCTTGAACGGATTGTTAATTCAAGATAAAAACAACATTACAGACAATAAAGAAGGTTTAAAAACCGTTACCCTAACAACACCTACTAATCAAGAAATTGAAGATTTACTTTTCGCCTCAAAAATCTGCAAAAACACGAAGTCGAATACAATTGTATTTGCCAAAAACGGACAATTAATTGCTTCCGGAACGGGTCAAACTTCACGTGTGGATGCTTTAAAACAAGCAATCGAAAAAGCAAATACTTTTGGTTTTGATTTAAATGGTGCTGTGATGGCAAGTGATGCATTTTTCCCATTTCCGGACTGTGTAGAAATTGCTCATCATGCCGGAATAACTGCTGTTATTCAACCTGGTGGATCAATTAAAGATGAATTGAGTATCAACTACTGCAATGAAAATAAAATTGCAATGGTATTTACAGGAACACGTCATTTTAAACATTAATTTTTTTACCTTTGTACGTTACAATTTTATAAACCTAATTAACCCTAAACAAACGTATGGGATTTTTTGATTTCATGACCGAGGACATAGCCATTGACCTTGGTACCGCAAATACCTTAATTATTCATAATGATAAAGTAGTAATTGACTCTCCGTCGATTGTAGCTCGTGATAGAATATCGGGAAAAATTATCGCTGTTGGAAAAGAAGCCAACTTAATGCAAGGTAAAACACATGAAAACATTAAGACCATAAGGCCTCTGAAAGATGGGGTTATTGCCGATTTTGATGCATCTGAAAAAATGATCAGTATGTTTATCAAAAGTATTCCGGCTCTTAAAAAACGTTTGTTCACTCCTGCTTTGCGAATGGTGGTTTGTATTCCGTCCGGAATTACCGAAGTAGAAATGCGTGCCGTAAAAGAATCCTGTGAACGTGTAAACGGAAAAGAAGTTTATTTGATTCACGAACCAATGGCAGCCGCAATCGGTATTGGTGTTGATATTATGCAACCAAAAGGAAACATGATTGTAGATATTGGTGGTGGAACAACAGAAATTGCCGTAATCGCTTTGGGCGGAATTGTGTGTGACAAATCGGTTAAAATTGCCGGTGACGTTTTTACAAATGATATTGTTTACTACATGCGTACACAACATAACTTGTTTGTGGGAGAAAGTACCGCAGAAAAAATAAAAATTGAAATTGGTGCCGCTATTGAAGAGTTAGACACTCCACCGGATGAAATGTCGGTTCAAGGTCGTGACTTATTGACCGGAAAACCAAAACAGGTTGATGTTTCCTATCGTGAAATTGCCAAAGCATTAGACAAATCAATCCAACGAATTGAAGATGCCGTGATGGAAACTTTATCGCAAACTCCACCCGAATTAGCCGCTGATATTTACAACACCGGAATTTATCTTGCCGGTGGTGGTTCAATGTTACGCGGATTAGACAAACGAATTTCGCTTAAAACAGATTTACCGGTTTACATTGCTGAGGATCCGTTGAGAGCCGTTGTTCGTGGTACCGGAATTGCATTAAAAAACATCAACAAGTTCAGAAGTATTTTAATCAAATAATCAGTTTTACTGATATTTACGCTAACGGAATTACCAATCTGAATCACTGAAACATGCAGCAGATATTTATTTTTATCATAAAAAACAGTACAAGGCTATTGTTTTTGCTGCTTTTGGTCATTTCGTTATCACTCACTATTCAATCACATTCGTATCACAGAAGTAAGGTAATTAATTCCGCTAATTTTGTTACCGGAGGTGTTTATGAACGTATCAATTCGGTGAATGAATATTTGAATTTAAAAACAGAAAACGAAGGCTTAGCAAATGAAAATGCTCGTTTGAAAAGTTTATTATACAATAGAAAAGATACAACCAAAATCATAGACAAAGAATTACTGAGCAGTTTTGGAAACTACAAAGTAATTCAGTCAAAAATCATTAATAACTCGTATAATGTTCATGAAAACTTCCTTACCATCAACTCCGGAAGTGCTAAAGGCGTTAAATCCGATATGGGGGTTGTAAACAGCAAAGGAATTATTGGAATTGTTGAAAATACTTCAAAAAATTATGCTACGGTAATTAGTATTTTGAATATAAAATCGCAAATAAATGCTAAGATTAAAAAAACTAGTCATTTTGGAACCTTAACTTGGAATGGAAAAAATACAGGTTATGTTCAGTTAATTGATGTGCCAAGATTAGCATCGGTAAAAAAAGGAGATACTATTGTTACCGGAGCTCAATCGATTATATTTCCTGAAAATGTAAATATAGGAACAATTCACAAAATTTATACCGACGACAAAACAAACTATTTTACTATTGATGTAAAATTGTTTAATGACATGACTAGTTTAGGCCATGTTTATATCATTGAAAACAAAGACCGTAAAGAAATTTTAGAGTTAGAAAATCAAAACCTAAATGAATAGTACGGTCATCATCAATATTATTCGTTTTGTTTTGCTGATTTTGGCTCAGGTAGCTATTTTCAGTAAGATTAACTTTTTGGGTTATGTTAATCCCTATCCTTACATTCTTTTCATATTGCTTTATCCTGTTAACGGAAGCAAAAATGGTCTTATTTTCGCCAGCTTTTTACTTGGAATTACGATGGATATGTTTAATAATTCCGGTGGAGTTCATGCGGCATCGTGTTTAACATTAGCTTATTTACGACCATCCTTTTTTAAATTTTCTTTTGGATTGAGTTATGAATATCAAACCGTAAAAATCAATGAACGACTTACTCCGGAACGGTTTTCATTTCTTCTAATATCCGTTTTAACTCACCATATTATTTTCTTTTTATTAGAAATATTCCGATTTAGTTTTTTTTGGGATATATTGCTTAGAACCATTTTGAGTACTATCTTTACACTGATACTTTGTATTTTACTCATCTATATGTTTAAGCCCAGTAAAAATTGAGAAAAGCTATTTTACCATCCCTGATTATTTTTGTAACCGTTGCCATTTTGGTAAGGCTATTTTATTTGCAGATTATTGACGACGAATACAAATTAAAGTCTGAAAACAACGCCATTAAAATTGTTTATGAATATCCTGAACGCGGCTATATCTATGACCGAAAAGGAAAACTTATGGTTGCCAATCAGCCTTCGTATGACATTATGGTTGTTCCCAGAGAAATTAAAAACTTAGACACTTTAAAATTTTGTGAATTAGTAGACATTACGAAAGAAGAATTTGATAAAAAAATCAAAAAGGCGATTGTTTACAGTCCACGACTTCCCTCCGTTTTTTTACCTCAGTTGAATAAAAAAGAGTACGCCGTTTTTCAAGAAAAAATTCGAAAATTTGAAGGTTTTTATATTCAAAAACGTTCATTAAGAGACTATCAAGTAAATGCAGGTGCAAATGTTTTTGGATTTATTACACAAGTAAATCCCGCAATGATTGAAAAAAATCCATATTACAAAAGTGGTGATTTAATTGGGCGACAAGGTGTTGAAGAACAATATGAAGAATTTTTAAGAGGAAAAAAAGGTGTAAAATATATTCAAAGAGATAAATTTAACCGAGATATTGGTCCATATAAAGAAGGAATTTTTGACACAATTTCCAAACAAGGAGATGACATCACACTTACATTGGATATTGATATTCAAAAATATGGCGAAGAACTTATGCAAAACAAACGTGGCGGAATTGTTGCCATTGAGCCAAGTACTGGTGAAATTTTAGCTTTAATATCTGCTCCAACATATGACCCTGCTCTTTTGGTGGGAAGACAACGTTCTAAAAATTACACAGCATTATACAACGATAGTATTGCAAAACCTTTGTATGATAGAGGTTTATTAGCCGAATACCCTCCGGGTTCACCGTTTAAAATACTAACAGCTTTAATTGGTTTGCAAGAAGAAGTAATTGACGAACAAACCACTTTTTTCTGCAGAAGAGGATTTAGCTATGGAAATCGTTTCATGAAGTGCCACGATTCAGGAGGATTTAGTTTGAATGCCGGAATTTACAGTTCATGCAACACGTATTTTGCCAATACGTATAAAAAAATTATTGAAAAATATCCAAAACCGGCTTATGGTGTGGATGCATGGAGTAATCATTTAAAAAGTTTCGGATTAGGAAATTTTATGGGTTATGATTTGCCTCCTGGACGTAGAGGAAATGTACCTACATCAAAATTATACGACAAATATTATTCTGCTGGAGGATGGAAAAGTACTACCATTATATCGAACTCCATTGGTCAGGGAGAAGTTTTGATGACGCCAATTCAATTGTGCAATGTGATGTGTGCAGTGGCAAACCAAGGTTACTACTACACTCCTCACGTAATCAAGAAAATAAAAAATCATACCATCGATAAAAAATTCACTACCAAGCATCAAACAACAATTGACAAGCAATATTTCCCACCTGTTATTCAAGGTTTGTTTGACGTTTATAACAAAGGAACTGCCTCGCGTTTGCAAGTAGAAGGAATTGAAATTTGTGGAAAAACCGGAACAGCAGAAAATTTTACTAAAATTAACGGACAACGTGTGCAATTAACCGACCACTCTATTTTTGTAGCATTTGCACCAAAAGACAATCCAAAAATTGCTATTGCTGTGTTTGTTGAAAATGGTTATTGGGGTGCTCGAATTGCAGGACCAATTGCCAGTTTAATGATTGAAAAATATCTGAAAGGAAAAATCACTCGAACTGATTTGGAGAAAAAAATTCTTAACTCAAGTTTAGAAAGTGAGTATGCAAAAGTGTTAAGTGGTGAACCCTTTAGAATTAATCTGTAATGAAAAATCAAAGTGTAACCAGCAATTTAGATTGGATTACCGTTCTATTATACTTTATTTTAGTTATAATGGGATGGGTAAATATATTTTCCACCTCAATTCCTGTTGAATTTACAGAATTTGATTATAGTGATTTCTATGGTAAACAACTTCTTTTTATTATTTTAAGCATTCCTATAATTATTGTCGTTTTAACAATTGATGCCAAAGTATATGAGAAATTCTCTTTTGTATTTTATATCGTTGGAATTATCTTGCTCTTAGGATTATTTGTATTCGGTAAAACCGTTAAAGGTCAAACCAACTGGTACGGATTTGGATCTTTTGGTTTACAACCCTCTGAATTTGTTAAAACAGCAACTTCCTTATTATTAGCAAAATTCCTTAGTGATTCGCAGGTTTTTTTAAAAAACACACAACATCAATTAATTGCTTTCGGAATAATTTTATTACCCGTTTTCTTAATTTTAATGCAACCTGATGCAGGAAGTGCCATGATTTTCTTGTCATTAATTTTGGTTTTAAATCGTGAAGGTTTACCCGAATGGTATCTTTGGACAGGATTTATTGCCATTATACTTTTCTTTACGGCATTGCTCATTCAACCCATGTATATTTTAATTGGGATTGTTTTGATTATGATTTTTCATTACTTGAGAGCAAGAAGGGTTGACCGAAATCCATTGGCTTATCTAATTGTTTTTGTTGCCGCGACTTCTTTTGTGCTTTCGGTAGGTTTTGTTTTTGATAATGTGTTAGAACCTCATCAAAAAGACAGAATTAACGTTCTATTCAGCGATGATGTTGATTTAAAAAATGAAGGATATAACTTAAACCAATCCATGATTGCCATCGGCTCCGGTGGATTAATTGGAAAAGGTTTTATGGAAGGAACACAAACCAAAGGAGGTTTTGTACCGGAACAACACTCCGATTATATTTTTACAACAGTGGGAGAAGAATGGGGCTTTGTGGGTTCAACAGTAGTTATTTTACTGTTTGTGATGCTTTTTCTTCGAATAATCTATTTAGCAGAACAACAAAAAACAAAATTCAGTAGGGTTTATGGGTATTGTGTTGCCACAATTTTATTCACTCATTATTGTGTTAACATAACAATGCTGATCAAACTATTCCCAACTATTGGAGTTCCACTACCTTTCATTTCATATGGAGGATCGAGTCTTTGGTCGTTTACAATTTTATTGTTTATCTTTTTAAAATTAGATGCCAATAAAGTAAACGAATGGTAATTTATTTTAAAAAATCAACCTCTACCAATACAGGAAAATGATCCGAAGGATATTTACATAAATAACTATCCGTTAAAACAGCGTATTTTATGATTTCAAAAGATTTTTTTGAAACAAAAATATGATCAATTTCTCTTTCTTTACTAATTGGTTTATGAAAATCAAACGCATTAAAAGTTCCACCGGAATTATAAATCAATTTTAAAGCACTTTTTGAATGAACATATTGATTAGATAAGAATAAAATAGCTTCTGATTGAGGTTCTAAATTAAAATCTCCCATAATGATTACCGGATAATTTTTTATGTTTAATTGTGAGACTTTCTGATGAATCAATTGGGCACTTTTATTTCGGGCAATTTCACCAACATGATCAAAATGCGTATTAAAAACCCAAAAGAGTTGTTTTGTTTTTTTATTACTAAATAATCCATAAGTACAAATTCTGTTTAAGGCCGCATCCCAACCTTTTGAAATTTCATTTGGTGTTTCAGACAACCAAAACGTATCAAATTCAATTAATTCAAACTTATTACTTTTGTAGAAAATAGAACTATGTTCTTCATTCTGACCGCCATCTCTACCATCTCCAAATACTTTATAATCGGAAAGAACAGAATCTAAAAACTGCACTTGATGTGGTAACCCTTCTTGAATTCCAAAAACATCCGGTTCATAAAATTTAATTAAATCAGCAACTTTTTCTTTTCTATTTGGCCAACTGTTTTCACCATCGCTCGCAATATCTAATCGAATATTATAGGTCATCACTTTTAATTCTTGACCAAAAAATTGATTTGATATCATTATTAATGCAACTAAAATTATCTTTTTCATATTCATTAATTAAAACTCCACGATTTATAATCGGTACTTTTTTCAATTTTGCTTTCAATATCATTCGGCAAATGATGAAAGAAATCAATTCCGGTTAATTCCTCCAATTCATCAACCGAAACTACAAATTCATAAAGCGGTCGATCACTGTTTTTATGAGGAACTAAAAAAGCAATCATTCGTGGGTTATCATTTGAAACATCAAACAGAACTTTATAGAAATAATTCGGAACTGAAACATCTTCATCTCCTATTGTTTTGAGATTAGTTTCCAAAATTCCACCGGTTATAACATACAAACCATCATATTTATCGGCCCAATAGCGAACTTTTTGTTCTAAACGATTCCAGACTCCTGCATTGAAATCTGATTTTTGTGGTGAAATATTAGAAGTGTAGAATGTTTCATTATATGCTTGTTTGGAAAACTTCATATCTCCGGCCGGACACAAATGTCCTTTATCATAACCTGAATTTTTATAATTTCTCCAATCAGCAGAACGAGTTTTTACTTTTGGATCTTCAATAAAATAAGGCCTTTTAAAATCTGAATAAGTGAAAACTCCTGATTTTAATTCATAGGCAACCCACTCTGCTTGTTCATGCTCTTCGTTATAAGAAAGTGTCAAGTAGTTATGATTTATTATTTGTCCGGTTGTGGAAGTTGGATAAAAATCAAATTCTTTCCAATTTATTTTAGTTGATTTAAGTTCAGCTGAATTAACATTTGAATCAAATTCTTTCACAATATAATTATCTCTGCATGAAGCAAATAGATATAAAACAAAAATTAATATTGATATAAAACTGATTTTATTCATCTAAAAATAACTTTATTTTAACAAATAGGAATGATTATTGCTAACTTTGTAAATGTATTAAAAAAGTTGTTCTTTTGAGATACATTAATTTGTTTAATTTAATTATACACCATTATGAAATTTAAAATTAGTACCCTTTTGGTTTTGCTAATCTCTTTTATGAGCCAAGCCCAAGAAACAAAAACAACAACAACAGACACATTAATTAAAACTGGAATTCTGGTTGAAGAAACCAAAACACTCGAAGAAATTAAAGTTGCCCAAGAACAGGCATTGAAAGAGAAAGTGACCGCAGCTGAAGCTGAACAAAAAGCTCTGAAAGAAAGAGAAAAAGCGGTGAAAGAGGCTAAAAAAGCTCAAGACCGTGCAGATAAAGAAGCTAAACAATTAGCCAAAGATCAAAGAAAACACGAAAAAGAAGTTAGACAATTTGAAAGACAACAAAGTAAAGTTGCCTCAGCAGAAAAAAGTGTTTCCAGAGCTCAGGACAGAGTTGCACGAGAAAAAAAATCACTTCAAAAGAACATGGAGCGTTTTGAAAAAAAGAAACGAAAAGGAAAGTTAACTGAAATTGAGGTTGAAAAAGAAAACATCAAAATCAGCAAACAACAAATAAAGATTAAAGAACTTGAAGCAGATGTTGAAAGTGCTCAAAAAAAATTAGGAAAAGTTAGAAACTAAAAAATTAAACCACGTGAAAGCGTGGTTTTTTTATTGCTTTACATCCAAGGCATCTCGTAGTGAATTGCCTGTCATCATAAAAGCTAGTGTGATGAGCATAATGGCTGTTCCTGGTACTAGTGCCAAATAGGGTTTTCCTAAAATAATGTAACTGTAGTGATCTTTTATCATTCCACCCCAACTCGGAATTGGTGGTTGTGCTCCTAATCCTAAAAAGCTCAAGCCGCTTTCAACCAAAATAGCAGAAGCAAAATTAGCCGCAGAAATTACAATTACCGGAGCCATAATATTTGGAATAATGTGATTTAAAATAATTCGAATATCCGAAAAACCTAATGCTCTTGCCGCGGTGACGTACTGCATTTCTTTTACGCTGATGATTTGACCACGAACTACACGGGCAACTTCAACCCACATGGTTAAACCTACCGCTACAAAAACTTGCCAAAATCCTTTTCCGAGAGCAAGCGTAATTGCAATAACCAATAAAAGTGTGGGAATAGACCAAATTACATTCACTAACCACATCACCATGATATCAATTTTTCCGCCATAATATCCGCCGAGAGCTCCAAAAAAAAGTCCTACTATAACTGAAATTAAAACAGCAACAAAACCAATAGAAATTGAAACACGTGAGCCAACCAACATTCTACTTAACAAATCACGACCGTATTTATCGGTACCGAGGTGGAATTTTTTGGTGGTAATCAACTCTTTTTCAACTTCTTGAATCGATGAAAAACCGATGAATTTATCTAAACTAATTTCTTTGGTTTGTTTTAATTCAGCATCTTCCGTATATTCTACATATTGAATGATGTTACCTGAAATTTTATATTCTAAAATCGGAATTTCTGTTACTTGATTTGGATGACCGAAAAAGTATCCTTTTAAGGTTTTGGAAGCAATTTTCTCAGATGGAACAGCTAACATTTGAACCTTAAAACCAGGCGATTTTGAATGAATAGACAGATGCATTTGATTAGCATTTTCTGAATTATCCGGTGCCAAAACATACGCAAATAGTGCCAAAAAAATCATCAGTACGATATAAGCAAAACTAAAAACACCCCAAAAATTCTTTCGGAATTTTTGAAGTGCTATATTAGTTAACGACTGATTACTTTTGGACATTAGTTTATTTTTCAACTATTGCTCAAAGATACAATTTGCCGTTTATGATTTTACAATTTTTTTCTTTAAATCTACTTTTCCTTTTACAACCGGTTTCGATTGTAAATCATCCAACACATTTAAAGCCTCTTCAACATAAATATCTTTTGAAAGACTTTCAAACCAACGCTCTCTTTTTTCTTTAAAAGATTCGTCTTTATTCATCAATTCAAAATCTTGCGGAATTGGTTTAAACACCAAATCATTTTTATAATCTGAAATAGGCTTGAATTGTTTACTTTTTTCTTCCAAACTATTTTGTTCAGCTGTAAAAGCATCTAATTTTAAACTATAAACAGAAGCATCTCTTCGTTCTTTGGTCCATCTTGCACTTTTTTCAATCAATTGAAAATGTTCATCTTGAGCCATTCTCAGCTTACTGTTTTCAACTGCACGATCAAAATTGGTTTGTTTATCCCAAATGGTAAATGGAGCTGGGTCAATTTTTGTCCAAGGCATAGCATTATCTAAATCTCTTTCGCCAATATCGATATATGAATAACGATCCGGCATTTCAACATCGCTAGTTACACCTTCTAATTGCGTTGAACCTCCGTTAATTCTGTAGAATTTTTGAGTGGTAGTTTTTAAAGCTCCTAAATCGCCAACAGTATTTCCGCGAACAAACTGGTTTAAATCAATTACGTTTTGAACCGTTCCTTTTCCGTAGGTTTGTTTGCTTCCTAAAACAACACCTCGTTTGTAATCTTGAATTGCTGCCGCTAAAATCTCTGATGCCGAAGCAGAGAAATTATTAACCATCACAACCAAAGGCCCATCCCATTGAATTTTAGGATCTCTATCGTATAAAACTTCTTTTTTGGTTCCGGCAGATTTTATTTGAACTACCGGTCCTTGCTCAATAAACAATCCTGTAATGTCTACTGCTGTTTTTAATGAGCCGCCGCCGTTATCACGAACATCCATGATGATTCCGTTTACGCCTTGTGCTTTCAAACGTTCAACTTCGATTGCTACATCTTTTCCGGCATCACGGCTGTCTTGGTTTTCAAAATCAATGTAGAATTTCGGTAAATAGATAATACCATATTTCATTCCGTTTCTTTCAACAATACTTGATTTTGCGTAGGTTTCTTCAGTTTCAACCATATCGCGAATTAATGAAATCACTTTCATCGTTCCGTCTACTTTTTTAACGGTTAGTCTCACTTCAGTACCTTTTGGCCCTTTGATTTTTTTAACTACGTTATCCAATCGCATTCCAACAATATCTACTGGCTCTTCACTTCCTTGAGCAACTTTTAAAATAATATCACCCGGTTCTAATTCTTTTCCTCTCCAAGCCGGACCACCTGAAATTAATTCGGTGATTTCCGTTAAATCGTTTTTCTTTTGTAATCGAGCTCCAATTCCTTCAAATTTACCGCTGATGCTTACATCAAAACGTTCTTTGTCATCGGGAGCCATATAATTGGTGTGCGGATCAAATCGGGAAGCAATGGCATTTACATACACGCCAAACCAATCATTTCTGTCTAATTCTTTGATAAAAGTAAAATAATCATCTAACGATTTTAAAGAACTCTCTCTGGTTTCCTTTTCAAGTTCTTCGAAAGTTTTTGGTTTTTCGTCTTTCTTTTTGTCCTTTTCTGCTTTTAATTTTTCTTTTAGCTTTTCATCCTTAATATCATTGATTTTTTCATCAACAACACCATTCTTTTCGTCCTCTTGCAACTTGATTCTGTCGGTTAACGATGACAAAGTAGAAAGTTTAATTTGTTTTCTCCAACGTTCTTTTAACTCAGTAGTATTTTTAGCATAAGGAAGTTTTTCATATTCTGTATTGATGGTTTCATCAACAGTATAATCGAAAGGTTTCTCTAAAATGTCTTTATAGTATTTCTGACTTTCCTGCATTCTTTTTAAATAAAGATTATAAGTCAAATCAAAAAATGACAAATCTTTATTTTTAATTTGATCATCAATCAACGTCTCATATTTTGAAAATTCATCGATATCCGATTGCAGAAAAAATCGTTTTGAAGGATCTAATGCTTCAATATAATCTTTATAAATTCCTTTTGACAAATTATCATCAATAGCAGCAGGATCATAGTGCCCTCGTTCTATCACAAAAGTCAATAACTCTATTAAAAGTTTATCTTTTTCAGGATCTGAGCTCTCACTTTTCTTTGAATCTATAGCATTAAATGCCAACAGTGCAACCGACAAAATAACTGTCAATAACACCAATTTGAAGTTTCTTTTCATAAATAGCAATATGGTTTTCATTATCTTTCTTTATAAGTAGTCATAAAAATTATGCCACTTGTGTTATAGTTTCAATTTTTTAAGTAAATTAATTTCAAAAAAATCACTTAACCAAACAAAGTTATGAAATTTGTTACGCTTCAAAATCTTAAAAAGAGTTAATTTTGTTTTCTTTAGGATATGATAAAACTAAATTTGTGGTTTAAATGCACACTAAATTCAAAATTAATCATTTATAATGAGTAAAAAACCGCTTATTTTAGTAACCAACGACGATGGAATTTCCGCCCCAGGAATCAGAGCCTTAATTGATGTAATGAAACAATTAGGTGATGTTGTAGTTGTTGCTCCTGACAGTCCGCAAAGTGCAATGGGTCACGCTATTACAATCAATAACACACTGTTTATTAATAAAGTAAATTTTGATTCGGAAGTAAAAGAAGAATACAGTTGTTCCGGAACTCCGGTTGATTGTGTAAAATTGGCTGTGAATGAAATTTTAAAACAAAAACCTGACTTATGTGTTTCGGGTGTGAATCATGGTTCCAACTCGTCGATTAATGTAATTTATTCAGGAACAATGAGTGCTGCTGTGGAAGCCGGTATCGAAGGAATTCCCGCCATTGGTTTTTCTCTATTAGATTATGATTGGAATGCCGATTTTGAACCGATTAAAAATTCAATCAAAACAATTGCTTCGCAAGTACTGGAAAACGGTTTGCCTGACGGTGTGATTTTAAACGTTAACTTTCCAAAATTAAAGGAAAAAGATTTAAAAGGAATGAAAGTTTGCCGACAAGCGAAAGCCTTTTGGAAAGAAGAATTTGACAAACGCAAAACACCACAAGGAAAAGATTATTATTGGCTCACAGGCGAATTCATCAACCAAGATAAAGGTGAAGATACTGATGAATGGGCTCTTGCTAATGGCTACATTTCTATCGTACCGGTCCAATTTGACTTAACAGCTCACCATGCTATTCAAAAATTAAATACGTATAAATTCAATTTATAATGCAAAAAACAGATTTACTCATCGGATTCATTTTAGGAATTATTGGTGCTTTTATAGGTGTTTTTCTTTTCATTTCATTAGCTACAGATTTTGAATTTGCTGATGGAGTAATTGCTCTTAAAACACAAAATTCCTTAGGAAAATTAATTGCTTTAGGAGCTGTAATCAACGTAATTTTGTTCTTTGCTTTATTAAAATTCAACAAAGAATTAATGGCTCGTGGAGTTGTTTTGGCAACAATTGCGTTAACCATTGTCACTATATTTGTTTAAAATGAAGTACTATATCATAGCCGGCGAAGCTTCGGGCGATTTGCACGGATCGAACTTAATGAAAGCTCTTCATAAAGAAGATGCTCAGGCTGACATTCGGTTTTGGGGTGGTGATTTGATGCAAAAAGCTGGCGGAACTTTAGTAAAGCATTACAAAGAACTGGCTTTTATGGGTTTTGCTGAAGTGATTTTTAACCTAAAAACCATTTTAAATAACATTACTTTTTGCAAAAAAGACATAGAGCAATTTAATCCCGATGTGATTGTTTTTATTGATTATCCGGGTTTTAATATGCGAATTGCTGAGTGGGCAAAGAAGAAAAAAATTCCGACTCATTACTATATTTCTCCACAAATTTGGGCTTGGAAAGAAAATCGTATCAAGAACATCAAACGTGATTTTGACAAATTGTATGTGATTCTTCCATTTGAAAAAGATTTTTATGAAAAAAAACATCATTTTCCGGTTGAATTTGTAGGTCATCCGTTGATTGATGCTATTCATAATCGAACAAAAGTGGAGGAATCTACCTTTAGAAAAGAACATAATTTAGACAATAGACCAATAATTGCTCTTTTACCAGGAAGCAGAAAACAAGAAATCAGTAAACTGTTGCACGAAATGTTGGCTGTTGTGAATGATTTTCCTGATTATCAGTTTGTGATTGCCGGAGCTCCGGGACAGGATTATGCATTTTATAAGCAATTTTTGACGAATGAAGCCGTTCGTTTTATTTCGAATAAAACGTATGATTTGTTGAGTGTTGCTCATGCTGCATTAGTTACATCAGGAACGGCAACATTAGAAACGGCATTGTTCAAAGTTCCGGAAGTAGTTTGTTATAAAGGAAATTGGATTTCGTATCAAATTGCCAGACGGATTATTACGTTGAAATATATTTCGCTTGTGAATTTAATTATGGATGAAGAAGTGGTAACCGAGTTAATTCAAAGTGAATGTAATTCAAAAAATATTAAATCTGAATTAAGTAAAATTTTGGATGAAAAATATCGACCACAATTAATTGAAAAATACCATCTTTTAGAAGAAAAATTAGGTGGCGAAGGAGCTAGTGAAAAAGTAGCAAAATTAATTGTTACTCATATTTCTTGATTCTAAACATTCTATTTTTTAACTTTGTAAAAATCAAAATTTTTGAAAAACGCAGTCATTATATCTTTTTTGTTATTCTTTTTGGTGGGATGTAAATCAACCTCCTCCGGCATTGTTACTAGTAAAAGTGAGGCCGAGAAAAAAGGAATGTATACTGCTCCAAAACATTCGAAAGCTGTTGCAAAAAGCACAAGAAATACATCTGAAACAACAAAAACTTCAAAAAAATCAAGAATTACAGAATCAGACGACGAAGATTTTGTTCCGGATAATGAAAACACACCCTATTTAATTCAACAATTAATAAGTTCTGCTAAGCAATACGAAGGTGTTCGCTATCGTGGCGGAGGCACAACAACTGCCGGAATGGACTGTTCCGGATTAGTTTGCACTGTTTTCAATGCTTATGATATTCAATTGCCACGAAGATCAGTTGATATGTCTAAAGTTGGTGAAAAATTAAAACTGAAAGACGTTAAAAAAGGTGATTTAGTTTTTTTTAAAACCAGTAATCGTGGCGTGATCAATCATGTTGGATTGGTTACAGAAGTGCGTGACGACGAAATTATATTCATTCATTCTTCGGTGCAACGTGGCGTGATTATCTCTTCTACCAAAGAGCCTTACTATCAAAGAACATTTGCTCAAGCCAATCGGGTTTTGACTGAAGAACATTTTTAATTGTAATTTTTTTCTTCCTAATTGATTTTTTAGTTATTTTCGTTTATATGAAAGTGATAAAATTCCCTACAATTGTAATTACTATCTGTTTGATTTTAGGAATTTTAATTTCTAATGAAATCAAACCGGATGTTTATTTGGCAGTACTGATTTTTTTAGTTGCCCTTGTTCCGTTTTTGATTTTATACTTTTTTCTTAGAACGAATTTGAAATTTAGACTGAGTTTTGGAGTTTCATCTTATCTTTTGGCTTTTACAATCGGAATATTTCTTTTTGCATTGCACTATCCGAAAAATCAGGCTTCTCACTATTCAAATTCTGAATATAATTCTTCCGAAAAGAGTCTCGTTAAAGGCATAATTTCAGAAAAACTAAAACCCAATCAATTTTCATTTAAGTATTTTATGGAAGTTGAATCCGTCAATAAAAAAGAAACAAAAGGAAAACTTTTGATCATTTTGAATAAGAAAGATGCGGAAAAAGAATTTGAAATTGGTGATGTAATTCTAGCCAATGCAGTGCTGAAACCCATCATTAGACCGCATAATCCATATCAATTTGACTATGCTGCTTATTTGGAGAAAAAGGATGTTTTTGATCAATTATATCTAGAAAATCAAAATTATAAAGTAATTGCCAAACAGGAAAATTTGAATTTTTTATTAGAAAGAACAAGAAATAAAGTCGTTGCTTTTTTTGAAAATGAAAACATTCCTACTGATAGAATAAGCATCATAAAAGCTTTATTTTTAGGCCAACGGCAGAACATTGAACAAGAAACATTAGATAATTATTCTAAATCGGGAGCAATTCATATTTTAGCGATTTCCGGTTTGCATATTGGAATTTTACTCTATTTTTTTAAAGCATTATTAAAACCAATTGAACGAATTCGGCATGGAAGAGTTATTACGCCAATTCTTTTAATTGTCATATTGTGGACTTTTGCAATGCTTTCAGGTTTATCCTCTTCTGTTGTGAGAGCTGTTACGATGTTTACGTTTGTGAGCATCGGAATGTATATGAATCGAGAGACGAATATTTACAACACGTTAGGTTCGTCAATTCTAATTTTGCTATTATTTAAACCCAATTTTATTTTTGATGTTGGTTTTCAATTGAGTTATTGTGCGGTTTTTTCTATCGTAACCATTCAACCATTATTAAGCAAGTTGTGGAATCCAAAAAATAAAATTATTGGATATTTTTATGATATTCTGACAGTTTCCTTTGCTGCTCAAATTGGAGTTTTGCCGTTGAGTATTTACTATTTTCATCAATTTCCGGGATTATTTTTTATTACCAATTTAGTTATCATTCCATTACTTACAGTGATTTTAATGACAGGAATGGTCAGTATACTTTTATCGGTAATTGGGATTTATTTTTCGCTATTGGTTGAATTTCTTTCAGGATTAATTGGATTTATGAATGGATATGTTAGTTTAGTTTCTTCTTTTGAACAATTTATTATAAAAGATATTCCGTTTAATTATTATATCTTAATTAGTTCACTTTTGGCAATTATTTGTATCATTCTTTACATCAAAAAGCCAACTTCAAAAGGAATTATTTTGGCATTGATTACAATTTTTATTTTTCAAATATCAATCATTGGTTCGATGGAATTTCATAAGAGACAGAATGAATTTATCATTTTTCAATATCCGAAAAAGACCATTTTGGCGAGCAAGGAGAATAACTCCGTTCTTTTGCACAGTAATGATTCTGCGGTAAACTCAAATTATGTGATTAAAAATTATATCCAAAGTAATTTTGGTAAAATTGATAGTGTGTCAACCCTTCAAAATGTATATTGGATTAATAAAACGAAGATTTTGGTGATTGATGAAAAAGGCATTTATAAACTTCCTCATAAACCGGAAATCGTTTTGCTCACACAATCTCCTAAAATTAATTTTGAGCGATTGCTTACTGAGGTAAATCCTGAAATCATTATTGCAGATGGAAGTAATTATAAAACCTTGATTGAAGATTGGGAGAAAACTTGTCGGAAAAAAAATATCCCTTTTCACTCTACCAGCGAAAAGGGATACTATCGAATTAGTTTAGACTAATTACTTTTTTGCAATAAACTGATTGGCTACTTCAATCCATTTTAATGGTCCGCCACCAACATAACCTGTTTTTCCAAGCTGTTGAAGATTGATTTGTTCACCAATTTTTTGTGGAGTAACAAGCCAAATCGTGGGATATCCTGAAACCTGAAAAATCTGTTGCATTTGAGCATTTTGTTGAGCCAATGCCGGTTCTAATTTTGTTTTACGAGGAAAATCTAATTCTACCAACACAACATTATTTGCCCATTCTTTAAATTCGGGTTTAAAGAAAACTTCTTTTTGCAGTTTGATACACCAACCGCACCAATCGCTTCCTGTGAAAAACAAAAGCATTGGTTTATTGGTTTTAGATGATATTTCTATGGCTTTATTAACATCGGTATGCCAAGTTAATTCTTGAGCAGAGGCCGTTTGGAAAGTCCAAAAAAAGACGAATAGAAAAAAAACTTTCTTCATTTTTAAATTGCTTTTAATTCTGCTAACAATTGATCTGCTTGATAATAACCTACAATTACTTTGGCAATTTCACCTTTTTTATCTAAAACATACATCGAAGGATAACCTTCTACTTTTAGAAATCCGGTAAATTCGTGCATGCTGTTTCTTCCTTTTCGGTTGGCATCATAACCCGGGTTAGCATATTTTTTACCTTTGTAATTCACTTCATTATTTCCTTCTCCATTAAATTTTACAGCATAATAATTGGCATTAATATAGTCTGCAAATTCTTTGGTTTGGAAAGTATTTTTATCCAACATTTTGCATGGCCCACACCAATCAGTATAAACATCCATAAAAATTGGTTTTGGATTTTTCTTTTGTAAAGCCATCGCTTCATCAAAAGTAACCCACTTAATTTCTTGTGCTTGTGCGAAAGACACGGTTATAAAAGCAATAAGTAAGAATATCTTTTTCATATTAAATTATTTTAAATTCTTTATTTTCAAAAATGATGCCGAAAATTATCGAACACCATGCATTAGTTTTTTGATGATTGGATTTAATGCCGAGATTAAAATCCCCATTCCAATCGGAACAATTGTAAAAATAAGGAAAAATGTGCTTAATGAATATTCATTGGAAATTTTTTCAATCATTCCTCCCATTGATCCGGCTAATTTATTACCCATAGCGATGAAAAGGTAGTAAATTCCAAACATTACTCCTATCCATTTTGCAGGAACCAATTTACTCACATACGACAATCCGACAGGTGATAAACAAAGTTCTCCTAAGGTGTGGAATAAATAAGCTAAGATTAACCAAACCATACTGACACGTACAAAATCTTCTCCGGACACAATGGATTGAGCTCCGAAAGCTAAAAATCCGAATCCTAAACCTAGAAGAATTAATCCTACTCCAAATTTAACTGCACCGGGCAAGTTGTATTTACTTTCCCATAATTTGGAAAACATTGGGGCAAAAATAATGATAAATAATGAATTCAATATTCCGAACCATGTTGCAGGAACTTCTGTTTCAGTAGCTGTAAATTCTCGGTTTACTTTCCAAATTACAATTCCCCAAATGATTACAAAGCTCAAAGAAAGAATAATATTTCCTAGAGAATATTTTGCGAAAGTTTTAGAAAACAATTTAGCCAACACATAAGTGATTATTCCCAATGGTAAAATAGTCAAAATTGCATCAATAATTTTAAATGAATAACCTGCGTTTCCTTCTAAAATTCGCTGCGTATATTTTTCTGCAAAAATAGTCATAGAACCACCGGCTTGTTCAAAAGCTGCCCAAAAGAAAACAGTAAAAATTGAAAAAATGAAAACTACAATCATTCTATCTCTTATGATATTTGATGGAGTATGATCAACTTCATCTGATTTGATTAGGCTTTTGTTTGTTGGAGAAAGTCCAACTTGCCCAAAAATATTTTGTGTAAAATAGAATTGTAACATTCCGAAGAACATAAAAATTCCGGCTAATCCGAAACCTAAGCTCCAAGAAACTTTTTCACCGATGTAACCACAAAGCATAATTCCTAAAAAAGCACCGGCATTAACTCCCATATAAAAAATGGAATAAGCACCGTCTTTCTTTTCAGGATGATCTTTGTACAAATGGCTAATCATAGAAGTCATATTTGGCTTAAAAAGACCGTTTCCGATGATTAAACATCCTAAACCAATATATAAAAACAATTCTGTTTCAAGTGCCATTGATGCGTGACCTAATGTCATAATAAATGCACCAATAATAACGGCCCAGCGATAGCCTAATAATTTATCTGCCAACAAACCTCCTAAAACAGGCGTTAAATAAACTCCCATGGTGTAGGTTCCGTATAAACCCATTGCTCTTTCGGTTGTCCATTCCCAACCGCCTTTATCAAATGTTGAGATTAAGAAAATAACCAAAATAGCCCGCATTCCATAGTAGGAAAAACGTTCCCACATTTCGGTAAAAAAGAGAACAAACAATCCGGCAGGATGTCCGAGAACTTGGTCTTTAAAGAAGTCGTTAGAAGATGTATTCATAAAAAAGTTGTTAGTTGTTTAATTCTTTGTCAACCCCATTCATCAATTTTTTGATTAATGGAGATAAAATTAATAATAGGAAACCAAATCCGATTCCTGTATAAAATAAATATTCAAATAGTTTTAAGTAACTCTGTTTGGCTAAATTTAAATCGGGAGCTTCTCCATTCGCTGTATCTATTGCGGCTATATTAGCTAGAATTCCGGCAATAAATTCTGAACTTGCGGTTGCTAAAAACCAAACCCCCATCATAAATCCAACTATTTTTGCAGGAGATAGCTTTGTAACAGCAGACAATCCAACAGGGGATAAGCACAGTTCTCCCATCGTGTGTAATAAATAAGTTATTACTAACCATATTGCAGCCACTTGACCTAATCCGGATAAATTAATTCCTAAAACTAATGAGCCAAAACCTAATCCGACCAACATTAATGCTAATGAAAATTTTACAGCTGTGTTAGGATTATATTTACCCATTTTAACCCAAAGCCAAGCAAAAACAGGAGCCAAAATAACGATAAAAATTCCGTTTAAACTTAAGAACTGTCCAGCATCCGGTTGCATAACATATTCTGTAAATACCAAAAATTTATCTGAAAAAGGATTTAGGTTCCAAAAACTAAATTCAAACAAAGTTCTATCCATTGCTCTATCAGCAAAGAAGTTTAATGAGGTATATGCTTGTTCAAACAACGCCCAAAAAATCACTGTAAAAACAATCAATATTGTAAGTGCAAAAAGCCTTTCTCTATCTACTTTACCTAACTGAGTAATTGCATAATAAACTATGTATATAAATGATATTGCACCAGCAACAATTAATAAATTTTGAACGACACTATGGCTTTGAACCATTTGCCAAATTACAACAGTAGAAAGTGTCGCTAAAATATAAATTAAGTATTCATTTTTAATTCCAAACACTTTTTTCTCTAGAGCAAGCGGATTTGTTGATTCTCCTTTACCTTGAAAATATTTTCTTCCATAAATAAATGTAATTAGACCAAAAAACATCCCGACACCTGCTGCCCCAAAGCCATAACTCCATCCGTATTTTTCTCCTAACCAAACACAAATTATAGTAGAAAGAACAGAACCTAAATTAATACCCATATAAAAAATAGTAAAACCTGAATCTCTTCTGTTATCACCTTTTTCATAAAGTTCACCTACTAAAGATGATATGTTTGCTTTTAAAAACCCAACTCCTATTATGATAAAAGCCAGAGATAAATAAAATACTTGTAAAGCAAAAGTATCTTGTTCGATTACACCTTGAATTGATTTTGTGGCTGCATTTCCTTCATAAGCCATTCCAATATGACCTAAAACTAATAAAATACCACCGAAAACAATAGCTTTTCTAAATCCAAGATATCTATCGGCTATAAAACCTCCAACAACTGGAATCGCATACACTAAAGCGGCATAGCTACCTACTAACAAATTACTATTGGAATCGGTAAAAAGATGATATTTCGTAAGATAAAAAACCAACAACGCCTTCATCCCATAAAATGAGAAACGTTCCCACATTTCTGTAAAAAATAAAATAAAAAGTCCGATTGGATGTCCGAATAATTCTTTTTTGTCCAGCGAAGTATCGTTTGTCATAAGTTTGATTATAAATTAGCTTTAAGGTAGTTAGTCATTTTAGTATATAATTGTAAGCGTATTTTTCCGCCGTAAATTCCATGATTGGTATCTGGATAAATAGCTTGGTCAAATTGTTTGTTGGCCAATTGCAACGCACGAATCATACGAGTTGCATTTTGAAAATGTACATTGTCATCTGCCGTTCCGTGAATGATCAGGTAATTTCCTTTTAATTTATCAACGTGATTGATGGGAGAATTATCATCATACCCACTTGCGTTTTCTTGTGGCGTTTGCATATATCGTTCCGTATAAATCGTGTCATAAAAACGCCAATTGGTCACAGGAGCAACGGCAATGGCTGTTTTAAATACGTCATTTCCTTTTAAGATACAGTTGCTTGACATAAATCCTCCGTAACTCCAACCCCAAATTCCAATTCGGGTTTTGTCGATGAAAGGATAATTTCCGAGAACTTTTGCGGCATCAATTTGATCTTCAACTTCGTATTTTCCTAACTCTTTTTGAGTCACTTTTTTGAAAGCTGCTCCTTTGAATCCGGTTCCTCTTCCATCTACACAAGCTACCAAATAGCCTTCTTGAGCCAGCATCATATGCCAAAAATCATTCGCTCCCAACCATTGATTGGCAACTTGTTGTGAACCCGGTCCGCTATATTGAAATAATAATAATGGATATTTTTTAGAAGCATCAAAATCTTTTGGTTTGATGATGTAAGCATTTAATTTATGCCCTTTTTCGGTCGTTAATTCGAAAAATTCTTTGGTGGGAAGATTGTAACTTTCTAATTTGGAAGCTAATTCTTTATTATCAACTATGGATTGAACTTGCTTTCCGTCTTTGGAATTGTGTAATGTGAACGAAGTTGGTTCGGTTGAACTGGAAAAAGAATTGATAAAATATTGAAAATTCGGACTAAAAGTTGCCTTGTTGGTTCCGGTTTTATTCGTTAATCGAACTTTATTCTTTCCGTCTAATTTGACTTTATAAACATCACGATTAATTGAACCATTTTCAACCGATTGATAATAAACTTGTCCATTTTTCTCATCAAAACCGTAATAGGAAGTCACTTCCCAATTTCCTTTCGTGATTTGATTGCGAAGTTTTCCGTTTTTGTCGTAATGATAAATGTGATTAAATCCGTCTTTTTCGGAAGTCCAAATAAAACTATTGTCTTTCAAAAAGGTCAAATTATCGGTTACATCAACATAAGCGGCATCTTTTTCATTTAAAACAACTTTTGTACTGCCGGTTTTAGCATCAACAAAAAGTAAATCTAAATTATTTTGATGACGGTTTAACACTTGAATGCTTAATGCATTGGCATCATTTGTCCATTTCATTCGAGCAATATAAAAATCATTATACTGACTCAAATTGATGTTTTTGGTTTGATTTGAAGCTATTTCATACGTATGCAAAGAAACCAACGCGTTTTTTTCGCCCGCTTTCGGGTATTTAAAAACTTCTTGCGAAGGATATAATTCTTTCCCAAACACATCCATTGAAAATTCAGGAACATCAGTTTCATCAAATTTAATGTAGGCTAAATGTGTGCTTGAACTATTCCAATCAAAAGCTCTTACGAAAGCAAACTCTTCTTCATACACCCAATCGGTAATTCCGTTAATGATTTGATTTTTCTTTCCATCAGTAGTAATTTGAGTATGTTTATCGGAAGCTAAATCATACACATATAAATTATTTTCAAAACCGTAGGCAATCTTTTTTCCATCCGGCGAAAACGTTGGTTCTTGAATTTTATAATCGGCTACTTTTTGTAATTTCTTCGATGATAAGTCATAAATATAAAAATCAGCCACAGAAGAATGTCGGTAAATTTGTTCCGAATTCAAAGCAATCAGCAATTGCGTTTCAGTTGAATTGAATGTGTAACTATCAATGGATTTTAATTCTGAATGATTTTTCGTATCAACAAGCGTGCTCACTTTCTTCAACGTAGCAAAATCGTACAAATCGATTTGAAAAGTATTGGAATTTCTGTCAAAATTTAAAACAGTATATTGATTGGTATTTTTGAGAGCTTGCAAAGCGTCCATCCCTTTTGTTCGGAAAGTTCCTGAGGACCAGATGTCTTCTAAAGTAATTTTTTGCTGAGCAATGGCGGTCGCCGATACAAGAAGTAAGAAACAAACGAGTTTTGAGAATTGATTCATTTTTGATGCATTAAAAAAAGATTCAATTTTAGTGAAAAATTCGGAATAAATCGTGTTTTTTTCTGTTAAATAGCAATTTTTGGAATTTTGAATGGTTTGGAATTAAAAGAATCTTATTATCATTTTGAAAAACCGCTCTAAAATTTTTTCTTCATTATCTTTGCACCACAATAAGCAACAAAAATGAACCACGAAATTTCCGGATTTTCTAAATTATCCAAAGTTGAAAAAATTGAATGGATTGCAAAACAGTATTTTTCACAACCTGAAGAAGGTATTTCATTAATCAAAAACTATTGGAATACAGATGAAAAACTGCAACAATTGCACGACGAATTCATCGAAAATACGATTTCCAATTTTTATTTACCGTTGGGAATTGCACCGAATTTCAACATCAACGGAAAAAATTATACCGTTCCGATGGTGATTGAAGAAAGTTCGGTTGTGGCGGCTGCGGCTAAATCGGCTAAATTCTGGTCGAAACGTGGCGGATTTAAAACGACGGTTTTGAACACCGAAAAAATCGGACAAGTTCATTTTATTTATAAAGGGGATAAATCAAAATTAGTTGCTTTTTTTAATCAAACGAAACCAAAATTCTATTCAGAAACGGAAAGCATTACTAAAAATATGCAAAAACGCGGTGGCGGAATTTTGGATATTATATTGAATGATAAAACCGCTGAACTCGAAAATTATTATCAGTTGCATGCTACTTTTGAAACCAAAGATAGCATGGGAGCAAATTTTATCAATTCCTGTCTGGAACAATTTGCCAAAACCTTGAAACAAGAAGCTCAAACTTTTGAAATTTTTTCGGAAGAAGAAAAAAACATCGAAGTGGTGATGAGTATTTTATCGAATTATGTGACGAATTGCATTGTTCGAGCAGAAGTTTCCTGTTCAATTGAAGATTTAGCCGAAAAACAAATCGAAAACCCAAAAGAATTTGCCGAGAAGTTTGTTCGAGCCGTTCAAATTGCACAAATTGAACCTTATCGTGCCGTAACGCACAACAAAGGCATTATGAACGGAATTGATGCCGTAGTTTTAGCAACCGGAAACGATTTTAGAGCTGTTGAAGCCGGAGCACACGCGTACGCAAGTCGAAATGGAAAATACAGTAGTTTATCGCACGCTAAAATTGAAAACGGTATTTTTAAATTTTGGTTAGAAATTCCATTAGCACTAGGAACCTTGGGCGGATTAACCTCGTTGCATCCATTAGTGAAATTGAATTTAGAAATTTTAGAAAAACCATCGGCTCGCGAATTAATGCAAGTTGTTGCCGCTGTTGGATTAGCACAAAATTTTGCTGCCTTGCGATCATTGACTACGAAAGGAATTCAGGAAGGTCATATGAAAATGCACATCAACAATATTTTAAATCAATATCATGCTACTGCAGAAGAGAGAATAAAAGTAGCGGAGTATTTTAAAGATAATACGATTTCACACGCTTCTGTAGCGGGATTTTTGGAAGAAATTAGAAAATAAATCACCTTGAAACAAATCTTTTACAGCAACGGAAAATTACTCTTAACCGGAGAATATGTAGTTCTTGATGGAGCTTTAGCTTTAGCTTTACCAACAAAATATGGACAGAATTTAACCGTAGAAACAATTCCATCAAAGCAAATTCTATGGAAAAGTTTTGATCAAGACGGAAGCACTTGGTTTGAAGATGAATTTACGTTTGACGAAATCATCAACAAACCTTTTGATGCAGAAAATTCAGTTCGAAATACGTTGCTGGAGATTTTGAATGAAGCTTTTCAAATGAATCCGGATTTTTTAGATAAAAATGGTTTCAAGATCGAAACCAATTTGACTTTTCCAAAAAATTGGGGTTTGGGCACTTCTTCCACATTAATCAACAACATTGGGCAATGGTTAAACATCGATGCTTTTGAATTGTTGAACCGAAGTTTTGGCGGAAGTGGCTATGATATTGCTTGTGCAAAAAGAGATTCGCCAATCGTTTATCAATTATTAAATAATCAACCTCAGTTTAAAACGGTTGAATTTTATCCGGAATTTCGAAACAACTTGTATTTTGTTTATTTGAACCGAAAACAAAGTAGTAAATCGGCCATTGCCAATTACATCAACAACCAACACAACATTGGAAAAACCATTGAAAAAATCAATAAGATTACAAATTCTGTCCTTTCCTCTTCCGATTTAAAGTCCTTTGTTTATGATATGGAAAAACACGAGAGTATTATGAGCGAGGTGCTGGAAACCATTACCATCAAGGAAGCCTTTTTTTATGATTTTAAAGGCGTAATTAAGAGCTTAGGAGCTTGGGGTGGAGATTTTGTGCTTGTCGTTTCAAAAGATGATCCCAGCGGGTATTTTAAAGAACGAGGTTTTGAAACTATTCTTCGTTATGATGAAATGATATTAAAATAAAAAAATCCCAACCTTATGAAGAGTTGGGATTTTAAATTCAATACAGTTTAGAATTAATAATTAAACTGCAATCTGTTATCTTTAATTTTAGCTTTATCTTTTAATGCTCCAAACACTCTACCTACAGCAGAAGCGTTTTGAGATTTTAAAGTATTCACTTGAGTTGTAAAATCTTTAGCAGGCAAAGGCTCTGTTACTTTAGTAGTTTTAACCACAAATACACTCGCATTACCTTCAATTGGTGCAGAAAGTTTGTTTGCTGCCGTTCCAAAAGCTGTTCCAACTACTTTAGGCTCATATCCCGCAGAAGCTACTGATGGATTTTCTAACGTAACATCTGTAGCCGTTTGCACTTGAACAGCATTAGCTTGAGCAATAGCCTCCAATGAAGTTGCTTTCATTTTTGCCATGATTTTCTCAGCTTTCTTTTTGTTCTTTAAAATTGGTTCTACTTGAATTCTTGCGTCTTCAATAGCTAATAAACCTTCTTCGTTTACCTTTTTCAATTTAGCAATTAAGTGACCCACTTTAGGTAATTCGAAACGTTTTACATCATTCACATCCGTATTTTTTTCAAAAGCCCAACGAATAACTTGTCTTTGCGAACCATATTGACCTAACATTTCGTCTAATGCTTTTACACGAACAGATGGATTAACGGTTAATTTAGCTTCTTTTGCAGCAGTTTCAAATGATTTTTCGTTAGCCGCTAATTCAAATTTCACTGCGTTAGTATATGCATTTTCAGAAGTTTTTTCTGAAGCTTCAATTTTTTGAGCGATAGTTGCTAATCGAATTGCATCTTGTTTGTCGGTTACTTTGATGATGTGATAACCAAATTCAGTTTCTACTAAACCAACTTTTCCAATTGGATTGTTGAAAACGAAATCATTAAATGCAGGAACCATTTGACCAGGTCCGAAGAAATCTAAATCTCCACCTTTTTGTGCAGAACCTTGATCTTCAGAAGCTGTAAATGCTTGCATTGTAAATGCGTCAGGATTTGCGGTAACTTCTGCCAAAATTCCTTCTGCTTTCACTTTTGCTTCTTCTTTAGTTCTGTCTTCTTTTGGTTGAGCTCTTGAACCTGTGAAACTGATTAAAATATGACTTGCCCTTGCTTTTGCTCCTGCTTTTCTTCCCATCGAACGGCTTAAAGCAAAATACTCACCATATTGATATGGACCATAAACTTGTCCATCGGCTAAGTTGAAAATAGCTTCTGCATGTTCAGCGGGTAAATCTGATTTTCCGATATAAGTTGAATCGTAAGGAAATTGAGAATTTTCATTTACAAATTTAATAACATCAGTTGTAGCTGAAAAACTTGGAATAGTATCATTTGAATTTGTTTCCTTATTATAGATTGCTCTTGAAGTTAAGAATGAATTCAATTTATTTTTGATATCATTTTTATCAGCTTCAGAAGGTTGATCCTCAATAACAACATATTCTATTTCGCGAGTTTCGTCTGCTTTGTATTTTTTCTCATTCTTTTTCATGTACTCGATAATTTCTGCATCAGAAACTTTCACATCGCTGTCTTTTACTGAAGAATAAGGAACGGCAACAAAATCAAAAGTAACTTTTTTGTTTTCTAAATTATATTTGAATTTAGCATCATTTTGAGTTGTAAAAAATCCTGACTTAACCAAACTGCTGTACAATTGGTATTTTGCATTGATATTTGCATTTTCTTCAACATTTTGAAAATAGTCCTTTTCTTGTTGATTTGAGCTTGCTTTTATGTATTCTCGGTATTTATTGATATCAAATTGCTGTAATTCATTTTGAAAAGAAGGATTTTGGCCAAAATTAGGGTCTGATTTCAATGTCTCAATCAAGTGGTTTTCACCAATTCTGATGCCTAACTTTTCAAGTTCTTCTGTTAATAAGGCAAGGTTGATTTCTTGATTCCAAACTTGATTAACCGCTTGGGTGTTAGACATTCCTTGACCTGATTTTTCTGCATTTCCTACTTTCATTCTAAATTCTTCAAACGGAATATCTTTCCCATTAATGGTTCCCACATTGTTTGAAGTTTGGCTAAAACCGCCACTTTGAATTACATCTGCTAATACAAAAGAGAATAATGCCAACGCAATAATCACTATAAGAATAAATGAACGTTGTCTAATTTTTCCTAAAATCGCCATTTCTATTTATGTTTAATTTTATTTCAGTTTGCGAAAATACAATTATCTGTGAAATAATTATAAAGAATTCAATATATTTTGTGGATTTTTTACACAGCGAAAAATAATGCTACTCAATAAAGAAGAATATTCGCTTTTATAACTTCAAAAGCCAATTGATTTAATTTAATCTGAAAAATCAATTATCATTTTTACCAACTCAATTTTCTTGTTAGAAGCTTCTTCCACTAAAAACTGAAAATTATCAATTTCTATCACTTCGCCTTTTTGTGGAATTTCTTTAACATGATCAACAATAAATCCTCCTAAAGTTAAATATGAATCATCTTCAGGGATATTTAATTTATATACTTCATTAATATATTCAACATCCAAACGAGTAGAAAATCTGAACTCTTTTTCACTTAATTGTTCTTCAATCAACGTTTCATCAGAATCGTGTTCATCTTGAATTTCTCCAAAAAGTTCTTCAACAATATCTTCAATGGTAATCATTCCGGAAGTTCCGCCATATTCATCTAACACAATAGCAACACTTTTTCTTTTTTTGGTTAAAAGGTTCATGACATCTTTTATAAACATTGTTTCTGGAACAAATTCTACCGGAATCATGACCGATTTGATTGTTCTGGGTTTTCGAAACAATTCAAACGAATGCACATAACCAATAATATCATCTAATGAAGATTGATAAACCAGTACTTTAGAAAAACCTGTTTCAATAAAAAGTGCTTTTAATTCTTTAACCGAGTCATGAATTTCTACGGCAGAAATTTCGGTTCTTGGAATCATAATATCCCGAGCTTTTACGCCTGAAAATTCTAAAGCATTTTGAAAGATTTGAATTTCAGAATCAACCGTATTGTGGTCTTCAACTGAATTCATTTGCTCTGAAATAAAATTTCCTAATTCTACTTTACTGAAAAAAAGTTGTGCTTCATCTCCTTCGGTTTTGAATAGTTTTCTAAGAAAAAAGTCGGAAATCCAAATTACAAAAGAAGAAATATAATAGAGTAATTGATAAAAAACATAAGCAGGAACAGCAAATATTTTAATAAAGGTATTGGCATAAATTTGAAAAAACACTTTTGGTAAAAATTCGGCTGTAACCAAAATAATTGCTGTTGAAATAAGTGTTTGAATCATTAAAACCTGAAATGGCAAATCATCACTATTGATGAATTGTGGGTAAATTAATTTAATAATTAAATCACCCATAGTAAAGCCATAAATTACTAAAGTAATATTATTTCCCACCAACATAGAGGCGATGAACTTTGATGGATTTTGGGTTATTTTGGTTAAAATTTTAGCCACAAACCCATCTTGCATTTTTTCAATACCCAGATACACTTTATTGGAGGAAACAAAAGCAATTTCCATTCCGGAAAAAAATGCCGAAAGCAGTAAACAAATTAAAATTATACTAATTTCCATGACGTTTTATTTTTTGTCACGATTATCCATTTTATTTAAAAATCGTCTTCTGAAAAAGAACATAAAAATGGCCATCGCTGCAAAAAAGAACATCAACCACGGACTTTTTTCCTCGGAGTTTAAATTTGTAAAACCTTGGTAAATAAAAAATCCGGCTGCAAAAAGATAAAAATATTGAATGTATTTTAAGTAAGTCATGTTTGTTGTCGTTTATTCGGCTTCGTTAATTACACCGGAAACTTTTTGAAAGTTTATTCGTTTAAAATCTTTACTAAAATCTAAACCATCACCTTGGGTTTCTCCTTTGTATGGGTCTGTAAATTTAAACTTTTTTTCTGTAAAAAACCATTCGTTTTTTTGGTCGTAATACAATTGTTCTGTTTCCAAATATTGCCCTCCTTCAGATGTCATTCTAACATTGCCTTGCATGTCAATAATATCTGTTCCTTTGAACGTAACGGCATAATCCGATTTGATAAAGTTTTTTTTACCATCTTGATCATACAATGTGACTTCAATTCCTTTTGGAAACTCTGTAAAAGGATAAAGAACTGTTCCGTAATCCATCATTTTCGGACTTACCATAATGGCTTTAATTCTACCGGAGTCGGTATATTTTAGATTGACAGAATCTGCTTCGCCGGAAGCCATAAATTCTGACACATTAATCCGTTGGATATCCTTAAAATTGCTTTGGCAACCAAAAAACAATGTCACAGCAAAAACTGTGACACTGATATTGATTATTTTGTGTATGCGAAGCATAGTTTATAAGTTAGGAACAGTAACGCTTCTTCCCACCCAACAACTAAAACGGATTGTTTCACCTGCTCTACCTGAACTATGAATTTCAGCTCTTGTTGGAGCTAATTTATCATACGATGATGCTGCTGCGTTACCAGATGATGTTCCTGCTTTTCTAGCAGTTTGAGACGCTAACCAATAGATCGCTCTTTTTTCGAAAGGATCGTTTCCACATTCGTTAGCACTGTTTGCGTAAAGCTGAGCGATAAAAACGTGAGCTTCTCCATAAGATGGCTTTGCAGCTAATGCTTTTTCTGCATAAGATCGTGCTTGAGATTTATTACTGCTACCATATATATTTCTTGCAATAGTGTAATATACGTTTGCCTTTTTAGTATTGTCTTTTTGCAATTCAGCAGACTGGTTAAAATACTCTAATGCTTTAGTTGTATTCTTTTTGTTGTAAAAAGAAACACCAAGATTATAAGCAGATTCTGCAGTTGGGTTTAACGCATGTAATGCATCTGAAATTTTAGAAAACAATGGATCAGAAGCACATCCTTTTTTATCTAAACGATCTGCAGCTCTTTTTAACCATTCTGCGTCACCTTTTTTCTCTTCAAAGCTTGCTCCTAAAAATGGCACCAATCGATCACATGTTGACAATTGAGCAATTTTATTATCCATGCTCGTTCTGATAGTTTGAAAAGCGTCTAAGTTAATTTGGTTAGCATTCTTAACGCTAGCTTCTTTTTTAGTTAACTCTGTACCGGTTTCTTCTTTTTGTAAAATAACATCTAACTCATCAGAAAGTTTTTTCTCTTCTTCATCAATTTTATCTGAAATTTCATCATACTTGTTGAATAAATCTTGTAACTGAATACCTTTTTTACCTGATTCAAAATCATTTACATAAATTTCAAAATAAACATATAATGCTTTTGCATTTGTAAAGTTAGCTCTATCTGTTTTGAAAGCATCATCAAGTATATTATACACTTCTTCCGGAGTTCCAACATTGTTTTCGAACAATGCCATTGCTTTTCTTACTTTATTTCCTCTGTTATTGTCAGGAAAATGAGTATCAAACTCTCCATACATTTTTACCAAATCACGAACTTCAGTTTCTTTTTCAGCAGGTGTTTTGGCATTTTCAATACGGTAATTTAAAATTTGCTCTCCTCTAATATATATTGCATTGTGAAAAGATGCACAATTTTTTCGAGAATACATCCATGGTTCATAAGCCGCTGTAAAATCTTTTGCTTTACAAAGCTCATTAAAAATGGATAATTTTTCTGCACAATCAGCGGCGTTCTGAGCCTTTCCATTCATCATTCCAATTAGAAACGCAAATACAATAATTAATTTAGTTTTCATAGTTATAAAATTTCTGTATTATTCATATTTTCTTTTAACAAACCATCTATCATTTAATGATAAACTTATAAATACATTGGTGTAGTTCTCTTCTACCAGTCCGGCATTGGTTGTTCCTCTTTTTCCATACTCAAAACCTACATTGATATTTGAAAAACTTCCCCCAAGTGGTAGACCTAAACCAAAAGTTATGCCATAATTATTTATTGACTCATTGTTTATGATTAAACCGGTGTTTTCATAATTAAAACCTGCTCTGTAAGTAACTCTTTCCAAATATCTATTAAATGAATTATATTTAGGAATATAATATCCTCCTAAACTAAACTTAGTAGAATTTTCATACTCCACATTATCAATATCATTAAAACGATTTCCAAAATTACTCGTTTGTTGTAAAGTAAGTTCAGTTCCAACTGCCCATTTTCTAACTTCACCAATACCCGCACCAAAAACATATTTTGAAGGCAATTTAAGTTTTGATGTGCTCACTTGAGTTATACCGTCTTCTTGGGGAATTACAGCAAAATTTGTTGTCACTAAAACAGTAGTAATATTTCTTTCATTATCAATATTCAAAGAACCCTCAGGTGAATAGGCCAAACTTCCAAAAAGGGTTAATTTTTCAGTGATTTTTCTATTATACATTGCACCAAAATTAAAATTAACACCTCTTACTCTACTCGTGTTTAATTCTCTTGTGCCATATTGAATGACAGGAATAAATTCGACTGAATTTGTTGAAATATTTCCAAAATTATAATTTATATCGGCACCAATGCTCAAATTATCATTAAATTTATATCCCAGTCCACCAAAAAATCGATTCACACCACCTTCCCCAAAATATTTTGAACTTGGTTGAGAGGAATCTTCATTAACGTTTTCAATTTTATATCCAACTGATGAAAAAGGAAGAAGACCAAGTGCCGCACCAAATTTCTTAGATATTGGCATAGCGACCACTAAATAATCAATAGTTGTTCTTGTTGCTTTTTCTGACTCTGCATCAGTTTTTAATTTTACATTATTATAATTTGCTCCGACTGCGAAGGTTGTAAATTTTAAATGTGAAAACGAAGCCGGATTTTGTAAATTTACATGAATTGAATCGCTAAACACACTAACACCTCCCATTGAACGATTTTCTACAGCACCTTTAAATTTTACATCTCCAATTCCGTAAAAAGAATAAGGAGAAGCTGTACCTTCCTGAGCCCACGTTACTGCTGATAAAAATAAGCAAAAGCCTATCAGAATTTTTTTAATCATTTTTGATTTTATATTGAAAAAATTTATTCAAACTATCCAAAAGGAAATTTGAATTGGCAAATATGGTATTTTTTAATCTTTTTGCCAAAAAAACAGTGTCTCCTCCCGTTAAAATTATGGTAAAGTTTTCATATTGCTGTTTATAACGGTCTATAAAGCCATCCATTTCACAGATTAAACCATTCACTACTCCCGAATGAATGGACTGATTTGTTGAGTTACCAACTAAGTCAATAGGCTCTTCAAGTGTTAACAATGGTAATTTCGCTGTAAACTGATGTAACGATTCATACCTAAGTCTAAATCCTGGCGAAATAGCTCCTCCCCAATAATTATCATTTTCATCTACAAAGTCGTAAGTAATACATGTTCCTGCATCAATAATTAAACGATTTTGATTTGGATATAACAGTGTTGCTCCGGCTGCTAGAATCATTCTGTCAACTCCTAATGTTTTTGGTGTAACATACTTATTTTGAAAAGGAAAACTATCTAAATTGGAAACAAAGTGGACATTTAGAGTGTTTGAGAGTGTTTGCAAATCAAAATTTAAATCTTTTGCAACTGAAGAAATGATTAAATCAGTGATTTTTGGATACGAGAAAAAAATATTTTTAAAATTATTTTCAGCTACTTCATCAGTAAACACATAAGACTCCATGAGTGTATTAAGCTCATAAACAGCACATTTAATTCTAGTATTTCCTATATCAACAACTAAAACCATAGTTTACATTTCTGCCGACGAAGGTACGAATAGATTTTTTTTAATAATTGTTTTGTATAAAATAAAAATCGTTCTATATTTGCACCCGCAATCAACAAGCAGTAATGCTCAAAATTGCAAAAGGTACCTTAGCTCAGATGGTAGAGCAATGGACTGAAAATCCATGTGTCCCTGGTTCGATCCCTGGAGGTACCACAAAAACCCGAATAGGAATATTCGGGTTTTTTGTTTTTACTACATTCTGATTTAATCCGTTTCTAGCGAATCTTTTACTGTTTGAGGTTGCAATTCATCAGAGACAATTGAAGTTGTTGTGGTTTTGACTACGGGTTTTGCTAACTCCATTCCTTCCACATATTCGGTTTCCTCTAAATCTTCAGTTTTTTTACCGATACCAATTTCGGGATTTTCTTGTGTTCCGGTAACTTTTATTGGAATTCCGATGATTCCTAATGGCGGAAGACCAATTCGCATTTTCAAATTAATTTTTCCGTCAAAACTCGTTTCTCCCTCAATTCTGGGTCTAAAACCGGCAGCTTTAAATTTGAACCGCTCAATTTGAATCAAATTATTTTTTACTGTTGTTTTGATGTCGATTTTGGAAATATCCGGATCTTTTAAAGCGGCTGTTTCTGTTTTTTGACTAACTACGTTGAATAGTTTAAATCCTTTCATCTTTACATTTTTAACAGAAAGTGTTCCTCCTCCAACTAACGAAGGAAAAACAGGCGTCATGTTTCCATCTAATTTTCCGGAAATTTTGTAGTCTAATGAAACGATTCCTTCTGCATATTCTGCCGCAGAAGCCATTTCACGAAATAGTGCAATTTCATTGTAAGCTCGCTTTATATCAAAATCGTTGGCTCTAATTTTATAATCAAAATCAGCTCTGGTTGGCGTTTCGTGGAAATAAACTGCATCCATACTCACTTTTGTTCCAATTAATGAAAAACTAGTGTTTTGTAGGAACAATTTTCCTTGGTTAACATTTACTTTTCCTACCAAATTTTCGATACTCAAATCATCAAAATTGATTTTTTTTACGTTAGCATTCAAATCAAAATTAAATTTAGATGGAATTACGACCACGCCACTTTGATCTGTAATGTCTTTTGCTTCTTGTGTTTCATTTGCAAAAGCCATGAATTCATTAATTTGAATAAAATCGGAATCAACAGAAAAACTGCCATTCAAAATCTCACTATCCGAAAGTGCAAAATTGATGACATTTTCCATATAACCATTCATTTTGAAATCAGATTGCCCGTAGGAAGCGATAAAATTATTGAAATTCATCTTATCCTGATTAAATATAAACAACCCTTCACTGATTATAAATGGTTTAGGTAAAAATTCAGAATTAATCTTAATTTCTTTAAGTTCTAATGTTCCATTATTATTCAAATTGCCATATTTGCCTGATGAAGCATCACTTTGTTTACCTTTAAATGCCACATCCATTTTAGCAAAACCGGTTACACCTAATCCTTTTTTCGAAAAAACTTTGTAGATTTTTTCGATGTTTAATTCGCCTTTTGCTTTGATGTCATAGGCAATATCTTCAAAATTTTGAAGTGATGCATACAGATTAAAAGGTTTTTCTTCAAATTCTAATGAAGCGGGAGAAATTAGTAAAGTTAAATCGTTGAGTTGGCCTGTAGCATTGTTTGCAACGGCTTTAAAATTGATATTTTTAATAGGATTTGGATAATAGAGTGACTTTACAAAACCATTTTTAAGTTCTAAATTACCTCTCGTTTCGGGAAATTTTTTCTTTTCCTTGTTGTATTCTCCTTTGGAAACTATGTTAGCAGAAAAACTTCCTTTTAAATCGATATTTTCAATTCCTAGAGCCTGATCCAATTTAGCTAAATCTAACTTTGATCGAATTCTGGCATCAATCTTTGGACTTGACAAACCATTAACTTTTACATTTCCGTTGAAAAAATCTTTTCCAACATCAAAGTAGATGGAATCTATTTTTAAAACCAGCTTTTCTGTATCTAAAGAAGGTAATTTCGTGTCAAAATTCAGGAAAATATTCTCCGCAGGAAGTGGTGCTTTGTTGTATGAAATAAATCCATCTCTAATTTTCATATTAAAGTGAATATCCGGTTTTTTATTTTCTTCTGCAATGTATTTCCCTTTTAACGAAAAAAGCAAATCAGTTTTTCCTTTGATGTTTGTTTTGGTTAGCCAAGTAATGAATTGTGGCGGTAAGGCCGTAAAAAAATCATTAAGTTGACTGTTTTGTGATTTTACATTGAAATCTAAATCGTATCCATTTTTCAAGAAATCTAACTTCCCTTTAAATTCAACCGGGAGTTTATTTATCATCAAATTATTTTCTTCAAAAATTAAGGATAGAGAGTTGGTGTTTATTTTGGTAATGAGTTCTGCGTTTACATTTTTATTTTTTAAATAATCTTCGTTTCCAAATGAAAAATCGAAGCCTTCAATTTGAGCTTTGGTTTTTAAATCGAAAATTGACTCGTGTAAATCTCCTTTGCCCAAATAATTAAATTCTTTGGCTTTGATGAGCATTTTTGCAGATTGATCTTCATAATTCAATCGTATTTTTTTTATGTCTATACGTTCCAATTTTATAGAAGCGGAAGTTGAGTCTGTCGATTCTTCATTACTTGCTGAAACATACACATTGTAATTAGGCTGACCCTTTTTGTTCACTTTTATATTGATAAACCCATCTGCAACAAAGACTTTGTCAATTTTAATTTTTTCATCAAAAAAGATAGATTTTACATTAATTCCGAATGCGATTTCTTTAGCAGAAATTAAAGTATCTTTCTGAAAAGGAGCCGAACCTTTTAATAAAAACTCATCTAAAGTTAAGGTTAATGAAGGAAAATGAGTAAAAAAAGAAAGATTGGTTTCTTTAAAGCTTAATTCTCCATTTAGCTTTTCGTTTGCAAAAGACTTAACCTTGTTCGTTATGGTTTCGGGAAAAAGTGTAGGCAACAAAAAAAGCAACAACAATAATACTACTAAAGTGATTCCTGTTATTTTTAGCACCTTAAAAACGATTGTTTTTATTGACTTTTTCATAGCACGAAATTAAATCATTCGTACCGAATTTACAATAGTTTTAAAAAAACAAAAAACCCAGCTAAATAACTGGGTTTAATGGCATTGTAATATAATTAACTAACTCTCAATATTAATTTTTGAGTAACTTCATCGTTTTTTCACTTCCGTTTTCATCGGCTGCTTTAACAAAATAAATTCCTTTGTTTAAATCACTTACATCAAAAGAATAGTTGTTATCAAACGAATTATTGAATGATTTTACCAATTGTCCTGTTACAGAGTAAACTTCAACTTTTGTTGTAGCAACTGAAATAGTAAACGATCTAGAAGTTGGGTTTGGAGCCAACGTCACGTTAGAATTCATTTCATAATTATTGGTAGACAAAGTGGAAGGTTGATTTCCATAAACTCTGAATTGTCCTGGTTGAAGATTGATAGCTGTTGTAGTGTTTGTGACAGTAATTGGAGTGTCGTCCATCAAATTATACCAAGTTCCCGTGTATGGGAAATCTGGGGTAATGTTTTGGGCTGCAACTGAAAAATTAGCTAAAATCACTACATTTTTTAATTGAGAAGCAGGTAAAGAATTATCGAAAACATAAATTCGTTGACGAATATTACTACCATTTGGACTAATTGAGTATTCTCCATTGAAGACCGGTTCGTTGATTTTTAATTTAATCATTCTTGCCCAGTCGTCATAAATAGCTGTTCTTCTTGGATCTGAAAGCCAATTTTGTGTCCACTGAACTTGTTCTTTGGTATCTAATTTACAATCGCCCGGCAAAAACGAACCTTCATCATTAATAGAGCCATCAGGACAGGTATAAATGGATTGATTATTACCTAATTCTCCAAAATGCCAAATCATTTTTGGTCCTGGAACTAAGATGCTGGTTGCTCCTATAGCTCCCATTCTTGCTAAAGCATTAGTCAGGTTTCCATTAACAGGTGCTGAACCTCCACCATTTCCATAGGTAATTGCTTCATACATTAAACGGTCTTTATCGTGGCTTTCCGGATAACCAATCAATCTTTTTCCAGCAAAACCTCTGCTTACATGCCCCATTCTAGTAATATTTTGGGTAGCAAATCCCATGGCAAGTTCTTTGTATTGTGTATACATTTCTCCCCACATCAAAATTCCTTTACCTTCGTTTAATTTGTAATTTGCCCACTGTTGTTCTTCGTTGTCAGACCCTAAATGCTCAAAAATTACAATATGATTTGGATCTAAACTCCAAGAATAATCAGCGTAGTCTTTTAAAACTTGTACTCTATCTGCTTGATAAGCATTGGTACATCCGTCATCACCACCGGTACAATTTTGGGTAAATCCTTTGGTTAGATCCCATCTAAAGCCATCGATTTTAAATTCTTCAACCCATTGTTTGATAACTCTTCTTGTGTAATATTGAGTTAATGCAGATTGATGATTAAAATCGTCCCCAACACTATAACTATGTCTAGCTGTTGTATTGTAATAAGGGTTGTCAGTAGAAGGTGGTCCCCAACCGTCAGCTTCAGGATCATTCATCCACATTCTGATTCCTGGATTTCTTCCGAAAGAATGATTTAAAGCTACATCTAAAATAACTGCTATTCCATTTTGGTGACATACATCTATAAATTCTTTAAATTTTGCAGGTGTTCCATAAAATTTGTCTAATGCCATGTGAAAAGAGGTATTATAACCCCAACTTTCATTACCTTCAAACTCCATAACAGGCATAAGTTGAATGGCATTAATTCCTAAATCTTTAAAATAATCAATTTTATTAATAAGGTCTTGATAATTTCTATTTGCATCAAAATCTCTTACTAAAACTTCATAAACTACTAAATTATCTTTACTTGGTTTTACAAAATTTAAAGTAGCATCACTCCAGTTGTAAGGAGTTTGACCGGTTTGTAGTACGGTTACTTCTCTTTCTTGACCTGCTGGAAAAGGCGGTAAATTTGGATAAGTAGCTTCTGGTATCCATTGATCATCAAAAGGAGACAAAACTAATGTTGAATACATATCAGCTGTTTTGACTAAAACAGGTGAGTTTGCAACAGGGGTTTGATCAACTACCCAATATTGGTAAGTATAAATTTGACCCGGTGTTAATCCGGTTAATTCTAACCAAAAAATATTTGTTGATGGATCTCTTTTCATTGCATATGAAGTATCAGGTTGCCAATTATTAAAACTTCCTGCAACATACACAAAATCTTTTCCGGGAGCATTCAATTTCAAAGTTGCTTTTGTTGGATCGGATGGGTTATAATTGATACCATCTTCTAATCCGGTTGGTATTGCTTGTGAAATTGTTCCTGGATTTACAACTGCACTAAATCTTCTTGTAATTGTTGAGGAGCCTAATGTTATTTGTAACTCATAACTTTGATTAGAAGTAATATTTGTATGATTGAATGCATAACTTGAAGTTGAAGCATTTGTATTAATAGTCACTCCATTTGCTTTTAAAACATAGCTAGCATTTCCGCCGGTGTTTGTAGCCGCAACAGAAATATTCCCGCCTGAATTAATGATTGTAGAACTGTTATTACCTGGAGAAGTTAAATTAACTTGAAAAGTTCCTACATTAAAAATAAAATCTCCACAAGAAGGAGGTAATTTTAATGTTTGAGCTCCATTAGCATTCCTAAATACCATTCCTAACTTAGTAGCATTTGCTTGTTGAGTAGCATTTATACCAAAATAAGTACTTGGTGTCAAAGTAATTGACCATGTACCATTTCCATTATTCGTCATTAAACCAATATTGTCATCTTGACCCCAATTTCCAATAACAGCAAAACCAAAAGCATTTGTATCGTCTCCAATACCGGCATGCATATATACTTTAGTGGGATTGGGTGCTATTTGATTACAAGCTTGAGCAGCAGTAGAAACTGTAATAGTAATTTGATCATCAACATTAAATGATGCCGGCGTTATTGTTACCTGACCAAATGATAGTGATGAAATAAAGGTTAATAAAAAAGTAAAAAAATAATTTCTTTTCATAGTAGTAATTTTAAATGATAAAAAAGGGCTGTAGGAATACAGCCCTTTTTATTTAATTAACTTTCTTAAAGAGCTATTAACTCATAAGTATATTGTCTTGGATTAGACAAGTCTAAAATAACTTTATAATTTCCTTCAGGACCATCAAATGTTAAGTCTCCACCACCTAATAGAAATCCATCTTCATCCACAGTTCCAAAATCGAAACCATTACTCCACGCATTATTCCCTCTGAATTTAAAAAGACCAGGAGTCATATATATACTGGCTAATTCTAGTTTTTTTGTAGTAGGATTATATATTAAATCAGTATCAGAATCCCATCCTGTAGGTGTTGCTGCACCAATAATTCCCCAGCTAACTTGAACAGTTGAATACGTTAAACCGTCAGGATTTGTTGCGGTAACTTCACCAGTGTTAGCTCTTACTCTGTAATATCCGGGAGTTGCTACGCAATTAGATTCGTTTTCATGTGCTAAGATCCCTGAAAAATCACCATTGTCTCCCCAATCTTTATTTCCCCATTCAAAAACTCCATCTAATGGTTCAACAAATTTAAACTGAGTCTCAAGCCACATATATCCTTCAAAATCAGTTTTACCAAAAGCTGATGCAGAAATCCTTGGTGCAACCGAGGGTCCACCATCCCAATCTGGCCCCAAGTGGTTACCAGGAACAGCCAACTGTGGTAAGTCTAATGTAAACGGTATTACAGCCAAGCTAATTGTATTTGAATACATTGGCATTGAATCATTACTTCCCAAATATGCTTTAATTCTAACATCTATATTTGAAGAAACAAAAGGTACTGCTCCAATTTCTAACATTGCAGCGTTCATTTCAGAAACAGTTACTTTTCTAAAGCGTTGAGTAGATGGTCCAATTTCAGAAACTGCCGCAAATTCTGTACCCGCCAGTGCAAATTGCAGCACATAATTTACTTCCGTTTGAACATCATAATCAGCATGATTCCAAACAAATGTTGTGGCTTCTGCCTCTGTATTCTCTGGAGAGAGGTTGTACTCATTTCCGCTTTCAGGGGTTAATAATTCAGGTCCTCCTGTAGCAGTTGCAACAGAAAAATCGTCATTTTCACATGACACTGCAATCAAAAAAAGTGATGCAAATGATAAGCTTTTTAATATTTTTTTCATTTCTATTTTTTTTTAAATTAATATCCTGGGTTTTGTGTTAAATTAGGGTTTGCTCCAATCGCAGATTGGGGGATTGGGAAAAGGTTGTAGTGACTAGGAATAGATGTCCCATTAACATTATTTCCTTTCCAAGGCCATAAATAGCTACCGCCAGTAAATTTACCAAATCTGATTAAGTCTGTTCTTCTGTGACCTTCAAAATTTAATTCTCTACCTCTTTCTTCAATGATAAAATCAAGTGTTAATGCACCTGGTGTAATTTCACTAGCGTTAGATCTTGTTCGAATTTGGTTAACATAATTTACTGCTTGCGTAAGATTTCCGCCAGCTGCTCCTCTAACCACACACTCTGCATACATTAAATAAGCATCTGCTAATCTAAATAATGGGAAATCTGTTCCTGAAAATTCAGTTTGACCTGAAGAAGATCCAAAATTAGAATTTCTAAACTTAATTGATGGATAACCATTGTTCCACTCTTTGTAGTCGTTCATTTCAAAAGTGTGACCTGCTGTCCAAAAAAGTGAAGCTCTTATGTCTGTAGAGGTATTCAAATTACCAAACAAACCATACCATGCTTTGGTTGCTCTGTGTCCACCCCAACCTGCAGTTGCTCCGTAGTCGGCCAAATTCATTGTTTCTGGATTTAAACTTCCATTTACAATATAAGTAGTATTTCCATAACTTTGACTTACCAAAGCATCAGCAATTAATGGATAAATTATTTCTGGTGAAGTATGATTATCTCCAGAAAATATTCTAACAAAATTAGGGTCTAAAGAATAGTTCCCTTCCGTAATAACTTTATTAGAATAAGTTAAAGCCTCATCGTATCTAGCGACACCAGTGTAAACTTCAGCATTAATATACAATTTTGCTAATAACATTCTAGCCGCAGATTTATTTGCTCTACCATAAGAATTGTTATCAGGAAGTTTAGTTTCGGCATCCAATAATTCTGCTTCAACAAAATCGAATAATTCTTGACGACTAGATTGTGGCAATGGAGAACCTGAGCTTGAGTTCTCCTCAGTAACCAAAACACCCTTTCCAAAACAATCAATCATGTAAAAGTATGCAAGTGCTCTTAAAAATTTAACTTCTCCAACGACTTGATCTTTTTCAGGAAAATCAATAGAATTTAGAACAGGTAATAAATTATTACATTGTGGAACAGTGTAATAAACTCGATTATATAAATACCTGAAGAATTTATTGTTAGCATCCCAACCAGATGTTGTAGTTAATTGGTCTAAACCATCATCTCCCCATCTGTTTTTAATACCATCTGCTGTAAACTCTTGCAGATTTATAATACCTCTTAAAAAGGGAGATTCTCCAGCATCATCACCAGATATATCAGAACTTCCTGGTCCATTTGGTCCTGACAACGCAAAAGAGCCATATAATTTTGACATAATACCATCAATCGCATTGGGATCTTGTTGTAAAAGTTGATCCAATGACAACTCTACTTTTGGCACGGTATCCAAATCATCTGAACAAGACAATCCGGCCAAAAGCAGAATACTTAATCCGTAAAACTTAATTTTTTTCATATTTATTTTTTTTAAAAATCAAAACTTAATCCAACAGTATATACTCTTGGTCTAGGATAGAAATTATTATCAATTGAGTTAAAATTCTCAGGATCTTGACCAGAGTATTTTGTTATTATAAATGGATTATTTAAAGCCGCATAAACTCTCAATGATGTTGACTTATAAAATTTATTAAATCGATATCCTAAGATAATGTTTTCACAACGCAAGAAGGTAGCATCTTCAAGAAAATAGTCAGATAATGGAATATTACCATTTATATTTATAAAATTATCATCTGCTTCTCCCGAATAAAAATCCAAGACGTTACTCAAGCTGTTATTATTTACAGGAAGAGCTCTATCTACCCAACCGGAGGTAAGTTTTCTAGAATTATAAACTTGACCACCAATTTGTCCTCTAAAACTTGAACTTAAATCCCAATTTTTATAATTGAAATTAAATCCAAATCCAAATGTCCAATTAGGTCTTAATGCCTTATAGTATCTATCTTCATTAGTAATTTGTCCATCTCCGTTTCTATCTACATAAGCTCCAACAACAGGATTTCCTGAGCCATCATATAATTGACGAAAAACCCAAGCTGAATAAGGCTGTTGACCTACTGCATGGTTTGCCAAGAATAGACCTGTTTGCACAGGTAATCTTGACTCACCGGCTTGAATAGATTGAACATCTTCTAAATTTGTAACTTCTGAAAAGTTGTAGGCCATGTTAGAATTAAATTCCAAACTTGCACTTTCTGTTTTCAAAAGCTTTAATCCTAAATTAAGCTCAAAACCTTTACTATCCGTATTACCAACATTCTTTACAAAAGCGTTTGTTAGCCCTTGTCCAGGTGGTAAATCGACTCTTGCGAGTAGGTCTGATGTCTCTCTGGAATAGAAATCTAAACTACCAGTTAAAAAAGAATTTTTAAACAAATCAAAATCAATACCAACGTTATACGATGTTGTTTTTTCCCATGTCAAATCCTCGTTAAAAGGTATTGCAGAATATAGATTAGAACCCGGTAAGTACTGACTGGCATTACTTCCTAATCCAAATAATGGAATAGAAGGATAGTATCCCACAATTCCAGTAATATCTTGTTGTCCAGTTTTACCCCAACCTAGTCTGATTTTCAAATCGTTTACCGCTTTGGAATCTCTTAAAAAAGTTTCTTCTTTAACTTTCCAAGCAACTGCTGCTGCTGGAAAATAACCCCATCTATTCTCTTCTCTAAATAATGAAGATCCATCTGCTCTTAATGAGAAAGTAAATAAATATTTATTAACTAAATCCAAATTCATTCTTCCGAAGTAAGACTGAAGATTTAATACATTGTAATATCTATTAGTCGGATTTTGTTCATTTATTTCTGGTTCTCTAATACCAGAGTCTATGTTATATCTAAAACGATCACTGAATCCATCATTTTTGAAATTCTGATAAGAATAACCTCCTTGAACGTCAATATTAGTAATAATACTATTTTCCATCCTTTTGCCATAGGCTAAATAAGCATCCATAGTTGTGTTGGTAATTCTTTGCTTCTCAAAATAATTCAATCCTGGATTAAACACATAATTTGTATTAGGGTCTGTTCCTTGATTAAACCTATAAGTAGCAATTGAATTGTTTCCAAAATTTTGTCTTATTAAAGATTGAGATGCATCCAAACCAAGGTTTACGATAGCTCTCAATTCAGGTAGAAAATGCATTTTATAATCAAACTCAACATTCGTTAACAATCTTTGATTTTTTTGAGGATTACTTTGTTGTTCAAGTAATGCCAATGGATTAGCTTGTCCATTTAGTATATTTCTATTTCCATTTAAGAGTAAATCCTGATAGTATCCTCCAAAAATATTAGAAGGAGAATTATCATATATTGGTTTTGTTGGGTCCATATTTATTGATCCACCAAGAGCTCCACCTTCATCGATGTTGTTTTTTAAACTGTGAATTCCTTTTAAATTGAAATCAATTTTTAAATGATCTTTTAAAAGTGTAGGTGTAAATTTCAAAGAGTAAGTAAAACGCTCATAATCATTTGTTTTCACCAATCCTTCGTTTTTAGTGTAACCAAAAGATCCTCTAAAAGGAACTTTTCCACCTAAATTAGCATTCGCACTGAAATTATGATCCGTTGAAAAAGAATTTCTAAAAATAGCATCCTGCCAATCCGTATCATAAATAATTCTTCCTTCAATTTGCGGAGTTGCTAAATCATCTGTTGTACCTAAAGGTGCGTCAGGATCTGCAACACCCAAAAGATTGGTAAAAGACGGGTGATACTCTTGAATAAATCTCACAAATTCCCCTGAATTCATCACATTAATTTTTTTACCAACTTGGCCAAAAGAAAAGTTAGAGGAATAATTGAATGTTGGAGCACCTTTTGAACCTTTTTTGGTGGTAATAATAATAACACCATTTGATGCTCTTGAACCATAGATAGCAGTTGCGGAAGCATCTTTTAATACTGTAAAACTCTCAACATCATTAGGGTTAATTAATGACAATGGATTACCCACACCTGCTGGATTAACATTGTCTACAGGAATTCCATCAATCACAATTAATGGATTGTTGTTGGCACTAATAGATGAACCACCACGGATCCTGATGTTTGGTGCAGCATCCGGCTGACCACCATTTGAAGTAATTCTTACTCCAGCAGCTTTACCAGTTAATAACTGATCAGCAGAAACAATAGCTCCTTTGTTAAATTCTTTAGAAGTCACTTGAGTTACCGATCCAGTTGCGTCTTTTTTCTTAACTGAACCATAACCAATCAAGACAACCTCCTCAAGATTATCTACTTCTTCTTCAAGTGAAACATCAATTGTTTTTTGAATAGAGTAAGGCACATCTATTGTTTTGTAACCAATAAATGTAAACTCAATCACTTCTCCACTATTCACATTTGACAGCATATACTTACCATCAAAATCGGTTGTAGTACCCTTTGTAGTACCTTTAATAATTACGTTTACTCCCGGCAAGGGTTGTCCAGACGATTTGTCGGTAACAACACCACTTACAGTGCTCTGAGCCAGCACACTTAGCGGCAGTAGTAGCAATAAAAATAACAACTTTTTAGAAATTGTTTTCATACAGTTTGTTTAGGTTAAAAATTGTGTTTTTTGCTTGTATTTTTGACTTCGAATGTTAAATTTAAGTAAAATTTTTGTCTTTTTGAATAAACATTTGTTAAACAGCCTCCGAAAACGTTTTCGTGTTGAAAACTTTTACAATAATGCTTATTTTTAAGCTAAAAATTCCGATTCTAAAAAATAAAATTTATCTTTATTCGCAAATCATTAATAAGCCCAAAAAAACATGAAAAGAAAAGTTACATTAAAGCAAATTGCAAAAGAATTAGATGTTTCCATTTCTACCGTTTCAAAATCATTAAAAGACAGTGCCGAAATAAGCGAAGATACCCGTCAAAAGGTGCAAGCTTTTGCTAAATTATACAACTACAAGCCTAACAACATTGCACTTAGCCTAAAAAATAAAAAAACTAAAACAATTGGAATTATTATCCCTGAAATTGTACATCATTTTTTTGCTACCGTAATCAGTGGTGTAGAAAATGTGGCAAATGAGCACGGCTATAACGTAATAGTTTGTTTATCAGACGAGTCCTTTGACAAAGAAGTCATCAACATGGAAATGTTGGCCAACGGAAGTATAGATGGATTCATTATGTCACTATCAAAAGAAACACAACAAAAACGCGATTTTCACCATATTTCGGAAGTTATAAATCAAGGCATGCCCGTGGTGATGTTTGACCGCGTTACCAATGATATTTTATGTGATAAGGTGATTATTGATGATAATTTATCCGCCATTCAAGCGGTTCAAACGCTTATCGATAAAGGTTTGAAAAAAATAGCTCTAATAACTACTGTAGATTATGTCAGCGTTGGAAAATTGAGAACCGAAGGTTATCTGAAAGCTTTAAAATCAAATGACATTAAAATTGATGAGAATTTAATTCTTAAAATTGAAGATATTGAACATTGTGATGAAGCGATTGACAATCTAATCAACACTCAAAAAATCGACGCTATTTTTGCAGTAAACGAACTTTTTGCTGTCACCGCTATCAAAGCAGCTTTAAAAATAGGTTTAAAAATTCCGGAAGATATTGCTGTTATCGGCTTTACAGACGGAATTATTTCTAAATATTCTTCCCCAAGCATTACAACCGTGAGTCAAAACGGAATAAAAATGGGCGGAAAAGCAGCGAAAATGCTGATTGAAAGGTTGGAAAGTGAAGACGAAGATGACGAACATTACAGAACAGAAGTTATAGAAACTCATTTGGTCGAAAGAGAATCTACGCCAACGTTGTAGTAACTGTAAACCATTGATTTTATTGACTTTGAAAATTATAAATCAGAAAAATGACTTTCATAATTTTTTTAAAAAAATAATTTCGCTTTAAAAAAAAACTATATTTGTACTAATTATCAAAGCTTGTATTTTTACTTCGAACCTAAGTTTTGATAAGCCATAAACCGCTTATCGTATTATTAATCAATTAATTACGATAATGGAAAAGCGTAAGTTAAGTTTCTGGGAAATTTGGAACATGAGTTTCGGTTTCTTGGGGATACAAATGGGTTTTGCCCTTCAAAATGCAAATGCCAGTAGAATTCTTCAAAAATTTGGTGCCGATGTTCACGAACTTTCGTGGTTTTGGATTATTGCTCCACTCACTGGATTAATTGTTCAACCAATTATCGGTCATTATAGCGATAATACTTGGGGTCGCTTTGGAAGGAGAAAACCGTTTTTCTTACTTGGTGCTGTTCTTGCATCGGTTGGTTTAATTTTAATGCCACAGTCTGAAATTTTCATAGCATTTTTACCTGCTCTTTGGGTTGGTGCCGGAATGCTTATGATTATGGATGTTTCTTTTAACATTGCGATGGAGCCTTTTCGTGCTTTGGTTGGAGACAATCTTCGAACTGATCAAAGAACACTAGGTTTTAGTGTGCAAACAGCTTTAATTGGAATGGGAGCTGTTGTCGGTTCCATTCTTCCTTCTTTTTTAAGATGGGCTGGTGCCACAGGCGAAACCGAAAGCGGAATTCCAAATGATTTAATTTGGTCATTCGTTATTGGTGCAGCCATTTTAATTATTACCATTTTGGTTACTGTAATTACTACACATGAATATTCGCCACAAGAATTAGAAAATTTTACAGACGAAAAAGCTCATAAAGATGCGATTGGTGATGAAAAACCAGCAAGATTGTTAGACATTTTTGAAGATTTTGCCAAAATGCCAACCACTATGCGACAATTAAGTATGGTGCAATTCTTTTCTTGGTTCGGACTTTTCGGAATGTGGGTATTTACAACTCCAGCTATTGCTCAACATATTTATGGTTTGGCATCAGATGATGTGAAAAACCCATTGTTTGATGATGCTGGAAATTGGGTTGGAATTCTTTTTGGGGTTTACAATTTCGTTTCGATGATTTTTGCTTTTACACTTCCATATATTGCGAAACAAATTGGACGAAAGAAAACACATGCAATTTCTTTAATTATTGGTGGAATCGGTTTAATATCTGTGTACTTCATGCCAAACAAAGATGCACTAATTTTTTCGATGATTTGTGTCGGAATTGCTTGGGCGAGTATTTTATCAATGCCTTATGCCATTCTTGCCGGATCAATTCAACCTAAGAAAATGGGAGTTTACATGGGAATTTTCAATTTCTTTATCGTAATTCCGCAGATTATTAATGCCCTCATTGGAGGATTACTTGTTAAATATTTATATAATGATCATGCCATTTTTGCTTTAGTAACTAGCGGTGTCAGTTTTTTAATTGCCGCAGCCTTAGTTTACAAAGTAAAAGATGTGGATGATGTAGTACAAAACTAATGAATCAAAAATGTTTCATATTCGACCTCGACGGTGTAATCGTTGATACAGCAAAATATCACTATTTAGCTTGGCAAAAGGTTGCTCACCAACTTGGAATCGAATTTACGCCCGAACACAACGAAGAACTAAAAGGTGTAAGTCGTGTTCGATCACTCGACCTCATTTTAGCCTTAGGAAATATGGAAGCTTCTCAGGAAGACAAGAACAGATGGCTCGTTCAAAAAAACGAAGACTATCTTTCCTATTTGGTGAATATGGACGAAAGTGAAATCTTGCCGGGAGTTTTACCGGTTCTCATTTATCTTAAAGAAAACAACCAAAAAATCGTATTGGGTTCTGCCAGTAAAAACGCAAAACCAATTTTAGAAAAAGCAAAAATTATTGATTATTTTGATGCTATTGTGGATGGAAACGATGTATCAAATGCCAAACCGGATCCGGAAGTTTTTATTCAAGGAGCCAAAAAAGTGAATTTTTCAAACGAAAAATGTATCGTTTTTGAAGATTCTGTTGCCGGAGTTCAAGCCGCAAATATTGCCGGAATGACGAGTGTTGGAATTGGAGAAGAAAGTATTTTAAATGAAGCTCAATTCGTATTTCCTGATTTTACACACATCGATTTGAATTTTATACAAAACCTAATAAATAAATAGTAAAATTTTAATGTTATCAAGATTTTGAAATTATTCAACAAAAACTTGAAACTTGAAACTTGAAACTTTAAACTAAAATTAATGAACCAAGATTATATCATACCAGATAACTGGTCGATTATTGAAGAAGGATTTGAACAAGACCTGGTTAAGTCTTCCGAAAGTTTGTTCAGCATTGGAAACGGTGCGATGGGACAACGTGCAAATTTTGAAGAATATTATTCCGGAAAAACGTTCCAAGGAAGTTATATTGCCGGAATTTATTATCCCGATAAAACAAAAGTGGGTTGGTGGAAAAACGGTTATCCCGAATATTTTGCCAAAGTGCTTAATGCTCCAAATTGGATTGGTATTAACATCGAAATTAACGGTGAAAATTTAGATTTGGCCAATTGTGCAGCAGTGAAAAATTTTCGTAGAGAGTTGAATATGAAAGAAGGTTGGTATCATCGTTCTTTTACAGCAACCCTTCAAAACGGAACTGAAATTGAAGTGCAAGTTCATCGTTTTCTTTCATTAGATTTGGATGAAGTGGGTGTAATTAATTATCAAGTTACTGCTTTAAATCAGGATGCTAAGATTGTTTTCAAACCATATATTGATGCTGGTGTTCACAACGAAGATGCCAACTGGGAAGAAAAATTTTGGGAACCATTACATGTAAAAAATAATGGAAACGAAGCTTTTGTAACCGCAAGAACCTTCAAAACACATTTCACGGCAACCACTTTTATGCAAAACATGATTTTGGTGGATGGGAAAAATGTAAATGCATCTCCATCCAACGTTACGTCTTCCAATGATAAAATTGAATTTTCGTATGAAGTTTCAATTGCCAAAAACCAATCAGCTACCATTCAAAAAATAGGTGGTTACACGGTTTCGATGAACCATGAAAATACAGAAGAAGCAGCTAAAAAAGTTGTATCTGAAGCAATTTCCATCGGTTACAACCAACTATTAGAAGACCAAATCAAAGCTTGGGCAAAAATTTGGGAAATGAGTGACATTACCATCGATGGTGATGTGAAAGCTCAACAAGGAATTCGTTTCAATATTTTTCAATTAAATCAAACCTATTTAGGGAAAGATTCTCGTTTAAATATTGGTCCAAAAGGATTTACCGGCGAAAAATATGGTGGATCAACTTATTGGGATACGGAAGCTTATTGTATTCCTTTTTATATGGCAACCAAAGACCAACAAGTAGCCAGAAATCTATTGACTTATCGCTACAATCATTTAGAAAAAGCGATTGAAAATGCTGCAAAACTAGGTTTTAAAAACGGAGCTGCTTTGTATCCGATGGTGACTATGAACGGCGAAGAATGCCATAACGAATGGGAAATTACGTTTGAAGAAATTCACCGAAATGGTGCGATTGCTTTTGCTATTTTTAATTATTACCGTTTTACTGGAGATTACAGCTATATTCCTGAAAAAGGTCTTGAAGTTTTAATCGGAATAGCTCGTTTTTGGCATCAAAGAGCCACCTACTCTACCTATCGAAATCAATATGTAATTTTAGGTGTAACAGGTCCGAATGAATATGAAAATAACGTAAATAATAATTTTTACACTAATTATATTGCAAAATGGTGTATTGATTATACGATCGACCAAATTCAAAAAATTGAAAAAGAATATACATCGGATTATACACGAATTTTAAATAAAGTAAAACTTTCTGTGGCTGAAATTAACCATTGGAAAGAAGTTGCCGATAATATGTATTTTCCTTTTTCGGAAGAACATGATGTGTATTTGCAACAAGATGGTTTCTTAGATAAAGAATTAGTAAAAGTTTCTGATTTGGATAAAAGTCAGCGACCTATTAACCAAAAATGGTCGTGGGATAGAATTTTGCGTTCGCCTTATATCAAACAAGCTGATACTTTACAAGGGTTTTATTTCTTTGAAGATCATTTCACAAAAGAACAATTAGAGAAACATTTTGATTTTTACGAACCATTTACCGTTCACGAAAGTTCGCTTTCGCCTTGTGTCCACTCAATTCAAGCTGCCGTTTTGGATAGAATGGAACAAGCATACACGTTCTATTTACGAACTTCTCGTTTGGATTTAGATGATTATAATAAAGAAGTGCACGAAGGTTTACATATCACGTCGATGGCCGGAACATGGATGAGTATAGTAGAAGGTTTTGGTGGAATGCGGGTTAAAAATGAAACCCTACATTTTGAACCAAAAATTCCAACACAGTGGAAAGGATATTCGTTTAAAATTAATTTCAGAAATCAAATTTTAAAAGTTTCTGTTCAATCTAATGAAACGAAATTTTCTCTGGAAGGAAACAAACCAATTACTGTTTTTGTAAAAGGAAAAGAAATCTTGGTTGAACCGAATAGTTTGGTAACGGTTTAGCTTTAACATTAAGGAGTTAAGGTTGTTTCATTAAGAAAATTAAGTTTAAATTTTTGTAACAACCTAAACTCCATATTTGATTTTATCAATATGACAAAAAAAGAAGTAACCCAATTGAGTTATGATATTGTTGGCTGTGCGATTACCGTTCACAAAACATTGGGGCCAGGTTTACTTGAATCAGTCTATGAAAAATGCCTTCAAAAAGAGTTAGAGTACAATGGTTTTTATGTTGAAACCCAGAGAAAAATTAAATTAGAGTATAGAGATATATTGATTGAAACGGAATTAAGACTCGATTTAATTGTAAACAACACCATAATTGTTGAAATAAAATCGATTGAAAATTTACTTCCTGTTCATGAAGCTCAATTATTAACATATATGAGCTTGCTTGAAAAACCGCAAGGATTGTTAATCAATTTTTATACTGATAACATTACAAAATCAGTTAAACCTCTGGTTAATGAGTGTTTTAAAACACTTGAACCTTAATTAAATTTTATTCGGTTCATAACTTAATAACCTTAATGTAATTGTCTTCTTAATGTTTAAAAGCATTTCTGTTTTGTATTTCTTAATGTCACTTAATGAAACAACCTTAACTTCTTAATGTTAAAAAAAATGAAAAAGCTACTTATTTTTTTACTATTTTCAACAGTTGCAATAGCTCAAGTCAATCGAATTGAACCACCTAACTGGTGGACAGGATTTAAAAATGAAAACCTGCAATTGCTCGTGCATCATCCGAACATCGGAAATGCAACTCCAAAAATTTCATACGATGGTGTTTCAATTATCAAAGTTCACAAGGCCAAAAGTCCAAATTACTTATTCATCGATGTAAAGATTGCTCAATCCACCAAACCCGGAAAATTCAATATCATTTTCGAATCGGAAAAAGGAAAAAAAATCACACAATCGTACGAATTAAAACCGAAATCAAAACCTTCTGAAGATTTCATCGGTTTCAATAGTTCTGATGCCATTTACCTCATCACACCCGATCGTTTTGCCAACGGAAATGAAGCGAATGATGTCGTGAAATCAATGCAAGAAACTACGTTAGACAGAACTCACGATTATAAACGTCACGGTGGCGATATTCAAGGAATTACAAACCATATTGATTACATCAAAAACTTAGGATTTACCGCTATTTGGCCAACTCCGGTTTTGACGAATGATATGAAAAGCGGTTCGTATCACGGCTATGCAATGACCGATTTTTATCAAGTAGACCCACGATTTGGAACTTTAGCGGATTATAAAATTCTATCCGAAAAACTTCATCAAAACGGCATGAAACTCATTATGGATCAAGTGGCCAATCATTGCGGTAGCGAACATTGGTGGATGAAAGATTTACCTTTTTCAGATTGGGTAAATTATCAAGAACTGTTTGAAAAAGAAAAAAAATACGTCACTTCCAATCACCGAAGAACAAGCAACCAAGATTTGTATGCTTCAGAAAAAGATAAAAGAGAAATGACAGACGGTTGGTTTGTTTCTACAATGCCTGATTTGAATCAACGCAATCCTTTTCTAGCGAGATACATCATCCAAAACAGCATTTGGTGGATTGAAACACTTCATTTAGGCGGAATTCGTCAAGATACTTATCCTTACCCTGACAAAATTTTTATGTCGAATTGGGCAGGTGAAATTATGAATGAATATCCTAATTTTAATATTGTTGGCGAAGAATGGAGTTCGAATCCGTTGCTCATTGGTTATTGGCAAAAAGGTGCAAATAATAAAGATGGCTACGAATCCAATTTGCGTTCGACGATGGATTTTGCTATGCAAACACTCATTCCGCAAGCCATTAAAGAAACAGAAAGTTGGGATAAAGGTTTGGCGAAAATTTACGATGGTTTAGCCAACGATTTTCATTATGCTTCGCCAAAAGACATTATGATTTTTCCTGACAATCACGATATGGATCGCATTTTTACACAGATGGAGGAAAATGTAGAAAACACAAAAATGGCTTTGGCTACTTATTTAGTTTTACCAAGAATTCCGCAGTTGTATTATGGAACAGAAATTCTAATGCAAAACACAGCTAAACCCGGTGATCACGGCTTAATCAGAACCGATTTTCCCGGAGGATGGAAAGGTGATAAAGTAAATGCTTTTACCGGCGAAGGACTTTCTTCAGAAAAAAAAGATATGCAAAGCTATTTGACTAAAATTTTAAATTACAGAAAAAACAGTAAAGCCATTCACGACGGAAAAACGATTCATTTTGCACCAAATAATGGCGTTTATACCTTATTTAGAATGTTGAATGATGAAATTGTTGTTTTAATTTTAAATAAAAATGAATCTGCAAAAGTTGATCTTTCTACTTATAAAGAATTAGGTTTTGAAGGTAAAAAAATGAAAAACATTGTAACCGGAGAAGAAATTATTTGGGATAAAGAATTGACTTTAAACAAAAAAGGAGCCTATCTTTTTACGACAAAAATGAATTAAAGAATGAAAAAACTCTTTTTACTATTATTACTTTCAACAATTGGATTTGCTCAAAATGTAAATCGAAAATACATTTCGCATCAATTGAATGAAAACGTTTTGGAAGTAAAAACTTCAGATGGAATGTATTTTCTTCAATTATATAATGATAAAATTGTTGAAACTTCTTTCGTTCCAAACGGTGAAAAATTCAATCCAAATTCGCACGCTGTTGTTTTAAAACCGGACAATAATGGTTTTCAATTTAAACAATCAACGGATTATTTAGAGATTAAAACAAACGATTTAGAAATTCAAATTGCAAAGTCACCTTTTAAAATTTCGTATTACAAAAAAGGTGAATTATTACTTTCTGAAAAATTAGGTTATTTCAAACGCAAACACGAACCGCTTGAAAAAGTAAAAGGAAATATTGTGTATGATTCAACAGAAGTCATTCAATTCAATATCAATGCAACCGAAAAACTGTATGGTGGCGGAGCAAGAGTTTTAGGCATGAACCGTCGTGGCAACCGATTAGCTTTGTACAACCGTGCCGATTACGGTTACGAAACCCGTTCCGAATTGATGAATTTCACTATTCCAATCGTCATATCTTCGCAAAAATATATGGTTCATTTTGACAATGCTCCTATTGGTTATTTAGATTTGGATAGTAAAAAAGAAAATGTCTTAGAATACGAAACCATTTCCGGCAGAAAAACCTATCAAGTGATTGTAGGTAATACGTGGGAAGATTTGATTTACAATTATACCGAATTAACCGGAAGACAACCATTGCCGCCTCGTTGGGCTTTGGGTAATTTCTCCTCACGTTTTGGTTATCATTCCGAAGCGGAAGCACGAAGAACCATTCAAAAATTTCAAGATGAAAACATTCCGGTAGATGCCATTATTTTAGATTTATATTGGTTTGGAAAAGAATTGCAAGGCACAATGGGAAATCTAGAAGTGTATCGCGACAGCTTTCCAACATTTGAAAAAATGGTGGATGATTTTTCTAAAATGGGCATCAAAACCATTCCGATTACCGAACCATTTATTTTAACGACTTCCAAAAAATGGCAAGAAGCCGTAGATAAAAAAATCTTAGCAACAGATTCTATCGGAAATCCTTTTACGTATGATTTTTATTTTGGAAATACCGGAATCATTGACATTTTTAAACCAACAGGAAAAAATTGGTTTTGGGATATTTATAAAGGATTAGCCAACAAAGGCGTAAGTGGTGTTTGGGGCGATTTGGGTGAACCCGAAGTGTTTCCTGCCGCTGCTCGAACTTTTGGCGGAACAGCCGATGAAGTGCATAACATTTACGGACACAATTGGGCAAAATTGGTTTTTGAAGGTTATCAGAAAGATTTTCCAACGCAAAGACCTTTTATTTTGATGCGTTCCGGTTATTCGGGTTCGCAGCGTTATGGAATGATTCCGTGGAGTGGCGATGTGAATCGAACTTGGGGCGGATTATCCGGTCAAGTGGAAATTTCATTGCAGATGGGAATGCAAGGTTTGGCTTATATGCATTCTGATTTGGGCGGATTTGCGGGTGCCAACTTAGATGACGAATTATATGTTCGTTGGTTGCAATATGGTGTTTTCAATCCGATATTTCGGCCGCATGCACAATCAGATGTGGCTTCTGAACCGATTTTCAGAAGTGATTGGGCGAAAAATTTAGCGAAACAAACGATTGAATTACGCTATCAAATGCTTCCTTACAATTATAGTTTGGCTTATGAAAATTCGCAAACGGGAAAACCGTTGATGCGTCCACTGTTTTTTGAAGAACCTGAAAATGAAGCACTATTGACTAAATCAGACGGATATTTGTGGGGAAAAGATTATCTGGTTTATCCGATTATGGAAGCAAAACAGAAAGTAAAAGAAGTTTATTTTCCTAAAAATGGAGATTGGATAGATTTTTATTCGAATAAAAAACACGTCGGTGGTTCAACCGAAAAAATAAATGTATCTGAAAATCATATTCCAACTTTTGTGCGAAGTGGCGTTTTGATTCCGATGACAAAAATTGTGCAAACAAGCAACAATTATCAAAATTCAAACTTAGATTTACATCTTTATTTTGATGAAAAAGTAACGTCAAGCGAACGGCAATTCTATTTTGACGAAGGAAATAATTCATCTGAAAATAATCCGGAATTGCTTACTTGCGAAACAGAAATTTCCAAAGAAGAACTATTGATTTCAATGGAAAGTAATTCATTACAATCAAAAGGGAAAAACGGTAAATTTCACATTTATCATTTGAATAAAAAACCGAAATCCATCATCGTCAATAATAAAAAAATGAAATTTCAATACAACAAAAAATCAAAAAAATTGGAATTTGATTATTTGCTAAGTACTAATAAAATGAACATAAAAATTAAATTAAAATGAAACAATTCTTTTCCACACTAATCTTATGTTGTATGATTGCAGGATGTTCACCAAAAAAAGAAACCGTTCAAGTGGAAACACCTTTTGTTTGGGAAGGTGCCAATTTGTACTTCCTACTTATCGACCGATTTAACAACGGAAATCCTGAAAATGACTCAATCATTCGAAGAGATAAAGAAACCGGCGTACTTCGTAATTTTATGGGTGGCGATATCAAAGGGATTACGCAAAAAATTGACGAAGGCTATTTTACCGATTTGGGAATTAATGCCATTTGGATGACTCCTGTTGTGGAACAAATTCACGGATCAGTGGATGAAGGAACCGGAAATTCGTATGGTTTCCACGGCTATTGGACGAAAGATTGGACAAGCATCGACCCAAGTTTTGGATCAAAAGATGATTTGAAAGAATTGGTTGAAAAAGCTCACGCCAAAGGAATCCGAATTGTGTTGGATGCCGTGATTAATCACACCGGGCCTGTAACCGAATTAGATCCTGTTTGGCCTGAAAGTTGGGTGCGAACCGGTCCAAAATGTTCGTATGACACGTATCAAAACTTCATTGATTGTACGTTAGTTGAAAATCTTCCGGACATTAAAACCGAAAGTAATGAGGATGTTGAATTGCCTCCAGCTTTAGTTGAAAAATGGAAAAAAGAAGGTCGTTACGAACAAGAAGTTGCCGAGTTAGATGAATTTTTCAAACGAACAGGTTATCCAAGAGCACCGAAATACTACATTATGAAATGGTTGTCCGATTACATCACCGATTATGGAATTGATGGTTATCGAGTGGATACAGTAAAACACACCACCGAAGACGTTTGGGCTGATTTTGAAAAAGTGTGTAAAGACGCTTTTGCACAATACAAAAAAGACAATCCTGCCAAAGTGCTAGACGATAATGAATTTTTTATTGTGGGTGAAGTGTACGGTTACGGCATCAGTGGTAAACAACTTTATAATTTTGGCGATAAAAAAGTGAATTACTTTGAAAACGGATTTATTTCACTCATCAATTTTGATTTTAAAGGCGATGCCAATAAACCGTACGAAGAACTTTTCAATACTTATTCTTCGGTTTTAAGTTCCGATTTAAAAGGGTTGAGTGTGATGAACTATGTTTCTTCGCACGATGATGGCTGGCCATTTGATAAAAAAAGAGAAAAAGCATTTGATGCCGGAACAAAATTATTACTAACACCCGGAATTTCACAAGTCTATTATGGCGATGAAACAGCTCGGTCATTAGAAATTGAAGGAACCGAGGGCGATGCTACCTTACGTTCGTTTATGAACTGGGAAGACATCAAAACCAATGAAAACACCAAAAATGTATTGACGCATTTTCAAAAAATAGGTCAGTTTAGAAAAAACCATCCGGCTGTTGGAGCGGGAATTCATAAAGAAATTTCTAAAGCTCCGTTTTATACTTTTAGTAGAACATTTACCAAAGGTGATTTTACAGATAAAGTGGTAATTGGTTTGGAATTGCCTTTCGGTAAAAAAGAAATCAATGTCTCAACCATTTTTGAAGATGGCACAGAAGTTCACGATGCTTTTTCCGGAATTTCAACTACCGTAAAAGATGGAAAAGTGATGATTGATAGTCAAATGGGAATTGTGTTGTTGGAGAGTAAATAAATTCAAAAATACTTTTACTTAATCAAAAGCGTTTATAATCAAACAGATTGTAAACGCTTTTTTTAAATCATTTTTTTTAGAGTTAAAAGATTACTTGCTTTATTCCTATATTTGAACACATCAATAAAAAACAACTTTTTTTAATGAAATTTTTCAGCATAAATCATGTTTCAAAGCCACTTCGACAACGAATTGTTCTATTGTTTTTTATTGGATTATTGACCGGTTGCACTTCCTACAAAACTCAAATGGGAAGTCAGGCAACATCGTTTTATAACAATCAAACGCTTGATACTACGACTATTGTTTATTCGGTTTTTTTAACCGGAAATGCAGCTAATACTCAAAATGACGAAGCAACTCCTTCCCTATCCAATTTTAAAAAAAGATTGGAAAAAGCTTCAAAAAACAGTACAACTCTTTTTTTAGGCAATACTATTTTTCCGTTAAACGGATTCAATCAAAACAAAACAAAAGCCGAAGAAAAAATAACCAATCAATTAAATTTAACCGAAAAATTCAAAGGAAAAGTATTTTTTATTCCCGGCAAAAGCGATTGGGGAAATTCAACTTCTTCCATTTTTGCTCAAGAAAATTTTATTTCAAAATATAAGAAAAAGGAAAGCCAACTAATTCCTCAAAATGCATGTGGTATTGAATTTATATCGCTGAGCAATGAAGTTGAATTGGTTGCCATCGACTCGCAATGGTTTCTGGAAGATTGGAATGAGCACACCGAAATTAACAAAGGATGCAGCATTAAAACCCGAGAACAATTTTTTGATGAACTCGACAGTCATCTATTGGAAAATCAAGAAAAAACAATTCTCTTAGCCATTCATCATCCGCTTTTGAGTAATGGAATTTATGGTGGTCAGTATTCCTTGAACGAACAACTTTTTCCGTTTGACACGAAAATTCCTCTTCCAATTGCCGGAAGTGTTTATAATCTTTTCCGAAAAGCAAGCGGCTATAAAATCGAGGATTTGCAACATGCTTCCTATCGCGAAATGGCCGATAGAATAAAATCTACTGTGCAAAAATACAATCATGTTGTCGTAGTTTCCGGTCATGAACAAAATTTGCAGTACATCAACAAAGATGGTATTCAACAAATCATTAGTGGTTCCGGTGCTCATTTTTCAGCAGCAAGAGCAGTTAACCCAAAAGATTTTAGCTATGGTGGCTATGGTTATGCCGTGTTGGATGTTTATGAAAACGGAGCTTCAACCGTTTCTTATTACACTACTTCTAACCGAAAAGAAGTATTGTTATTTAAACAAAAAATAAGAGAACCTGAACTAAATATAAAGCATCAAAATTATCCGAAACAATTTGAACCAACCATAAAAAAATCTATTTTCGGAAAACCGGTTAGCCGAAAAAGCGACGTTTATCAATTCCTTTGGGGAAAACATTACAAAAGCTATTACAAACAAGAAATTGCATTAAGAACTGTTGGTTTAGACACGCTTTATGGCGGTTTAAAACCCATCGGTTTGGATAATGAAGGAACAACAAACTCCCTTTTACTAAAAGATAAAAATGGAAAAGAATTTGTGATGACTCCGCTTGAAAAAGATGCTTCTTCGTTTTTTAAATCGTTGGCTTATAAAAATGAAAAGCAAAAAAATCAGGCCGATAATGCTCTTTCAGAAGATTTTTTGAGGGATTATTTCACCACAATTCATCCGTTTACGCCGTTGGTTATTTCCGGACTTTCTCAGGCAATTGGCGTTAGTTCAACACAACCGAAATTATTTTACATTCCTAATCAAAATAGCTTAGGCAATTACAACGAAAATTTTGGGGGTAATTTATATTTTATTTCAGAAAAAATAAATTCTTCGCAAAAAAGTCTTTCTTCTTTTGGAAAACCGTCTTCCATTATTGATACGGATGAAATGCTTCACAACATTAGAACCGATAAAAATCATGTGGTAGATCAAGAAAAATATATTAGAGCCCGACTTTTTGATATGCTCATCGGCGATTGGGATAGGCAAGAAAAAAACTGGCGTTGGGGAGTTCATCAAGAGAAAGAGAAAACTATTTACCGCCCGATTTCGTTTAATCGCGACCAAGCTTTTGCCAAATATGACGGAGCGTTTTTGTGGCTGTTGAAAAGTATTCCGGCTATGGGTCAAATGCATTCCTATACCTACAATCTAAAACAAACCAAAAATTTCAATAAGCAAGCGTATGCTTTAGATTTGGCTCTTTTATCGGATATTGATGAAAAAGCATGGGAAAAACAGGCAAAATTTATTCAGGACAATTTAACTAACGACGTTATCAATAAAGCATTTCTACAATTGCCTTATAAATTGCAAGACGAAACCACTACAAAACTCAAACTGTACTTAAGAAACCGTCTTAAAAAGTTAAATCAAACAGCACAACATTATCAGAAGTTGTTAGACAAAAAAACATTAATAGTTGGAACCATGCAAGATGATGTTTTTGTGATTAATCGTTTATCCAATGGCAGAACTTCTGTTGTGGTTTATAACGGAAAGAAAACACCTGCCAACATTATTTTTGAAAAAACATTTACCAAAAAACAAACCAAAGAAATATGGCTTTTTGGATTGGAAGGAAAAGACGAATTTAGTATGGAAGGGAAAGAATTTAAGAACATCAAAATTAGATTAATTGGTGGTTTAAACCAAGATTCGTATGTGATTGAAAACGGTAAAAAAGTCAAAATTCATGATTTTAAATCGAATAATATTTTAAATGTAGACAAAAACACAACTGTTTTACTTTCAAACGATTATGAAACGAATACCTACAATTATAAAAAACCAAATTTTGATGAATTTACCGGAGTTCCTTTAGTTGGCTATAATCCCGATGACGGCATTCGATTAGGAGTTCGTTTGGATTTTACCAAAAAAGGATATTTAGGCAATCCATTTTCACAAAAACACACAGCCGATCTCAACTATTATTTTGCAACCAAAGGATATGAATTAGGTTATTCCGGCATTGTAAAAAAAGCATTTTCCCTTTTTGATTTAGTTATTGACGCTCAAGCAACCAGTTCTAATTTTGTACAGAACTTTTTTGGTTTTGGAAACGCAACTACCAATGATGCAGATGAATTTGATTTTAATCGAGTTCGCATCGCTTCCTATAAAGTGAGTCCGGGTCTAGTCTGGCAAAAAACCAAAAGCTCAAGTTTTACCGGTCGTGTAAATTTTGAAGCCTACAAAGTAGAAGACACTCCCGATCGATTTATTACAACCGATGTTGTAAATGACCGTGTTTTTGATTATCAAAATTTTGCCGGAGTTGGATTAGAATATCAGTTTAAAAATTATGATAATCCTTTTATTCCGTCTTTGGGAATGGGCTTTCAGATTTTAGGAAAATGGAATGCTAATTTAGGTGATTTTTCAAGACAAGTTCCTTCGGCAGAAGCTGCTGTAAATTTTGTTTTCCGATTGACACCCGATTCTCAATGGATTTTAGAAACAACTATCAAAGGAAAATCACTTTTCAGTTCAACGTACGAATTTTATCAAGCGGCCAATTTGGGTGGCGATAATGATTTGCGAGGTTTTAGAGACAATCGTTTTTCCGGAAAAACGGCGGCTTTTCAAGGAACCGATTTACGATACGCAATCGGACAAATTAAAAATCCTTTTGCTCCTGTTAATTACGGTGCTTTTGTTGGATTTGATTACGGAAGGGTTTGGTTTCCTGGCGAAAGTACTTCAAAATGGCATCAATCTTCCGGATTTGGATTATGGCTGAATAGTAGTAACATGATTTCTTCTACAATTTCGTATTTTCATTCAAGTGATGGCGGAAGGATTGCTTTTGGGATGAAGTTTAATTTTTAATTTCAATGATGATGTTGACACGGATTAGCTCAGATCTATAAAAATCAATTAAGAATAGTATTGAAAGAGAATATTAGTGTAAATCTGTGAAATTCGTGTCAAAATAAAATTAACCTAATCTTGATGCTGAAAAATAAGCTTTGTGAAATTGATTTCTAAACTTTGTGAAAATCTTTTCCAATGAAACCAAATTTCTATTTGTTAGTTATCTTCGCTTTAACATTACAGAATTGTTCTAAAATGAAAAAACCGCTTAACATTGGTCACCGAGGTGCCATGGGTCATGAAACAGAAAACACGATTGCTTCCGTTAAAAAAGCATTGGAATTGAATGTCGATATGATTGAAATTGATGTTTTTTTGATAAAGAGTGGCGAATTAGTCGTTTTTCATGATGAAATATTGGATAGCTTAACCGATACTTCGGGAAAAATTGAAGAATTTACGTGGGAAGAATTACAAAAAGTTGTGGTGAAAGGAAATCATCAAATTCCAACGTTAGACGTAGTAATCGAAACTACAGACAGATTAGTTGCGTTAAATATCGAATTGAAAGGAAAAAATACAGCTGAACCTACTTTCCAATTGCTCCAAAAATACTTTCAAAGAGGTTGGAAAAAAGACGATTTTGTTATTTCTAGTTTCTTATGGGATGAATTAGAAGCTTTTAGAAAATTAGATAAGCAAATTCCCATTGCAATTTTAACTGAAGAAAATCCGTTAGATGCAATTGCAATAGGAAAAAAGTTAAAAGCTGTTGCCATCAATCCTTGGTGGAAGACCTTGACAAAAGAAAACGTGCATCAAATTCACAACGAAGGTTTTCTTATTTATACCTACACAGTTAACGAACCTACAGACATTAAATTTGTAACAGAATTGGGTGTGGATGGAATTTTTTGTAATTTCCCCGAAAGATTACACTAATGTATGATGTCCTGATTGTAGGTGGTGGTGCAGCCGGTTTTTTTACCGCTATCAACCTCGCCGAAAAAAACCCTAATTATAAAATTGCCATTTTGGAACGTGGGAAAGAAGTGCTCACGAAAGTGCGTGTTTCCGGTGGCGGAAGATGCAACGTGACGCATGCGTGTTTTGTTCCGAATGATTTAGTGAAATTTTATCCGCGGGGCGAAAAAGAGTTGCGTGGTCCGTTTCATCAATTTTGTTCCGGAGATACGATTGAATGGTTTGAAAAACATGGTGTAGAATTAAAAATCGAAGAAGACGGACGAATGTTTCCGGTTTCAGATTCTTCTCAAACGATTATTGATTGCTTTTTAAATGCAACCAAAAAACATAAAATTGAAATTCTAACCGGACAAAGTGTGCAGTCTATTTTCCGTTCGGAAGATAATTGGAAAGTGGAAACTAATCAACAAACTTTTCGATGTGACAATTTAGTGATGACTACCGGAAGTAACCCAAAAATTTGGGAAATGTTGGAAAAATTAGGTCATACGATTGTTCCTCCGGTTCCTTCGTTATTTACATTTAATATCAAAGACAATCGAATTAAGGATTTGATGGGTGTTTCAGCTTTTGCCTCAGTAAAAGTGCAAAACTCAAAACTTTCGGCTTCGGGACCGCTTTTGATCACGCATTGGGGAATGAGTGGTCCGGGAATTTTGCGACTTTCCGCTTGGGGAGCTCGAGAGTTATTTGATAAAAATTATCAATTTATTTTGGAAGTTAATTGGCTCAACGATTCCACTTTTGAAGAAACTGAAAACCAATTGAAAGAACTCAAATTGGAACACGCCAAAAAAGTAGTAGCTAAAAAATCCCCTTTTGATTTCCCAAATCGATTATGGGAAAGTTTGGTTCTAGCTTCCGAAATTTCAATGGAAACAAAATGGGCAGATTTGTCTAAAAAACAACTCCAAAATTTAGCTTTACAACTCACCAATGGAAAATTTCAAGTAAATGGAAAAAGCACTTTTAAAGAAGAATTTGTCACAGCAGGAGGAATCGATTTAAAAGAAATTAATTTTAAAACAATGGAAAGCAAATTACTACCAAAAGTATTTTTTGCAGGAGAAATTGTGAATATTGATGCTATTACGGGTGGGTTTAATTTTCAAAATGCGTGGACGAGCGGGTTTATTGTGAGTGAGAGTGTCAACAAATTCTAGTTCAAACCTGAAGAATTCTCATTCCCATAATTATAATTGTCTAAAAATCAATTATATTTGATTAACCAAAACCAATACGATGAAAAAAACTTTACTTTTTCTTTTTCTTCTTTTAGTATCGAATTCATTTTTTGCTCAAATTACAACGCCTCCCGATTTAACTGCATGTGGTCTAGGCGGAGCAGCAGTATTTGATTTAACTATAAATCAATCAGTAATTTTAAGTAGTGTTTCAAATCCAAATGACTATACTGTTACTTATCATGAAACGCAGTTAGATGCAGAGAATAATGCTACTTCCATTCCGAATTCATCTTCCTTCATGAACATTAATAATCCGCAAACAATTTATGTTAGAGTAGAAAATATTGAAACAAGTGAGGTTGAATTTACCTCTTTTGAATTGTTAGTAAATCAAACACCTTTACCATTGGCAGCTGCTCTTTTTTGGTGTGATCCAATGGAATTAGCTATTTATAGTTTAGAAGAAGCTATTCCTCAAATTACTAACGGTGCATCCTCATTAACTGTAAGTTTCCATGAAACATTAAGTGATGCAGAATTTAATTCTAATGCAATTCCAAATGACATATATGCTCCAATGCAATTTCCAGTTCAAATTTTATTTGCACGGGTAGAAGATTTTTTTACAGGTTGTTTCGCAATAACAACCCTTACTTTAAACACAAACAATTGTAATCAATTCTGCTCTGCTCCTATTCAATTAACACTTTCAAACGTTACTGATACTTCTGCTACAATTAATTGGTCTTCTGAACCTAATAGTAGTAATTCCTATTGGCAAATTTCAATCGTTCCAGTTGGACAACAACCCGATCAAAATACTACTATTGTTTCTCAGTTAAATTCATTTACAGTTACCGGATTAACCCAAAATACATGTTATTCTTTTTATGTTAGAACAGTTTGTTTTGGTGTGCCTGGAGATTTTCAAGTAAGTGAATGGTCAGTTCCATTAGAGTTTTGTTTAATGGATTGCACCAACAACGGTCAATGTCCGGAACAATTAAATTTAATTGCATTTGTTGACGAAAATAATAATGGTATAAAAGAGGGAGATGAAATACTATTTAACAGCGGTTCATTTGTTTATGAAATAAATGATTCAGGAGAAACTATTTATGGAAATTCCGGAAATGGTAATTTTACAATTTTTGAACCTAATCCCGATAACAATTACCACTTTAGTTTTGAAGTAAACGAAGCTTTTTCTGCTTATTTTTCATCCACCACAACTTATTCGGATATAACTGCTCCGATAGGAAGTGGTACTTCAACCTATTATTTTCCTATTACTATAACTCAACCGTATGCCGATGTAAGTGTTACGCTATTTGCCAATTCGCAACCAAGACCCGGATTTACTTACACAAACACTATTGCTATCAAAAACAATAGTTATACAACTGTTCCATTCGGAAATATAAGTTTTACAAAAGATAATGATGTCACTATTATTTCTGTTTCAGAAATTAGCATTGTATCAACTGCTGAAGGATTTGATTATAGTTATTCGGATTTGACTCCATTTGAAACTCGTTATGTAAATGTTACGATGCAAGTGCCAACCATTCCAACAGTAAATTTAGGTGATATTTTGACCAACTCTGTTTCTATTGAAGCGATTGAAAATGAGGTTAATTTAGCCAATAACATTTCTACACTTTCTCAGATTGTGATTGGTTCGTATGACCCAAACGACAAAAATGAATCGCATGGTGGGAAAATTGTGTTTGCCGATTTTACAGCTGACGATTATTTATATTACACCATTCGTTTTGAAAATACCGGAACAGCCGCTGCAGAATTTATTCGAATTGAAGATACATTGGAAAACAGTTTAGATGAAACGACTTTTGAAATGCTAAACGCCAGTCATCAGTATAATGTAAGAAGAACTGATAATCAATTGGTTTGGAATTTCTTAGATATTGATTTACCACCAACTATTGAAGATGCAGAATTAAGTCATGGTTTTATTCATTTCAAAATCAAACCAAAACCTGGATTTGCTCTTGGCGATGTAATTGAAAACACGGCAGAAATTTATTTTGATTACAATCCGCCAATCATAACTAACACCATAGAAACTGAGTTTGTAGAAAATTTATCGGTTGCGGATTTTTCTGTTTCAACAGTGGTTTTGTATCCTAATCCCGTGAAAGATTCTTTTCAAATAAAACTAAATGGAAATGATTCTATTCAACGAATTTCGATTTTTGATATGGTTGGAAAAAGAATTTATTACAAAGAAAATTTGAATTTAAATTCAACTTCGGTTGATGTTAATAATTTCAATAGTGGAATTTATTTGGTTGAAGTGATTACTACATCGAATCAAAAACTAGTCAATAAAATTATTAAACAATAAAAGTTTCACTAGATTCTGAATTTTATTCAAACACAAAATATTATCATTCAAATAATTACAATTACCTAAAAATCAATTACTTTTGATAACCTAATCATTCAAAAATGAAAACAAAATTACTTTCTCTGACTTTATTTCTTTTTTTTGTTGCTTTTGGAACCCAAGCACAAGTTCAATTAACAGCTTGTGATACTGAATTCAACGGTTCTCAAACATTTGATTTAACAACTGTAATTCCTGAATTGTTGGGGAATGAAAATCCGGAAGATTTTTCAGTGACTTTTCATATCAGTCAAACAAATGCTATTGCAAATATAAATCCAATTCAAAACCCGACTAGTTATGTTAACGTTTCAAATCCACAACTAATTTGGGTGTCTTTTACCAATAATTCCACATCAGAAGTTACAATTAACTCGTTTTCATTACAAGTAAACCCTCTTCCGATACTTGCAATGGAAGTTGCTTCAGCTTGTGACGAAAATAACGATGGGTTTGCCAATTTTAATTTTGGTCTTGTTATGGACTTTACCTATCAGGCAAACAACGCAACTCCTAATACTATGTTAATTGAGTTTTATGAAACACTCGAAGACATGCAAACACAATCAAACCCTTTAGGTTTCAACTATACAAATATATATCCAAACCAGATTATTTATATCCGAATTGAGAATTTATTGACCGGATGTTTTTGGGGTGGTGAGTTCTTTTTGATGGTTGAAGATTGTTCTACAAGTTGTGAAATACCTACAAATTTAAGTTCAACCGGTATTTTTGAAAGCGGTGCTGTTTTAGGATGGACAAACCAATCCACCAGCAATACATTAAACGAAATCATTGTACTTCCTGCTGGTTCTCCTACCCCTGATCAAGGTTCACAAGGTTTTGTGATTGCCGCTAATCCATTCACTATTACAGCTCTTACTTGTGATACTGAATTCACTTTTTATGTTCGTTCCATTTGTGAAGATCAATCAACGACGGAGTGGTCCGAAGGACATACTTTTACAACTGCAGCTTGTGGCTCGACTGTTAATCCATACGTTAGTGTAAACACAACAACTTTTACACCGGAACAAATTTTAAATAACATCATTTTAAATTCAAGTTGTGGTATTATTGACAACGTAGTAACACAAGGGCCATGCGGCGTGGGCTATTTTAATGCTAATGATAGTGATTTTCCATTTGAACAAGGAATGATTATCAGAAGTGGACAAGCTTCTTTATCCCAAGGTCCATATTCCAATATTACAGGTACTTTGACTTCAAATTGTTCATTAATTGGTGATGCTCAATTAACTTCAATTATGCAGGCCAATGGTCAAAGCGGTTCCATCAATGATGTCTCTTTTGTTAAGTTTGATATTGTACCTACTTCCAATATTTTAAGTTTTAATTTTATTTTTGCTTCAAATGAATATGGCGAATACCAGTGTCAGTTTTCAGATGTTTTTGGTTTTATTTTAACTGATTTAACAACCAATCAAACGATAAATATTGCGGTAGTTCCGGGAACAAACACACCTATATCGGTTACAACCATACGAGATAGTGCCTATAACAATAGTTGCCCTTCTGTAAATTCGCAGTTTTTCAGTACATATAATGTTGGAAATTCATCAACGAGTTTGAATATGCGTGGTTATACTGTTCCGATGACTGCAATAGCTTCTGTCATTCCAAATCACACTTATTCGTTAAAATTAGCGGTTGGCGATTACCAAGATAACTCTTATGATTCTGCCGTTTTCATTGAAGGTGGTAGTTTGGCGTTAGGTAACCAATGTAGAGAAAATATACAAATCATTACCTTTTTAGATTCCAATAACAACGGAATTAAAGATGCAGGTGAGCCTAACTTTTTAAATGGTAATTTGAATTATCAATTAAATAATACCGGAGATACTGTTTCGGCTACATCGCACAACGGTGTGTTTTATATTTTCCCTGATAATGAAACAGATACTTATGATTTTGATTATTCAATTTATTCAGAATTTGCAAGTTTTTATGCAGAACCTATTAGTTTTGATGATGTTGTCTATTCTCAAACAGAATCAAATGTGTATTATATTCCAATTGTAAATACGACACCTTATAATGATGTAACGGTATCTTTAGTAGCTACAAACCAACCGGCAGCCGGATTTAATTATATTAACAAAATCTATTATTCAAACAACGGTATCGCTCCGGCATCCGGTACATTGAGTTTTGAGAAAGATCCTGCTTTAACCATAACCAACATTTCGGTTGGAGGAACAACTAATCTACCATCCGGATTTACGTTTGATTATGTAGATTTAATGCCATCTGAAACAAGAACAATTACCGTTATGATGAGTGTGCCGCCGATTCCAACGGTTGCTATTGGAGATTTGGTGACCAATTCTGTTTCTATTTCCAGTTTGACAACGGATGCTAATCCAGATAATAATTCTGCTTCGCTAACAAAACCAATTGTGGCTTCGTATGACCCAAATGATAAAAATGAGTCACATGGTGATAAAATTGCATTAGCAGATTTTACGGAAAATGATTATTTATATTACACGATTCGTTTTCAAAATACTGGAACTACCAATGCTACTTTTGTTCGGGTGGAAGATGTGTTGGATGCTCAATTGAATCCGGAAAGTTTGCGAATGATTGCAGCCAGTCATCCGTATGTTTTGGAACGCATTAATAATGAATTGGTTTGGAAATTTGACAACATTCAGTTAGTCCCACAAATTGTGAATGAAAATGCCAGTATCGGATTTGTACATTTCAAAATCAAACCAAATCAGGGTATTGCTGTTGGCGATATCATTCCAAATACGGCTGACATCTACTTTGACTTTAATCCGGTGATTGTGACCAACACATTTGAAACCGAATTTGTAGAAACGTTAAGCACACCTGATTTTACAAATTCAACTGTTGTACTTTCTCCGAATCCGACGAAAGACCGACTTCAAGTTCAATTGAATGGTAGTGAGACTATCGCACAAATTTCAGTTTATGATGTGATCGGAAAACGAGTTTATCATAGAAACAAAGTTGAACTAAATTCAACTTCTATTGATTTTTCTAGTTTACATCAAGGCGTTTATTTGGTGGAAGTGATTACGACTTCTAATCAGAAATTGGTCAATAAGGTAATTAAAAATTAAACCATGAAAAAAATAGTTCTACTCATTATTCTCATTTCTTGTGTAACAATTTCACGGGCTCAACTTTTTGAAGATTTTGAAGGAGACACTTTTCCACCGGAAGGTTGGTTAGTTACATCAGTAAGTAATTTTCCAGGTAATAATTGGACAAGAATTGGCACTAGCACTTCACCTCCAACAGTTTATAATGGCAATTGGGCTGCATTCGTTAATGGTGTTGAAAACATAGGATCAGGTAATACAGCTGAAAAATGGCTTATTTCTAAACCAACAACAATAACAGGAAATTCCATTTTATCATTTTGGTCAAGACCTACAATAAACGGTTTTCAAAATACAACCTATCAGGTCAGAATTCTGGCCAACGGAAGCCAAGATGATCTAGCCTCATATGAAATTTTGGCAGAATATATTGATAATGAGGAACCGCTGTTCTATGTAAACAAGAGTATTTCATTGGAAGAATATGAAGGACAAACTATTCATATTGCTTTTGTAATTGTAGTGAACCAACCTACAGCTGCACCAACAGGAGAAAGATGGATTATTGATGATATTTCTTTTGTTGATGAAGTAGTAAACACCGTCTGTGAAGTTCCAATCAATCTTTCTGCCACAAATGTTAGCGAAATTGGAGCGGAATTGAATTGGAATTGAATTGGACAAATATTTCATCAAACTTATTTCATCAAGTATACATTACAGTAGCAGGAGGAAATGAACCAACGGAAGGTACAGTTGGTTTAACAACTAACTCTAACTCTTTTGCCGTCACTTCTTTGAATTGTAATACTGAATACACATTTTATGTCCGTTCGCGTTGTCAAGATCAAACCTTTACAAACTGGTCTACTGGATATAATTTTACAACAGCTACTTGCGGAAGTTTTGATGACCCTATTGTAACAGTGAATACATTTTTATATACACCTGAACAAATAGTAAATGACGTTATTCTAAATTCCAGTTGCGGTATTATTGATAACGTAGTTACTCAAGGAACTTGTGGTGTAGGATATTTTAATGCAAATGATAGCGACTTTCCATTTCAAGAAGGGCTAGTCATCAGAAGCGGACAAGTTAACTTATCTCAAGGTCCATTTGTTAACGAAAACAATTTTCTTTCTTCAACTTGTTCTCAAACTGGCGACCCACAATTAAATGCTATTTTGCAATCTAGTGGACAAACTGGAACGATTAATGATGTTTCATATGTTAAGTTTGATATTGTACCAACTTCCAATATTTTGAGCTTCAACTTTATTTTTGCCTCTAACGAATACGGTCAATTTCAATGTAGTTTTTCAGATGTTTTTGGTTTTATCTTGACCGATTTAACAACCAATGAAACTATAAATATTGCGGTAGTACCGGGAACGAACACGCCTATTTCTGTTACAACCATTCGAGATAATACGAATAATAATTCCTGTGCTTCTGTTAATCCACAATTTTTTAGTACTTACAATGTTGGAAGTGCTAATGCCGGATTGAATATGCGAGGCTATACCATGCCTTTAACAGCAATAGCCTCTGTGACCCCTAATCATACTTATTCGCTAAAATTAGCTGTTGGTGATTATGGAGATACACAATATGATTCTGCCGTTTTTATAGAAGGAGGAAGTTTATCTTTGGGAAGTCAATGTAGAGACAACATTCAATTAATCGCTTTTTTGGATTCTAATAACAATGGAATTAAAGACACAGGGGAACCCAATTTTTTAAATGGTACACTTGATTACCAAATGAATAATACCGGAGATATAATTTCTAATACATCCTACAACGGCATACATTTTATATTTCCTGAAAATGAGACAGACACCTATGATTTTAGCTATGTCATCTACTCAGAATTTGAAGGCTTTTATGCAGAACCTATTAGTTTTAATGACATTACTTTTTCTGCTTCTGGTTCAAATGTTTATTATATTCCAATAGTAAATACTACTCCCTACAATGATGTAGCAGTTTCATTAGTGACGGCTAACCAAGCAGTAGCCGGATTTAATTATATTAACAAAATCTATTATTCAAACAACGGTATCGCTCCGGCATCTGGTACATTGAGTTTTGAGAAAGATCCTGCTTTAACCATCAGCAACATTTCGGTTGGAGGAACAACGAATCTACCAACCGGATTTACGTTTAATTATACGGATTTAATGCCATCTGAAACGAGATCGATTACTGTAACGATGAGCGTGCCACCCATTCCAACGGTAGCTATTGGCGATTTGGTGACCAATTCGGTTTCGATTTCCAGTTTAACTACGGATGCTAATCCAAATAACAATACTGCTTCGCAAACAAAACCAATTGTGGCTTCGTATGACCCGAATGATAAAAATGAAGCACATGGTAATAAAATTGCTTTAGCAGATTTTACTGAAGACGATTATTTGTATTACACCATTCGTTTTCAAAATACAGGAACTACCAACGCCACTTTTGTTCGTGTAGAAGATGTGTTGGATGCTCAACTAAATCCGGAAAGTTTGCGAATGATTGCAGCCAGTCATCCGTATGTTTTGGAACGCATTAATAATGAATTGGTTTGGAAATTTGACAACATTCAGTTAGTACCACAAATTGTAAATGAAAATGCGAGTATTGGATTTGTACATTTTAAAATTAAACCGATTCAAGGCATTGAAGTTGGTGATATCATTCCTAATAAAGCTGATATTTACTTTGATTTTAATCCGGTGATTGTCACCAACACGTTTGAAACCGAATTTGTAGAAACGTTAAGCACACCTGATTTTACAAATTCAACTGTTGTACTTTCTCCGAATCCGACGAAAGACCGACTTCAAGTTCAATTGAATGGTAGTGAGACTATCGCACAAATTTCAGTTTATGATGTGGTTGGAAAACGAATTTTCTATAAAGAAAACCTGAATTTAAATTCAACTTCGGTTGATGTTTCAAGTTTTAATAAGGGAATTTATTTGGTGGAAGTATTGACGAGTTCTAATCAGAAATTGATTAATAAGATAATTAAGCAATAATTTTTTCAATGATAGAAATAAAAAGGGTGAAAGAAATTTTGCCCTTTTTTTATGGATGATTTTGTGGTTAATCAACTTTTCCTTTGAAGCACTTCACCCCTGCCCGGGATTGAAACGGAAAGCCCGGAACAAAAAAACATTAATTTTCTTGAATCAAAAAAGCGACCAAAGGAAGCTCTTTTTGGTTTATAGAAAATTGTGTTTTTTTGTGAGGACTTGTAGTGAAAAGCCCGATAAGGCCCAAAAAATTAAAATAATTCGCTTCGGTATTCCCAAACTTTAAGCAGAAATAAACCGAAAAACACAACCGACACGACAAATTTCATAAACGTTGAAGCCAAAAAACCAATGAATGAACCAGTTGCAGCTTTGAATGCTTTTTGAGAATCTTTGGAATCATTGATCATTTCGCCTACAAAAGCTCCTACGAACGGACCAATGATAAATCCGAAGGGAATGGGAGCCAAAATGCCTACAACTAAACCAATGTTCGTTCCCCAAATACCATATTTACTGCCACCAAACCGCTTAGTTCCTTTTGCAGGAATGACGTAATCGAGAATGCCGACAAGGAGTGCAACAAATAAAGTTACGCCCAAAACGGTGTAGCTCATCGGCACGGCTTTGGTGAGATACAATAACAAAAGTCCGACCCAACTAATCGGTGGTCCGGGCAAAACGGGCAAAAAACTGCCGAGAATGCCAATTATCATTAAAATGAATGCGATGATTAAAAGTGCGATATCCATAAAATAATTTATTACTTTTGGTTAATCAAAAATACGCGTTGTTTTATTACAAACGAAAAATGAACAAATTTCTTTCGGTTTTTTCTTTATTATTTCTTTTGGTTTCGTGCCAATACTTCGAAAAGCGTGTGCCTTCGGAGGACGAATTATTACAAAAAAGATTGAAGGAAATCAATTGGAACGAAGTCACCGTCTATCCGTCTGTGGCGGAATGCGATAGTATTTTGGATAAAGAATTGCAGAAAGAATGTTTTTTCAACTATCTAACTGAAATCATTCACCAAAAAATTGCTCCGGATTCATTGCAAACCAACACAAAAATTCTGGATACCATTGAGGTAAGAGTGACTGTTTTTCCGGATTCTAAAATCACGTTTGAACCGCTTTTCCCCACTGATAGTTTAGCTTACGATAAGCAAAAAACTGATAGTATTATCAAAGCAAGATTAACCGATTTTCCTAAAATTGAACCCGCTCAAAAAGAAGGAATTCCGGTGAAAACGCAATTTATTTTGCCTGTGATTTTGAAAGCAGATTAAGATTTAAAACTTCTCCCCTTCCATTCATATTTTCCAAATAAGGAATAAAATGCGACGGTCGAACTGAAAAACGGATAAACTAAAGCCGTTAACAAAGTATTTTTGATTTTTATTTGATAAAATCGTGCGGTTTGATTGGCCAACATTAAATCGGAAATAACTTTTATAAGAAGTAAAATTATCATTTCAAAAAAACCAAAGACAATCAGAATAAGCGAAAGGATGAAAGCTAAATTTGCTAAAAAAACTGTCATCGCAACAAGTTTTCCAAAACCGGAAGAATATGCTTTTGATTTTCCGGCCCAACGAATACGTTGCTGAAAAAGTTCTGACCAATTTTCTGCTGGATTTGTTATTACTTTAAAATCTTTTTTGGGTAAAAACCCAACTTCAGCGGGAAAATTTTTAACCGCTTTTTGTAATAAAAACACATCGTCGCCGCTAGCAATTTTTTCATTTCCTTCAAAACCATTGAGTTGTTGAAAGAATTTTTTTGAATACGCAAAATTGGCTCCATTACACATGAAACCCAAATCAAAATCAAAACTTCCAATGGTGACAGCTTGCAAACTAATCATTTCAATTTGCTGAAAATCAAATAAAAAACCAGACTTATTTTTAAAAAAAACCGGTCCACAAACCATTTCTTTTTTTGTGTTTTGTATGTAATTATTCAAATCCAGAAGCCAGTTTTCAGGAACAATGCAATCCGCATCGGTTGTAATAATCCACTCAAATTTTGAATGAAGAATCGCAGTTTGAATAGCATCTTTTTTTGGTGAGGTTGATTGTCTTTGATTCGCAATCATTTGAACTTGAAACTTGAAACTTGAAACTTGAAACTTTTCTATCGACTCATCATCAACCAAAATCACTTCAAAATTCTCAATCGGAAAATTTAAATTTTCAATAGATTTTAAAAGAATCGGAAGGTTTTCAGTTTCATTTCGAAACGGAACAACGATGGAAAATGAAAGCTTTGCGTCTGATGAATTTTCATTTGATTTTGGCACTTTTTTAAATCCCATCCAAAAGAAAATCATCAAAAAAACATAAACCGAAATCACTAAAATTAGTAGATAAATCATAACTCTAATTTAGGTTTAAATTTCAGTACAAAAAGGCTTCCTATTAAAACCGGAATAACCAAATTCAAAAGCCACATTAATGTTGTTATGGAAACAATTGTCCATTGATTAACACCTAATTTACCAAATAAAACAACGGCTACACTTCCTTTTATCGCTACATCCATCAAATGAATACTTGGAACTATTGAAGCTAAAAAATACATTGAAAAAATGGTTGCTAATGCTAAAGAATACGAAATTTCAACTCCAAAAATCATCAATAAAAAATAGAATTGATGAGAGAAAATCAGAAATCGAATAACCGACAATTGTTGTGTTATTATCAATGAATTTCTAGAAAACGACTTTACTTTTTTGATTAATTTTTCAACCGAAAAACCATAAATATTTATTCTATTTCTGAAAACGAAAAAAAATAAAAAAATAAAAAAAAATGAAAGAAAAACAATTCCAATTTTATAACTGAAATAATCATAAAACAAACCTGTGATGAACAATCCTAAAACACCAAAAAAAACAGTTGTAGCCATTTGGGAACTGTTTCCTATAAAATTAAGCAGAATAATTTTTTTGGTTTCTGATTTTGGAAAATACAGCATTTTAGCTCCGTATTCTCCCACTCGATTGGGTGTAAATACCGAAGCGGTTAATGAACCTAACGATTGAAATGCAGCTTCCTTCAAAGAAATTTTATAAAAAGTATTGACTAAGTTTTGCCATTTCAAAATTTCAAAAAACCAATTTAAAACGCTTAAAAAGACAATTCCGACTAAACTAAAAAAGGTAAATTTAGTCGAGACAACTTGCCAATCGTCTAAGTTTTTTTTGCTCAATTCAGCATACAAATAATAAAAAGCAAAGCCCACAATCAAAAGTTTGACGAGAACCAGCAGGAATTGTTTAGCTTTGTAAGGAATTGAATTCATCAACACAAAGAAACAAACTTTAACCTGAAACATTAAACTTTAAACAAAAAAGATTGGCAAACGAACGCATCATCTTAGGCATCGACCCCGGAACGACCATTATGGGATTTGGTTTGATAAAAGTCGTGAACAAAAAAATGGAATTCATTCAGTTGAACGAATTGATTTTGAGTAAATACGACGACCATTACACCAAGTTAAAAATCATTTTTGAACGCACCATCGAATTGATTGAAACTCATCATCCGGATGAAATTGCGATTGAAGCTCCATTCTTTGGAAAAAACGTACAATCGATGCTCAAACTCGGTCGAGCTCAAGGAGTGGCGATGGCAGCAGGATTATCGCGACAAATTCCGATTACAGAATACGAACCTAAAAAGATAAAAATGGCGATTACCGGAAACGGAAATGCGAGTAAAGAACAAGTGGCTAAAATGCTACAACAGTTGCTTGGTTTGAAAGAATTACCAAAAAATTTAGATTCTACCGATGGTTTGGCGGCGGCGGTTTGTCATTTTTTTAATTCGGGGAAAGTAGTTGGAGAGAAAAGTTACTCAAGTTGGGATGCTTTTGTGAAGAATAATGAAAAAAGAATAAAAAAAAGCTAGATTCACGATCTAGCTTTTAATTTTTTAGTCTACTGCTTCGTACTGATAACGAAATTTTCCATTTGTTATCGTATAATTTATAACCGGACTTGGTAAATCCGGGCTGTCTGAAGTTGTAAACTCAAAAGTTCCTTTTACAATTTTAGTACTTGTATTAACTTCTGTAATTACAACTGTTCCTTCCACTGTATCTTCACCTTCATCATTACTGTTATCAATTAAGTCTATGGTATGTGTTGTGGGGTTAAACATATCCTCAGAAACTGGGTAAGTTCCAACTGCAATTTGAGATCTTTTTAACCATAAGTTAATTTCAGGATTACCAAAAACTCCTCCTGATCTACCTTGAAGCAATACATATTCTTCTATCGGAAAAACGTTAAATACATTTGTATTAGAAAACATGTTGTTGCCAAAGGGCGTATTAGCTTTAAACTCTGAACCGTTGATACTTGCCGTCATTGCAAATTCTGGAATAGCCTCTGCACCGGGCCCATCATCAGAAGAACAAGAAAATAACACAAATGGTAATGCTAATAATAAAGTTTTAATTTTTTTCATTGAATAAGTTTTAAATTTTGGCTAATATATAATAAATCCTACGTTTAAATATTTATTTTTAAATAAATATATTTTAATCAAATTAGATGAAAATTCTCAATTAAAAACAAAGAAATATATATATTTACAACCTAACATTTCTTAAACCATAAACATGAAAAAAATTAAATTATTATCATTTGTCTTTCTCATTGCTTTATTAACTTCTTGCTCATCAGATGATGGCAATGGTGACAATTCAGGGCCATTTACGCAATTTTTTGAACATTCTTTTGAAGGCCAAGAAATTAACATCACCCAGTGGCAAGCTGTAAAATCAGAAAACAATTTGGAAGTTTTAGGAACAAGTCCGGATGGAAGCTCTATCTCTGTTAGTTTCAATAAGTTTGGAAATGTCAATGATATCAGCACAACACCTGCCATTTCATCATCAGATCCTTGGATGTTTAGCTACTATAATTATTCATCAAACTACATTGATTTTGAATTAGTTTCTATTGATGAAGTGAATAAAAGAGTAGAAGTTAATTATTCCGGAAAAGTATATGAAGATGCTTACAATATTACATCTTCTTTTTCTACCATTGAAGGTAGTTTTCATGTTAACTATGTTGAAGCTACTCCACAACTTTCAGGATTACAGTTTACAGCAAAATTACAGAGTCAAGATTGGCATTCTGTTAAATCTGTTACATCACGCACAGGTTCAGGATTAAATGATTATTCCTTGCAACATGCCAGTGATGATGAATATGTGCTTAGTTTAAAATTCAATCACGAAACTACAAATGAAGGGGTTTACAACTTTTCTTCATCAGCAGAATCAAATAAAGTGGTTCTACTGAAATATAATACAACTTCTCACGAATATATTGAATATGAATGTGCAGGAACTTTAGATTTAACCGAAAAAACAAGTTTAGGCTTCTTTTATTTAGTAGAAGGCACATTCAGTTTTACAGCCACAAATCCTGATGACAACACTCAAATTCAGGTTACAAATGGTGTTTTTAAAGACATTTATACTTATTAATACAACAATAAAAAGAGCAAGTTAAAAAACCTTGCTCTTTTTTTTAACTTATAAAGTCAATACGAATACAATAGTATATTGTATAATTGTATATATTTTTTTTTAATGTCTGGCATCTACATCCATATTCCCTTCTGCAAACAAGCTTGCCATTATTGTGACTTTCACTTTTCAACATCAATGAACAAGAAAGACGAAATGATTTTGGCTTTGGCTAAAGAAATTCAGTTGCGAAAAGAAGAATTCAAAAATGAAATAGTAGAAACTATTTATTTTGGTGGAGGAACTCCAAGTGTATTAGCGATTGAAGATTTGCGATTGTTGATTGATGAAGTTTTTAAAAATTATAATGTTGTTGAAAACCCAGAGATTACTGTCGAAGCAAATCCTGACGACTTATCGAATAATCGAATAATCAAACTATCCAACAATCGAATTAATCGTCTCTCCATCGGCATTCAATCCTTTTTTGAAGACGATTTAAAACTGATGAATCGTGCTCATAATGCCGAAGAAGCCAAAAATTGTTTAGAACAAGCAACAAAACATTTCGATAATATTTCACTCGATTTGATTTATGGAATTCCGGGAATGAGCAACGAAAAATGGATTCAAAATATTGAAACTGCTTTGTCGTTTGGCATTCCGCATATTTCGAGTTATGCGTTGACGGTGGAACCAAAAACCGCTTTACATTCATTTATTCAAAAAGGAATAATTTCTGCACCGGAAGACGAAGTAGCTCAGGAACATTTTGAAATTTTAGTTGAAAAACTGGAAGAAGCCGGTTTTATTCATTACGAATTATCCAATTTTGGGAAGGAAAACTATTTTTCTAAAAACAATTCGAGTTATTGGTTGGGTAAAAAATATATCGGAATTGGTCCGTCTGCTCATAGTTATGATGGAGAAAAGCGAGGTTGGAATGTGTCTAATAATACGATGTATATCAAAACCATTCAAGAAGGAAAATTACCAATTGAAACCGAAACGTTGTCCAAAACCGATCGATATAACGAATATGTGATGACAGGATTGCGAACCATTTGGGGAATTTCTTTAGATAGAATTCAAACTGAATTTGGTCAAACCTATTTAGATTACCTCAACCAACAAGCTGCCAAATACATTGAAGATCATTTGCTTTTTGTAGATGAAAACATTTTGCGAACCACACGAAAAGGAAAGTTTTTGAGTGATGGGATTGCATCAGACTTATTTTTATTAAATTTGGAGTAAAATGGAACGCTGATTTTACGGATGCTAGCAACGCTGATTAATTCGTAAATATCCGCGTTAGAATATCCGGTAAACCCGCGTTCAACTATGCTAGCAACCATCACCCACCAAAACAAAACCTTCCAAGTAGATTTATCAAAACCCATTGATATTTCACTTCCATTATCCAATACTGAAAACAATCCGATTGCGTGGTACATTGAAAAACCGCAGATTGAACCCGTTCGTTTTGGTTCGTGGGTGGGAAGTGTAAAAGGCGGTGCGACCACTAATTTCAACAACATCTTTTTTAATCCACACGGACATGGAACGCACACGGAATGCTTGGGGCATATTACGAAGGAATTTTTCAGCATCAATCAAGCTCTGAAAACATTTTTCTTTACAGCAGAGTTGATTTCCATTCAACCCGAGAAAGTAGGGGAAGATTTTGTGATTACGAAAAATCAAGTTGAAAAAGCATTAGGTAATGCAATTCCGGAAGCAATTATCATCCGCACATTACCCAATTTACACGAAAAAAAATCAAAAAATTATTCGCATACCAATCCGCCTTATTTGCACGAAGAAGCAGCCATTTTTATTCGTGAAAAAGGAATTCAGCATTTACTTATTGATTTACCAAGTGTTGACAAAGAAAAGGACGAAGGCAAATTATTAGCTCACAAAGCCTTTTGGAATGTGAAAGATGTGAATAATTTAAATGAAGATGCTCGAAAAAACGCAACGATAACTGAATTGATTTTTGTTTCGGATGATATAGAAGATGGAAACTATTTGTTGAACTTACAAATTGCCTCCTTTGAGAATGATGCGAGTCCTAGTAAACCTATTCTCTTTGAACTTTTATAATTTATCATGAACATCGAACAACTTTATCAATTCTGCTTATCCAAAAAAGGCGTCACCGAACATTTCCCTTTCGATGAAGACACCTTAGTTTTTAAAGTGGGTGGAAAAATGTTTTGCCTAACTTCTTTAAAAGATTGGGAAGGTGGAACTCCTTCGTTAAATTTAAAATGTGATCCTGAAAGAGCTTTAGAACTTCGTGCAGAATATGATGCTATAACCGCAGGCTATCACATGAGTAAAGTGCATTGGAATACGGTTGCTTTTCACAGCGATGTGGATAATAAAATGATGCGGGAGTTGATTAACCATTCGTATGAATTGGTTTTCAAAAGTTTGACGAAGAAGTTACAAAGTGAAGTCGAAAATTCTTAACTGCAAAGTTCACAAAGGATTACGCAAAGAACGCTAAAAAACATCTTTGTGAACTTAATGAAACCTTAGCGTACTTTGCGGTTGAATAAAACTTTTAGCGGTTAAAAAACTTAAAGTGATTTTTTCTGCTTTTCCACAAAACCATCTGCTTGTAATTCTAACAATTCGATAGCTCGTTTTTTCTTGTAATCGTATAAACCTTTATCTTCTCGAATATCGGCATAGACTTTATCGTAGATGGAAGCATCGGTTTGTTTTTGCAAATCACTTTGGTATTTGTTTTGGGATAAAACGTTTTTAACTGCCAACTCGCCTTCTTCTTGTTTAAAATCATATTCGCCTCGTGGTGACAATAATTTGGCAATAATTGGAGACGTTTCGATGGCTAAGAAAAGTAACATGATGAAAAAAGAAGGCAACCATGGTAATTTATCTAATGCATTGATTCGAGCCATTAAACCATCAAATCCATCAATGATGGGTTGTGTTTCGGCAATTTTTTTATCTAAATCGGTTTGAAGTAGTTTTCCCTTTTCTTCCAATTCAGTAATTTTTGTTTGATTAGTTACTTTTAGAGTAGCTAATTCTTGTAAAGCTGCATCGTGTTTTTCGCGTTTTTCTTTGTAAACCGGACCTTTTCCGAGTTTTTTTGTCCCGGCGGTTCCTTCAGCTTCGGTGATGAAAACGGAATATAAATCGTTGACTTCTTTTTCTTTTTTTAAGATGTCTGATTTTAAACTATCGATTTGAGCTTTGTTTTGATCAACGTCGGATTGAAAATAATTGGCGACTTGCTTTTTATTATTCATTGCCATTTCGTTTTTTTCTTTCAACAAAACGGTATTGATTTCCTTTTCAAAAATTTTGATTTCCAACGGTTTTGAAATGACGATAGCGATGATAACCGCCAACACAATACGGGGTGAAGCCTGTATGAATTCATCCAGAAAGCTATCTCTTTTTTTGATGGTGGAAACAATAAAACGGTCGAGGTTAAAAATGAGTAAACCCCAAACGAAACCAAAAAATATAGCGGTGTAAACGTTATCAAAAACGGTGTAAAGAGCATAACTGCCGGCAATAAAAGCCATAACTGCCGTAAAGAAAACCGTTGCACCAATTCCGGCATATTTGTTTTGTTCGCCGTTTGAACAACTTTCGATGATTTGCTTGTCGGAACCCGAACAAAGCAGGAAGAATTTTTTGAGCATGATGATTGATTTTGATGATGATTGATACAAATTTAACGCCAAAAGTTTTAAATTGTTGTGATTCAGTTTATTTGTTTCAGGTTTAAAGTTTCAGGTTTCAGGTTGAAATGTTTTGATAGCACAATTTGCACCCGGGATGGCAGCGGAAAGCCCGGAACAAAAAAATGCCAATTTTCTCAAGCCAAAAATGCGACCAACGGAAGCTCTTTTTGGGTTGTAGAAAATGGCATTTTTTGTGAGGACTTGCAGCAAACAGCCCGAAATGGGGCCAAAAAAAATCCGCTTACTCTAATGAATTAGCGGTTTTAATGTTTTGCGTCTCTGCGACTTTGCGAGATTATTTCACGCAAAGTCGCAGAGACGCAAATATCTATTTTGTTAAAAAAAGCGTGATGCTATTTACTCAACTCAACAAAATATTTATAAAACAACGGAATGGTTTCGATTCCTTTTAAGTAATTGAAGATTCCGAAATGTTCGTTTGGTGAATGGATGGCGTCGCTGTCGAGACCGAATCCCATTAGGATGGTTTTGGATTTTAATTCTTTTTCGAACAGAGCGACAATTGGGATACTTCCACCGGAACGAACCGGAATGGCAGGCACTCCGAAGGTTTCGGTGTAAGCTTTGTTGGCCGCTTGATAACCGATGCTGTCGATTGGCGTGACGTAACCTTGCCCGCCGTGGTGTGGCGTCACTTTTACTTTTACCGATTTTGGAGCGATACTTTCGAAGTGATTTTTGAACAATTCGGTGATTTCTTGCCAATCTTGGTTAGGCACTAATCGCATAGAAATTTTGGCAAATGCTTTGCTGGCAATTACGGTTTTTGCTCCTTCGCCCGTGTAGCCGCCCCAGATTCCGTTAACGTCTAACGTTGGACGGATGGAATTGCGTTCGTTTGTGGTATATCCTGCTTCGCCATGAATATCATTGATATCTATTGATTTTTTATAGTTATCGAGTGAGAACGGTGCTTTGGCCATTTCGGCTCTTTCCTCCAACGATAATTCTTCTACTTTATCATAAAAACCGGGGATAGTAATGTGATTATTTTCATTGTGAAGTGACGCAATCATCTTGGTCAAAACATTGATTGGGTTGGCAACCGCACCGCCATAAAGTCCGGAATGCAAATCGCGGTTGGGTCCGGTCACTTCGACTTCTACATAACTTAAACCGCGTAAACCGGTGGTAATCGACGGTTGTTGGTTGGAAATCATTCCGGTATCGGAAATCAAAATTACGTCGTTGGCCAATTTTTCTTGATTGCGTTCTACGAACCAGCTTAGGCTTTTTGAACCGACTTCCTCCTCGCCTTCAATCATGAATTTGACGTTGCAAGGCAAGCAATTGTTGGCAATCATATATTCAAACGCTTTCACGTGCATGTACATTTGACCTTTGTCGTCGCAAGAACCACGGGCGAAAATTGCTCCTTCCGGGTGAATTTCGGTGGTTTTGATGACCGGTTCAAACGGTGGTGAAGTCCATAATTCCATTGGATCGGGTGGTTGAACGTCGTAATGACCGTACACTAAAACGGTTGGTAAATTCTTGTCGATGATTTTTTCTCCGTAAACGATTGGGTATCCGGGTGTTTCACAAAGTTCTACGAAATCGCAGCCGGCTTTTTCGAGGCTGGTTTTTACGGCTTCGGCTGTATTGATAACATCTTGTGAATAAGCAGAATCGGCACTTACAGAAGGTATTTTTAGTAATTCGATGAGTTCGTCAATGAATCGTTCTTTGTTTTGTTGAACGTAGTTTTTTATGTTGTTCATAGTAAAATATATAATAAAATCAAAGATACAAATTGAAATTACAAATTCCAATTGGATAAATTTTTAGATTCTTCTTTTGACACGGATTGCACGAATTGTCACGGATTAAAAAATTTCACAAATCCTATAAAACTTAAAAAATAGAAATCTCATAATTTTACTTCATCATCTGCATCCCTCTCCTTTGGAGAGGGGTTGTGGGTGAGATTTATTTGACACGGATTGCACCAATTGTCACGGATTAAAAAATTTCACAAATCCTATAAAACTTAAAAAATAGAAATCTCATAATTTTACTTCATCATCTGCACCCCTCTCCTTTGGAGAGGAGCTGGGGTGTGGTTTATTTGACACAGATTGCACGAATTGTCACGGATTAAAAAATCTCACAAATCCTTTGTAAGTTAAAAAAAATGGAGATTGTAGGGTTCGAATAGTTAAGAATAATAATTTTCTTGATTTTTAAATTTCTGATTTGGTATTTAAAAAATATAACTATATTTGCACCCACTTATTGAAACAGCTACTGTTTTATTCGCCCGCGGGTATGGTGAAATTGGTAGACACGCCAGACTTAGGATCTGGTGCCGCAAGGTGTGAAGGTTCGAGTCCTTTTACCCGCACTTTTTAAAAATGCAAAACCCTTAAAACCAGTGTTTTAAGGGTTTTTTTTTAAACCTAACAACTCTTCTTTTTAAGAACTAAGTTTTCTTTTTATCTACTTTATTTTACAATAATCGACATGTCTACACGTCGTCCGTGTTGTTCTGAAGACGAATGGTCTTCACCTCTAAACGATGTGATGATTCGAGTTTTTGCTATTCTGTTGTTGATGAAAACATTCTCCACAACTTCTGCTCTTTTCATGGAAAGTTGTTTATTGTAATTTATTTCTCCTTTTGGGCTTGCCCAACCTTCCAGCATTACTTTTGCTTCGGGATATTTCAACAGAATCTGTGTTAAATCTTGAATGTATTGATAATATTCGGCATCTAATTGTATTGAATTATTATCAAAATAAACTTGCTGTTTAAAGTACGACTTGTTTGTTTCTAGTTTTATAAGTTTTTCTGTTTTGACCACTTTTGTAGTCGTTTTCATTTTCAATTCCAGACTATCTAACTGACGACGAACATCTGACAGCCTATCATTAATTCTACTTAAACTATCTACATAGGATTCATTTTGATAAATTTCCTTGCTGGGTTTTGCATTTCGCAACATATCAATTTGATCTTGTAATTCTTTAATTTTTTTCTCATTGGAAGGAATAAATGTGGTTGTGCTTTGATTATTTGGAGTATAAATAGGATTAGGAGATGAATTACCTGGAATGATAAAGGTTGAATTATCTCTATTTATCGAAGGTAATGCGTTGTTATTATAACTAAGATTGTCTATTCTTTGGTTCAAATAACGTAATTCCCGAACTAATTGCTGATTTGAAATGTCATTGTATCCCATGTTTTGAACTACCGAACGTTGTTGATGTTTTAATCTCAACTCGGCCAAATCTTGTTTCAATTGTTTGTTTTCTCTCTCTTTGAGTTGTGAGCGTCTTGCTTCTGCCACTGTATTCAAAAAAGAAGTCAGTTCAGAATTTGTCATCACAATAGTACTTTTTTCAGCAGTCTTTTCGCTTTGTGCAAAAAGACTAACTGAAAACAATACAACTACAGAAAGAACAATTATTTTAAATTTGTCTACTGTGTTTTGCTGTCTCATTATCTTAAAAATTTAATTTATAGCCAATCGATATTCTGTGTATATCTACAAAGTTATGAGCGGTATAATCTGCAAATAACTTGCCTCCTAATAGATTAAAAGTAGTTCCTATCACTAGGTTTGGACTAAAAGTGCTTTCTCCAACTGCATCGTTATACCCAATTCCTAAACCAGCATAAGGCACACCAATGATTCCTTTATTTACTTCAAAAGGCAATACAACATTGGCGTTAATTCCAAAACCAGTATTTTTCCCCGGTGCTAAATAGAAATCCGGCATGAATTTAAATGGGGTATTTGTAAAAGCATAATTCCCTCTAACCCCTATAATGAGAGCGATGTCATCTGCTACTACAAATCCGGTGAAAACCGAAATTCCTTCATTCAATACATATCCGGTTGCAACAGCTGGACTATTCACTTCAGATTTTACCACTGTATTTCCTTGTTTATCCGTTTGCACTATTATTTCAGTTGGCTGCACCACTTGCGGCACAACAGCAGGTTGTTGACCTGAGGAAATTACGACGGTTTTATCTTGATTTTGTGCTGCACCCAAGTTATTGATTCTATTAGTGTTGCTATCAATTTTTGAATTGAGCTCATTTAATTTGTCAAGAATTCTTTGAGACGCATTTTCTTGACGTTCAGGCGTAAGGTTTTCTCTGTAAGTTCCTGTATTTACCTCTAACAGTAAACGTTCTAATCGATCCATACGGTCGTCTATTGTTTGTGTTTTACGTACATCTTCATCAACACCTTGGATCACTTTTTCGATAAGCTGTTCAAGTTCTTTTGGAGTCATTTCAACTCTGGATTCAGAATCGGTTTTTTTATCTTTACTCACCGGTTTCTCGTTGACTGCAGATTTAACCTGTTGTTCATTTTCTTTTCCAGCTTTCTCGTATTCTTTATTAAGTTGTTCCTCATCCATTTTACGTTCTAATTCTTTTTTCTCTTCAATAATTTCAACCGCTTTTTTGGTATCATTATTTTTGTAAGCATCAGACAATTCAGATTCCAACTCATCAATTCGCTGTTTATACATTTCTGTTCTTTCTTGAACTCTTAAATCGATTTCTCTTTTCAACAATTCATCTGTATCATCTGCTTTTTTACCGAATTGAAAACGGATTCCCGCAGAATACATGGTGTGTTGTCTCAATTCGTCAGGTGAAATACTGTTTTCCAAATCGGCATTAGCACGGTCTGAGGTAAACATCATATTCACATCGCCAAAAATTTCAACATTTCTTGTAACCGGCACATTTAAACCCAGACCACCTTTTGCAAAATATCCCGAAGAGGCACCCGTTAATCCGTTTGCTCCAACATAACTATTACTGTTGACATTTAGATATCCACCACCTACACTAATGTAAGGCACTAGACCACGAGAAACATTCAGTTTGGCAATAAAATCACCACCATACATTGCCATATCATCCCAATCCAGAGAAATTTGCTCATCTCTTGTTGCTTGATAATAGAAACCTCTAATGCCGATGTAATTATTTAAATCAAAACCTACTTTACCTCCTAAAAAGTAAGAGTCTGCCAAGTTGGTTTTGTTGTCAAAGTTGATATAAGCACCTGCCGGCTGTATAATTAATTTAAAACCGCCCATACCTCCCGAAAACTTGTTTCGATAGGCTCTGTCTAGAGGACTCAATTCTTCTGGGCTGCGTCCGCCAAGGTAAAGTTGTAAACCTGCCAAAACCGACCAGTTGTACATTCGCGTTTTATTGTTATCATTTAACCAGTTTTCAATATCGCTTTGATCTTGTCCGTCTTGGAATAAAACCGAAGCAGGATTCATATTGAAAATGGTGTTTTTAGCTTCTAAACTTAAGAAAAGTCTTCTGCCTAGTTTGATTTGTGTTCCTAGTCCAGCATTTATATAAATTTGTTCTGATTTAAGTTCTCTAGTAGGAGCACTAGTACTTGCTACATCTACAACTAATTTTTGTACACCACCACCAAATGTAATATAGGGAACAAATGTGCCTCGAGTTGGGATATTAGCTTTAAATTCTCCACCGATGCGTTCAATATCAACTGATCGAGAATTAAAGTTATTGACAAAATTATCAGAGAAGAAATCAAATCCTTCAATCGTATTCTTCAAATCTGAGGATCTTTCATAAATACCCCTTAATTCTATCGATTCACCAAAGCCAAAACCTACTCTAGCTCCATACATGACACCATCTTCAATGGCCGTGTTTTTGTCAAACCAATTGTAGCTAGCGATAGGTTGTAACGTAAGCGTTACATCTTTCATCTGTGCATTACTATTAGCTCCAAAAAAAGCTAACAGGCAAGTAATCGTAATTTTTTTCATGTTGTTAAAATTTATTCTTGTTAAATGGAAAAGCAACTCGGAAAAGATTTAAGATTTTTAAATTTAAAATCAATTGACTTTTTCTAGAATTAAAGTCATTAAGTGGAGAATGAAAAATGAATATTTTTAAATCTTCATCGTTTAATATGAAACACCGGCTTTATTTTGTTCGCTGTTACACTTTTTTAGTTGGCTTTATCAATGTTTAGCCATTGCCGCTTTTTGTGATTTTATTTGGTAGAATATAGTATTTATATCTATGCCGCAATTCCGGTGTAAAGGTACTTTATGCTTTTCGCTAAACCCTTACATAAGTTCTCCATAATCTTACAGAAATACCATGATTTTGTCGTTTTAGTCGGAATTTGATAAAAATCTATTAACAAGAAAACCTCCAAACAATTGCTGTTCTTTACTTGAAAGAAAAGCTTTGACAAACCTTAGAGCTATTTTACGACAGATCAAATAGTTTCGAAAGAACCTCGTTTTTAGTTTTAATTATTAAAACAAACGAAATTTCTGCAACAAATTCTAGCTCATTTTTAGCTTCATACACTTGCTAAAAAGTGAGGAAAATGGGTGCAATACAAAACGAAAGCACGTTGTATCTGATGAAAAAAGTTTAAGATTTTTCCTTTGTTTATTCAAAAAATCAATTTTATTAATTACGTTTTTTATTAATTTCTACTATGCGAAAATTTATTTATCAAACTATAACGTTTGAGATTTGATTTTTATAAAATTTTATTCTTAAAATATTCAGATTTTAATAAAATTAACTAATTTAGAAAGTTATTTAGTTTATTCATTACAAACCTATTTTATGAAACGAATTCTACTCCTTTGTTTATTTTTATTTTCTGCCAAATCGAGCTTACTTAACGCACAAAATTTTGGCACTTTTGCTTCTGCAGTTTGGATTACCGATTGTAATACCTCCAACTTTTTTAATACAACCGGAGAAGGTGCAAGCATCATTGGTCCGGTAGAAAATACTTTTACAGAGACAAATTTTGGTGTTTTTACTCAAAATTCAGGCACATTTATTTTACGTGGTGGCGAAGTGAAAACGTTTAAAAACAGTAGTGGAAACGCATGTAGTGTTCGAATGAATTATAGAATTTATTTGGAATCGGAAACTCCGGGTGCATTTTCAATAATTGATTTTCCTTTTTTTGAGGATTGTAATGTCGGTTCAAGTGAATTTCCATCCGGTGGACCGTGTGGTGAAGGCGATCAAAAATGGCAACGCGTAATTGCTGATGGAGAAACAACTCCTTTTTCGCCAATTGATTTAACGAATTTTAATCCAGGCAATTATGTTTTAGAAGTTTTTTATGACGCAACCGGCGATTTAAATTCGAATTCGGAGTGTAATGATACAGTTTTTGTAAATAATTCTGGCGAGAATTTTAAGGCTTATTTTGCCATCACAGAACAACCCGCATTTATTTTTGAAAACCCAACTACTTGCGATGGTTCAGAAGGAAGCATTACCATTTCAAATCTAAATGCCAATTCAGTTTATTTATTTTCATATTCGGATGATGGAGATACGATTGGTCCGAATTCAATTACGGCTGATGAAAACGGGAATTATTTGATTTCGGATTTGAATGCAGGCATCTATTCTGATTTTAATTTCATTATAAATAATTGTACTACAACTTCAAATATATCCATAAATTTAACTGACCCGATTGTCAATCCACCAACTTCGGTGGGAAATCAGACGGTATGTGAAGCTAGCCCAATTCAAACATTAACAGCAAATGCAACTACATCAGATGGTTCAATCGTTGTTTGGTATGATGCTGCTATGGATGGAAATATAATTACAAACCCAACTTTAGAAACTGTTGGAAGTATAACTTATTATGCTGAAGCACAAAATGAAACTTCCAATTGTATAAGCTCTACTCGAACAGCAGTTACGTTAACCATCAATCCTGCTCCTAATGCTCCAACCGGAGAAACGACTCAAACGATTTGTAGTCCTTTGGCAGTGATTTTTACACTAAATAATTTAATAGTTAATGGAGCCAATTTACAATGGTATGCAGATTTAGAAGGAACAATTCCTTTACCTTCAGACACTCCTTTAGCAAACAACACAACTTATTATGTGACTCAAACTGTTGATGGATGTGAAAGCAATGAATATCTAGCTGTATTGGTTATTTTGAATCAATTTGTTACTCCAACTTTTGCTTTTGAATCGGAATTAACCATTTGCGAAAATGACACTGTTCCGGTTTTAGAATTAATTTCTACTAATGGAATAGAAGGGAGTTGGAATCCCTCTTCAATTGACAACACGCAAAATGGAATTTATACTTTTTTTCCAACGGATGAATGTGCAACTAGTTTCACTTTAACCGTAACGATTACATCACCAGCGATACCAACTTTCAATTTTGAAAATGAAATTACAATTTGTACTGTTGCTCAAGCTCCAATCTTACCTATAACAGATAACAATGGAATTAGTGGCGAATGGAGTCCTGCTGTGATTAGTGAAGAAAATGGAAACACCTATACTTTTACTCCAAATGAAAATCAATGTGCTGATTTTTTCACACTAAATGTAATTATTAGTTCGTTTCCTTCGCCTGTTTTTAATTTTGGAAATACAATCACAATTTGTTCTGGAGATGATGTTCCGGTTTTGCCAGAAGTTGACAACAATGGAATTAATGGTTTTTGGGATCCTGCTGTAATTGATAATACAGCCGGAAACACCTACACTTTTATAGTAAATAATTCCGAATGTGCTTCTAATTTTACATTAGTAGTCACAGTAAATCAACCAACTACACCAACATTCTCATTACCGGAGTCTGTATGTTTCAATAGTGAATCATTTTCTCTGCCAACGATTTCAGATAATGGAATTGAGGGAGTTTGGAATCCTTCCGAAATTAATACAACACAAGAAATTAATTATATTTTTACTCCCAATTCTACTTTTTGTACCGATGAAATAACTACTTCTTTCATTATAATTGATGAATTTTCAATTTCTTTTGTTGAAAAATGTGAAAACAATGAATTTTCAGTTGAAGCAATTATAGATGAAAATATCGTTGGAACCAATTATGTCTGGATGAATGAAAATAATCAAACTATTGGTTCAAATTCGCCATTTCTAAATGTGACACAATACATCAGAAGTACTACTGAAACGGAGACATTTCCGTTAAATTTTTCTGTTACAGTTACAAATTCTGATGGTTGTATAAGTTCACAAAGTCTATCAATTGAAAATATTTTTTGTGGTATTCAAAAAGGGATTTCTCCCAATGGAGATAACTTAAATGACTATTTTGATTTGGCTTTATTGGATGTTGAAAAACTTAGTATTTTTAATCGTTATGGAAGAAAAGTATATTCACTAAACAATTACACCAATCAATGGTATGGTCAAACCGATGACGGAAAAGAACTTCCATCTGCAACATATTATTATGTGATAGAATTTAAAAATGGCGAATCAAAAACCGGATGGATTTATGTAATGCGAGAGGAAAGTCGATAAAATAATTTTATCCCAATTTAAAAAAAAGCTAATCGATTCATTTTGATTGGCTTTTTGTCTTAAAAATAAGTTAATCTAAAAAAGCTACCATCAAAAAATCACTACTTTGGCTTTTTAATTTATGTTACCAATGAAAAATAAAATTATTTTACTGATGCTTATGGGATTATCTGTTAGCCAAGTTGAAGCACAAGAACTCAAAAAATCATTTTCCTCTAATCCTTTTTTTAATTCGTACAATACTCCTTTTAATGTTCCTCCTTTTCATTTAATTAAAAATGAACATTTTAAACCGGCTATTGAAGAAGGAATTAAAAAACAAGAGGGTGAAATAAAAGCCATTACAAATAACAAAAATGTTGCTACGTTTGACAACACCATTTTAGCGTTGGAAAATTCAGGTGAATTATTGTCGAATGTTTCCACTGTTTTTTATAATTTGAATTCGGCAAATACGAACGAAGAAATTCAAAAAATTGCGACTGAAGTTGCACCGCTAATGTCCGCTCACGGAGACAATATTAACTTAAATGAAAAACTATTTGCCCGAGTTAAAACAGTTTGGGAACAAAAAGACAAACTGAAATTAAATCCGGAACAAAGTAAATTGTTAGAAAAAACATATAAACGATTTGTTCGAAGCGGAGCCAATTTAAATGAAAAAGACAAACAACGTCTTCGTGATTTAAACAGTGAATTAGCAGTTTTAACATTGAAATTTGGTCAAAATATTTTAGCCGAAACCAACAATTACGAATTAGTTATTAATTCTAAAGAAGATTTAGCCGGTCTTTCTGATGATTTAATTGATGCCGCTGCAGCTACTGCAAAAGCAAAAGGAAAACCAGGAAAATGGGTAATCACTTTATCGAATTCAAGTGTGATGCCGTTTCTTCAATATTCTTCGAACAGAAAATTAAGAGAAGAAGTTTGGACAGCCTATAAAAACAGATGCAACAACGGCAATGAATTTGACAATAACACCATTGCGGTTCGTTTAGCATCGATGCGTGCTGAAAAAGCAAAATTATTAGGTTACAAAACACATGCTCAATATATTTTAGAAGAAAGCATGGCAAAAACTCCTGAAAAAGTAATGGAATTTTTAAACCAACTTTGGGAACCAGCCTTAGAAAAAGCAAAAGTGGAAGAAGCTGAAATCAAGCAAATGATGGCTTCTGAGGGAATAAAAGATGACGTTCAGCCGTATGACTGGCGTTATTACAGCGAAAAAATCAGAAAACAAAAGTTTGATTTAGACGAACAGGAATTACGTCCTTATTTTAGTTTAGAAGCAGCAAGCGAAGGTGTTTTTATGGTTTGTGAAAAATTATACGGACTAAAATTCAAAGAATTAAAAGATGTTCCAACCTATCATAGCGATGCCACTGTTTGGGAAGTAACCGAAAAAGACGGAAAACATGTTGGGATTTTATACATGGATTTTTATCCAAGAGATTCAAAACGTGGTGGTGCTTGGATGACATCGTATCGTCCGCAAAAAACAGTAAACGGAAAACGAATTGCTCCGGTAATTTCTATTGTTTGTAATTTCTCTAAACCAACCGAAAACACTCCTGCTTTATTTACTTTTGATGAAGTAACGACTTATTTTCATGAATTTGGTCATGCCTTGCACGGATTATTATCTGATGTAACTTATCAAAGTTTAGCTGGAACAAGTGTTTCAAGGGATTTTGTTGAATTACCGTCACAAGTAATGGAAAACTGGGCATCTGATCCTGAAGTTCTAAAAATGTATGCTAAACATTATAAAACAGGACAAGTGATTCCTGATGCATTAATTCAAAAATTGGAAAATGCAGGTACTTATGGGCAAGGTTTTGCTACAGTTGAATATTTAGCTTCTGCCTTTTTAGATATGGATTTTCATACTTTGGAAGGAACAATTTCAGGTTCTGCCAATCAGTTTGAATTGAATTCTATGAAAAATAAAGGTTTAATAAAATCAATTATTCCGAGACATAGAGCAACTTATTTCAGTCATGTTTTTGCAGGAGGATATTCTGCTGGCTACTACAGCTATATTTGGTCTGGAGTTTTAGATACTGATGCCTTTGATCAATTCAAAAAAACATCATTGTTTAATACTGCAAAAGCAAATTCATTCCGAAAAAACATATTGGAAAGAGGTGGAACAGAAGAACCAATGGAATTATATAAAAAATTCAGAGGAGCAGAACCAAGCATTGAACCACTGTTGAAAAAACGAGGCTTAGACAAAAAATCAAAATAATTATATAGGTTAGGTTAATTTAATTCGAAAAAAATCCCGAGATGATTATCATTTCGGGATTTTTTGATTTTATTTTATCCGTGGTAAACTCTTGAGAAAACTATTTTACCATCTCTGATTTCAAGTACTTCTGCAACCAACAAATCTTCTTCATCGTTCACAGATCGAATATATTCCATAAAAACCCGGTCGGAATTAGCTGTTAGCGAAGTGACTTTATACTGTAAAGAAGGCAATCGATCAAAAGCATCTTTCCACCATTCTCTCAAAGCATCTTTTCCGGTTACAAAACCATTTGTCTCAGGCTTTTTAATTTTCAATTTCGGACTGTAATGTTGAGCATTATCATCATAAAGCGATAATAATTGTTCTAAATTATGCTGATTAAAAGCATAAAACCATTTGTAGGCGATAGACGTTGCTTGTGAATTCATTAATAATTCTTCAAGTTAATGATTTCCTGCTCTGTCAAAAATCGCCAATTCCCTCTTGGTAAATTCTTTTTGGTTAATCCCGCAAACGAAACGCGATCCACTTTTAAAACATCATATTTGAATTTTTCAAAAATAGCACGAACCACTTTTACGTTTGGAGTTCTAAGTTTTATTCCAATCTCTGTTTTTGGCTGATCTTCGATATAACTAATTTCATCTACATACAATTTATGTTCATCAAATGAAACGCCACCGGCAATCTTTTCTAAATCTTCAAATTTTAGATTTTTATCTAATGTAACCTGATAAATTTTAGTCGATTTTTGATTTGGCAAACTGAATTTACGAATCATATCAGTATCATTCGTAAACAACAAAAGTCCGGTTGTATTTTTATCCATTCTACCAATCGCTTGCACTTTGGCTTGCGTAGAATTTTTGATTAATTCAAAAACATTTCGCATATCGCGATCATCTTCCACGGAAGTGGTAAAGTTTTTCGGTTTATTCAATAAAATATATTCTTTCTTTTCGGGAATAATCGTTGATCCGTCAAAATTAACGACATCGCCAGGCTTAACTTGATAGCCCATTTCAGTGATAACGACACCGTTTACTTTTACGTTTCCTGATTGAATGTAGATATCGGCATCACGACGCGAGCACGCACCGGAATTGGATATGTATTTATTTAAACGAATATCGTCTGATTTTACTTTTGGTTTAGCCGCCGGAGTTGCTGCTGTAGTTTTTGACCCAGTAATTTTTGCCGCTGTTGAAGTTGCTTTTTTAGGCTTTTGCGAACGCTTATCCATCGCTGGTTTTGGCTTACTAAAACCCGTTGATTTGCCCTTTGTAGTTCTGTTGGAAGTTGATTTTCTGTTGCTTCCGTCTTTCTTGTCCATCCTTGAAAATTTTTGCAAAGATACGCAATTGGAAATTGGAATCGGAAGTTGTTTTACTTTTCAGTTTTATATATCCAAAACATCTCTTCCGTGCACCAAAACGGAAGGTTTAATAAGAACAATACTAAAAACGCCTGCAACGATGATAAACTTTATGATGTTATGTAACAGCAGATAATTTTCTTTAGAATCCGATTTCCATAATTTGATTAAGAAGAAAATTAAAATGATAAAACTTGTATAAAAATAAACATCCATATAACCAACATCATAAATTTCAATTAGAATATACACTGGAATTACTGTGCATAAAACCAGAAAAGTGATGATTTTTTTAGAAAAAGATTCGCCTAAAATAACCGGAATCGTTCTATAATTTTGTGCTAAATCACCAATAATATTTTCTAAATCTTTGATCATTTCCCGAATCAAAATCAGTAAAAACAAGAAAGAAGCATGGGCAAAAATGACGTAATATTTTTCATTATTTAAGTTAAAAATAATGGAATCAATTTTTTGGTAATACAACAGAATGGCAAAAAAAGGTAAAATTGCCAACAAAGCAGCCGTAATATTTCCGATAATTGGGTATTTTTTTATCTTATGCGAATAAAACCAAATCAGAAAAATGTAAGCAGAAAAAAAGAAAACAGCTCGCCAAGAAACCAATGTTGCAATCAGAAATACGAAAAAATTAAGTCCGAAATAAACTTGCAATTTAGTTTTTTGCGAAACCAATCGATCCAACATTGTTTTATTGGGTTTATTGATTAAATCTTTCTGACTGTCGTAAAAACTATTAATGATATAACCTGATGCGATTGTTAACGTAGAAGCCAATACGATAATAAACAGATTGAAATCTAAAATGACATCCAAAGCCCTCGTGTTAGGCGACAAAATAAAAATCGCCGAGAGGTATTGAGCTAAAATAATAATCGGAATATTATAGCCTCTTACCACCGAAAACAAACTGATTATTTTCATTAAAATCAATTTATTTTTTCTGGATAATGCCATAGTTTAAAGAAAAAATCAAGTGGAATTCTTGATTTTTATTAGGTTTTTTAAAATTGATAAACAACTTCTAACTTATAGTCTTTTAGCGATGCTTTGGCTTTTTCCAAATCTTGTGTAAAACCAAGAATGTAGCCACCACCACCTGAACCACAAAGTTTTAGATAATAGTCATTTGTATCGATTCCGTTTTGCCAAACATTGTGAAATTGTTCTGGAATCATTGGTTTAAAATTATTCAACACCACTTTAGATAATTTTTTGGTGTTGCTAAAAAGAGATTTCATATCGCCTTGTAAAAAGTTTTCTACGCAGGCGTCAGTATGTTTAACAAATTGTGTTTTAAGCATTTTTCTAAACCCTTGGTCTTTCAAGTTTTCCATAAAAATATTGACCATTGGAGCAGTTTCTCCAATAATTCCGGAATCCAACAAAAACACAGCACCTTTTCCGTTCGTAACTTGAGACGGAATTCCGGTTGGTTCAATGTTATCTTTTGAATTGATTAAAATCGGCAAACTTAAATAGCTATTCAGTGGATCTAAACCTGAACTTTTGCCGTGGAAAAACGATTCCATTTGCGAAAAAACTGCTTTTAATTGCAATAACTTTTCGCGGGTTAAATTCTCTAAAACAGTGATTTTATTGTTGGCATATTTATCATAAATAGCAGCCACTAAAGCACCGCTACTTCCAACACCATAACCTTGCGGGATTGAAGAATCAAAATACATTCCTCTATCAATATCTTGCTGAAGTAATTCTAAATTGAAAGTCACCAACTCCGGTTGCTCGGCTTGCAATTGCTCTAAATGAGCAGTAAATCGTCGTAAACTTTCATTCGATTTAATTGCTTCCGGCGATGGATTTTCACTCACTTTCAATGCTCCGTTATAAAAATTATATGGGATAGAAAGTCCTTTTGAATCTTTAATGATTCCGTATTCTCCAAAAAGAAGAATTTTTGAGTAAAAAAGTGGTCCTTTCATAGTAACTTTTATGTTATTGTGTAAAGATAATTAAAATTTGTTGAATTGAACTGCACCCAAACCAATTTCATCGCAAATATACTGTTCGTTTTGACAATGCACAACTAATTCATTCTTAATAAATTGCAAAACTTCTTCACGAACGTTTGCGGGATAAAGCACATGTACATTTGCACCGGCATCTAAAGTGAAACAAACTTGAATGACTGTTTCTTGCCTAAATTTCCAAATTTTGTTGATGATTTCTAATGTATTAGGTTTCATCAAAATAAAATAGGGCATTGAAGTCATCATCATCGCATGCAGTGTTAAAGCTTCACTTTCCACTAATTTGACAAATTCATTCACATCACCATTCGCTAAAATGGTTTTGATTTGCGACAAATTTTGATGAGCCTGTTCAAATCGTTTCTCGGCATACGGATGACCATTCATCAAATCGTGACCTAACGTGCTGGAAACTTGTTTTTCGCCTTTATCTACTAATAAAATCGTGTCTTGGTAATTTTTAAAATTTGGATGAAGTTCAGAAAATTCAATCCCAAATAAATCAGAACTGTTTTCAGTTTGCTGATGATTTCCCCAAATTACGACTTCGCCTTTTATACTTCTGCAAGCACTTCCTGAACCTAATCGGGCTAAAAAAGAAGCTTTTTGGTTAAAATATTCCTCTGTCATTTCAGGATTTAATTCCTTTTCCAAACTCATAAAATTCACTGCCAACGCAGCCATTCCGGAAGCTGAAGAGGCAATTCCTGAACTGTGTGGAAATGTATTTTGTGTATCAATCGTAAAATGATATTCTTTTAAAAAGGGCAAATAGACTTCAACTCGCTCCAGAAATTTTTGAATTTTTGGTCGGAATGATTCTTTTGGTTTTCCTTCAAACAATAAATCGAATGAAAAATTATCCTTTTTTTCAATTTTAGAAAAAGACAATTTTGTGATGGTTTTACAATTTTTCAACGTAAAACTGATGGACGGATTGGCGGGAATTTGATTTTCCTTTTTTCCCCAATATTTCACCAAGGCAATATTGCTGGGAGCCGACCATTCAAAACTTCCATATTCGACCGTTTTCGGATAATTTTTAGGAATAAAATCTGAAGGTGACAGCATTCGATTTATTTTTGGGCAAAGATACATTTTTTGAATGATTCGCACTTTTTTGAAAGCAGATTTGTTACTTTTGAATAAAAATTAGTATGTCAAAAATAGTTAAAATTGCGATTGCCGTTGCCATTTGTTTGGGCGTTGGTTATGGTTCGAGTTTAGTGACACAATCTTCGATTACTACTTGGTATCCAACCATAAATAAACCATCTTTTAATCCGCCTAACGAAGTTTTTGCTCCGGTTTGGACTATTTTGTATGTGATGATGGGTGTAAGTGCCGGATTAATTTGGAGCAAAATGGAAGCCGTTCCTATTTTGGTTAAAAAAGCACTTTGGGTTTTCATGATTCAATTGATTTTGAATGCCTTGTGGAGTTTTCTGTTTTTTGGATTACAGAATTCGTTTCTAGCTTTAGTTGAAATTATGTTACTTTGGTTAATGATTTTTGAAACCATCAAATTGTTCAAACCGATTGATGCACTGGCAAGTAAATTAATGATTCCGTATTTGCTTTGGGTAAGTTTTGCGATGATTTTGAATGGAAGTATTTGGTGGTTGAATAGGTAAAAAAAATAGCTGCTGATTCGCTGATTTACAAACCATTGATTTAAATCCCCAAAACACTTTCAATTTCCATAACTTCTCCTGATTGCAAATTAGCTAAGTGAAAATTTCCAATTCGCACACGAACTAAACGCAATGTTGGAAAACCGACAGCAGAAGTCATTTTTCGTACTTGACGAAATTTACCTTCAGTGAGCGTGATGGAAACCCAAGAGGTTGGGCCGTGCCGTTCGTCACGAATTTTCTGCGAGCGAAGAGGAAAATTTGGATCATCAATCAATTTTGCTTGACATTTTTTGGTTTTGTATTTGGTTCCTTTAAAACCAATTAAAACACTGTTTTGAAGTTGCTCTACGGCTTCTTGTGTGATGATTCCGTCCACTTGAGCATAGTATTCTTTTTCTACCTTTTTGCTTCGTACGACTTCGCTCATCATTCCGTCGGTGGTAAGAATGAGTAAGCCTTCGGAATCTTCGTCTAAACGACCAATCGCCATCGTTCCGGGCGGAAAATCGTGTAATTCGCCTAACAACTTTTTGGTTCGCTTTAGTTCATAGATAAATTGACTGAGGTAGCCGTAGGGTTTGTGGATTAAGAAGTGGCGGTGGTTATTCATATTAATGTACAAATACTAAATGGGATTCCTCCTATCGTCGGAATAACAAACTGAGTGGGAAACTGCTATAAATCAAAAAAGCTATCCACAAAAGTGGAAAGCTTTTCATTGGTCTAACTACTAAACCAGGACTTCCTTTCGGTCGTCCAAAACAACACAACTATTTTAAATGCTTTTTTGGGCAAAAAAGCGATTCATCTCTGAATCGCTTTTCCCAATTTAGCGGTCTGGACGGGACTCGAACCCGCGACCCCATGCGTGACAGGCATGTATTCTAACCAACTGAACTACCAAACCTTCGCTTAATTGCGGTTGCAAATATACAACAGATTTCAACATCTGCAAGTGTTTTGACTACTTTTTTTGGAATATTTTTTCATTCATTATCCAAACATTTGTTTTTCAACCAAGTATGTCGTTAATATTTTTTCAAAATTGGCTCCCACATTCACGGGAACATATTTTATTTTGTTTTGAGCACAAGTCATCGCTACTTTTTTGAAATAAGAATCGACACTTTTTTCGTAGGCTTCCTTGATATTTTCGGCAAATAAATTGACGGTTTCTCCGGTTTCAACATCAATAAATTTCCTTGGAGCATTATCAAAATCGAAGTTGAGTTCTCTTTTTTCATCCACAACGTGAAATAAAACGACTTTGTGTTTGTTGTGTTTCAAATGTTGAAGAGCGTTAAAAAGTGCTTCTTCTTCACCGGATTGAAACATATCGGTAAACAAAATAATCATTGAACGACGTTGCATTTTTTCGGCAATTTGATGTAAAAACGTAACAGTTTCGGTCGGTTTTGATGTTTTTGGATTTTCTAATAAATCTTCCAATTTGTTTAAAACCATTCGATGATGACGATCACTTCCTTTTTCGGGAGCATAATATTCATACGTATCCGAATAAACACTTAAACCCACAGCATCTCGTTGTTTTTTGAGCAAATTCATCAAAACAGCAGAAGCTAAAACGGCAAACCCAATTTTACTTTCATAAAAAGGTTCGTCATTTTTTAACTTAGGAAAATGCATCGAAGAAGAATTATCAATAATTAAATGACATCTCAAATTCGTTTCTTCTTCATACTTTTTGGTGTACAGGCGGTCGGTTTTTGCAAATAATTTCCAATCAATATGTTTAGTACTTTCACCTTTATTATACACTTTATGCTCGGCAAACTCGGCTGAAAATCCGTGAAATGGCGATTTATGCATTCCGGAAATAAAACCTTCTACTACTTGATTGGCAAGTAATTCTAAATGTTTAAAACCGGAAATTATTTCTTTTTGAGATTCGATGTTCATCTTTCAAAGATATCAAATCCCATTTGAGCTACAAAAGAAAATCACACAAGACTCCGCTAATTTTTTGTTAAGATGGTTTAGGTCCTTTCGCTATCATTTTTCTCATAAAGCTTGGAAACCAGCGTTGCATCCAGATAAAAAATTTACCGTGAGCAGTAAAAATATAATTTCGTTTTCGTTGCCAAATGGCTTTAACCATAACTTGTGCTGCTTTTTCAGTAGGCCACATCATTTTTTCAGGTCGGGGATCTTTGCGATTAGGATGCCAAACTCCTTCGTTATCAATTCGGGCTATTTCCGATTTAACAAAACCGGGGTGTAACGTTGTACAACTTACTCCAGTATCTTGTAATTCAACTTGGAATGTTAATCCAATGGAATTCACCGCTGCTTTTGAAGCTCCGTAGGCTCCAACATAAGGATTTGGAAGATAAGCACCAACACTCCCAACTAAAGCGAGTCTACCCTTGGTTTGTTTTAAATGAGGTAATGCATATTTAGCTGTTAAAGCAAGTCCAATTACATTTCCTTGAAATTGTCGTTGCCACTCTTCTTGAGTCAAATCTTCCATTTTTCCGAATACTCCAAAACCGGCATTGGCCACTGCTACATCTAATTTACCGAATGTGTCAATTATTTGATTTACACAGTTTTTAATACTCACTTCATCCAAAATATCACAGAAAAATGCTTTTGCTTTACCTCTGGAATTTTCAATTTCTGAAACTAATTTATCTAACTCATCCATTCTACGTGCGGAAACAGCAACAGTAGCACCGTTTTTGGCAAACTCTAATGCCATTGCTCGTCCTAAACCGGAAGAAGCACCGGTGATCCAAACGATATGATTTTGAAATTTCATATTAAATTGATTAAATCCTTACTATCCAACAACATAAAGGTACTAATTTTTATAATTAGGAATATAAAAAATTAAAAAAGGTTCAACTTTCGCTAAACCTCTTTACAACTAAATACATTCCAACTTATTTAGCTATTCTTTGTCTAATTTTTTTTCTAATTGTAAAACTCTTTCTTGAAGTTTTAAGATTATTTCTTGTTGTTCTTGAATCGCTTTTACTAGAGGCACAACGAATTCTGCATAACGAAGTCCATAAAAATCATCATCGTTTTTAGGCTTATCTACACCGGAAAATTCGAATCCCAATTCTTTGGCTACTTCTTCAACTTCTTGAGCGATAAATCCGGTTTGAATTTCTTGTTTTTTAACGGTTTCAGTTTCCGGTTTTCTTACTTCTGAAGGTGTTTTTAAATACGCATGAATGACATCCAAATCCAATTGATACGTAACCGGTTTTAGTTTGGATATAAATGAAAGTCCCGGTACATTGGTTTGCACATTGGTTTTAAAACGACCATCGGAAACATTGGTCCAATTGGCAAATCCGCCGATGGAAGTAACACCGGCATCGCCAATTCGAACTTGGTTATCTGCCGTTATTCCCGATGCGTCACCTATGGCAGTTGAGTTTATATAGTTTGTAGTGCTGAATGCATTTGTACCTAAAGCAGTATTGTAATTGCCTGTTGTAATATTTAAGCCACTATTACTGCCAATCGCTGCATTTCTAAAACCGGTTGTCGCTGAATTTAGAGCTCGATAACCAACACCTGTGTTGTTTGAAGTCGTTGAACTATATAAAGCTTCTGAACCGAGGGCGGTATTTTGATTGCCAGTTTGATTCAAATATAATGAGCGATTGCCAAGACTGTTGTTATTATTCCCTGTTGTGTTTGTATATTGAGATTCAACACCAATTGCTGTATTTGGTGTTCCTGTTGTATTATTTCTTAAAGAAGTAGTTCCAACGGCAGTGTTATAACTTCCAGTTGTATTTGCTCCAAGAGATAAACCACCATTCGCTGTATTAAAACTTCCTGTTGTATTTGTAGCTAAGGAACCATCCCCAAGAGCGGTATTAAAAATCCCTGTCGTGTTTTCATAAAGAGAGAGATTACCAATTGCTGTATTGTTTTGTCCCGTTGTATTAAAACGTAATGAAGACCTCCCGACGGCAGTATTATTACTACCTGTTGTATTTGAAGCTAGAGACAATGTTCCACTCGCTGTATTAAAACTCCCCGTTGTATTTGAACCTAAGGAAAAACTCCCTACGGCAGTATTATTAGTTCCTGTTGTATTAAAAAACATACTTGATCCACCTAGGGCGGTGTTGAAACTACCCGTTGTATTAGATCTCATGGCCGATGTCCCTATTGCCGTATTATCTATTGCCGTTGTATTAGAATTTAAGGAATAAACCCCAACAGCAGTATTAGAATTTCCGGTTGTATTTGAAAACAAGCTTTGAAAACCCATGGCTGTGTTTTCGTAACCTGTTGTATTAAACTCCATAGCTTTAGGTCCTATTGCCGTATTCCAGCCTCCGGTTGTGTTTAATCGTAATGCATCAACACCATTGGCAACATTGTAAACTCCAGTTGTATTTGAATATAATGTTTGATAACCATTTGCTGTATTATTATCTCCTGTTGTATTTGAAAACAAAGAATTTCTACCTATGGAAGTGTTATAATTTCCGGTTGTATTATTTCTTAAAGAGGCAGTTCCAACGCCTGTATTGTCTACCCCTGTAGTATTATTATTCAATGCCTCTCTACCCACCGCCGTATTCCAACTTCCGGTTGTGTTTAATCGCAAAGCGGTATTACCTACTGCTGTATTATCTTGACCTGTTGTGTTTGTAAATAATGCTGCAACGCCAAAAGCGGCATTATTACTTCCTGTTGTATTGGAATACAATGCATCAACTCCGTTGGCTATATTATAAATTCCTGTGGTGTTACTTTGTAAGGACTGAAAACCTATAGCAGTATTATAGTCGGCAGTATTATTCGTTAATGCATTTTGACCAATTGCAGTATTGTTTGAACCTGAAATTCCAAAACGCATGGCACTATTCCCAATCGCTACATTAAAATTCCCATTAATATTTGATCTATATGCGTCTGTTCCTACAACGGTATTATTAACTCCATTTGTATTTGCCTCCATACTTCCTGCACCAATGCTTACATTGTAATTACCTATTGTATTATTAAACAATGCATTTACCCCAACAGCTGTGTTTGCCAATCCTAAAGTATTATTTCTCAAAGAAGTCGCTCCTAATGCTGTATTAAATTCTCCTGTGGTATTTAGAAATAATGAATAATACCCTACAGCACTGTTATTTCCGCCCGTTGTATTAGTAGCCAATGATTGCCGTCCAATTGCTGTATTAAAACTTCCAGAATTATTTGAAATCATTGCATTACTTCCAACGGCAGTATTTTCATTACCCGTTTGATTAAATCGTAATGCATTATTCCCAAAAGCTGAGTTAAGAAAACCTGTAGTATTGGCAGCAATAGCATCATTCCCAACAGCGGTATTTCTATATCCTGTTGTATTTAAAAACAACGCATAAGCTCCGACAGCTACATTTACACTACCTGTAGTATTTGTATTTAAAGTGTTGTGCCCAATTGCAGTATTATATTGGCCAGTTGTATTATTTAAATATGCTTGACTACCTAATGCAATACTATTTGCTGAAATTCGACCAGAAATAAGATTATTTCGTCTAAAAACGACATCATTATTATCTATAGTTCCGATAAAATTTACGGCAGGATTTGTTCCTATATTACCAGTCAATTTCCAGCCGTCCTTGCTTCCATTTCCCACTGGAATCCATAAGTTTGAAGTATTATTCCAATAATAAAACCCAGGTTCATCGCTACCGGAAGTCGTGGTTAAATAAACCAACATTCCTTGTTGAGATGCAGTAGGATTCGTTAACGGAAAGGTGTCAACTTTTGGAATCAATAAACCATCTGTGTTGGCAGGAGTTGATTGATTACTTGATCGAATATCCAATTGTGCTTGAGGTGAAGTTGTATTGACACCTACTTGTGAAAAGGCAGTAAAAAAACACAAATGGAAAAAGACAATAATAAAATTCTTTTTCATGATATTGCTAATTAAAGTTGGAATTGAGAGCAAAATTGATTGAAAAAAGTAGTTGAAAAAAGCACAAAAGGACGAACGACATTTTTACTACACAAACAACCGATTTTAGGTAAATCTTTTTATATTTGAGTAAATATTCTCCTTACTATGAAGGTGTTTAGCTGTATCATTGTGGATGATGACGAGATGGATCGACTCGTGATGCAATCGTATGCCAAAAGATTTTTAAATTTAAAAGTTGTTGGTGTTTTTGAGTCCGCTGAAAAAGCACTTCTCTTTTTAAATCAGAATGAGGTTGATATCGCTTTTTTAGATATAGAAATGCCGGGCGAATCTGGCATAGAACTTCGTAAAAAAGCACTTTCCATTCCGATATGTGTTTTTATTTCTTCTCATGTTGAAAGTGCTGCTGAAACGTTTGAAATTCAAACTTTGGATTTTATTGTAAAACCGTTTAAATTTCCACGTTTTGAACAAACTGTTGAACGAATTGAAGAATACATGAACATCAAAACCAAAGCCGACTTGTATGAACAAACGACAGGCGGAGATGCTATATATATTAAAATTGGAACAGAAAAAGTCAAAATTCGATTGCATGAAATTTTATATTTAGAAGCTTTGAAAAATTATACCATTATTGCGACTGAGAGTAAACGACATTATGTTTTGAAAGGGTTAACCGAATTTTTAAGTGAAGATTTATTTCGTCAATTTGTTCGTATTCATAGAAGTTTTGCGGTGATGCCAGCTAAAATTAATAAATTCAATTCCAACGAAATAGAATTAATTAACGGTACATGCTTACCAATTGGGCGAAGCTTTAAAAATGATTTACATAATCAATTATGAAGAAAATATTACTTCTTTTTTTTCTGTTCTCAATCAAATTAACTTTTGGACAAATTCCAAAATCGTATGATTCATTAGAAGTATTTTTAAAAACAAAACCGATTGACACTAATTATATTAAAGCACTCAACAGCTTCACTTTTCTGAAAGTGAAACAAGGTAAATTTAATGAAGTGGATTCGCTTTTAAGCCAAATGAAAATTCACTCTACTCAATTAAAGTTTCCAAAAGGAGAATATTTAGTCATCAATATGAAAGGAGTCATTGCCTGGTCTAATCAAAAACCTGAAGAGGCTTTGACGCATTTTCTTGAAGCAAAAAAGTTTCTTGAAAAAAAGAACATGCCAAAAAAAATGCTTCAATTTTTGATGGAAAATATCATGTCCACTCATTCACAACTTGGCAATCGAGAAGATGCCACTAAAACAGCTTTTGAAATTATTGGATTACAAGATAAATATGATTTGAAACCAATTACCAGCCCGTATATTACTATTGCTCAAAATTTAAAATTGCACAATAAACATAAAGAAGCAATTGAATATCTTGAAAAAGCAATTGATATCAATACAAAAGAAAACAACAATTCAGGTCTTGGAATTAACTATAACAGATTAGGAAATATTTATGAAGATTTAGGTCAGATTGACAAATCTATTGATTGTTTTAAAAAAGGAATTTCCTTCGCACAAAAAGACGAATATGTTTTGCTTGAAGCAGAATTATCTGTGAATTTGGGAAGACTTTATATGACCAAAAAGGAGTTTTCAAATGCAGAAAAATATTTACTATTGGGTGAAAAACTCTGTAGAGAAGTTAATGCACCCCAAACGTTATTAATTGCTTGCTCTGATTTAGGAAATTATTATCTTGAAAATAATCAACTAGAAAAATCATTTGCTTATTATTCAGAGGCTTATGAATTGGCAAAAGAAAACAACAATTATAATTACATCGTCATTACAGCTGAAAATTTGGCCGATTATTATCAAAAAAAGAAAGATTACAATAAAGCTTTTACTTTTTTAAAAGAAGCATACATGGCTAAAGATTCTGTTTTTAACATGAAAGTAGCAGATAAAACTGAGGAACTTTTGCGAACGTATCAAAATGAACTGAAAGAGCAAAAAATAAAAAACCTTACTGTTGAAAATGATATTAAAAATTTAAAAATAAGTACGGCAAATAAACAAAGACTGTATTTATTTTTAGGATTATTTTTAGTGACTTGTATTGGAGCCATCCTTTTCTATCAAAACCAACAACGTAAAAAAACAAACCATAAACTTCAACAGCTTAACGCAGAACTCGACCAAGCCAATAAAGCTAAAACACGATTTTTCAGTATTTTGAATCACGATTTACGCGGGCCGGTTGCGAATTTGATTTTCTTCTTACAATTACAAAAAGAAAGTCCTGAAATGTTAGATGAAGAAAGTATCAAACGAATGCAAGACAAAACGATGAGTGGTGCAGAAAATTTGTTGAATTCAATGGAAGATATTTTACAATGGAGCAAAAGTCAGATGGAGAATTTTAAACCTCAACCTACCAACATTGAGATTAATTCGTTGTTTGAAGATACCAAAAAACACTTTTCAAGCACTGAACACATTCAGATTCAATTTGAAAATCCGAGTAATTTAAAGTTATTTACCGATGAAAATTACCTCAAAACCATCATTCGAAATTTGACTGGCAATGCCATAAAAGCATTAGAAGGAATTGACGATCCGAAAATAATTTGGAAAGCTTGGCAAAAAGACAATCAAACTTTTTTGTCCGTTTCAGATAATGGAAAAGGTGCAACTCAAGAACAATTCAAAGCACTTTATGATGATAAAGAAGTGGTTGGAATAAAATCCGGTTTGGGTTTGCACTTGATTCGGGATTTAGCAAAAGCGATTGACTGTGAAATTTTAGTGGATTCTAAATTGGGTGAAGGAACGACTTTTACTTTAAAATTATAATTTTGAGTTTAAAAAAAGGCCTGATTTTCATCAGACCTTGAAATTTATTTTTATTAAAAATTACAACAATGCATCAATTGCATCAGTGTAATTTTTCTTTGGAGCAACACCCACTTGTCTTCCAACTACTTCTCCATTTTGAAAAACTAAAACGGTTGGAATGTTTCTAACGCCGTATTTTGCTGCAAATTCTTGGTTTGCATCTACGTCAACTTTTCCAACAACAGCTTTTCCTTCATATTCTGTTGCGATTTCATCAATAACCGGTCCAACCATTCTACATGGTCCGCACCATGCTGCCCAAAAATCTACTACTACCGGTTTATCTGATTTTAAAACTACTTCATCAAAAGTAGCGTCTGTTATTGCTAATGCCATTTTATATTTTTTTATTGATTATTATTTCTTTATTTAACACTGCAAATTTAAAAATTTAAAACTTAAAGTCGTGTTAATTGAAAATTAGTTTTGATTATGAATGTATTGGTGGAATTGATGACTAATTCAACCTAAAATCAACCTGCTTTTTCTCCAACTCACTTAATAATTCATTCGAGATTTGAACTTTTAGTTTGCGGCTTGGCATACTTAACTTCGTTACCATTCTTATTTCTTCGGTTGGAGCTTCGATTTCCATTTCAATATCCTCTAAATTCTCAATGTCTAAATCATCATCCGAAGCAATTACAACGGGCTTAATTTCTACTTCTTTTTTTACTTTTTCCAATTCCATTACTTCAAACGTAACCGCATTATCACCTTGAAATGTTTTAAAAATGGCACTCAAATCGGAAATCAAATTTTGTTGCAATGCCATAATGTCCATTTGAATTGTCAATTTTTTAGCAAATTGTGGCAAAACATCTTGCAAATATTGAATTAGTTGAAATGTAATTCGCGGATCTCCTTTTTTACCGGTTTCTTTGTTTGCCCATCCTTCACGCACCATCACTTTCATAAATGTAAAATTATTTTGGATGATAAAATGTCGGAATTTTAAATATTCTTCACCATAAATTCTAAATTCGTGGCTTTCATCATATCCTTCCAACATAAACGAAGCCCAGCCTTTACCATTTTGAGCTATGCGATGTTGAACATTCGTTATAATTCCGCCAAAAGTCAACGTCTTATTCACGTGTTGCTCTAAATTTTTAAGGTATTCTAATTTTGAATTACAGAAATATTTCATCTCAAAACGAAAATCATCTAATGGATGTCCGGAAATATAAATCCCAACAACTTCTTTTTCTTTGGCTAATTTCTCCATCGTACTCCATTCATCGCAAGGTGGAACCAGTGGCTCCGCAATTTGAACATCGCTTGCTTCACCAAACAAACTCACTTGAGCCGAATTTTCATTTTCCTGAAATTTTGCTCCGTAACGGATCGCTTTTTCCAAAAACGTGATGTTATCACCGTCATGATGAAAATATTGTGCACGATGCGTTGCCGAAAAACCATCAAAACCACCTGCTAAAGCTAAATTTTCAAAGGCTTTTTTGTTGGCTGCACGCAAATCAATTCGTTTTGCTAAATCAAAAATAGATTTATATTTTCCATCTTTCAATCGGTTTTGTACGATGGTTTCCACTGCACCGGCTCCTACTCCTTTGATAGCTCCCATTCCAAAACGAATCGCACCATCATCATTTACGGTGAATTTATAAAACGATTCATTCACATCCGGACTCAATACTTTCATACCCATTCGTTTGCATTCTTCCATAAAAAACGAAACCTGTTTGATATCGTTCATATTGTTAGAAAGCACCGCCGCCATATATTCCGCAGGATAATGAGCTTTTAGATAGGCCGTTTGATAGCCAATCCAAGCATAGCAAGTGGAATGCGATTTATTGAAAGCATAACTTGCAAAAGCTTCCCAATCTTTCCAAATTTTTTCTAAAACAGTTGCATCGTGACCTTTAGATGCTGCTTGTTCTATAAATTTTGGTTTCATTTTATCCAACGTTGCTCTATCTTTTTTACCCATTGCTTTACGCAAAACGTCGGCATCACCTTTTGAAAAATCGGCTAAAGATTGCGACAAAAGCATTACTTGCTCTTGATATACTGTAATTCCGTACGTCTCGCTTAAATATTCTGCACAAGCATCTAAGTCATATTTTATTTCTTCTTGGCCATTTTTTCTAAGAACGAAAGATGGAATATATTCTAATGGTCCCGGACGATACAAGGCATTCATCGCAATTAAATCGCCAAAAACAGTTGGCTTTAAATCACGAAGGTATTTTTGCATTCCAACCGATTCGTATTGAAAAATTCCAACTGTTTCTCCCCGTTGAAAAAGCTCATACGTTTTGACATCATCAATTGGAAAAGCATCCGGATCGAGTTCTTTTCCGGTTCGATATTTAATTAATTTAACCGTATCTTTTATTAACGTAAGGGTTTTTAATCCCAAAAAGTCCATCTTTAACAAACCGGCACTTTCAACCACCGAGTTGTCAAATTGAGTGACATATAAATCGGAATCTTTTGCTGTTGCCACAGGAACGAAATTGGTAATGTCGCTTGGCGTAATGATGACTCCACACGCGTGAATTCCGGTATTTCGCAACGATCCTTCTAATACTTTTGCTTGTTGGATGGTTTCTCCGGCTAATTCACCTTGATTGGCTATCGCAATTAATTCTTTAATGTTATCAAATTCATCCGAACGAACGGCTTTTTTTACTTCATCGATTGAATCGGATAAAAATCGGGCTAAGCTCCATTTTCCAGGCATCATTCCCGGAATTAATTTAGCTAATTTATCGGCTTCAAAAAGAGGTAAATCGAGCACACGAGCGGTATCTCTTAACGAAGATTTGGTCGCCATTTTTCCATACGTGATGATCTGTGCCACCTGATTTGAACCGTATTTATCAATTACATATTGCATCACGCGACCACGACCTTCATCATCAAAATCGATATCAATATCGGGCATCGAAACCCTGTCAGGATTTAGGAAACGCTCAAAAAGCAAATCGTATTCTAATGGGTCAATGTTCGTAATCCACAAACAATAGGCAACCACTGAACCGGCAGCCGAACCACGTCCGGGTCCCACCGAAACATCCATTTCACGAGCGGCTCTGATAAAATCTTGAACAATCAAAAAGTATCCTGGGTAACCTGTGTTTTCAATTGTTTTTAATTCAAAATCAAGACGTTCTTCAATTTCTGGCGTGATTATTTCGTATCGTTTTTTTGCCCCTTCATACGTAAGATGTCTTAAAAATAAATTTTCACCTCTTTTTCCTCCATCTTCTTCATCTTCAGGAACTAAAAATTCTTCAGGAATGTCAAACTTTGGAAGCAAAACTCCACGAGCCAAGTCGAAAATTTCAATTTTATCAACTACTTCGGTGATGTTTAAAATGGCTTCGGGTAAATCGGAGAAAAGTTTTTTCATCTCGTCACCCGTCTTAAAATAATATTCTTGATTGGGCAAACCGTAACGATAACCGCGACCTCTTCCTATGGGTGTGGCTTGTTTTTCACCATCGCGAACACAAAGCAAAATGTCGTGAGCATTGGCATTTTCTTTATCCACATAAAAAACATTGTTGGTAGCCACCGTTTTTACGTTATGCTTTTTGGCCAATGAAATCAACGAAGTATTCACTCGATTCTCATCTTCTTGATTGTGTCGCATCAATTCGATGTAAAAATCATCACCGAATTCATTTTTCCACCAAAGCAACGCTTCTTCTGCTTGATTTTCGCCGATATTTAAAAGTTTATTCGGAATTTCGCCGGACAAACTTCCCGACAAAACAATCAAATCTTCTTTATATTTTTGAATAACTTCTTTGTCAATTCGGGGAACATAATAAAATCCGTCAGTATAACCAATGGATGACATTTTGGCTAAATTATGATAACCCTTTTTATTCTTAGCCAAAAAAACCACTTGATAGCCATTGTCTTTTCGGGTTTTATCTTTGTGATTATCGCAGACAAAAAATTCGCATCCCACAATTGGTTTTACAATTGTTTCTGTGGGATTTTCTCCGGCCTCAATTGCTGCTTTGTTTTTAGCTTCGGCTGATTTATTATGGTATAAAACGTCGCGGACAAAATGAAAAGCTCCCATCATATTGCCAATATCGGTCATTGCGACTGCAGGCATTTTATTCTTTACGGCTGCTTTCACCAAATCGGCAACAGAAATTGTAGATTGTAAAACTGAAAATTGCGAATGATTATGCAAATGCACAAAATCAACATCGACTAATGTTTTTTGGTTTTCAACTAAATCTGTCTTTGCAACTTCTTTTGGTTGTTCTTTTTGAAATTGTTTCCGAATTGCTTCAGAAGCTTCCTTTAAATTAATATGTTTTAATCCGATAAGTTGAATTTCTTTCGGATTTTGTTCATTAAAATTTTTGAAATAATCGGCAGGAACATCGAGTTCTTCTTTGGTGAAAATTTCTTTTCTTATTAATTCCAAAAAACACCTTGTCGTTGCCTCCACGTCGGCAGTTGCATTATGAGCTTCTGAAAAAGGAACGCCAAAAAGGTATTGATGTAATTCGGTTAGGGTAGGCAATTTGAATTTCCCTCCACGTCCGCCGGGAAGTTTCAACAAATTGGCTGTTACTTCGGTACACGTATCTAAAACCGGTTTAAAAGTCAGTGGAGAATTTAGATTCATCCGATGAAATTCGCATCCCATAATATTCACATCAAAACCAACATTTTGACCAACAATGAATTTGGCTTTGCTTAAAGCGATGTTGAATTTTTCGAGAACTTCACTCAAAGGAATTCCGTCTTGTTGAGCCAATTCGGTTGAAATACCGTGAATTCGTTCGGCATCATACGGAATATTAAATCCGTCCGGTTGCACGAGATAATCTTGATGTTCGAGCAAATTTCCCATTTCGTCGTGCAATTGCCAAGCAATTTGAATGCAACGAGGCCAGTTGTCGGTATCGGTTAATGGTGCATCCCATCGTTTGGGCAAGCCGGTGGTTTCGGTATCGAAGATTAAAAACATGTGAGAGTGATTAGTGAAAAGTGATTCGTAATTAGCGGAAAAACCAATTGACAATTCTATTTTCAAAAATACATTTTAAGGAAGAGAATGTCAACTTTAGTTATCAACAAAACAAAAAACCATCCTGATTGCTCAAGATGGTTTTGTTGATGTTATAAAGAAAAAATACTAGTATCTTCCTCCTCCGCCACCGCGACTGTTTCCACCACCGCTGTAGCCACCGCCACCACGACTGTTTCCACCACCACCGTAACCACCACCGCCTGAACGGTTATTGTTAAAGCTTCTTTTTTCGCCTTCCGGTTTTGGTTCTGATTTGTTTACCACAATAGCACGACCTTGAACGGTAGCTCCGTTTAGTTCGTCAATAGCTTTTTGACCTTCTTCGTCATTAGGCATTTCAACAAAACCAAAACCTTTACTTTTTCCGGTAAATTTATCAGTAATTACTTTCACAGAGTCTACAACTCCATAAGCCTCGAAAGACTCTCTTAAATCTGCTTCCTCAATACTCCAAGGAAGGCTTCCTACAAAAATGTTCATAAAAAATAATATTATTTGAAACAAAGGTAAACTATTAAAATGGCAAACCATCTTAAAAAGTAAACTTTATTTCATAAAATGTTGAAAATAAATAAAAAAGCCATTTCGTTTTTGATTCGAAATGGCTTTTTTGGGACTTTATTTCTTATTAATCTTCTTCGATTCCGGTTACAGGCACCTTATAAAAAACTCCTTGATTGAAGTTTAATATTTCTCCTCCCAACGGATTGTTTGCCATGTTAACGGCATTAAATCGGAATGAGCCGGAAACAGTTCCGTTTTCTGCATCAAATTCTGTGATTTTTATTTCTCCGTCTCCTTGATACTCCTCTTCAGTAGTCACACCCGTGCTGTAAAACAATTCACTATCATCATAATCAAATACAAAAGTTGCAACTCGTGATTGGTTTTGACCCAAAACATAGGTTCCAACATTTCTAGAAGGAATTCTTAAAGTCATTGTTTGCAAACGAGCTTTTGCAGTGATTACTAAACCACCATTTGGTTGCAAAACAGCATCGGAATCAATTGCTCTCCAAAACGTGTTTTCTAATCTTCCTTGAACTGAGGGTGAATTTAAAACAACATCTTCTTCGCAGGAAATGAATAAAAAAGCAATAGCTAAAAGAGAAAAATATTTTTTCATTGTATCAATTGTGTTTATTTCTAAAGTACAAAAATAGTTTTTCTACTGAATAAACGACATACTTTTTTGTTAAAAACACATAAAACACACTGAATCAAACAATTTAAATAAATTTTGAATCATTCATTTCTAATCCAAAAAACTTTTATATATTTGCACCCTTAATTAACAGAGGTCGAGAACCTCACAATTTAATCATACGATTATGCCAGTAAAAATTAGATTACAAAGACACGGAAAAAAAGGAAAACCTTTTTTCTGGATCGTGGCTGCTGATGCAAGAGCCAAAAGAGATGGTAAATTCTTAGACAAAATCGGAACTTACAATCCAAACACTAACCCTGCAACAATTGATTTAAACTTGGACAGTGCTGTTCAATGGTTACACAATGGTGCTCAACCAACTGATACTGCAAGAGCTATCCTTTCTTATAAAGGTGCGTTATTGAAACATCACTTGGATGGTGGAGTTAGAAAAGGTGCTCTTACACAAGAACAAGCAGATGCTAAATTAGCAGCTTGGATTGATGAAAAAGCAAACAAAGTTACTTCTAAAAAAGAAGGTTTAACTAAAGCACAAGAGAAAGCAAGAGCTGAGGCATTAAAAGCTGAAAAAGTTGCAAATGAAAAACGTGCAAATGCTGCTGCTGATGCGTTGAAAGCTGCTGAAGCAACTGAAGAGGTTGCTGAAGAAGTTAGCGAAGTTGCAACTGAAGTAGCTGTTGAGGAAACTCCTGCTGTTGAAGAAGCTCCTGCTGCTGAAGAAACAAACGAAGAAAAAGAAGCTTAATATTCTGCGATAATGCGTAAAGAAGAATGTTTCTATCTTGGCAAAATCGCTAAAAAATTTAGTTTCAAAGGTGAAGTTTTGGTCTATTTAGACACAGACGAGCCCGAATTATATGAAAATATGGAATCAGTTTTTGTTGAATTAAACAAAAATCTGGTTCCATTTTTTATTGAAAACAGTTCACTACATAAAAATGACTTTCTGAGAGTCAAATTTGAAGATGTTGAAACAGAAGAGGATGCTGATGCCATTATGGGTTGTGAACTTTATCTTCCACTTTCGTTTTTACCAAAATTAGAAGGAAATCAATTTTATTATCACGAAGTAATTGGTTTTGAAGTAGAAGACCAACGACTTGGAGTGGTGGGAAAAATTGTTTCTATCAATGATACAACTGCTCAACCACTTTTTGAAGTTTTGAATGGTAATGTTGAAATGCTTATTCCGATGATTGATCAGTTTTTGGTTAAAATTGATCGTGATAACAAGAAGGTGGTTATGAATTTGCCGGAAGGTTTGGTTGAGATGTATCTTTAGAAAGTTTCAAGTTTAGCTTCGCTCTATTCGGCTCCGCCTCGGGTCAGGTTTCAAATTTCAAGTTCTGGAATCAAAATTCTTCATTCAAAAATCGTTAATCACAGTGTTTCAATTCAAACAATTTTCTATTCAACAAGATCGATGTGCTATGAAAGTAGGAACTGATAGTGTGTTATTGGGAGCTTGGTGTCCGATTGAAAACAATCCTTTTTCAGTATTGGATATTGGTGCAGGGACGGGAATTTTATCATTAATGATAGCCCAACGAAGCAATGCCGAACAAATTGACGCATTAGAAATTGACGAAGATGCGTACGAACAATGCGTAGAAAATTTTGAAAATTCGCCTTGGGGAGAAAGACTCTTTTGTTTTCACGCCGGTTTGGATGAGTTTGTCGATGAACCGGAAGATGAGTATGATTTAATCATTTCTAATCCGCCTTTTTATTCCGAAGATTATAAAACCGAAAATTCGCAACGTGATTTAGCCAGATTTCAAGAAGCGATGCCTTTTGAAGATTTGATTGAAGCGGCTGATTTATTACTTTCTGAAAATGGAATTTTTGCCGTGATTATCCCTTACAAAGAAGAAGAAAAATTTATCGATTTGTGTGCAGAAGTGGAACTTTATCCGATTAAAGTAACTCGTGTAAAAGGCACTTCAACCACAGAAATCAAACGAAGTTTGCTGGCTTTTAAACGTTATGAATTAAGCACTTTAACGGCTGATGAATTGGTTATCGAAATTAATCGTCACGAATATACAGATGATTATATCAATCTTACCAAAGATTTTTATTTAAAGATGTAATTACCATTTCACTTTATACGGATATACTTCGAAAATCATATTATCTTCATTAATTGTGTAGCCGTTTTTAGCATCAGTTTTAGCTTCCAACAACAAATCATTTGCTCTTTTTTCCTGACCAATTCTTCCTAAACAAAAAGCTTTGTAAACTTTTGCATCCGAAAAGTTTTCATATTGAGAGATGGCTTTATCAAATTCTTCGATGGCTTGTTCCCACTTTTTTTGTTCATATAATGTTATTCCGTAGTAAAATAAATCAAGGTGATGAGCTTCACCTCTTAAATCAGTTTGTTCTGCAATATCAGTTTTAAAGATTTCTTCTGCTTTGTCAAATTCATTCAATTGTAAATGTGATAAGGCAATGTAGAAGTTATATGTATGATCCATTTCATAACTATTGCCGGACATTTCTTTGCACTTTTCAAAATCGATAATTGCTTCTCTATATGTTCTTGCGAAAATGCATTTGATATATGCTCGATACGAAAGCCATCGATGTGGATCATGTTCTACTGCTTTATCACAAAAAACCATTCCGGCTTCATACTTTTTCATTTTAAATAAAGGCATTGCTTTTTGTTGCCATAAATAGGCAATGGTTGGATCTTTTTTGAGTCCTTCATCCAAACATTCTTGTAGTTCATTCATATTATAAAATGAATAATTTTTAGCACAATTGTGCACGTATTCATCTACAATTTTTTGTTGGGCTTCTTTTTGAACTGCATTGGCTTGGCTATTTTGAGCCATCAAAGAGACCGCAAATAATAGTAGAACGAAAGTAAAACAGATTTTCATTTTTAGGCTTTTAATAATTTTATGAAAAGTAAAAAATTACTTTAAATGGCGAGGTTAATAAGATGTTAATGGAGATAAAAAAACATTCAACATTGAAATCTCAACGTTGAATGTTCAATCAATTTAGCTTAATTTTTATAAACTAATATATAAATAACCTGCTTTTTTGGTTCTTATTCCTCCATTTTCATCTAAGAAATTGATGTGATAAAAATAAGTTCCCACAGGTAATTTTTCATTTTTTGCAATTGTTACACGTCCATCAGAATAGCCATTAAAAACATTACCGTTTGTGTTATAGGAAGTTGTTTCATATACTTTTACACCCCAACGATTATAGATTTCAACTGTATTTTGTGGACATTCTTCAATTCCGTCGATAATAAAATAATCATTCCTTCCGTCTTCATTTGCAGAAATGGCATTGTAGATTACAACTCCCCTTCCGCCGCAAGGCAAGATGTCTTCTGATCGAACACGAGCCAATGTAAAAACCCCATACTGCGTAAGTGGATCGATAACAGTAGTTACTTCTTTTGTATTTATGTCTGCCACACCACCTTCATCAACCCATCTGTTTTCGGAAACATCCCACCGAACGATGTGAATATCTTCTAAAGGAGCTGCATATATTTCTGTTGGAGTTGTATCTTCATCCCATGAAAGAGTTAGAAAAATATTGCTGTTTCCTGCTGTTTTATCAACTGTCCAATACTCTGCATTATCTATCAAAGTAATTATCCCTGTTCTGTTTTCGAGTGGATAAAGCGGATTAGAATTTTCCCAGAAATATTTTCCGGTAAACGCATCAATAGATAATTGAGGAGCAGAAATGGAAGCATATCGAAACTGACCTCCATCACCAATTGGAAATTGAAAAAATTGATTTCCGTTTTTACGAACATAACCATCTACATGACTTTGATCTGATGTGCTATTATGAAATGCATTATCTTCAAAAACAAATAAACCGCCATGGTTATCATTGTCTACAATTCCTTGTAAAAAATTTGATTCGTTAAACACATTGATTTGGTTTGACAAATGAAAAGCAGGTTGAAGCAAATTATTGTTGAATTCAACATCAAATAAATCCATGGGAACGGTGCCGGAAATATTTTGAAAACCATATATGCCATTCACTCTCGTTATTCCAGCACTTATTCCCGATGAAAAAGTTACTATACCATCATTGTTGTAATGATTGTAAACATAAAAGTCTCCATCATTAATTAATTCTCCCGTAGCGTTATTGTCTATTGCTGCCAATGTTCCAGTAATTCCTTGAACGGAAAGAATCCCTTGATTATTTAGCTTTGTTTGAGCCATTAATCCTGCGGTTGCTGAAACAAAAACGATCAATAACTTTATTATTATTTTTATCATCTTACATGATTTAGTTTTCTAAACTGAAATTCTATTTCAATTTAATGAATTATGTTAGAAACGAACCATTAGTACGCCTGTTGCTGTTCTATAAAGTCCGCCTACCGGAACACCGGCAGCTGTTGCCGCAACGTTGTCGGGATAAACCTCACAACCTTCGATGATTGCAGGAGTTAAATCGGCTCCCGTTTTTACAACATGAATAGTTGCTTGTGGAGTATAAATATTTCCGAAACCGATTTTCCCATTTTTCAATATGGTAATCATATTAGATCTATTTGCTGGTCCTGAACCATTGCCCAACTGAAAATAAGGATCTAACGGTACAGAAAAGTTAGTTGGATCACCACCAATAAGAGCATTATATCTACCAAAAACCATGCTGCCCATTGCACCGGCAATGTTTCCAACACCTAATGTATAGCTATAATCGGCAATGGATTGGTTATTTAAGCCATAAGCAACAGCAATTTCACCATCGGCAATATTTTCTCTACCCATTGCAGAGGCTAAATTACCCGTTACAACATTGGCTTCTCCAACAGTAAAACTTTTAGTGGCATTAACAACGTTACCAATTCCAATTGCCATTGCATTATTTGAATTGATTGTATTGTTTTCTCCAATTGCACCGGAAATTGATCCTAAAACAACATTATTTACCCCTGTTGCTGATGAATTTGACCCTGAAACTGTGTTATTTGTTCCAAAAGTAACAGAGTTTAAACCAACAACTCCTGTATTTCCTGCTCCCGCTCTAACAGCACCTCTCACATCAAGAGCGACACCATCTAACATGTCGTTTGTTCCAATACCTACATTACCTATTTGATAGATATTTTGTGTATTTAAAGAAGCTTTATCAGCTGTTCCTTCCACTTGCCATGGTTCTATTTTTAGGGAATTTAAGTCAATAGGTGCATTATTATTAAATTCGTTTACGTAGAATAATTCGCTTGTTAATGGATTAAAAGATAAATCTGTATTTGTCTCAGTTACAGAACCAGAGCCATTTGAAATTCTTTCCCATTTATCAATATACCAATAATAAAATCCGGGAGTAACATCGGCTTGCGTTGCTTCGTTAAAGACAAGCAAACTATTCACGTTTCCATTATTAATAGTACTGGCGTCTGTTGTATTTAATAGATTTAAACGTGGAATTAACAAACCCCTCGTATTCCCTTCCACATCTATTGCTGTTACGTCTAAATTAGCCGATGGATTTGGAAGAGCATCTCCGATACTAACTTGTGAAAAAGTTGTAGCAGAAAAAAGTAGGGCGGCAAGTATAATTTTTACTTTCATAATTATTTTTTTAGAATATAATTTTCTTTGTTATTAACTGATTATCTGACATTTTCAGTTGGATTAAAATTGTTTGATTGGCTATGTTTAGATCAGATATAATTGTTTCTTTTGTTTTAATCTTCTTTTGATAAATTTTTCTTCCAGTAAGATCAAATAAAGTTATTTCATTTATTTCATCTAAGGATGATTTTACGTGAATTTCATTATTTTTGACAAATGCAGTAACCGAACCAACATTGAAATCGGGCTGACTTAAATTAGAATTTTGATAGACTAATTGAAATCGATTATTCATCACACCTTTTTCTGCTTGGAAATGATAAGGGCTTTCTTTTAAATCGTGGATTAAATTTAATGAATTATCCTTTAAATAGACAGAAGTATAATCAAACAAACCATCTATCCCTGCAATAGCGATTGTATATTGACCTTGAGTAGGAACATTTAACCCTATGGAAACCTCATCGTTGTTGTCAAACGGAAGTGGTCGGGCCTGAGTTGTTGTTTTTGAATCTTCTGCAAAAGAATAAATTTGAAGAGCACCTATTTCTTTGGTTGTTGCATCATACAAATCGTCTAATCCAAAAGTTGCACCTTCAGCATAACCCAAAAGTGTTCTGTTGGATGATAAATTTGCATCTAAAACATCAAGCCAAATTCGGTGTTTTTCAAATGTAAAATCAATAAAATCGATAAGATTGGATGTTCTATAGAAATTTGCATTTGTATAATTTTTACTTCGCATCGAATTATTAAAATAGACAAAATCACTTGCTGCCGTTCCGTCTTGCATTTGAACAAAAAAACCTTGTCCACCACCAATCATAAAATCATCTTCTAAAGCTGGACAACAATTTGAACCTAATAAAGTGTAAATTATATAATCATTTGATGTATAATTATAGGCAAACGAACCATAAAAAGGATCTTGGTATGAAATTGATGGGCTGTTTCCGTGGGTCCAAACTCTAACACCGCCAATTATACTTCCGCCATTTGCAAGTGTATTTCTATAAATAAATCGTGCAGCACTGATAGCAGATGGATATGGATTTCCTATCAAATTAAAATTATCGTCTAAATTAGTTATAGTTTGACCATTCAATCCGATATAATCAAGTCCGGTATAATCGCCTCGATAAATTGGGTAATTCAAATCTCCGTTAAAAGGAACGCCACTAAATAATGCTTGATAAGGTTGATTAATTGTTTCACTAAATGAATTAGGTGCTCGAACAATATATCCTTTACCCGACTCCATTAGATTTGCGTTTGCGTTTACCCAAATTCCTTGACTGATGTTTCCTCCGGTTCCGTTGTTATTATTTTGTAAAGTGTTCCATTTGTATTTTGGTCCGGTAATTTCTGTCGGGTTTGCCGAAAGGTTGTTAATATTAAATCCGGTCACACCATTACTTCCAACAACCGGAGAAGACCAATAAACATAGTCTAATTTTTTTATACTTGCTATTCGATTGTATTCAATATCACCGGTATTTGCGACATTGTTAATTTGAACTAAGCTTGCTTTATCTTCAAAAATTAGGTTTGCTCCGGCTTCCACTACGACTTCATTTAACACAGTTAGGAAGATATCTGATGCAACTGTTACTGTTCTACCTGATTTTACCAAAACCGAACAAGCATCGAGGTTGGAAGAAATAACTAAATCATCATCAATCACAACTGCTTTTCCAATATCAGGTGTTGAACTCCAGCTTCCTAATGCGTAGGTTGCAATTGCTCCACCTAAAGTCAACGTGTTTGGTGAGGTTGGATGAGTGGTTACAGAATTGACATTACACGCTACCAATCCACTTCCGGGAACGGTTCCAATTTTTGACAATTTATCTTGTGCAATCACATAATAACTCAATGTTCCGGCGGATAATCCGGTGAGAGTGAAGTTCCAAAATCCATTCAACTCATCTCCGGAAACTAATATTCCGGCAACACTTGACCAAGCTCCAGAATCAATTCTATAGTATAATCGTGGAACAAAACTTCCTGTTGTAATTGTTCCAAAACTATCTGTTATTTGAACATTTTCTAAAACTAATGATGTTGGCACCAAACCACATCCGTTTAATGTTAAGGGTGAATAAACGATTTCCGGTGCTTCAACAGTTTGACCATTAAACTGAATAGCACCCATATCAATAGCATTTCCACGGCTAATGCCATTGAAATCTAAATCATAAATTGGATCAATAAGTTGTGCTCCTAATTCGGCAAATGTTTCGCCAATTGGTGTCCAAATACCTTCTTGGTCACCGGTTCCTTCAACTAATGTTACATTTTGATAGAAGCTGTCAGAATCAGAACCTGCCATTAAGGTTTTGTATCTGCTTGTACACCCTGAAAATGAAGGGTTTATGTTAAAATTTGGATCATTAGCCTGAATTGTATTATGATCTATATTAAAACGATTATATTCCGTTCCAAAACCATCACCTTCACAATAAATATAGGATCTTCTTCCGTGTACAGATGGCGAATAAAACAAATTGTTATTAGAAACTGCTTTATAATTTACTGGTCTTATCCCCGTTTGCCCTGGATTTGTGAAAAAATCTGAAAAAATAACATCATGGCTTTTAATCGCTCCTAAAGCAGAAGTATAGCCTGTTCCTCTTGGAAGAAGATTAGTGTAAAGGATGTTATTTCTCAAATCAAGTCCGCCACTGCCAAGTCTATTTACAAATCCCACAGCTGAACCTCCAAAATTTCCGGTTGTATTACTTGTAATTTGAGTTAGGTTATCTCCAATTAAAATGGTGTTGTGATAAACTTTATAATTTATATTTTTTGTTGATAATGTTAGTCCGAAAACAGCACCAATTTTTGATGCATTTCCATGATATAATTTTGATATAGAATTATTTACAATTGTATAATCATTTAGCGTTTGGTTATCGTATATTCTAACCCAAATTCCGTTTGTGTTTGCCGGAATATCTGTGTTATAATCAGGATGAAGTGTGGTAATATTGTTATTAAAGTAAAGATTAAAAATTCTGTTGTTTTTTATTAACGCATTATAACTTGCACCAATAACATAAATTCCTGAAAGATAGACCCTATTATTTGCCGTTCCATTGGAAGACACATTGCTAATTAAATTATTCTCAATTACCGGATTATTAGCATTTTCTAAAAAAATTCCAGCCACTTCTAAATAGGTTGTTCCCCTACCCATGGAGCCATAAACCTTTATAATTTTATTATTTATAAGTTGAGAATTATTCCCGCCTGAACGAATACCAAAAACATATCCATACCAAGTCAACGGAGTTTCATCACCATTTGAAATAACCGTGTGGTCTATGGTGTTGTTTTCAATTAGGGAGTCTGATCCATTACTATATAAACCATAACCCCCAACGCCTCCTGTCTCTGAAGTAAAATTAGTTAGTATGCTATTATTTCTTACAATAGAAGCTGATTCAGAACGAATACCGTAAGAACTTGTAATACTTGTTTGAGCATTCGCTATAACTTCAACTTCATTATTTTCAATACTACCTAACCCAAGAATTCCATGAGTTGTTGAAGATGTTGCTGCATTAGATGTTATTACAATATTTTGATTATCTTTTATTTGTGAAATTACTGAAGAACTTATCCCTCTTGTGTTTGATATGTTTGTTGTGGATGTAGAATTTGCAAATAAATTGTTGTTTTCAATAATTTGAGCATTTATTCCTGAGTTATTAATAATCATTAAAGTGGATGTTGAAACTGCAGTTCCGGTTACATTCATAAAATCATTATTTTGAATAATTACATCACTTCCTGAAGAAATTATGCCATATGCAATAGAAGTAGTGGCTGAATTTGACGTTACTTCCATTGAATTATTTCCAGAAATCATTGTTGTTGAACCAGCATCTGAAATCCCTCTTATATCTATAGATGCTCCTGTTAATGCGTTAACTTTCATCAAATTATTATTTGAAATTATAGTTCCCGAACCACTATTAGCTATCCCTCTCAAATTACTTGTGCCACTACCATTAGTTATGACTTCAATTGAATTATTTTGATCAATCAATGTTGTTGAACCCGTATTTAGTATTCCTCTTGCATTTATAGTTGTTCCTGAAGTTGAATTCACCCTCATTAAGCCATTATTTCTGATGGTTACATCTGCAGCAGAATTATTAATTCCATTCACAGTTACAATTCCATTATTAGCAGAAGAAAAAACGTCTATTCCGGAATTTGAGGTGATTATAGAGTTAATAGCTGTGGACAGATTATTAATCCCACTAACAGTAACTGCTCCCGTACCCGTTGAAGTTGAATAACACTTAATTAATGGATTGTTACTTATCTGTCCTGACGAAGCTGAATTATGAATTCCATTTACAACTAACACCCAAGACGTTAACGCACTTATATCAACAGAATTATTATTTATTACTGCATTCGGTTTAGTGTTATTTATTCCATGAGCGGTAAAAGTGGAAGTTAAAGGTGACACAACTGTTGCATAGATATTAATTTCATTATCCGTGAGGTTTCCTTGACCTATGTCATTATTAATTCCGTTTACTCTTTGAGTATTCGGTATATTATCCGTTGAAAAAATAATTTTATTATTTGTTGCTATGTTCACAGTAGATCCTGTTGTAAAGAAAATTCCGTTAACGGTAGGTGAATAGTTTGAAATTGAAATCTCATTATCAATTATATAAACAGTGCCTGATTTGGCAACAAAGACACCATGAGTAGTCCCTCCACTATTATAGCCATGTATATTGATTTTGTTTTCTACTATTTGTTTATGAGTGGCCGAGGTACCATCATTGTTATATACTCCATAAATATTAGTAGCTAAATTTGCAATGTCTCCATTAATTAAATCCACTTCATTTCCACTTATCACATAGGGTTGAGCAACAGAATTTTGGTTATGGCTGTAAACTCCAGACAAAAGACTTGCAGAAGAAACATTCCCTTTATCGATATTAATTTTATTCAGATTGATAATTAATTCTCCTGAAGATAACCCACTATGAGAAATTCCGAACACCATTCCGGAAGTTTTGAGAGATTTTCCAATTGGAGTAAATAAATTATTATTTAAAATTTCCCGTTTGATGCTTGTGGGAATATCTGATTGAATAAAGTAAACAGTATGATTATGATCCACACCTTCATAATTTATTGAAACAGAATTTTCTGAACACAAAAACTCCCCTATTATTACTTCCTGAAGTATTCCTTTTGTAAATTTACCAGAAACTGCTGTCAAAGAATTATTTTCAATTAGTATAGAATTATTTTCAATTTCGATTTTAGAGCTTGTATTTCCAATTCTACTCCATATCCCAAAAGTATTTTCAGAAAAGCTTTGATAAACTTCTATTGTATTATTCCGAATTGTATTCGTATATCCTACAGCAGTAGGCTGACTTATTGTTCCTGACCAACCCATCACAATCCCGGCCATTTGTATTGTGGATGTGAATGTTGTACTTATACTTGTTATTACATTATTTTGTAAAGTAAAATTATAACATTGATTGATTAAAATACCCTCAATTGAAACACCTAATTTTTGATAAGCAGACATTGTTTCTCCATTTCCGATGCCAAAACCCGTAATCAAATTACCATCAATCTCCCATCCTGAATCCATGGCTACAGCTGTATTAGATCCTATTACTGCTATTCCGATATTCGCACCAACAACTGAATTATTTAGAATTACGTTGTCAGAGTTTGAACCTGCTTGTGTACTTGCTGTTGAAACCAGTACTCCATTGATAGAGCTAGTAACAGTTGTGGAAAAAATACCAATCGTATTTTGATAATTAGTCAAACCTGTATTTAAATTAATAGAACAGTTTTTGACACTATTATTTTTTGCTCCATCCGTATTAGAGTTTTTAAAAATTGCATATCCAAATTCGGTCATGTTGTTTGAAGCAATATCGGTAATTGTATTGAGTGGATTTTCAGACACATCAATTCCATCAAAAGTTATATGATCAGATCCAACAAATTTTATGATAGCGTCCATAATTCCTCCGGAAAAATGATTTTCGCCAGCTATAACTAAAGGATTTGTTCCAATTCCACTTTTTTGAAAAACAATTGTATTTGTAAAACTTGTTCCTGAAATATTTCCAAAAACGATTCCTCCCGGCAACAAAGCACTTACACCGGAAGGTGCAGTTTCTGTATGATTAACAGCTACGTTAAAAATCACAGAACCACTTATTCCAAATGTATTTAAAGCAATTGCAGCATCGCTAATTGTGTTATAATCTCCCGGAATAGAATACGTACCTGATAATGGCATGAGTGCTTTCGACTTACTTATTACAAGCGAGTTTGATAGACAAAAATAATTTGTCAACAGAAAGAATAGTATGAATATCGTAAACCTCATCTTAAATTTATAAACCACTTTGCAGTTTAAGTTTATGTATTGATTATTAACCACATATACAATTAACAAATGTAATAAGAATAATATTCATTGTCTGTAGAACAAACACTATTCGAGTGTAGTATTATTTCTATAAAGTTAAGCTTTTTAAAGTAAACTATCTTTTATATTAGAATTTGCTACTTTTTGCTTTACTATTTGCACTAAATAGCATTTAAAAAACTTAAAAATATAACAATTGTTAATTGATTTGTTACATTTCTTTACTTACTTTTGTCCAACTTAAATTGATTCAAATGAAACCAGACTTATTTCAAGCTCCTGATTATTATTTATTAGACGATTTGTTAACGGATGAGCATAAATTAGTGCGTGATTCTGCACGTGCTTGGGTTAAAAGAGAAGTTTCTCCAATAATTGAAGATTACGCTCAACGGGCAGAATTTCCAAAACAAATCATAAAAGGTTTGGGGGAAATCGGGGGTTTTGGACCTTATATACCAGAAGAATATGGTGGTGCAGGCTTAGACCAAATTTCTTATGGATTAATCATGCAGGAAATCGAAAGAGGTGATTCTGGAGTTCGTTCTACATCGTCTGTTCAGTCTTCTTTAGTTATGTATCCAATTTGGAAATATGGAAACGAAGAACAACGCATGAAATATTTACCAAAATTAGCCACAGGTGAAATGATGGGTTGCTTTGGTTTAACTGAACCTGACCACGGCTCAAATCCGGGCGGAATGACAACTAACTTTAAAGATAAAGGTGATTATTATTTGTTAAACGGAGCCAAAATGTGGATTTCCAATGCTCCTTTTGCAGATATTGCAGTTGTTTGGGCAAAAAATGAAGAAGGAAGAATTCACGGCTTAATAGTAGAACGCGGAATGGAAGGTTTTACTACTCCTGAAACACACAATAAATGGTCACTTCGTGCATCTGCAACTGGTGAATTAATTTTTGATAATGTAAAAGTGCCAAAGGAAAATCTATTGCCAAATAAATCAGGTTTAGGTGCTCCACTAGGCTGTTTAGATTCTGCTCGTTACGGAATTGCTTGGGGTGCGATTGGTGCTGCTATGGATTGTTATGATACGGCTTTACGCTATGCAAAAGAGCGAATTCAGTTTGATAAGCCTATTGCTGCAACACAACTGCAACAAAAAAAATTAGCCGAAATGATTACCGAAATCACAAAAGCTCAATTGTTAACCTGGCGTTTAGGTGTTTTGCGAAATGAAGGAAAAGCAACCACTGCTCAAATTTCTATGGCAAAAAGAAATAATGTGGACATGGCTATAAATATTGCTAGAGAAGCTCGTCAAATACTTGGCGGAATGGGAATTACAGGTGAATATTCAATCATGCGACACAGTATGAATTTAGAATCTGTGATTACGTATGAAGGCACGCACGACATTCACTTACTTATTACCGGAGCAGATATTACCGGTATGCAGGCATTCAAATAAGTAAACAATCATTAAAATAATCCAAAAAGCTTCTTCGTTCGAGGAAGCTTTTTTAGCTTTGTAAAGTAAAACTATCAACCTTTATACTTCGTATTTATAAATAAAAAAGCTATGAACATTTCTACCATCAACAAAAAAATACAACCACAAAAAGAACAATTATTACATCATCCTTTATATGAAAAAATCAAAACCATTGATGATTTAAGGCAATTTCAGGAATGTCACATTTATGCCGTTTGGGATTTTATGTCGCTCCTCAAAGCTCTACAAGCCACTTTAACGTGTACGGTTACTCCGTGGTTACCTATCGGAAATCCGGAAACGAGGTATTTGATTAATGAAATTGTATTGGCTGAAGAAACCGATATTTCTCTTGACGGAAAAAGACAAAGTCACTATGAAATGTATATTGATGCAATGAAATCATCTGGTGCAGATACCAAACCGATTGAATCATTTTTAGTAAATGTCATTCAAACCCAAAACATATTTGTTTCCATTAGAAAAAGTGATTTACATCCAAACATAAAAGATTTTCTTGATTTTACTTTCCGAGTGATTGAACAAGGCAAACCGCACGAAATTGCTGCCGCTTTCACTTTTGGACGAGAAGATTTAATTCCGGAAATGTTTACCGCTATTTTGAAAAATTTTCAAACTAATTTTCCCGAAACCGATTTATCTAAATTGATTTATTATTTTGAAAGACATATCGAGTTAGACGGAGATGAACACGGTCCGATGGCAATGCTAATGATAAACGAATTATGTGGAGAAAGTGAAACCAAATGGAAAGAGGTGGAAGAAATTTCCATTCAAGCATTAGAAAAACGAATTGGTCTTTGGAATGCGATTGAAGAAAAAATTCTTGAAGCAAATCTTACTTTAAGTGAATAAGTAGTTAAAATTATTTATATATTGCGACCTTTAAATCACTTACAGACAGCAAATATGAATAAAAATTTTACTTCAACACTTTTCTTTTTATCGTTTGTTTTGTTCTCACATTTTTCCGTTATCGGACAAAATAATGGAAATGCAATTCAATTTGGAAAATCGAAATTAGAAAAAATTAAATGTGCAACCACTGAAAACGAGCAAAAACTTCGGGAACTTTATCCAAACCGAAATAGTGATACTCAATTTGAAAATTGGTTAGCCCCAAAAATTGAAGCCATCAAAGCAAACAGATTGGCTTCAAGGCAAAATGATAATTCGATTTTAAATGTCATTACCATTCCGGTTGTTGTTCACGTCATTCACAACGGTGACGGATTAGGTGTAAATGAAAATATTACCGATGCACAAATTCTTTCACAAATTGCAGTTTTAAATCAGGATTTCGGAAGAATTGCAGGAACTCCCGGATTCAACACAAATCCGGTAGGAGTTGATACTGAAATTCAGTTTTGTATGGCTCAACGCGATCCAAACGGATTATTTACGACCGGTATAAATCGTTACAATTTAGGAAGCGAAGCCAGTTGGGAAATGGATGAAATAAATGAAGAAATAAAACCTCAAACACAATGGAATCCCAACGAATATTTAAATATTTGGGTGGTTAATAAAGTTGCTCTCAAATTTTTTGGCTTTGAAATTGGCGAAATTTTAGGCTATGCTCAGTTTCCGTCAGGCTCCGGATTAGAAGGGCTTGAAGAAGGAACCGGCCCTGCAAACACAGACGGTGTAGTTATTGGTCATCGCTATTTTGGCTCAAGCGATATTTATCCAGCGGGAACTTATTTTGCTCCAAATGACAAAGGAAGAACCACAACGCACGAAGTTGGCCACTACTTAGGATTAAGACATATTTGGGGTGATGGAAATTGCGATGCGGATGATTATTGCGAAGATACACCAAGAGCTTCTGCAGCAAATAGTGGTTGTTCGGTTGGAATGGATTCTTGCCCGTCATTTCCTGGTTTAGATATGGTTGAAAATTATATGGATTATTCGGACGATGCTTGTATGAACGTATTTACACAAGATCAAAAGGATAGAATGACTGCTGTTTTGACGAATGCACAACGAAGAGCGACTTTAGGAGCTTCATTAGGTTGTCAACCTGGTCAAACGTATGACAATGACGGATCACTTGATATTTTAGATTTAAATTTAGCTGAATGTGGCACCACATTATCTCCATCTTTACGATTAACAAATATTGGTAACAATACAATTTCCTCAGCTGAAATCACCTATAATACAGATGGAAATAATGACTTAACATTCAACTGGAATGGTACACTTACAAACGGTCAAAATGCAATTATTAATTTACCTTCTTTAACAACTAACGCAGGAAACAATACATTCAATGCCTCTGTAACATCTGTAAATGGTGTTAATGACGACAATGAATTAAACAGCACAAAAAGTCAAAATTTTGATGTTGTGTTAGCTAATACAGAACAAATTACAATTACTATTTTAACAGATGATTATGGAGATGAAACCACTTGGGTTTTGTTAGATAGTAATAACAATGAAATAGCTAGCGGCGGTCCTTACGAAGACAATACTGAGTATAATGAAACTATAGCCGTTTTAGATAATGAGTGTTACACTTTTACAATTTTTGATGAATTTGAAGATGGAATTTGTTGTGAGTATGGAATTGGAATTTATGAAATTAAAACCTTTGAAAATGAAATAATCGTTTCAGGTGGAGAATTTGGAGCATCTGAATCAAGAACATTTGGAATAGATCAAAACTTAAGCACAAATGAAAATAGTTTTTCAAATGGAATCAAGATATATCCAAATCCGGTTAGTTCACAATTAAATATCACTATTTCCGACGAAATTGGTCTACCAAATCAATTCACAGTCTACAACAGTTTAGGTCAAATAATTGAGAATAAAAAAGTAAATTCAAATTCCGATTTAACTGTAAACACAGCCACTTACAGTTCCGGAGTTTACTTCATCAAAATTATCAAAGAGGATCAATCAACAGTTATTCGATTTATAAAAAATTAAACTTAAACAAATTATAATTTTTAACCTCCAAAGCAATTTTGGAGGTTTTTTTTATATCTTTAAGATTCGATTATTTCTAATTATGTCATCACAAACCCGACTTACAAGAGCTTTTGAAAATGCGAAAAGAATTTCGTTTGACAATAAGTCAAAGTTCATTCTTTTTAGCGATTGTCATCGTGGAGATGCCAGTTTTGCTGATGATTTTGCAAACAATCGAAACATCTATTTCCACGCAATGAATCATTATTTTACTGAGGGTTTTAGCTATTGCGAATTGGGCGACGGTGATGAATTATGGGAAAACCTATTTTTTAAAGAAATTTTTGAAGCCCATAAAAATGTTTATATGCTTTTGAAAAAATTTCACGATTCCAATCGCCTGCATATGATTTATGGCAATCACGATATGGTTTATCGAGACAAAGATTTTGTAAAGAAAAAATTAAGCACTTTCTTCGATCCTAAAACGGAGAAAGATGAACCCCTTTTCCCTGGAATTGAATATAGTGAGGCCATTGTTTTAGAAAATTCAGAAACAGGTCAAAAGCTCTTTTTTGCACATGTTCATCAAGCTGATTTTATGAATTATATCGGATGGAAAATCAATCGGTTTTTAGTTCAAATTTTATGGAAGCCACTTCAGGTTTGGGGAATACAAGATCCAACGAGTCCGGCAAAAAATTATGTTGAATTAATTAAAGTCGAACGACGAATTAAAAAATGGATAGTAAGTAATCACAACATCATAACTATTACCGGTCACACACATCGGCCGCGATTTCCCAATACTAATGACAATTCAATAAATTATTTTAATTCCGGAAGTTGTGTCCATCCCAGAAGTATAACCGGAATCGAAATTGTGGAAGGTACGATTTCGTTAATTAAATGGTTTATTGATACCAAATCCGATGGAACGTTGCAAATTGTAAAAGAAATATTAGAAGGACCAGTTGAATTAATAGCTTATCAAAAAAAGGAAATATGAAAAGGCAAATTTATTTATTTATCATTCTTTTTTTATCATTCTTCGGATGTTCCAATGATGATGAAACAGTGCAAAACATTCCAAATCCAACAGTTAGAAATATAAAATATTTGGCTTTGGGTGATAGTTATACCATTGGTCAAAGTGTTTGTGATTATTGTCGATTTCCTGCACAATTGAAAGATAGTTTGAAAAATTATCTACCCGATACAGATGATATTTCAGTGAAAGTTGTGGCTCAAACCGGTTGGACAACAACCAACTTAAAAAACGCCATTGCGAATGAAAATTTAATAGCAGAATATGATTTAGTTACGTTGTTAATTGGTGTGAATAATCAATACCAAAACAGACCTTTTTCATTATACGAAACTGAATTTCCTGAGTTGTTACAAACAGCAATTACATTAGCAAAAGGAGACAAAAATCGTGTTATTGTAGTTTCAATTCCGGATTATGCTTTTACACCTTTCGGACAAGGAAGTTCAAATCCGGAGAATATTTCAGATCAAATTGATGAATATAATTTATTCGCAAAAAACCATACTGAATCACTGGGAATTGAATTTGTAAACATCACAGATATTACTCGAGAAGGATTAAACCACCCAGATTTGGTTGCTTCCGATAATTTGCATCCGTCTGAATTGGCTTATTCAAAATTTGTAGAAAGACTACTTCCTATCGGAAAGAATATTTTGGGGATTTAACTATTGTGCAGGAGCCAATTCAATTTCCAAACCGTTAATTTCCGTTGTAATGTGAATTTGACAACCTAATCTGCTGTTTTCTTTAACGTGATAGGCTTCCCAAAGCATCGCATCTTCGTCAGGTGATTTTTCCGGAAGCGGAACGTCGTTTTCATTCAAAACGTAACATTGACAAGAAGCACACATCGCCATTCCACCACAAACACCAATAGTTCCTTCTTCAGCTAGCTCATAAGCACGAACCAATTCCATGATGTTCATGTTCATATCGGTTGGAGCTTGGACTTCGTGTTTTGTTCCGTTTCGGTCGATGATTTTGATAGTGATGTCTTGGGACATAGTTTTTTGTTTCAGGTTTCAAGTTTCAGGTTACCAAAAAACTTGAAACCTGAAACTTGAAACAAAAATAAATTATTCTATCGATTTAACAACTGCTTTCTCGGCTTCTTTTCGTGTTCCGTCAAAACCATCGACACCGGAAACGGTGGTGTATTTCAGTACGTACTTTTTTCCGGGATTTAGTCGATTATAAACACTTTGACACATTAAAGTGGCTTCGTGGAATCCGCATAAAATGAGTTTTAATTTTCCGGGATAAATATTTACGTCGCCAATGGCATAAATTCCTTCGATGTTGGTTTGATAGTCTAGTGCATTATTAACTTTGATAGCATTCTTTTCGATTTCCAATCCCCAGTTGGCGATTGCTCCGAGTTTTGGTGTTAAACCAAAAAGCGGAATAAAATAATCAGTCTCAACATTCATTCTTGCTCCGTTGATTTCGATGTCAACCGATTCGATGCGTTCGGATCCTTTGAAACCAATGACTTCTGCAGGCGTGATTAATTTTATTTTCCCGGAATTTTTTAATTCTTGTACTTTTTCTACCGAATCTAATGCTCCACGAAATTCGTTTCTACGGTGAACTAAGGTTACTTCAGAAGCCACATCAGATAGAAAAATACTCCAATCTAAAGCTGAATCACCACCACCGGAAATGACGATTTTTTTTCCGCGATACTTTTCAGGATCTTTTACGAAATAATCTACTCCACGATCGTTTTGTTCGTAGAATTCGATGTCTTTAAGAATTGGTTTTCTGGGTTCGAATGTTCCTAAACCACCTGCAATTGCGATGGCTTTTGCTTGATGTTGTGTGCCTTTGTTGGTGGTCACAATAAAACTTCCGTCTTCTAGTTTTTCGATGGTTTCGGCGGTTTCCCCCAAGGTAAATCCGGGTTGGAATTGCTTGATTTGTTCCATTAAGTTGTTGACCAAATCGCCAGCCAATACTTCGGGATAACCCGGAATATCGTAAATTGGTTTTTTGGGATATAATTCGGCTAATTGGCCTCCGGGTTGCGGAAGTGCATCAATTATATGGCATTTTAATTTTAATAATCCTGCTTCGAAAACGGCAAAAAGTCCGGTTGGGCCGGCTCCAATGATGAGTATATCGGTTTGTATCATTCTTTTAAGTTGCTGAGTTACTGAGAAACTGAGTTACTGAGTTTTTAGATTTTACTTTGCGAAAATAGTTTTTCTTTTTTCTTTTGGATATGATATTTGTCAGTTAGCACGGTCTGCGTGAGGGATAGTAGCGGAAAGCCCGGAGCACAAAAAAACAAATTTTCTTGGGCTCAAAAAGCGACCAGCGGAAGCTCTTTTGTGACCATAGAAAATTGTTTTTTTGGGCGAGGACTTGGAGCGGATAGCCCGACCCTTGCGGTCACGCCCAAAAAATTTAAGCTACGTTTTCGACTGTTTCGATTTGTGGCACATATTTTTTGATGGTCGTTTCTACACCGGCTTTCAACGTCATTTGGTTTACGCTACAGCCTACGCAGGCTCCTTCGAGTCGTACTTTTACGTGTTTGTCGTCGAGCACGTCGATGAGTGAAATATCGCCGCCATCTGATTTGAGGAACGGACGGATTTCGTCTAGTGCTTTTTCGATTTCTACTCTAATTTCTTCGTTTGTCATTATTTCTTTCCTTTTACAGCCGAACATCCGGCCATTGTGGTTATTTTGATTGCTTCGGTTGGTGGTAAACTTTCGTTTCGGTTCACAACTTCTTGCACTACATTTCGGGCAATTTCTTCGAAAGCGGCTTCCAGCGGCGTTGCGGTTTGAAGAGCGGCCGGACGACCGTAGTCTCCTGCTTCGCGAATGCTTTGAATTAACGGAATTTCTCCTAACATTGGTACTTGCAAATCTTCGGCTAAATTTTTGGCTCCTTCTTTTCCAAAGATATAATATTTGTTATTTGGAAGTTCTTCCGGCGTGAAATAAGCCATATTTTCAATGATACCTAACACGGGAACGCTAATTGCATCTGATAAAAACATTGAAACACCTTTTTTAGCGTCGGCTAAAGCCACGGCTTGCGGTGTGCTCACCACAACAGCTCCTGTGATGGGCAGCGATTGCATAATGGAAAGGTGAATGTCGCCTGTTCCGGGTGGTAAATCGATGAGCAGGAAGTCGAGTTGACCCCAATCGGCATCAAAAATCATTTGGTTTAAGGCTTTTGCAGCCATTGGTCCACGCCAAATGACAGCTTGGTCGGGTTTGGTGAAAAATCCGATGGAAAGAATTTTTACTTCGTAACTTTCAACCGGTTTCATTTTTGATTTTCCGTCGACCTCAACTGAGATTGGTTTTGAGTGCTCAACGTCGAACATAATTGGCATCGATGGTCCGTAAATATCGGCATCTAAAACACCAACATTGAATCCCATTTTGGCTAATGTTACGGCTAAATTGGCTGTTACGGTAGATTTTCCAACGCCGCCTTTTCCGGATGCAATGGCAACAATGTTGCTGATTCCGGGAATTGGTTTTCCTTTGATTAGGTTTGGATTTTCAGGTTTTTCGGGAGCTTCTACTTTGATGTTTACTTTTACTTTCGCTTTTTCGTACACCAAATCGTGTATGGTTTTGATGATGTCAACTTCTGCTCTTTTCTTAATATGTAAAGCAGGAGTTGATAATACTAATTCTACCACTACTTCGTCGCCAAAAGTGAGTACGTTTTGCACGGCTCCGCTTTCAACCATATTCTTTCCTTCGCCAGCCACAGAAATGGTTTCTAAGGCTTTGAGTATTTCTTTTCTGTCGAGTTTCATATATAATTTTATCTCTAACTATGAACCATTTTTAATTACTAAAAAATCAGTTTTATTTATACTGAGTTTAGATTACAAAGATAATACGAAAAGTGCAGAAACAGTAGTTAAAGAATTGAAAATGTTTATGGAGGGATAAGCGGAAGGTTATGGGTAAACAATCGCATTTTTTTCAGTTGGACACTTTATAAATTGAAAATTGATTTTTACAACTGATTTTTACAATATTGCTGTATGAATTAAATAATTATCCCACGGTTGAAACCGTGGGCTATGTTTAACTATCTGAAGAAAATATTACAACTGATTTTTAGTAAGCAAATTGATTCTCACAGAAGTATATTGAAACAACAAATCATTTTTTAAAACTTCGTATTCGGCATTTAATCGCTGGTTTTTAATGGTTGAAAACACAACTGCATCTGTTTTTCCGGTTAAGAATTTTGCTTGCGAAGTGGTAAACATTTTTTCTGCCAAGTCAAGTGAATTTTTGAGTTTTTGATTGCGTTGCAAATAGTTATTCTTTTGCGTTTTTTCTAATTCGATTTGTTGATTGATTTTAATTTTCTCTTGTTCGGCTTCCCATTTGGTTTTTTCGGTTTGAATTTTTGCCGCAGCAATTCTTCGGTTATGTTTGAATCCGGTGAAAATGGGTATTTGCAATTGCAATCCGGTTTGATGGTATTTATTATTGTCAAATTGTGTTTGAAAATTATCTACCACTACATCCGGTCTGTTTATCGGAGCAGAATAAAACGTTGAAAACCCATAAAAAGCAGATAAGGTCGGAAGGTTGTCTCCTCGCAGAACACCTACTTCTTTTTTGGAACTTTTATAATTAATTTCGGCAAATTTCAGTTTTGGATTGTTGGTGATTTCAACATTATTTTCATTTGAATTTGTAGCAAAATAAGGTTCTAAAATTACATTTTTTGTATTTGTTTCATTATCATTCATTAACTGAAAAAGTTCTTTTTTTTGGTATTCGTACAATTGTTCAGAAACTAAAATTTGATTTTCTTCCTGCGAGAAATTGAATTGCATATCATATAAATCACTTTTGGGTTTGCTTCCGATTTCGACTTCTTTTTGAATTCTTTCTAAATTGTAAATTGCATTTTCGAATTGTTCTTTTTGGATTTTCAGTTGTTCTTGACTGTATAAAACTTCAAAATATTTTTCAAGTAGTTGCAATTTATATTCGTACTCAATCACTTCTTTGTCGGCTTTGCTTAATTCGATTTCCAATTTATTTTTTCGAGCTGTAGATAAGGTAGAAAAATCGAGTACATTGATGCTGGCATTCAAATTCACGTTATCCCACTGAATATCTGAACTCACTCTGGCATTGGTGCTCGGGTCAATCGTTGAACCAAAATTATAACTATGATTAGCACTTAATCCTACCGAAGGAACCAATTCCAAAATAGGATGCGTATAATTTTTCTTGGAACGCGAAATCTCTAACTGCTGAATTTTTATGTCGATATTGTTATTCAAAGCCACATCAAAACACTTTTGCAGTGACCAAGAAATTTCTTGGCCACGCACAAAAATGCTCGAAGTAAATAAGAACACAATTAGTAACCTCTTATTCATATTTTAAGTAATTTAAAACTTCCACTTTAGTAGCTTGATAGGCTTTGGAAAGCACTACGACCAGCGTTAAAATCAATAGAATCACAAAACCAATGAAAAACGGCATTAGTGTAATATCAATACGATAAACGAAATTTTCTAACCATTTTCCGAGTAAAAAATAGACCGGAAAGAGAGCCAATAAAAATCCGATAAGGCAAAAAACGATATACTGTTTTGATAAATCTTTTAGTAATGTTTTGGTTTCTGCACCCAATGTTTTGCGGATGGCAATTTCTTTCATTCTTCGTTGGATGGAATAAGATGCTAACGAAAACAATCCGAACAACGCAATCAAAATCACGATGACGTTGAGTAACGAGAAAAGGTCTTTTTGTTTGACGTAGGTTTCATACGTTCTTGCAAAATGTTTATCTACAAAATCATAGGTGAACGGATAATCGCCATCGATCTTTTTGATCCAAAACTTTTCGATATCGGCTTTGGTTGTTTCCAATTCTTCGGGATTCACTTTTACATAAATTTTATTGACATTAAAAATCATCCAATCGACTGTTTTGAAGTGAAAGAAAGCCATCGGCGGAATTTCGTTATGTGGTCCGTTGAGATGAAAGTCTGTAACCACACCAACTATTTTAAGTTTTTTTCCGTTCCAATCAATTTCTTTTCCCAAAACATCTTTTTCATTCATCATTTTTTCGGCTGTTTCGTTAATTAAAATGGATGAAATTGAATCGGATGCATATTTTTCAGAAAGCCCTCTTCCTTTTTTTATTTTAATATTCATCATATCGAGCATGTCAAAATCCATACCCATATTTTGCCCTTGAATAGTAACTTCGTTATGGCTAAAACTTGACGATGAGTTTGCTCCATTTCCGAAAGAAAATGATCCGGTTGCTACTTGTTTGACTCCTTTTATTTTAGACAATTCTTGTTTGATAGTTAAATACCTTGACAGCAATTTTTCTCGCATTCCTTGTTTTGAAAAGTCATACGGATTTCGGTAATCAATTTGAATGATTTGTTCACCTTTGAAACCCAATTCTTTATTTTGCAAATAATTTACTTGTTGGTAAACAATGTACGAACCAATGATAAAAAATGATGCGATTCCGAATTGAAGAATGAGCATCGCATTTCGCAACCAAACGCCACTTTTACTTCTGCCAAAATTACCTTTTAGCACTTTCAGCGTTTCAAAATTGGACACATAAACAGAAGGAAAAATTCCCGCTACGATGATTACGATTAGAAAAATCACTATCAATTGGATGTAGAATTGGCTTCCGTGAATGAGTAAAGTTTTACCTAAAAATTCATTGTAATACGGCAATGATAATTCAACAATAACTAATGCTACTAAAATGGAGAAAGTTGTAATTAATACTGTTTCAAAAATAAATTGTTTTACAATATTGCTTTTGGATGCTCCTAAAATCTTTCTAACACCCACTTCTTTGGCTCTTTGAATGGCATTGGCTGTAGCCAAATTGATATAATTAACAATCGAAAGAATTAAAATTAAAACCGATAATCCTACCATAATCATCAAAAACTGATAATTTCCTTGTCCTTCTGCATAACCATCCACTTTGCTGTGAAGACGAGCATTTTCTAATGGTTCTAAAAGAATTTGTGTTTGAAATCCGCCTTGCTTTTTCCATTCATCTAAGGTAATTCCTTGCTCTTTAGCCCATTTTAACTCACGGTTTTCACTCATTAACCTTTGTAATTTGAATGCTACTTTTTCTGCATCAGATGGGTTTTTTAATTTAAGTAATAATCCAAACGTAAAATTGCCCCACTGGTCTTTGTCTTCTTCTAATCTACTGTTTATTAAATTGGTTACTGCTTGCGGCTCTAGGGATGATTTTCCTGAAATTTTATAAACTCCTCTTACTACTAATTTTCGACCGGAATAAGTCACTTCTTTCCCAATTGGTTCCTCATTTCCAAATAATTTTTCCGCTGTTTCTTCCGATATTGCAATGCTGTTTTTGTCCGGAAGAGGATTTTTACTATTTCCTTTGACAAATTCAAAAGGGAAAAATTCAAAGAAAGTTTTTTGTGCGTCAATAATAGGAACAATTTCTTTTTTGTTTTTAAACTGAATTATTTCGTTGTAATACCATTGATTTAAGTAACAATAGGAATCCAATTCGGGAAATGATTTTTGAAGATACGGTTCAAAAGTCGCAACCGAAGTTGCCCAGTATGTATCGTAAGAAACATAACTTACTGCGTGCATAACGTGTTTTTTGTGCGGATTCCAATCATTATAACTCTGCTCATCGTTCCAGTACAAAATAGCAAAAATTAATCCTGCGATTCCTAAACTCAAACCTAATGTGTTGAGAATAGTGAAAAGTTTATTTTTTTTGAGTTGATATAAAAATATCTTGATCCAATTATTAATCATAATTTCACTGTTTAATTGGTTACCAATACGTCAACATTTCTACTGTTTTGTTTTTCTGAAATCACCATTCCGTCTTTCATATAAATGGTTTTTTGCGAAAAAGAAGCGTCATAATCAGAATGCGTTACCATTAAAATAGTGGCTCCATTGGCGTGTAAATCGGTTAACAATTCCATCACTTCATTACCGTTTTTACTGTCTAAATTTCCGGTAGGTTCATCAGCCAAAATGATTTTTGGATCATTAATTAAAGCTCTAGCCACGGCAACTCTTTGCTGCTGACCGCCGGAAAGCTGTTGTGGAAAATGTTTTAAACGATGTGAAATTGCCAAACGTTCGGCAATTGCTTCAACTTTTTTCTTTCTTTCTGACGTTGGAACATTGTTATAAATAAGTGGTAATTCGATATTGTCAAACACGGAAAGTTCATCAATCAAGTTGAAATTTTGAAAAATAAATCCAATGTTTTGTTTTCTGATTTTCGATTTTTCTGATTCACTCAAACCATTCATTTCCTGATTCAACAATTGATAACTTCCTCCTGAAGCACTGTCTAACAAACCCACAATATTGAGCAAAGTTGATTTTCCGCAACCGGAAGCTCCCATAATGGTAATGAATTCACCTTGATTGACAACCAAATCAATTTCGTTTAATGCTTTGGTTTCTACTTCTTCGGTTCGGAAAATTTTTGATAATTTTTTGATTGTGATCATATTATTCGTTTTTTGATTGATGATTAATTTTTATTTAAATTTAAAACTTCTACTTCTGCATAATCTTTATAACCGGAAGTTATTACTTTTTCGCCAACTTTTAATCCGGAAAGCACTTCATAATACAATGGATTTTCTCTTCCTAATTTAATTTCTCTGCGTTCTGCTTTATCACCATTGACAACAAAAATCCATTTTCCGGCAGTTTCCTGATAAAAACTTCCTTTTGGAATGACGGTTGATTTTGTTTTTTCGGATAATAAAAGTCGTACTCCAAAGCTTAATCCTTGACGTAAATCGAGTTCTTTATTGTTTGCAAACTGCAATTCTACTTGAAACCGACCATTTTTTACTTCCGGAATTACTTTGGAAACGATAACTGAAATTATTTTCTCTTTGTATTCGATGTTTGCTTTTTGACCTTCAGAGACTTTTTCCAAATAAAACTCATCCACATCAGCCATTAATTTATAGCCTTTCATCACATCAATTTTACCGATGGTTTCTCCGGCGGAGTAATTTTTTCCTAAGACTGGTTCAAATGATGAAAGCCTTCCTGCCAAGGATGCCACCACTAAAAAATTCTTTTTGTTTTCACGTAAGATTTGCAAACTTTTTTGCATAATTCCTTGCGATTGATTGATTTGTGCGATTAAAATTTGATTGTCTTTTTTCTCCTTTTGAACACTTTGTTGAATGATGTTTTTTCGTTCGGTTTGATATCGAAAATTTTCCTGCGTAGTTTCCCATTCATTTTTGGAAAGAATTTCTTGTTTGTATAATTTCTGATTCAAATCATATAAATTTTTGGCGTCAAAATAATCGTGTTCAATAGAAATTAAATCTTTTGCCAAATTTAATTCCTGTGTTCGCAAATCGAGTTTGGCTTTATTCAAATTATTGATTTGTTCAATCATCGCCGTTTCTTGATTCATAAAACTTAATTCGGTATTTGGGTTGTATAATCGAGCTAAAGGCTGACCTTTTTCGACAAAATCGCCGTTTTCAACAAAAATTTCCTGAATGGAACCACCTTCAATGACATTAATCAGCATTGAATTTAAAGGTTCAACTTTCGCCTGAAAAACAATATAATCTTCAAAATTTTCAACCATAACGGATTTAATTGAAACTTCCGAAGAAGAAACATCTAAACTTCTTTTTTTGGTCATACTCATCACGACCAAAACAGTCAATAGCAAAAAAACTACAGAAGCGATCAGTATGTATTTATTTTTTCTATTTTTACGAGGAACGATGGTGTCCATAATACATTTATTTGTAATGGTTTATATCAATTTTGTGCCAAAAATTAAAGTTTTGTAACGTATTGATTTTTAACTCATCTCAAAATCAACAAAAAATCAAGTGTTCATTTTCGGACACAGATTGTTCGCAATTGAACAGCTTATGAAAAAAACAAATGCCAACATTTTAATCATTGACGATCAAGAAGACATTCTTTTTGCTTGTAAAATGGTTTTGAAGAAACATTTTGAAACTATTTTTACGATCAATAATCCTAAAAAAGTTGTTGAGCTTTTGGCTGATAATGAGATTGACGTCGTTTTGCTCGATATGAATTACCGTATTGGTTTTGAAGACGGAAGAGAAGGAATTTATTTGTTGAAGGAAATCAAAACGCTTTCACCTAAAACGACTGTGATTTTAATGACTGCTTTTGGAAAAGTTGAAACCGCCGTTGAAGGATTGAAATTAGGAGCTTTTGATTATATTTTAAAACCATGGGACAATGAAAAATTGGTTTCAGTTGTGAAATTTGCTGTTGATGAAAGCCGAAAAGTTAGAAAGAAATCGATAACTTCAGAAAAGTTAGATTCTTTTTTCATCGGAAAATCGATAGCTATTCAAAAAGCATATTCTTTAGCGGACAAAGTAGCTAAAACAGATGCAAATGTTTTGATTTTAGGTGAAAACGGAACAGGAAAGTTTGTTTTAGCACATTATATTCATCAACAATCCAACCGAAAAAAAGAACCTTTTGTGCACGTTGATTTGGGTTCGCTGAGTGAAAGTATTTTTGAAAGTGAGTTGTTTGGCTATGTAAAAGGAGCTTTTACAGATGCTAAAAACGATACGCCGGGACGATTTGAAGCGGCTCAAAACGGTACGATTTTTTTAGATGAAATTGGCAATGTACCGTTACATTTGCAAACTAAATTATTGCAAGTTATTCAAAATAAATCGGTTACACGAGTGGGTGAATCCAAGGCTAGACCTTTGAATATTCGAATTATTACGGCGACAAATCTTGATTTGAAAAAAGAAGTCAACACAAAAAATTTCAGAGAAGATTTGTATTACCGCATCAATACAATGGAAATTAAACTTCCTTCGCTTCACGAACGAAAAGAAGATATTGTTCCGTTGGCTACTTTTTTATTAGAAAAAATTACTGAAAAATATGAGCGAGAGGAAATTGTTTTTGATGAAAAAGCGTTGGAACAAATTCAGAAACACGCTTGGAAAGGAAACATTCGCGAGATGGAAAACCGCATTGAACGTGCTGTGATTTTGTGTGAAAACAATACCATCAAAAGTTCCGATTTAGATTTGGATGTGATAAACTTTTCACTCATTGAAATGGAAGAAATGCCCTTGTCCGACATTGAAAAAATTTCCATTGAAAAAGTGTTGAATAAAAACAATTTCAACATTAGTAAATCGGCGGAAGAACTCGGACTTTCAAGAGCGGCTTTGTATCGAAGAATGGAAAAATACAATTTGGGTTCAACCGATTAATCACAAATAGGTTTGAAAAATTTAAAATTATATCATCAACTTTTTATCCGATTATTACTATTGCTTTTGGTATTTATCGGCAGTTTTTTGTTGTTGTATAACTCCTTAGTTTATTCATCAATTTTTGGCTTTTTACTTTTTTTATTAATGGGAATTGAGTTTTTTTCTTTTCTTCGAAATACGTTTTTATTTTATGATAAAACCATTGCAGCGATTTTAAACAATGATTTTTCGGCGGATTTTTCTAAACATAAATCGTATGATAATTATAAAAATTTGTTTCGATTATATGATTCATTGAAACAGAATCAAAACGAACAAGTTTCGAAAGATTTGGTTTATCGATCCATTTTGAACAATATTGAAACCGGTGTTTTAATTCTTCAAAAATCAGAAGAAGACTGGAATATTTTTTTGATGAACGACTATTTTTCGAGTCATTTTATGGTTCCGAAAGTGTCAAAATGGATGTATTTAAAAAATCAATTGCCTTCGCTTTGCGAAATTATTGAAGAACGAAATTTTGAAGAATTGAAAACGTCTCTGCAAATTCGAGTGAACAAAGAAGACGCCCAAACCTTTATGCTTCAAGCTTCAAAAACAAAAGCTTACAACCAGGAATATTACATTGTATTGTTGGATTCCATTCAAAAAGTAGTTGAGAAAAAAGAAAAAGAAGCTTGGATTAATTTGATGAAAGTCATCTCGCACGAATTGATGAATTCGATTACGCCTATTCGTTCGCTTACTCAGAATTTGAATGAGTTGATGCAACAAGATTCGCTTTCAAAAGACGATTTAGACGACATTAAAGAAAGTGTTTCTACGATGATTCACCGTAGCAATCATCTGCAAAATTTTGTGGAAAGCTATCGGAAAATAGCAATGCTTCCATCTCCTAAAAAGGAAAAAACAGAACTCAATCAGTTGATGAAAAACGCACTTCAATTGATGAATCCATTGTTTAAAAAAGAAAATATTATTATTAAAAATACTATTTCTTTCAATAGATGGATTATGGTTGATTCACTTCAAATGGAACAAGTGCTGATTAATTTATTAACCAATAGTTTGTATGCTTTGGAAGGAAAAGACGAAAAAATCATTGAAATTTCGGCTGAACAAAAGAACAAACGATTGTTTATTTCTATTTCCGATTCAGGAATTGGTATTGATGCAGAAATTGAAGACAAAATTTTTCTACCGTTTTTCACCACCCGAAAAGAAGGAGCCGGCATTGGATTGACCTTATCAAAAAATATTATTGAAGCTCACGGTGGTTATCTGAATTATCAAATGGATGAAAATAAAACACGATTTATTATTTGTTTGGTGGAATGAGATTTGTAATTATTTGTAAATTTTTGAAAAATTAGGAAAAATTAGGAAAAAATACGAAATATGGGATTAACTATTCATTACAGCGGAAAATTAAAATCTGCATCATTACTTTCAGAATTAATTGATGAAATAAAAGATATTGCAAAAACGAATGAATGGAAATATTTTGTTTTTGAAGATAAATTTCCAAAAGATAGTTTTTCAAAAGAAATTGACAAAAAGAATTTATATGGAATAATGTTAAATCCACCAGGTTCGGAACCAGTTTGTTTTTCATTTTTGAATAATGGAAAAATGTGTGGAATTTTAAATCACAATCATTTGCAAATTGATCCATCCATCAATGGGATTATGTTATATACAATTTCAACAAAAACACAATTTTCAACTCCTGAAATTCATCAAAAAATCATACTTTTATTGGATTATGTCAAGACAAAATACCTCAAAAAATTTGAATGTTATGACGAAGGAAAATTTTGGGAAACGAGAGATAAAGAAACATTAGTCGAAATTTTTGAACGCAATGAACGATTAATCAATAGTTTTTCGAGTGCAATAGAAATGATTCCGAAAAATGAAGGTGAAAATTTGGAGGATTATTTGATTCGAATGGCGGAAATAATAAATAGTAAAGAAAAATAAAAGGAGATTGATTTTTGAGTAGGAAACATTTAGCGGTCAGGATAAAAGACGGCACCCAACAAAACAACTAAATGACTAAAACTAAGAAGATAGTAGGAATTATATTGACAATAATCTTGACGGCATTGTTGGGTCTTTTATACTATTCTATTGAGAACTTTTTTCATAGTGACTTTGGTTGTGGCTGTAGTTCAACTTGCAGAGTCTATTATCCAGTTTTGACTTCTCGACTTGTTGGATATTCAATGATGACAAGCTCTGTAGTTTTGTTCATTGCGAGTGTTTGGAAGTTTAAAGATCTTTCAAGATGGTGGACAATCTTAGCAACACTCATTTTCTCATTAGCATTTTACGGAAACGGTTTTATGATTTTTAATAAAGGAGTTTGTGGGTACTCACTAAACAAAGCGACATTCTTCATTAATCAAACAAAGTTGGGTGATTTCGCTAAATCAGACGGTGAAACAATTAATCTTGACAGTTTAGATGCAGGAAAATATAAAGGTAAATTATTAGGATATTCATTCAAAGGTAATAAATTGAAAATCTTCAAAATCGGAGATGAACCAGAAGTTCTTAGCACCAGATTTCTATTTTGGAAAATACGAAATAATATAATACTTAACGATTTTTCTTATGGACTAAACTCTTTCAGAAATTTTGAAGTTGAAAAAACAAAAGGTCATTATGAATTTATTGGCGGACAAGGAATGACAGAAAAAGACTTTTTGGACGAATTTATTCTTACCCAAAAGGATTTAACTATTAATTTGAAGAACAAAAGAATAATTAATCATAATGACGGTACAACAAGATTTATATTTGAAACTAACTAATGAAATATTTAGCAATTTCTAATTTAGCAAAAACTAAAATGTTGTTTAATTACTTCAAATCACCAACCTCGGGCTCCCAAAAAACCTTTTCAAAATCCACAATCTGATTATCAACCACCTCAATACCTTCGCTTTCCAGTAATTGTTGCATTAAATTAGTGCCTTGAAAGTGATGTTTTCCGGAAAGTATTCCTTTTCGATTTACTACTCGATGTGCAGGAACGTCTTCCATATTGTGCGAAGCATTCATTGCCCAACCAACCATTCTGGCTGAACGAGCTGTTCCTAAAGCTTTGGCAATTGCTCCGTATGAAGTGACTTTTCCATACGGAATTTGTCTGGCGATGGTATACACTCTTTCAAAAAAATTTTCTTCCATCTTTAAAGAAATTATTGCGAGAAAATTTTGAACAAAGTAATCAATGCTACTATTCCGGTTATAGAACCGATGACATAATTGATGTTTCTGGATAAAAAAGAATCCTTTTTTTCTTTCCCTTTAAAAAAAGAAATGTATCCGAAAAAAACTAAAAAAGCGGCAATGGCTGAAGCGGCAGAAAAAGAATAAATAAAGAACGTATCAAAATTAAAATAACCATACGAACCTAATGTGATACTCACAAAAACATAATACGGAATTGGAAATAAATTAAGTAAAGACAACAACATTCCTAAAAAGAAACGACTGGATTTGCTTCGCATTTTAATTTCTTCTTTCTTTTTTTTGGTTTTAGGTTTTTTGGCAATCCATAAGAAATAAACCGTTAAGACCGTAAAAATGACTAAACCAATTTCTTGTAAAACAGCACTGATATCGGCTCTTCTATCAATAAACCGAGCAAATAAAACAGCCAATAAGGTTTGAAAAAAAACAATTATTGAAGCTCCAAATGCAAACCATAACGCACGATTTCTTCCGTCACGCATACTCACTTTTGCGGCAGTCATGTTGAGCAATCCGGGTGGAGTTGTTCCTATGGCTGCTGCTGAAAGTCCGAGGATGATAGGAAGGGTGAGGTTCATTTATGGCGTTTTACTTTATTTTAAATTGAATATATGTGATTGCTTTATTAATTTCTAAATATTGCTTTTCGTAAAATGTTTGAATGGCCGTCACCACTTCCGGTGAACCTTCATTCCGATAGACATTATGATTGGCATATATCACTTCGTGACCTTCACCGTGCAATAAACCAAGTGTGTAGCCGTGCATGAATTCGCTATCGGTTTTCAGGTGAACAATTCCGTCTTTTTTGAGCACTTTTTTATAGCGTTGTAAAAATTCGGTATTTGTCATTCTGTGTTTGGTTCGTTTGTATTTGATTTGTGGATCGGGAAAGGTTATCCAAATTTCATCCACTTCATTTTCGGCAAAGCAATATTCGATTAATTCAATTTGTGTGCGAAGAAAACCAACGTTATTCAATCCTGTTTCTACAGCTGTTTTTGCACCACGCCAAAATCGAGCACCTTTAATATCGATTCCGATAAAGTTTTTGTTAGGATAACGTTCTGCTAAACCTACTGAATATTCTCCTTTTCCACATCCTAATTCTAAAACAATTGGATTATCATTTTTAAAAAAGTTCTTATTCCAATTTCCTTTCCATTCAAAATCGCCCGAAACTACTTCCTCACGAGTTGGTTCTATTACATTTTGAAACGTTTCATTTTCTTTAAAACGTTTTAATTTATTCTTACTTCCCACTTAATTTAATTTTTTGGTAAAATTAGGGAAATATAACCAATCAAAATTAGTACTACTTTTACAGTTATTAAATGAGTTATTAAGACTTGGAAACTGCCAAACCAAAAATTCTCGTTGCTCCATTAAATTGGGGCTTGGGACACGCCACACGATGCATTCCTATTATCGAAGCTTTGTTGGAAAACGATTTTGAACCCGTTATTGCTTCCGATGGTGTTGCTTTGCACATTTTACAGAAAGAATTTCCGGAATTAATTTTTTTGGAATTACCTTCCTATCAGATTGAATATGCCAAAAATGGAGCTTTTTTTAAGTGGAAACTGATAAAAAATAGCCCAAAAATGATGGAAGCCATTTATTTGGAAAGAAAATTGGTGAAAAAGTGGGTAAAAGAATATGATCTTTCAGGCATCATTTCCGATAATCGATTAGGCATTTATTCTAAAAAAGTGCCTTCTGTTTTTATCACGCATCAATTGAATGTTTTAACCGGAAATACGAGTTGGATTACCAGTAAATTGCATCAATATATCATTAAAAAATATGAAGAATGTTGGGTTCCGGATGTGGCAGAAATTCCGAACCTCACAGGAAAATTAGGTCATTTGAAAAATCCGCATTTTAAGATAAATTACATTGGTCCGTTAAGCCGTTTGAACAAAAAAGAATTACCAAAAAAATATGATTTAATGGTTATTCTTTCCGGTCCTGAACCGCAACGATCGATGTTGGAAATGCATTTGAAAGAAGAAATCAAACGCTATGTTGGCGATGTTGTTTTTGTTCGTGGCATCATTGAACCAGAACAAAAATCGGAACAAATTGACCATGTGACTTTTTATAATTTCATGACATCGGGACAGCTTGAACAAACCTTTAATGAAAGTGAATTAGTGCTTTGTCGTTCAGGTTACACCACCGTTATGGATTTGGCAAAATTGGGTAAAAAAGCCTTTTTTATTCCAACTCCAGGACAATTTGAGCAGGAATATTTGGCTAAGAAATATAAAAAAGACGGTGTTGTTCCGTTTGCAAAGCAGGAAAAATTTGTAATCGAAAATTTATATGAAGTAGATTTATATAAAGGATTACAAAGTTTTAAAAACAACTTAAATTGGAAAAATTTATTTTTGCTTTTCGAGCGTAAATGAAAATTCTGAACCCACGCCAAATTGACTTTCTACGTAGATTTTTTCGTTGTGACCTTCGATGATATGTTTCACAATGGCTAATCCTAAACCGGAACCACCTTCTGAACGAGCACCACTTTTATCAACCCTAAAAAATCTCTCAAAAAGTCTGGGGATGTACTGTTTTTGAATTCCTTCTCCGTTATCTGTTATTCTAACGATAATTTTATTTTTCACTAAGTTTTCAATGCTCACTTCGGTTGTTCCGCCTTCTTTTCCGTATTTGATGGAATTCATAACCAAATTAGTAACCACCTGTTGGATTTTTTCCTGATCAGCTCGCACATAAATCGGGTTTGCATATTTTGTATCAAAAGTGAGTGTGATGTGTTTTTTGGAGGCTCGCATTTCAAGTAATTCAAACACATTTTTAACTAATTCTACCACATCAAAAATCGAGTAATCCAAGTTTAAATCACCGGTTTCAAGTTTGGTAATCATGTCTAAATCTTTTACGATATAGATTAATCGCTCCACTCCTTTTTCGGCTCGTTCAAGGTACTTTTTTCGAAGGGTTTTGTCACTCATGGCTCCATCCAACAAGGTTGAAATATAACCTTGCACGGTGAATAAAGGTGTTTTTAATTCGTGGGAAACGTTTCCTAAAAATTCTCTTCGATATTCTTCGCGGACTTTTAGCGTTTCAATTTCGAGTTTTTTATCGGTGGCAAATTTTTTAACTTCTTTTGTTAAAGTGGCCATATCTGTTGTAATTGGCTGACTTCTAAACGTTGTAGAATCTAATAAAGATACATCATCGTAGATTTTTTTTACCCTACGATAAATAAAGCGTTCCACCCGATATTGAATTACAAAAAACGAAAAAAGGTAGATGGAAAGTCCGAAAACAGTAATAAAGAGCCAATTTATTTCATAAAAAAAATAAGTCGTCAACACTAAAAACCCAATGGAAAACAAGGAAACATAAAGTGCTGATTTTATAGCAAATTTGTATGTTTTTTTAAAACTAATGGCCATTAAAAACAGTTTTCAGTTGGTTAATATGCTCTCAAAAGTAAACTATTTTCAACAAAAGAGGAAATTGAATTATACTTCCAGTTTGTAACCAACACCTTTGATGGTTTTAAAAAGATCGTCGCCAATTTTTTCTCTTAATTTTCTGATGTGTACGTCGATGGTTCTTCCGCCAACAACCACTTCATTACCCCAAACTTTATCTAAAATTTCTTCTCTTTTGAATACTTTTCCGGGTTTTGAAGCTAATAAATAGAACAATTCAAATTCTTTTCTAGGTAATACAATTTCTTTGCCTCCTTGAATAATTTTGTATTCTTCTCTATTTACTTCGATATTTCCAACGGTTAAGACATCGCTTTTGGTTTCATCTTCTTTCAAACGACGTAGAAGTGCTTTCACTTTACTTACCAATACTTTTGGCTTGATTGGTTTGGCGATATAATCATCGGCACCGGCTTCAAAACCGGCTACTTGTGAGTAATCTTCGCTTCTTGCAGTTAAAAATGCTACAATAACATTACTTAATTCGGGAATCTTTCGAATGTGTTCACAGGCTTCCATTCCATCCATTTCCGGCATCATCACATCCATAATAATTAAATGCGGCAATTCTTTTTTTGCTTTTTGAACGGCTTCTTTTCCGTTGACAGCAGTAACAATTTGATAGCCTTCTTGAGCTAGATTATACCCTACAATTTCGAGTATATCTTGTTCATCATCAACTAATAAGATTTTAATTTCCTTTTTTTTCATATCCAAAATAGTGTGCGTTTTGCGATGTAAAGGTAAAGATAATACAAAATGAATTACGTTGTTAACGGTAATTTAATCTGTTAACGATTTGGTAACTCAAGTGAAACAAAATCGTAACAAGTGGATAACACCAACTTTACAAGGTAGCCGTTTCTTTGCCCCATAATTTAAAACACAACCTGATGAAATTTAGATTACTCTTACTTACTTTATTTGTTGCACTCTTTTCACATGCACAGAAAGGAACAGTAAACGGAACATTATCTGACAAAGATATGAACAATTCACCTCTTCCGTTTGCAAATGTTCAACTTAAAGGAACAACTATTGGAACAACTACTGATGAAAACGGAAAATATAGGATTGAAGCGGAACCAGGAAATTATATATTGGTTTTAAGTTTTTTGGGGTATGAAAGTGTAGAAGTTCCTGTAAACATTAAGGCAAACCAAACAGTCACAATCAACAGATCACTTAGTGCTGGAAGTGGTGTTCAATTACAAGATGTTGTGGTTGCCACTTCGAGAAGAAAAAATACTGAAGTGGCTATAATGACCGAAATGAAAGAAGCCAAACAAGTTGTTAGTGCTATTTCTGCAGAACAAATGAGTAAAGGAACAGATGGAAATGCTGCCGAAGCTGTTCAAAGAGTTCCGGGAGTAACAATTGTTGATGGAAAATTTGTTATGATAAGAGGACTTAGCGAGCGATATAATAATGTTTTAATTAATAATTCGATCGCACCAAGTACAGAAGTAGATAAAAGAACATTTTCTTTTGACTTAATTCCAACCGATGCAATTGATAAAATTGTAATTTATAAAACAGCCTCTGCGGACAAACCGGGAGATTTTTCCGGTGGTGTAATTGCTATCACAACGTCAGAAAGTGGAGCAGAGTTTACAAGAGCAAGCATTGGAATTGGCTACAGAGCAAACACTTCTTTTAATGATTATTTTCAAAGTGAAGGTTCTAACACTGACTTCTTAGGTTTTGACCTAAATTATAGAGCATTACCGTATGGTTTTCCGAGTAAATCGCAAATCAATGATTTACCTGGTGTGAATGCTGCTGCGTCACAACGCTTAAAAAACAATTTCAACCCAACTCAATCAACTGCGTTTTTTGACAACAGTGTTGGATTTAGTTTAGGAAGAAACATAAACTTTGCAAACGGAATGAAACTTTCAACCGTAAATGCATTAAATTATTCTGAAGGATTTCAATCATACAAAAGACAATTCACAAGATATACATCATTAAACGAAGGCGAAACCAGACCGCCACTTTGGTTTGATTATCAAGATGATACCTATAAAAAAGAAAATAGAATAACTGTTTTATCTAACTGGATTTGGAAATTAAACAACAACAGTACAATTAAATTTAAAAACTTGTTTAACCAAATTGGAGAAAATGAAACCATTTTGAGAAGTGGTAGTAACTTTTTGCAACGTGGAGAGGATAAATTTAAAAACTATTTATTGGGATACAAAGCCAGATCTATTTATATCGGCCAATTTGAAGGTAATCACAACCTAGGATCAAAAGGAAAACTAGACTGGACAATTGGAGGAAATTATATTTATGAATCTGAACCAGACTTGAGAAGATTCAGAACTATTCAGCCCTTCGACGATCCAAATGCACCGTTTGAAATGATTGACCCTGCTTCTTCTAACTTATTTGATACAGGTCGTTATTTTGGTTTCTTGAGTGAATATTCCTTAAACAACTCAATTAATTACACACATACTATTGAACGTGTAAAAAATGATGAAGAGATTGGAAGTATTGTTTTAAAAACAGGATATTTAACAGATTACAGACAACGAAATTTTGATGCGAGGTATTTCTCTTATTTGCTTCCGGGTTCGGTTGTTGAAAACAGAAACGAGTTAAAACAATTGCCTTTAACAGAAATATTTAACTCAATAAATGTTAATCCAAACGATGGTTGGGTATTTAACGAAGGAACAAGAGCAATCGACTCATATGATTCCAGTAATTTTTTACTTGCCGGATATGCTTTTGCAGAAATACCGTTTTATAAATTTAACTTCACAGGAGGTTTACGTGTTGAGCATAATGTTTTGAAATTAAACTCGAATAACGAAACAGAACCAATTAATATAGAAAATCCTGTAACCTCGGTTTTACCCTCTTTAAATATAGCTTACAACGTAAGTGATCGTTCTATCTTACGTTTGGCTTATGGTAGAACTGTTAATAGACCTGAGTTTAGAGAAATCGCTCCTTTTGTATTTTATGATTTTGAAAATGAAGCAGGTAGAAGAGGTTCCGAAAATTTAAAAACAGCTACAATCGATAATATTGATTTTAGATACGAATTCTATCCAAACAAAGGTGAAACAATGAGTTTAGGAGCCTTTTACAAAAACTTTAAAGACCCAATTGAAAATGTCACTGAAATTACCACAGAACAACCACAATTTAAATACAAAAACGCTGAAAATGCTTATAGTTATGGTTTAGAAGTAGAAATTAGAAAATCATTTAAAGACATTTCATCTGTTCCATTTTTTAGCAGATTATCAACTAATTTAAACGCTTCCTATATTATATCTGAAGTTGATTTAGGATCAGATGTAACTTCGCAAGCTCAAAAACGTGTTCTACAAGGTCAATCTCCATACATTATTAATGCTGCTTTGGGTTATGAAGATGAAAAAGGATTTTCTGCAAACGTGATTTACAACCGCTTTGGTAATAGAATTTTCTCTGTAGGAGATAATATATTCCCGACTATTTATGAATTATCAAGAGACAATATCGATTTAACGTTGTCTAAAAGATTTAACAAAGTAACTTATAAAATTGGGATTCAAGATTTGCTAAATGCAAAATACAGATTCTATGAAGATTCTAACAGAGATGAAAAAATTGAAGACTCAAAAGACAACCCAACATCAGTATTCAGAAGAGGAACACTTTTTACATTTAATGTAACTTATAACTTTTAAAAAACAATAACACAATTAAATTTAAACTAATGATCATGAAAAAAAATCTATTTTATTTAACTAGCGTTTTATGCTCTTTGCTAGTTTTTTCAGCATGTACTTATGAGGAAGCACCACCAATTACAATTATTGTTGAAAACGGCGGAAACAACCCAGACCCACAAGAAGACTATATCGAATTAATAGGAAACTTAGAAACGCAAACGTTAACCAATGACAATAAATATTTACTTAAAGGACAAGTATTTGTTAGAGAAAATCAAATTTTAACAATCGAACCTGGTACAATTATCTTTGGAGATAAAGGATCAAAAGGTACTTTGATAATTGATCGCGGAGGTAAAATTATTGCCGAAGGAACAGCAAATGAACCAATCGTGTTTACTTCAGCTCTACCGGCAGGCTCAAGAGATCGTGGTGACTGGGGCGGTATAGTTGTCTTAGGAAGAGCTCCTGTTAACCAAGCAGATCCGGTAATTGAAGGTGTTACACCAACTGTAGTTTTTGGTGGAACTGACAACAACGATAACTCTGGAGTTTTAAAATATGTACGTGTAGAATTTGCAGGAATCGAATTAACGCCAAACAATGAAACTAACTCAATCACATTAGGAGGTGTTGGAAGTGCAACTGTAATGGATTATTGCCAAGTATCTTGGGGTGGAGATGATGGATTTGAATGGTTTGGCGGTTCTGTTAACTCAAAATACCTTATTGCCTTTGGAATGTGGGATGATTGTTTTGACGTAGATTATGGATTTACTGGTAAAGTACAATTTGGAATGTCTATCCGTTACGGAAGTTATGCCGACCAATCAGGTTCAAATATTTTTGAAACAGATAACGGACCAAACGACAACTTAACAACTTTGTTAACTACAGGTGTTTTCTCGAACATTACTGGTATCGGACCAAGATTAACAAACACACAATCTATCAACGGTAACTATCAACATGCTTTAGATTTACGTAGAAGAACAGCATTAACAATTGCAAACTCTGTTTTTGTTGGTATGCCTAGAGGTTTAAGAATGAACCAACAATCTGTTTATGATAACTATAATAATGGAACTGGCTCTCTTTTAAACAATGTTATGGTTGCACCAACTACAACTTTTTCAGTTGGAACAGGTATGACTGCTACAGCTACTAATGTTGAAGCATTATGGAATGCATCAAATGAAACAATAGTTAACACAGACTTAGCAGCTGTTTATGCTCAATTAGGGTTAAATCAAAATATCTTCTTTGGTACAGCCACAAGTACTGGTTATACTCAAAACCCAACTTTTACTGTAACAGCAGGAACTTTAACAACAGGAGCTTCTTTTACAGACCCAAAATTATCTGACGCATTCTTTACACCAACCACTTATAGAGGTGCTTTTGGTGCAACAGATTGGACAGATGGTTGGGCAGAATTCAACCCAATTATGAAAGCATATTAAAAATTTTAATAATTTTACATAAAAAAAGAGCTTAGTCCTTTGATTAAGCTCTTTTTATAATTAAAAAAAACATGAAATACGTTTTAATTTTTATATCTCTTTTTTATTTGGTCGGATGTGAAAAAGAGTCTAACAATATAGATCCAAATTCGCATTTAAGTGAAGTGGAGCAAAATAACTTTAACTATTCCATAATTCGCTATACTGGTAGATTAGCAAAAAAAGCAACTCATGAAACCAAGTTTGATGAAAAATTTGATGAAGAATATACTGCTTTAGCAAATGCATGTGATTTGCTGTTTTATTATCCAAACTCCAAAACAGGTGAAATCTATTTTGCAATTACAAAAATTGCACCTAGCCTAAAAATTAAAAAAGTGGCAACGGTTGGAAAATTAAAAAAAGATGATAAAGGAAATATAGTAACCTACGAAGAAGCTTTCAGAACATGGAAAATGGAAGAATCAGAATTAAAGCAAAAAACTGAACTTTTATTTAGAAAATACATCAACGGAGAGGATCTATCTGCCTATTACACGAAGAATTCTCAACCCGATTTTTATATTGAATTTCCGGATGACAACACCTATTATGATAAAACAGATAAAATTTGGATTTCAAAAATTGAATTAGATTACAAAAATTAATTAAAAAATAAAGTTTTAAAGTTTTTTTGGTCAATATAATTTTTTGGTACACTATTTGAAATATTTTTTATACATTTACCAAACCAAATCGGAAAGATGAAAAAAAATTACTTTTATACTATTCTTTTAGCGGTTTTTCTTGTTTCTCTGACAGCCTCTGCTCAGGAAAACAAGCCACAGCAACCCAACAAAACTCAGGAAACTACCATTGAGGGGCTTAGCTTTTATCCTAATCCGGTGAGTAACGGAAAAGTGTATATCACTTCCAAATCATCATTAGCCAAAGAAGTAACCATTTTTGATATTCTTGGAAAAGTTGTGCTTCAAAGCACAATTAATACTAAAGAATTGAATGTTTCTTCACTTTCTCCGGGCATCTACATGATTAAAATCAAAGAAGGTGATGCTACTGCTACCCGAAAATTGATTATCAGGTAGTTAGAAATTCCCCTTTATTCCCAATTTACAATTTTTTAATAAGGTTATCTTTTATAACTTATTAATTGTTGTTATCTTTGTACAATAAATTTTATAAAAAAATGAAAAAACTTTACACTTTATTATTTTTAGCATTTTCATTGTTTACTGCTCAAGCTCAGTACACTGTTGATTTTGAAAATGAAACAAAAGGATCTTATGCTTCTGCAACTGTAACCTTGTCAGGAATTGATTGGGATATGACAGAATCATTGATTGGAAACGCAACTGCAGATTGGAAAAACGGAACTAAGTCTGCCCGTATGAGAGGTTATGCCGCATCTTCGATGACCATGTTGGCCAACAAAACAAACGGAATTGGAAATTTGTCTTTCTTGTACAGAAGATACGGTACTGATGCACAAGTGGATTGGAAAGTAGAATATTCTGTTAATGATGGTGCTGACTGGACACAAGTTGGTGATGCTTTTACAGCTCCTGCTACCGATGATGTGCAAACATTTTCAGCTCAATTAGACATCAATGCTGATGTAAGAATCAGAATTAAAAGAGCTACTGAAACAGGTGCATCAAATAATCGTTTAAATATTGATGATATCGTTATGACTGATTTTGGTGCTGCAGCATCGCCAAGTTTAGCAATCGGTTCTCCATCAAACGGAACCGTTTTTGCTCCAAATTCAGATGTTACTGTTAATATCACTGTTTCTAACTTTGTTGTTGGTAATCCAGGTGCAGGTATAGACGGGCACATTCATTATACATTAACTCCAGGTGGTTCAATGGTTATGAAATATGACACTAACCCAATTGTATTTTCAGGTTTAGCTGCGGGAGAATATACTTTAAACATGGAATTAGTTGATAATACTCACACACCAATTGTTCCTGCTGTAATGGCTAGCGTAACTTTTGAAATTGCTGCGTTAAACGTAATAGGTAACTTAGGTGAAATGCGTGCTGATGTAATTGCTAACGGTGCAGGAAAATATTACCAAATTCTTGAAGCACCGGTTGTAACTTATGCCAGAACAACACGTAATCAAAAATATGTTGAAGATGCTAGCGGAGCTGTTTTAATTGATGACCTTGCCGGTATCATTTCTACTCCATTTGTAGCTGGTGATGCTATGGCTGGTTTAACGGGAAGAACTTCACTTTTTAGTGGTTTACTTCAATTTACGCCTACTGCCAACGCAACGGTTGCTTCTTCAGGAAATACAGTATCTCCTCAAGTAGTAACAATTGCTCAACTTGCTGCTGATGTGCAAGCATACGAAAGCAGATTAGTTCAACTTAATGGTGTTACTTTTGAAGATGGAAATGGAACAACAACTTTCGTTAACCCTCCTGCAACCAACTATAACTTTTCAGACGGTACAGATACAATGATTTTTAGAACTGCATTTGCAGAATCTAATTATATCGGTTCACTAGTTCCTTCCGGTACAACTGGTTTTATTGCTTTGGTTGGTAACTTTAATGGAGCTGCTCAATTAACTGCTCGTTCATTAAATGATCTTACTTTATCAATTAGAAACAATACAATTTCAGGTTTAAAAGTTTACCCTAATCCAGTTGCTGACGGAACATTATATATTTCTACAGAATTAAATGCTGAAAGAAATGTTCAAGTGTATGACTTATTAGGAAAACAAGTAATGAATGTAACTACTTCAAATGAAGCAATTAATATTTCAACTTTAAACACTGGTCTTTACGTAGTAAAAATCATTGAAGGCGGAAATTCTGCTACTGTGAAATTAGCAGTTAAGTAATCTTTCATTTCAAACATAAATCAAGCATCAACGAAAGTTGGTGCTTTTTTTATTGCTATTTTTGCACCAATGAATCCTTATCCCGACATATTTTCCATCAGTAGTCAAAAAGAATTTGAGAAAATAACACTCAAAGTTTTTAGGCATCAATATGATAACAATTTGGTTTATCAGGATTTTTGTTCGTTGTTGAAAAAAGACAAATCCAATGTAAAATCTATTGAAGAAATTCCCTTTTTACCGATTCAGTTTTTTAAAAGTCATGAGATTTTAAGTTCACAAAATACGATTCAAGAAATATTTACCAGTAGCGGAACAACCGGAACTTTGACAAGTAATCATTTGGTAACTGATGTAACTTTATACGAACAAAGTTTTCGAAAAGCGTTTTCTCAATTCTATGGAAACATCGAAGATTACGTAGTTTTAGCTCTACTTCCCTCCTATTTAGAACGAGATGGCTCGTCGTTGATTTATATGGTAAATGATTTGATTGAAAGCTCAAACCATTCTGAAAGCGGATTTTATTTGAATAATTATGATGAATTAATTCAGCAACTTATTGAGCTAGACTCCTCCGGTCAGAATGTTTTATTGATTGGTGTAACATATGCTCTTTTAGATTTGATTGAAAAACAATCCTTTCAATTAAAAAACACTATTGTCATGGAAACCGGCGGAATGAAAGGCAAACGAAAAGAAATCATCCGTGAAGAATTACATTCAATTCTATGCAACGGTTTTGACGTTCCCGCCATTCATTCAGAATATGGTATGACCGAGTTATTATCGCAAGCCTATTCGTTAGGAAAAGGTATTTTCGAATGTCCTCCCTGGATGTCCATTCTCATTCGTGATACGGAAGATGCGTTAACGTATGTTGATTACGGAAAAACAGGCGGAATTAATGTCATCGATTTGGCAAATATCAATTCCTGCTCTTTTATTGCAACGCAAGATTTGGGCAAAAAATATCCCAACCATTCGTTTGAAGTGTTGGGACGTTTTGATTCTAGCGATATTCGCGGTTGTAACTTGATGGTGGTTTAAAATGGTTTCAAGTTTCAGGTTTCAAGTTTAAACTGCTCGTAAAATAAAATAGTTTCTTCTTCCGCGTTGTAATAAAACAAACTCATTTATAATTAAGTCATTGTTTGAAAGTATAAATTCTTCCGTCACTTTTTCACGATTCACCGAAATAGAATTTTCTTTTAACGCTCTTCTGGCTTCGCTATTGGAAGGTAAAAATCCCGATTTTGCCGATAAAGCATCAATTATACCGATTCCGTTTTCCAAATCTGATTTTGAAATTTCGGCTTGTGTAATTCCGTCAAAAACATCTAAAAATGTTTGCGAATCCAATTGTTTCAAATCTTCTGATGTTGAATTTCCAAACAAAATGTTTGACGCTTTTACCGCCTTTTCATATTCTTCTTTTGAATGAACAAAAACCGTAATTTCTTCTGCTAATTTCTTTTGCAATAAACGTAAATGTGGTTCTTGTCTGTGTTTTTCAATTAATTCTTCAATCGTTTCTTTATCTAAAAAGGTAAAAATTTTGATGTATTTTTCTGCATCTTCATCGGATGAATTAAACCAAAATTGATAGAATTTGTATGGCGATGTTTTATCCGCAGTTAACCAAACATTTCCACCTTCCGATTTTCCAAATTTTGAACCGTCGGCTTTCGTGATTAATGGTGTGGTCAAGGCAAATGCTTTTGCTCCTTCGTCTTCGGTGTTTACGTTTAATCTTCGGACTAATTCCGTTCCGGTTGTGATATTTCCCCACTGATCGGAACCACCCATTTGAAGTAAGCAGTTGTAATTTTTATATAAATGATAAAAATCGTATCCTTGAATTAATTGATACGTGAATTCCGTAAACGACATTCCTTCTCCATCTCCTGAAAAACGTTTCTTTACCGAATCTTTCGACATCATATAGTTCACAGTAATTCGTTTACCCACATCACGAGCAAAATCGATAAACGAAAAATCTTTCATCCAATCATAATTATTCACCATAATTGGAGCATTGGCATCCGTTGAATTAAAATCTAAAAAACGAGACAAAACACCTTTAATTCCTTCTACATTTTTATTCAAAGTCGCTTCGTCCAACAAATTTCGCTCATCTGATTTTCCGGATGGATCGCCAATCATTCCGGTAGCTCCACCCACTAAAGCGATGGGTTGATGACCAAAATTTTTAAGGTGAACCAACAAGATAATTTGCACCATACTTCCAATATGTAACGAGTCGGCAGTTGGGTCAAATCCGATATAGGCAGTCGTAGATTCTTTTAGCAATTGCTCCTCTGTTCCCGGCATCATATCGTGAAACAATCCTCTCCAACGTAATTCTTCTACTAAATTTTTCATGTGTGGATTTTATTGATTTTTAAAGGTCACATGGAATCGCTTATTTTTATCGGTGTTTATTCAAACTTCTTTTTGTAGCGATTTCATCAAATTAATTTTGGCAAAGATAGTTTTAATTCGATAATTTGAAAATGTAGAACAGAAACATTTATCTTTGTTTTTATGAATTTAGTTACAGGCGGAACCGGCTTAGTTGGTGCACATTTATTACTTCATTTACTTCAGAATGGCGAAAAAGTTCGGGCTTTATTTCGTACAGAAAATAGTATTCAAAAAACCAAAAAGCTATTTAATCAATTTAATAACAGTGATTTATTTAATAAAATTGAATGGGTTTCAGGCAATGTAAACGATGTTCCTTCGCTTGAAAAAGCGTTTGAGAATGTGGAATATGTTTATCATTGTGCAGCTCTAATTTCGTTTGATGGTGTTGAAGAAGAAAATCTCAGAAAAATTAATATCGAAGGAACAGCCAACATGGTCAATTGTGCATTGGCTTTTGGTGTAAAAAAATTCTGCTACGTAAGTTCTATTGCTGCTTTGGGTGATTTAAAGGAAAGTGAAACCGTGATTAGCGAAGAAACCGAATGGAATCCTGAAAAACCACACAGCGATTATGCTCTTTCAAAATTTGGTGCAGAAATGGAGATTTGGCGAGCTCAACAAGAAGGATTAAATTGTGTTATTGTTAATCCCGGAGTCATTTTAGGTACAGGTTTTTGGGATTCTGGAAGTGGTGAGATTTTTATGAAAGTGAAAAATGGAATTCCGTTTTACACTAAAGGTTCAACCGGATTTGTGGCTGTTGAAGATGTTGTAACTGTGATGTATCAGCTTATGAAAAGTGATATTTCAGGAGAACGATTTACATTAATCAGTGAAAACATTGTTTTTAAGGATTTGATTTTTTGGATAGCTGAAGGGATAAACATTAAAAAACCTACTATGTATGCAAAACCTTGGATGACATCTATTGCTTGGCGATTAGATTGGTTCTTTTCAATATTGTTTTTTCAAAAAAGAAAATTATCAAGAGCAACCGCAACATCGTTGCACACAACTGTTTTGTATTCTAATGAAAAAATTAGGCAACAAATGAATTTTGAATTTCAACCAATAAAAGAAGTCGTGAAAAAAGTTACTTTTGATTTTTCAATAACTCATTAGCTTCTTTCATATTTCGAGGTTTTTTAATTGAATCTTTCTTTAACAATCTCAATTCCTCAGCTTTTTTATTGTCTTCTTTTTGTTTTATTTTCAAAAGACTGTCTGCTACTTTTTTATTTTCTTCAATTCGTTTTTCAACTGTTTCATACATCTTTTTATACTTCTTTAAATCCGAGGCATAAAAAGCTGTATTCTCTACAAATTGTAAACTATCAATACTATACTTTCTGTAAATATAGGTTTGGGAATCGATATTATTTTCATCTAAAACCTTTGGATTACTAGATTTTAAAGCATCTAAAATACTTAAATCATAAAGAATATCAACCATTTTTTCCTCTTCAATAAGTTTTGATGGTTTTTTTACTCCATCATCATTACATGAAAGAAACACTAGTAAAAAAAACAATATAGTAGATTTAAATTTCATCTTTTATCGGTTAAAGAGTAATCGCATTCCGGCTTTGGTATCATTTACTTTTGAATTCTGATAAACCAGTTCACCATTCACAAATGTGTGTGTAATTCGCGATTTAAAATTAGTTCCTTCCAAAGGTGACCAACCACATTTGTAGAGAATATTTTCTTTTTTCACGTTCCAAGGCATCGCTGGATTTATTAAAACCAAATCGGCATAAAAGCCTTCTTTAATGAAACCTCTGTTTTCAATTTTAAAAATTTTAGCCGGATTATGAGCCATTTTCTCTACAATTTTCTCTACAGATATTTTACCTTGATGGTAAGCTTCAAACATTGCCACAACAGCATGTTGCACCAACGGACCGCCAGACGGTGCTTGAAGATAAGGTTGTTTTTTTTCTTCTAATGTATGTGGAGCATGATCGGTGGCAATCACATCAATTCGGTCATCTAAAAGTGCTTGCCAAAGTGCTGCTCGATCGGCTTCAGTTTTTACAGCGGGATTCCATTTGATCAAGTTTCCTTTGGTGTCGTAATCGGCATTAGTAAACCACAAATGATGAATGCACACTTCGGCTGTAATTTGTTTCTCTTTTAACGGAATTTTATTGGTAAACAATTCCAATTCCTTCGCTGTGGAAAGATGAAAAACGTGCAATCGTGCACCGGTTTTTTTTGCTAATGCGATGGCTTTGGAAGAAGAAAGATAGCACGCTTCTTCACTTCTAATTAAATGATGAAACTTCACAGGAACATCATCTCCGTATTTTTCTTTGTATAAAGCTAAATTCTTTTGGATTGTCGCTTCGTCTTCACAATGAACCGCAATCAGCATTTTTGTTGAAGAAAATATTTTTTCTAACACTTCTTCATTGTCCACCAACATATTTCCGGTTGAAGAGCCTAAAAACAATTTGATTCCGGCTACATTTCTGGGATTGGTTTTTAAAACTTCTTCTAAATTATCATTGGTTCCACCCATCATAAACGAATAATTGGCAAACGATGTTTCGGCAGCTATTTGGTATTTTTGTTCCAGCAATTCTTGCGTTACCGCATTCGGAACAGTATTTGGTTGTTCTATAAACGATGTAATTCCGCCTGCCACAGCTGCTCTGGATTCGGAAGCAATGTCGGCTTTGTGTGTTAATCCTGGTTCGCGAAAATGAACTTGATCATCAATGGCTCCGGGAATTAAAAAATTTCCCTCTGCATCAATGACTTTATAATCAGGTTTGGCACTAATACTGTCAGCTATTTCAGTAATAAGTTGATTTTCGATGAGTAAATCACCTTCAAATATCTTTCCTTCGTTAACAATTTTGGCGTTTTTTATTAAGATCCTTTTCATTTTCATTTCGATTATAATCGATTAAATAGTTTTTTTATGCGTAACGAAATAACTCCAAAAACAGCTTCCTTTATGATGGAATTACTCATTTTGGATTGTCCTTTTGTTCTGTCTGTAAAGATAATAGGAACTTCTTTAATTTTAAAACCTTTGCAATACGTTCTGTATTTCATTTCGATTTGAAACGCATAGCCTACGAATTTAATTTTGTCGAGATTAATTTTTTCAAGTACTTCTCTTCTGTAACAAATAAAACCTGCAGTGGCGTCATGAATTTTCATACCGGTAATTATTTTTACATAAACCGAAGCAAAATAAGAAAGTAAAACCCTGCTTAATGGCCAATTTACCACATTCACTCCTCGAACATAACGCGAACCTATTGCCATATCGGCTTCTCCGGCTTGACATGCTTCGTAGAGTTTATTTAAATCTTGTGGATTATGAGAAAAATCGGCATCCATCTCAAAAATAAAATCATAGTTATTTTGCAACGCCCATTTAAATCCGTGCACATATGCTGTTCCCAAACCGGATTTCTTTTTTCTAACTTTCAAAAAAAGTTGTGTTGGAAATTCATTTTGTAAGGATTCCACTTTTTCATGGGTTTTATCCGGTGAATTGTCATCCACAATCAGTATGTGAAAAGGCTTTTCGAGAGCAAAAACTGCCCGAATAATACTTTCAACATTTTCAATTTCGTTGTAGGTTGGAATGACTACTAATCCGTTACTCATAAAAAGACAAAATTTCAAAGCAAAAGTAAACTTTTTATGAACGTTGATTCATAATAAAATTATAATAAAGTGATTGAATTAAAAAAATAGTAATTTTACAAACGAATTATGGACTACATTTTAGAGCAACGAATATTGGATAGTAAAGATTGGGCAACAGTTCTGTTTGTCTTGAGCTTTGCATTGATTGCGGTGACCAAAACTTTTTTTGAAGCCCGTTTTAATGAATTTCTAAAATTGTTTGTTACTGATAAATACCTTAAAATCTACAAAGACCCATCGCATATGATGAGCTGGTTTACGATCAGTTTGTTTTTTGTGCAATTGATTTCGTTTGCTTTTTTTATTCTGATTTTGTTGAATTATTTCGATTTAGCCTCTAAAACCGATTGGGTAAAATATATTCAGATTATTACTTTGTTAGGTGTTTTTGTACTTTCTAAATACTTGGTTGAAAAGATTATTGCTACTTCCTTTAAAATTGAAGATTTTATGGAACAATTTAATCTTCAAAAAGTAAGTTACCGCACGTTTATTGGGTTGTTAATTCTTCCGGTTAATATAATTTTGTATTATAATGATATTTCTTCAAACATAATTATTTACGGAATTCTATTGATTATATTGATAGTAAATGCATTAACTTACCTTATTTCATTAAAATCTTATCAAAGTTTACTAATAAGTAAGATGTTTTATTTTATTTTGTATCTTTGTGCCCTTGAAATAGCCCCCTACTATTTTATGTATTATTGGTTTACAAGACGTTAGTTTTACAACAAATTTCGATATGAAAGTGAAAACAATTTTGGTGTCACAACCAGAACCCAAAGTAGAAAATTCTCCATACTTTGAGCTCATTCAAAAGCATAAAGTAAAAATCGATTTCAGACCCTTTATTCATGTCGAAGGTGTTCCGGTAAAAGACATTAGAAGTCAAAAAATTGACTTGCATAATTACACCGCAATCATCCTAACTAGTAGAAACTCTGTAGATCATTTTTTTAGGGTAGCCGAAGAAATGCGGTATAAAGTTCCTGAAGATTTGAAATATTTTTGTCAATCAGAAGCTGTTGCTTTTTATTTACAGAAATACGTTATCTACAGAAAACGCAAAATATATGTAGGTCAAAAAGATTTTGTAGATTTATCTCCGCTGATTAAAAAGTACAAAGAAGAAAAGTTTTTGTTACCTGCTTCTGACCAATTAAATTTTGATGTTCCTCAAACTTTAGACGGTTTAAAAGTAAACTGGACACAAGGTATATTTTATAGAACCGTAATGAGCGATTTAACCGATTTAGCTGATGTTTACTATGACGTTTTGGCCTTTTTTAGCCCAACCGGAATAAAATCATTGTTTAAAAACTTCCCTGATTTTCAACAAAATGAAACAAGAATTGCGGTTTTTGGAAGTACAACACAAAAAGAAGCGATAGATCATGGTTTACGTGTAGATATTATGGCTCCGTCTCCGGAAGCTCCATCGATGACAATGGCTTTAGAAAAATATATTGCAAAGACGAATAAGGATAAATAATCCTCAATTTCATATAAATTAAAAAGAGTCCCACAAAATTGCGGGACTCTTTTCGTTTGGTTAGTTAGTGTAAAATTATAATTGAGGTCCGGACTTCACTAAGTTTCGTCCTTCTTCATTGTCTGTATATTGTACGAAGTTTTTAATAAACAAATCAGCTAAATTAGATGCTTTTGCTGTCCAATCATCTGGGTTATTATATGTGTCTCGAGGATCTAAAATAGCAGAATTAACATCATGTAACGCCGTTGGCACTTCAAAATTAAAAATCGGAATTAATTTAGTTTCCGCTTTTTCAATTGAACCATCCAAGATTGCATCAATAATTGCTCTGGTATCTTTAATCGAAATTCTTTTTCCTGTTCCGTTCCAACCGGTGTTAACCATATAAGCAGTCGCTTTGTGTTGCTCCATTTTCTTAACCAATTCTTGTCCGTATTTCGTTGGATGAAGTGATAAAAATGCTTTTCCGAAACAAGCCGAAAAAGTCGGTTGTGGTTCAGTTACACCTCTTTCTGTTCCGGCTAATTTGGCTGTAAATCCGGAAAGGAAATAATATTTTGTTTGTTCAGGTGTCAATTTAGAAACCGGAGGCATCACACCAAAAGCATCAGCTGTCAAGAAAATAACTTTAGTTGCATGACCCGCTTTTGAAACCGGTTTTACAATATTTTGAATGTGATTAATCGGATAAGAAACTCGCGTATTTTGCGTCACAGAACCATCTTTAAAATCGATTTTTCCGTTTGCATCCAACGTTACATTTTCTAACAAAGCATCTTTTTTGATGGCTCCGTAAATACCCGGTTCGTTTTCTTTGCTCAAATCGATGGTTTTTGCATAACATCCACCTTCAAAGTTAAAAACACCTTCGTCATCCCAACCGTGTTCATCATCACCAATTAATTCACGTTTTGGATCAGTTGATAAAGTTGTTTTTCCTGTTCCTGATAAACCAAAGAAAACTGCCACATCGCCATCTTTACCTTTGTTAGCAGAACAATGCATCGAAGCAATTCCTTGTAAAGGCAAATAGTAATTCATCATCGAGAAAAGTCCTTTTTTCATTTCTCCACCATACCAAGTTCCGCCGATGATTTGAACTTTTTCGGTTAAATTAAAAGCAACATACACTTCAGAATTTAATCCGTGCTCTTCATAATTTTTAAAAGACGTTTTAGAACCATTCATTACAACAAAATCAGGCTCACCAAAACTTTCCAATTCTTGTTCCGTTGGGCGGATGAACATATTTTTCACAAAATGGGCTTGCCAAGCCACTTCCATAATGAATCGAACTTTTAAACGAGTGTTTTCGTTTGCACCACAAAAAGCATCCACTACAAATAATCTTTTTCCAGAAAGTTGATTAACTGTTGTTTCCTTTAAAGCATCCCAAGTCACTTTTGAAATGGGTTTGTTATCATTCGGTGCTTTTGGAGAGTTCCACCAAATGGTATCTCTTGTCACGTCGTCTTCTACAATATATTTATCTTTTGGCGATCTCCCGGTAAATTCTCCCGTCATTACATTTACCGCTCCTAATTCTGACAATTGTCCTTTTTCGTATCCTTCTAACTTTGAACTTAGTTCTTCTTCATATAGAAATTCAAACGATGGATTATAAACAATTTCTTGTGTGTTTTTGATTCCGTACTTTTCTAACGAAATCGATTTCGTAAATTGAGCGTATGTTTCCATAAATTTACCGTTTAGTTGTGTTTAAATATTTGGCAAAAGTAAAAATTAAATCTTTACAATTGATAATTTGTTGAAAATTTATCCCTTTTGTTTAAGAATATTCAAAAACAGAGCTACCCAAGCACCTATTAATAGCAATCCTCCAATTGGTGTAATTGGTCCTAAAAACTTAAAATCAATAGAAGTTAAGTCGTTTGTTGCCAATAAATAGATTGAACCCGAGAAAAACAAAACCCCAACTAAAACCAATGTCAAAATAATGTTTTTTGTTTTATCAGATAACAAAACGGATGTTCCTAAAAACAATAAAAATAGTGCGTGATAAAATTGGTAGCGAACACCGGTTTCAAAACTGACTAATTGATTTTCGTTTAAAACTTCTTTTAACGCGTGAGCTCCAAATGCTCCTAAAATAATTGAAATTACTCCTAAAATCGAAGCAAAAAGTATAATTTTTCTGTTCATTCTATTTTATAATAGTCAAATTTACGGAATTAATTTTCAACCTCAAACGGAATTAACAGTCTAAAATTTGTTAGAAATATAACATTTGTTTACTTTCGTGTGATTTTTATAGAAAAACAAAAATGAGAAATATCCTGATTATTGGTGCCGGTCGATCTGCTTCTTCGTTGATAAAGTATTTGTTAAACAAAGCAATCACAGAAGATTTGCATCTTACTATAGCTGATTTATCTTTGGAATTGGCGAAGAAAAAAACCAATAATCATCCGAACGCAACCCCTATTTTATTGGATATTTCGAATGTGGAGAACCGTCAGAAAGAAATTCAAAAAGCCGATATAGTGATTTCGATGCTTCCGGCTCATTTGCACATTGAAATTGCCGAAGATTGTCTTGCTTTCAACAAACACATGGTGACGGCTTCCTACATCAGTCCGAAAATGCAAGAATTGGACAGTCAAGCGAAAGAAAAAGGATTAATTTTTATGAATGAAATTGGCCTTGATCCCGGAATTGACCATATGAGTGCCATGAAAATAATTGATGAAATTAGAGAAAAAGGTGGAAAAATGATTCAATTTGAGTCATTTTGTGGCGGATTAGTAGCTCCTGAAAGTGACACAAATTTATGGAATTATAAATTTTCCTGGAATCCGAGAAATGTGGTTTTAGCCGGACAAGGCGGTGTTTCAAAATTTATTCAGGAAGGAAAATACAAGTACATTCCATACAACAAACTATTTCGTAGGACTGAATTTTTGGAAGTCGAAGGCTACGGACGTTTTGAAGGTTATGCCAACCGTGATTCTTTAAAATACAGAAGCATTTATGGTTTGGATGATATTTTAACGATGTATCGCGGCACTTTACGAAGAGTAGGTTATTCAAAAGCGTGGGATATGTTAGTTCAACTAGGAATGACGGATGACACCTATTCTATGGAAAATTCGGAAACTATGACTTACCGTGATTTTACGAATTCATTTTTACCTTATCACCCTTCGGATTCGGTGGAATTGAAGTTACGTCACTACCTGAAAATTGATCAAGACGATGTGATTTGGGATAAATTTGAGGAATTGGATTTATTTGATTCTACCAAAAAAGCAGGGATTAAAAATGCAACACCTGCTCAATATTTAGAACATATTTTAGCCGAAAAATGGGCTCTTCAACCCGAAGATAAAGATATGATTGTGATGTATCACAAATTTGGGTATGAACTTAACGGTCAGAAAAAACAAATCGACAGTAGTATGGTTTGTTTAGGTGATGATCAAACGTACACAGCCATGGCGAAAACAGTCGGACTTCCTGTCGCGATGGCAACGTTACAAATTTTGAACGGAAACATCACTACTCCAGGAGTGCAATTACCAATTAAAAAAGAGGTTTATCTTCCTATTTTGGAGGAATTGGAATCGTTTGGTGTAATTTTTACAGACAAAGAAGTGCCGTATATGGGTTACAACCCGAATAATGTTGGCAGTTAATTATTTGGAAGATTTATTTTGTTTGTTAATTTCGTCTTGCAATTGACGACCTAACTTTTGCTCTTTTTCGAGGGCTTTTCGTTTGTAATCTTCGTAGTCTTCTTCAAGCTTTTCCAGATTGTTTTTGGCATCGTTGGATGTGGATTTGGCTCCTTTTAGTTGAAACAAGAACACAATTAAAATTAGCAATAAAACCGAAACAATTCCCCACATAATCAAATTGTAGTTGGTTTTGCTAATTGGAGCCCCAAGAAACGAAACATTATCCTGAGCTGTTTTAAGTTTATCAAGCTCAGCCTGTGTTGTTTTTAATGTATCTTTTAATTGCTGAACAGTTTCAGAATGTGAAGCAAACTCTGCTTTTAAATCGGCTAATTCAGTTTTAAAACGATTGACTGAATCAAGACTATTTCGCTTTAAAATTGTTAAGAAATCCCTTTTTACAACTTTGTATTCCTGAAAATTATTTGATTTTTGAACAACATAATCAAATTGTTTATCCAATGTTCCGTTCATTGAAGCCTGACCGTTTTGGATAGAATCTTGAGCAAATAAAAGTGTTATTGAAAATAAAAAAATAAGTGATAGAATATATTTTTTCATGAGATGTTGTTTAGTCGAGATGATTGAGTTGATTAACAAATTTAATTTTTTTAGTTTAAGAATCCTAATAGATTTTTTAATCTTGAAATGAATAAGTTTTTTTGAATATATACTATTGAAACTTTAAAATTGATTTTTTAGTATTTTTGAAAGTAATTTTATATTTTTAATTAAAATTTATAACAATGAAAATCAATTCGCTTGAAATAGAAATTGACGGTATAGACAAAGAAATTCTTCGTGATTTGATGGAAGATGCTCGAAAACCCATTTTACAAATTGCCAATAAAATAGGAATTTCCGGTGCGGCGATTCATCAGCGGTTGCGAAAATTGGAAGAAGCCGGTGTGATTTCGGGTTCTAAATTTGTGATTAATAATAAGGTGTTAGGGTATAAAACGATGGCTTTTGTTGGGATTTATTTGGATAAAGCTTCAAGTAATTCGGATGCTGTGCGAGAATTGAAAAAAATTCCAGAAGTGTTGGAATGTCATTATACCACAGGAAATTGGAGCATTTTGGTTAAGATAATTTGTAGAGATAACGAACATTTGATGCAATTGCTCAATAAAAAGATTCAGCCGATTGATGGTGTTTCGAGAACGGAGACGTTTATTTCGTTGGAACAGCAGATTGAACGGCAGATACAGTTGTAGGGGTTGCGGGTTGCGGGTTGCGGGTTTTTTGCCGCGAAGTGAGGAGGGCACGAAGTTTTTGTTTGCGATGAAGACAATGTAGAATGAAAATTATTTGAAAACTGAAGGTGAAAACTTTTTTCTCACAGAAGGCACGGAAAACACTGAAAAGAGATTGCTTCGCAATGACAAGATTGGGTGAAAACTGCCAACTGATTACCATTCCTCTCTAGCCCAGATTGAGCCGGTAGCTCCCGTTTTTTAAAACGGGACTAAAGGCGAAAGCGGGAATATGGTTTCCTGAAAAAGCCCGAGCCATTCGCTTCCAAAAAAAAAATCCGCTACGATTGTAACGGATTTTGTTGTTTTCATTTTTTGAATTAGTCTCTTGAACCAAATACTTGGAGAGCCCAATATAATAAGGAAGCTAATGCTCCAATTGCAGCAACCAAATAGGTTCTGGCGGCCCATTTTAAGGCATCTTGAGCTCCTTCGTATTCTTGTTGACCAACCATATTTGCTTTCTTTAACCAAGCTAATGCTCTGTTACTCGCATCGTATTCCACAGGTAAAGTAATGAAACTAAATGTGGTGGCTAAGGCCATCATCACTAAACCGGCGATGGCTACGTAAAATCCGATTGCACTTCCGGAGGCGGCTCCTAAAATTAAACCACCGATTACTAACCATTGCGACATTCCAGAGGAAACACTCACTACAGGTACTAATTTGGAACGTAATGTTAACCATTCGTACGCGGTTGCGTGTTGCACGGCGTGACCAACTTCGTGAGCGGCAACGGCTGCTGCTGCGGCATTTCGTTGGTTGTAAACGGCTTCACTCAAGTTTACTGTTTTGTCAGTTGGGTTGTAGTGATCGGTTAAACGACCGGGAGTTGAGATGACTTTTACATCATAAATTCCATGGTCTTCAAGCATTCGTTGAGCAATTTCGGCTCCACTCATTCCGTTACGCAATTGAACTTTTGAATAAAATTCAAATTTTTTCTTCAGCTGACGACTTACTAACCAACTTACTAAAGCAATTGCACCAATTAAAATATAATATCCTATCATTTTTTTATTTTTTTAAAAGTATAAAGTTACAAATATATAGCAAATTGTAAGCCAAAGTTGTGTGAATTCTTTTTGCTGAAATTTTGGCAGAGACTTTGGTGTGAAAATCAATAATCTTGCATAAATAGTTAAATAAGCTTTTCTAAAGTTCGGAACAATTGTCTTATGGTTTGTGTTGCCATTCCATTTACCATTAATAATAAGGAGATATCTTTTTCTTGAATTAATTTTTTTTCAATTGCCTCTGCTATTTTTTCAACTACCATTTTATAATCCTGTTTAATCTGATTATTATAAACTTCCAAGGTTTGTTTTTCTAATGATTCTTCCAAGATTTTGTGCAATAAAACTAAGTTTGAATTGGTGGTGTCGCAAATTAATATCATTAATTGACTAACCGATGTGTTTTCAGACGACTCAATTTCTTCTATTTCGGGACCAATATTAATAACCGTTTTGGCAACTTGAGAAAGTGTTATAACCATGTTATTGTAATGAGCAAGCTCTCTTCGCTCTAACTCCTCCAAATCATGTACCGGAATTTTAGAAGCAAACACCATAATTGATTTATTAGTAGAAAGAATGTTATTAAATAAATCAGCTGGTGTTTTATCTTTTTTTGTGTTGAAGAGTAACTCTGAAAAAAAACCACTCCCTTCTTTTGCTTTTGATTGATTTAAATGAAAAACAAGTCCGATTAAATCTAAAGTAATCTTAAAAATATGAATCGTTTCATTTCGAACTGCAACAAGTGCAGCTTCTGGCAAATCTGGTGTAGTATTTGAAATGAATTGAGTTGTTTAGTTTCTTTTTTCAGGATAAACTCTTTGAAGAAATTTCACTAAAAAGCCAATAAATGGTAAAAACAAAAGCACACCCAATAAATTGAACAACGTATGAAACAATGTAACAGCTAAAACTGCATTGTTGTCTTCATTAATTAAAAAGAGTATTAATTTGGTAAGGAGTGGTAAGGATAAAAATGCAACAACTCCGGTAAAAATATTGAAAATTAAATGACTTAACGCTACTTGTTTTTTTATTGGAATACCTCCCATTGCTCCAAGCATAATTGTTGTGGTAGTTCCAATATTTGCACCTATCACCATGGCAGCTCCCTCTGAGAACGATAGTAACCCCGTATGTAAACCTGTCAAAATGATCGCAATTGTGGCTGAACTCGATTGCATAACTGAAGTCATAATAATAGCAAGGAAAACATAAAAAAGTGAGCCATAATGTGGCATGGAAGCCAAGTCAAATGACGAAGTAAATCCTTCAACGCTAAGTTTCATGTATTCTAAACCCATGAACAAAAAACCAAGTCCTACTAACAATCGGCTAATTCCGTTGTAGCGAGGTGATTTACTCAAAAAAATTAATCCCAAACCACCCAAACCAATCAAAGGCAAAAACAAACCCTCTACATTTATTTTAAAACCGATTGTAGCTACAAGCCAACTCGTGGCAGTGGTTCCTAAATTGGTTCCCATCACTACACCTATAGCATTCTGCATAGTGATTAAACCGGCCCCAACAAATGTTAGTGTCATTAATGTTACAGCGGAACTGCTTTGCAAAACTGTAGTAGAAAATAATCCTGTAAAAATCGATCGAATTCTGCCTGTTGTAGATTTCCTAATTAATGTCTTAAATGCTTTACCGGATAATTGCTTTATGGCCTCTTCCAATAAAAACATACCGTACATAAAAATACCTAATCCAGCTAGAAACTTCCATATATCAAAATCAGACCAATGCATAATGTTATTTTAATAACCACAAGTTACAAAAAACAAATCATAAAAAAACCTGAAAAATAATTTGTTCAGGTTTAAAATTTTCATTTTTAAAATCGATTGCTCATTAAAAGAACACAACATCAACCATTAATCTATTTTGACCATTTTCTTTTACAGTATTGGACACATTGGCATAATCGGATTTCCATTTTCCGTTGGTGAATGCAAACTCGTAACCCACATTTAAACGAATACTCAATTTTTCTTTACGTTTCAAATTGAATGCTATTGAAGGTCCGGCATAAAAAATATCATTTTTTAAACTTACGTGACCTGAATTATTTTCTGGATTCAAATCGTTTAAGTTGATATCATTATCTCGAGAATATAAATTAAAATCGTTATGTGTGTAAGCCACATTTAATCCCCCAGACAATAAAACTCTTGGTTTATTTACAAAATTATAATGTCCGCGAAGTCTAAAAGTTCCACTGGCCAATTTATTCTCGGTTGTACTGTTTTTCTTGGTTGAATACGTGGAAGACAATTCAGCGTCAAAAGAATACTTTTCCCATAACGTATTTATTCCGACTAAGAATTCCGGCATACTTTCTCGAATCTCGGGCATTCCCGATGCACTGATTTTTTGATTTAAATTAAAATCATTGTAAAAAATACCGCCCACACCAACGTATAAATCAAGTTTTGGAACTTCACATTTTTTTTCGTCGGTTGAAATGGTTTGTTCCTCTTGTGCAAAAGAAAATTGAGCGAACATAAATCCAGCAATTAAAAAGATTTTTTTCATGTTTTTTAAGTTTAAAATTGTGTTTAATATAAGTGCGAAATTATTTAGAAATTGAATATATGATTTTCATACAATAACTTTCTTTTTGTATAAATAGTATGCTTTTTTACTAATAAGTTACAAATCCAATTAACGAAATTCCTATTCCAACATAATAATTTGTAAAATCACTTGTGGTAGCAAATTTTGGTGTTCCCATCGCTTGTCGGTATTTTGCTTTGGCGGTGAGATAAACATCCGGAAAGCGATCATTGTCATATACTCTAACAGCCGCTTCAATGCCGGGTTGCAGAATGTAGAAATAATTGGTTTCTATACGTTTGGCTGATTCGGTCACGCCATATTCATCCCAAAACTCTTCTGTAACATCACGATCAACCAAAGTAGCCATTGCTAAACCGTTGCTCAATTGCAGACCGATTCTGAATTTTTCTTTTTTGAGTAAATCAAATTGGTTGAGCCAACTTATTTCACTGTATTGAACGGCAGGATTAAATACATCATATTGAAAATCGGTTTTCATTTTTCGGGAAGCATAGCTTATGTTGATACCGGTGGACCAATTTTCACGAACGTAATATCTGATGTCCATTGAAAAACCGATGAAATTGGTAGATAAAATTGGGCTGTAGAAACCAGAAAAATCAAAAGCAATTTCGTTTGGTAAGACTTGCGTTTCAACCATTTCTTCTTCTTGAGCGAACAAAAAGGAACTGCAAAAGAGAGCAAAGAATAGTAGTCGTGATTTCATAAGCAGAAGGAATTTGAATTAAATTTATGAAATCAAAAAATCTGCCAAAAAAATTGCTTTAGGTATTGTTTAACAATTGTTGATGAAAAAAGCCACGGATTCACAATTGAATTTGCAAATCCGTGGCTAAATCTTTTTATAAAATTATCCCACTAAGTTGATAATTTTTCCGGGAACAATAATCACTTTATTTGGTGTTCTCCCCTGCAATTGAGCTTGTGTGCGTTCGTCTGCCATTACAATTTCTTCAATTTGAGCAGCGGTTAAATCTAGTGGCAATTTGATTGTAAAACGCATTTTTCCGTTGAAGGAAACCGGATATTCTTTTTCTGATTCTACTAAATATTTCTCTTCAAAAATTGGAAATGCTACGGTTGAAACCGAACCTTCGTGACCCAATTGACTCCATAATTCTTCGGCAATGTGTGGAGCATACGGTGAAACTAAAATAGCTAATGGTTCTAAAATTTTTCGGTGATTGCATTTTAATTGAACCAATTCGTTCACACAAATCATAAATTGTGAAACAGAAGTATTGAACGAGAAATTCTCGATGTCTTCTGTCACTTTTTTGATGGTTTTGTGTAATGATTTGTACATTTCTGCCGTTGGTTCATCGTTGTTTACGATTAAACCATTGTCATCAAAATACAGTCGCCATAATTTTTTCAAGAAGCCTGAAACTCCGGTAATTCCGGCAGTATTCCACGGTTTTGCTTGTTCTAAGGGACCAAGGAACATTTCGTATAAACGTAAGGTATCGGCTCCGTATTGGTTGCAAATGTCGTCTGGGTTTACGACGTTGTATTTAGATTTGGACATTTTTTCGACTTCGCGACCGACAATGTATTTGCCATCTTCTAAAATAAATTCTGCATTTTTATAATCGGAATATAATGGATGGGATTTAAATTTTTCAATATCTAATTCATTTGTAACATCATTTATAACTGATAAATCTACTGCTATAGGAGTAAAAGTGAATCCTTTAATTTCAATTTTTCTATCATATTTCAAAATATCTAACGCATCTTTTGGACTTTCAGGTAAAGATTTATTAGCTTCTTCAATTATGTAATTTTTGACGCTAATATCAAGCAAATCAAAATTTAAAAGATATGGATGAAAAATAATTCTTAAGTCATTTTTAAAATCGCTAATATGTTTTTTGGAATAAAAAAACTTCGTCCCAAAAGATCCTGAGTATATAGGATCAAAAATAGCTGGTAAACTATTATTGATGATAATTGCCATTGATTCTTCAGTTAATGAAAATTTTAAATCAAATTCAACTCCTAATCTATATGCGAACGCCGAATTCCCTAAAATCATCCCTTGATTAATCAATTTTTTAAACGGTTCTTCGGGTGTGATGAAGCCGCGGTCTTTTAGAAATTTATTCCAAAAACGAGAATACAATAAATGTCCGGTGGCGTGTTCGCTACCACCAATGTATAAATCTACATTTTCCCAATAGTTCAAGGCATCTTGGCTGGCAAATTCGTTTTCGTTATGAGCATCCATATACCGCATCCAATACCACGAAGAACCTGCCCAACCCGGCATCGTGTTCAATTCTAATGGGAAAACTGTTTTGTTATCAATCAACTGATTACTAACAACTGTAGACTGAACACTGTCCCAAGCCCAATGCGTAGCATTTCCTAACGGCGGTTGTCCGTCTTCGGTTGGTAAATATTTCTCTACTTCCGGTAAAATGATTGGAAGATGTTTAACATCAATCATTTGTGGTAAATCATTAACGTAGTAAACCGGAAACGGTTCGCCCCAATAGCGTTGTCTTGAGAAAACCGCATCACGCAAGCGGTAATTAGTTTTTCCTTTACCTTGACCAATTTGTTCTAAAGCTTCGATGGCTTTTTTGGTGGCTTCTTTGTAACCTAGACCATTTAAAAAATCAGAATTGACTATTTCAAAACCACTTTTTTCTGCAAAAGCAGCTTCGGAAATATCTTGATTGAAAATGTTTTTAATTTCGGGCATTCCTTCTTTTCCTTTGAAGAAATTAGCGAATGCATAGTCGCGTTCATCGCCACACGGAACGGCCATTACAGCTCCTGTTCCATAACCGGCTAACACATAATCGCCTATCCAAACCGGAATGGGTTCTTTGGTAAACGGATGCTCAGCATACGCTCCTGTGAAAACACCGGAAATGGTTTTTACATCGGCCATACGTTCTCTTTCGGAGCGTTTTGATGTTGCTTCTACGTAAGCTTGAACTGCTGCTTTTTGTTCAGAAGTTGTGATTTGTGCAACCAAATCGTGCTCGGGTGCGAGGGTCATAAAGGTTACTCCGAAGATGGTGTCGGGTCTTGTCGTAAATACCTCAACCTGAAACTTGGAACCTGAAACCTGAAACTTAACAGTTGCCCCAACACTCTTCCCAATCCAATTTCGTTGACTTTCTTTAATGCTTTCGCTCCAATCGATCGTTTCTAAACCTTGCAATAAACGTTCAGCATATGCAGAAATTCGCATATTCCATTGGGTCATTTTTTTTCGGATAACTGGATGACCTCCACGTTCGGAGACCCCATTGACGATTTCGTCGTTCGCTAAAACGGTTCCTAAAGCGGGACACCAATTTACCTCGGTTTCGGCTAGGTAAGTTAAGCGATATTTTAATAAAATTTGTTGTTGTTTTTCAGATGAAAATGCATTCCATTCTGAGGCTGAAAAAATTTCTATGTTGTCATCACATACGATATCCACATTGGCATTTCCTTCGGCTTCAAACACTTTTACCAATTCTGAAATTGGAAACGCTTGATCGGAATGTTTACAATAATACGAATCAAACAATTGAATAAAAATCCATTGCGTCCATTTGTAATAATCCGGATTTGAGGTACGAACTTCTCTACTCCAATCGAACGAAAAACCGATTTTATCCAGTTGCTCACGGTAACGAGCGATATTTTCTTTGGTCGTTTTTTCGGGATGTTGTCCGGTTTGAATGGCATATTGCTCCGCCGGAAGTCCGAATGAATCATATCCTTGCGGATGCAACACATTAAAACCTTTGTGTCTTTTGTAACGAGCCACGATGTCTGAAGCAATGTATCCCAGCGGATGACCTACGTGCAAACCTGCTCCGGATGGGTACGGAAACATATCCAACACATAATATTTTGGTTTTTCAGAATTATTTTGTGCGGCAAAGGTTTGGTTTTTAGCCCAATATTCTTGCCATTTGGCTTCGATTTTTTCGTGGAAGTATTTCATATTCTAAGGTGCTGAGGAACTGAGTTTCTGAGTTGCTAAGGTTTTTTAAACGGCAAATTTACGTTTATTGTACTAAACTCAAAACTTTCAACGTTATAAACTGTGGTTTAACCAATTTCTTTTTTAATTTTACGGCTTAAATTAATTTCTATGGCATCATCTTACGAAAAGTATCAAAAAAGACGACTTATTTCTTCCTATTTTTCTGTGGTATTAAGTGTGTTTTTAGTGCTTTTTTTATTGGGAATTCTTGGGTTTTTTGTGATTAATTCGAAAAAATTATCGGATGATTTTAAAGAAGAAATTCCAATGTCAGTCTATTTTAAAGATGCTGCCAACGATAGTGTGCTTAAAAATTTTGAAGCCAAATTAAAAGCGGCGGCTTATGTAAAAACAGACACTTTTGTATCAAAAGAAACGGCAGCTTCAAAACATAAAGATATTATTGGTGAAGATTTTATGCAGTTTTTAGGATTTAATCCGTTGCAGAATTCCTTTGATATTCATCTAAAAGCAGATTATGTTGAAGCCGATAGCATCAAAAATATCGAGCAAGAATTCAAGGAAAACAAAATGATTTCTGATATTGTTTACGATAAACATTTAGTTGATTTAGTGAATGATAACATTAAAAAAATCACTTTTTGGATGTTAATTGTGACCGGATTTTTAGCGTTAATTGCTGTTTTATTAATCAACAGTTCGATGCGTTTATCCATTTATTCAAACCGATTTATCATCAAAACGATGCAAATGGTGGGAGCAACAAAATCTTTCATTAGAAAACCTTTCATTATGCGAAGTATTAAATTAGGAATAATTGGTGCTCTATTGGCCATTATTGCAATCATTGGCGTACTATTTTACATCGATGCTAATTTTCCAAAACTTGGTATTTTAGAAGACAAGATAATGATTGGTGCTGTGTTATTGGGAGTTTTAGTTTTAGGAATTTTAATTTCTTGGTTCAGTACTTTCTTTGCCACTCAAAAATTCTTAAACCTTAGAACAGACGATTTATATTAATTTTTATTTGAAAAAATGAGCAGTAAAAACGAACAAAAACAAGAATTTATCTTTGAGAAAATTAATTATAAAATTCTTTTAGTTGGAATTGGAATTATCATCTTAGGTTTCATTTTAATGAGTGGTGGTGGCAGCGATGACCCAAAAGTTTTTAGCGAAGCTATTTTTGACTTTCGAAGAATTCGTTTAGCTCCAACTGTTGTTTTGGCGGGATTTGGTGTGGTGATTTATGCTATTATGAAAAATCCGAAAAAGCAATCAAATCCATCTAATTAATTATTTTATCTAATCCAAAATGGGCATTTTAGAAGCTATTATTTTAGGAATTATTCAAGGTTTAACAGAGTTTCTTCCCGTTTCTTCCAGTGGACACTTAGAACTTACCAAAGCTATTTTAGGCGAAGACAAAATGCCGGAAGAAGGATTGCTATTTACCGTTATTGTTCATTTTGCCACAGCATTAAGTACGGTTGTGGTTTTTAGAAAAGATATTCTGGAAATTATTAATGGTTTGTTTCAATTTAAATGGAATGAATCTTTTCAGTTTTCATTGAAAATTATTCTATCAATGATTCCTGCTGTAATCATTGGATTATTATTTGAAAAAGAATTAGAGCAACTTTTTGACGGCAATGTCGTTTTTGTTGGTTTTATGTTGATCGTAACTGCTATACTACTTTTTTTTGCAGATAAAGCCCAAAATACTTTAAAGCCTGTTAGTTTTAAAAACGCTTTGTTCATCGGAATTGCTCAAGCGATTGCAATGCTTCCGGGAATTTCTCGTTCCGGAGCAACCATTTCAACTTCTGTTTTATTAGGTGTTGATAAAAGCAAAGCAGCTCGTTTCTCTTTTTTGATGGTGGTTCCGCTGATTTTTGGAAAAATTGCCAAAGATCTTATGAGTGGTGATTTAGTTTATAACGAATCAAGTTTTGGTTATTTATCTGCTGGGTTTTTAGCAGCTTTTATCGCAGGTTTATTTGCTTGTAGCTGGATGGTTAAATTGGTTAGAAACAGCAAATTAAAATATTTTTCAATTTATTGTTTAGTTGTGGGTTTACTGGCAATTATCATCGGTTTAACGCTTTAACGAATGAAAGCGGAAGAAATTTTAGAAGGACAAGTCATTTTAGTTGATAAACCATTAACGTGGTCCTCTTTTCAGGCGGTTAATAAGTTAAAATATGCTTTGAAACGCGAATTAGGTCTTCCTAAAAAATTTAAAATTGGTCACGCCGGAACGCTAGATCCTTTAGCCACCGGATTATTGATTATTTGCACAGGAAAATTCACCAAACGTATCACAGAAATTCAAGGTCAACCTAAAGAATATACCGGAACGTTCAAATTGGGTGCCACTACTCCATCGTATGATTTGGAAACTGAAATTGATGAAAATTTTTCAATAAATCATATTAACGAAAAATTAATTAATCAAATCTTACCTCAATTTTTAGGTGAAATTGATCAAAAACCACCTGTTTTTTCAGCCATTAAAAAAGACGGAATTCGAATGTATGAACACGCTCGTGCCGGTGTAGAAATGGAAATGGAAAGTAGAAAAACCTCCATTCATGAATTTGAAATTACACGAATTGATTTACCCGAAGTTGATTTTAGAGTAGTTTGTAGCAAAGGAACTTATATTCGTTCGTTAGCTCACGACTTTGGAAAAGCTCTTGAATCCGGTGCTCATTTGACGGTTTTACGTCGCACAAAAATTGGCGATTATTCGGTTGAAAATGCAGTTTCGCCGGATGATTTTGAATCAAATTTATTGAAAAAATAAGAAGCATTTATTTTTTTCTTATCTTTACTATTCAATTCATAGCCATGAAAACATCAAAAGATAAATCTAAAAACTTAGCAACTCCAGGCAAACCTATGTCGCAGGATGAATTTGTTTCGCTTATTAAAGAAGCGGAAGAAGGTGAATTTATGACTTTAGAAGAATCTAAACGAAAATTTAACGAATGGAGATTACAAAGAAAAAAGTAATTACTTCCACTCCGTTTGACACTATAGATTTACTTGATATTTACGAATATGAAGAAGCTACTTTTGGTCAAAAACTAGCAGAAGGTTTTACTGAAATTTATCAATCACTTGATAAATTCGAAACACAATACCTCCTTCATCCCGAATGTCGTCATCTTGAAACCAAAACCAAAATTTACAGAAATATCATTTTAGGTTCTTATTTAATTATCTACCGAATTAGAGCCAATAAAATTGAAGTTTTGAGAGCTTTTCACGGAAGTCGTTCGCCAAAAATCATCAAACAAGTCAGAAAAATCAAAACATGATTCGCAATTTATTCTCCTCTATTTTTCTTCTTGTCTCTTTTATAATTTTTGGACAATCTTCCAAATTAATAACCGGCGATTTACTTTTTCAAAAGATGAATTGTGGCGATTTATGCGAAGCCATTCACGCTGTAACCGAAGGATATGACGGCAATGATTTTAGTCATTTGGGATTGGTTTTAATTGAAAATGATTCTGTCTTTATTATCGAAGCAGCTGGAAATGCCGTTCGAAAAGTGACGTTAGAACAGTTTTCAAAAAACACACAAACTACTATGTTTATTGGAAGAGTAAAATCGAAATATACAAAACTAATTCCGCAAGTTATTTCGTTTTCCAAACAGCAAATCGGGATTCCGTATGATGATGATTATTTGTATGATAACGGAAAATATTATTGTTCTGAATTGATTTATGATGCTTTTTTGAATGCTTACGGCGAACCTTTTTTCGAATTACAACCGATGACATTCAAACAACCCAATACAAATGAATTTTTCCCTGCTTGGGTTGATTATTATCAAAACCTAAAAATAGAAATTCCGGAAGGAAAACTGGGTTGTAATCCGGGTGGAATTTCTACTTCTGATAAAATTAAAATTGTTGGGAAGTTAAACTAATTGCTTTTCGCATTTTTCAACCAAAGCCATAATTTCAGTTTGAGTGCTCAGCCCTTTATCATGCAAATACCATTTTTGCAAGTTGGTTTTTGCAATTTCATCCACAATTCCAAATTGAGCTTTATAGTCTAAAATTAGGTTTTTTGCACCTTCCGGTCTTGGTCCCCAATCGCTTAAAACGGTTAAAGTTTCTGCATCCAAAATCAATAATTTCGGAATGGCTTTTCCACCATTCGTCAAATATTGATTCATTAAATCTTCATTTTCGTCACGAAAAACAATTCGTAAATCAATATTTTCTGAAAGTTCAGCCATTTTATTGATAATTGGCAACAATTGAGCCGCATCGCCACACCAACCTTCAGAAATGACTATCCATAAATAGTTTGCTTGTAAATTACTTAAACCAATTTTAACTTCATCAGAAATCTGAATAGTTTTATCTAAGCGATTCATTCGAACTTCGTTCAGTTCACTATATTTTGTCAAATCTTCCGATTGTTCATTTCCAGTTGATTTTCCTTCTTTCAATAAATCGGTAACTTGTTTACGATAATCAGCATAAGTCAAACTTTTTGCTAAACTGTTTTTAAAAATCTCTTGCATGAATTGTAATTTTACGGCACAAAAATAGAATTTATTTTGCTTTTACTATGTAACGCTTGTCACAGTTACTAATAAAAATGTATTTTTGGAACTGTATGGATATGAAATCAAAAAACATAGGTTTAGTTCTTTCAGGCGGTGGTTCAAAAGGTTTAGCCCATGCCGGAGTTCTTCATTTTTTAGAAGAACAAAACATTAGACCCACTCAAATTGCAGGAAGCAGTGCAGGATCCATCGTAGCCGCTTTGTATAGTTTTGGAAAAAGTCCGAAAGAAATTTTATCCTTTTTTCAATCCATTTACTTTTTTCATTGGAAGCATTTTACTTTCACCAAAGCCGGAATTATTGATAGTTTATCTTTTAAAAAATATTTTACAGATGTTTTTGGTGATGCAACTATTGGCGATTTAAAAATTCCGATTCACGTGACGGCAACAGATATGGTGAAAGGAAAAATTAAAATATTTGATAGAGACACTTCAATCGTTGATGCAATCTTGGCTTCGAGTGCTTTTCCCGGAATTATTTCTCCTTATGTAATTGATGATAATTGGTATAGCGATGGCGGAATTCTAAACCACTTTCCAACCGATATTTTACAAGGAAGATGCGACATTATTATTGGTGTTTATGTGAGTCCGATTCAAAAAATTGAAGCGAAAGATCTAAATTCTATTAAAGCAGTAACATCGCGAGCTTTTGATTTACTAACAGCAAACACAACCATGCAAAAATTTACTTTGTGCGATTGGGTCATTGAACCCGAAGAATTATCGAAATACGGAACATTCGAAACCAACAAAATTAAAATGGAAATTATTTTTAACCACGGTTACGAAGCAGCCAAAAAATCATTTCCGGATTTTCAATCCCATATCGAAAATAGGTAAACTACTCTGATTTTTATATTGATAAAATCAATAATTCTTTATATTTGCACCACAAAAAACATCTTATGAAATACAAAAGAATACTTCTAAAACTAAGTGGAGAAGCTTTAATGGGCGACCGTCAGTATGGAATTGACCCAAAAAGACTGGCAGAATATGCTCAAGAAATTAAACAAATTCACAATCAAGGAGTAGAAATTGCCATCGTTATTGGTGGTGGAAATATTTTTAGAGGTGTTGCCGGAGCCAGCAATGGAATGGACAGAGTGCAAGGCGATTATATGGGAATGCTTGCCACGGTGATTAACGGAATGGCGTTGCAAGGTGCGTTAGAAGAAGCCGGAATGTTGACTCGTTTGCAAACCGCTTTAAAAATCGAAGCAATTGCAGAACCTTATATTAAAAGAAGAGCCGTTCGCCATTTAGAAAAAGGCAGAATTGTTATTTTTGGAGCAGGAACAGGAAATCCTTATTTTACAACGGATACCGCTGCTGTTTTAAGAGGTGTTGAAGTGGGTGCCGATGTAATTTTAAAAGGAACTCGCGTTGATGGAGTATATAATGCCGATCCGGAAAAGCACAAAGATGCTGTAAAATTTGATTATATTTCGTTTGAAGATGTCTTGAGCAAAGGTTTAAATGTGATGGATACCACCGCATTTACGTTAAGTCAAGAAAATAAATTGCCAATTATCGTGTTTGATATGAATAAACCGGGTAATTTATTGAAAGTTTGCAATGGCGAAACCATCGGAACTACCGTTACTATTTAATTTGGCTTTATTTTTGAATAATAGAATACGATTAAAAAAAATACTATCATGACAGAAGAAATAGATTTTATCATTGATACCGCAAAAGAACACATGGATGGTTCGATTGCTCATTTGGAAAAAGAATTTTTAAATATTAGAGCCGGAAAAGCGACACCACAAATGTTAGGTGGGGTTTTTGTAGATTATTATGGTTCGCAAACGCCGCTTTCGCAAGTGGCGAATATCAACGTTCCCGATGCTAGAACCATCACGGTTACACCTTGGGAAAAAGGAATGTTGCATCCGATTGAAAAAGCAATTATGATTGCCAATTTAGGTTTTAACCCAATGAATAATGGCGATAATATCATCATTTCTGTACCACCATTAACGGAAGAACGCAGAAGAGATTTGGTTAAACAAGCCAAATCAGAAGCGGAAGATGCTAAAATCGGAATTAGAAATGCCCGAAAAGATGCCAATACCGACATTAAGAAAGAAGAAAAAAACGGAACTTCAGAAGACATTTGTAAATCTGCTGAAGAAAGCATTCAGAAATTAACCGATGCTTACATTAAAAAAATTGATGATATTCTGGCCGTCAAAGAAGCCGAAATCATGAAAGTATAAATTGAAATCCACTTGAAAGAGTGGATTTTTTGTTTTAATCAAGTACATTTGTGATTCGCATTTTTACAACACATGAAATACCTCGCTTTTCTATTTCTTTTTTGCTCGCTTTGTGTTCAGGCACAATTTAGAGTAACCGGAATTATTAAAGACGAAGCATCTAAAAAACCGTTGCCTTTTGCCACCATACAATCTTCATCCGGCAGAACAACAATTGCAGATGTAACAGGAAAATTTGAATTCATCAGTTCATCAGCTGGTGAAAAGATGGTTATTTCATATCTAAACTACAAAAGCAAAGAGTTTATAATTGACAAAACCAGTTACTTTTCAGTGTTTTTACAATCTGGAAAGGAATTATCAGAAACCGAATTAATCCAAAAACAAGAACAATCAAAAAGATTTCTCAATTCAGTTTATACCTCAATTGAGCAAAACAATCCCAAAAAAGCACTATCAACCTTTCAATATAAAGGCTATAACAAAATTGTTGTTACGGCTCATCCCGATTCAATAAAAGGAAAAATTGATACAATCAAAAAATCAAAAAAAATTAAAATTGATTCAACGGATTTTAAATTTAAAAAACTAATTAGTAAGCAACATTTATTTGTTACCGAAAAAGTTTCTCTATTTCAATTTAGCGATGATAAATTCAAAGAAACGGTTTTAGCTTCGCAAATGTCCGGTTTCAAAAGTCCAATTTATGAAGTCATTGGCTTTAACCTTCAATCCTATTCTGTTTATGAACCTCGTTATGAATTATTGGAAACAAAGTATGTAAATCCGATTTCAAAATTAGGACTTCGTGATTATGATTTTGAGCTATTAGATACGATTTCACTTTCAAACCGAAAAACGGTTTTGGTGTATTTTAAAAACAAAAAAAGAATCAATAAAAAAGGTATGGAAGGACTACTTTTTATTGATCAAGAAAATTTTGCTGTAGCCAAAGCTATCATGCGTGTGCGAGGAATTATCGATTTAACCGCTATTCATGAATATGAATTTTTATTAAATGAAAAAATTTGGTTTCCAAACACTTATGAACTAAAAATCATCAAAGGAAAAAATGATGATCCTATAAAAATTTTAGGAGGAACAATTGAATTTGAAGGAGAATATGACGAATTAGGAAAAAAACGTGAAAAAGCAGCTTCTGATTTTTCTTATATGCTGTCCAAAACATTTTTTTATGATCGTGAAATAAATATTCCTCTAAGCATAGCCCGAAACTCTGTTGCGATAGAAATAGACGATGATGTTGCTAAAAAAGACACAACATTTTGGTTAAAAAACAGAAAAGACCGTTTTTCCAAAAGAGACCGAAACACATTTGCAGTGAAAGATAGTTTGGCTTTTTTTAAAGGGATAAATGCCAAGCTTTTCTTTGGCAGAAAAATAATCAACGGCTATGTTCCAATTGGGTTTTTTGATTTCGATCTCCGGTATTTAATGAGCTATAACAATTATGAAGGTTTCCGTTTTGGACTCGGCGGAACAACCAATGAACGGTTTTCTAAAAATTTTAAATTAGACGGATATGCGGCGTATGGACTAAAAGATGATGAATTAAAGTATCACTTAGGCGGTTCTACCCGAGTAGGAAACTTTTCTAATACTTGGGCAGGACTTTCCTATACAGACGATGTGCAAGAAATTGGTAGTACCAAGTTTAATATTGACAAAAGGGTTTTTAAAATCTACGACCCAAGACCTATCAACGTGAGTACTTTTTATCATCATCAAACATGGAAAGGCTACGTAGAGACTAATTTTTTGCCCAAAACGGAAAGTATTTGGCAGTTGAATCATTCAAAAATTGAACCTTTGTTTAATTATGCTTTTTTTGATGGTGAAAATTTATATAATCAATACACGATGACCACCGCTTCTGTTTCAATTCAATGGAATCCGTTTAGCGATTATATGCATACGCCAAGTGGGAAAATTGAAATTGAGAAGAGATTTCCTAAATTCACATTCCAATTTACAGAATCGTTACCGGACTTTTTAGGAAATGATTTTCAATTTGGAAAAATTGACGCCCGAGCAGAATATGAAAAACAATTCATAAACGGTCAAAAATCCACAGTTTTAATTCAGGCAGGTTATGCTTTTGGCGATGTCCCGCTGACTCATTTATACAACAATTCGCCTAACAATTTAGACCGTGAAGTATTGCTACAAAGATTAACCGTTGCCGGAAAAAACAGTTTTGAAACCATGCGTTTCAATGAATTTTTCTCCAGTCAATATGTAATGCTTCATTTTAAACATGGATTTAAAAGAGTAGAACTATTTAAAAAAGTAAAACCTTCCTTAGTCTTGGTGACTCGCATGGCTTGGGGAAATATGGAGAAACCCGAACAGCATGTTGGGCTGAATTATAAAACCATCAACGAAGGTTATTTTGAATCAGGAATCGAATTAAACCAGATTTTCAGCGGATTTGGATTGGCTGGATTTTATCGCTACGGGCCAAATCAATTGAGTCGATTTGAAGATAATATTGCTATCAAACTAACTTTCGTTCTTGATTTAGGTTTATAAAAGCTATTCGTTTTATTGATTATTTTAAAGATTAAATTACGGTTAAAACCATCTATTTAGTATTGATTTCACTACCTTTGCATCCGTTAAAATTATCGTATGGCTAAATGGTTTAGCGTAGGTTTTTGGGAATCAATCGCCCGAATAATCCTCAGAAACAGAATCACAATTCTTTCTATCGTTTTTCTTTTGACTGTGTTTTTGGCATTGCAATGGAAAAACATGCAATTTACGTACACAGAGGCTAATCTCCTACCCGATCATCACGAAGTAAACGAACAATACAATCAATTTTTAGATAAGTTCGGTGAAGAAGGAAACCTGATTATCATTGGTATTCAAGATTCAACTTTTTTTACTCCAAAGCAATTTACCGCATGGAAAAATTTGATGACAAACCTAAAAAAGTCAAAAGAAGTTGATTTAATTATTTCGGTTGATGATTTAAAAAAATTAAATAAAAATGAATCATTAGAAACTTTTGAGTTAGTTGATTTTATTGATTCTACCAAAATTAAAAATGCAAAATACTTACTAGACAAACGCAAAGAACTTTTTGAACGTCTACCCTTTTATGAGCATTTATTGTTCAGTAAAAAAACCGGAACGATTAGAGCCGCTATTTATTTGGATAAGAAAATTGTTAACACAATTATCCGAAAAGATTTTGTAGTAAAGAATTTGATTCCGCAAATAGAAGCATTCGAAAAAGAGACCAATATCGATTTAAAAGTCTCTGGAATGCCTTATATCCGAACGCTTAATTCACAAAATATTGTTGACGAAATTGGCATTTTTATCGGAGCGGCACTTTTGGTCACTTCATTAATTTTCTTCTTCTTTTTCCGTAGTTTCAGAGCGACTTTTATTTCCATGTGTGTGGTAATTATTGGTGTAATGTGGGCTTTTGGAACGTTAGGATTATTAGGATTTGAAATCACCGTTTTAACCGCAATTATTCCGCCATTAATCATCGTAATCGGAATTCCAAACTGTATTTTTCTAATCAACAAATACCAGCAAGAAGTAAAAAAACACGGAAATCAGGCCAAATCATTACAACGCGTTATTTCTAAAGTTGGAAATGCCACTTTGATGACCAATTTGACTACCGCTGCCGGTTTCGCTACATTTATCGTAACTGATAGTGAATTGCTAACAGAATTTGGAATTATTGCATCAATCAACATTGTTTTACTTTTCATTCTTTGTTTATTGGTTATTCCGATTATTTATAGCTTTATGCCTTTGCCAAAGGATAAACATTTGGAGCATCTTGATAAAACCTACACCAAAACATTTGTAAATTGGATTGAAAAAACGGTAAAAAATCATAGTATTTCTATTTATATCACCTCCGTTATTCTTCTTGTTGTGAGTATCATCGGGATATATCAAATGAAAATTTCCGGCAGTTTGATTGAAGACATGCCTAAAAAAACCGGTTTTTTTAAAGATATTTTGTTCTTTGAAAAAGAATTTGATGGTGTGATGCCTTTGGAAATAATGATTGACACCAAACGAAAAAAAGGTGTAATAAAACTTTCCACTTTGCGAAAAATGGAAGAAGTGCAAGAAATCATTAGTGAAATTCCTGAACTTTCTCAACCGATGTCGATTGTAAATGTCGTAAAATATTCGAAGCAAGCCTACTACAATGGAAATCCTGATTATTATGAATTACCCACTGCACAAGAGCAAGGCTTTATTTTAAGTTATGCCAAAAATGCAACCCAAAACAGTAAAGAAAATTTCATGAAAAGTTATGTGGATTCCACAGGTCAATATGCCCGAATTACAACTTTTATGAAAGACATTGGCACTGATAAAATGGAAAAAATTGAAGAAAAGCTTTGGGATAAAATCAATAAAGTTTTTCCGCCGGATCGCTACACGGTTACCTTGACAGGAAAAGCATTAGTGTTCCAAAAAGGAACAAATTATTTGGTAACCAATTTGGTTTTATCCTTGTTATTTGCCATTTTTCTGATTTCGCTTTTTATGGCATATTTGTTTCGTTCGTTCAAAATGGTACTTATTTCCTTAATTCCAAACTTATTACCGTTGATAATTACAGCAGGAGTTATGGGTTATTTGGGAGTTCCGATAAAACCATCAACCATTTTAGTTTTTAGTATTGCTTTCGGAATTTCGGTTGATGATACGATTCACTTCTTAGCCAAATACCGCCAAGAATTACAAGCAAACAATTGGAAAATCAGAAAATCAGTGTTCAACGCTTTGCGAGAAACGGGTGTCAGTATGTTTTACACTTCCATCGTTTTGTTCTTTGGATTTTCAGTATTCATGATTTCCAGTTTTGGTGGAACGGTTGCTTTGGGCGGATTAGTTTCGGCTACTTTGCTTTTTGCCATGCTATCTAATTTATTATTATTGCCGGCATTATTACTATCTTTAGAAAAAACAATTGCCAATCAAGAAGAATTCCCTCAACCTACCATTGATATTTTGGTGGAAGAAGATGAAAAAGAAACTCAATCTAAATCCTAGTCAAAAAAATTATAATCTAGTATATTTGCATAGTAAACTTAAAACAAAATGAAGAAGCACACGAAAGTTAACGAATTACTAACAGCCACACCTGTTTTAACCGAGGTAACCGTAAAAGGTTGGGTTAGAACATTTAGAAATAACCAATTTATTGCTTTAAATGATGGTTCTACCATCAATAATATCCAGTGTGTCGTAGATTTTGAAAACACACCGGAAGAAACTCTAAAAAGAATCACTACCGGAGCTGCCGTTTCGTTAACCGGAACTTTGACAGAAAGCAAAGGTGCAGGTCAAAAAGTAGAAATTCAAGTTTCTAAAGTAGAAATTTTGGGCGATTCTGATGCGGAAAAATATCCGATGCAACCCAAAAAACATTCGTTAGAATTTTTAAGAGAAAATGCTCATTTACGTGTGCGTACCAATGCGTTTGGTGCAATTATGCGAGTGCGATCAACACTTTCATTTGCTGTACATCAGTATTTTCAGGAAAGAGGTTTTTTCTATGTAAACACGCCAATTATTACTGGTTCTGATGCTGAAGGTGCGGGTGAAATGTTTAAAGTAACCGCACTTCCATTCGATAACACCCCAAGAACAGAAGAAGGAAAAGTAAATTATAAAGAAGATTTTTTTGGTAAAGAAACCAATCTAACTGTTTCGGGACAATTGGAAGCCGAAACCTATGCAATGGCTTTGGGCCAAGTTTATACATTTGGACCAACATTTAGAGCGGAAAATTCAAATACATCTCGCCATTTAGCCGAATTTTGGATGATTGAACCGGAAGTAGCGTTTAATGAGTTGGCGGATAATATGGATTTGGCGGAAGATTTCATCAAATATGTTATTAAATATACGGTTGACAAACACGAAGATGACCTGAAGTTTTTAGAACAACGTTTGTTAGACGAAGAAAAAAACAAACCACAAACTGAACGAAGCGAAATGAGTTTGTTAGAAAAGTTAAATTTTGTGTTAGAAAATAATTTCAAACGAGTTACTTATACAGAAGCAATTGATATTTTAAGAAATTCAAAACCAAATAAAAACAAGAAATTCCAATATTTAATTGAAGAATGGGGTGCCGATTTGCAAAGTGAGCATGAACGCTTTTTAGTTGAAAAACACTTTAAATGCCCTGTAATTTTATATGATTATCCGGCAAAAATTAAAGCATTTTACATGCGTTTGAATGACAATACAGAGCCAGGAAAAGAAACCGTTCGAGCAATGGACATTTTATTCCCGGGAATTGGTGAAATTGTTGGTGGTTCGCAAAGAGAAGAACGTCATGATGTTTTAATTGAAAAAATGAAAGCATTAGGAATTGATGAAGAAGAATTATGGTGGTATTTGGATACGCGTCGTTTTGGAACAGCTGTTCACTCCGGTTTCGGTTTAGGATTTGAACGATTAGTTCTTTTTGTCACCGGAATGACTAATATTCGCGATGTAATTCCGTTCCCGAGAACACCGCAGAATGCTGAATTCTAAATTTGTTTCAAGTTTAAAGTTTCAAGTTGTTGTACGTTCAGCAACTTGAAACTTGAAACCTTAAACTTTTAAACAAAAAATTTAATAATGTTAAAACAAAATCTACAATTCAAATTATCTCAAAAATTATCTCCTCAACAAATTCAGTTGATGAAGTTAATTCAATTACCTACGCAGGCTTTTGAACAACGATTAAAAGAGGAAATGAATGAAAATCCGGCTTTGGAAGGCGGAAAAGAGGAAGATGAATTTGAAGATGAATTTGAAAAAGAAGAGTTTGACGATTACGAAGAAGATGAATATGATCGAATTGATGCAGAAGACATCAACATCGATGAATACTTAAGTGACGACGAAACTCCCGAATATAAACTACAAGCCAATAATTACAGTGATGATGACGAAGACCGTGAAACGCCTTTTGCTGCTCCGGTTACTTTTCATCAGGATTTGATAAATCAATTAAACACCTTTATTCTCTCCGAAGAAGATAGAGAAATTGCAGAATTTTTGGTCGGAAGTATTGACGACATGGGTTACATCCGTCGATCGATAGCGGATATTGTAGATGATTTAGCGTTTACACAAGGTATTTACACCGATGAACAAGCTGTTGAACGTATACTGCATATTGTGCACGAATTAGAACCTTCCGGGGTTGGTGCTCGTGATTTGCAAGAATGTTTGTTGTTGCAACTCAAACATAAAACACCATCAGAATCAGTTGATTTGGCTATTGATATCATTGAAAATCAGTTTGAACAATTTACAAAAAAACATTACGACAAACTTCTTCATAAATACGGTGTTTCGCAAGATCAGCTTAAAAAAGCAATCGAAGAAATTGAAAAGTTAAACCCAAAACCGGGTGGAGCTTTTACCGGAAACAATAAAATGATTGAACATGTTGTTCCCGATTTTACCATTCGAATTGTTGAAGGCGAACTTGAACTTTTGTTAAACGGAAGAAATGCACCGGAGCTTCATGTGTCGAAGGATTATCAAGACATGTTGCGAACGTATAAAGATTCTCGCGACAAATCGAATGCTCAAAAAGATGCAGTTCAGTTTATCAAACAAAAATTAGATTCAGCAAAATGGTTTATCGATGCCATTAGACAACGTCAGGAAACGTTGTTTGTAACAATGAACGCCATCATGCACTATCAACAGGAATACTTTTTAGAAGGTGATGAAACCAAACTTCGTCCGATGATTCTCAAAGATATTGCAGATATGATTGGATTGGATATTTCCACCGTTTCCAGAGTTGCTAATAGTAAGTATGTTGAAACTCCGTATGGAACGAAACTCATCAAAGAATTCTTTTCGGAATCAATGAAAAATGATCAAGGTGAAGATGTTTCTACGTTGGAGATTAAAAAAATTCTTCAAAATGTGATTGAGGAAGAAGACAAACAAAAGCCACTTCCGGATGATCAGTTGGCCGAAATTCTTAAAGAAAAAGGTTATCCAATTGCCCGAAGAACTGTTGCAAAATACCGCGAACAATTGGATATTCCGGTTGCTCGAATGAGGAAAAAAATATAAGTTTTTTGAAAAGCATTCTCCCTATATTCTCCTATATTTTTCATCCGCTTTTTATATCGGTTTATGCGGCAGCTTTCTTTTTTGTTTTGTTTTGGGATTTTTTTGTGTTGCAGGAAATCTACCTGTATATGATTCAGATTGTGATCATTACGGTGTTAATTCCTATTTCATTATTTTATCTATTATTATCATTGGGGAAAGTTGATTCCGTCATGGTAGCACAACTTTCACAGAGAAAAATACCGTTAACGGTAAATTGTATTCTATTGCTTATTCTTACCCAAAAGAGTATAACTATTGATCGCATTCCTGAACTTTACTTTTTCTTTTTTGGAGCATTTTGGAGTACAATTTTAGCTATTCTATTTCTATTTCTAAAGGTGAAAGCGAGTTTGCATATGCTCGGAATAGCTGCGTTGACTTTTTTTATTATCGGATTAAGTTCGAGGGTAGAAATATCATTGCTTTATACTATCGCCACTTTTATAACACTCAACGGATTTGTGGCTTCTTCAAGATTACAAATGAAAGCTCACACACTATTTGAATTAGTTGTGGGATTCTTTTGCGGAGCAATTCCACAGTTTTGTTTGTGGTATTTTTGGTTATAGAATATAAAATTGTAGCCCTAAATTCAGCGTACTCAATTCCATAGGTCTTCCATCAAATTTTGCCTCTGATTTAAAGATGGTATTAAAACCATAATAGGCATAAAAATTCCAAGTATTGTAACCGGTTGCAAGGTAAACGCCATACTGAAAAGCGTTAAATTGTTTATTGTTATTAATTTTGATATCGCCAGAATTAGAGATAAATCGTGAGTTATTAAAAAGCATATAACTCAACTTAAATCCGGAATATAGTCTAAAAAACTTATGGCTATCCGGTGTCGAGGTACGCCAACGAAATTCAATAGGTAAATCAACATTAACAAAAGAAAATTGATTTTTTTTGAACGAAATATCGCGATCAATAACGGTATAAGTGAAGTTATTATCGGTATCAGAGATAAGTAAGTTTTGATTATACGCTTGATAAGCTAAACCAACTCCGGCTGCAACGGCAAATGTTCTGCTAGTATTAATCGGCATGTCACGTAGAAAACCAAAATGTAATCCTGTAGAAAAGCCATCTTGCGAGACACCACTGGGTTTATTTTGCAAGACATTATATGCAAATCCAAAATAAAATTGATCTTCTCGGTATAACGAATCTATTTTCTTTTCATAATACAAAGTGTCTTGTGCCAACAACGTACACGAAAAGAAAAACATAAAAAGATTTAGTTTCATAAAAACTCATTTGTGAATATAAAATTACAAAAAAAGCCACGCAAATGCGTGGCTTCTGTATCTAAATTTGATGCATTAATTTGTTACTTTACCTTGGTTGGTAGTATAATTAATTTTTAACGCTTCAACTTTTCTTAATTCTTGTTTAATCTCGGTAACAAGACCCATTTTAACCTCTTTATCTACTTTTAGTGATGTTGTTAAAACATTTTCTAATTCAGGTGGTCTTGCAGCTCTCTCTGCCAAAACAAAATTTCTAATCTCAGAAACATCAGAAAGACGATCGTTTAACTGAATTCGAGCTCCTTCACCATACTGTGAACGATATTTTTCATGCGGTTTCCCGGCAAAAATAAACATTACACGGTCTTTCTTTTCCAGTTTCGTAACTTGATCTGCTTTTGGCAAGGCATTTTGAATCATTAAATCATTATCTTTCATTACGGTGGCTACCATAAAGAAAAATAATAACATGAATACAATGTCAGGCAAAGATGCAGTTGAAATCGCTGGCACATCGCCACCTTTTTTCTTTTTAAATTTAGACATACTTCTAAAATTTACTATTAATTACGTTTAGGCTCAGCTTCAGAAAGCTTTTGTGGAAATAATGCTTGGATATCTTTAATTAAAGGCTCAATTCTCTCACGTTGAGCATCTTTCGTTTTCGGATCATCAAACATAGCTTCTAATTCTCGGAAACTTTTATTATATCTAGCCATACTCTCTCTATCTCTTAGAAAATAATAGGCCGCTACCAACTCATTTTGAACCGAAATATAAGCTTCATAGGATGTTTCTGAATCATTTTGCAAGGATATTACTGCTTTATCCGGATTATCCGATGAAGCTACATCTCTAGCTCCTTTACAATAATTACAAGAACCATCTCCTCCATTGTCAAGAAAAGCTATTGCTGCTTTTCTTAAATCTTTTAGATCCATTGGTACATCATCAACTAATAATTGATCGTTTTTATTAATCAATACGGTGAAAATGTTTTTTTCCTTAATTTCAGGTGGATCTACTACATCTTCAATCGGGGGTAACTTTCTGTTAATCCCCTGATCGGTCTGAATAGTTGTAGTCACCAGGAAGAAAATCAACAGCAGGAACGCAATATCTGCCATCGATCCGGCATTCACTTCCGGTGGTGCATCTCTGTGTTTTCTAGCCATTTTTTATCTTTTAATTCTTTTATATCCTGAGAAAAACATTAGTCCTACAGCAAATAAAGCTAATATGTAAAAAGCATTTAGACCTGTACTAACCATTTTTGAGCCAAACGAAGAAACTTCGCCACCATCTTTTAATGGTACTGGAGTTCCGTCAGCAAAAATAAAGGCAATTAATATCACGGCTAAAAATGCTCCAACACTAATAAGTGTTTTTTTCAAATCTTTTGAAGCAAGATTTTTAAGCGTGTACAACAACACCAATACAATTGCTATGAAAAGTGTTAAATAAGCAACATAAATAAACGGCTCAATCATCCCTCCATCAGGAGCGTCAGATGCCATAATTGTTGCCAGAAACACAATAGAAATTATACTTAATACAATAACTATTAATCTGGATAACTTTTTTAAGTTCATACTGATAGTTATTTTAAATTATCTTTTGTTTTTATAGTCCACAAGGATATCAACTAAACTAATAGAAGCATCTTCCATGTCGTTTACAATTGAATCAATTTTAGCAATAATGTAGTTATAGAATACTTGAAGAATCATGGCAACAATTAGACCAAATACCGTTGTTAATAACGCTACTTTAATACCTCCTGCTACAAGTGATGCATCCATGTTACCGGCAGCTTCGATTTTATCGAAAGCTTGAATCATCCCGATTACAGTTCCCATGAACCCTAACATCGGTGCTAATGCGATGAACAATGAAATCCAAGATACGTTTTTCTCTAATTGACCCATTTGCACTCCACCGTAAGAAACAACCGCTTTTTCAGCTGATTCTACACCATGATCAATACGGTCTAAACCTTGATAGAAAATAGATGCAACAGGACCAGCAGTATTTCTACATACTTCTTTTGCAGCATTTACACCACCAGATTGAAGAGCATCTTCAACATCTTTGATTAATTTTTTTGAATTTGTTGTAGAAAGATTTAAGTAAATAATTCTTTCAATAGCAATAGCCAAACCTAAAATTAAACATAACAAAACGATCCCCATAAATCCAGGACCCCCTTGAATAAATCTTTCTTTTAACTCTTGTGTAAATGGTTTGTCTGCACCTGCAGTTTCGTCGTCAGCAACAGTTTCAACAGTTGCTACTTCTTCTACAGGAGCTGGTGCTGCTGTTTCAACAGCTGGCTCAGTTGTTTGAGTTGTGTCTTCTTGTGCTTGAACTGTTCCAAACGTCAATAGACCTGTGATTGCCAAAATAGAAAATAATCTTTTCATTGCTTTTGTTCTTAATTTAATTAGTTAATCAGGTTAAAGGTATAAATTTATTTTTAATTAATCACACATTATAAAAAAATGGCGGAGAGAAAGGGATTCGAACCCTTGATACCCTTTTGGAGTATACACACTTTCCAGGCGTGCTCCTTCGACCACTCGGACACCTCTCCTCATTGTTTACAACGTATTTTAAGAGTGCCAAATAACAAAAAAAAACTCACCTAGAAAAATTAATTTTGTTATTTTTATGACAATTCGCCTCGCAAAGAAGTTTCAAAAATGGTTTTGAACACTTTAGCAGAAACATTTTGTCCTAAAAGATACATCAACTTTGTAATAGCTGCCTCTGTGGTGATGTCTTTTCCTGAGATTACTCCTATCTTTTTTAAATACGTACTCGTTTCATATTGCCCCATATTGACACTTCCGCCAGAACACTGCGTCACGTTTATAACGTGAATTCCTTTTTTTATTGCCTTTTTCAAGACAGAAATAAACCATTCTTCGGTTGGAGCATTTCCGGCTCCGTAGGTTTCTAAAACAATTCCCTTTAAATTTGGTATATCAAATAAAGAAGCCAAAACATTCTGATTTAGTCCCGGAAACATTTTTATTATCGCCACATTCGAATCTAATTCCTTATGAACAAACATTTTTTTGGTTAAACTTAACTGAAAAAGTGATTCGTTATTTATTTTAATATGCACTCCCGATTCTGCTAAAGCAGGAAAATTAGGTGAAGCAAAAGCCATAAAATGCTCTGCATTTATTTTACTTGTTCGATTTCCTCTGTATAATTTATATTCAAAATAGAGACAAACTTCTTTAAAAATTGGTTTACCATTTTTTTTGAGGGAGGCTATTTGGATTGCTGTAATCAAATTTTCTTTAGCATCTGTACGCAAATCACCAATTGGTAATTGAGAGCCTGTAAAAACAATTGGCTTTGAAAGATTTTCAAACATAAAACTCAATGCCGATGCAGAATAAGACATGGTATCAGAGCCATGAAGCACCACGAATCCGTCAAATTTTTCGTAATTATCTTCAATAATTTGTGCCATTTCCACCCATTTTTGCGGATTCATATTGGAGGAATCGATGGGCTTTTCAAATGAAATGGTTTCAATATCACACTCCAATTGTTTTAATTCCGGAATTCGTTGCAGCAGTTTTTTAAAGTTGAATGCTTTTAACGCACCGGTTTCAAAATCTTTCATCATTCCGATGGTTCCACCAGTGTAAATTAAAAGTATGTTGGCTTTAGAATGCATTGTGGTATTTCATCTTATTAGTTACCGGATTGGCGTACATAGCCAAAAAGCTTTCAACCATTTTTGGATTAGTTGAGTCAATTTTTATTTCTAATCTCCTTTCAAACAATGATTTTTCTTCGTCAGTATATAAATGATTATATTGAGTGGAATTATACATCAAATCATGTGCAATAAAGTTAGTTGGCCACAATTTATAGGAACTCAAAATAGAATCATCAATCACTTGTGCTAATGCCTGAATTTGACGATTCGAATTGTCTTCATTGCCTTTAATTTGATCCATTTCAGACTCTAAAACATCCCCAATATGCATATGGATGCGTTTTTTTTGACCCATTATTCCACTTAACAAAGTGATAAAATCTTCATTTTTTTCCTTAATATAAACTTCATTATTTGCCTCAGCCATCAATTGAGGCATTTTCAATGCATCGGTAGGATCATATTCGTACGAAATAGAAACTGGAACAATTTTTAATTTCTTAAAATAATCCATCACGTTTTCCTCATCAGAACCCATTCCTAACATTTTTAAAACACCTTGATGGGTAGCATCATTTCCGTCTTTGGTTCTTCCTTCACGTTGTGCAATCCAAACTGAGCGGTTTTCTCTCATTAATAATTGACCAATATATTCCGACATTAATTTTGAACTTTGCAGTAATTCTCTTGGCGACAATCCACGTTGAACTAAAAAATTTCGGTTGAGTTTTGATAATTTATATAAGAAATCTTTTTTAACCAAATTATCGCCAATTGCTGAAGCAGTCATGACCAAGCCATGTTCATAAAGTGCAACATTTAGCAAAGATGTATCCAATATAATGTCACGATGATTAGATATAAAAAGATAGGAAGCATTTTTTTCTAACTTTTCGAAACCGGATGTTGTTAACCCCTCCGAACTGCGTTCAAGTACTTTTTGCACCGAATGATAAACAAAGTTTATCTGAAAATCCCTGATTGAATGTGTTTTTTGAAGTTGGTCTATCCACACATTTTCATCAACATCAGGAAAAGTAAAATTCATCAACGCTTTCATCATCGGATGATGAATCACCGAACGGATTCCTTCGTTTACTTCGCTATCGTAATAAGGTCGAATCGTATCAAATTTTGACATTAATCAGATTTTTTGAATGCACAAATGAACAAAAAAATTGTGACTTTTGAAGTAATATTTCGTTAAATACCAAAAACTGCTTTTGAGTTTTCGGTCGTAATTTGAGCAACTTCATCAATTGAAACACCATAAATGGAAGCTAATTTTTCGGCAACCAAATAAACATAACTACTTTCGTTACGCTTTCCACGAAAAGGAACCGGAGCTAAATAAGGCGAATCTGTTTCTAAAACAATGTGTTTCATTTCGATTTGATGAAGAAATTGATCGATTTTTCCGTTTTTAAAAGTCACAACGCCACCAATTCCAAGTTTCATATTAAGCGAAATAGCTTGCTGAGCTTGTTCAAAATTTCCGGTGAAACAATGAAAAATTCCAAATAAATCTTCACTTCTTTCCGATTCTAAGACTTCAAAAATTTCCTCAAATGATTCTCGACAATGAATGACAATCGGTAATTTATGCTTTTTGGCTAATTGTATTTGATGCTTGAAAGCTGTTTTCTGAATTTCGAGCGTTGATTTATCCCAAAATAAATCGATACCAATTTCGCCAATGGCGATGAACTTTCGTTTGGCTAATTCGGTTTCGATGTGATTTAATTCATCCAAATAATTCTCTTTGACATAGCACGGATGTAATCCCATCATCAAAAAAACATTTTCCGGATAGTTTCTTTCCAATTCATACATTGATTCGGTGCAAGTGGAATCGATGGCCGGTACAAAAAAACGAGTTACTCCTTTTGAAATGGCTCTTTGCATCATTTCGTTTCTATCCAAATCAAATTCTTCAGAATATAAATGTGTATGGGTGTCGGTTAAAATCATCCGGCAAAAATAAGTAAATTTCAAGATAATTTCTACAGCTTTGTTTTGACTTTAATTTGAATTACTTTTGAACTTCAAAATCTCAAAATGAAGAATTTACAAGATCTTTTAAAAGATTCAGGATATAAAAAAATTGCTTTTAAGGTTTCTAAAACCCAACATCTGTTGATAAAAGCCTCTATAAATGGCGTAAAAGGAAATTTTATTTTAGACACCGGAGCATCCAATAGTTGTATTGGCTTTGATAAAGTTGAGCATTTTAATGTGAATGCAAAAGCATCTAAAACCAAAGCTGCTGGTGCCGGAGCAACCGGAATGGAGACACAAATTGGCAAAAATGTTACTTTAAAAATTGGTCGTTGGAAAACCAAAAATCTGCATTTAGTTATTTTTGATTTAACCCACGTGAATTTAGCCTTAACGCAGTACAAAGCCAAACCTGTTCACGGAATAATTGGTGCTGATGTTTTGTTGGAGGGAAAAGCGATTATTGATTATTACAATCATTGTTTATATTTGAATTAATAATACTACATTTGATAAAATTGTTATCCTTTTATCATGAAAAATAAGTATTTACATCAATGCATAATTGTTTTACTTATTACTCTTTTTATTGCTAGTTCAAACGCACAAAATAATTCTTGTGAGGTTGAGGAACAATGCATCTATACGGTTTATTTAGAGAGTTTAGATAATTCCGGGTGGAATGGCAATACGATGACTTTTTATCAAAATGGTGAAGCCATCAAAATAATTGGTGAGAATTTTACTTCCGGAGATTTTGTTTCTGACATTATATTTTTTTGTGACGGCGTTCATTTTCAAATGGTTTGGAACGAAGGCGGAAATTCTCCTGAACAAATAAAGGTTACGCTTTTGAGCTCAAACAATAATGTCATTTTTATTAAAAATTATGGTGAAGGAGAGCCAAATTCAACTTTATTTAGTGGTATTTCTAATTGCTCAACCGATTGTTGCTTTTTTGCACCATTTGATTTAGAATTTATTTCCAGTACAGAAACAACAGCTCAATTAACTTGGTCAACGACTTACAACCCACCTCAATATGATGTTTTTCTGACTACTGATTTGTCGCAAGATGCACAATCAAATTCAAATCCTCCATACATTACAGTTAACAGCAACCCCGCGGAAATCATTGACCTTTTGCCTTGTACTGATTATAAGTATCAAGTACGATATAGATGTTCAGAATTTGAACATGGATTATGGTCAACCGAAAGCGTTTTGTTTTCAACAGAATGTGAATTAAACCTTGACGAAAATAAGTTTAAAAATTTGGAAATTTTTCCAAATCCAGTAGCTGATTTTTTAACAGTTAGTAACTCTTCCGAAATCCATGAAATTGAAATAATCTCCGCTTTAGGTCAACCTATAATTTCGTTAAAAACAAATCAAGAGGAAACTTCACTTGATTTAAGTATTTTGCCAACCGGAATTTATTTTCTAAAACTAAAAAGCGTTGATGATTATGAAACAATTAAAATTGTGAAAAAATAAATTAAATCATCTCATTTTTTTGGCATTATTTTTGGAAATATCGTTTCATATTAATTAATTTTAGAACTTTAAAACAATTGTATATGAAACTAAAAACTACTTTTACTTGTTTATTACTTATTGCTTCAGCCCTTTCATTTGGGCAGATTCAGCCGTTTGGTCATTTAACCATTTTTTCTGAAGACGGTGACAAATTTTACTTGATTTTGAATGGCGAACGAATGAATGATGAGCCGCAAACGAACCTTCGTGTAGAAGAATTAGTACAACCTTATTACAACGCTAAAATTATTTTTGAGGACAAAACTCGTCAGGAAATCTCCAAAAACTTTCTTCAAATTGCAGATGTTGATGGTGCTTTTATGGATGTAACGTATAAAATTCGTCGTGACAAAAACAAACCGTCCAAAATGAAATTGAATTTCTTTTCGATGATTCCTGTTGTAGATGGTTTTATACCGCCTTCCAATGTTTATGTAAGACGTTGGGGTCAGCCTGCTCCACCTCAACAAGTGATTGTGCAACAAACTGCTCCGGTTGGCGTTGTGCAACAAACTACTACCACAACAACATCTGTTGGCGGAGTAAATGCTGGTGTTAATGTTGGCGGAGTTGGTGTGAATATATCAATTAATGACCCTCTTCTTGGCGGAAGTACTACAATTACCGAAACAACTACTGTGACTACAGGAAATTCTAACATAGGTTATCAAGAACCGATACAAGAAGGTTGTTATGGTGCAAGACCTATGAATAATGGTAATTTTAACAGTGCTTTACAAACCATTAGAAACCAAGGATTTGACGAGTCAAGACTAAAAACCGCAAAACAAATTGCACAAAATAATTGTTTGAATACGAATCAAATTGTGGAAATCTGTAAAATTTTTGGTTTTGAAGAAACGCGTTTAGATTTTGCAAAATTTGCTTTTGATGCTTGTGTGGAACCGCAAAATTACTTTAAAGTTAATAATGTGTTTGATTTTACTTCTAGTGCAGATGAATTAAATGATTTTATTTCTAGGAGATAAACACGCTTAAAATTAAACAAAAAAAACCCAAATTCTAAAGGAATTTGGGTTTTTTATATACTTTTAAATTCTACTGCTTCACAATTTTAGTGGTTTTTGCAATATCACCAGCACTTACTTTTACCATATAAGTTCCAGATGCTAAAGTAGAAACATCAATCGTCGTTTCATTTGCGTTGATTGATCTAGAAAATACTTCCTGACCCAATAAATTGTATATCGATACAGAAGAAATCCCGTGTTCAAATGAAATAGTTAGAATGTCATTAACTGGGTTTGGATAGACTTTTACAGTGTTCGTTTCTGTAAAGTCGCCAATTCCTAGATTATTTGTTGGACAAGCAATAGGTGTTAATGTAATTCTATCAATTGTAGTACCATCTCCTAATCGTCCTTGTCCATTTAATCCGCATACTTTAAGTGAACCATCCACATTTAATGACAAGGTATGAAATGCTCCTGCTGAGATTTGTAAGTGATTAGTTGAATTGGTTAGAGCTACCCAACTTCTATTTTCTATAGTACCATCACCTAGTTGACCGTAAACATTTTGCCCAGTAAGCAACATATTTCCAAATGTTGTTGTTCCAACAGTATAATTCCATCCCGCATCAATACTTTGAACACCATCATATACCGCTACCGGTGTATTTTTATTAATAGTTGTACCATCTCCAAGTTGTCCGTAAACATTGTTACCCCAAGTCATAAGAATACCGTTTGACTTTCTACCCACAGAATGATAATATCCTGCTGCTACATTTGCCCAATCGTTTTCTGAACCTATTTGTGTTGGAACTGACAAATTGGTCGTTGTTCCATTTCCAAGTTGACCATATAAATTGCTACCCCAAGCCCAAAGTGTACCATTTGTTTTGATGGCTAATGAAAAACCAGATCCTGCAGCAACACTTTGCCAATTAGTAGCTGTTCCAACTTGTGTTGGCACAATTTTGTTTGTAGTTGTACCATCACCTAACTGACCAAGATTATTGTACCCCCAAGACCAAAGTGTACCATTGTCCTTTACTGCTAAAGCAAATCCTTCTCCTGTTGCAACACTATTCCAGTTGGTCGCTGTACCAATTTGCGTTGGCGTGGTTCTATTTGTAGTTGTTCCATCGCCCAATTGACCAAAGGTATTATTTCCCCAAGCCCAAAGCGTTCCATTTGCTTTTATGGCAATGGTAAAACCACCACTTGCAGAAATACTTTCCCAGTTGTTTGCTGATCCTATTTGGGTTGGTGTATTTTTACTTATTGTTGTTCCGTCACCTAATTGGCCGTAACCATTGTCTCCCCAAGCCCATAAAGTGCCATCAGTTTTTACACCTACTGAATGGGTATAACCGGCACTAATTGTTTGCCAACAAGCTGTTGCGGCTGCAGGTGTGGTAAAAGAACCACCATAAGCCCACTCACTTAAACTGCTTACACAATCTGAAGCAACCCACCAATAATACGTAGTATTCGGTAATAAATCGTTCAAATCTGCATTGGTAGAAGAAGTACTTCCATCAATACCACCAATTGTAGGGATTGTATTATACACATATAAATAGCCTCCGTTTGGTGCTGATATGGAAGGTATCCAGGCAATTACTGCTGATGTTGAAGAGAGCACTTCACTTACAAAATTAGTTGGAGGATTACAAGAAGTAGCATTCACACAAGTGATCGAACGAACTCTAGACGTATTCTGCACGCCACAATTTGCATTGGTGTGAAAGTAGTATCTAATTAGTCCAGATGTAGCATTTGAATTCCAAACTAATGGTGTTACTCCAGTAGCAAAAACCGTTGTTCCTGTAGCATTTGTGATAGTAATATAATCCGTAGCGATAGAGCTGGTAAATGTATATTGTTTATTTGGTTGAATATTCACATTGGTATATTCTCCAGCCCACGCATTGGTAATAATTTGTTCTGTTTGTCCTGAACAAGCAGGTGTATATGGATTATCTGGATACAATCCATAGAAAGCACCATTACAACTTGACGAAGGAATAGTAGTAAAACTTCCTGCCGCTACCCATGCACTTCTTGTTCCATTGCAATTAGAACGCACCCATAAGTAATAAGTAGTTACTGGAAATAACCCATTTATATAAGCAACAAAGTTAGTTGTACTAGCTAAACTCGGATTAGTTGAAGCTAGTGGAGCCGTATTGGTCGTACTATAATAGACGTCATAGTTAGTTGGAGTCGGAGTCGGAGCCGACCAAAACATACGACATGAATCGGAGGTAATGTTAGTAATAACAAATCCAGAAGGCAATCCACAACTAGTTACAGCTGAACATTGAATATACTTACCTCTGTCTGCGTTTTGTTCACCACAATTCACATTTAGATGCGTATAGTAACGAATTACTCCAGCATAAGAACCAGAAGCCCAACTTAAAGGTGTTGTGCCACTAGCTAAAACAACATTGTTGCTATTGGTTATGGTAATAAAATCGGTTGCTACAGAAGTTGAAAAAGTATATTGTCTGTTAGTAATTACATTAACATTAGCATATTCTCCAGCATAAGCGTTAAGTGCTATGGTTTCACTAGCTCCAGTACAAGCCGGTGTAAAGGTTGCAGCAGGAAAAAGACCAAAGCCAGCTGTAGTACAACCCGACAATGAATTTGTTACAAAATTTCCGGCAGGTGTCCAGCTGCTTTTTGTAGCACCACAATTAGAACGAACCCAATAAAAATAAGAGGTTGCAGGAGTTAAACCACTTGGAATGTTTACATTGGTTGTATTACTTGTATAAGTAGGTGTAGTAGTTGTAATTGGAGCAACATTAATAGTAGACAAATACACTTCATAGCCATTGCTAGGAACTGATGTTGGTGCAGTCCAAGTTATTCCACACGAAGTAGCTCCTAAGTTATATACGTTTGTGTTGGTTGGTGCAGTACAAGTAGCGGCTTGTGGTGTATAAAAGAAACCTCCATATACCCAATTAGTTTGTTGTTCGCCACAAACAGAAGCAACCCACCAGTGATAATCAGTGTTTGGGGTTAAATTCTCTAAAGATAAGGAAGTAGAAACTGTAGCGTCTTGTATACCACCAATTTCATTTGTAGTATTGTATCGAATCACATAACTATCAGGTGCCGGACCTGCAGGAATCCAATTAAGAGTAGCTGTAGTGGCTGTGATATTTTGACTCCAGAACTGTGTCGGTGAACTACAAGTTGATGCGATTGGTGTCATTTTAGTTAAACCCAGTTGCAATGTTCCTACCCAAATTGTACCGTTAGCTTGAGTTCTAACTGTACTTAAATAGTTGTCTGGCAAACCTGAGTTAGAAGTATAAGAAATACAGTCTGTAAAATTCTGCAAACCTTCACCTTGAAATGCAATCCATACTTTGTTGTTGTTATTTACGTCCAAAGCGTTAAGTTGATATCCTGCAAGACAAGAAGTGCTTTGAAAATATAAATCATAAGCACCTCCATTGATGGTATAAGTCATTAAACCATCAAAAGCATCTATATAAATAGTATTGTTAGCTATTCGAAGTATTTTTTGAACTCCATCAGTAATGATGTCAAAATCAGTTCCATTAAATTTATATAATAAATTTCCTGTTGATATCCAAACACCGTTATTGCTATCTGTTGCAACAGAATTAATATTGGTTAGTGAGTTATAAGTTGTCCAAGTAGTTCCGTTGAACTTTGAAAGTCCTGACGCAGTTGCTACCCAAAGATTATTTAAACCGTCTACCGCAATGTCATTAATTGCATTATTCGGAAGTCCGGAATTTGAAGTTGTGTAATTGGTCCAAGTAGCTCCATTCAAACGGCTGATTCCGTTGGATTGTGTTGCCATCCATTTTCTATTCAAACCATCAATTTGAATTTTTATAATTGAGTTGGATGTAATACCGGAATTGCTGGTATTGTAGTTGGTAAAAGTGGTTCCGTTAAAAGTAGAGGCTCCTGAATAAGAAGCTATCCATAATAAACCGTTGGCATCCACTTTAAGATCACCTATATAGTTGCTTGCTATATTTGAATTAGAAATGTTGTAAATCGTATAGTCGTAGCTCTGAGCAAAAGCCGAAAACGACAATAGAGTAATAAATAAAAAGTAAATTTTTTTCATTAGTTTTAAGTAAATTAAGTAAGCTTTTTTAGTTAATTTTCGCCAAATCTATACAATATGCTAGGCTGTAGCAATTTGTATATTGGACTATTTATAAAAAATCAACTAAAAAAAAGAACTTAAAATAATGAAAAACAAATGCTTAACTTTTATTTTCTAATTTTTCAATATAATAACTTGGGGAAAGACCTGTTTGTTTTTTAAATACGCGAACAAAGGTATTGGCGTCTTTATAACCAACTTCTTCAGCTATAGCTTGTAAAGTATAATTGCGAAAATAAGGAGCATCTTTAAGCTTTTGAAGTACGTATTGTGTTCGCAAATGTTGCGTGTACTCTGAAAAGGTTTTTTGCATAACTTGATTGAAATATTGGGATAAATAAGCCGTATTTGTATTTAATTTTTTAGCCACAAAAGCCAATTTAAAATTGGGGTCTAAATAAGATTCTTTCTGCTCTAATTTTTTTAACCCGGATGAAAATTTTTCAATAAGGTCTTTATCAATTGTTTGCTTCGACTGTAATTCAGGTTTATCAATTGAGATACTAGTAATCTCCGGTTTGTTTGATTCTTTGAGGTCTTGAATAATTTTTAAAAATCGATAATGTTTTTCTTTCTGAAGCTTGTAATAATAATAAAAACCCAAAACAACACTAGCTAACACGATTAAGATACTTATGAGAGAAATTTTAAAGTAATTCTTTGAAGTTATAATTTTTTTTGACTCCTCTTTGATACTGTTTAAATCATAGTTGTGAAGAAAATGTAAGGATTTATTTTTAATGTCTTCTGTTGAGTGAATTAAATCTAAACTTTTCTGAGCATAGAGATAGGCATTTCTATTGTCACTTTTTTTGCTGTAACATTGTGACATAATGTTATATGCCATCAATAAATTTTCTTTTGAAACCTTAGTAATTTCATAACTTTCTATATATTTTTTTGAATAGAAAAGTGCCGAATCAACCTGCTTTAAATGATGAAAACAATCGGCCATTCCTAAATCAAATAATTGCTCTGTTCGCATATTATCTTTAATGACGGGAAATTTATTTCTCATTCTATATAAGGACAATGATTTTACGTAATCGCCCTCCAAAGCAGCACTTTTTGCTTTTCTCATATACAATAATGCTTTTGTATACTCAGGCTCAAAATTGTCTTGTAGTAACATAGTTGCCGCTTCATCAAAAAAGTAATTTGCAGAATCTAACAAAATTGCATTTTTTGACCGGATATAATACGCTTGATAAGCTTCACCCAAGATGTTGTATTTATCAGCAAATAATTTTTTATTCATTGTCTTTTTTTCACCTTTACCTAATTGAAGATGTGGTGAAGTCTTTAATTCTTTTTTCAACAAAGCGATACCATCAGCATAATCCCCCATAGCAACTTTTACTAAGCCATATTGTTCATTAAAAGGGTTATTAGGTACACTTTTTTTGTATTTGTCAAGAAAAAGCAATGCCAAGTCATACTCTCCCAAATTCTTATAAATATAGAAAAGTTTATTGACACACATACCAATCAAATCTTGGTAGACTTTACTTGATTTCGCATACTTACTTTTCTCAATCGTTTTTAAGAGGGCTATGAGCAGTTGTTTAGAATGTGTAAATTCTGATTTGTTATAAAAATAATTCGCCACATAATATTGCCCAAAAAAACCGAACAATTCGTCTTCAGAATCACTTATTTCCAAAGCTTCAGCGTAGGCTTGCTCTGGGTTTGAAATCAGTAATTCTTGAATGTTACGGGTTATTGCTATTTGCGACTCATTTAGCTCCTGAGCAAATACTGATGAGAAAGATAATAGTAGTATTAAAAGATAGGTAAACTTGTTCATCGTGAAAAAACGGGCCGTTCTTCTTAAAAAATTTAGTATGCTAAATTAGATAATAAATTCAAAGTAAATACAAATTATACGAAGAATGATTTTTACTCTTAAAACTTCTTTTTTAAAATCTGATGTTTAGATTTAACATTTTACTATTAAAAAAATATCCCAGTCATAAATTGATGGGATATTTAAATAATATGGAATAAAAAAAATCTACAGCTCCAACGCTTTCTTAGCATTTCCACCCATCAAATGTTCTACTGGGTTTTCTAAAGCTTCTTTTACTGCTACTAAGAAACCAACTGATTCTCTTCCGTCGATTATTCTGTGATCGTATGATAAAGCCACAAACATAACAGGAGCAATTACGATTTGACCGTTTTTAACTACTGCTCTTTCTACCACATTGTGCATTCCAAGAATACCGGATTGTGGTGGGTTGATGATTGGAGTTGATAACATACTCCCAAAAACACCACCATTTGAAATGGTAAATGTTCCTCCAGTCATTTCGTCAACGGTGATTTGACCATCACGGGCACGAATAGCCAAACGTTTGATTTCAGCCTCGACTCCTCTAAAAGAAAGGGTTTCTGCATTTCGCATTACAGGAACCATTAATCCTTTTGGACCGGAAACAGCTACTGAAATATCACAGAAATCATACGTGATTTTCTCCTGACCATCAATCATTGAATTTACGTCAGGATATAGCTGTAATGCTCTTGTTACGGCTTTGGTAAAGAAAGACATAAAGCCTAATCCTAATCCGTGTTTTTCTTTGAAAGCATCTTTATATTCTGCTCTTAAATCGTAAATAGCAGTCATATCAACTTCGTTGAACGTAGTTAACATTGCTGTTTCGTTTTTAGCCGAAACTAATCTCTCGGCTACTTTACGACGCAACATTGATAATTTTGAACGTTCTGAACCACGGTTTCCACCAGTTGGCGTTCCCATAGATGGAACAGCATTTACTGCATCATCTTTTGTGATTCTTCCGCCTTTTCCGGTCCCAACGATATCAGAAGGTTGAATATTTTTTTCGTATAAAATTTTACGAGCTGCCGGTGAAGGTGCTTGTGTTGCATACGTTTTTTCAGGAGTTGGAGCTGCTTTTGGAGCTTCAACTTTTTTCTCTTCTACTTTTGGTGCTTCAGCTACTGGTTTTGCTTCAGCTTTTGGAGCATCACCGCTTGGTTTTGCAGCAGAAGTATCGATTAAACAAACAACGGCTCCAACGGCTACTGCATCGCCTTCTTCAGCCTTTAGCGTGATGATTCCGCTAGCCTCGGCTGGTAATTCTAATGTGGCTTTGTCTGAATCAACCTCAGCAATCGCTTGGTCTTTTTCTACGTAATCGCCATCTTTTACTAACCAAGTTGCGATTTCTACTTCTTTTATAGATTCTCCCGGAGAGGGAACTTTCATTTCTAAAATCATCTTTTTATGTTTTTAATTATGAATTTTAATTTTTTATTGTGTGTTGTTATCTCGTTTTAGCCCTGATAGCAGCGGAAATCCTTTTGCCTTTTTTTGTTAGTTTTTGTTGGCAAAAAAAAAGCGACCTTGGGAGCTCTTTTTTTGACTTACAAAAACAACAAAAAATGGTAAAAGATTGAAGCGGATAGCAGGATTAGCTTCTTATCTAAACAAATTTTTGTCAAATACCATTCTGATTGCATCGGCGTGGCGTCTTCTGTCTCTGGTATGACTTCCGGCGGCTGGTGCTGCATAGGCTTTTAACGACGCTAATCGCCATTTTACCAAGTCAAAATTCATTAACATAAAACTGTATGCTCCCATGTTTTTGGGTTCTTCTTGTGCCCAAACGTAATCGTCTGCGTTGGGATATTTGGCTATTATTTCTTTTAATTGCTCGATTGGTAACGGGAACAATTGCTCGATTCGAACCAAAGCTACGTCATTTCTGCCTAAGTTTTCTCTTTCGGCTAAAATATCGTAGTAGAATTTTCCGGTGCAAAATACGAGTGTTTTTACTTTCTTTTTGTCAACTGAATTGTCGTCGATGGTTTCTTGGAAACTTCCGTTATACAATTCTTCTTTTGTCGATACACATAATGGATGACGCAACAAACTTTTAGGTGAAAACACTACCAACGGTTTGCGGAACTTAGTTTTCATTTGTCTTCGCAACAAGTGGAAAAAGTTGGCAGGCGTTGTACAATCTGCTACATACATATTGTGACGGGCACAAAGTTGCAGGTAACGTTCCATTCTGGCGGAAGAGTGCTCGGCACCTTGACCTTCGTAACCGTGAGGCAATAGCATAACGATTCCGTTTTGGTTGTTCCATTTGTCTTCACCACACGAAATGTATTGGTCAATCATAATTTGGGCACCGTTTGAGAAATCGCCAAATTGTGCTTCCCAAATGGTTAATGCGTTTGGATTGGCTAAGGCATAACCGTAGTCGAAACCTAACACGCCATATTCGGAAAGGAACGAGTTGAACACGCTGAACTTTCCTTTTTTATCTTTTAATCCGTTTAATAAAATTACTTCTTCTTCACTGTCTTCCACTTTTACAACGGCGTGACGGTGCGAGAATGTTCCTCTTTCTACATCTTGACCGGAAATTCTAACATCGAAACCTTCGGTTAATAATGTTCCGTAGGCCAACGTTTCGGCAGTTCCCCAATCGATGGTATCGTTATCGTACATTGTTTTTCTGTCGGTAACAATTTTGCTGATTTTATTGATGAATTTTTTATCAGATGGTAAAGTTGAAATGGATTCAGCAATCACATCCAATTTCTTTTTGTCGAATGTTGTTTTGACTTTTTTCAACATTTCATCGTCCGAAACTTGCTCAAATCCTTCCCATTCATTTTGCATAAATGGTGTGATGATGGTCAATTCTTTTTTGCGGGAAGCTTCTAAGTTTTGATCTAACTTGGCTTTGTAATCGCTTTCAATTTTGTTGATGTAGGTTTGGTCAACAATTCCATCAACAATCAACTTTTCAGCATAAATATCTCTAGGATTTCTATGTTTGGCGATGATTTTGTATAAAACCGGTTGGGTAAAACGTGGTTCATCACCTTCGTTGTGACCGTATTTTCTATACCCTAATAAATCGATAAATACATCGCGACCAAAAGTCATTCTGAAATCTAACGCAAAGAGCATCGCGTGAACTACGGCTTCGGTGTCGTCTGCATTGACGTGAAGCACTGGAGATAATGTCACTTTCGCTACATCCGTACAATAAATAGACGAACGAGCATCGAGGTAATTAGTTGTAAATCCGACTTGGTTGTTTATCACCAAGTGGATTGTTCCTCCGGTTTTATAACCATCTAATTGCGACATTTGAACAATTTCATACACGATTCCTTGTCCGGCCACTGCGGCATCTCCGTGAACGGCGATTGGCAATACTTTTGAGAAATCGTTCGGGAAATATTTGTCTTGCTTTGCTCTGGTAATTCCTTCAATTACCGCACCAACCGTTTCTAAATGCGAAGGGTTTGGAGCCAAATTGATGTTGATGTTTTTACCTGATTTTGTTTTTCTGTCGGCAGTTAAACCTAAATGGTATTTTACGTCGCCGTCAAAATATTCTTTATCGTAATCTTTTCCGTCAAATTCGGAGAAAATGTCTTGGGTTGGTTTGCCAAAAATGTTGGCTAAGATATTCAAACGACCACGGTGAGCCATTCCCATCACAAATTGCTCAACGCCTTTTTCGGCAGCAGATTCAATTAATGCGTCTAACGCTGGGATGATGCTCTCTCCTCCTTCTAATGAAAAACGTTTTTGACCTACATATTTAGTATGTAAAAAGTTTTCGAAAGAAACGGCTTCGTTTAATTTATTAAGAATATGCTTTTTCTCATCTCCGGAGAAATTAGGTAAATTATCATTGATGTTTAATCGTCTTTGAATCCACTCGATTACTTCCGGTTTACGAATGTACATGTATTCAATTCCGATGGATTGGCAATAGACATTGTCAAGATGTTTAACAATTTCACGCAATGGTTTAGGTTCGTGACCCAATACTTTGGCGGCATCAAAAACAGTTTCTAAGTCTGATGATGCTAATCCGAAATTTTCTAAAGCTAAGGTTGGAGCATACACTCTTCGCTCACGAACAGGATTGGTTTTGGTGAATAAATGACCACGCGTTCTGTAGGCATCAATTAATTTTAGAACATTAAATTCTTTTTGTAATTTATCAGAAACGAGACTACAGTCTTGATTTCCGGCAGAAAAATCGGCCAATTGGGTAACGGCTTCATTGTCGCTTGCAGATTCTAAACCAAAATCAAACCCTTGAAAAAAGGCTCTCCAACTTGGTTCAACAGCATCCGGATTAACGGTATATTGTTCGTAAAGATCTGCAAAAAATTGTGTGTGTGCTGCGTTTAAAAAGGAAAACCTATCCATAATTAGTAGTAATAAACCTTATTTGTTAAAAATAGTTTTGCAAAAGTACAATATTTGCAATAATCTTTTATCTATTTTTACATACTTTTATGTTTTTAATTGCTAAAATGATATAGAGATGAAATATGCTGTAAAACTTACAATTTTTAGTTTCTTTTTGTCTGCATTTTTTAATTCGGAAAATGCTTTTTGTCAAGAAAATAATAGTCTTTCTCAAAACCAAAAAAGTGAATTTTGGTCAAAAGTTCGTTTTGGAGGCGGAATAGGTTTGGCTATTGGAAACAACTATACTGATATTACACTGGCTCCCGGAGCGATTTATGATTTTAACCAATACATTAGTCTTGGCTTTGGAGTGCAAGGAAGTTATGTAAAGCAAAAGAACTTTTTTGAATCGTATATTTATGGTGCGAGTATGATTGTGTTGGGAAATCCAATTCCGGAAATTCAGTTATCTGCTGAATTGGAGCAACTTCGAGTGAACACGACTTATAAAGACAATTTTGGTTCTTTGAAAGATAATTTTTGGAACACCGGATTATTTTTAGGTGTTGGTTATCAAACGAATAATGTAACAATTGGTCTTCGTTATAATGTGTTGCACAACGACAATCGAAATGTGTATTCTGAGGCTTGGATGCCGTTTGTTAGAGTCTATTTCTAAACCAAACCTTTTGCCATTCTCTTTTTAAAATTAAGAACGCCACTTGTTCAGCCAATTCGGCAATGTCATCTCCATTGAGTTTTTTGACTTCATCTTCGGAAACATCGATGATGTAGAGTAAATTTAAATATTCGGCAAATTTGTATTGAATAAGTCGATATACTTTTTCGTGCAATTGAATTTTTAATTCGTTTGACGAAGTGCTTAACGGAAAATCAACCGGTTCGTTTGCAAAATTGAAATCTTTGTTGAGTTGTTCAATGAGTTTGAGGTAAAGATTTTCTTTTTCTGCTTCGGTTAGAAGATGGTCGGTTGATGTTGGGATGGGATACATTTGATTAACGATTGTTGATTTTTGATTTTTAATTGCACACGGATTGGTGGGATTTAATGGATGTTCGCTGATTTTTTTGTTCGCAGGCGAAAATGGATTTGGATGGATTTTTTCTGTTTACTTTTTATTTTATAATGACTCCTTTACTATCAACTCCTAACTGAAAAACTAAAAACTCACAACTCTAGACTGAAAACTGCCTCCTTAAGAGGAGATTCCTATTTCGACTTCGTCATCTTGCGGAATGACAAAGAACCCGAAACCCGCAACTTTCAAACCCGCAACTTACACATCTCGCTTCATCAACTTCTCGCCAAACGCTCTCAAAACCATTTTTTTATCTTCGCCAATTTGCATTTTGGTTAAGGTTTCAAAGGCTTTCATCGTATAATTTTCAATTGCTTTTTGTGTGGCTTTTGAAGCTCCGGTAAGATTGAAAAATTCTTTTACAGATTCAATCTTTTCGGAATTATCATTGGGTTGAATGGAATATAAATGCAACAATTGCTCACGTTCATCTGCTTTTGCAAATTCCATTGCTTTAAGGTAAAGATAGGTTTTTTTGTTTTCGATAATATCGCCACCCACTTGTTTACCAAAAGTCTCCGGATTTCCAAAACAATCTAAATAATCGTCTTGCAATTGAAAGGCGATGCCCAAATTCAAGCCGAAATCATAAATTAAATTGGAATTTTCTTCTGATGTTTCGGCAATAATCGCTCCCATTTTCATTGCAGCTCCTACCAAAACAGCGGTTTTAAATTCAATCATTTTTAAATATTCGGGAATGGAAACATCGTCTCTGGTTTCAAAATCAACATCGTATTGCTGACCTTCGCAAACTTGCAAAGCCGTTTTGCTGAATAATTTTGCTAAAGCTCTAAAGATTGTTGGTTCATAACTTTCAAAATATTGATAAGCCAAAATCAACATGGCATCTCCTGATAAAATTCCGGTGTTTAGATTCCATTTTTCGTGGACGGTTTCTTTTCCTCTTCTTAATGGAGCATCGTCCATAATATCATCGTGAACTAACGAAAAATTATGAAAAACCTCCACGGCCGTTGCCGCAGAAAGTGCTTTTTTAAAATCGGCATCAAAAATCTCAGCTGCCATTAAGGTCAAAACCGGACGCATTCTTTTTCCGCCCAAACGCAAAATATAATCTATTGGTTCATACAGATTTTTTGGTTCTTTTAAAATGTTCTGATTTTCTAAATGAGCAAGAAAATGTTCTTGATAAACCGCAATAGAATGCATTGATGAAAAATTTTTAGTTTAATGGAATACAAAGAAAACCAAAAAAAACCGAATGCAGAAACCTGACGAATAATTACATCCAAAACAAATGTTAAATAATTGTAAATACTTTGGAAACTATTTTGGTGTTAAAAGTTTCCGTTATACATTTGCGGCGAATTTTAGACATAAAAATCAACATCATAATGCAAGAACAAATAATTGAAAAAGCAACGGAAATGTATTTAACGCTAGGTTTTAAAAGTGTTACAATGGATGACATTGCCAATGAAATGGGGATTTCAAAAAAAACGATTTACCAGCATTTTGCCAACAAAAATGATTTGGTGGAAGCGGTGACCATGCAAATGTTTGATTCTATATCGTGTGGTATAGACCAAATTTGTCAACCGGACAAAAATGCAATTGAAGAGTTATTTGAAATTAAAGATTTTGTTTTACATAAATTAAAGGATGAAAAAGCTTCGCCCATTTTTCAGTTGCAAAAATATTTTCCAAAAATCTATAAAACTTTACATGGGAAGGAATATTGCAAAATGCAAGATTGCGTTGTAACCAATCTTAAAAAAGGAGTTGAAACGGGCCTTTACCGACCGGAAATAGACATTGAATTCATCAGTAAAATATACTATTCCTGTGTTCATGCTTTAAAAGATAAAAATGTCTTTTCGGATGAATCATACAATTTTAGGATGATGGAAGAATTATACCTCGACTATCATGTGCGTGCCATTTCAACCACCAAAGGACTCCAAGTTTTAGAAAAAATAACCAATAAATCATAATCATCAATCTATACTATGAAGAAATTATCACTCTTCCTCTTGCTCGCTTGTTTAGGTATGCAGGCACAAGAAACAAAAAAAAGCTACTCGTTTTCGCTTCAGCAGGCGATTGATCACGCTTTACAATATAATTACACGGCCATTAATTCCGGTCGTGACATTGAAGCGGCCAAAAAGAAAAAATGGGAAACTACCGCTGCGGGTTTACCACAAATTAACGCCGGTTTAGATTATGCAAATAATTTTAAGCTTCAAACACAAGCTGTATCAGGTAATTTATTTGATCCAGATGGCGATCCAAACCAAATTTCAACATTTGCGTTTGGCACCAAGCATTCTATGGTAGCCCGCTCAACTTTGAGTCAATTGATTTTTGACGGTTCCTATATTGTGGCACTTCAAGCTTCAAAAACGTATTTGCAATATTATGAAAGTTCAAAGAAGAAAACCGATTTGGAAATTCGTGAAATGATTATCAATTCGTATGGAAATGTGTTATTAGCAGAAGAGAATATTGCAATTTTAGAAAAGAATAAAGCAACCTTGGATAAAACCTTATTTGATACTGAACAAACCTTCAAAAACGGTTTAATTGAAGAAGAAAATGTGGAACAACTAAAAATTACACTTTCCAGTATTAACAGCAGTTTGAATTATACTAAAAGATTAAAGGACATTTCGTATAATATGCTTAAAATCAATTTAGGAATTGAATTGGAAGAGGATCTTTCTTTAACAGACAAATTAGAAAACCTGACTGCTTCCAATTTAGACATGGCTTTAACCGGTTCATCGTTCGAAGTAAAAAACAGTATTGATTATGCTCTTTCAACAAATTTTGTAGAGCAAAGAACCCTTGAAATGAAGTTAGAAAAAAGCAAGTTTTTACCCTCACTTTCAGCTAATTTGAATTTCGGGTACAATGCTTTTGGTGATCAATTTGAGTTTTTTACTCAAAATCAAAGATGGTTCAACTATTCCAATTTAGGTGTTGGTTTAAACGTACCTATTTTTAGCAGTTTTGGTAAAAACGCAAAAGTACAACAATCAAAAATTGCATTAGAGCAAGCACAAACGCAGTTGACTGAGACCGAACAACGCTTGAAACTTCAATACCAAAATGCCAAAAGCGATTATGAATACAGCGTAGAACAATATTTCAGTTCAAAAGAAAATTTATCCTTAGCCGAACGTATTGAGAAAAAACAACAAGTGAAATTTACGGAAGGTATTTCAACCAGTTTTGATTTTACGGATGCTCAACGTCAATTATATTCAGCTCAACAAAGCTACCTTCAATCGATGGTAGATGTCATCAGTAGAAAAGCAGCTTTGGAAAAAGCAATCGGACAAACAAAATAAATCAATCAAAATTCAATCTATATATAACATGAAAAAAATTCTATACTTAGTTACTTTTTCACTTTTACTTTCGGCTTGTTCAGGCGAAAAAAGTGATGTAAACGTGGATGATGTTGTTAAATCAAAAGATTTAAATCAAATCAAATCATCCAGAGAAATCGTTCATAAAGAATATGAAAAATTAGTGGCCGATTTAGCAAAATTAGACAAAGCTATCGCCGAATTAGATCCGAACAAAAAAAATCCGTTAGTAAAAACAGTTACTTTAAAAGACTCTTTGTTTACACATTACATCGAAATTCAGGGAAATGTGGATACGAAAGAAAACATCGTAATTAGTCCAGAATATTCAGGAATTCTAACGCAAGTTTATGTGAAAGCCGGTCAAAAAGTTTCAAAAGGACAAATTTTGGGCAGAATAGACGATGGCGGAATGGGTTCTCAATTGGCTCAAGCTGAAACACAATTAGCTTTAGCAAAAACTACTTTTGAAAGACAAAAAAATCTTTGGGATCAAAAAATTGGTTCGGAAATTCAGTTTTTACAAGCTAAAACTTCATTAGAAAGTCAACAAAAAGCAGTGGCTCAAATCAAATCACAATTAAACAAAACCAACGTGGTTGCTCCATTCTCTGGAACAATTGATGAAGTGATTACCGAAAGAGGAAAAGTTGTTTCTCCCGGGATGGAATTGTTTAGAATTGTGAATTTAAGTAACATGTATGTGAGTGCAAATGTGCCGGAAAATTACATCAGCCAATTAAAAGTGGGTGCTGTTGTAGAAGTGTATTTGAATTCATTAGGAAAAACATACCAAGGAAAAGTACGTCAAGTGGGCAATTACATCAACCCAAATAACCGAACATTCGGAATTGAAATTGCCCTCCCAAATCCGGATAATTTATTGAGACCGAATCAAGTTGCAGTGTTGAAAATTGAAGATTATAAAAACCCAAAAGCATTATTGCTTCCTGAAAACATCATTCAGGAAAATGCTGAAGGAAAGAAAATTGTTTACACAGTTGCGAATGTTGACAGCAAAAACAATGCTAAAGCAGTTCAAAAAACAGTAGAATTAGGTTATACAACCGGTGCTTTTGTTGAAATAAAATCAGGCCTAGAACCCGGAGAAATGGTGGTTACTGATGGTGCAAAATCATTGAAAGACGGCATCACTGTTGAAGTTATCAAATAAATAAACTCATAAAACAAACCTCTGATGAGTAAGATAAATAAAGAATTTGCCATTTCAACGTGGGCAATTAACAATAAAATGACGGTTTATGTCATCACAGCCATACTATTGATTGGTGGATTGATGTCGTATTATTCAATGCCGAGAGAGAGTTTTCCCGAAATTATTGAAACTAAAATTTATGTTAGTTCGATAAATCCGGGGAATTCGGCTGAAGATGTAGAGAAACTGATAACCAAACCTTTGGAAGAAGAATTCAACAATATTTCGGGTGTAACAAAAATCACATCCAATACATTGGAAGATTATTCCATGATTTTGGTTGAATTTGACGAAGATATTTCAGTTGAAGATGCCAAACAAAAGGTAAAAGACAAGGTCGACCTTGTAAAATCTGATACTGAATGGCCAACAATCGACGGCGGTGGAAAAGTAGAACCAAACGTTTTTGATTTGAATATTGCCGAAGAAGTTCCGATTTTGAACATCAATATTACAGGCGATTTTTCATCAGAAAAACTGAAAGAATATGCTGAATATTTAGAAGATCAAATCGAAAGACTTCCGCAAATTAAAGAAGCGGCCATTCGTGGTGCGGAAGATAAAGAGGTTGAAATTGCGGTTGATATGTATAAAATGTCTTCTGCAAAAGTAAGTTTTGACGACATTATCAATTCGGTGAAATATGAAAACAAAACCGTTTCCGGTGGAGGCGTTTCCAACAACGGAATTAAGAAAAATATCCGTGTAATTGGTGAAATCGAAAAACCGTCTGATTTAGAAAACATCATCGTTAAAAAACAAGATGGAAATGTTTACTTAAAAGATATTGCGACCATTACTTTCCAAGAAAAAGAACGAACAACTTTTGCAAGAGATTATGGTAAGCCCGTTGTGATGCTCGACATTAAAAAAAGAAGTGGTAAAAATATGGTGGAGGCCGTTGATGGTGTAAAAACAATTATCGACAAAGCCAAAGAAAATTACTTTCCGGAAGGATTAACCATTACTTACGCAAACGATCAATCTACCCGAACCATTGCCCAAGTAGATGATTTGGTGAACAATATCATTTTTGGGGTAATTCTTGTTATTGGTGTTTTGATGTTTTTCTTAGGATTTAGAAATGCATTATTTGTTGGTTTTGCTATTCCGCTTTCGATGTTCATGTCGTATATGATTTTGGCTTCTTTCGGGATTACACTGAATACTATGGTACTTTTCGGACTCGTTATGGGACTTGGAATGTTGGTGGATAACGGAATCGTTGTGGTGGAAAACGTTTACACATTAATGAGCGAAGGAAAATCCAGAAAACAAGCCGCTATTGAAGGTATTGGCGAAATTGCGTGGCCAATTATCGCATCCACTGCAACCACATTGGCAGCCTTTTTCCCATTAGGATTATGGCCCGGAACGATGGGGAAATTTATGATTTATTTTCCGATGACATTGTCCGTGGTATTATTTTCTTCTTTGTTTGTGGCGTTAGTTATCAATGCGATGCTAACTTCCGATTTCATGAAATTGAAAGAAGAAGAAATGAGTAAAAAATCACTCATCAAATTAAGTGGATTAGTGGGCGGAATTGGATTAGTTATGCTTATTTCAGGATTTATTTCAGAATCCGGCGGATTAAAAGGTCTTGGAAACTTGATGCTTTTCTTCGCCATCATGTTATGGATTTACAAATATTTTCTGGTTGGAGCACAAGATTATTTTCAACGAATCATCTTAGTTTGGCTTGAAAATAAATACCGTAATTTTTTACAATTTGCGTTAGGCGGAAGAAAACCTTGGGCATTTTTTCTTGGAACATTTGGTTTATTGATTTTATCATTTGTAGCAGTTGGAATTGCTAAACCAAATGTGTTGTTCTTTCCTGAAAATCAACCGAATCAAATTATGGTTTACATTGAATTTCCTGAAGGAACAGACATCAAAAAAACCAATGAATTTACGAAAGAAATAGAGCAAAAAGTATACGCCATTGCCAATAAATATGTAGAAGACGGCGATAATTATATGGTAGAAAGTGCCATTGGCCAAGTAGGTCAAGGTGCCGGAAATCCGCAAACGGAAGGTGGTGCTCAAAACGATATGCCAAATCGTGGAAAAGTAACATTAACAATGCGGGAATTCAAATACCGTAAAGGTTTAAACAGTTTGGATGTGATGGAAGAAATCCGTTCGGCTGTGCAAGGTTATGCCGGCGTTTCGGTCATTGTAGAAAAAGAGCAAAACGGTCCGCCTGCCGGATATCCTGTAAACATCGAAATTTCTGGAGAAGATTATGATGCGATGTTGATGGAAGCCAAAAAAATGAAAAGTTTTATTGACGGAAAAAATATCGCCGGAATTGAAGAACTTAAAATTGATGTAAATAAAGAAAAACCAGGTGTTGATGTAACCGTTGATTTGGATAAAGCCGGTCAACTCGGAATTACGTCTGGTCAAGTGGGTCAAACATTGCGAAGAGCTATTTTTGGTGAGAAAATCTCAACTTACAAAGACGGTAAAGACGATTTCGAAATCAATGTTCGTTTACCGGAAGCTCAACGAAATGACAATAACATCATTTACAATCAACCGATAACATTTAGAGATCAGGCTTCAGGAAAATTAGTTCAAGTTCCGATTTCATCCATTACTTCTAATCAGAATTCTACCACTTTTAATACGATAAAAAGAAAGAATTTAAAACGAATTATTACCGTTTATTCTAATGTTGTTACCGGTTATAATGGTAATGAAATCGTAGAAAAAATTAAAAAAGAATTAGAAGATTACGAAATAGGAAAAGACATTAATTTCTCTTTCACCGGAGAACAAGAAGAGCAATCGAAAAATATGAGTTTCTTGGTGAATGCTTTATTAATTGCGTTGGGCGGAATCATTTTAATCTTGGTTGCTCAATTTAACTCAGTTTCTAAACCAATTATTATTATGGTTTCGGTTTTACTAAGTTTTGGTGGTGTATTTTTTGGAATGGCTTTCTTTGGTGACGATTTTGTCATCATTATGACGATGATGGGAATTATTTCGTTGGCCGGAATTGTTGTAAATAATGCTATTGTTTTGATTGATTACACCCAATTACTTATCGATAGAAAATTAAATGAAAAAGGGTTAGATGAAGACGGCTTACTAAACAAACAAGAATATTTAGATGTAATTGTTGAAGGTGGACGTTCTCGTTTAAGACCGGTTTTATTAACCGCAATTACCACCGTTTTAGGATTAGTTCCGTTAGCAATGGGATTGAACGTTGACTTTTTTGGATTATTTATTGATTACAACCCAAACATTTATATGGGAGGTGATAACGTAATTTTCTGGGGTCCATTGGCCAAAACCGTAATCTACGGATTAATTTTTGCCACTTTCCTTACTTTAGTAATTGTTCCGGTGATGTTCTATTTACTACATAAAGGAAAAATCAAAGTAAAAAAGAAAAAGAAGAAAAAACTAGATTTAAATACCGAAACAAATTAACCAATTAAACCACGTGAAAGCGTGGTTTTTTTTTATCTTGCATAAAATTTTCAAATGAAAACAATCAGAATTAGTTGCTATATTTTAATTTCCTTTGTGATGGTAAGTTGTGCCAATGAAGAAATTCAATCCATCAAAATTAAAGGACAATACGAAATTGAGTTACCCAAAACACTTTCCAAAGCAGATAATTTGCATGAAGATGCTTCGCTGCAATACCAAAATATCCTCAATGAATTTTATACGATTGTAATTGATGAACCAATTTCCGATTTCAATGATTTAGTGACTCAAGATGAATATTTAGCAGAAAGTTACAAGCCAAATTTAACCGGATATTCTAATTTACTAAAAGATAATTTATCCGTTAGTATTAAAAATGGAAAGTTCTCCAACTTTGAAGACACCAAAATCAACGGAATGGATGCAAAACTCATGAACGTGAGCGGAACTGTTGATAATATTGACATTTATTATCAATTTGGATTTGTGAAAGGAAAAGATCGATACTATCAAATCGTCAACTGGACAGAACTAAAAAGTAAAAAAGAACATTCAAAAGCAATGGAAAAAATCATTTCATCCTTCAAAGAATTAAATCGTTCCAAAAAGAAAATAGAATAAAAAAAGAGCTTCAATTATGAAGCTCTTTTAAGGTTGAGTTTAGGTATAGTTAATTTTTGTTCACTTGTACAATAGCACCTTGCGACCATTTTTTCACTTGTGCAATTCTACTGTCAGAATAATCTACTTCAGTTAAATCAGCTCCGGTCCAAAAGAACCATTTGCCAATTTTCATTCCGTTTTGATATTGACCCATGGCCACTTTATTTCCGCTTTCATCATACGAAACCCATTGTCCGTGCACTTTTCCATCTTTATAAAAACCTTCTTGTTGCACTTGACCATTATCGTGATAAAAAGTTGATTTAACCATTTGGTCAACCACTTCGTGTTTTGCATTATCATCTTGAGCAAATAATGCTCCTGAAACTACCAGCATTGCTGCAATAAATAACTTTTTCATACTCTTTAATTTTTAGCAGGTTAACAATTACAAAACAAATGTACACAAAAGTTTACATTAAAAAAACTTTTTGGTAACAATTTGGTAACATTAGATAAAAACTTAACATTGGAAATTGGTGATGGGTAATCGATAAAAGGTAAACGGAACTTCAAAAATTCTAAAGATTCTGCGAGAAAACTATCCGCAAACCAAGAAATCCGCTTCAATCCATTTTCGCTTGCGAACAAATAAATCAGCGTAAATCCATTTAGTCCACCTAATCCGTGTTCCATTAAAATAAGTTTAGAGTTGGCAGTTTGGAGTTAGGAGTAAAAGTTGTTATAAAAAAGTAAGCAGAATAAAATCCATCCAAATCCATTCTCGCTTGCGAACAAAGAAATCAGCTTAAATCCATTTAATCCATCTAATACGTGTTCTATTTTGATAAAGATTTGAAACAAATCATATTCACTCAACCCCTTTACCAATCACCTATCACCTTTTACCCTAAAAAAATCAAAATTCTTCAAACAAAATAGTACTTTTGCAACTCAAAAAATTTCGAATCAAAATGTACAGAAGTCATACTTGCGGAGAATTAAACAGTTCGCACATCAATACAGAAGTTACCTTAGCCGGATGGGTGCAAAAATCACGTGATAAAGGATTTATGAATTGGGTCGATTTACGCGATCGTTACGGAATCACTCAATTAATATTTGATGAAAGCCGAACCGAAAAATCGGTTTTTGAAGCATCAAAATCACTCGGAAGAGAATTCGTGATTCAAGTAAAAGGAACCGTAATCGAACGCGAGGCAAAAAATAAAAACATTCCAACCGGAGAAATTGAAATCTTAGTTTCTGAATTAACGATTTTAAATGCAGCTCAACTTCCTCCTTTCACCATTGAAGATGAAACTGATGGTGGCGAAGACATTCGAATGAAATACCGCTATTTAGATATCCGAAGAAATCCGGTAAAAAACTCCTTGATTTTCCGTCATAAAGTATCGATGGAAGTACGCAATTATTTGTCTAAACAAGGTTTTTGCGAAATAGAAACACCTTATTTAATCAAATCTACTCCCGAAGGAGCAAGAGATTTTGTCGTTCCAAGTCGCATGAACGAAGGACAATTTTATGCTTTACCTCAATCGCCACAAACCTTCAAACAATTGTTGATGGTAGGCGGAATGGATAAATATTTTCAAATCGTAAAATGTTTTAGAGACGAAGATTTGCGTGCCGACCGTCAACCGGAATTCACACAAATCGATTGCGAAATGGCATTCGTGGAACAAGAAGATATTTTAAATGTTTTTGAAGGATTGACTCGTCATTTATTAAAAGAAATCAAAGGCGTTGAAGTAGATAAATTCCCAAGAATTACCTACGACTATGCAATGAAAACCTACGGAAACGACAAACCGGATATTCGTTTTGACATGAAATTCGGAGAGCTAAACGCAGTAGCTCAAAACAAAGATTTTCCGGTATTTAATTCGGCCGAATTAATAGTCGGAATTGCCGTTCCCGGCTGTGCCTCCTATTCCAGAAAAGAAATTGATGCGTTGATTGATTGGATCAAACGTCCGCAAATTGGTGCTACCGGAATGGTCTATGTAAAATACGAATTGGACGGAAGTCTAAAATCCTCCGTAGATAAATTTTATGACGAAGCCGATTTAAAAAAATGGGCCGAAATCACCAACGCCAAACCCGGCGATTTAATTCTAATTCTTTCCGGAAAAGCCGACAAAACCAGAACACAATTATCGGCACTTCGTATGGAAGTTGCCACTCGTTTAGGCTTGCGAAAACCGGACGAATTTGCTCCACTTTGGGTAGTCGATTTTCCGTTATTGGAATGGGATGAAGATTCGCAACGCTACCACGCCATGCACCATCCGTTCACTTCGCCAAAACCGGAAGATATGAAACTGATCGAAACCGAACCCGGAAAAGTGCGTGCCAACGCCTACGATATGGTGTTAAACGGAAACGAAATCGGTGGTGGTTCCATCCGTATTCACGACCGTGATTTACAAAGTAGAATGTTCTCGTTGTTAGGATTTTCTCCCGAACAAGCCGAAAACCAATTCGGATTTTTAATGAACGCTTTCCAATTCGGAGCACCGCCACACGGAGGTTTAGCTTTCGGATTAGACCGTTTGGTGGCTATTTTAGGTGGACAAGAAACCATTCGTGACTTCATCGCTTTCCCAAAAAACAACAGCGGTCGCGATGTGATGATTGATGCTCCATCCACAATCGACGAAGCACAATTAAACGAATTACACATCAAATTAAACCTAAAATAAAACCATGAAATACGTCATTCGCATCCTGTTTTTTATCGTTTTAGCCTTTATTGGCTACGGATTTTACATCAAAAACACAATCGGAGACGAAGGCGATAAATGGGTTGGTATCGGTGTATTAATCAGTGCATTAGTGCTCATGCCTGTTTTTTTATGGCATCGCTATAAAAACAAGAAATTAGAAGACTATATGTTTAAATTCGATAAAAAAAACGAGGAAAATACTGAAAATCAATAATTTTCACAAAAAAGTAACATTGTTTTAACATTCGTATTTAATTATAGATTACCTTTGGGCATTATTAATTTTTTTTATTATCACAATGCGTACAGGTACAGTAAAATTTTTCAATGAGTCAAAAGGTTACGGATTCATCACAGATGAAGAAACCGGAAAAGACATCTTCGTTCACGCAACCGGAATCAAAGCTGAAGAGCTAAGAGAAGGTGACAGAGTTCACTACGAAGAAGAAGAAGGTAGAAAAGGTAAAGTAGCAGCTCAAGTAGCTGTGATCGAATAATAGATATTATTTAGATTACCGAATGAAATGACAACGTCTCGAGCAATCGGGACGTTTTTTTATTTTTAAAATTTTGGGCGTTTCCCAAGGGTCGGGCTTTCTGTTACAAGTCCTCACCACAAAACAGCAATTTTCTAAAGACCCAAAAGAGCTTCCTTTGGTCGCTTTTTGTGCCTAAGAAAATTTGCTGTTTTGAGGTTCCGGGCTTTTCACTTCAATCCCTAACGCGAATGCTGCTTCAATAGAAAATTGTGCTAACTTTGTAATTTATTTCATTAGATGCCAGAACCAAATAAAATGAACTACCAATTCAGAAAAGCCACCACCACCGATGCTCCACAAATCTGGATCATCCTTCAAAAAGCCATCCTCCGACGAAAAGCCGACGGCAGCAACCAATGGCAAGACGGTTATCCCAACCCGGAAATCATTCAACAAGACATCGAAAAAGGAATTGGTTATGTGCTAACTGATGGTGAAATTATTATAGGTTATTCTGCCGTTTTAATCAATGACGAACCAGAATATGCAAACTTACAAGGCGAATGGTTGACCACAAGTGATTTTGTGGTTTTTCATCGTGTGGCGATTGCTCAGGAATACATCGGTCAAAACTTATCCAAAAAAATGATTGAGCATATCGAAGCATTTGCGTTAGCCAATAACATCCACAGCCTCAAAGCCGATACCAACCACGATAATTTTGCTATGATGAGTATCTTTGAAAAATCAGGTTTTGTGTTTTGTGGCATCGTGCATTTTAGAGGAAGTCCGAGACGAGCGTATGAGAAGGTGTTGTGAGTTGTCGGTTGAAAACTGCGACTGCGATTGAAAACTTCCAAATAATCACTAACTCAAATGGAACACGGATAGCACGGATAAAACTGATTTTTTTAGATTCGCTTTGCGAAAATGGATGAACACGGATTTATCATTACAAAATTAGTAGTGTTTTCAACTTTTAGTCTCCTCCATCTTTGAAAAATCTCAATATAGATTTAATTTAAACTATTTTTTTATCAAAACTATCAACCAAAACCGATAACGGTTAACCATTTATCTTTGCTCTGTTTTCTTTTTTCTATTCTCTTTTTTCTTATCAACATTAACATTCCTTCGCTTCCAAAAAAAACAATAATCCACTAACTTTACACCATGTATGCTTTAGTCGATTGTAACAATTTTTATGCTTCGTGCGAACGTGTTTTCCAACCTCAACTGAATGGAAAACCCATTGTTATTTTGTCTAACAACGACGGCTGTATCATCTCTCGCAGCGACGAAGCCAAAGCATTAGGCATCCCGATGGGAGCACCGGAATTTAAGGTACGCGACGAACTGAAACAAAAAAACATCACCGTTTTTTCTTCCAATTATGCTTTGTATGGCGATTTGAGTAATCGGGTGATGACTATCTTAGGACAATTCACTCCCAACATTGAAGTGTACAGCATTGACGAAGCTTTTCTCAACTTTGACGGAATGACTATTCCTGATTATCAGCAATACGGTCTGGAAATGAAAAAGCGAACGCTGAAATGGTTAAGCATTCCCGTTTCTGTTGGCTTTGCTCCTACCAAAGCATTAGCAAAAGTAGCGAATAAAATTGCCCGAAAATTTCCAACACAAACCTTGGGAAGTTATGTCATCGACACCGAAGAAAAACGCATCAAAGGATTAAAATGGACCAAAATTGAAGACGTGTGGGGCATTGGTTATCGGTTAACCAAAAAAATGAAGGCACAAAATATTCATACCGCCTACGATTTTACTTTGCCACACAACGAAGCTTTTATTAAAAAAGAAATGGGCGTCGTAGGCAACCGCTTGCGATTGGAATTATTGGGTCAATCCGTTTTAGAACTCGAAGAACCCAAAGACCGCAAAAACATTGCCATCACCCGAAGTTTTGACGGCAACATCACTACGTTTGATGAAATGAAAGAACGTGTTTCTACCTTTGCCACCGTTTGTGCGGAGAAGCTTCGTAAACAAAATTCCTGTTGTTATGGTGTTATTTTATATTTGCGGAAAGACAAATACAAAGTCGATAAACCGAAATATAATTTTTATAAGATGGAAACGTTGCCTTTTGGGAGTAATTCCAGTATAACCATCAGTGCATTGGCTGTCAAAATGTTGAAAGAAATCTTTGAAGAAGGCGAAATTTATAAAAAAGCAGGAGTAATTGTAACCCAAATTATTCCGCAAGACCAAAAGCAATTTCATTTGTTTGAAGAAGAAAATCCGAAGCACCAAAAAATCATGGAAGTGATGGATGCTTTTCATAAAAAAACCGGCGAACGAAAAATTCGATTAGGTAATCAGGATTTGCAACGCACTTGGAAAATGAAACAGAATTTGCTTTCACCTAAATATACGACGGATATTCGGGATATTTTTAAGGTAAGAATTGGTTAATGTGGCAATGGGACAATGTGGCAATTAGCCAATGAAGGAATGAGGCAATTTGAAAATTAAATTATGTCAAAAAATAAACTTACCTTTTTTACACCGGATTTAGATAATCCAATTGAACTTCCGTTTATTACGGCGGGAATCAAGGCTGGATTTCCTTCGCCGGCGGCAGATTTTGATGAAACAAAAATTAGTCTTGATGCTGTAGTAGTCAAAAATAGGGAAAGTACCTTTTATGCCAAAGCCACCGGAACCTCCATGATTGGTGCCGGAATAGATGATGGTGATATTTTAGTGATCGATCGAAGTTTAGAACCCCAAAACAACAAAGTCGCTGTATGTTTTTTAGATGGCGAATTCACTGTAAAACGGATTAAAGTAAGCAAAGAAGAAATGCTTTTGATGCCGGAAAACAAATCGTTTGAGCCGATCAAAATCACTGAAGAAAATCAATTAATCATTTGGGGAATTGTGACGTATGTGATTAAGAAAGTGTATTAGAGAGTTTACAAGAACGTTTTTTAGTATTCGTAAGCGTAAACTTCGTCGTTTTTATTTTTCCTTTTCAATATAATATATTCTTTTCGCAATTCTATACTATCATAAATTGGTTCTTTGGTTATAGTTCCATTAACATTTATTAGTCCAATTTTATTGTTCTTTTTGATTAAGTAATATCGCCAGTTTTGTGATGATTTAAGTTCATCATAAATGGTTGGGATTATTATTTCATTTTTTGAATTAATAAGACCGAACTTATCTTCCTTTTTTATGATTTGAAATAAATTTTCACCCATTGCATAATGCTTAATCGTTTCAATTAGTTCAATTTTTTCTTCTAAAATAATGCTGTTTTGCAAATTCTGAATGTCAATAATTTGGGATTCGTTATCTTTTGTTGCAAATATTCTATGCTTGTCAATTGTATAGAACTTATACTCTTCAGGGATTATGTTTTTTCCATTGTAATCATAAACTCCACTTAAATTATTATCATTTTCTGTTATGTAAAAATCATCATTTTCTATAGAAAAAACCCTTTTATATTTTATTGGTATAATAATTTTTCCATTAATATCTGATAATCCATATATTGATTTTTTTGTACAAAGGATAAATCTTTCGTTTTTACGAGGTGACATAAATTGAAATTCTAAAGGAAGAAGTTCTGTATAATCTAAAGAATAAAGACCATTTAAATTATTCTTTCTTATAATTAATCTTTGGTTTTTAAACTCAATAAAATCATACATAAACGGAATTATCACATTTTTTAAACTGTCGGTAATTCCGAATTTATTTTCTCTTCTTTCAATAAATCGATTTTCTTCAATCTTTGTTTTTGAATCTTGACAATAGATAAATGTAGTTAAAAGCAAGAATAGTATGGTTGAAATAGTTTTTATCGTTGGCATCATATTAAAAAGTTTTTAACGTTTTGCAGCTTGGCGAAGTGGCGGATTTTGAAGCACTTACTTTCAATTTAGCACTAAACTTCATTAGAAAACCAAATGTTCAATTTAGCACTAAACCCGCCATTTTGCCAAACTGCTGTTATCTGCTGGCGTTCCTAATTTTCAATTATTTCGTCTACATTTAAATCAATCAAGATTGCAGAAATAATATTTCCTTTCTTTTTAAATACTATTTCAGCGTCAACATCATAAAACTCATTTCCTTTTTCTGGAATCATAATATTTACTACGTTGTAATTTTCAAAATCAATTTCTGGTTTTAGATTTTTTAATTGCTGCAATATAGAAGTCCAATTATTTTCAATTTTCTTAAAATAATCAACTTGATAATTTGAAATTTGAGATTGGATTACAGGAAAAAGTAATTCAATGTTTTGTCCAATAATTGAATTGATAATTCCTTTATAGTTTTTAGTTCCATCAAATTCTGTGAATAAAAATTTACCAATACTATTAATAATTGGTTTTATTTGTTCGTCTTTATTCGATTTAAAGAAGTTTAAAAATCTCATATCTTAATAAACTATTTAAATTTTTTATGTTACTTATTTTTCTTAGCTAAATGTTATTTTTCACGGTCTGCCATACGCTTGCATATAACTATACAGTAACCTTATCTTTCTTTACAATTTTCTTAAAAATATTCACTACAAAAACGCAAAGTAAACCCACGATTAAACCCAGTAAAAATTCAAGCAACATGCTTGGCATAAAATCGACCGCGTGATGTAAAGCAGGCAATTGATGCGAAAATATTCCACCAGAGACTAACAGTAAGGCAAGTGTTCCCACCACTGCTAAAACTTGAATAACGCGTGGTAATGCTTTTACTAAAAGCGTTCCCACTGATTGAAGTATTTTATTTCGTCCTGCACTCCACTGAATCAGCTTATACCCGGCTTCGTCCATTCGAACAATTAAGGCTACAATGCCGTAAACGCCAACGGTTGCAATAAATGCAACGACACTTACGACCATGACTTGCATCCAAAAATCCTGGCCTACAACAGTTCCCATGGCGATGATAATGATTTCAACAGAAAGAATAAAATCGGTTACGATGGCTGATTTAATTTTACCTTTTTCCAGGGCTAAAATTTCTGCTTCTGATAATTCTTTAAAGACTTCAATTTTTCTAGCTGGAGCATGTGGGAAAAAATATTCATATATTTTCTCTGCTCCTTCATACGCCAAATACAATCCTCCCAGAATTAAAACCACCGTAATGAGCCAAGGTACAAAATAGGATAGTAAAAAGGCAATAGGTAAAATAATGACTTTATTCAGAGCAGATCCTTTAGTAATTGCCCACAAAACAGGTAGTTCTCGTGAGGATACAAACCCGGACGCTTTTTCGGCATTCACAGCCAAATCATCGCCTAAAATTCCGGCCGTTTTTTTGGTAGCCATTTTACTCATGGTTGCTACATCATCCATCAATAAAGCAATATCATCTAACAATGCAAAAAATCCTGAAGCCATTTTTTTCTAAATTTGAGTGTAAAAATACGATAGTTTGGCAATTTTCCAATGTGGCAATTTGTCAATGTGAGAATTAAGTGCAAAAAGTATTCAAAAAAGATCCCCTTCCGCAAACCACTCGCCGGAAGGGGATCAACCACTAAAACTAATTTCCAATTTTTAATTATTTTTATTCCTTTTTACTGACGTTAAAACCAAATTGTAGCAGTTCCTATACTGGTTGCAAAACGTACTGTAGTATCGCGTGGAATGCTTGAAATGGTTAAATAAGCCCTTCTAACCCTATTAAATCGCATAACACCGGATTGTGAATCTTCAGGAATCACTGTTTTAATTGTTCCCGTTGCTGTTTCCACCACTAAGGTTACACAACTATTTCCACCGCCCTGATTATTAATATCAATAAAAACTGTAGCATTAGTAGGCGTTTCAAATAGATTCTGAATGCTACCGTTTTTTTGTGTACAAGTATTAGCGTTACCATCGATGACCAAATCTCCTCCAACTTGTCCGTTTAATGATTGTCCAATATTGTAATTTATAGTTTTTTGATTACTTTGAGAAAAAGCATTTACACTGATAAAAAAAACGAAGAGTAATGCTGTAATTATGTTATTTTTCATGATTTTTGATTTTATTTATTTTCTATTTTTTCTAACCGTTCTACAATTGATTTGTATTGTTCTTGCAGTTGTTGTTTTAGTAAATTAATTTCTTCTTTTTGTTGCTCAATAACCAATTGTTGTTCTTGAGTTGCTTTGATTAATACCGGAATCAAATCGCTGTAGTAAACCCCTAAAATGGGCGAAGCTACTTTTTTTCGATTACCTTGTTCATCCTCTTCCCAATCCCAATCGCGAACGACTTCGGGGACTACTTGTTGTAATTCTTGAGCTATTAAACCTAATTTTGTTCCGCTTCCATCGTCTTTTTTCCATTCAAAACTTACCGGACGAAGTTGCATTAATGTAGTTAAGCCATAATTCAAATTTTGAATGTTTTTCTTTTCTCTTTCATCGCTGGTGTTGATTGTACCATTGGAAGCGAAGAGTGTATTCCAACGGTTTGCTGTTTGACCTAAACTGATGGTTGCATCGGTCATGGGCATAAATCTTGAACCTTGAAATTGGTATAAATTATTTATAGTTGCTAAATCGTCAGCACTATTCCCTAAAGTTAAGTTAGCTCCAATATTAAATATTCTCCAGTCCGTATTAGCATTTCCACCTCTTAAAAAATCTATTGCTACATTGCTAGTAGTACCTGTTAAGGAAGTATTTCCAATTCGTATAGCTGTTAAACCAGCTGGTCCGGAGACATGTAATTTTTGTAACGGATTGTTAGTTCCTACTCCTAAATTTCCTACTGATGTTAACCTTACTAATCCACTATTGGTATTAAAGTCTATTCCACCGGCATTACCTCCACTAGCATTTGTACTGCCATAAAGTGCCATAGCTCCACCATTAGCACTACTCCCTGATTGAGGCCCTAGAAACATGTAATCAGCGTTGTTTTGATATAAAAGTGCAGCATTAGTTGCAGAAAAGCCATTGGTTAGTAATGTTCTTCCGGCTACGTGTAATCGTTCTCCGGGCGTTGAAGACCCAATGCCTGTGTTACCGTTTTTTAAAATTACCAAAGCGTTACTTCTTTCACTATTATCAACAACATCATCATTGTCGGCATCAATAGCATTTCCAACTACTAACAATCTATCTGTTGCATTGGCGATTCTAAATTGATTTGCACCATTTGTTGAGGGTGTATAGGTAGTTGCTCCAATACCTAACACTACTTCACCAAAACTTTCAGCTTCATTATTTACTCCAAAAGAAGTTGATGCTCGTCCCGATGTGCTTGTTTGATATCCAAATGCAGTTGAATACACGTTGTTAGTATTCGTACCCAGACCGAATGCTGTTGATTGAGTTGCATTAGCGTTTACAAACCAACCAAAAGCAACTGAACCAAGTCCTGATGCTGAGCAATTACTTCCTAATGCAATACAAGAGTTTCCAGTTGCTCTGGTTCCAAAACCCATAGCAATTGAATTATCACCAACATTAACATCATCCCATTCTGTTCCTGAAACTCTTCCGGCTCTAAATGCACTTTTTCGAGGATTCCAAACCATTCTTGTTCCTGCTCCAGATGGCGAAATTGCTCCAACCCCTGCTGTTCCTGATGAAACTAAACCATCTGTTCCATTTATAGTAACAGCCCCATTATCTGCTGTTATGGTTCTACCGTTTCCTGCACCGCCAAAATCATAAGCTTGGTCTAACGTACCAGATGTGCTACTTTGTAAATATTCTTTAGTAACCACTGCTTTACCATCGGCGGCATCTATCATTGTGTTTGTTGTTGATGGCAAACGAGTAAGACCACTTTTTAAAACAATCATTGCATCACTTCTCTCTGACGCGTCAACAGTGTTATTATTATTTGTATCAATAGCATTGCCAATTACAAATAATCGATCTGTAGCATTTGCACTTCTGAATTGTGTTGAACCATTTGTAGTTGTTGCATAGGTTGTCGCTCCTATTCCAAAAATTGTCTCCGCATAACTATTCCCAAAATTATTTCTTCCCGCCACAAATGAATGGTCACCATTTGCAAGATTAATTCTGCCAAAAACAGTAGAAACATTACCATTAGCATCTGTGTTTATTCCAAAGGCAGTAGAAACTCCACCATTGGCATTTGCATCGTTTCCAAATGCAGTAGAAAAAGCACCAAATGCTCTAGTAGCATGTCCCATTGCCACAGATTTTATACCAACATTAGCATCATCCCATTCATTTGTAAAAACCTCTCCTGCTCTAAATGCAGCTTTCCGTGGATTCCAAAACATTTTTACTCCAGCACCACTAGGAGATAACGAACCAGAGAATAAAGTACCTGTAGAAACCAAACCATCCGTTCCATCAATTAAAACTGCTCCGGCATCTGCAGTTATTGTTCTACCATTTCCTCCACCTTCAAAATCGTAGGCTTGGTCTAGTGTGCCAGATGTATTGCTTTGTAAATATTCTTTAGTAACTACTGCTTTACCATCGGCGGCATCTATCATTGTGTTTGTTGTTGATGGCAAACGAGTAAGACCACTTTTTAAAACTATCATTGCATCACTTCGTTCAGAGTTATCAACAAAATCATCATTATCTGCATCAATTGCATTTCCAATAACAAATAATCTATCATTTGCATTGGCAAGTCTAAATTGGGTATTGCCATTAATTGACGGATTAAAAATTGTTGCTCCAATACCTATCACTACTTCACCGTAACTTCGTGAGATATTTTGAAAACCGAAAGTGGTAGCATGATTTCCTGAAGAAACATTGTTTCTACCAAAAGCATATGATGCTAAACCTGTTGTTTGACAGGTCTCTCCAAATGCTGCTGAGTAAGACCCTGAAGCGATTATTGATAAACCCGAAGAAAAAGAAAGAAATCCTGATGCTGTGGAAAATATGCCAAAAGCAGTTGAACCTGATCCCAGTGCTTGTGCATGCTGACCTGATGCAAAAGAGCCTACTCCACTTGCTATTGAATTAGAACCAAATGCAGTTGAACCTGATCCCAGTGCTTGTGCATTTTGACCTGATGCAAAAGAGCCTACTCCACTCGCTATTGAATTAGAACCAAATGCGGTTGAACTTTCTCCAATGTTTGTATCATCCCATTGATCAAAAGTAACACGTCCAGCTCTAAACGCCGCTTTTCTTGGATTCCAAACCATCCTTGTACCTGCTCCACTCGGAGCAACTTCACCAGAGCTTAAAGTACCTGTAGATACCAACCCATCCGTTCCATTTATAGTTACAGCACCCGCATCAGCAGTAATGGTTCTTCCATTACCTGGACCACCAAAGTCATAGGCTTGGTCGAGTGTTCCACCATCTGTCCCTTTCACTGAAATCCAACTCGTTGTTACATTATCCCAATAATAAAAACCCGGTTGATTACTTCCAACATTTGTAGTCAAATAAACCAACATTCCTTGTTGATCGACAGCAGGATTTGTTGCCGGAAATGTGTCGATTTTAGGGATTAACATTCCATCTGTCGAAGTTGGTGCAACTTGATTTGACGATCGAATGTCCAATTGTGCATTCGGTGTGGTGGTATTAATTCCCACTTGTGCAAAAAGTGAAGTGGAAAACAATACAAAAAAGTAAAATATCAATTTCTTCATGACTTTGGTTTTTTAAATAACAGAACAAGCTGCTTTTAGTGATTTCCGAAGTATAAAATTCACATAATCAATGTGATACCACAATACGATATTATCCGTAGTGATTTTATCATGTTTTTGAAGAAGATAATCAGATAATAATGGGCTTTTCGAAGTATGTCGATTAAAATTTAAAAATAACTGTTTAAATAACGCACAAAAAAATACGCCCTTTAGCGTATTCCAATTTTCTTACAAAATGATTTTACTCAAATTTATAGAGGAATTGTCAAGATGGTAAGCAATCCTTTATCGGTTTTCATAGAAAAAGTTCCATTCATCTGTTCTACTCTGTTTTGGATGTTTTTCAAACCGTTTCCAAATGCATTTTCTTTATTAATTCCGGTTCCGTTATCGTGAATGGTTATTTGAAGTTGTTTAGATGAAATTAACTTCATCTTTACATCAATTTTAGTGGCTTGAGCATGTTTGAGTGAATTATTTAGGACTTCTTTCATCGCGTAAAATAAATTCTTTCGTAATTGACCATTCATTTTTATCGATTCACTGTCTTCAACGTTAGTACTAAATGAAAATGCAATTGGTGTTTCTTCAAAAAGTGTTGCTCCATATAATTTTACATATTCTGAAAAATGTTGAAGTGTATTGTGTTCAGTATTTAATGACCAAATAAATGTGTTTAATCGTTGTGAAATTTCTTTTCCGGTTAGGTTAATTTTAGAAGCCAATATTTTTTGTTTTTCAGATGTTTCATCATTTTTTAACAACAAATCGGCGTGAATGAGAATGCTGCTTAAACCGCTTCCGATATCGTCGTGCAAATCCTTGCTGATTTCATTTTTTTGTTGCAGTAAGGTTTTTTGAATTTTATTTTTTCTTCGGATAATGATAATCACCAAGGACAAAATAATTACTGAAAGTAGAGCGGCAATCAGTTGAAGAATAGTAAACTTTCGTTGTTTTTTTAATTCCTCCACCTGAAGTAAAAGTAATTTATTTTCGTTTTTGGCATATTGTTCGGTAATGTTTTGAATGTTCATGTTCCCTTTTAAGCGGGTTTCCTCATTGATGCTGATTAATTTGTCCTGAACAAAAGAAAGTTTTTCGATTTGATTTGTCTCTTTAAAAACACTCAATGCAATTTTGTAAAAATAATGTTGAAACGTAGCGTTGATAATTTTTTGATCAATCAATTCCAGACCTTTTTCATACCATCGATTATTCTCTATTTGATTGTCTTCGAAACACTGCATCATAAAACCATAATTGAGCAAAACAATATCAAAATATTCGCTTTTTTGAGCGGAAAGAATGCTCTTTTGAAAATAGAAAAGAGCACTATCCATTTTCTTTTCTTCTAAATAAATTTGACCAAACGTTTGTTCAACATTTGGAATTCCTCTTTTGCTTTTGGCATTTTTTGCAAATTGATACGCTTTTGCATTATACCAAACGGCAGAATCTGCTTGACGAATTTTCAACTTCAGTTGAGCAATGTTATTGAAAATATGTTCGTGTTGAATGGTGCTTCTGATATGCGATTTACTGTAACTTTCCGGTTGATAATCTCTTGCTTTCCAAAGCGATTTTTCTGCTTCTTTTAATTCATTCATTTCAATCTGGTTAATTCCTTTAAAAAAATAACCATTGGCAATAAAGAAATTATCTTCAAGTTGTTTTGCCCTTTGTATAGCTTTTTCCGCTTCATTTGTACCAAATTGAAATAATCCGTCGTAATAAAAAAGTTCGGACTGGAGACTGTGAATAAAAATAATTGTGGTGTCCGATTGTGCAGGTGAAACTAAATCTTTTGTACTATCCAGCCATTTTTGAGAAGATTGAATATCATCGGTTTCTAAATAATATTCTGCCAAAAGAAATGATTTAGAAATCTTGCATTGAGTCGTTTTGCAGTTTTTGAGTTCTTGCAATTTAGTGTTTTCCGATACATTTTGAGCACTTCCGAGAGCGAAAATCAATACTAAAAATAAGTTTAAAGAAAATCTCATATCTTTATTTTTAGCGTTTCAAATATAAATTTACCGCTTCTACCCTCGTGTTGACGTGTAATTTTTCATAAATATTTTGGATGTGTTTTCGAACCGTTCCATTACTAATTTCCAATTGATAGGCCACTTCTTTATTCATTTGCCCTTTTGCCAATAAATCTAAAATTTCCTTTTCTCTGGCTGTAAGGGTTTCGGTTAATTTATTTAGCGATTCCATTTTAGAAAAACTCGCCACCACTTTTCGGGCAATGCTGCTACTCATCGGACTACCGCCCTCAAACAATTCATCTAATGCTCCAATGATTTTTGCCGGCCCTTCGGTTTTAAGAATATAACCACTTGCTCCGGCTTCTAAACTTTGGAAAATTTTATCGTCATCTTCGTATGAAGTACACATCAGAACTAATACATTCGGGCAGGAATTTTTCAATTTATTGACACATATAATTCCGCTTTCACCGGGTAAATTAATATCCATCAAAACGGCATCCACATCCAAAGTGGGTAATTCTTTTAAAGCCAATTCGGCGTTTTCAAAACTTCCGGCTAATTCATACTGATCGGTAAATTGAATCATCATACCCAATGCTTCTCGCAAATCGCGGTCGTCTTCCACTATGCCAATTCGTTTTTTCATAAGTAAAGAATTACTATGCAATATTAAAAATAGTAAAACTTTTTTGAAATACGTAAATGAGCGTAGAAAATAAAAAAAACCTCCCATTTCTGAGAGGTTTTGTAATAGGATTTGGGAACCTGCCTGCCGGCAGGCAGGTCGAAACCACACACCTAAGTACACGAGTTTGAGTCTTCATTTTCAAAATTATCTCTAATAATTTTCAACTTTTCCTTTCCAACCCCTGATTTAAAATATTTTTCTCTCGTTCTAGCTTCTAATCTTGTGGCACATTCTTCAAAATAAATAACTTTAAATGGCCTGTAAGGTTTTGTTGTTTTATTTCTTCCTGAATTATGTTCAAAAAAACGTCTTTCTAAATTATCTGTTAATCCAACATAGATATAATTTCTTTCTAAACTTGATATGGCATATACGAAGAACATTGATTTTAATTTTAATTTCATAAAAAAACCTCCCATTTCTGAGAGGTTTTGTACCCGGAGTGGGAATCGAACCCACACACCTAAGTACACGAGTTTGAGTCGTGCGCGTCTACCAATTCCGCCATCCGGGCAGGGATGCTTATTTGTGGGTGCAAATGTAAATAAATTTTTGACACATTTTCAAGAAATTTGTGGAAAAATTCCTTTCCAAGTTGATTTTTATTTCTAAATTTGCACCTCGTTTCGGCGACACACAACTAACTAACTACATAACAACGAATTAAAATGTCACACAACGAACCGGAAGCAAAAATATTTGCTTGTTCAAAAAGTGTATACTTAGCCGAACAAATAGCCAAAAACTATGGAATTCCGCTAGGTAAAGTAACGTTCTCTGAATATAGTGACGGTGAGTTTCAACCGTCTTTTGAAGAATCCATTCGCGGATTGCGGGTCTTCATCGTTTGCTCCACTTTTCCAAGTGCAGACAACCTGATGGAACTTTTGTTAATGATTGACGCTGCCAAAAGAGCATCAGCCAGACACATAACCCCTGTAATTCCTTATTTCGGATGGGCCAGACAAGACAGAAAAGACAAACCAAGAGTGCCAATCGGAGCAAAACTAGTAGCAAAATTACTGGAAACTGCCGGAGCAACCCGAATTATGACGATGGATTTACACGCCGATCAGATTCAAGGTTTCTTTGAAAAACCAGTTGACCATTTGTTCGCATCCACCATCTTTTTGCCGTATGTAAAAAGTTTGAATTTGGAGAATCTAACAATCGCTTCACCAGATATGGGCGGTTCCAAAAGAGCCTACGCCTATTCTAAATTTTTAGAATCAGATGTCGTAATTTGTTACAAACAACGAAAAGTTGCCAACGTAATCGATACAATGGAACTTATCGGAGAAGTAAAAGGAAGAAACGTCGTTTTAGTTGACGATATGATTGATACCGGCGGAACCCTTGCAAAGGCAGCCGATTTAATGATTGAAAAAGGAGCTCTGAGCGTTCGAGCCATTTGTACACACGCCATTTTATCCGGCGATGCCTACGAAAAAATCGAAAACTCAAAATTGAGCGAATTGATCGTAACCGATTCTATTCCGTTAAAGAAAGAATCAAACAAAATCAGAGTGGTGAGTTGTGCACCGCTTTTTGCAGAAGTAATGCACATGGTGCAACACAACAATTCCATCAGTGGAAAATTTTTAATGTAGATTAGGACTTCGAAAAATCTAAAAATCGAACAATCCAAAAATCTAAAAAAGTGTTTTTTATTTATTAACTATATATTATTTACAATGAAATCGATTACGATTAAAGGATCAGAAAGAGAAAACGTAGGCAAAAAAGCAACGAAGGCCGTACGTGATGCTGGAATGGTTCCTTGCGTTATTTACGGAGGAGATCAACCAGTGCATTTTACAGCAGAAGAAAAAGCGTTCAAAAACTTGGTGTACACTCCAAACGCACACACTGTTGTGATCGAACTAAATAGCGGTAAAAAAGCAGATGTAATTTTACAAGACATCCAATTTCACCCGGTATCAGACAAAATTTTACACATCGACTTCTATGCGTTAAAAGACGACAAAGAAATCGTTATGGAAATCCCTGTAAAAGTAACAGGAACATCGCCAGGTGTATTGGCCGGTGGAGTTTTACGTTTAAACCAAAGAAGATTAAAAGTGAAAGCTTTACCAAAAAATCTTCCAGATTTCGTAGAAGCGAACATCACGCCATTAGAAATGGGTAACAAATTATACGTTACAAAAATTGAAACCAACAACTTCAAATTAATGCACCCTGACAACACTGTTGTAGCTCAAGTGAGAATTTCACGTGCCGCTATGAAAGCCGCTCAAGAAGCTGCAAAAGCAGAAAAAGGTGGAGCAAAAAAGAAAAAATAATTTCAATTTTCTCAATAACAAAAGCATCGGTTCACGCCGGTGCTTTTTTTTATTCTGAACTTTTTTCAGAATCACAATCCCAGAAAACTCTCAACAGACAACCGACAACCGACAACTTTTTCCAGAACCTAATCCCGCTGTTCACTACAAGCTTGTTTGCCACAACCGTTTTTTCTAAGCCACCCCAAGAGCTTCCGTTGGTCGCTTTGGGTCAGCAAGAAAAAATCGGTTTTGGCGGCACAAGGCTATCCGTTACCATCAGGGGTAGAACGTGCTCCAAATCAAAATCTGCTAGAATTAGAAACTTTCGTACTTTTGCAGTATGATCAACTGGATAAAATCACTTTTTCAAACCCAAAAAACCGTCACAGAACCGGATATGAAAAAATTTCTAATCGTCGGACTCGGAAACATCGGAGCCGAATATGCCAATACTCGCCACAACATCGGATTCAAAATACTCGACCATTTTGCCAAAAAAGAAAGCATTTCTTTTCAAACAGCCAAGTTGGGCGATGTAGCCGAGTTTAAAATCAAAGGACGAACATTGATTCTTCTCAAACCCAACACCTATATGAACCTTAGCGGAAAAGCAGTGAAATATTGGATGGAAAAAGAAAATATCGAAAAAGAAAATATTTTAGTTATCACCGACGATTTAAACCTAAGTTTTGGCACCATCCGCATCAAAACCAAAGGAAGCGACGGCGGTCACAACGGATTAAAAAGTATCCAAAGTTTATTAAACACCACCGAATATCCACGTTTTCGTTTTGGCATCAGCGACCAATTCAAAAAAGGGCAACAAGTGAATTACGTTTTAGGTGAATGGGACGAAGAAGAAAAATCAAAACTAACTGAACGATTAGAATTATCTGCTCAAATCATTCAATCGTTTGCTTTAGCCGGATTAAACAACACAATGAACGAATTCAACGGAAAATAATTGGCTTGCTTTTTGAAACATTCATTTAAAACATCAACCATGAAAAAAATAATTGCTCTATTTTTATTTGGATTATTATTTTCCTGTAACGCTCAGAAAAACGTTTCATCAACTATGTCAAAACTCAGCAGTGAATGTCCATCAGACGGAACCTGTGAAGTAGAAATTCTAAAAAACAAACAACTCATTCTGCATTACGACGATTTGGGAGGAATGTACTACGACATTAAAGATCAAGAAGGAACAACCGTAATTCATTATCAATATAACAAAACTACACAAGCTAATTTGCAAGACGGTCATTATCGTGAAGACATCATTTTTGAAATTAAAAATTCAGATAAATTATTAGACCTTACTGATTCTGAACTTCAACAAGTCAAACTAATTTTTGGTCGTCATTGTTTTTGCAAAGGACAAACCGGTTATTTTAAAATCGACAAAGGAAATTTACAACTATCGGCTAAGAATGCCATACGCTTCGATTTAAATTTTACCTGCGATAAAGTGCCGCAGATTATCAAAAATGTTTCTGTAAAATAATTTTCTATTAAAATAAAAAGACGGCATTGCTTTGAAGCAGTGCCGTCTTTTTTTTCTTTACACTATTTTATTCCACTATTAAACGTTTCACTTCTTTATTATTTCCATCAGAAACTTTTACTAAATAAATTCCTGCTTGCGGATTTGCTAATTGAATTTCTTGATTGAAAGTTCCATTACTTGAATAAGATTGATCAAAAATCAATCGCCCACGCAAATCATAAACAGCTATACCAAGTTTATCTGCCTGAACATTATTCATTTGAACTGAGAAATTACCTTTGGTAGGATTTGGATACAATGCGAAATTTAATGCGGTAACTTCTTCAATGCTGGCCGGTGCATTTTCACTACAAATATCCAAACTCCAACTATTAATAGAACCACCATCTTGGTTGAAAACATCTTGTACTCTTAGTGTCCAAACACCTTGGGAGTTTTGACCGTTTAATGCAGACAAGGGTTGTTCCGGCAGTAATATTCCAGACAAAGCAGGATTAGGAACGGTTGCACAAACAACTGCTATACCTGAATCATCAAAAGTTACTGATGCGTTCTGAAAATTAGCACTATTTGCACACTCTCGATTCATTAATTGTATTTGTGTTCCGCTTGGGCTTATTAATGTTACAATTAAATCATTTATATAAGTATGCAAAATATCTACAGTAACTGTAACTTTTTGTATGATAACATTATCTACTGTTGGAACTGTTAGTGTTGAATTAACTGTTGGAGTTCCAGAAGAAGGAATAACAATCGGTACATCTGTTGAAACAGCTGTGCCGCAATATGTTGTAGTAAAAGAAAAGACTGTCGAATAATTACCTAAACATGTACTATTTCCGGGCGATACTCTCCAATAAAATGTTGAAGCGTTTGGTAAACTTGATGAAATGTAGCTATTTGTAGCAACAGAACTCTCTTCCACTACCGTATTAAATGAAGGATCAGATGCTATTTGAATTGAATAAAGTGTAGCATTTGGGTCTGCATTCCAAGCAAAAGATACTCCCGAAGGTTCTACTATTGCTCCATTTGAAGGTGAATTTAGTGTAACTACTCCAAAATTACCACTCACAACCTCTAGGTACATATTCACAGTTTTGGTAGTTGCCCCTGAAGTTGCTGTTACAACAATAGTATGTAATCCAATTGGCGTGGAGGCACTGGTTGTTATTTGCATTTGAATTGTTCCTTGTGTTGTAACAGTAGAGGGAACAAATGCAACCGTTGTTCCGGCTGGGTTACCTGTCGCTGAAAAAGTAGTAGAAGTACTAAATCCAGCGAATGTTTGGTAGGCTAAATTATATACAGTATTATTCCCTTGACAAACTGATTTATTTTGTTCTCCCTCAACTCCGTTAAAAGCGATAGCCATTGTTGAAGTTGGAGCTGTAATTGAAAAATTTGTATTCGATACATCTAAAAAAATATTCTTATGTCCTTTTACCATTATTCTATTGGTCGTTCCAATAGTGTTAGGCACGGTTATAACTTCTGAACCATCATTTGGAACTTTACTTGCTAATAAAACCGGAAAACTTGATCCTCCATTGGTAGATAAATAAATATCAACATAAGGTGTATCAACGCCATTTGCAGTTGTGCCGGCAACATTCCAAGTTACATTTTGGTTGGACCCAGCTACCCAAGATACATTTGTATTTGGGGCAGTAATCACAAATGGTCCTGCATTAGCCACTGTTGTAACGGTCATATTTGTTTTGGCTGTTTGACCTCCGTTTGGAGTTGCATTATCTCTAACAACCAAAGAAAAATTCATGGTTTTTGCAATAGAAGGAACTACTTCCCACTGGTTTGAAGTTGCCCCTGTTAAAATGGTTGTCATAAAAGGCAGATACCTATTTGGACTGGTTGACGGATTTCTTGAACGAAATCTTGGTCCATTTGCTGCATCTGTTGCTGTTGGAGGTTGAATAGCAATTCCTGTATCGGTTTGTTCCCAACAGTAAGTCAACGCATCACCATTAGCATCCGTGGCATTTCCTTCCAAAACAAAAGCAGTACTTCTTGGAATAGTATAGTTTTGAATTGGTTGAATTATTGGAGCGTCATTGTTGTTACTAATATTATTTGAACAATTCCCTGTTCCCGCTACAAAGTTGTCCATTTGAGCCAAACTTGCAACGTGAAAATAGGCATCAGAATTATTTTGAACATTTGGCGAACATATACCAGCATACCCCATTATGGTTGAAGCACTACCAGGCTCAATTGCGGTGGCAGAACTTCTTTGACAATTATTGTTTTGTGTATGAGTTGCCCCAAATTGATGCCCCATTTCATGTGCTACATAATCTACATCAAAAGGGTCGCCAACTGGTGCAAACGAACCTGTAATTCCTCTTGCTTTACTTCCTGTACAAGGAGAATTAAGCTGTGCTAAACCTCCACCACCTGTGCTTACAGTATGACCTATATCGTAATTGGCTGATCCTATCACATTATCAATCACTGTTTGACTTTGATTTATTAAAGCTCCTGCATTATTATTATCAAAAGTATCTGATGTAATAAAAATAATATTTAAATTATTAGGAACCAACTGCATAGTTAATGACATATCTCTTTCATAAATTCCGTTAATTCTAGTCATTGAAACGTTCATGGCCGCCAAAACTGCTGCTTTTCTAGTTGCTTCGGGTGTGGCTACCGTCATTCCTGCCGCCTGCCAATGAAATTGTGCATATTCTATTGTGCATGCCATTGCTAATCGATAGGTTCTAAAAATACCTGTGTCAGATGATATACTGTTGTTGTTTCTTGGGGAGAAATGAATCCCGTCTACTTCATCTGCAATTTCATCTTCAACTAAACAACTAAAAGTTGAACTCGGTGAGATGTTTTTTCTTGAATAGACAATATATTGACTTAAATCGTTTGTGTAAGTGTCAATATAATTAACCTCTCTGTCTCCTGCAAATAGCATGGCGTGTACTCCAAATAAGGTTGTACTAAAACGCACCATAGCAGTTTTATTTTCAACGCCAACACCAACATATGATTTAATAGCCGGAAATTGAGCTTGTAAATCGGGATGCATCACAGAAGCTTCATAAATTCTGAAGCTTTCAAATTCTCCATTGGCATTAGGAAAGTTCAGGATTACATTTGAAAGTGAGTTGGAAAATTCTCTTTTAGGTGCTTGAAGCAATTCTGCATTAAAATTTTGTAGATCTAATGAAAAGACTTCGAACTCAGATGGAATTGTAGTTCTTTGAACCCTTTGAATTGGTAATGAGTTTTCCTTAGTTATTTTTTCCCAAAAATTCTTCTGCGAAAAACTGAAGAAAGAAATCATTAAGCAAAACAGTAATAATAATTTTTTCATGAATTTTAGTTTTTAGGCTTTAAAAATAATGAATTTTATTTATAAAACACAAAAAAAAGACCATCAAAAATGATGGTCTTCTATAGTATTAATAAAAATTGTGAATTTTATTCAACAATTATTCGTTTCACTTCTTTTCTATCACCATTAGTAAGGTTTAATAAATAAACACCACTCTGAGCGTTTTCTAATTGAATGTTTTGGTTAAAAGTTGATCCGGATTGGTAGTTGTTTTCAAATATTTTTCTACCTCTCATATCCACAACAGAAATAGTTACCATTTCATCTGTAGGATTGTCAAAACTAACCGTAAAATTACCTTTATTCGGGTTTGGATATACAATAAATGATTGCAAGGTCTCAAACTCTTCATTACCAAGAGTACATCCGAAATTAACAGACCATGAGTTTAAAATTCCTGTATCTCCATTATAAAAATCGGTTACCCTTAAAGTCCAGTTACCACTTTTAGGTTTTCCTATAAATGGAGCTAGTGCCTGAACCGGACTATAAGTTCCTGAAGTTGGAGACCCGCAAACTATAGCACCTGACCCATCTTTGAATGTTACATTAATATTTCCGTATTGAGGATTATTACATGTTCTATTCCACAGATTTATTGATGTTCCATCAGGATGAACAAGAGCTATAACCAAATCGCCAATCCATGAGTGGTTAACATTTACAGTAACTTCAATTGAAGTTATATTACCTGTTTCGTTTGAACTTATATTAGAAACTGTCGTTGCTCCGGCTTGATTTGCTCCAAGTCCGTCAGCAATTGTAGCAGCAGTATTGCTTGAAATCAAAGAACAACTATATCCAATAGAAAAAGGAACTGTGTTAAGTGCATAATAAATGTTTCCTGTTGGTTTAATCATAATTCTGCATGATTGAGCAGCAATATTAGGAACAGTAATATTTTCACTTCCATCATTAGGAGTATTAGATGCTAATACAGTAGAGAATGTTTGACCTCCGTCTGTGGATAACAAAATATCCACATTAGCCGATCCGGTTAGGCCTGATGTGCCATTAACAGCCCAAGTTATGGCTTGAGTAGTACCTTGACTCCATGATACACCAGATGCATTTTGGGAAGTAACTGCAAAAGGTCCAACTGTGCCACTTACTGTAATATTTGCAGAAGCAGTGCTGGTTTGACCTCCATTAGCAATATTATCTCGAGCTGTCAAAGTAAATGTCATAGATCTTCCAATTGTTAAAACAGATTCCCAAGTTGTACTCAAACTGTTATTAAGTACCGAACTGAATGCCGGCATATATCTTACCGGAGTATTAACCGGAGGCAATGATCTAAAGTTTGGACCTGCTGGTTTGGTTGGATAACAAATACTATTAGCTCCTGTTACGGCACTAGTTGCACTATTGTTTTGTTCCCATGTAAATGTAGCTCCAGGATTATTTGTTGGGTTTGTTCCGGTTAGAACAAAAGCTGTTCCGTTAGGAATAGTCCAGTTTCCGCCGGAAGTAATTGTTAAAGCCGGATTACTTAATGTGATATTGTTTGCACAAGGCTTGTTGGCTAAGTTATTTTGAATTTGCAAAATACTTCTGTAAGTAAAATAATCATCACTATTACCCTGAACGTTGTATTCCGTAATTCCTGCATAGGCCATAATTGTTGATCCACTTCCTGGTTCAACATTTACGCCTGATCCTTCCACAAATTCAGAAAAAGTATGATTTGCTCCTAATTGATGTCCTAATTCATGAGCTACATAATCAACATCAAAAAAATCTCCGGCCGGAACTCCATCCGCTGGAGAAGTAATTCCACTTCCTTTATAGTTAATTGGGCGAGTAACTCCTTGAACAACAGCAGTTGTTTGGTCATTGCTGCAAACACATCCAATACAACCCGCATTACCTCCTCCACCTGTTGCACCAAAAAGATGTCCTATATCAAAATTTGCATTGCCAATAACAGAAGAAAGGGTATTCATCAATTGTAAATTCCAATTGTCAATTCCGGATGCTGGAGAATATGGATCTGTAGCTGCATTTGTATAAATCACTAAATTATTATTTGCAATTATATTTAATCTTACAGCTAAATCCTTTTCAAAAACACCGTTTACTCTAGTCATTGTTGCATTCATTGCGGCTAATGCCCCAGCTACAGTTCCGCCGTGATAGGATGTATATTCACCAGTACATGACAAAGCTAACCTGAATGTTTTTAAAACACCATTATTTGCCATCACCTCATTACTATCAACTTCTTCAGAAAGACGACCACTAACAGCGTGATCAACTGTGGAACATGTGAATGGCATCTTTCCCTTTTGTCTAGAAGACTCATAGGCTGCATAAACAAGTCCATTTTCTGAATAAGGCTCCATGAATTCGGTTTTTTTACCGGCTCTAAAAATCATTGTTTGAACTCCTCTTGGATCAATACTCATTCTTAATTGAGCCTTAGGGTCATCAATACCTATTCCAACATACGATCTGATTTCTGGATATTGGGCTTGCAATTCCGGTTCAAAATTAGATGCTTCGAACAATTCAAATCGTTCTATTGCACCATTTGAATTAGGCAATGTAACAACTACACCATCTTCAGACAAAAAACGATCCGGAGCTGTAGCTAAAACAACTTTAAATGCCTCAATATTGAGACTATACAAAGTAAAATTTGAAGGGAATGATTCTCTTTGAGCAGTTTTTGATACTGCTGTTACATTTTCATTTACAGCTGTCCAAAAATTATTTTTTTGGGCACTCATGTCTGTAAAAGACATAACTGTAAATAAGGCTAATAGTATTATTTTTTTCATTTTTTGGAAATTAATTAGGCAACAAATATATCATATTTTTAATAATTCTTATTTATTTTTAATGATTTACGTATTTTTTTACTTGTTAGGATTAGAATATTCTTATTAATTATAAAGTTGTTGTATTTATTTTAATAATAATTAAATTTGTAAAAAAAAAATCTTTGAAAACTTTTCAATCCATATACAACTTTCATCCAAAAAATAAATCCGTATTAACCCTTGGAACTTTTGACGGGGTTCATTTTGGTCATAAAAAAATCATTGAAAAATTAATTCAAAATTCCTCACTATGCGAATGCGAAAGTTTGGTGCTCACTTTTTTCCCACACCCAAGAATGGTGCTACAAGATAATAATGAAATTAAACTTTTGAACACTATTGAAGAACGCACTGAACTTTTAAAAAAATCGGGTTTAGACAACTTAATTATTCATCCTTTTGACCAAGCCTTTTCAAGATTAACCGCCGAAGAATTTGTTTCTGCTATTTTAGTAGACCAATTTAACGTAAGAAAAATTATAATTGGTTATGATCATCGATTTGGCAGAAACAGAACTGCTGATATTAATGATTTAATTGCATTTGGAGAAAAATATGATTTTGAAGTGGAACAAATCTCTGCCCAAGAAATAGATGAAGTATCTGTTAGCTCTACAAAAATTAGAAATGCTCTGATGAATGGGCACGTAAAATTGGCAAATGATTATTTGGGATATAACTATCTATTAACTGGAGTTGTAGCAAGAGGAAAAGGTCTTGGCAGAACTTTAAACTTTCCCACAGCAAATTTACAAATAGAAGAATCTTATAAATTGATTCCCAAAAACGGTGTTTATATCGTTCAGAGTTTGATAGAAAACAAATTGGTTTATGGCATGATGAACATCGGATTCAACCCAACTGTTAATGGCGAATCAAAATCAATTGAAATACACTTTTTTGATTTTGATAGAGATTTATATTCTAAAAAAATTCAAATTCAGCTTTTAGATCGAATTCGTGACGAAGTAAAATTTGAAAACATTGAAAAACTGAAAGAACAGCTTTTAAAAGATAAAATAGTAGCTATTCAACACATAAATTCTTTATAATGCTAAAAAAAGCTTTTGATCCAATCGACAATTCTCCGTTAATTCTTTTTAGAATAACGTTTGGTCTTTTGATTGCGGCCGAAAGCATTGTTGCTATTTTTACAGGTTGGGTAAAAAAAAATTTAATTGATCCCACGGTTTCGATTCCACATATCGGCTTTGATTTTTTGGTGCCTCTTCCCGGTTATGGCATGTATGTTTATTTTAGCATAATGGGTGTTTTGGGGATGTTAATTATGCTTGGCTACAAATACCGTTATACTTTAGGATTATACACTTTGCTTTGGACAAGTGTTTATTTAATGCAAAAAGCATCGTACAACAACCATTATTATTTACTTATTTTGGTATGCTTAATTATGCTTTTTCTTCCTGCCAATCAATATGCTTCAATGGATGCTAAAAAAAATCCAGACTTAAAAAGTCTTACGATGCCGAGATGGTGCTCTTGGGTTATGATTTGTCAAATGACAATTGTTTATTTTTTTGCAACATTAGCAAAATTTTATCCAGATTGGTTAGATGGAACTTTTACCGGAATTCTATTTTCAAACCTTTCCAATTTCCCGGTTTTAGGCTCAGTGTTTACTGAAAAATGGTTTCATGTTTTTATTGCTTATGCGGGAATTTTCTTTGACGGATTAATCATTCCAGCACTTCTTTGGAAGAGAACCAGAAATATTGCCTTTGTGGCCAGTTTGCTTTTTCATTTGTTTAATTCTGTTACGTTACAAATTGGTATTTTCCCTTATTTTGCTTTAAGTTTTATTGTGTTTTTCTATTCGCCGGAAACCATTCGACACATCTTTTTCAAAAAGAAACCTCAACTTCAGCCGGAGGATTTAAGCAAAAATTATTCTTTTTCTAATGCTATCACTTATTTTTTTATTCCTTTTTTTATCATACAACTCATTCTTCCCATCAGACATTTTTTTATTAAAGGTGATGTGCTTTGGACAGAAGAAGCCCATCGTTTAAGTTGGCGAATGATGCTTAGACAAAAAAGTGGTATTACACATTTTAAAGTTATTGACAAAAAAACCAATCAAGAACTTCCTTATAATATTGTTGAAAAATTAACCCGAAAACAACTTGGTTTGGTTTCCAGCAAACCGGACGGAATGTGGCAAATGGCTCAACATATCAAAAAAGAATTCGCAGAAAAAGGCTTAGAAGTAAGTATTTTTATTGATTCAAAACTTTCTGTTAACAATAAACCATACAAAACCTTTATTGATCCAACAGTTGATTTTGCAGATGCTGAATGGAATTATTTTGGACATAATGATTGGATTCTTCTCTATGACAAAGAAGGAAATCTGATTGAAAAATAATTTTTTGTTGATTAAATCTTTATAAAATCTACTACACTGCTTTACATAAATCTATAGAAAATAAGTATTTTTGACTTATAATAATTAACCTATGAGCATTACTAAACATAATTGGACCAAAGAAGAAGTTATAGCGATATACAATAAACCGATGATGGACTTGCTTTTTGAAGCAGCTTCCATTCATCGTGAACATCATGACCCTAATGTGGTTCAAGTTTCTACGTTACTATCCATAAAAACGGGTGGTTGTCCGGAAGATTGTGGCTATTGTCCGCAAGCAGCAAGATATCATACCAACATTGAAGGAAACGATTTAATGAGCGTTCAACAAGTAAAGGCTCAAGCATTACGTGCCAAATCATCGGGTTCTTCACGCGTATGCATGGGAGCTGCTTGGCGAAATGTGAAAGATGGTCCGGAATTTGATCAAGTATTAGAAATGGTACGAACCATTAACAAACTAGATATGGAAGTTTGTTGTACGTTAGGCATGCTTACAGAAAATCAAGCTCATCGTTTGGCCGAAGCCGGATTATATGCCTATAATCACAACCTTGACACTTCTGAAGAATATTATAAGGAAGTGATTTCAACACGTGGTTTTGAAGACCGTTTGCAAACCATTGATAATGTTAGAAAAACAAATGTTACGGTTTGTAGCGGTGGAATTATTGGTATGGGAGAAAGTATAGAAGACCGAGCAGGAATGTTAGTGGCTTTATCTACTTTAAATCCTCAACCGGAATCGGTGCCTATTAATGCTTTGGTTGCTGTGGAAGGAACTCCTTTAGAAGAACAAAACCCAATTGAAATATGGGAAATGGTTCGAATGGTAGCTACTACACGAATTGTTATGCCGGAAACGCAAGTACGTTTGTCCGCCGGTAGAACCGAAATGAGTAGAGAAGGACAAGCGTTATGCTTTTTTTCCGGAGCTAATTCTATTTTTGCTGGAGATAAATTATTAACCACACCCAATCCGGATGTTAATGAGGATATGAAAATGTTTGATTTGTTGGGATTAAAACCTCAAAAACCATTCATTAAAATCATGCAACCAACAACAGTCGAAGCAGAAGATTCAAAATTTCAAGCTTTGGGCGAAAAACCAAAATGGTCAAGACCGGGTCACAATATTGAACGAAACTTGGAAGCTTCGATTAAAAATAAATAAAATTGTAAAAAATTAACCAAAAAGACCTCCGATTTCTCGGAGGTCTTTTTGGTTCTAATTGAAACGCTTTGTTATGTGAAAAACGTATTATCTGTAAGCTCTAAAAGTTCCGTTTGTTACTGTTACGCTAGTACCTTCATCATTTGTACCAGAAAAACTAAAAGTTCCCTTAACATACTCGTCATCTAATTCTGTTATAACTAATGCTCCTGTAGAAGCATCGATTACTTCGTCGTCCATCCATATATCAGCAGAATAAAGTGTTTCTAAGTTAGAAGCTGTTGATGTAGCATCTGTAATTGTAAATGTACCTGTTTCAATGTCAGCAGGCATCCATAATGAAATTTTTCCATTGTCTGAACTCCCTTGATTATCACCTAATATTAATTTTCTATCAGATGTAATTGTAGCCGGATCCATATACTCCTTTTGTTCTCCATTTAAATTAAATCTTATATATAATTCATCTTCAGGGTCATTTGATGAATCGTCATCAGATCAACAAGAAGTTAGGCTTAAAGTAAATACTGCAACAAGAAGGTAAAATAAATTTTTCATAATAGTTAATGGTTTATATTTTTAATTGGCCGCAAATGTAACTTTTTAATTTTCAATATTTTACCATTAATTAAGTCTAAATGATAAATTGAAAATATTGCTATTCTTTTTACGAAAATAGTAATAAAAAAAACCTCCGATTTCTCGGAGGTTTTCATTATTTAACTCAGCTACTGTGTAGCTCAAGCATCTTGATTATTGTTTCAACACTCTCACAGTTCTCGTTTCTTCACCTTGTGTTACAATCACGTTGT
>DEHZ01000017.1 GCA_002352205.1 Flavobacterium sp. UBA2787 | reverse complement strand
GATCGTTATCCATCGGGTGTTTACAACGTGATTGTAACACAAGGTGAAGAAACGAGAACTGTGAGAGTAATTAAAAATTAAGTTCTAAGACAGATTGATTAAAGAATGCCTCTCTTTTTAGAGAGGTATTTTTTAATTTATATTTTCCTGACAAGAAAGCAAAAGATAGAATGATGTCACTTTAAGTGAAAATAAAAAAAATTATGAAGAAAATTAAAATCGTATTCGCTACTTTTTTTGGATGTTTATGTTTAAACAATGTTAGTGCACAAGTTGGTATTGGTACAACAACACCTCAAGGTGCTTTAGATATCACTTCTACAACTGATGGTTTACTAATTCCAAGAGTTTCATTGGGCGGAACAAATTTTGCAGCTCCACTAATAGCTCCAATAAATTCTGAAATGGTTTACAACACCAACAATAATAGTGGTTTACCAGGACCTGTTCTCGCACTGCAAGGGCTTGTTACACCAGGATTTTATTTTTGGAATGGCACAATATGGGAGCGTTTTATTACCGGAACACCAGTAGCTTCAACTGGATGGTTAACAACCGGAAATACCGGAATTGTTGATGGTACAAATTTTATTGGAACAACAACAGCTGCAAATATTCAATTTAGAAGAAATAATACACATGCAGGAAGAATTTCAACAACTAGTACATCTTTTGGTGTTAATGCTCTAACAGCTGGTTCCACTACGAATGGTACGGCTTTTGGAGTAAATGCTTTAGCAGCAAATACAGCAGCAAATAATACGGCCTTTGGAACTAACGCTCTAGCGGCAAACACAACCTCTGCAAACAATACAGCTGTTGGATATAATGCTTTAGCAATAAACACTCCAAATGCAGATACCGGGGCTTTAAACACAGCTGTTGGTAGTGGTGCACTTGCAAGTTTAAATGGCGGTAATAACAATACTGCGGTGGGATACAATGCTTTAACATCGGTGCCAGCAAGAACACTATTTAATACTGCTGTTGGAAGCAATGCTATGTCTGGTTTAAATTCTGATGCTACAAGGAATAATGTGGCTGTTGGAGATAATACTATGACAGGTTCCGGAACAATTACATGGTCTGTAGCCATAGGCTCGAGTGCTTTAAGAAATGCTACTAACACATCAACAAGAAACACAGCTATTGGTTTTTCTGCTGGTTCAAATACTACTAATGGAACTGATAACGTATTTATAGGTCACTTAGCTGGTAGTTCAGAAGCTGGTAGTAGTAGTAATAAATTGTATATTGAAAATACTAATGCTAATTCAAGCAACGCACTGATTTATGGTGAGTTTGATACTAATATACTTAGAGTAAATGGAACATTACAAGTAAATAATCCTGCTACTGCAATCGGATATGCATTACCAAATGTTAGAGGAACAGCTGGACAAATTTTGAGAACCGATGGTGCTGGAGGAACAAGCTGGGTCACTTCCTCAACAGTTGAAACCGATCCACAAGTTTCTTCTACAACAAATAACAGCATCCCAAAATGGAATGGAACTACTCTTGTTGATGGTATCATTAGCGATAACGGAACCACGGTATCCATAGCCGGAAACACCGCTACAACTAACTTTCAAATGACTGCCGGTGCAAATGCAAATTATATTTTGCAGAGTGATGCAACAGGAAATGCCACTTGGGTACCAAATCCACTTAGCACACTATCGGCTATGCGGATTAGATTGAGTGCCAACCAAGCGTTAGGTTCAACAGGATGGGAAAAAATAAATTTTGATACAACGGTATTTGATACAAAATCTGAATTTGCAGGCGGTACATTTACTGCTGCTGCTGCGGGAATCTATCAAGTGAATGCCGGGTTTCATACAGATAATCAAAGTAATAATCAATTCTATTCTATTGGTGTGTACGTAAATGGTGCTTTGTATCAAGAAACTACCGGAAACCACCTTGCCAACGGTCCTGTGCACAGAAACATCAACTGCATGGTGAACTTAGCCGCGGGCGGTACCGTAGAGATTTATGTACAAAACTACCAACCGACTGTAGCGATCGACTCGTTTGCTACTAAAACCTTCTTTGAAGTACAACAAATTAGATAACTACAACTGTTCCAACTTAAAACAGTGTAGTAAAAGTTCATTTTTTGGAAGCCCTATAAAGTAACTTACTTCCAATTTAGTAAACCCGAAACCGTATGACCATGTTATACGTGTTTATCGGGTTTATTTATTTTCTTATTTCTTTCTTATTATTCTTTTAATGAACACTCGTATGTGTACGAGTTATTCTGTTTTTTAGTATTTTAGTAAAAATTATTTTACTGTGGTTCTTCACGATTCATAATATTTTAATCTTATACCTTAGAGAATTGAAAAAGCACTCTTCTATCCTTCCATTATTTATATTGTTGGTTTTGTTTTTTTCTTGCAAGAAAACAGAATCAATTAAGAGTCAGAAGCCTGAAATAAGTAAATTAATTGAAGACAAAACCAATTTAAAATTATTAGATGACTTTACTGTAATAGTAGATTCCATTGTGCACACCGAAGGAGCTTTTGATACCGACTACTCCTATTATTTAATTATCGAGTACAATCCGTTAATAGAGAAAAATATCGTAGAACAAATAACTTCTTCTGTACTTTTTGACACCATTCAATCATCAAATTATGCTGACCCTATTTGGGAAGTAATACATTCTAAAACAGAAAAAGGTATTTGGGCCAGCACAGAAAATGGTTTTAACTTTTTTCATAGCGATACTAACCCAAATAAAGCTGAACCTTTCTATTTAACTTTAGATACACTGACTAATAGAATTGAATTAGATTTAACGCATCTATGAAAATAAGCAAGACTTCCTTTAAAACAAATCATGAAAACAAAACCACATTTTGTAGCTAATTTAAATTATTTGAAAAGTGAAGAAGGAGGTCGTTCAACCCCTGCTTCCTCTGGCTATAAACCCGGAATTAAGTTCCCTTTTTACGCAGGATTGTTTTCCGGCATACAAACCTTTATTGGAAAAGATACTGTGATGCCCGGCGAAAATATTGAAGCTGAAATTACATTATTAGACACCGATTATTTTAAAGGAAAATTATGTGAAGGAATGAAATTTGAATTTTATGAAGGATCAATTTTAATTGGTAATGGAATAATTACGAAGCTGTTGAACACTTAAAAATCACAACTCAATAAATGAAATTAATTGCATTTTTCAAAAGATTTTTATCCAATTCAACGTTTGAAAAAACTGCGATTCAAAATGAATTTTGCTCAAATGAATATGGCGAAAAAGTTATTCTAAAAAATTCCAAAAAATCTGCCAAACAACTGTTGCTGATTGCTATTGTGTTAATACTGATTACTATTTATAACTTTAGAAATCATCAAAACAATCTTGGAATGTTGCTATTCTGTATCATCATTTTACTCATCCCACTTTCAAAATTAGTTAATCAAAAAGCTAAATTAACTATTGCTAAAGACAATTTAATTTTAGGCAATGGAAAAATAATTCCATGGAACGAAATTAATACCACTACCATTGAAGAAGCGGATGCAGCTGATGTAGCTAGTTATTTTAAATTAAACATTACACTTTGCACAAATCAGACATATAAAATTACGATTAGTGATTTAAATTATTCTGTTTCCGAAATTAGTCATATCATTGAGTATTATAAAAAGCAAAACACTCTTTAATGTTGTTGTAACTAATTTACCTTGCCTTATACTCATTTTTTATGATTTTAAGAAAATTAGTAGGGATTTATTGATGTGTGGATGTTTTTTGTATTTTAGTAAAAAAATAATACGCTATTCAGTAGCTGTTATCAGACCTAATTTAGGCGGATAGGCGATAGATAGTAGCGGTTATATATAAGTTAGGCACAATTATTAAATGACAACACAACTAAGATAATGGCAACAAGAAAAAATACAGCACAGCAACCTAAAGAGACAGCTATCTTGACTATAAGCAATGTAGACTTTGTAAGTAAATTAGAAAAACGAATTGAAATTGGTGATGAGATATTTAATCGTAATATTTCGACTCAACAGGAGCTGAAAACAGCAAACTCTGACTATAAATTATGGACAGACTATAATTTTGAAATGCTTAAACAAGTGTTTAACATTGAGATTAACGATTATATGGACTCCTATAATCATGCTGGATACACTTTTATGGGTCAAATGGGAGAAGTGGAAGGAAACCCTGTGCAGACATTTAAGAATTTAATAAATTATAAATTAGATAATTTAAAAAGTTTATTGACAAGAGCTGAATTACTTAAATCTCAAGTATCTAATAATACAACCAATACAGTAGCGACAGCAACAAAAACACTTTCTAAAACTGAAGTGTTTATTGTTCATGGTCATGACGAGGCTGCAAAAACAAAGACCGCACGCTATATTGAAAAATTAGGTTTAAGACCTATAATACTTCATGAACAGGCAAGTGGTAGTAAGACTGTAATTGAAAAAATTGAAGCGTATTCTAATGTCGGTTTTGGAATTGTTCTTTATACACCTTGCGACATTGGAGCAAAAAAAGAAGATAATCCAAATTTAAAAAACCGTGCAAGACAAAATGTTGTTTTTGAACATGGTTTCCTAATTGGAAAAATAGGTAGAGAGAATGTTTGTGCATTAGTGAAAGACGACATAGAAACACCGAATGATATTTCCGGTGTTGTTTATGTAAAAATGGACGATGATGATGCATGGCATATAAAAATTGCACGTGAATTAAGGAACTCAGGTTACGAAATTGACATGAATAAATTATAACTGTGCCTAACAGCACCTAAAAGAAATTGGCGGTTTATTGGATAAATGAAGCTTTGTGCTTCGTATTAAGTTCAGTGCTGGCAGAAAGTTTTCGTCTCCGAAAACACTAACTTCTTATAGATGCAAAACGTTGGAATTAATAAAACAAAACAATATGGACAACAAAGAATTATTAAACTTAATCGACAAGTCAATTGTTGGCGAATCAGGTATAGATAGTGAATTTAAAAAAAAGCTTTATGAATATCTCATGGAAGCTTATAAATCAATGGATATAAATGATGAGAATTTCATAATTACAATTCCAGGATCGTACACGCAAAATTTTGGAATGAACCATATATATCGGCTACATGAAGGTCATTTAGAGAAAACTAGTAATGAAATCTATGCTGCACAAGCTTATGGTGGCAAATGGAAAGCACTTATTGGTTCTGGAACTGGAAAATCTAGAACAAGGAATACGAGAGAGCCTGCTACATCTAAAGTTAGTATAGTTAAATCAAATGATGAAATTGCTGAACTTAAAATGATGGTCGAATCTTTAAAAGATTCTGTTAAAAAATTAAATAAAGAAAATACTTTAATAAAGGAATTACTTTACTCAAATGCAGCATCATATAATGATTCTAAAACAACTCAAACAATACCAATTGATATATATTTAGATACTGATAATTCTCAAGAAATTTTTGAAGTTTATGATTCTGTATTAAGGTTTGCAAAAAGTATTGGTTTTGATGAATCAATAGAATTCGAAGCTGTAAAAGGCTCTTGGTTTAAAAGAATTTTAGCGAAATCTCAAGCGAAATTATCGAGTGATGAAGTACAAGACAGACTGAAAGAAGCTGAATATGGAATTGAAGTAAATACTATTCTAAAACAACAATCGGAAATAGACAAAAATCAATCAGAAGCTTTGTCCAATATTATAACATCTCTAAAAGACATTCCTAATGCGGCAATCAGAATAGGAGCATTAATTGTTGTGAAACTAACAGATGAGGAAGGATCAGTCAGCCTTCAAACTAGAACTTTATCGATAAAAGAACTTCATTTATTAAATAAAAAACCTGAACTTTTACAAATGCCGAAGCACATACTAAAAGCTTTGGCAAATGAAATTGATGATAATATTCCGCCTCAAATTTCTGAAAATTAAAATTACTATTGTCTACATCATTTATAATCAATTGCTATTCCCCCCCCCGCTCTGCGAAGTCTCCCGACTTCGTAGCAAGCTTGAAGTAAATAGTAGAATAAGATATTTACATGAAAAACTTTATCATACTAATATTATTAATCATACTTTCAGGATGCAAAACTACTGAAAGCTATGATGTTTATGAAATAAGTACGCATAAGTACTCTACTGTTTATCAATTTAAAAACTCAAAATCTGTTGTTTTTAATGATAGTATTACCAAAGAGTGGTTTATTGGCAATAGTTTGAAGACTCCTTTTTTGCCAAGTAAGGAAGACATAATTCAAGTAAATAAAAAACTTGATAAAGAGTATTTAAGTTACACTAAAGAATGGTTTTCAAAACTTAATTATGATTCATTGCCCGATGCAGAACATTATAGAAGTGAAAATAAGAAAATAATTAAGCATGCAAAATATATTCAATCTCAAATGAAATATTTGAATAAACAATTAACAGGCTATAAAGATACCTTAGGAAGGAAATTAATTGTGATAAAAATTATTAACCCTGATGAAGATCAAAATGATATTGAAAAAAATTGGATTGGATTAATCAGTTTAACATATAATGTGGAAGAGGTAATATTTGCTTTGGATTAGTTTATACCCCCCCGCTCTGCGAAGTCTCCCGACTTCGCAGCAAACAAAATAACTGCTGTGCATTTATACTAACAAACAAAAATAAATTATGACTGATAAAAAGAGGTGGACTTTTGTAATTATTATTGTTTTTATGTCAGTAGTGATTGGTGTTTTATCATTACTTTTTTTATAATAATTGGCTTTTTGTTTGACTAATTATTAGAGGAAAGTTTGAAAGAATGGTGAGCAGTGTTAACATTAAACCGCTTAGCGAAGTCTCCCGACTTCGCAGTAAAACAATCCAAACTATACAACTATTTTCTATCTTTGAAAAAGAAAGTAAAAAACATGTTATTATAATCTGAATGTGTACGGGCGAGACGCTCGCACTAGCGGAGGCGATTTATACAAGTTATAAGCAAGCCGTGGACATGGGAAACCAAATAACAACTTAATATATGAAGCTAATTCTTTTACATATTTTACTTTTTGCTTTGGCTTTTATGTCCATTTATATTGGAGTTACTAAAACAATAAAATATATAAAGAAATTGGAAAAGTATAAAGACCAAAATATAAAACTAGCAATTTGTGTAGGCATGATTCTTCTTTCTATTTCTGTCACGTTTATTGGAATTTATTTACTGTATACGGAAATTGAAAGTTTTATTAGAGTCAATAAATGACTCAGCTCAACAAACTCTCCCGACTTCGCAGCAAAACAATTGTAAAGTAGTTATTTTGTATTTTGGATTTGTTGAGCTAAATTTACTAAGAACTCAAAGGTTACATTGTAAAGCCGAAATGTTCCGTAAAGCTTCAAAACTAAAGAAAACATTTAAGTACAACCTTTCTGAAAAAATTGCATCTACTAAATAAAAAGAAATATTATGAAAAAAAATTTAATCGTGCTGTTATCTTTTCTAACGTTAATGAGTTGCTCTACATCTTCCGTTGATTTGTCTGATGAGAATTATATTTTTACCGGAAGAGGCGGTGCAAAATGTGAAGTGGATGGTGTAGAGCTTGTTCCGCGATTGACCATTTCACCAGGTGCTAACTCATTGGATTTTGGCTATGAATCCTACAACGGAGAAGAATATCTCTACCTAAAATTTAATAATAGAGGTCCTGAAAATTCCTTACTTGTGGTTGGAGTTGTAGTGAAAAATGTTAATCCTTTTGAAAATAATTTGACGGGAACTCTTTATGATTTAAACAATGACAGTACAGGAACTTATACCATTATGTTGTTAGATGAATTTTCTACTAACCTTGACTACATTGGCGAATTTGAAATTGTTTATCACAACCAACAAGAACGGATTTTAGCTGGCAAATTTTGGTATGATGCCGTGAATGCTGAAAATGAAGTTCGAGAGATTAGAAATGGTGAGTTTGATTTGAAGTATTAAAAACTTTTTCTAAACCAAAAAACTACAAGTGGGTAACAGTAGAGACATACTAATTAACTTTATTAAAGCAACTTTCCCGCTCTGCGAAGTCTCCCGACTTCGCAGCATAACTACTTAAAGCAGCCATTTTGAGTTTTGGCTTTGTTACCATATATTTACAACCAAGTCAAGAAATTTAATAAGTTTAACTTGCAACTAACACTACTAAGTAAATGAAGAAAATCTTTTTATTGATAAGCCTTACCGTTCTTTTATCTTGCTCAAAAGATGACGACAGTCAAGATTTCGTTCACATCCCTAATCAAACTACCATCACCACTTGGAAATTAATTAGTATTACGGATGATTTAGGTAACGAAATAGCAAACGAATGTGAACTTGAACATGGAAAAATAATTGTTGAAAGCGGTTTAGATAGCGATAATTTTTTTAGGACTAAGGCAACTATTACCGATGGTAAATTTGAAAATCAAACATGTGATATTATCACTACTAATTTTACTAGTTGGAGTAGGGATAATAATTCTTTATACTTGAGTTTACCTAATGGAGATAGAAGTTTTTATGAATATTTAGAAACTTTTGAAAATGAAATTCTATATATGTCAATTACATTACTTTATACTGAAGATAGAGATTCCGGGATTATTGATGAAGAGGAAGAACTAATAACTTATAATTACATTAGAGAAAGTATTGAGTTTTAGATTAATGATTTAGAACAGTAAGATAAAATTGTAACCTATGATAAAAAACATTTTTAGCCAAGAAGTAACAAACGAATTGATTAGTCGCATTAATCAAATCACTCCAACCCAGCAACCATTGTGGGGAAAAATGAGTGCCGACCAAATGCTTGCTCATTGCAATGTTGCTTATTCGTATACGTTTGAACCCGAAAAGTTTAAAAAACCGGGTTTAATAATGAGTTTTATGCTAAAGACTTTCATTAAAAAAATGGTGACCGGAGAAAAACCTTATCCCAAAAACAGTCGGACTTCTCCTGAGTTTGTTGTAGTGGGATCAAAAGATTTTGAAGCTGAAAAAGCAAAACTCATTTCCTATATTAATAAATGTCAAGAATTGGGCGAATCATATTTTGAAGGAAAAGAAAACCACTCATTCGGAAAAATGAACTCCAAGGAATGGAATGTTTTATTTTATAAACATTTGGACCATCATTTAACGCAGTTTGGGGTGTGATGGAGTTTATTGTGAACTATTTATAGTTATTAGATTATGAAAAATATATATTTACTATTATCCATATTAATCCTATCCTTAACTTTATCGTGTTCCGATGATGATGATAGAGTTCGTTGTGTCGATTTAAACATTCAAAGTTCGGATGATCCGCAACCATGTGAATACTATGCCGCTCAGCTTAATTGTAGCTGTGATTAATAGCTGAATAATGGATGATATTTAGTTCCAAAAAAGAACAAGAGCGACAAAACTCAAACGTGGAGTGTCGCTCTCGTCAACCTAACCAATAAATAAACAAACTTTATATAAACAACTAAAACTTAGTTGGCAATGTATTTTTCGTAGTCTTTCGTTTTTACTCTTGCTTTTAAATCGTGCAAAAGATTATATAAACCAAAGAACGTTCTGTTAATGTATAAAAAGTGCTTTGAACCTCTGTTTCCGTTCATTTTTCGCAATTGCGTGTCTTTTGAAAACTCCTCGCCCATTTTGGCAATGCTTCCAAAGAATTCTTCATCAGAAAAATCAAAGAAATCACCGTGAAATGGTTGCGTAAACAAACTCAACAATTGATGAAATAATCCTGTGAAATACTCAATTTCTTTAGGCGAATCATCGGTTCGCAATATTTCTAATTCAAATAACTTTTCATTAAATAATTTTGGGTTTCCAATGATTTCCGGACGAGCCAATTCAAAATATGGCACATAAAATTCTTCCGGAACTTGTTTGATACAACCAAAATCAATCGCAATTAAATTCGCATTCTCATCAATTAAAAAATTTCCCGGATGCGGATCGGCATGCACTTGTTTTAAATGATGCATTTGGTACATATAAAAATCCCATAACGCTTGACCCAACTTATCGCCTTTTTCTCGATTAGAATTGTTAGCTGTAAACTCCGATAAATGTTCGCCATTCATCCAATCCATTGTTAAAATTCTCTTCGACGAAAGTTCTTCATAATATTTTGGAAAACGCAAATTCGGAATCATTGCACACGCTTCGGCAATAAATTTCCCTTGCTTCAACTCCAATTCATAATCCGTTTCTTCCATTAATTTATGTTCAACCTCCTTGAAATATTTCTCCGAGTCTTTTCCTTGGAGGTTGAACATCTTAATAGCAAAAGGTTTCACAATTGCTAGGTCTGAACTAATACTTTCCGCTACGCCCGGATATTGAATTTTCACAGCAAGATTTTTCCCATCCTTTGCGGCTTTGTGCACCTGTCCGATGCTGGCCGCATTAATTGAATCAGGCGTAAACGAATCGTATAGTTGTTCAGGATATTTTCCCAAATAATTTTTAAATGTCTTTCTCACCAACGGAGCACTCAACGGCGGCACCGAAAATTGTGCCAGCGAAAACTTTTCTACGTATGCTTTTGGCATAATGTTTTTTTCCATGCTCAGCATTTGTGCTACTTTCAACGCACTTCCTTTCAGGTTTTTGAGTCCGTCATAAATATCCTCTGCATTGTTCTCGTTCAATTTATCTTTTGTCAAACTCGGATTCACCACTTTTTCGCCATAATAGGCAATGTAGTTTCCTCCTACTTTCAAACCGGTTTTCACCAATTGTCCCGCACGTTCAATTTTGTTGGTTGGTATTTTGTCTAATGTTTTCATATTTTTTTTTGAGCGTGACCACAAGGGTCGGGCTATCCGCTGCAAGTCCTCGTTCGTCGTTCCTCCTCTTTCTGGGCTTCCTGCCTGCCGGCAGGCAGGTCCGCTTCTATCCCTCACGCAAGTAAGTGCTATTAATTAAATTTTTCTTTCCAAACAAATTTTCCCAGATCCAATAAACTGTCAAGTGGCGTTGTATCTAACACATCAAAAGTAGCTTTCACTGCTTTTTCAATCATCACATCGGTTTTTTCAAATCCTTTGGAAGTATCATCCAACCAAAATTTCAATATAAATAAGAACTCAACCCAAGCACCTTCAACATAAAGCGGTTTTGCAATCTTATTGACTTTAAAATCCTCTTCCGAAGTCTGCGTGTTCATCATATCTACGATAAAACTTTTAAAATGGTTTCGAAATGTTTTCAATTGTTGCAAATTTTTCAACATATTCTTTTCTTCTTTCAAAGCAAACACGACATAACTTCTATTTAATGTCAGTATTTCTATCAACGAAAAGTAAAGTGTCAACAATTTATTTTTATTCGAATACGTCAAATAATTTTCATCTGACTCAATTGTATTTTTAACATTTTCAAAAAACTTCAACCAGATATCCTGCTTCAAAGCATCAATCGAACCATAAAAAGCATAAAAATCACTTTCTACAATTTTATTCTCTTGACAAAATAAATACACATTCTTGGGTTCAACATTATGTTGTAAAACCTGATCCATATACAAACTAATGATTTGATCATCAGTCATTATCTTCTTCTTTGTTGTTATTTTTTTGGTTGCGGTCATAGTTATTAGAAATTTATTCTCTGTCAAAGGTACAAAGTTGTTTAACTTTAATCAAAAATATTTAAACAAAATATTGTTAAAAATCTTTCAAAAAAAAAGACCGTCACTTTCGTAACGGTCTTACTTATAATTCTAAAGAAATTAGTCTTTCAACTCAGCCTCTGTATCTTTAATCATTTTTTCGTTTGCGGTAATTGTAAACTCTACACGACGGTTTTTACTTCTTCCTTCAACAGTTTCATTAGAAGCAATAGGGTCGTTTGGTCCCATTCCTCTTGTTTTAAAACGTGCTGCAGACAATCCTTTGCTCACCAAATAAGTTCTAACAGAAGCTGCACGGTCTTCCGATAACTTCTGATTAAATTCTAATCTACCTGTACTATCAGTATATCCATAAACTACAATATCGGTATCTGCATAACTTTGAAAAACAGGAACAACTTTATCCAAATTAGCTTTAGCAGTTGGTGTTAATACTGATTTAGATGTTTCAAAATTCACTGAATTTTCACCTAAAACCAATACGATACCTTCTTCTACTCTATTTACTTCAGCACCCGGTAAAGCTTGTTCGATTTCACGAGCTTGTTTATCCATTTTATTACCAATAGATCCACCTACTGCACCACCAACAACACCACCAATTACAGCACCTAATGCTGTGTTGCCACCTTTTCCAAGGTTATTTCCTAAAATACCACCAATAACAGCTCCCGCAGCTACACCAATTCCGGCACCACGTTGCGTATTGTTTGTATTTTTTGCAGCTTCACATCCGGTAGTTAATGACCCGGTGGCAAAAGCACTAATTAAAACTAAGGCTACTATTTTTTTCATCTTTATCTCTATTTTATTTATTAATTTACTCTTTGAAATTGGTAAACCACATCAGTCATCGAATTTCCAACGCTGATGTTATCCACTAATTGAAATGAATTTTCAGTTACATTGGATACTCTAAGCACATAACCTTCTCTCACTTTTTTAGCTTTTTCACCTGCATTCAACACTTTCATGACAAAATTTCCATCCTTATTCACAAACCAAGTTATTGGTGAACTAAAAGCAGGACATCCCATTTTAGTCAATGCCATGTCTCCTTTGTTATTGTTTGAAACAAATTTCCATGTGCTACCAACAAAACATTGCGAATCTGCAAGGTCAAATGAATTCACTTTAATGTAATCTGAACCTGGATAATTTACTGATGCAATTACCCAATTTCCTTTCATGGCCACCTCGGCCTTGTTATCTAACTTTGTGGCAGTGTTTGTTTTACAAGAAAAAAACAAAACGGACATCAAACTGATAAAAATTATTTTTCTCATGTTTTACTAATTTAAATGTCAGTGCTACAAAGATACTTCCATTTTTTCTAAATAAAATTATATAATTCCCACTTTTTCTTGTCAAATTAATTCTACGTCAATTTGTCATATCAATATAAATGGTATTGCTTTTGCTTAAATAAACAAGAATAATGTTTAACTTAAAATTCAAAATATGACAACCGGAAAAATTAATGTTTCTGTAGAAAACATCTTTCCTTTAATTAAAAAGTTTTTATACAGTGATCACGAAATTTTTCTTCGTGAATTAGTGTCTAATGCCACAGATGCTACTTTAAAATTAAAACACCTAACCAGCATAGGTGAAGCCAAAGTGGAATATGGTAATCCAAAAATCGAAGTAAAAATCGATAAGGAAAACAAAAAATTACACATTATCGATCAAGGTTTGGGTATGACAGCCGAAGAGGTTGAAAAATACATCAACCAAGTTGCATTCTCAGGTGCTGAAGAATTTTTAGAAAAATACAAAGATTCTGCCAAAGATTCAGGTATCATCGGACATTTTGGTTTAGGTTTCTACTCTGCATTTATGGTAGCTTCAAAGGTGGAAATCATCACAAAATCGTTCAAAGATGAACCGGCCGCTCATTGGACGTGTGATGGAAGTCCTGAATTTACATTAGTTCAACATGATAAAACAGAAAGAGGAACAGAAATTATCCTACATATTGCTGAAGATTCATTAGAATTTTTAGAAGAATTTAAAATCCGTGAATTGTTGAAAAAATACAACAAATTCATGCCGGTGCCAATTAAATTCGGAACTAAAAAAGAAACACTTCCAAAACCGGAAGATGCTCCTGAAGATTTCAAAGCAGAAGAAATTGAAGTTGATAACATCATCAACAACCCAACTCCGGCTTGGACAAAAGCTCCAACGGAATTAAAAGATGAGGATTATAAAGAATTTTATAGAGAATTGTATCCGATGCAATTTGAAGATCCGTTGTTCAGTATTCATTTGAACGTGGATTATCCGTTTAATTTAACCGGAATTTTATATTTCCCAAAAATGTCGGCGGATTTACAAATTCAAAAAGACAAAATTCAATTATACCAAAATCAGGTTTATGTAACGGATAATGTGGAAGGAATTGTTCCTGAATTTTTAGTAATGCTTCGCGGAGTGATTGATTCGCCTGATATTCCATTGAATGTTTCGCGTTCGTATTTGCAATCGGATGGAAATGTGAAGAAGATTTCAAATTACATTACCAGAAAAGTAGCCGATAAATTGAAATCTTTATTCAACGAAAACCGTGCAGATTTTGAACAAAAATGGAATGACATCAAAATTGTGCTGGAATACGGAATGCTTTCGGAAGACAAATTCTATGAAAAAGCAGGAGATTTTGTTTTATATCCGACAGTTGATGATAAATTTTTCACATTAGCAGAATTAAAAGAAAAACTAGTAGCCAATCAAACCGACAAAAACGGAAAATTGGTGGTTTTATATGCTTCCAACAAAGAAGCTCAACACGGTTACATTGACATTGCAAGAGAAAAAGGTTACGAAGTAATGTTATTAGATAGCCCGATTGTGTCGCATTTGATTCAAAAATTAGAAGCGGATAATGAAAATTTGACGTTTGTTCGTGTAGATTCAGATCATATTGACAAATTGATTCAGAAAGAAGACACGCAGATTTCAAAATTATCCGAAGAAGAATCAACTAAACTGAAAACGGTTTTAGAAGAATTGGTTCCAAAAGCAACCTACACCGTTCAATTGGAAGCAATGGATAGCAATGCCGCACCATTCATGATAACACAACCGGAATTTATGCGTCGAATGAAAGAGATGAGTCAGTCCGGTGGCGGCGGAATGTTCGGCATGGGTAACTTCCCTGAAATGTATAATTTGGTGGTGAATACCAATTCTAATTTAGCCACTACTATTCTTTCCACAGAAGACAAATCCGCTCAAGAACATTTAGTAAAACAAGCAATGGATTTAGCCAAAATCTCTCAAGGATTATTAAAAGGCGAGGAATTGACTGCTTTTGTGAAGAGGAGTTTTGAGATGATTAAATAGTATTAAGTATTAAGACTGAAGTATTAAGTATTAAGACTGAGCCTGTGAGTGAAAACTTGCAGGTTTTTTTTATCTTTGAAAATAAATTCTTTTAAAGTGAATCTTTTTAAAAAATTAGACCTTCTTTTAGCGGACTTGGGAAACCCCGCAGCAATCAAAAGAAACCATATTGATACCGTAACAGAAAGTAAAATTGAAAATGTAAAAGGCGAAAAAATTGCATCTTCAATTAATGGTGGCATTTGGGCAGAAATCAATGAACTTTCAGAATACAGTTTTCTTGACATTATCGTTGTTGGCAATAGGAAGATTAAAACATTTGAAGGTTGCGAAATAATCTTTCAAGGTGCAGAAAAAGAATTAAAACTTCTTTCTGATACCAAAGAAATCGAATCAAATTACTCAAATGTTTCAAACCGATTTATAACTGAAATTAGTTTCGACATTACCAACTTGAACATTGATTATATTTTGGATAGAGAAGCGGAAATAGCAACTTTAAGACATAAAAAGGAGGTTGAGATCTTTAAAATTCTCAAATAATTCTAATCATTTGTCAAAGTTTAAAACTTTTACAAAGGTCTACTAAAATTTCTATGAAATATTACTTTTACTTTATACTGATAATCTTTTGTTCTTGTTCCAACAAAACAACTATTTATTGCTATAATGAATCTACTAAAAATATCATCTATAAAGGTCTAGTTAATCCCTTAAACATTTCATCAAATAAAAAAATAGTATCAATTACTTCTGATTATGGTATTGTAGAAAAAGGTAGTACTAACGAAAAATACACTATAATTACAAATCAATCCGAAGCTCTATTTGTAGAAGTTAAAACAAAAAACAAATCCGAAAAGTTTCATTTTAGAGTAAAAGAAATTCCTGAACCCATTTTAAACTTTAACCGTCCTGTAGAAAATAATGAAATCAAAATTGATGATTTTAAAACAATAAAAAACATCTCTTGTTATATCCCTGAAATATCGATAGATGTTCCATTAAAAATTAGTAGTTTAGAAATTATTAGAATCTCAAAAGATAATCTAGTTACAAGAGAAAATGGTAAAGTAGTTGATTCGAAATTAATTCCAATAGCAGAAGTTGGTGATATTTTCATTTTTAACAATATCATTATTGAAATTGGAGATACAGAAAAAGTGATTATAAAAAATGAAATTTTAAAAATTATATAATAATGAATAAAGATTCACGAACTTTGAACTCGCAACCCGAAACCCTCAATTTTAAACCCGCAACTTCACTATGACCCTAACCATCGACACTCCCGCCCTACTCTTTTCCGCCACTTCGTTGATTTTATTGGCTTATACAAATCGCTTTTTAACTATTGCTCAAATTGTACGTGGTTTAAAAAAGACGTATGACGAAAAAGAGAACAAAAGCATTTTGATTGAAATTGCGAATTTAAATCTTAGGTTAACATTGATTCGTTATATGCAATTAGCGGGTGTATTAAGTTTGTTTTTGTCGGTGTTTGCGATGTTGGTTTTGTTTTTTGAATACCAATTGCCGGGCATTATTCTTTTTGGAGGAAGTTTATTGGCTTTACTCATTTCGTTAGGCATTTCATTTTGGGAAATCAGTATTTCTGTGAACGCGTTGCGAGTGCATTTAAAAGACATGGTGGACAAAGACTAAAGAATTGAAAGTGCTAATTGATTAACTTTTAGCAAGATTTTTATTCGTGAATTTCAAATCATTAGAAATAAAAACAAAAAGGCCAAAAGAAAATTAACTTTCAGCCTTTTCCTGAATAACTAACAACTAATTACCGGGGCTAAACGGCAAAGAAGATTTATGCACAATAATTCTTAATTTACCATCTTTCCCTTTTCTGAAAACCCACGTTTTATCTACCATCACTTCGTTACCTTCCTTATCTGTCACCCAAACATTTCCCATTGTGATTGCTACTGAACCATAAATTTGAATTCCTTCATTTTTCTCTCCGGCATTGTCATATCGAGCTTTTACCCATGGCTTTAAAGCAAAACCTTTATCGTTTGGGAATTGCGAATCACCTCCGACAAAATAAGCCAAAGCCCCTTGCTTTGTGTTTCTGAAGGTTTGATCACCAAAAGCCAAAGTTGGCTTAAAAAATACTTTTCCGTTATCGTAGTTATAAGCATCTGACAATACTTGTTCAGCAAAAGCTTTATAATCTCCTCCTTCTTCTTTTAATTTACCGATTTTCACCAAAGCATCACACCAAGCTTGTTGAGCAGCGTTTACTTCTTCATACGTAATGATGTTTTGAGCACCTTCTTCTACGTAAACCAAACCTAAATCGTCTATTACTTTTTGAACTTGTTCACTGGTTTGTGTAACTGTATTTTGTGCTTCTTCTTTCACTTTCTCCGTCATTTGATTGCACGACGTGATTAAAAATCCAAATGCTACTACTGTTGTTAAAATTAATTTTTTCATGATTTTACAATTATTTATTATTTGATTGTTTTTAATTTGTTCTTAGTTTGCTTTACTCTTGCCATAGTTTAAAATTTATATGTTATTTTTTAGAAACAAGTAATTATTGAAAGATAAATGGGCATTCCTATAGTAATATTGAATGGAAACGAAACCGCCAATGCCATAGGTACAAACAACCCCGGATTTGCTTTTGGCACCGCCATTTTCATAGCCGCCGGAACAGCAATGTACGAAGCACTTGCGGCTAACACTGCAAACATAAATCGATCGCCAATACTATCTGTAATAAATTGACTCAGTACTGCCACCAAAACGCCATTGAATAAAGGAATCAAAATAGCAAATAGAGCTGTGAACCATCCGCTTTTTAAAAAATCGTTTATTTTTTTTCCGCATACAATTCCCATATCCAAAAGAAAAATAGCTAGAAATCCTTTGAAAATGTCTGTTGTAAACGGTTTAATTCCCATGGCTTCTTTGTCACTTGCCAAAAACCCAATGAGCAAACTTCCTAAGATTAAAAAAACACTTCCGTTGGTAAACGAATGTTTGAGAATAGAACCTAAATTTCCGTTGCAAGATTCTTTTGAGCCGAAAAAGCGAATTAATATCACACCAATAATGATTGCGGGTGCCTCCATTAAAGCCATGACCGCAACCATGTGTCCGCTGAACGAAATAGTCTGAATTTCTAAAAACGATACAGCTGTTACAAAAGTTACAGCACTAACTGAGCCATAAGCTGCAGCAATTGCACCCGAATTTTCGATACTCAATTTTCTTTTTAGAATGAAAAATGTGTACAATGGAATCAAGCAGGCAACAACTATTCCGAAAAGAAGAGCCCATACTACAGAAAAAGTCAATTCGCTATGAGCCAATTCTTGACCACCTTTGAATCCGATAGAAAATAATAGATACAGCGAGATAAATTTTGATGAATTAGACGGGATTTCCAAATCGCTTTTAAATCGTACCGCTAAAATTCCGAGTACAAAAAAAAGTAGAGCCGGGTTGGTTAAGTTTTGTAGCAAAAGATCTAAATTCATCAGATAAATATATTATTTGGTGTAAAATTGGTGTCTTTTTTACAGGCTCTAGTCAGTCTGTCATTAATGGCTCTTCCTAAACCAACATTTGGAAACTTTTGTGCGATGAGTAAATCAAAGCCTTTATCGTCCAATTTGTGCATAGCTGCATATAGATTTTTTGCTGCCTCATCTAAGTCCCCATTTGGTGATAAAACTTCAATATGATAATCTGTACAAAGTGATTTCTTATCAAAAACAATAATGCCAATGTTTTTCCCAATTAAATTTGATGCTGTTTTGATGGGATTATCGCATAAAATCATTGGTGTTTTAGGAGCATAATGTTTGTCAAGCATTCCGGGAGCAATCGGGTTCTTTTGATTATGTTTTCTAACGCTAACGGTTCCCACTACAGACGCTATCATTTCTATAGAAAGTGAACCAAGTCGATAAATCAGTACTTCATCGTTTTTAAAACCGATGATAGTTGATTCAATACCTTTTGAACAAGAACCACCATCCAAAATAACATCAAGATTATTTTTAAAGTATTTTTCAACGTGTTTGGCTGAAGTTGGACTTATAGAACCAAATGGATTAGCACTTGGTGCGGCTAAAGGAACATCAACTGTTTTTATCAATTCTAATGCAAGCGGATGATTAGGCATTCGCACAGCAATGGTATTCTTACCGCCCGTAATAAAATTAGAAATTGCTTTATTCTTTTCAAAAATCATGGTTAACGGCCCAGGCCAAAATTTATCGGCTAATCGGTAGGCAACTTCCGGGACATTGACTGCTATTTTGCTTAAAGATTGTAATGAATCAATGTGAACAATTAACGGATTCAAATAGGGCCGTTCTTTTATTTCAAATATTTTTTTCAGTGCATTTTCATTGTAAATAGAGGCTGCCAACCCATAAACAGTTTCCGTTGGCATTGCTACTACTTCGCCTTTTTTGAGATAAAAAGCCGCTTTTTTGACAGACTTTGTTATGATCCCTCTTTTATTAGGGATTGCAGTAAGAGCAGAATTCGGGTGACTCATAGTGTTTTCCATTTGGATAATTTTCAAGAGTTGTGTGACTACATTTTTGGCACGTGTAACGTAAGGCTAACGTGGATGAAGTGGGTGTTTTACACCATTTACAAGGAAGACCATGTACAACTTTATTCACATCAAAGCCGGGTGTTTGACAATTTGGGCAAAGTGAAGCAAGTTTTTTTATCAACTTCTGGGTTGCTTTCTCTATTACATTCATTCGGGTTGGATTTCGATGTGCTCGCATATCTGTTTCTGCCCAAATCTCTTTAGAATGTTCTATAATAGAATCATAGCTTATTTTTAACTGCTCCCAATCGGAAATATCTTTGTATATTTTTGAAAAATGGTCTTGGGCATCTTTCAAAATTATACCATGCGTAGGAAATTGCACCTGCTTAGCAAATTCAATCAATTGTTCGTAAGATTGTATTTTCTCACCAGAAAAATTAGTGTCTAAACTCACCTCTCGAGAAATAATTTCAAGATTATTTTTTTTATCAATTAGAATCAGTAATTCATCATCTGCCTGAGCAAAAAACAAACTGGGATGCGGACCAAATGAACCTTCAGAAGCAATTCCTAAATCATAACCATATTCATTCATGGCATCAAGGCATTTTTTTCGAACTGCTTCCAGTGCATTGGTCGTTCTGGCAATCTCACCTGAAAAAGTGCCAAACTTGTCCGTATCATAATCCGACGGTACAAAAACCTCAACATGCATATTTGCATTGACTAAAGGCAAAATCACTTTTTCTTTTTCGTGTTTTGTGGCAATGATGAGCTTTCTTCCTTTAAAAAACTTCATGTTTTTCTTTCTTTTCTACTGCAATGATTTCAATTTTTCCCTTAATTTGAATGTTTGAATTTGATTTTTCAAACTCTATTATGGTTTCTTCTATTTGCGATAATGCATTCTTCAGTTCAGCTACTCTTTTTTTAGAATTAGGTAATTCTATTCCATACCTTTCATAGGCACTGAACATTTCCAGCTCATGAAAATTAATTTTATCTTTAATTAATGTAAACAAGACATTTTTGGCTTCCGCAGGTTGGAATGTACCGTTGATGAGATCGAAGGTTAAATTTGTTTTCATAGTGATATGGTTTTAGATTATTGGATTTTTAGATTATTGGACTTGAAAAAATAAAGTGTAAACAAGATTCCGAGTCCTAAATAAAAATTTAAAATAATATTGTTAGGTTGTAGTAGAGTAGCTATTATACCTGTAAAAAGCCAAACTATAGCATAAATTACACCGTATTTACATATTAATTTTTTCATGACATTGAATTTAATACTGCAAATTTCTTTAAAACATTTCATATATTTTTATTTATATTTGTAATGAAATACATAAACAATATTTATGCATTATACCTTACATCAATTAATAATCTTTCTGAAGATTACAGAAACAAAAAGCATTACTAAAGCTTCTGAGGCGTTGCATTTAACCCAACCGGCTGTTTCAATTCAATTGAAAAAATTTCAGGATCAATTTGATATCCCATTAACAGAAGTAATTGGTAGACAATTATATGTAACCGATTTTGGCAAAGAAATTGCCCTTGCTGCACAAAAAATTGTTTATGAAATTCAAGCGATAAACTATAAAACTTCCTCGTTTAAAGGACAACTATCAGGTCGTTTAAAAATATCGGTTGTTTCTACCGGAAAATATGTAATTCCCTATTTCATTGCCGACTTTCTGAAAGAAAATTCAGCTGTTGAACTAGAACTTGATGTGACAAACAAACTAAAAGTTATCGAAAGTTTACAATACAATGAAGTAGATTTTTCTCTAGTTTCCATTCTTCCGGGAAATATGGATATTGAAAAAATTGATTTGATGGAAAACAAACTCTATTTTGTAGGTAACAAAGAGTATATTTTTTCGGAAAAAATGAATGACAAATCGATTATCGAAAATATTCCTATCATTTACAGAGAAAAAGGTTCCGGTACCAGACAGGTGATGGAGCGATTTTTAGAATCGAACAAGCTTCAATTGGTTAAAAAGATGGAGTTGACTTCAAATGAGGCTGTAAAACAAGCCGTTATTGCCGGTTTGGGTTGTTCAATCATGCCAATAATTGGAATTAAAAATGAGTTAAACAATGGAGATTTACATATTATCCCGATCAAAGGATTGCCTTTAAAATCGACTTGGAGTTTGATTTGGCTAAAACAGAAAAATCTGTCGCCGGTCGCAACCGCTTTTACTAATTATTTGTTGAACAATAAAGCGAAAATAATGACAGAAAAATTCTCATGGATTTAGAATCACTCCACAATCCACATCAAAACCGGTTGGTCAACTGTCTTTAATTTATCATCTAAAACCTGCATAAATTCATCGGAAACAGCGGGACAACCCCAACTTAGCGGAGAATATCTTGGAAAAATTTCTTCGTTAGCAACCGCTGGCCACGAGTGCAAAACAACAACTCTTTTGACAGCATTATTGTTAGTTGATTCCAAACCGTGCATCCAATATTTGATGTTAATTCCCCACGAACTATAATCGCGTTTACCAATTTTGAATTTGCCTTTCATCGAGCAATGACTATCTACTTTATTGCTGAATTTAGCTTTTTTATATTTCTCGGGATTAGCCTCAAAAACATCACAAGTTCCGTGTGTTACTACATTTTGATGGCTGACTTTCTTCGTTTTAAAATCATACACAAAAAAACGATTCTTACCTGAATGAATACTCATATCAATCAAAAAGTAAAAATCTTGATTAAATTGATTTTCTCTACAAAAAGTCAATGCTTCGTTGTGAATCGAATTATAATCTTTTGCAACGTCAACAGCTGGCGTATGATTGCAGCACACAAAACTTAAAACGAAAAGTAAAAAGAATTTTCTCACTGGACTTTTTTTAATTCAAACTAAAAAAACATCAAATTAGTATTAGTACATTAAAATTTGAGAAATGACGCTTCGCTATTTTTTTAATGGAACACGGATTTAACGGATGAAACAGATTTTCACTGATTTAATAGCTTCGCTACAAGGGATTAAAAATGGATTCATTCTGCAATCATTTTCATCTCTAACAATTCTAAACCTGAAACTTGAAACCTGAAACTTTCCATCCGCAACTCATAACTTTTCCTTATCTTTGCCGGCTTTTCAAAAATTAAATTATGTCGACAAACAGTGTTTTAAAAGGAGTTTTTTTAGTTGGATTGGGTGCCACGAGTTATGGTATGTTGGCCACTTTTGTTAAACTTGCTTATAAAGAAAATTTCACCATTGCAGAAGTAACCACCGCTCAATTTGTTTTGGGTATCATTGGTGTTTTGATTATCAACTCTTTTCAACGGATTAAAAATGATAACACCGCTGTAAAAGCAACAAAAAAGAATATATTTCAATTAATGCTTGCCGGAACTTCCTTGGGAATGACAAGCGTTTTTTACTATTTATGTGTTCGTTACATTGATGTTTCAATCGCAATTGTTTTATTAATGCAAACCGTTTGGATGGGCGTTTTATTAGAAATGATTTTAGATAAAAAACTTCCTTCTCTTCAAAAAATAGTAGCTGTCATAATCGTTTTATTCGGAACTGTCTTAGCAACCAACTTATTAAAAAATGAAATTGAATTAGACTGGAGAGGTTTATTTTGGGGAATTTTAGCCGCCGCTTCTTTTACAACCACGATGTTTACCGCTAATCGAGTTTCATTAGGCATTTCATCGGCACAACGAAGTTTGTATATGCTTTTAGGTGGAGCAGTCATTGTTTTTATTTTTGCTTTGATAACCCAAAACACACCATTTAATTTTGAAATCTTTTTGAAATGGGGAATTATTTTGGCTCTTTTCGGAACAATCATCCCACCGATGCTTTTAAATGCCGGATTTCCTCATACAGGAATTGGATTAGGTAGTATTGTTGCTTCCATTGAATTACCGGTTTCTGTTTTAATGGCATATTTCTTATTAAGCGAAACAGTAATTCTATCTCAATGGATTGGTATTGTAATGATTATTCTTGCAATTGTAATCATGAATATCAATTTCAAAAAATAAAATTGATGTATTTTGGTAGAATTAGTTCTACTAATTTAAAATATTAACATTTATTTTCATAATTTCGCTTTAATCTTAAGATTGAGTTATGAATTTATCTTGGCATTTGTATGTTATGGCAGCACTATATGTTGTTGCAGGAATTAATCATTTTCGCAATCCAAGATTGTATTTAAAAATCATCCCTCCCTTTTTCTCCAAACCAAAATTACTCAATACAATTTCCGGCATTGCAGAAATTATATTGGGTTTTCTTCTTTGTATTCCTCAAACATCTATAATAGCTGCGTGGGGAATTATCCTATTGCTAATTGCGGTTTTTCCCGCCAATTTATATATGTTCCAAAATGATAAAGCAGGTTTAGGTTTACCAAAATGGGTTCGATTTATCCGATTACCGCTTCAACTTGTTTTGATTTTTTGGGCATATCTCTATACTAATTAATTAACTAAACAAACAATTATGAAAAAACTATTTGCAGAATTTTTCGGAACCTATTGGTTGGTTTTTGGCGGTTGTGGAAGTGCTCTTTTTGCAGCCGGAATCCCAGATTTAGGAATTGGTTTTGCCGGTGTAGCATTAGCTTTCGGTTTAACCGTTTTAACCATGGCTTATGCCGTTGGTCATATTTCAGGCGGGCATTTCAATCCGGCTGTTTCTTTTGGTCTCTGGGCTGGTGGTCGTTTTGATTCTAAAGAATTAGTTCCTTACATCGTTTCTCAATGTGTTGGAGCATTAGCTGCCGCCGGAACACTCTATTTTATTATGAACGGACAAGACAGTTTCCTCGGAATTGACAATACCAAAGCAGGTGCATTTGCTTCCAATGGTTATGGTGCTTTTTCTCCATCTGGCTATTCGATGGCCGCTGCTTTTGTTGCAGAGTTTGTACTGACTTTGTTTTTTCTTTTAGTTATTCTTGGTGCCACTGATAAATTTGCAAACGGAAAATTTGCAGGAATTGCGATTGGTTTGGCCTTAACCTTAATTCACCTAATCAGTATTCCAATTACAAATACATCTGTTAATCCTGCAAGATCTACTTCGCAGGCAATTTTCACAGGAGGTGAACCTTTGATGCAACTTTGGCTATTTTGGCTAGCTCCTATTTTAGGTGCTATAGTAGCCGGATTGATATATAAAAACGTATTACAAAACCACGAAAACTAACAAATTTCAATCTTAAGTTTTCTCAAAAGCGATGGTTATTTCCGTCGCTTTTTTTAATTTTACAAAATGAATTCACTCTTTCCAAAAGAAAAAACAGTATTTGATATACCCGATGCTGAAATCGAATATTACCCAGACTTTTTTAGTTATGAAAAAGCAAATGAATTATTTGAAAAATTAAAAACTGAAATTCCTTGGCAACAAGATACCATTAGTGTTTTTGGAAAAACGCATCCTCAACCTCGACTTACAGCTTTGTTTGGTAATGATGGAAAAACTTACTCCTATTCCAATATTGTAATGCATCCGCATAAATGGAATCCTTTATTGATGCATATTAAAAATGAAATTGAAGAAATTTGTAATGAAAATTTCACAACTGTTTTATTGAATTTATATCGAAACGGAAAAGATAGCAATGGTTGGCACGCCGATAATGAAAAGGAATTAGGTCGAAATCCTGTCATTGCCTCCGTCAGTTTTGGTGCTGAAAGAAGTTTTCACCTACAACACAACTCAAACAAAGAAGCCAAATTAAAAATCACACTTGAACACGGCAGTTTATTACTAATGAAAGGAACTACGCAACATTTCTGGAAACATCAAATTCCGAAAACTGCTAAGCCAATTGGTGAACGCATTAATTTGACTTTCCGAATCATTAAATGATTTTGATATTTTTATTACTTTAGTAAAAAAAATCGCAATGAATACGCTGATCGATTATTTTGAAACGATTCCGTCGCTTCACCGAGGATTAATTTTGGTTGGTGGAATCGCCGTTTTTTGGTTGATTGAAAATGCTTTTCCGCTTTTCAAATTTCAATACAACAAAATAAATCACGCCGGAATTAATATCTTTTTCACCATAACTACCATCATCGTTAATTTTGTGATGGCTTTCATTTTATTATTAGCTGCTGACCTTGCTATTCAACAAAATTTCGGAATTTTACAATGGTTGCCTGAGATGAATATTTGGGTGTATACACTAGTCGGATTGCTATTATTAGATTTTATCGGAGCCTATTTAGTGCATTTAATTGAACATAAAGTCAAATTTTTATGGCGATTTCATCTGATTCATCACACCGATACTTGGATTGATACCACTTCCGCCAATCGACATCATCCCGGTGAAAGTGTAATTCGATTTGTATTTACCGTTCTTGGCGTTTTGATTGTTGGTAGCCCTATGTGGATGGTTTTTCTGTATCAATCGCTTTCGGTTGTTTTTTCGCAGTTCAATCACGCCAACATTCCTCTTCCAAAAAAGTTAGATAAATTATTGAGTTATTTTATCATTTCTCCTGATATGCATAAAGTACATCATCACTACAAATTGCCTTATACAGATAGTAATTATGGTAATATTTTTTCTGTTTGGGATCGAATTTTTGGCACTTATTCTTACCTCGAAAGAGATAAAATTGTTTACGGAGTTGACACGCACATGAAACCGGAAGAAAACAATGAGTTAATGAATTTACTAAAAATTCCGTTTCAAAAATCCCGATCTCCTGAACTTTAACTAAAAAAAGTGAAGTCTTTTGAAAAAGTAATTTATTTTTTTCTTAATATTGATTTAGATTTTAAAACAGTTGTAGTATTAAATATTAATGTGCTTTTGGACTAATGAAAAAAAGTAAAAGAGTAGAGCTGACTTACGAGGAAATCGAACGAGTAGTCAGTATGGCTCAAGAGGAAAAAAAACCTTTTGAAGTACTTAAAGTTGAGTTTGGAATTTCAGAAAATGAAGTGACCGAAATTATGCGGAAAAAACTTTCGAAAGATAATTTTGAGCTGTGGAAAAAAAAGGTAACGGCCAGCAAACCCAAGCCAAAACCTGTCATCGACGACTTTGATGATGATTTAGAAGGCAAATATTACATCAAAAATAAATTTGATTAATAAAAATTTAACTCTTGTTCAGCAAGAGTTTTTTTATTTAAAATGTTTCTTTGTTGTAATAAAATAAAGTCATGCCAACTACGAAAATATTTAATGATATTCAAATCGACCGAATCATCGAAATGGCTTGGGAAGACAGAACTCCGTTTGAAGCCATCACTTTTCAATTCGGAATTTCTGAACAGGAAACCATTGAAATAATGCGAAAAGAAATGAAATCGTCCAGCTTTAAAATGTGGCGTGAACGTGTGCAAGGCAGAACAACTAAACACGCCAAATTGCGTGAAAGCGGGATTGATCGATTCAAATGCAAGTTGCAAAGACAAATTACCCACAATAAAATTTCCAAAAGATAATTTTACAAAAAAAGGAGCTTAAACCTAATCATTTTTATAAATTTATAATCTCAATTTTTTACGATTATAAAAATGAAAAAATCCTTTCTTCTTCTTAGTATTTTACTTTCTTCAACACTTTTTTCTCAAGACATTACAGGAAAATGGTATGGCAAATTAAGCGTCATGGGAACCGAACTCCACATGGCTTTTGATTTCTTATCTAATAATTCAACTTATAACGGAACTATGGATATTCCGCAACAAAATGCAAAAGGAATTCCGCTTTCATCCGTTATTTTTGAAGATAAAACATTAGTTTTTAAATTCGATCAAGCTAATTTCTCCTATTCAGGGAAACTGAATGATTCTAATGAATTTGAAGGTATTTTTTCTCAAAATGGTCAAAACTTACCTCTTAATTTAAGCCGAACGCAAACCGAAGTAAAAAAAGTAAAACGACCTCAAGAACCAAAACCTCCTTTTGATTATGAAATTGAAGAGGTAACTTTTATCAATGAAAAAGATAAAATAACGTTGGGAGGAACATTGACTTCTCCCAAATCAGATAATTTTCCCGTTGTAATTTTAATTTCCGGAAGCGGTCAACAAGATAGAAATTCAGAAATTTTAGGACACAAACCGTTTTGGGTAATCGCTGATTATTTGACTAAAAATGGAATCGGTGTTTTACGAATTGATGATCGGGGTATTGGACAATCCGGTGGAGATCCTGCCACCTCCACTTCGTATGATTTTGCTACGGATATCGAAGCAGCTGTGACATTTGTCAAAACAAAAAAAGGCGTTAATCCTAAAAAAATTGGTCTAATTGGTCATAGTGAAGGTGGAATGATTGCACCCATCGTGGCTTCAAAGGATAAATCGATTAGTTTTATCATCTTATTGGCAGGACCGGGAATACCCTGTGATGAATTACTTTTAGAACAAACCTATCTTCTTGGAAAAGCCACTGGAATGAGTGAAACAGAATTAACTGAGGCTAGAAAAATCAATAAATCAATTTATACTATAGTAAAAAGTGAAAAGTCTGAGACGGAAGCTAGTAATGAATTAGAAATTGTTTTCAATACAATGTTTTCACAGAATCCTGAATTCTCTAATCTCAACGAAGCTGATAAAAAGCAAGCGTTGAATCAACAAATTGCTCCGTTACTTTCACCATGGTACCGTTACTTTATAAGATTCAAACCTGAAGAATACTTGAAAAAAGTTAAATGTCCGGTTTTAGTTCTCAATGGCGAAAATGACCTACAAGTTCCACCAAAATCAAATATGCTCGGAATAAAAAATGCTTTGGATAAAGGTGGTAACAAAAAAGTAACACTAAAAGAATATCCAAAATTAAATCATCTTTTTCAAGAAAGTGTAACCGGTTCAACTGAAGAATATGGTGCAATCGAACAAACTTTCTCACCAACCGTTTTAACCGACATAAAAGATTGGATTTTAGTACAAACCAAGTAATTTTATCAAACCCTTAACATCAAAACGCTTTTTAATAAGGCGTTTTTTGTTGTTATTTGTAACATATTTAGCATTAACGCTACTTATGGATTAAATTTAACTTTCATGAGAAAATCATTTTTATCGCTTGTACTTTCAAGTTTGTTTTTACTATTAAATGTTAGTGCGAATTTTGCACAAAACAAAAAAAACGAAATTCATGTTGAACTTGATTTAGTAAAAATCAACAATGACAGGGTTTCTGTAAAAATTACTCCACCAAAAATTAAATCGGACGAAACCACTTTTTTTCTTCCCAAAATTGTTCCCGGAACCTATTCTGAAGATGATTATGGACGATATGCTGAAAATTTTAAAGCCTATGACGCCAAAGGAAAAGAACTTTCTGTTGCCAAAATGGATGAAAATTCATGGGTAATTAAAAATGCCAAAAAGTTAGCCTACGTTAGTTATTTAATAAATGACACTTACGATTCTGAAAGTGGTACCGAATTTGGCCAAGGCGATATTTTTTCCCCTGCCGGAACCAACATTTTAGAAGGAGAAAATTTCGTGATTAACACACACGCTTTTATTGGTTATTTTAAAGATTTAAACGAACTCCCTTATCAATTAACCATCACTAAACCAACTCATTTGCACGGTGCTTCTGCTATGGTAGATTTAGATAAAAGTGATGCAGTTGATGTTTTTAAAGCTTCCAGATATGCAGAATTGGCAGACAATCCAATTATGTACACCAAAAACAAAAGTGCTTCTTTTATGGTAGACGATATGGAAATCATCATCAGTGTTCATTCACCAAACGGAATGTACACAGCAGAAGATTTCAAACCGGCAATGGAAACAATGATGAAAGCTCAAAAGAAGTTTTTAGGTCCAATTGACAACACAAAAAAATATGCCATTCTACTTTATTTATCCGACTATGAAAAAGAAGATGCCAAAGGTTTTGGAGCTTTAGAACACAATACGTCAACCGTTGTTGTTTTTCCGGAAGCGATGCCGGCTGATCAATTAAACCAAAGTATGGTAGATGTGGTTTCGCACGAGTTTTTTCACATCGTAACGCCATTAAGCGTTCATTCTAAAGAAATTCATTTTTTCGATTTCAACACACCAAAAATGTCGCAACATTTGTGGATGTACGAGGGAATTACCGAATATTTTGCAAACTTATTTCAAGTAAATCAAGGCTTGATTGATGATAATGAATTCTATCAAAGAATGGCAGGAAAAATCACTAATTCGCAACGATTCAGCGACACTATGCCATTCACAAAAATGAGTGCCGAAGTATTGAAAAAAGAATACAAAGATGCTTATTTGAATGTATATGAAAAAGGAGCTTTAATTGCTATGTGTTTAGATATTAAAATACGTGAATTAAGCAACGGCGAACGCGGAATTTTAGATCTAATGCAAAAACTTTCAAAAGAATATGGCAACGAAAAACCATTTGAAGACAACGAATTATTTGATAAAATTGTTTCTGTAACCTATCCTGAAATCAGAACATTTTTAGAAACCTATGTTTCCGGAAGCACACCATTGAATTACGAAGAATTCTTTGGAAAAGTAGGTGTAACGAAAACCAAAGTACAAATCCCGGGTAACATTTTCTTAAAAGGTCAATCGCCGTATATCACAGTAAATCCAACCACAAAAGAAATCATTATCCTTCCAGGAATCGAGTTAAACGACTTTATGAAATCAATGGGATTACAAGGTGGTGACATCATTGTGTCGATAAACGAAACCAAATACAACCTTGACAATATCTACGATATGATTATCGGAAGTATGTCGTGGCAAGAAAACGATCCGGTGACTTTTGTAATCAAAAGAGAAGACAAAGAATTGACTTTAAAAGGAACCGTAAAAATTCCGATGGATGAAATTGACGGTTATCAAGCCACCGACGAAGCTAAAAAAGCACTTCGTGAAGCGTGGTTGAGAGGTTAAAAATTAAAAAAATGAGTTTATAGGAATCCCTGAATCGAAAGTTTCAGGGATTTTTTTTTAGCTAATCACATTTACCACGAATTCACGAATTATTATATTTCACATTTGATTTCAATTAATTTTTATCGAATAGGAACAAATCACATTTAATGCATGCAAATTTAATTCGTGAATTCGTGGCCAACTTTTACAACTAACTCAAAAAAACACCTAAGAATTTTCAAAAAATCCCTATTTTGCACCCAAATTACAACGAATGAAAAACGCACCGTACATTACAGACGACACCATCGTTTTTGGATTATTAATGCTTTTGTTAGCATTTGTCTTTTACACCTCTTCCATTAAAGAAGGTTTTTGGAAAAAATTCTATGTCATTTTCCCGTCCTTGTTAATGTGCTATTTGCTCCCTTCCATATTTAGTTCGCTAAATATCATTTCACCCGAATGGAGTGAAATTGGTGAAAATGGCGAAGTCGTTGCCAAAAAATCATCCATCTATTTTGTAGCCAGTCGTTATTTATTACCCGCTGCCTTAGTTTTAATGACGTTGAGTATCGACTTAAAAGCGATGTTCAAATTAGGACCAAAAGCATTAATCATGTTTTTTACCGGAACTATTGGCGTTATCTTAGGCGGACCAATTGCTATATTAATCGTTTCTATTTTTTCTCCGGAAACCGTTGGAGGTGCAGGATTTGATGCCGTTTGGCGTGGACTTTCCACCTTAGCCGGAAGCTGGATTGGCGGAGGTGCAAACCAAGCGGCTATGCTCGAAGTCTTTAAATACAATCAAGAAAAATATGGAGCAATGGTGTTGGTAGACATTGTTGTAGCTAATATTTGGATGGCTGTTCTCCTTTTCGGAATTGGCAGAAAAGAAAAAATTGACAATTGGTTAAAAGCCGATAACAGTTCAATTGAAGAACTAAAAAATAAAGTTTCAAATTATGCCGCAAGCGTAACCAGAAACCCAAGTCTAACCGATTTGATGATTATATTAGGAATCGCTTTCACGGCAGTGGGACTTTCGCATTGGGGAAGTAACTCCATTTCAGATGTACTGAAAGCTAATTTTGAAGCCGTTAACGATCCAACTAGCTTTGTTTCCACATTCGGCGACCGCTTCTTTTGGATGGTTACGTTTGCCACCGCACTCGGTATCATCTTTTCATTTACAAAATTAAAAGAATACGAAGGTGCAGGAGCCAGCAAAATTGGTAGTGTCTTCATCTACATTCTAGTCGCATCCATCGGAATGAAAATGGATTTAGGTTCCGTTCTCAGCAATCCCGGACTTTTGGTTGTGGGATTGATTTGGATGGCAGTCCACGTACTCTTACTCGTCATCGTAGCAAAAATAATCAAAGCTCCGTTTTTCTTCCTCGCTGTAGGAAGCAAAGCCAATATCGGCGGAGCAGCATCGGCACCCATTATAGCCTCGGCATTTCATCCATCGTTGGCAAGCGTGGGCGTTTTGCTGGCTGTTTTTGGCTACGTAGTTGGAACCTACGGTGCTTTGCTTTGTGCTTATCTAATGGAAATTTCAGCACCAATTTAATAAATTAACAAAAATCGATTCAATAAAAAAATGAAAAAAACCGTATTGCTTTTCATAGCATTCAGTCTGTTTATCGCTTGTAAAAAAGAAGAAACCAAAAGCGATGCCAACCTCCACATTACAGGAAATGTAAAAGGAATTAAACAAGGAAAATTATACATCCAAATGCTTCAAGATTCCACTTTGGTGATTATGGATTCCATCATATTTGACGGAAAATCAGAATTTGAAAGCCATTTAAAAATTGATTCGCCCGAAATGTTGTATTTGTTTTTAGACCGCGGACAATCGAACTCGTTAGACAATAATTTAGTGGTTTTTGCCGAACCCGGTAACCTTTCTATCGAAACTTCGCTGGAAACATTCTATGCCAATGCACAAATAAAAGGTTCTAAAAACCATGAACTTTTTCAGGATTTTCTAAAAATCAATTCCCGATTCACAAATGAACAATTGTTGTTGTTAGAAAAAGAAATCAAAGCCAAGCAAGAAAACAACCAAGCCAGTTTAGACAGCATTCAAGTGGCAAACGAAAAACTTATTAAACGCAAATATTTATACACCATTAACTTTGCTCTTAACCAAAAGGAGTTCGAAGTGAGTCCCTACATCGCCCTGTCCGAAGTCTATGATGCCCAACTCAAATACCTCGACACCATCCACAACGCGATGTCACCCAAAGTCGCCCAATCCAAATACGGCAAAATGCTCACCGATTTCATCCAAAAAAGAAAAAAAGACGAACAACATTAAATCAAAAATAGCAAAGGAGAAAGCAGAAATGTTTTCTCCTTTTTTTTCGAAAACCTGAAACTTGAAACCTGAAACTTGAAAATGGAACACGGATTGAACAGACCTGCCTGACGGTAGGCAGGTTTGCTTCGCAAAACGCAGATTTTGACGGATTTTGATAGCTTCGCTATAATGGATTGAAGAGGATTCATTTGGCTAACATCTTCTTCTGAGCAATCCAAAACCTGAAACCTGAAACTTGAAACCTTTTAAACTAATTTCTTGGGCGTGCCCCTCCGTAAACTACGGGTCGGGCTATTCACTACAAGTCCTCGTTCGTCGTGCCTCCTCTCTGTGGGCTTTCCGCTACTATCCCTCACGCAAAATAGTGCTAGGTAGAGATTTGATTTTTAAATGAGAATGTTTAATTTATTTAATATATTGCATTATAATAAAGTACGATAATTATCATACAAATCTATCCGAATTTGGGTGTAAATAGTATGATTTTATCATACATATAAACAAGTTAGCAGAGATTATAAATCAACATACCGTAAAATGAAAGTTAACAACATAATTTTAGTCTTAATATTATCATTTTCTTTATTTAATTGTAAAGAAGAACGAAAATTCAAAGAAGTTAAAAATCTTAATGAATTTGAAAAAACTGATTTTATTCCGACTTTGGAACATAAAATTTCAAATGATAAGAATTCGGTTTATTGTGCAACTTTACTATTTGCTTGGGACGAAATAAGAAAACAAATTAATTCACCTTTAACAATTTCTAACGAGTATTTTGACTTGAAACTACTAAATAATTCGACTTCTTTTGAGACTGTTTTGAAAAGTAATGAATACAATGTTAGTGGAGAAGTTGACAGAGACTTAATATCTGCGAGAGCTGAATTTAATAAGTCATTACCCTTTGAACTAAAACTTCAAAGTTTCAACAAAAAATTGACTTTTGACGGACATAAGGTTTCTTCATTTGGAGTTAATGGTTATGACAGTTACGAACAACTGAAAATTGTAAAAATCATTTACTATAAAAACGACAACAATTTTATAGTAAAACTTCTTCCAAAAGACAAGGAACACGAAATCATTTTATTCAAGACAGAACAAACTTTCAAATCAATAGCCGAAATGACAACTGAAATTGAAAAACTGACAGAAATCGGGAAGAGTGAAAAGAAGAACGAAAAGATAAATTGGAAATATTATTACAGCGAAGAAGACATTGTAATTATTCCAAAGTTCAATTTTAACATTGAGACAAATTATACTAATTTAGAAGGTAATAGATTTAGCTCAAACAAACAAAATTTTCAAATAGAAACTGCTTGGCAAAGAACTGCTTTTATTTTAGACGAAAGTGGTGCTGAAATTGAAAGCGAAGCAGAAATTGAAGCCGTGGTTGAGGAGATGGTAGAAGAGGATGAAAAACCAAAACCTAAAAAAATGATTTTTGACAAGCCATTTTTAATTTTACTCAAACGAATAGACTCAAAAAACCCATATTTCGGACTATGGACAACAAACACAGAACTAATGTCGAAAGAATAACCTCTACTAACAGCGGTTTTGCAAAAGCGGGGGTTTAATGCTTTTTAGAAAGTTTTGTGCTATATTTTTAGTTCGGGTATATCAAGAAAGAAAGTGCTAAAAATCCCCGCCTTCGCAAAGCCGCGAAACGTTATGCCTCATTGTAAAACGCCAAACACGGACAACAAACAGACAAGAAATGAAACACATTAAACTAACGATATTAATTTTTGGACTTCTACTTTTCGGTTGCAAGCAAACCGACAATAAAACGACTTTAGTTACAGAAGAAAAAGCAACAACTTCAACAGACGAAAAAGAGCAAATTCAAAATCTTATCCGACAAGTTCTTAATTGGGCAGATTTAAAAAATTCTATTGATTTACTTCCTGTAATTGCAGACAGTAAAGACAGCATATATATAGGTTTCAATATAGATTTACATAAGCAAAACCTTAACAAACTTCGACAGACAAACTTGTTTGCCTCTGAATTTATTGAAAACTACAACCAAATAATTATGACATTAGACAAGGGACTTAAAAATGGTAATTACGACAAGTGGTTTGTAGGAGACTTACCGACATTTAGTTTTGGAAGTGATGTTAACCCTTGGACATTAAGTCAAGACGTTCCTTACGATAATCCAAACCCATTTGATTTTGTAGAAATTAAATTACTAAATATTGACAAAGGGGAACTATTTTGGAAATGGGGAAAACCTGAATTAATTACAGAACCTAGTTGGAAAGACTTTGAATATAAATTTAGAGTTGTAAAAGAAAATGACAATTGGAAAATCTCTTACTTGCAGGGGTTTGACTTTAAAGAAAGTACACGTTAAGGCAGACAACTATGATGACCCCCGCTATCGCACGAATCCCTTCGTATGACCAAAAAAAATCTATGAAACCTATTATACAAATCACTAATTGTAAAAAAGGTAATTAGAAATTCTTACAAAGCGAGCCTTATCATAATTTATTCCATAAAAAAAAGGATAACCGAAGTTATCCTTTCAAAAAAATTGAGCCGATAGAGGGACTCGAACCCACGACCTGCTGATTACAAATCAGCTGCTCTAGCCAGCTGAGCTACACCGGCATCTCAATTATGGTGCAAATATAATTTTGAAAATGAATATTCCAAAACAAAAAAGCACTTTTTTTATCAAAAAAATAGATTAAAGTGCGTTTACTTTTTCAACTAATTGAATCGCAGCAGCTTCCAAATCTTTTTCTACTTGCTTTAAATGAGCTTTACGGCTTTCTACTTTTTTATCGTTTACTTTCGTAATTAAACTATCAAACGTAGCAATCGCCTCATCAATCAACGCATTAGATTTCTCAGTTGGTTTTCCCGCTGTAGTCATTTCATGGTAATAAACCGCCTCGATAATATCGCCCATCACAAAATTGATGTCTTTCTTCAAATTTTTAATACTTGCCATTTTTCTTTAAATTTTAATTGCGGTGCAAAAGTACGCAAAAATTTAGAATTAAATGAATTAGTTTGAAAAACCTAGAATACAAAAGTTCAATTTGTGCATTTTTTCACAACCACGAATTCACTAATTTAATCTAAAAGTTCATTCAATTTTACTCGAATTTTCATCAAAGATAAATTAATAGAAAACTAAGTTATTATTCGTGCATTCGTGGCTTAAACTGTAATTTCTAATAAAGTGGTCTTTCCTCTCAACATAAACGAAGTAAGTACAGCCGGAATTAAAACAGTATCTCCAGTTTGATACATATATTTTTCATCATTCAAATGCATCTCAAAACTACCTTCGGTACACATCAAAACCATAAAAGAATCATCGTTTTTATTAATCGAAATCTCTCCGTTAAGCGGAATAATATTAGTTTTAAAATAAGGGCAATCTACTATGGATGTACTTTTATTTTCTGTTGCAGTATATTCTTTCTTGGCAGCAGTTGTCTTATAATTAATAGCATCTATCGCCAATTCAGTATGCAGTTCACGTTTATTTCCGTTAGCATCTACCCTATCCCAATCATAAATTCGGTACGTAATATCGCTTGTTTGTTGAATTTCGGCAATCACGATTCCGGCACCAATCGCGTGAATCGTTCCGGTTTCCAATAAGAAAACATCGCCTTTCTTAACCGGAATTTCATTTAATAACGAAAGAATATCGTTGGATTCTAACTTTTGTAAATAAGCCTCTTTTGATGAATTTTCTTTGAAACCCACAATCAAACGAGCATTTTCATCAGCTTGCATGACATACCACATTTCGGTTTTCCCAAACGAATTATGACGTGCTTTTGCCAATTCATCATTCGGATGCAATTGGATAGACAAATCTGTTTTAGCATCCAAATATTTAAAAAGTAACGGAAATTGTTTTCCAAATTGATTAAAAACTTCCTTCCCTAAAATTTCTTTCGGATATAAATCGATTAATTCATTGAGGTTTTTCCCTTTCAATTCACCATTATTGACCACACTTATTGATTCGGGAACCGTTGACAATTCCCAACTTTCTCCGGTAATTTCAGAGCTAATCGGCTTATTTAAATAATCTTTTAACTTAGTTCCGCCCCAAATGCGTTCTTTGAAAATGGGTTCAAATGTGAGTGGATAAAATGGTTTCATTGGTTTAGTTGAAACGTCAAAAATAAGCAATTGAACTGAAATTAATTAACTTGAAAAATACTTATACTATCTTTTTCAGCATTTGAAGTGCTTTTTCAATGTGAATTTTGCCAGATAAGTTATCAAAAATCAATCGAATGATTCCTTTTTCGTCAATCACATACGTCACACGCCCCGGAATGAGTCCGAATAAAGCGGTAGGAACGCCAAACAAATTGCGTAATTTTTTATCATTATCCGATAAAAGGGTAAAAGGGAGTTGGTATTTTTCAGAAAATTTTTGATGCGAAGTAGTTGAATCACCGCTTACACCGATAACTTCAGCTCCTAAATCGGTAAAATCTTGATAGCTATCTCTAAAACTGCACGCTTGCTCGGTGCAAACTCGTGTATCATCTTTTGGATAAAAATAAATGACAGTAGGCTTTTTTCCAATTACTGTTGAACTGTCAAAAACAATTCCCTTGGAATCTTTTGCAGTAAAATTAGGAACACTATCACCAACTTTTAGAGCCATTTTAATTTCCTTTATAGGTTACAAAATTTCGAGGTGTTTCATATAAAACGACTTCTAAATCAAGTGAACTTTTGATATGAATTCGTAATTTATTCCAAATCACAACTGCTATATTTTCGGCAGTTGGATTCAAATCGGCAAAATCAGGAACATCTAAATTCAGATTTTTATGATCGAATGCATTTTCTATGTGTTCTTTGATTAAGTCGGATAAAATCTTTACATCCATTACAAATCCGGTTTCCTGATCAATTTCGCCGGTTACACTCACAATCAATTCATAATTGTGTCCGTGAAAATTCGGATTGTTGCATTTACCAAAAACCAAGTCGTTTTTTTCCATCGACCAATCTTTTCGGTACAATCGGTGAGCGGCGTTAAAGTGAGCTTTTCTGGAAACGGTTACTTTCATGTTAAATGGTTATGGGTAATTGGTAAAAGGTTAAAGTTTGTGCTCTTCTAAATAATGATAAAACTCGTCAAAAATAATTTTGAACCAAACGGTATAATTTTCTGATTGTGTTTGAATATCGTCTCTAATTGCTTCGATGCTCATCCATTTCCAACTTTCCACCTCATCGTGATTGATTTTTGGTTCGTCGTTATAATAACCAATCATCACATGATCGAGTTCGTGTTCGGTTAAACCATTGTCAAACGGAGCTTTGTAGATAAAATGAAACAGTTCTTTCAATTCAGTTGAAAAACCCATTTCTTCATATAATCTACGGGTTCCGGCTTGAATATTTGTTTCACCTTCACGTTGATGACTGCAACACGTGTTGGTCCACAGTAGAGGTGAATGGTATTTGTGATGAGCTCGTTGTTGCAACATCACTTCATTTTTATCATTCAAAATAAACACGGAAAAGGCACGGTGCAAAACCGCTTTTTCGTGAGCTTCGAGTTTTTCCATCAAACCAATGGGTTCGTCTCGTTCGTTTACTAAAATTACTTTTTCTTCTGTCATAGCTTTTTTATAGCTCTTCAAAGGTATGAAAAAGTTCTTTTTTATTTGGATTTATATGGAATTGTGAAAAGTTTAACGGGTGTTGAAGAAGGTTATGAATTCAAACTCTCCTTAATTTTCAAAGCACATTTTTCACCATCAATGGCTGCAGAAACAATTCCACCTGCAAACCCTGCTCCTTCTCCACACGGATACAAACCTTTGATTTGAAGATGTTCCAACGTTTGAGCATCTCTTGGAATTCGCACCGGTGATGATGTTCTGCTTTCCGGTGCGTGCAAAATGGCTTCGTTTGTTAAATATCCTTTCATAGATTTTCCGAATTGCAAAAATCCTTCTCGCATAATTTGGGTCAAGAATCCAGGAAAAACTTGTCCCATTTCCACAGAAGTTGTTCCGGGAACATACGACGTTTTTGGAATTGAAGACGAAATTTTATTTTGTGTAAAATCGATCATTCGTTGTGCCGGAACTTTTTGAGTTTGTCCCGCTAAATGCCACGCTTTTTGTTCGATGGATTTTTGAAATTCCATTCCGGCAAGAGGTCCGAATTTGGCAAATGGTTTAAAATCTTCTAATTTTAATTCAACCACAATTCCTGAATTGGCGGTGGCTTGATCTCTTTTGGATGGCGACCAACCATTTGTAACCACTTCCCCGGGACTTGTTGCACACGGAGCAATCACGCCGCCGGGACACATACAAAACGAATACATTCCGCGACCATTGACTTGTTTAACAATGGAATACGGAGCCGGTGGCAAATAATCTCCACGAAAATCACAACTGTATTGAATGCTGTCAATTAATTCTTGAGGATGTTCCGCACGAACGCCTAACGCAAAAGGTTTGGCTTCAATGAGGATTTTTTTTCTATCTAATAATTCAAAAATATCACGAGCCGAATGTCCGGTGGCCAAAATAACTTTGTTAGCTGAAATTGTTTCGCCTTTTTGGGTAACAATTCCTTGTATTTCGTTGTTTTTAATCACAAAATCGGTTACACGGGTTTCAAACAAAACCTGACCACCACATTCAATGATTTTTTCGCGAATGTCTTGAATAATTTGAGGTAATTTATTGGTTCCTATGTGCGGATGTGCTTCGACTAAAATATCCGCTGAAGCTCCAAAACCAACTAATAATTCTAAAATTCTGTCAACATCACCACGTTTTTTGGAACGAGTGTACAATTTTCCGTCCGAATAAGTTCCGGCACCGCCTTCGCCAAAACAATAATTAGAATCTTCGTTTACAATATGGTCAACGTTGATGGCTTTTAAATCACGACGACGGCCACGAACATCTTTTCCACGTTCGATAACAATTGGTTTTAAACCTACTTCGATGAGTTGAAGAGCGGCAAAAAGTCCGGCAGGACCTGCACCAATGACGATAACTTCTTTTTGATTGGCAACATTCGGGTAGTTGGGTAATTCGATTTTTTGTTCAGTAAAAGGTTCGCCTTGAAAAAAAATCATCAACTTTAAATTGATTTTGATGGCTTTTTGACGAGCATCAATCGAACGTTTAAGAATGGAAATATGCTGAACTTCTGACACTGAAGTCCGAATCATTTTTGCCACGTGATCTTTCAATAAAAAATCATTGGCGGCAACTTCGGGTGCAACTTGAATGAGAAGTTCTTTGGGCATACTATTCTTTTTTGCAAAAGTAATTAAAAGAAATCTATTTTATTTCCTCAAATGCTCTCAATGCAAACGAAGCTAACCAATGCTCGCCTTCATAATTCCCATCAACAACAGACGGAAGTGAAAAAGTGAGATGTTTTTCTGCTAATGGTTCTAGATGATTGAATTGTTTTGGATATAACTTTATCAAATGATAAAAATTCCAAGCACGACTGAAATTTAATCCATCTAAATGAACTAAATGACCATCTGTTCTGTCGGAAACCCGGGCAACTTCCCAATTAAAATCTTTTTTAAAAATTGATTTATTGAACTTTTTTAACCAAGATAAAAACTCTTTTTCCGGTAAAATTCTACTCATAATTCCGATTTCTTCCATGCAAGGCGAAAGGAAATCAGTGCCACTGGGTTCCCAATTAATCGGACAATTTTCATCGGATAAAAATAATCGTTTTGCGTTTTCAGTTATTAAATTTTGAAAATCTTTATTGTTTGAATAAACCGCATAATCCCACGCAAATGTTAGTCCGAATGCTGTGTTATTGTGTGTTCCGGCTCGAACTGGGTACAAAAGTTTTGGTAAAAATTCAGCATAGCGAGTAATAATTAAATCGGATAACGGCTTTAAATTTTGAGCTAGTTCTTTAGCAAAAGGTTCATTACTGATTTCTAATTCTAATTGCAACTTTAGCAACCAATTCCAGCCATAGGTTCTTTCAAATGATTTTTCGTGATTCTTTGAAAAATAATTAATTTCAACTTGAATATTTTCTTTGGAAAGATTGGTTTGTAATTTTTGAATTACTTCCACTTTATTATTTAAATCAGGGAAATTATTCAACAAATAGACTAAACTCCAATGACCATGCACAGACGAATGCCAATCGAAACAACCGTAAAAAGCCGGATGTAATTGTTTAGGCGAAAGAATTTCAGTTGAATCCAACAAGAGCTGATTTAATTTATTGGGATATTCCTGTTGTAAACATTTGATGGGTAATGAGGCCAAATGATTGGCTTGTTCCAATGAAAGCTTTTGAGCATTCATCCCAAAAGAAAATAAAAGTAAACCAAAGAAGTAGTTTTTCATAAAATGAATTTATTTTTGCAATAAAAAAATGTCTAGAAAGATAAAATTAATTTGGGACTTTAGAGGTCCGGCTTCGGCAAAAACGGCGGAACATCATGAAATTCATTTAAAAGAATTCATTGAAGCCGAAAAATTGCAATTAAATATTACCGGATTTGAAATCTATAATGAAATGCAAGCCATTGCTTTTATGGTTGTGACCGATGAAAACATGATTGCAGTTCGGGATGCTTTGAAACCTCATCGAGGAGAGATTTTTGAGGAGTAGATATATAAATACTACTCACCTTCCTGTTATTTGAAAGCATCTTCAACTTCTACTAACATTTGATTTAACTTCTTCCAATCCAGCCATTCACCTCTTAAAAACACACCCTCAATGTGTTTTGTATTTTCGATATTTTCTAAAGGATTTTTATTTAGTAAAACCATATTGGCATTTTTTCCTTCTGCGATAGTTCCTTCTGATGCATATTGATTTAAATACCGTGCAGGGTTTACAGTACTGGCTAATAAAATTTTGTAAGGACTAACCCCTGCTTCTTGTAATAGCTTGAATTCTTTGTGTAAAGAAAAGCCAACAATTACCATTCCATATGTATCACTCCCTGTTAATAGATTTACATTATTGTCTGAAAGTATTTTAGAAAATTTTTGCATCCATAAAAAATAATCATTGAATAAAATTGGTGCCTTAAAACCTGAAAATGTTCGATTTTTTAATTTTCGATAATCATTTTTCTCGGTAAGAAAGTCTTCTCTTTGACTTTTGGCAAGGTATTTTACATGTTCATCCTTTTGAAAAGCTGCGAATTTTTCATCACTCATACAATTATTTATAAAATCAAACACCACTAAAGTTGTTCCAATTGAAATACCACTTTCGTGAAGTTGTTTTGCAAGTAAATGAAGGTTTGATTCATTTTGTTTAAAAAAAGAATCGTTCTCGCCATCCGATAAATATAAGAACTCTTCTATGTGTTCGATGGATTTCATTCGTAAAGAGAATTCCAATGGCAAACTCCTCTGAGCATGACCAATAATCGGAATTTTGTTAATCTCACATTCCTCCAATAATTTCAAATAAATTGATTGAGGCAAATTATCTGCTATTTTTAAAAAGTCATATCCTTTTTCTTTGTGTTGCTTGACAACTTCAACCACTTCATTTGCTGTTTTTAGTTGATCAACTTTAAGATATGGACCCGCTGTAAAATAATTTGGCCCCCTCAAATCACCTGACTTCACTTTTTCTCTTATACTTACATGGTTTTGATTTTCGAATTCTGCCATGTTTCTAACAGTGGTAATTCCGTTTGCAATTAAAAGTTTAAAATCGCTTTGGATATCATTACTTCTAAAATGATAGTGCATTTCGGATAAACCGGGTATTAAATATTTACCTGTACCGTCAATAGTTAAGTTAACTTTATTTTTTATCGGAGTAGAAATTGGTTCAATTTTAAAAATTTTACCTCCAGCAATTAAAACCCTTTGATTAGAAAAAACAACTTCTGATGTCATTGGAATAACATTGACATTTTCTATTGCAATAGTATCTTGACTTTGTTGTGCATGAGTAGTAAAAATGGCAAAAAAAATTACTATCAAGGCAAACAGACTTTTTTTCATTTGAAAAAAAATTGTAATAATAAATTGACTTATGTTTAGACACATGTCTAATTCGCTACTTCACTAATAAATTTAATTCGCATCAAACGCAGTTCTTCAATATCGTAATCGCCATCAAATTCTTTTAGAGCATCTTCAATTTTATCGGTTTGAGAATCCATAAAATAGTCATGGATTTCTTCTTGTTGATCTTCATCTAAAATTTCATCAATCCAATATTTGATGTTCAATTTTGTTCCGGAATAAACAATTTGTTCCATTTCTTTTAACAAATTATCCATCGTAAAACCTTTCGCTTTAGCAATATCTTCTAAAGACAATTTTCTGTCAATATTTTGAATGATGTATAATTTATTGGCAGAGTTTGCACCTGTTGATTTTACAACCAAATCATCCGGACGAATAATGTCGTTTTCTTCAACATACCGAGCGATCAAATCGACAAATGGCTTACCGTATTTTTTTGCTTTTCCTTCACCAACACCGTGAACATTGCTTAACTCTTCAATCGAAATTGGATATTTTAGAGCCATATCTTCTAACGAAGGATCTTGGAACACCACAAACGGAGGAACGCCTAACTTTTTGGCTTCTTTTTTACGCAAATCTTTCAACATAGCCATCAATGCTTCATCGGCTGTTCCTGTTGATTTTGCAGCAGTTACAATGGCTTCATCTTCTTCTTCGCTGTACTCATGATCTTCTGTCATCATAAACGAAGTTGGATTTTTTATGTAAGCAGCACCTTCCGGAGACAATTTCAAAATTCCGTACGTTTCAATATCTTTTTTCAACAATCCGGCCACTAAAGCCTGACGAATTAAAGCCATCCAATAACGTTCATCTTTATCACTTCCGCAACCAAAAAAGTCTTGAGCATCTGTTCGATGAGCTTTGATTACTGCATTTATTTTTCCCATTAAGGTAAAAACAATTTCCTTTGATTTATATAAATGTTTGGTGTCACGTACCACTTGAAGCACTTTAACCACATTGTCTTTTGCTTCTGCTTTTGGTTTTGGATTTCGCACATTATCATCCATATCGCCACCTTCTCCGGTTTCGTTATCAAATTCTTCACCAAAATAATGGAGTAAAAATTTTCTACGTGACATAGAAGTTTCGGCATAAGCCACGACTTCCTGAAGCAATGCAAAACCAATTTCTTGTTCAGCAACAGGTTTTCCAGACATGAATTTTTCAAGTTTTTCTACATCTTTATAGGAGTAATAGGCCATACAATGTCCTTCTCCTCCATCTCGTCCGGCACGTCCGGTTTCTTGGTAATAACTTTCGAGCGATTTTGGAATATCATGGTGAATAACAAAACGCACATCCGGTTTGTCAATTCCCATTCCGAAAGCGATGGTGGCTACAACCACTTCAACATCTTCCATCAAAAACATATCTTGATGCTTAGCACGGGTTTTAGCATCTAAACCGGCATGATAGGGCACGGCACTAATTCCGTTTACTTGTAAAACCTGAGCAATTTCTTCTACCTTTTTACGACTAAGACAATAGATGATTCCAGACTTACCTTTATTATGTTTTATAAATTTAATGATATCTGACTCAACATTTTTGGTTTTTGGACGTACTTCATAAAATAAATTCGGACGATTAAACGATGCTTTAAATGTTTTGGCATCGGACATATCCAAATTTTTGAGAATATCTTCCTGCACTTTTGGTGTGGCCGTAGCTGTTAATCCAATAACAGGTACATTGCCTAAATGTTTAATTATATTTTTAAGATTTCTATATTCCGGACGAAAATCATGGCCCCATTCTGAAATACAGTGAGCTTCATCAATAGCTACAAATGAAATGGGAACTGATTTTAAAAACTCAACATATTCTTCTTTTGCTAATGATTCGGGTGCAACATACAACAACTTTGTTATGCCGGAAACTATATCTTTTTTTACTTGATTAATTTCTGTTTTAGTTAATGATGAATTCAAAACATGGGCAATTCCATCTTCGGAAGAAACACTTCGGATGGCATCCACCTGATTTTTCATTAAAGCGATTAAAGGGGAGACGACAATTGCCGTTCCGTTTTGAAATAATGCCGGTAGTTGATAGCACAATGACTTACCTCCACCAGTAGGCATAATCACGAAAGTATTTATTTTATTCAGGATACTTTTGATAACTTGTTCTTGAAGACCTTTGAACTGATCAAAACCAAAATACTTTTTTAATTCCTTATGAATGTCAATTTCGTTGGGATTCATTCTTATGTATGGGTATTTTATTTTAAATTTGCATCCATAAAGATACAACTTTCTTTTATTCATACAAATTTTATATACAATCCGTTTTGATTACAAAAGAAAAAATTTTAGCAACTGCCAAAGAAACCATTTTAACTGAAAGTCAAGCCATTTCAAAACTAGCTGATTTACTTACAAATGATTTTGTAGAAAGTGTTCAGTTAATTTATGAATCAAAAGGTCGTCTTATTGTTACCGGAATTGGAAAAAGTGCCATTATAGCCCAAAAAATTGTAGCCACTTTAAACTCAACCGGAACTCCATCAATGTTTTTACATGCTTCAGAAGCTGTGCATGGAGATTTGGGAATGGTTCAACCGGATGATATTGTGATTTGTATTTCTAAAAGTGGAAATAGTCCTGAAATTAAAATTTTGGTTCCGATTTTGAACCGATTTGGTAATACTTTAATTGCGATGACCGGAAATTTGACTTCTTTCTTAGCCAAAAATTCGCAATTTGTTTTAGACACTACGGTAGAAAAAGAAGCCTGTCCGAACAATCTGGCTCCAACCAACAGCACCACTGCACAATTGGTAATGGGTGATTGTTTAGCTGTTTGTTTGATGGAAATGAGAAATTTCAAAGGCGAAGATTTTGCAAAATATCATCCCGGAGGAGCTTTAGGTAAGAAACTTTTACTTCGTGTGAAAGATATGCTTGATGAATCTAAAAAACCTACTGTTTCACCGGAGTCTAATGTTCAGACAGTTATTTTTGAAATTTCTGAAAAGAGACTTGGTGTAACTGCCGTAGTTGAAAATGATAAAATTATCGGAATAATTACTGATGGCGATATTAGAAGAATGTTGAGCAAAACCGAAACCATCACCGGAATTACCGCTCGAGATATTATGACTAAAAATCCAAAAATGATTCAACCTAACGACATGGTGGTTGAAGCACTGAATATCATGGAAGATTTTTCGATTACACAATTAATTGTAGCTGAAGACAATTCCTATAAAGGTGTAATTCATTTGCATGACATTTTAAAAGAAGGTATTGTATAATGGCAACTAGTAATCCGAAAGAAATGTCTTTTTTAGACCATCTGGAAGAGTTGAGATGGTTGCTTGTTCGAAGCACAGTTGCTATTTTGATTTTAGGAACTGCTGCTTTCTTTGTAAGTGATTTTATATTTGAAAAAATTCTCTTCGGCCCAAAAGATCCTAACTTTATTACTTATCGCTTTTTTTGTAAAGTCACACAATTTTTTGGTTTTGAAAATGCAGACATTTGCAATGTAAAAATGCCTTTCATTATACAAAATACTAACATGGGCGGACAAGTTTCATTTTTAATTTGGACGTGCATTACAGTTGGATTTATTGCTGGTTTTCCTTTTTTACTATGGGAAATTTGGAAATTTATCAGTCCCGCTTTGTATGAAAAAGAGAAAAAATATGCCAAAGCTTTTATTGTAGTTTCGTCTTTGTTATTTTTTCTTGGAGTTTTGTTTGGCTATTATATTATCACACCTTTATCTGTTTACTTTTTTGGATCATTCAGTGCCAGTGCTGAAATTGTGAACGAATTTAATTTGGAATCCTACACAAGCATGATAAAAACCTCGTCTATTGCCTGTGGATTATTGTTTGAATTGCCAATTTTAATTTATTTCCTAACCAAACTAGGACTCGTGACACCTTCTTTTTTGAGAAAATACAGAAAATATGCATTGATTATTGTATTGATTTTATCTGCTATTATTACCCCTCCGGATGTTATTAGTCAAGTAATCGTTGCTATTCCTATAATGGTTTTATATGAGATTAGCATTTTGATTAGTGCCCTTGTTGTAAAGAAAGAATTAAAACAATCCACTTTAAAATAGAAAAAAATGTCAGATTTAGTTCAGGAATTTAATGATTATCGTTCTAAAATGAATGAAAAACTGTTGGCAGACAATAATTTAGTCATCAAACGAATTTTCAATTTAGACACCAATGCCTATGCTGAAGGTGCTTTGGATGTAAAAACAAAAGAGCTATTAGGCTTAGTTGCTTCAGCTGTTTTGCGATGTGATGATTGCATCAAATATCATTTAGAAACAAGCTACAAACATGGCATTACTAAAGAAGAAATGATGGAAGCTATGGGAATTGCTACTTTGGTTGGTGGTACTATTGTGATTCCGCATTTGCGAAGAGCGTATGAATTTTGGGAAGCACTTGAAAATCAGAAATAAGATAATCTATTGTTAATATTAAAGTTTAAATGGGCTAAATTTGTTTATTTGCATTCAATTATAAACTCAGAACCCCAATAACTTAGCTACTCAGCATCTAAAAATGAAATTAAGAGCCGAAAATATCGTTAAAACCTACAAAGGCAGAAGTGTTGTAAAAGGCGTTTCTGTGGAAGTAAACCAAGGAGAAATTGTGGGTTTATTGGGTCCGAATGGAGCCGGAAAAACCACTTCCTTTTATATGATTGTAGGATTGGTAAAACCTAACAGTGGAAAAATATTCTTGGATAGTATGGAAATTACCGATTTTCCGATGTATAAACGAGCTCAAAATGGCATTGGCTACTTGGCACAAGAAGCTTCGGTTTTTAGAAAACTGAGTATTGAAGATAATATTCTAAGTGTTTTACAACTAACTAAACTTTCTAAAGCAGAACAAGAAGCTAAAATGGAAAGTTTGATTGCTGAATTTAGTTTGGAACATATTCGAACCAATCGTGGTGACTTACTTTCGGGTGGTGAACGTCGTCGTACTGAAATTGCTCGTGCATTGGCAACTGACCCGAAATTTATTCTATTAGATGAGCCTTTTGCCGGAGTTGACCCGGTTGCAGTAGAAGACATTCAACGCATCGTGGCTCAATTGAAAAATAAAAACATCGGAATTTTAATCACCGACCACAATGTGCAAGAAACATTAGCCATTACTGACAAAACCTACTTAATGTTTGAAGGTGGAATCCTAAAAGCCGGAATTCCTGAAGATTTGGCTGCCGACGAAATGGTTAGAAAAGTGTATTTAGGACAAAATTTCGAATTACGAAAAAAGAAATTAGAGTTTTAATTTCTACTGTAAAACCATATAATTCATCATTTTTGGGGTTCCGTTATAAATATTAACATCAACAGGACCTTGAATTCCTGTAACTGTACCTTTTTCTGTAAATTGCCAAATTGCCCAATGATCTTTAATATCTTCTACAAAAAAATTATAATTGGCTATCCAAAAAGTGTAGCCTTCGAATTCATCAGCTAAAAAATCTTTATAATAGCTTTCTCCTGAATAAATGATAGGTTTTACGTTGTAATGATTTTCCACTTTTGTTAACCATCGCCTTAACCCTACTTTTAAACTATCTATTGATTGCGTTTTTGGTAAATTTTCAATATCTAAAACCGGAGGAAAATCTCCTTTTTGAAGTTTTACTGTTTTGATGAAATTGTTAGCTTGTTGAATCGAATTCTCGTTTGGACGATAATAATGATAAGCTCCACGAACAAAACCATTTTCTTTTGCATTCTTCCAATTTTGTTTAAATCGGCTATCAACTTTGTCTTTTCCGGCGGTAGCTCTGATAAAAACAAACTTCAATTGAAATGTATCTTCAATAGTTTTAATTTCTTCCCAAGCTATTTTTCCTTGGTATTCGGAAACATCAAAACCAAAAACTTTCTTTTCATGTCTCTTTAAAACCTGAAAAATTCGGGCTTCTTCCACTTTCGTCGCATTATTATTTTCGGTTTGATGCTTTGATCTAAAACTAAAATAATAGGCTAACGCATCACGATAATGATAAGAAGTTATTCCTATAAATAATAAAATTAAAAATGTAATGGTAAAACCTATAACTTTTCCAGAGAAAAAAGTCTTTTTCTTGTTCGGTTTTCGCCTTGTTACCGGTTTTCGTCTTACTTGGTTTACCATACTTTATGAACAACAAAATGATTAAGAATTCATTTTATTTTGAATAACCGACATCAAAACATAAAGCAAAATAATTAATGGCAATGCTACAATTTTTAGTGTTATCAACAAAATAACTGCTAAAACCAAAAATACAATTTGAAATTTACTGTTTTGCCATGAGAAATTTTTCATTTTAAGAGAAAACAACGGAATTTCAGCATTCATCATATACACACTCAATATCGATATTGCCATTAAAATATATGAATTTGTAAGAGCTTCTTTTAGAAAAGTCATCTCAGTAGAAGCAATAATTAATGGAATACTTAATATAAAAAGTGCATTCGCAGGTGTTGGCAATCCAATAAAAGAATCGGTTTGTCTGGTGTCTATGTTGAATTTTGCCAATCGATAACATGAGCCCAACGTGATAAAAAATCCAACTAATGGCAAAATATGGTTTGTTGGAAAAAAATCATCCAATGCTGAAACACCTTGGTTTTGGTAATTAAAAATCATTTTAAACATTACATAACCGGGAACAAGTCCACTTGTAACCATGTCTGCCAACGAATCCAATTGAACGCCTAACGGACTTTGTACTTTGAAAAGACGAGCAAAAAAACCATCAAAAAAGTCTAAAAATATACCTAAACACACAAAGAAAAAAGCCAATTCGAACTGATCTCGAGCAGCAAAAACAACTGCTATACATCCTGATAACAAATTAAGTAACGTAATAAAATTAGGAATCTTTGCTTTTATATTCATCTTTCGTGGTTTAAAACAAATTTAATACAATAAGTGAGAAACAAGTGCGTTTTTTAATTGATATTTTTAGTCTTATAATTTCAATGTATTTTATTTAGTAAAATGTTGGAATGAAACAAGCTAAAAATTCCTATTTTTGAAAAAAATTGTGCAAATTTCAGTTTGAAAATAAAATTTTGCTTTGAAAAAATATCTATTTTTTGTTTTACTTCTAATTCCGATATTGGCTAATAGTCAGGCTGTCCGAAAATACTCAAACGAATTTATGAGTATTGGTGTTGATGCGGCTGCATTGGGAATGTCTAATGCCGTAACGGCAAGTACAGCTGATGTGAATTCCGGTTATTGGAATCCGGCAGGATTGGTTTTTTTAGAAGACAGTCAGGGAGCATTGATGCATGCCAGTTATTTTGCAAACATTGCTCAATATGACTATGCTGCTTTTGCGATGCCGATTGACGACCGTAGTGCTTGGGGAGTTTCCTTAATTCGATTTGGTGTTGACGATATTTTAAACACAACTCAATTAATTGACAGCGAAGGAAATATAGATTACAATCGAATCAGTAAGTTTTCGACTGCCGATTATGGAGCTACGTTTTCTTATGCAAGAAGTTTACAGGTTCCGGGCTGGCAATATGGTGTGAATGCTAAAGTGATTCGAAGAATTATTGGCGATTTTGCTAATTCGTGGGGTTTTGGAATTGATGTTGGAATACAGTTTGAACGCGACAATTGGAAAGTTGGGTTAATGGTTCGTGATATTACTACCACTTATAACATTTGGAACATTGACGAAGAAGAATTTGAGAAAATTTCTAATACTATTCCGGGAGAAAATCAGGATTTGCCTGAAAGTACCGAAATTACCTTACCAAAAGCCCAGTTGGGAATTTCCAGAAAATTTGAGTACCGCTATGATTATTCTATTTTAGCAGCCTTTAACCTAAACATGCAGTTTTTCAAAACTAACGATATTATTTCTACTGATTTTGTGAGTATTGATCCCGCTTTGGGATTTGAATTTGGTTATACCGATTTAGTCTTCCTTAGAGCCGGTGTTGGAAATTTTCAGAATGTAATGCAGATTGATAATACTGAAAAAATTGGTTTTCAACCGAATATTGGATTAGGATTTAAATACAAAGGTATTCAGGTTGATTATGCTCTAACAGACATTGGTGACCAAAGTGCAGCCTTGTATTCCAATATTTTTTCGGTAAAGGTTGATTTAGGAATTTTTAGATAATTTGCATGAAAATAAAATTACAATTTCTCCTTCTTTTATTTTGCAGTTTTTTGAGTTTCGGGCAGAATTATCCATTGTCTCCTGAAGCAAAAATTAGCATTTTAACCTGCGGAAGTGGCGAAGAATTACATTCCATTTTTGGTCATACTGCCATTCGAATTCAAGATAATTCAAGAGGTGTTGATGCGGTGTATAATTTTGGTATGTTTGATTTTGATACCCCTAATTTTTATCTAAAATTTGTAAAAGGCGATTTAGAATATCATGTTGGCAAAGGCTCTTTTGAAGGTTTCATGTATTCTTATCGAATGGAAAACAGGAGTGTTTATGAACAAGAATTGAATCTTTCACCAATTCAACAACAGCAATTAGTTGACAATTTGGAAAAAATGCTTTATTCTGATGAACGTTTTTACATCTATAAATTTATTGATAAAAATTGCACTACGATGGTGGTAGATCAAATCAATAACCAATTAGAGAAACCGGCTATTGAGAAAGTTGGTGACACAACCGAAAGTTATCGACACGTGTTAAATCCGTTTATGGATAATCTTTTTTATCAAAAATTGGGAATCAACATCATGTTTGGGTATAGAACGGATAAATCAGCCGAGCAACTTTTTTTACCAATTGAATTATTAAAAAGTTTAGAAGTAACAAAAACCAATAACGAACTTATTGCTAAAAAAACCACAGTTTTGTTTGAACAAGACAATTCATTACATTCAAAATCATGGTGGAATTCGATTTATACATTTATTTTATTTTTGGTTCTGATTTTAATTTCGAACAAAAATAAAGTTTATCTAACTTTTCTGGTGATTGTAGGCTTATTGGGAATTTTTCTTTCTACGGTAGGATTCTTTTCGTTACACAGAGAAATTTCTCAGAATTATAATGTGTTATTATTTAATCCATTTTTGATTGGAATAGTAATTTCTTTTGTAAAGAAAAATGTGGTTTGGTTTAATCGATTCTTCTACTTTGTATTGTTTTGCTTTGTGGCTTACCTCCTATTCATCCTCAACAAAGCTCATTTATTTTTAATGCTTCCGATGATGATTTTGGTAGTATTGATTCTTTTACGATTAAGAATACGGCTTCTGAAATCCTAATTACTGTCCGCGATAAAACAGAATGGTACTAATAGTTTTAATCATGATATTAATATCCAGAAAGATACTTCTGTGTTTAATATAATACAAATCATATTGAAGTTTAATCAAACTATCATCAATTGAATCGCCGTAGGAATAATTCACTTGAGCCCAACCGGTTAAACCTGGTTTTATGACGTGTCGTGTTTGATAAAAAGGCATTACCTCAGCAATTTTATTAACAAAAACCGGACGTTCAGGTCTTGGTCCAATAACAGCCATTTGACCCAAAAGAATGTTGACAAATTGTGGGAACTCATCGATTCTGCTTTTTCGAAGGAATTTACCAAAAGGAGTTATTCTTACATCATTTGTCGTCGCAAATACAGCTCCAGCGGATTCCGCATTCTTAACCATCGTTCTTAACTTGAGAATTCTAAATTCTTCACCGTTTTTTCCTACACGGATTTGTGTATAGAAAAGTTTTCCTTTATTTCCAATAGCATTACCAAACAAAATAAGAGGAAGTAAAATCAAACCGAAAGTTAATCCCGTTAATGCAATTACAATTTCAAAAAAACGTACAAAAAGTAAATACAGTTGGTTTTGATTGCTTCTGCTGAATGGAAAATATTTATAAAAATCTCTAGCAACAAATTGAACTGGAATTCGTTGAGTTAAATTTTCATAAACTTGTGTGTATTCTCTAATCGTAAAACCATTTTCTAACAATAATAATAATTTGTTATACAACTCCACCGTAATTTCTTCTGTTCTTTGCGTAGCAATAACGATTTCTGAAATAGAATTTTTAGCAACAAACTTTTGTAAATTGTCTACTGACAAAATTGTGACAGACTTATTTATAATTTTAAAATCAGAATTTTCATCTGTATTTACAAAAGCAATAATAGTATAATGTGGATCAATGCTTTTTAAGCCGGAAATCAATTCATCAGCTAATTCTTTTTCGGAAATTAAAATAACTTTTTTCTCAAAACGATGTGAAGCTAAGTATTTTTGATAAAACATTCGCCATAGTAATAATGCTAAAAAAATAGCGAGAAAAAAATATAAAATTTGAATACGATTTGAAGGAAGAACTGGTGTAAAAATTGGGGTCAACAGATAAAACAAAACGGTTGTGGAAGATGTTAAAACTATACTTCTTATCACTTGAAATTGATTACTGGCAACTTGAAGGTTATACATTTCAAAAACAGAGCCTACAATTAAGACATACAATCCTAAAACAATAGTCCAGTAAAAATTTGTTGGCGTGATATAAAAATAATCGAAATTAAAAATTATTCCAACAATATAGAGCATTAATAAAACAAACAAGACGTCAAAAACTCTGAGAAGAATTTTTCTCTCTGAAACTTCAAAATGAATTTTCTTCTTTCCGGTCATTCTTCGTGGCTGTTGAATTGAGCGTGCAATTTAACAATTTTAAGAGTATTTTATCAGCTATTTCAAAATTTCTTTCCATTGTTTTTTAACAATTTGCCAATCGAATTGTTCTACCAATTTACGTCCGTTACTTGTTAATTTTTGTGCTAGTTCAGGATTTTCTATTAACTCATTTATAGCATTAGCCATTGCCTGACTGTCTGAATCATTCACTAATATAGCTGATTCTCGGTCTTTTACCAAATAAGGAATTCCGCCAACATTTGTAGAAACCACAGGTAATCCGAGAGCCAAAGCTTCAATTAGACTAACAGGAGTATTATCAAAATGAGTTGTATTAATAAAAATATCGTAATTTTCTGAAAGTTTAATCCAGTCTTGTTTTGATAATTTTCCTGTGAAAGTAACATTTAAACTAAAAGAGTTAGCGTATTTTAGTAAGTCATTTATTCTTACATCTTTTTCTTGACCTATCATGCATAATTCAGCATCGGGAAAATTACTTTTTAACATTCTCAAAACATCAATAGCCATTTTGGGATTATAAATTTCAGACAAAGAACGCACCCATAAAATTTTAGGTTCTAATTTGATTTTTTTTTGAAAATTATAATTGTTTATTTCAATTGTATTAGGAATTAATTTTAAATTGTTAAACTTATGTTCTTTAAAAACTGTAAAAAGATACTGTGATGGGGCAATATTGTAAAGTGAGTTGGAAAAAATAAGTCTTGAGAGTAATGGAGAGGATTTTAATCTTTTGGGCAAATCTCCACCTCTTAAAATAGGAATATATTGTTTATTTAAAATTCTGCATAACTGACTAATTATAAAAGCATACCAAAAATTAGTAGTGCTGTAGGTATCAATAAGAACATAGTTAACTTTATGTGCATTAAATAAAGTTTTAAAAAACATATCTAAAAGCCTAAATAACTTGTTTTTTATTGATGAAGCATAAACTACTTTACAATTTTCGTTTTCTAATAAAGCACCAAGAGTTTCTATTGAAGTTGCTGAAAACCCATGTTTTAAAAGTTTATTACCGATGTAAAGTAATTTAATCACCTTGGGTTTTGTTTTGTTATTTATGGAATTACTTTCTTGAAAGTTCAATTCTTTTGATTTTATAATATTTCTCCCACTCACCATTTACCAAGCGATTCTCACCTGGCCATCGATAAGGTAGAATTAATGGTTTCTTTTTTATTGTTTTTACGTAGACGGTATCTGTTTTACTATTTTTTAACATTTCATATGTTTCCAATACTTGTTTGTGATATGAACTTGCTTTGCCGGAGGTTATATCAACATAGGCATTCATCACATTAGAATTATGAGAAAGTGTGATTATTAGTATTGGAATCAAAACTAATAAAACCTTATGGGTAGAAAGCACTTTATTTAAATCAGCTAATACTTTTATCTTTTGTATTGAAAACAAAATTAATAGAGTTGCAAATAATGTAAAAATAAAGAAAATAGGGGTATAAGCACGTTGTGGTATCCAATTTGTTGTAAAAATACTTGGAAAGAATCCAACAAATAAGACTCCTATTAAAAACACTAAACTAACCATTAAAAACATTCGTTTTGTTTTTAATAGAAATAATAATTTATTATTCCAATCAATTTTAAAAGCTGAATTATTAGGCAAGCAGAGCAATAATGTTAACAATGTAAAGACCCAAAAAAACAAAACAAATAAACTTCTTGAAAGTGAATGAAGTGAAGATTTCAAAAAATGAAAATCAGACTTTACAAATAAACTTCCTCTTCCGAAATTTCCGGGAGCTGTAATCATTAAGAAAGAAATAATGAAAGCGATAATAAAAATTGGCGAAAATCGATTGAAATAATTTTTATTGAGTATCAAAATTAATACTAATAATACATTTACAAAATTGGCATAAACCACAATTACTTCATTAGATCCCAGCACTATAAACAAACTAAATAATGCAATGAATTGGTTTTTAACTATTTCAACTTTAGAATTAGAATTAAATAAGTTTAAAATAGAATTGAGGTAAACTAGAAAAAAGACAATTGGTAGTTGATAAGTATATGCTCCAGCCATCCAATAGAAAGTTTCTCCAAAATCAGGCAGATAATTAAAATAAAAAAAAAATAAAAGACAAAATAATAAACTTGGATTTATTGTGAGTCTAAAAAAAACAACGACATTTTTTATAAAATGATATAAAGCAATTGCAAAACCCAATATTAATAATAGTGGGTGTATAAAAGATAGGTTAAAACAACCAAAAGAAATTGGATTTAATGTTGAGATGGCCGCTGTTGCAATATATCTTCCTGACCATTGATGATAAAAATTTAATTGAGTTTGCCAAAATCCATTTGTTCTAAAACTTTCAGCATACCAAAAATCATCACCCAATGGAACATTATAAAAACACAGCACTAAAAAGGGAAGAATAGTGTAACTAAATATAAAAATATATAATAATTGGATTGGATTTAACTGTTTGAATTGTTTAATCATTTGAACTATTGTCAGAATTTTTATTTATGTAATCATTTATAAAATATATTGGTCTCTTTTTAGTTTCTGAAAAAACAATACCTAAATATTCTCCCAATACACCTATTGAAAGAAGCTGAAGACCACCCAAGAGCAAAATGGCAGACATCATGGATGGATAACCTGCAACTGGGTCGCCAAAATATATTGCTTTAATAACTACTTTTATTAAGAAAGCAAAGGAAATCAGGGAAATAATCAATCCGGTAATGGAAATAATCCTTAATGGTTTAATTGAAAATGCTGTAATTCCTCTTATCGCTAAATTTATTAATTTAAAATAATTCCATTTTGTTTTTCCAGCAATTCTCTCGTCTCGAACATAAAAAATTGGTTTTTTCTTGAAGCCAATAAAAGAAAAAAGGCCTTTCATATTTCGCTCATTTTCTCCAAGTTGTCGTAAAGCTTTTATTGCTTTAGAGCTAAGCATCCTAAAATCACCTGTATCTTTTTGAATTGGAACAGACGACATAATAGCTAAAAGTCGGTAAAAAAGAAATGAAGTCGATTTTTTTAACCAACTCTCACCATTTCTTGATGTTCGTTGAGCATAAACATCATCATAGCCATTTTCGATCTCCCTTACCATCAAAGGTAACAAATCAGGATTATCTTGTAAATCAGCATCAATGATAACCAAAGTGTCGCCAATCATATAATCCAAACCAGCAGTCATGGCTATTTCTTTGCCATAATTTCTAGATAAATCTACAATTGAAACTCTTGCATCATTTTGTTGTATTTGCTTTATTAATTCAAGTGTTTGATCAATACTACCATCATTAATAAACAGAAACTCACAAGCACAAGGAAGATTTTTACTAACCTTTTTCAACTGACTGTAAAGTTCGTTCACACATTCTTCCTCGTTATAAACAGGAATCATGATGGTTAGTAATTTAACTTTATTCATAAAAAAGAATAATTTGGAATTTATTAAAACGAAAATTTTAAACAAATAAAGTATTCATCTTTTGTTTACAATCAATGGAGTCAAATGTATAAACAATTAATTAAAAAAAGAAATTGTTTTATATTAACAAAGTTAAAACAATAATCAACCTGTATCATTTTTTTGAAGTTCATTGTCATGAAGATAAGATAACAGTGCTGTCATTACGATTAAAAACATACCTAAAACAGCAAATATTGGGCGATATATGTAAAGGTGTTCCCCAAAAAAAAGGGTTACTAACATTGACAAAGAAAGGCCCTTTAAAGCTAATTCATTTCCTCCATATTTTTTAAATGGTATAAAAAGATATTGAATAAGCCAGCCAAAATAGAGTACAAAACCGACTAGTCCTAATTCTTTAATAACTGTAAGATACATATTATGAGCAGCAATTTGTCTAACTAATCTATTATTAAAGCCAAGACCAAAAGGAATAATCTCAGGATTCTCTAATATCCATTTTACATATTTAGCAGAAATTTGACTTCTACCTGCTCCTAAATCTTCATATAATTTACCGACATCTGCATTTTCTAAATCTTCTTCATTTTCAATTTTACTAACAACTCTATTATTAATCACTTCATCAATTTTGTTGTATAAATTATCATTTGATAAAATTAAAAATACAAATATAGAGCCAATAAAAACTCCTAAAAACACGAATCGAGATGTTTTAAAAAAAGCGAAGAAAACCAAGAAAACTAAAAACCCAACATAACTAGTACGTGATCCAGTAAGAATAATAATATAAATGTTGATTGATATGACTAGTAATAAAAACAATTTATTTATTCCTGAATTATTACTTGAAAACAAACCAATTCCAAAAATAGAAATAATAACAGAAAACATTCCTGTAACAATTTTATTAGGCCCTAATGTTCCTGACAAAAAACCTTGATATGCTATTCTATATGCACTACTCCATAAAAATGGTAAGATTTCAAAATTTTGAAGAATTATTACAGTACAGGAAATTAATGATAAAAAAAGTATGACATGAATAAATATTTTAAGTTTATTTCTATTGTAACTAATCACAAAAAAAATTATCGATGTAATAAAAAATACCCAAAGATGATATAGATATAATACTGACTGTAGGAATGCACTAAACTTATCTTTAAATACACTAAAGATAAAAGTAACAAGTATTGTAAGACTGCACCAAATACAAAAATTAAAAAACCACTTAAAAACTTTAATTTTTTTTATTATATAATAGTAAAAGTTAATATTTGAAAAAAAAACAAAAAAAACAAAAACACCTAAAACATCATACAACCTTAATTCATTGTCTCCTTTCAAGCTATATCCAATAACTGGTAAATTATAGAAATAAGAGAAAATCATTAAAATAATTAAAATAAAACTAATGTTGTCCCTTACCAAAAAAGAATAATGAGAATTAGGTTTTAAAACTCTTTGATGTACAAGATTATCTTTGTTTTGATTCATAAAATTTAAAATAAATTATTTAAGAATATAGGTTTCCAATTTCCTTAAATAATTTTCAAAAGTAAATAATTCTGCTAATTTTAATACTTCCATTGATTTATTCTGCAATTCGGTTTTATCAGACTTAAGAGCATTTTCAAGAACTTGTTCGTAGCTACTATTTTTATCATTAATTTTCCATAAAAAGCCGTTGTTCACATTTATGTAATGTGGTATGCTTCCTACGTTGGATACAATAGGGATAGTTCCATAACAAGCTGCCTCTGCTACCACTTTAGGAAATCCTTCAGCTTTACTGGGAAGTAATAAAAAATGTGATTCTTCCATAAATTTATGAAGTTCATTTTTTTGTAAAAAACCATGAAAAACAGCTTTATCTACTAATTCTTTAGCTTGTTCTTTATAAACATTTAATTTATGACCATCTCCGATAAGATGTATTTTTTCAATCATCTGTGGTGGTATTCTTTTTAAGGCATCTAAAAGTATCGAAACACCTTTTACATTATCGAATCTACCCACAAAACAAAATGTGTATGGACTTGAAAAAGTTTTGTTTTTTGCAATTACTTTTCCATTTTCAATATCATTTTTAGTTAAACATGGATTCTCGAAAGAAAAGCAGTGTTTAGGCTGATTAGACCAAAAACCGTTTATTGTTACATTAGAAAACGTTGCTTTTTTTAGTATATTACGTTGAAATCTATAGGAAGATGGTGCTTCAATTTGACCCCAATCACCAGCATATTTATTCCACCATATTTTATTTTTGTTAAAAAAATAAGAAATCAAAATTGCTATTAACGCAGGATGTGAGGGTGCACGAGTGTGAATAATATCAGACTTTTGAATTTGTCTGTAAATCACAAAAAACATAAAAGGATATTGTGTCAAAATTTTTAAAAAAGAAAACAATCCTTTTCCTCCTACATTTTTTAATAAAATAAATTTTATTTTATTGCTTTGAATTTTTTGCATTGACAAATCCCCGATTCTATCTTGCCTATCGAAACCAATCCAAGTAATTTGATCAAACAAATGTTCAACAAATTCTATCTCTCTTACGACAGGTCCAAAACCATAATATGAATTATTGGAATGAAAAATTGCAGTATCAGAGACTATAGTTAATTTTTTTGCACACATTTATATATTGTTAATAGCTTATTTAAATATTCTTCTTCTCCAAAAAGCTGATTAAAAACTTCTTTCATCTTATTGTGGTCGTGTTTTTTATTCAACAAAAAAAGCAAACGTTCTTCCCATAAATTAATATCAAGGTTATCCATAAAAAATTCCGGGAAAAATGGTTTCAACATTTTTGATATTTCTCCTGTTTCATAGGCTAAAAATGGAATTTCATTGCTTAGATATTCTAATAAAACTAATGGACCTGTTTCTCTTAGAGATACGGAAATACCTATTTTACATGAGTTCAGATAACTTGAAACATCACTAACATCTTGTTTTAAAACAATTTCAACACTTGATGAATTAATTCTATTTAATAGATTTTTAAAATATTCTTCTTCTTGATTCTTGCCAATTAGTAATATGTTCTTTTTTAGCTTTTCAGCTAAATCAACCGCAAAAATATTGTTTTTATTTTGTTTTATATTTCCAACCAACACTATATCAAAATCCTTTTGGGGTAAATTTACTGATTGATTTGATGATGGAATTATGATGTTTTCAAGTAAAAATAAATTTTCATTCTGGAGATTAAATTGCTCTTTATAAAATTTCATAGATTCGTTGTCAACACAAATCAGAAATCTTGGTTTGAATATATACTTCAAAATAAATATACTTGATATATTTAGTTTTTTTGAACTATGATTATGAAATAATATAGGAGTTTCAACGTTAAAGATAAGAGATACTAATCGGATATATACATAAACATGTTTGAAATGACAGTGTATTAAATCATATGATTTGAGTATTTTACTACATTCATACATTTTTTTTAAACTCCATTTATTTGTTCTCTTTAATTCAAATGTATCAATATCTTCATTTAATTGACTCTTCAAAATACCTTTTTCTATTAGAAACAATCCATTAACAGAAATTTTATTTTTTGAAAGTAGGTTGCAAATAGTAACAAAAACTCTTTCTGCACCACCAACATTCAATATATCTATTACATGTATTATTTTCAACTCACTTGGATTTATAAATATGTTGGAAAATCATCACCTTCAGGAATTAACAAAAAATGACATCTACCTCTATGTTTAACTGGTTCTGAATCAATTAACCTTTGCTTATTTGTTAAATACCATGCCGAATATCCTACTTCATTACACCAATTCAACACCTTTTCAGTATTTTGTTTCATAGACATTTCTTTGTTGGAATGCATTTCAACCAAAATTTTTAACTTATTAGCTTTAACAGTTTCTTTCGCTCCATTTAAAACAAAAAATTCTGCTCCTTCTACATCAATTTTTATAAAATCAGGTATCAATTTAAAATATTGAACTAAAGAGTCAAGTGTAATTGTATGTACTTTATAAGACATTCCTAATATAGATGCTGTCTCCGCATGACTTTTAAACATTGATCCTGCAGACCCATGTCCAACTGTATAAAAATCAAGTTCTTCATCATTTTTATCACTAACAAATCCTAAAAAAGATCTTGTTTTGTGAATAAAGTTATTATTTATCACATTCAAATTAGCAAAATTCAAAGCTTCGGAATTAGTATCTATCATAACAACTTGCTCAATTTTGTCATGAGTCAACGCAATCAATGCCGTTTTTCCGATGTTACAACCTACATCAAAAAAAATACTGCTATTTTGAGCCAAAGCATTAAACCAAACTTCATCACTATCCTTTTTCTCACTAAAAGTTCCTTTAATGACTTTGAGCATTTTACCGTTAAATTCAAAATAAAGGAATTTTTGCTTTTTGTATTTTAACTTCGTTATTATTGCACTTACAACTTTTTTAAGTTTCATGTATTTAAAAATTAAGTTTTGACTTTGTAAATTAATTGATTTTAAAACACTTTCACAAATAAAAAAGAATAATAAAGATTCCCTTGATTTTTGAATCTAAGATAGAATTGTATCAAAATTTAATTTACGCCTTCAGAATTAAGTTGCGTCAAATTAAAATAGAATTATTGTTTATTCAACATAGTAGTAGATTTGTTCCAAGAGGACTTGATTTGAAAAATCACTAGTGGTAAAAAAAGAGGAAGAAATAGAAAAGCTAGTAATTTCAAAATTCTATTTCCTTTGAATTTATAAGGAATTAACGAAGGTAGAATAGATTTGAAAATATAGAAGAACGTTAATTTATTTCCAAAATATTTTCTAGACAGATAGAGCACACTAGGAACCGGTCGTGGTCCAAATAATTTCTTAGGCCTCCATCCGTCCCAACTTCCCATTTGTCTGAGACCTCCTTGACTCACTTTTAAATGAATACGTTTTGCTTTATAATTAGATATATTCTTATAACCATTAAGATAACATCGTAAACCATATTCACCATCTCCCATTCGTTGTTTTTCAAACTTTAAGTCAAAAAAACCTATTGTATAAAATATTTCTTTCTTAAGCAAAACATTTCCCGTATCCAGTTGTTCACTCCATTTAAAATAACTGTAATTCTTGGGAACTTCTGCTCCAACAACGCTTAATGAAACTCCAGAAGATAAATCTGCTTTAAAATAATCTAAACATTTTAAATGCTCTTCTATCCAATTTGGATCAATTAAAGAATCATCATCATAAAGCAAAATTAAATCTCCTTTTGCTGATTTGATGGCTTCGTTTCTTGCTTTCCATAAGGCTTTTTCTTCTTGAAACCAATATTTTAAATCTAGACTCCAACCTTTATAAAATTCCTCTTTGAAATCATCAGTTTGATCAACAACTATAACTTCAAAATTTTTATATGTTTGATTTTCTAAATCTTTAAACACATCTTTTAAATATTGATATCGATTTAAAGTTGGAATAACAACTGATACTAATGGATTAGATTTAACAAGCTGACTATTAAAATCAGTATAGTCATTATATTCAAAAATTTGTTTTGAATAATCTTGTTGTTTAACCCCTTTGTGTTTTAAAAAAGCTATAATTTCCGAAATTGGATTATGAAAGGTTAAAACTCTTATGAATAAAACATAAACCACCCAAGCTTTGTGAAAATTTTTTCTTAAAAATAAATATTCATCTTCAATTGGCAAATCTATTTTATCCCATACGTTCAGTCCTGATTCAAAGTTTTTGTTTATAAATCCGGAATGGAGAGCATTCCAAGCCAGTTCTCTTTTTATACTATCCTCAGATTTAAAACGAGTATCTTTTTTTATAGAATAACCAGCAATCCTTAGTTGTTCTTCCGTTGGAAAATAGCCATAATCATTTGAAGAACCTAGGTTAAAGTACCAAATTGGTCTAGTATATTTTAAAAAATTAAAAATCATATTTTCATCTTTCTTACAATAGTAAATGATTGATTCAGTTTAAATAAAAAGATTTAAATGATTCTTTTTGTTTGGCTAAATTAAACTCTTTTTTTGCTCTCTCCACTGCATTTTGTTTAATTTTTAATCTAGCATCTTCAGTTAAATTAATTACCTCCATAATTTTCTCGCTCAGTAATAAAGGGTTTCTTTTTGGAACCACCCATCCGGTTTTATTGTGCAACACATTTTCCTTCAATCCGTCTGCATCACTTACGATACACAAAAGTCCCATAGCTTGTGCTTCCAAAACAGCATTACAAAAACCTTCCTGCAAGCTATATTGAATGTAGTAATCGTATTTTTTCAAATTGTTTTTAACCTCATTATGTGGAATATTTCCTTTAAAATTCACACATTCTGATAGGCCTAATTGATTAACTACAAACATTAGTTTTTCTTTTTCAGCCCCATCCCCTATGATTGTAAAATGAAATGGTATATTCTGACTTTTAAAAATGGAAAAAGCCTCTATTATATATTCAAGTCCCTTAATCCAATGCAAACGACTAATTGTTAAAAATTGAATTTTAGAATTATTATTAAAATTTACAGCACTATCAAAAAAGTCAACATCAATCGCCGGAGTAATTTTATGAATCGATTCAGGTAAGATACCCTGTTCAATTAATTTATCTTTCATATCATTAGAAAGAACATGATATTTAACTTTCTTTGTAAAAAGTAGATGATAACAATCCGGAAACTTTACGGGGTAAACATAAAAATCAAATCCTCTAAAACTCACAGCCATCTTAGCTCCAATTGCCTCAGCTACATTTTCGCTCTCAACTGCCATGGTTCCAAATCCAAAATGCAACCATGAAAGTTTATAGTTTAAAAAATGACTATTTATTAAAACATTTCTAAAAGCTTTTTTAGTAGAAAAACCATCAACTATATTTAATCGGTATAGTTTAAGAGCTTTATTAAAATTAAATAAACAATTTTTAAATACAATAAAAACTTCAATCAAAAATCTAAATTTGAATGAAAAGTCAGGAGCAAATACTACTCTACAAGAAGATAGTTTTTGTTTAGATTTAACTCCGGTAAACAAAATAACTTCGAACCCATTTTCCTGAAGTCCTTTTATTTTTGAATTAAAAAAAGTTTCAGAATACGCGGGTGTGTTTGGAAGAACTAATCCAATACTAGGTTTATTATGTTTAGCCATTACTTCCCAAATTTAAAAAATTATTTTGACATTATTTTTTTAGAAAATAACGAGAGCGTTAGCAATGTACTTATTGGATGAGAAAACTTTAATTCCTCTTTACCTTTAAAATTTTCAAATATTTCCTGAACTAGAACAGGATTGATAAAGCTTTGAAATTCAGGATTATTGAAAAGCCAAAACTTCAAATTCTTTTCATTTTCATCTCCTTTAAATTGGTTTTCATAATTATTTACTATCTTATTTTTGGTGATAATTTCTTTATCAATTTTTTTATAAAGTCGATAAGGTAAATTCCAAGGAGATTTATTCCAATGATAATTATATAAATTAAATGGTCTATGATCTTGCCAAGCTATCTTTGCCAAAGATGGATTTCTCATTTTAAGATAAGCAATTTGAATTTGTCTTCCTGCTAAATACTTTTCAGGAACAGAACAAATAAATTCACACATTCTATTGTCAAAATAAGGCAATGTTACAGGTTTTGCAGATTCAAAAATAGAAAGATTTACACTTGTCCACCTTGGTGCCCAATACAAGCTTTTAAAGGCTCTGATTTGAGCATTTGCATTCTCGGGAATATTTATTTCTTGTAACAAGCTTTTAATTCTATATCTCAAATAAGTTTCAAAATCACCCTCTATACTCCATGATTCCCAAAGTTTTTTACCAAGAATAAAACCTCCTTTTTTCAGAACTTTTTTAAACATTAACTCAACTTGTGAATCAAATGGAAGATTATCGTCCACTTTCATATCATCAAAAAGCACATCACCCCAATGCCCCAAACAAAATACATCACCCATTTTTGAAAATTTATCAAAAACAGCTAATTGACGAGGATGAGTAAACTCAGTATAGCACTGATTAATAATTGCAATTTTTTCTATATTATTCCACAAATAACCTTTTGGTATAATCCACTTTTCAAATGGAAAACCACATGCTCTAGCTATTTTTTGAGCAAAATAAGTTTCATTCAATCCATTTTGAAATTCATAACTATAACTTTGAACATCTTTTTTTAAATAATGTAAAGCTGCTGCTTGTGTTCTGCTGTCTAATCCACCGGAAAGAGGTAAAATAACTTTTCTGTCACCTACTTGCTCATTAATAATCTTTTCGAATAAAGCAGCAAATTCATTGACAATTTGTTCAAATGGCCTATCTACCGGAGTATAATGCCATTTAAAATACTGATGTTCTGACACTATTTTATTTTCCTGTAATTTGTAGTTGAAACTCGGTTTCAAAACCTTCTGATTGCTAAAATAAGTATCTTGATCTAAAAAAAAACCAGTAGCGGCAAAAACACAGATTGCTTTATAATCAATAGTCTCCTTTTCACCAATAAATATTGGTTTAGATGGAATTATGTCTGTTCTTACCTCCATAAGTTATATTTTTTTTGTAATTAATTTTAAGTACAAAACTTCATGTTCATGAATGCATTTCTCGATAGTAAAATTTTTAATTGTATACTCTCTTAATTCTTTCCCCACTTTACCTAATTCGATACTGTTTTTTTTATACAAATCATTTATTTTTAGACTCAAATCATGATAATTCCCCGCTTCAAATAGTAGCTCTGGAAAATCTTTTAACACATAGTTTATTCCAGAGATATTTGACCCGATAACAGGAATTGCCATACTCATAGCCTCTACCAATGCCATTGGCATTCCTTCTTTACGTGAATCATTTAATGTGGGAATGATGTATAAATCCGAATCAGCTAAAAAGGGTCTAACATCTGTTTTTTTTCCTAAAAACTGAATTTGATTTTCTAAACCCATTTCGACAACCATTTTACGAAGATAGTCTGCATAAGGATCTCGATCATCACCCAAAACAGTTAAGGTTAATGATTTGTTTTTCAAATTATCTACTGCTTTAATAATAATTTCAATCCCTTTTACAGGGACTAAATTTGCGACAGTAATAATCTTAAAAACATTATCATCTGCTTTTGTTGGAAACAAATCCGGGTTATAATAGTCTACATCAAGTCCCAAAGGAATTAATTTTTGATTTTTTTTGTAAGGAAAAAACTGAACCATTTCATGGTTAATTGTTATTATAAAATTGGAAAAATAACTTCTTATTTTCCAATGAATATTTCCCCAACTCATTGCTTTTTTTGTGTAAATAAACTTAGCTCCTCCTAATCGAGATGCAATAACTTCAGTCCAGTCACTACTCCAATGCCAGGAATGAACCAAATCAAAATTATGCTCTTTAATAAAATTTTTATAAGGTTTAATCCTTCCAAAAATTTTAAAATAAGGTTTTAATTGACAAGTGGTTTCAATAATATGAATTGGTAAATTAAGTTTTTCAATTTCATTAAAAAAAGCACCTCTAGTGTGTGAACAAGCGATATGAACTTCAAATTTACTTTTATCTAAGTGCTTTGCCAAATCATAGAGTACTTTTCCGCTTCCGGCAGTATCAAAATTGGGTATTGTGAATAGTATTTTTATTTTACTCTTCTCCATACATAAAAAAATGGGTTATATTTTATATGAGGAATAAATCTATTAATATACAAACTTACTTTATTAAGAATAAAAAAATCAATCTTTAAATCTTCTATTCGTTCATCATTAGTTAATTCTATAAGTTTATGTCCTGAATTATGTAATTTTAAAATATCCACATTCAACTGTCTTGTTAAAATAGCCATTGCTTGATTATTCTTTTTTACAAGAGCATCAGAGTAAAGGTTTTTTCTAAGATTAAAATAGGATAATAATGGTCCATTTTTTTCTTTATTTCTAGTAGAAATTGTCGAGTTTTCGTGTCTTAAATAAAAATTGTAAACTTTATTATAATAATAGCCTCTGGAATGAAGTCCTAATTTGATAAATAAAAATGCATCCTGTCCTGTTTTTGAGGTGTGAAAACCACCTAAAAAGTCAATGACTTCACGTTTTGACAAAATAGCACCTGGTCCTTGTAAATAAAATAAATTTGAAATCCAAATAATACCCGCTTTTGGAGGTTCGATTATTCCCTCCTTTAAACCAACTAAGGGTTGAAGCATCGTTCTTCCATCTGTATAAGTTCTTTGTGTTCTACAAAGCACATAATCTACATCAAATTGTTCAATGATTCTTACGTCCTCCTCTAATTTTTGATGGTGTATATGATCGTCACAATCAATAAAAAGTACGTATTTGCCCGTCGCATTTTTAAGCCCTGTATTTCTTGTATAACCAGAGCCTTGAGTTGGTTCGAATAAAATTTTGTAATCTAAGTTAGTTTTGGGTAATTCAGTTTGTAAAATTTGTACCGAATTATCCGAAGAATTATTGTCAACAAAAATAATTTCAAAATCTTGAAAAGTATATTCTAACAAATTTTTGATGAATGATGGCAAAAAATTGGCTCCATTGTAAACCGGAGAAATTATACTTACTTTTTTCATTTTATTTTTTACTCATTCTATTTACTATAACTCTTTTATTATTCTTGCCGGATTTCCTGCAACTACACAGTTGGACGGAACACTTTTTACTACAACAGAACCCGCCCCAATTATCACATTATTTCCAATCTCAATATTACCAATTATCACGGCATTGGCTCCAACTTCAACGTTGTTTCCTATTGTTGGCAGTTGTGTATTATCATTATTCTTGTTTCCAATGGTTAATCCATTTCTGAAAATAAAATTTTTCCCAATTCTTTTGGCGTTAATAACGCTTGCATAGGGATGATAACAAACTAACCCTCCTTGAATATCGGAACTCGAAAAAATTTTACTACTGAAATTTTTTAAATATAAAATTTTCCAAATGAATAAATGACTTTTAATTCTCCAAAAAAAAACAAAAGCAAATTCAGGATAGTAAATGAGTAGGTGAAAAAATTTTTTTTTCAGAGACAAATTGCTTTTTTGAGAACGAATGCTAAAATTTTGATTTATATCTTCAATTATAACCAAATTATTTTTCACATACTTACTATACAAATAAGGTAAAAATGCCTTAGAAATAAAAACTCTACTCAATAATTTTAATCTAGTAAAAAACATTTCTAAAGATTTATATAATATTTGTCAAAATAAAATTCAAAGATACTGTTTCAAAAAAAATCAACATCATATTTTAATCAAAAAGACATAATTTTTAATTAAGAAATTTTGAATATTGAATCTTATAAATAATATTAGCTACAATTCTGATATACAAAAATTAATTTGTCACCAATTATTTTACTTTCAAATTCCTTTAAAACAAATGCATGTCCATTTTCTCCCATTTTTAATCTTAAATCAGGATTTTTATAAAGCAAAATTAATTTCTCTATAAATTCATCTTCGTTTTCACTCTCAATCAAAAAACTAGTTTCATCCTTAATTATTCCATACTTTATTCCGCCAACATTTGAAGCAATAACAGGCATTTTAAAAAATTGAGCTTCTTGCAAAACTAACCCTTGTGCTTCAGAACGCATTGTTTCTTTTTCGGCAATTCCAGGTAATAAAAAAACTGATGAAGCCGCCATAATTTTGAACACGTTATCCTGAGACAAAGAACCATGGAAAATAACATGGTTGCTAATGTTAAGTTGATTAACTAAAAATAGTAACTCATCCATCATTTCACCATTTCCAATTATGTGTAGGCGAAGATTTGAATATCCTAAATCGATAATTTGCTTTACCATTTTTATTGCTCTATCCGGACCTTTCCAATTAATTAATCTTCCGCAAAACACTATATTAAAAGTTGAAGAATCTTTTTCTGTAACTAAATGTGGTTCTAAATTTTGCTTCTTTAGACCCTCTGGAATTATAAAATAGTTTTTTAATTTAGGATTCACATTCAATAATATATCTTGAAGATAAATTGAATTTACAGTATAACCATTAAAATGCTTAAAAATAGTTTTGTAAGCATCTTTATAAATTTGAACTTTTGATGGTGTTAAATCAGATCCATGAAAAGATAAGATAGCTTTTGGATAGTTACAAATTCCCATTTCATAGGCATCAGCCACTTTTTTTCCGTTGAAACCAAAATGACAATGAACAATGTCAAAACTTTCTTTGAATAATAAAACCGGTAGGTCGTAGTATATTTTTAGTTTTTTTAAGTTAGTCTTAAAATAAATTGGGTTTAGCAAAAAGACTATCTTTTTAAAATCAAAATCTTTTCTAAACTTTCTAAAAAATTTAAACCCTTCTTTACAAATTAGCCATTTACTTTTTTGATTTTTAAAGTGTGTAATGGTTTTTTTTTCTAAGTTATAATCTAAAAAAAGTTGATGAATAATAGTATCCTTCGATTTATTGTATGTAAAAACAGTTACATCATTTCCCCTATCAATCAAATCTGTAATTTGATTTAATATAAAGGTTTCCGTAACAGATGGAAAAACAGTTACAACAACTAAAATCTTGCGATTTAAACTCATTTATTCAAACTATTCAATATTGGATAGAGTGTAAAAATAGTTTTTTTATGTTAATAGGCTAATACTAAAGCAACTGTTTTATAAAAAACGGTTTCAAATTATTTAAAAAAAGAATATCCCTTACCAAAAAATTTTAATAAAACTATTCCGATAGATAATTTAATTATTGAAATAAATGAAAAAGTCTTTAATTTAAAGTAAACCGAAGATTTGTAATAAGAAAACCAATTAGACTGTCCAAAAAGTATTTTATTTCTAACTGTTTTTATGTAAAAATCGGCAAGGTGATTAGTATATTTTATTTTATTGTTTGGATTTAATTTTATTAGTAAATATAAATGCTTCAACCTTGCTTTAAAAGCAGAGTTTATCTCTATATCATTACCTTTTCTTACTTCATTTTTAAATGAATGATTGTGTTGATAATAAATAACTAATGCTTGTTTAATTTTAATTATTTTGGGTTGAGCATAAATCATTCGCAGATTAAAATCCCACTCATCATGATTACCGATTGATTCATCAAAAAGTTCATTTTGAGTATCTAAAAAAGATTTTCGCCAAAGAATTCCACACACAAAGTAGCAAATTTTATAGGTAAAATAATCTTCAATTAAATTGTTTGACTCAATTGTATTGATGTCTTGTAAAATTCCGGTTTCGCGATCTACTCGTTCAACTTGGGCAAGAACTCCATCGGTATCCGTTTGAAATCCTTTGATGTAAGTTTCTAAAGCATGTGGTTTTAAAAAATCATCACTATCAAAAAAATAAATAAAATTGCCTTTGGCTTTTACAAACCCATAATTTCGACAGGTATTTGGTCCTTTCTTAGTGTCTGAAGGTCTTTTAAAAAATTCAAAACGATTATCTGAATCAATAAATAGTTGAACAATTTGTTCTGTGCTATCATTAGAACCATCATCAATAATTAAACACTCAAAATGTTGATAAGTTTGATTTCGTATACTTTCGAGCGTTTTAATAATTAAATCTGCTCGGTTGTATGTTGGAATTATGATAGAAACCAAATTATTCATTCCAATTGAATTTAAATTTCAACCATCTGTTTCTTAAAAAATAAGGTGATTTTTTCATCATCAACATTACCCTTCCTAAGATAATTATTTCAGAAGCCTTTATCCTATTGTACTTTAACAATCTAGGTAAAAATTGATTTAAAATTGATTTCGATACCTCATCATGAAAGTGTTCGTTGCTTGAAAAAAATAATTTTATTAATTTATTGTAAAGAAAATTAAGTAATTCCGCCGATTGAATTTGCTCACTTCTTTTAAAGTTTTCAAAAAGATAGTAGAATGATGATTCTTTATATCCTTTATTATATACCTTGTTTTTTGTTGATTTTGATTCATCATGTTGTCTGTATAAAAAATCAGCACTCTGAATAATCTTAAATTGATTTGAAGTACATTCAAAAAAAAGTCGGCTAAAGAATTCTGCCTCTTGACCTCTTTTCATATTCGGATTAAATAATTCTTTATCCTTTAAAAAATTTCTTTTAAATAACACTGAATTAGTGATAATCTGGAGTTTCCACATGACAAAATCCACATATAAATTATCTGTATCTGCAAGGTTTAAAACTCTTTTTGTATTTGTTTCAGGGTACCAAAAATACCCATTCCCAATTATAAAATGAATGTCTGGAGTGAGAGCATTTACTTTATTTTCGATGAAATTTTCCAGAATTACATCATCACTATCAAACCAATTGATGTATTCGCCGGAACTCATTTGAAACCCATAATTTCTACAAGAATTAGCTCCTTTTTGTAGGCTTTGGGGTCTTTTAAAAAATTTAATTCGATTATCTTTGTTTGAATAGGAATGTACAATTGATTCTGTTTCATCGATAGAGACATCATCTACCACAATACACTCCCAATTTTGATATGTTTGAAGCAATATACTTTTAAGCGTAGCTTCTATCAAATGAGCTCTGTTATAAGTTGGTATTATGATGGAAACCAAACCATTAGTCATAAATAATATGATTTAATGATGTTTCAGTTACTTCCATTTCAAAAAAGGATTTATTTTTTTTAATCATCTCGGTTGACCAATTCCACCAAGCTATTACTTGAAATTGATTGATAACATGAGGTTCAAATCGGTAACCTATAATTTTTGCCGGACTTCCTGCTACAATTGCAAAGGCCGGAACATCTTTTGTAACAACACTATTGGCTGCAACCACCGCTCCATTTTCAATTGTAACCCCTCCTAAAATAACAGAATGAGCACCTATCCAAACATCATTTTTTAATACAATATCTCCTTTGTAAATCTTTTCATTTTCCCATTTTTCTTTAAATAAATTCTGTCCAATAAAATAACTGGTAGGTTTTTTGAAATTATGATTAAACGATTGAAAACTTACGTTGCGAGCAATGGAGCAAAAATTTCCAATTTCAACACCTGCTTCTTGATTAGAATGAATATCTAAATTGGGTCCCCATAATGATGTGTAATTGCCGGTTTTTATTTTCCCTAAAAGTGTGGCTCCCTGAATTTTATTATTTTCTCCAATTTCAATTTCACCTTTTAGAATACTATTTGAAATTTCAGTTGAGTTTCCCACATAAATTTCACCTTTTAAACTACTTGATCCTATCGATATATTATCTGAAAGTCTAATATTTCCTTTTAAAGTTGAACTTACAATGATTGCTTTATTTGGAATTTCAATACCCAGACTTATTGCGTTTAATTTATCTAAACGGGATTTAATTTTTAATAAAATTTGATTAAAGAAGCTCATTCTTATGTAAATAAATTTTCTTGGTATGAAACTATTTTTTGCTCTTTTGGTAAGATTTCATGGTTTTGTATAATTTTTTCAAATTCTTGTTTAAAATTTGAATCATTAACATTCAAATATACAGCCTTTTGATTAGAAATTAATTCGGGAAAAGACAAAAGACCAATTTCGTTAATTAAAACAGTAAAAACATTTAAAAAAGAAGCTTCCAACGCTGACCCCGAAGAATGCGTAATATGAACTACCGAATTGATTAGCAATTGTGGCAAAGGATCATTGGTTGCTTGCTCAATGTTTACTAAATGTAGTACATTGTTGTTTTTTAAATATTTTTTAATATTTTCGAGATCATGCATTTGCCTTGGATGCAATCGTATGAACCATTGATAAGGCTCACTTTTTATAAAATCTAAAATTGGCTGAGGAAATAATTGTTCAATAGTTATTGGATTGGGTTGAAGGGTGTAGAAAACATAGTTCTTAAATTCATATGCAGAATTAACTGTTTTCCAATAATTAACCCAAGGATTTCCAATATTTATTACAGAATAGTTGTTATTATTTTTAATCCATTTATTCAATACACCTTCACTATTTTCATCCCAACTCCAAAAAGTGTTTGGCATCATTAAATAGCCCTCCGATGGGATTTTACTCCAACTTCCATAGCTTAGATGAATGTCTGTTTGTGGACCGTGTTGCATTTCTATCGTCTTTATTCCTAATTGATTTGCAGCAACAATTAATGCAAAATTGTCTTCCAAGTAATAGCATAAAATCATTATTTGAGTAGGTTTCATTTTTTTTAAAACCTTTGTGAAAAAATTTATCTTATGTAAAAAAATTTCAGACGCCCATTTTTCCAAAAAAAAATTATCGTATTTTCTTAAAAAATTCTGATTAAACTTCTCTTGACCTAGAAAATTCAAAAAATCATCAAATTGATTTCCTGAAAATTTTGTTTTAATTGGAGAGCTTTTTTTCAATAATAGATATCCTTTCAAAGCTTTATTGAAAGTATAAATTAAGTCTAAGTTAAATTGATTTTTGGTATCGGGACCATATTCAAAATATAGTGAATCTTTTTCAATTCGATATTTATCAATTAATATGTCAAAATAACGATTAAATCGCTTTGATCTAAAATTCACACGATGAGCGTCTGCTCCAACAAATAAATATTTTTTTGAAGGTAGTTTTCTCAACCAAAAAAAATAGTGAACAACCGAATCAATTTTTTTTAGTTCTGCTTTAAGTTTTTGAAGAATTGATAACTTTTTATCTTTTTTAATTTGAACTTTATTTCCTGCTTCAACAACATTAATTAAATAGAAAAACAACTTTATTCTGAGAATTGGCCAAATTGCAAGATGATTCACTTTCCATGAATCAACAGGAAATTGTTGTTCAATGCTCAGTATGTAGTTTTTTATATCCTCTCTGTTTTTCATTCAAAGTCTTGCAAAATATTCTTTAGTCTTTCTTGTCCGATAATTGTTTCTACAAATTCTCTAAAAGCTCCGTCTCCCCCATTTTTTTGAGTAATAAAATTTACGCTTTCTTTTATGTAGGTTGGTGCATTGTTTGGGGCAGCACTTATTCCAACAGCTTTTAATAATGCAATGTCACCTATATCATCACCAATGTAGGCAACTTCATCTAAGGAAATATTCAATTTTTCACAAAGCGATAGGGCCACCGGAAGTTTGTTTGTTATCCCTTGAAAAAGGTAATCTATTTTAAGTTTTTCTGCTCTTCGCTTAACAATTTCTGTTGTTTCTCCGGTTATAATTCCAACAGGAATATTCAATTTTTTACAAAACAAAACGCCTGCACTATCAGAAGTATTGAATTTTTTCCATTCATTTCCTGTTTGGTCGTAGAACATTCCACCATCCGTCCAAACGCCATCAATATCTGTTAGTATTAGTTTTGGTAATTTCATTGATAAATCATAAAAGATTGAATTCCACTATATTTACTTCGTTGAATCGAAATGTTTTCTGTTCCAAAAACTTCTCTTAATGCAACTGTTTCACCGGGAAATTGTGGGTCATTTAATTCATCAAAACCAATAATTGCTCCTTTTGTTAAATAAGGCTTAATAATTTCTAAGCATTTTTTAGTTGGTTCATACACATCAAAATCAAAATAAGCAAAAGCAATAATTGTTTCCGGATGTTCATCTAAGTATTTCTGTAGAACAACCGGTGCATTTCCTTTAACAAGCGTGTTTTTTTTAATATGTGCTAAAGGGCATTCGCTTTCATGATATTCTAAAACAGCAGCTAGGTATTCTTCATAATTTTCTGTGACAGAAAAAGCTCCTTTTTTTATAATACTGTGATCACCATCTTTTTTATCCACCTCTGCAAAGCCTTGAAAAGTGTCAAAACCTATAATTTTTCTACTGTAGTTATAGGGTTCGTGTATTCCTCTTAAATTATTTAAAGTAACGAGATTTTGTCCCCATCTCACTCCAAATTCCATAATCACTCCGTGCGTGTTTACTATTTTGGTGTACAAATCATTTAAAAACAATTGCTTTGTTAAATCTTGACGCTTAACAAACAAGCCTGTATTAGATAATTTTTCATTATCCGGAATAGGAGCATTTTTATATAACTCAAGAAAATTGTTTCGCTTATCTAATTCATTAGTAGAGGCAATTGTTTTGATTTCTATTCCCATTTTAATCTAAATAATGTTTGTAAATAACTTCGTTTTCCAAAACTGAACTAATCAATTTTCTTCCTAAAATTTCATTTTTTTCCGACCATTTAAATCCATCACCCGGAGAAAGCATATGTATGTCGTTTTCTGTGATAATTTCACCAACTTGCATGTTTCGCTTAGTTGCGATAGAACGTTCTAATTTTATTTTTGCTGTTTCGGTATCTTTCACAATAAAAATATCTTCTACTCCCATAGATTGATCTAAAATTCTAATATCACGTACCATTCTATGCACGCCATCAGGGCCTAACGAACCAGCTTGATCCGTGCCTTTCATTCTTCTGTCGAGTGTAATGTGCTTTTCGATGACTTTGGCACCCATAGCAACTGCTGCCACCGGTGTTGAAATTCCGATTGTATGATCTGAATAACCTATCACAAAGTCTTTATAATTTTTTAAAAGATAAGTTATTGTATTAAGATTAACGTTTTTTGGCTCTGTGGGATATTGAGAAACACAATGTAGAATAGATATGTTTGAATGATACCTTGTGATTGTTTCAATGGCGTCATCTAACTCTTTTTTTCCTGCCATTCCGGTTGAAACAATTATTGGGATTTTTGTTTCTGCTAAAGCTGCTAACAAAGGTAAATTTGTTAAATCTCGACTGGCAACTTTTAATTTATCAGGACTAAAATAATTTAAAATAGATAAACAACCAATTGCACAGAGGGTTTCTACAAAATCTAAACCTTTTGATTTTGCATACTTATACACTTCAAAATGTTCTTCGTCCGTAAGTTCCAATACTTGGCGATGTTCACCATAGGTTTTTCCAAATGAATGAGGAGAATCATATATTTTATCCATTTGAGATTGTGACAATTCTTGTTTTAAATCTCTTTTGGTAAGTTTCACAGCGTCCATACCTTTTAGAATATTGCCAAACACATCGTCTTTAATTTCTCTTGAAATTAGTTCGATGATTAATTTTGCCAAATCAACAGAGCCATTATGATTTTGTCCTATTTCACCAATAATATAGGTCATTTGGAATACTTTTTTATATTAATTTTCATTTTCTCCAGATAGTCATTGTTACTATCTAAAAACTGAATTGTCTCTTCAATTGAAAAAGAGTTTTGTTTATAAATTGAATATACTTTTTGTAAATTTATAAAATCTTCTTTATCATCTATAGTAAATCGTAAATCTTCTCTATTTATTAAATAATTTGGTAAGGTTTTAAATAGGCATTTAAAGTTAGAATTGGTGTAGATAAAATTTGTAACGTGTTCTAAATATAAATTATCACTTGTTGTTGCTTCAACATTTTTTAAAGCCTCAATTGTTGTTATTTCTGCAAATAGTCCAAAGTGTGTTTTAATAACCGGCGTTCCTTCACTATTTTTAAAACTCCAATAATCTGCGTTTGGGTTATTTTCATAAAAATGGATTAATTCTTTTAAAAAAATCACATCAAGAAAAGGATTATCTGCACAAATTCTAACAATAGTTTCTGACTCATAATTTTGAGCCGCTTTTATGAACCTATTTAACACATTTGTTTCACTTCCGCGAAAGCACTGAATTTGATTTTGGCTACAAAACGCTTCAATCAAATCGTCTTCTTCTACATTTGATGTGCATAGCACAATTGGAATTTGGGGGAAATTTAATTTTAATTTTGAAACAATTATTGATAAAATAGAATCTTGTTCATCAAAATTTAATAAAACTTTTCCGGGAAGTCTGGACGATTTCATTCTGGCTTGGATGAAAAAAGCTAAATTATTATTTTTCATTTGCTATTGAAATAGTTGCTTCCTGAATAAATCCCTTAGGTCTGTTAAGAACTCCTGAATTCCAATAATCACCTCGAATAACATTTAAGGTGAAAGCATCTTGTAAATAATCGATTGTTTGATGTGGAGTGTTAAACGATAGTTTTTCGCTAATCATATACTGAAGAGAATACCTTCCTTCCCTGAATTGTAAACGTGGTATTTCAACTTCTATGAAACCATTATCTTTAACCTCTGAAAACTTTGTGCCTAATTCATCTGTTGCAATTGTGGTAACAAGTTCATCATTTTCATTTTTAAATTGGAGAACGATTGTAAATTGTTTTGGATCTATCTCTTTTTCCTTTTCAAACTCAAAAATGATTTTGTAATACTCTCCGCTATGCATTTCACCAACAATTACTCCATCTTTATTTTTTGCATAAATATCTTTAATTATTAATTTTCTATTTCCTTTTCTGTCTATCCTATCGCTTAATCTAATTTCACTTTTTTTATACGAGTTTTCCAAATAATAATTAATGGCATCATCACTTGTTCCATTAAACGTTATTCCGCCATGCTCGAGAACGATTCCTTTTGTACATAAACTTTTAACGGCTGCCATGTTATGACTGACAAACAAAACGGTTCGACCATCTGTTTTAGAAATATCTTGCATTTTTCCGATGGCTTTTTTTTGAAATTCGGCATCACCAACTGCTAAAACCTCATCAACAACTAATATTTCAGGCTCTAAGTGTGCAGCTACAGCAAAAGCTAAACGAACAGTCATTCCGCTACTATATCTTTTAACAGGGGTATCTATGTATCGTTCACAACCTGAAAACTCAATAATTTCATCTAATTTGGAAGCTATTTCTTTTTTTGTCATTCCAAGAATAGCTCCATTGAGAAATATATTTTCTCTTCCGGTCATTTCGGGATGAAAACCTGTTCCTACTTCCAACAAACTGGCTATTCTACCTTTTGTTTTAACACTTCCCACGGTTGGAGAAGTAACGCGTGACAAAATTTTTAATAACGTTGATTTTCCGGCTCCGTTCTTTCCGATAATTCCTAAAACTTCACCCTTTTGAACTTCAAAATTAATATCTTTTAATGCCCAAACATATTGATTATTTCCTTTGGAACTTCTATCGTTAACTTCTCCTACTTTTAAATAAGGATCCTCTTTTCCTCTAACGGTATGCCACCATCTATTCAAATCATGGCTTAACGTTCCGGTTCCTATTTTTCCTAACCGGTACTGTTTTGAAAGATTTTCAACTTTTAAAATTATATCACTCATTTAAATTTATTCTCAAAAATTAAATTACATCAATAAAACTCTTCTCTGTTCTATTAAAGACCAAAATCCCCAAAAGAAGAACAACCAAGCCAAAAACTAAAGAGTATAAAAGATAGGTTAAATCAATTGAACCTGAGCCCAGAAAAGCATATTTAAAAAAATCTAGAATACCTGTTAAAGGGTTTAAATAAACCAATACATGGTATTTTGGATTAATTTTTTCTAAAACCAAAGTGGTTGGATAAACGATTGGAGTTATATACATAAAAAGAGAAATTCCAAATGTAACTACAAAATTTAAATCTCTGTATTTAACAGTTAAAGAAGATATTAGCATACCTATTCCCATAGCTAAAATAGCTGTCATAAAGAGTAAAACTGGTGTAATTAGCATTAAAGAAGATGGATTTATGTCATAACCTTGAAAAATGTAATAAATCAAAACAATAATAAAGAAAATAAATTGAATACTAAATTTTACCAAATTTGAAACAATAACTTTTAAAGGCATTATAATTCTGGGAAAATAAACTTTTCCAAAAATATTCTGATTAGCTGTAAACGTTTCAGAAACAGCCTTTAAGCAATCTGAAAAATAAAACCACAAAATATTACCGGCAAGCACGAATAAAAAATAAGGCACTCCATCGGAAGGAATGTCTGCAATTTTACTAAAAATTACAAACTGTATAACAGAAGTAAGTAAAGGTTGAATAATAAACCAAATGGGACCTAAAACTGTTTGTTTATAGAAAGTAACAATATCTCTTTTTACAAATAACATTAAAAGGTCTCTGTAGTGCCACAACTCTTTAAAATTTATTTTAAAAGCTGATTTTTTTGGAGAAATTTCAAATAACCATTCTTCGTTTTTTGTATTATTCATCTTCAAAAAAAATTTTTTCAAATGTATTGTTTTTTTACGAGTTTATTTGTTGAAAATAGTTCGTTTATGAATAAATTATCATAGATAGTATGAAAAATAAAAAAAAACCTCCGATTTCTCGGAGGTTTCTCTATTTAATAAACTCAGCACCTTAGAACCTCAGTTCCTTAGTAACTTTGCTTTACTTTTTAACCACTCTCACAGTTCTCGTTTCTTCACCTTGTGTTACAATCACGTTGTAAACTCCTGATGGATAACGATCACCAAATTGATAGTTAGTTACATCTGCTGCATTGACTTCATTT
>DEHZ01000014.1 GCA_002352205.1 Flavobacterium sp. UBA2787 | reverse complement strand
GCTCCGGGATAAACGGTGTTGTTTTCGTCGTCGCAGTCGCCACCAACGGAAACAAATCCTATAGGTTGTTCACATGCATCAATTGTCTCTTCATCATTTCCAAAACCGTCGTTGTCAGTATCTGCATACCAAAGGGTAGGAGGTGATGTTAAAACAGTTACAGTATTAGAATTTATAGATACTGAAGTTGCATCAGTTGAACGCACTCTGTAGTAATAATTTGTTTCTGCTTCCAAACCAGATACTTCAAGCGATAATCCATTTACTGGTGCATCTTCGTAGTTTACAACAAAACTTGGTACAAATATATTTTCATCGCCTGTTACAGTGATGTTATCTAAACCAATTCCTCTAGAACCTGTTGCATTAGGAGTTTCAAACCTTAGGCGAACTTGAGAGCCCAAATAACTATCCAAACTATAAGGTGCTGCTGGATTCAAACTTGAACCTGCTGCTGTAGTAGTTCCTAACGGAGACCAACTTACTCCATTATCAGTTGAAATGGAAATAACAACTTGATTACTGTTACCTGTTACACCACCAAAAGTTCTAATTAAAAAATTCAACTCAACTCCTGTAAAAGATGAAATGTTAAAAGCTGCAGTAATCACTTGAGAGGTAGGAGTTACCATTTGTAGAGCACCGGATGATATTGTTACATTTGTTTCAGACCAACCTGACAATCCCAAAACACCAGTATTGGATAATAATGTTTGTTCCGGATTTACAGTAACTGAACCAAAATTTGGAAAAGTACTCACATCCAACCCATAACCCGTAGCTCCTTCAACAGATTCCCAATTAGCCGTAAAGCTGTTACAAGTTGTATCTGATGCAGCAACAGCAGTTGGCTCAGAAATAGTAAGCGTTGTAAAAGTACCTTGAGAAGTATAAACTGATACATCATCAGCTCCTCTTGCAAAGGCTTTGTAATAGTATATCGTTCCTGTTGATAATCCTGTAACGTCTACAGAAAATGCACCCGTTTCAAATGAAGTGGAAGTTTCAGAGACTTTAGTTCCGGCACCATCTGCAAAACCGTTGGTAGTGCTGTAAAAAATTCCTCTTTCAATAATTTCACTACAACCTATAACAGTAATATCTCCACCTAAAGAAGCTTGAGTAGAACCAATCGTAGTACTCGTTGGTGAATTAATTGACGATGGGATTGAAACTCCTAAAGCACTTACAGCTTGAAACACAGAAGGAGCTCCAATGCTTGAAACTTCAATTGAATCACTAAAGTCAGCGACAGTAGTTGGAACAAATTTTATAAAAATTGTTTTAGAAGCTAAATCTCCACCAGAATGCATAAAATCAAGTGTAGTAGTATAAACACCATCAACTGTTTCAGAATATTCAAAGCCATCTAAGACTGCAAGTGATATATTTCCTGATTTTAAATTAGTTCCGGAAACTTCAAAAGATTCGATTTCGCTTTCTTGACCAACACAAACATCTTGAAATGATACTAGGTCTGAAATTTCAAGAGTTTCTATAACAGCATTTACTGTCATATCTAATGTTGTCAAAGTAGTATTAGAGTCTAAAGTTGAAGCATCAATAGTAATTGAAAAATTGGTAATATCTACATCAAAATCTTCATCATTGTAAGAGAAATTTACTTGTGCTTCAGTAGAATTTATCCATGTAATTTGATCTAAAGTAAGTCCTGAAGGAGCATTGTTTAAAGTAAAATCAGTAACTTCAAGTGTGTTTGTATTGAATGTGTCGTTTACTAATGTTAAAGTAACCACATCTGTATTCAAGCTATTTTCAGATAGAGTACCAGCAGCCACAACAGAAGGTGCATCTTGCGAAAGAATTGGCCCTGCCCAATTTCCAAACACTTCATCACCCGGTGTTGAACCACTTGTTGCAATAGGAATCACTCCAAAGCGAATATATTTTGCTAAATCTGCTGCGTCTAACGTATAAGCTATTGCATTTGCTCCTAAAATAGCTTCACTGTTCGTTCCTAATTCATCATCGGCACGATACCATTGGTAGGAGGAAATCCCTTCTAAATCATTATCAACATCGGCAAATGAATAGGTTGCTGAAACTTCTTCAGAAACATTTAAAATACCGGTTACATTTACAGAAGAAGCAACCGGACGTGAATTCACTAATTCCCAATCACTAAACGATTCAGAACCTTGAACATCATTAATATCTGTTGGAACAACTCCAAATCTCAGGTACTTTCCTTCATCGGCTAATTGAATAACATAGGTTAATGATGTTGCTCCTAAAATAGCTGACTGGTTTAAACCAAAGCCATCATCGGCCACATACCATTGATATTCTGAATCACCTTCTTCATCGCCGGGAAATTCAGAATATTCATAAGATCCTTCTAACGTTTCGCCAATATTTAAAATTCCGCTAAAACTTGTAGTAATAGGTAAGGCGAGTGTAGCTTGACTATTAGGATTATTAGTTGCAGTTGATACTAAGTAGTCGGTACTTGTACCTGAGCCATTGTATTCATAAACTCTAACCCAATACGTAGTGAAGGGATCTAAATTTGATAAGTTAACTGTAGAAGCCTCACCATTATAAACACAAAAATAACCTGAAGCTCCTAATTGAGTTCCGGCTGGAGCTCCATTATTCCAATTGTTATTGGCGGTAAATTCATCACCATCTGCAGGATCTTCAATTGTGCCCTGAGAACCTTCTTTTACAAAGACAACTCTGTTGGCTCCATTACCACTTGTCCAATTTATGGAAAGAGAATTTGTTGTAACATTTTCAAAAGAGATGTTACTTGCTTGAGTTGTAGGTTCTACGATAGGGTTGAACTGCGTTACATCAAAACCACTTAAATTAACATTTCCACTAAAATTGAATCGTACAAATGTATTGTTTGGTATTGAAATATTAGAAATAACTATTGTGCCGCAAACACTACTACTATTGATAGTTGAAGAAGAAGAAACACCTGTAAGTGCTGTGTATGGACCAGACAAAGTAGAAGAAGTTTCTATTGATGATAAATTTCGAATACTCGATCCACTACTTTGACCATGAATTACTATGTTGTTTGTAGCAGAACTGTTTAATCTTAGAATAACAGTGTTCATTTGAACTCTGTAAGTGGCACCAGAACAAATATTTCCTGTATTTCTATTATTCACAAAAGCAGTTCCGGCGGCATTTTGATACATAATATCACCAGAAGGGAAAGTGTAGGAGGTTGGTGCGGCACTAGGGTAGTTAGCCCCAATTCTATTGACTGTTACTTGTGCATAGGAAAAAATTCCTATCCAAAGGAGCACAAAGCTAAATAATAATTTTTTTTTCATAATATAAAAGGTTTTTGTTGTTTAGTAAGTGTAATGAAGGAATAGTGAATAAAAAAAAGTTGTATTAAACTTTTAATTATTACTAAACTATAATTGATATTTTATGTTAATTTATTACGGATTGATAATTTCAATATCATCAATTCTAAATTCTGTTGTAGATGCTGATGACCTGCTAAATCTTATAGTTTGAATGGTATTCGGAACATCGATTGCTAATACTCTTTGATACCAAGTATTTGTAGTCGCACCTGTTGGTAAATCAGTAACAGAAACATCAACCCAAACAGTTCCATCAAAATAATCAATTGTTAAATCTGAACCATTAGATGTAGTAGTACTTTTATAAATTAGCAATTGTAAAGTCAGAGGACCAGCATGTGCTGTTAAATCAATAGAGCCAATTGTAAAGTTTCTATTAGCACTAGCTTGTAAAAAAAGAAATCCTGATCCGGATGCCCCTGTAAATACAGTTGAAGATGTTGGAGCTGTATTTCTTATTTGAGGAGGAGAAGATGATGTATATGTATACGAACAAACTCCTGAATTATCAAAACCATTATTGGTATCATGAGTCAGTACACTTGTATTTGCAGTTACATTACCCATAGATTCAAAAAATACCGGTCCGGTTACAGGAGGAATTCCAAAACATGTTATGTTTTCCCATGCCATAGTAGAACCATTGTAAAGCTGTAAACATCGCAAACCACCTGGATAGGCAGTGTAAACAATTAATCCGTCTTCAGCAGCGGTTACAGGAATTGAATTTCTTTGAGCCAAAGTTACTCTTGGAGGCATAAAACCACCATAGTTTGTACCACCTAAATGGCTATTCAAATCCAAAACAGATGATGCATTTGGAGTTGTTGTGTTGATGCCCACTTGTGCGTTAGAGAAAATAGCACAATTTAAAAAGAACAATACAATTAATTTTTTTTTCATGTCTTATCGTATTAAAATTAGATAACCATAAAAGTGCTTTCTCGTCTGTGTAGTATGGATAGATCAGTGGGGCTAATCTGTGTAATATAATGTGAGCTTTGTCTATTTTCAACTCAACTGAACATAAACCGTCTAAAGTGATATTTAGACGGCCTGTTCACTAAAAATAATATGAAAAAACAATTGCTTTAAGCCTATTTCTTTATGATTTTTTGATCAATAACACCTTGATTTGTTTGGATTTTCACCATATAAACACCGCTAGTTAAATCATCCATGTTGATTGTTGTTACATTGCTTCCATCAACTGATTTTACCAATTGTCCAATCAAACTATAAATTGATATTTGCTCAACTGTAATAAAATTTGCTATTGAAATATTTAAATCATTCGTTACCGGATTTGGATATAAAATAATATCTTTCTTAGAAATCGGAGTATCTAAACTTAAATTGGTGTACGCTGTTTTGATATAATATAAATTGGCAACACTTCCTTTAGTTATTGTATGGCTTCCTGCTGGAACAGATGGAATAACAACTAAACCATTTGAAGCTGTGTAATTTACATTATCCAATTTAATTGTTCCGTTAAAGTTAGGATCTAGAACTAATGTTAATTCTGATTCTGCAAAAGTGGTATAACTAATAATTGTAGGTGTTTCTATTTTTAATCGAGCTGTCAAAGTCAAACCGTTATACGTAGTATTACCTGGTGTAGAATTCATATTAGCCGATGTAAAGGTGTAGAATGAACTATTTAAAACAGATTCTGTAAAGTTGTGAATTTCTTCTCCTTGAACAGTTCCGTCTCCAATAGAAATACTTCCACCACCTGATACCGGTGTTCCGGAAGTTCCAATTGTAGTTATTGTAAAATCTACATCATCAGTTGGTGTTCCTGAAACCGTTACCGTTTTAGCGGTCATATCTTTAACAAAACTAATTCCAAAAGAAGGTAAGCCGGCAACTGTTACATCTGTTGCTGTTCCGCCCCAAGTAAATACCATGTTAGCGATTGCAGTTTCTTCCGGAACTGTTTGATCGTTGTTAGAAGGTATAGAAAGTGTTTGTGTACTCACAACCGGATTACCAATTCCTTGCACAGAAACCAAAGAAGAAGTATAATTTTGTAATAATGCCAATAATCCTGGATTGATTGCATACGAAGCATCATCACCTGGGGCATCAAATGTCCAATCGATATCACCACCGCCAACTCTACCTGAATATTGAATAACTTTATCTCTAGCAACTTCAGGCTCATCAATTACTAAACTATTCACGTAATGTGAAGGATCTGTGTCAAAATTATTATATGTTGCTCCTCCTTGAAATGCACTAATACTGTTACTTATAACTTCACTTCTTGTTGTAGCCACATAAGCATCAAATTGATTAGGATTTGTTGCAGCATTATAAGGAAGGAAACTTTGTTGTCCAACCATAAAATTATTATACGCTTTGATTATTCCTCCGTTTTCGCCAGAGAAAGTTCCCGGAGCACCACCGGCTATATCTGATCCTTGTTTAGAGATCAACATTGGGTATTTTGAATTAAAGAAATAGTTTCCTTCAACAAATAGTGAAGATGCTAGAGTAGAACCCGCTCCATATTTTGAAACTCCATCATAAAAATTGTTGTAAATATGAACGGTATGACTTCTCACACGTGGATGACGACTATCAGAGTGATCATACCAATTGTGATGATACGTTAATAATCTTGGTGTTTCACTTCCATTTCCTAAAAGATTTGATTTTCCTGTATCCCAGAAGTGATTGTATGAAATAGTCACATTTCCTGATCTTTTTACATCCAATGCTCCATCTCCTTTAGCTTGATCGGAAGCACCACCGGGATTTCCGTAAAATAAATCGTTATTGTGAACCCAAACGTAGTCATTATCTTGCTGTAATCCGATGTTATCACCTTCGCCAGAAGCGGTTAGCATAAAACCAAGGTTACGAATTTCAATATTTGTTCCTTTTTTAATTCGAATTCCCCATCCATTTGCATAAGCATCTGAACCCACTCCTTCAAAAGTGATAGAACCGTTAACATTATTTTTATTTTCAATTACAATATCACCATTATACATATTACTAAAACCGGTAATATTACCAATTAATCGAATAATTAAAGGACGATTATCAAATCCTTTTTTAAATCCATCAATAATAGTTTGTAAACCAACACACGGATTAGAAGTAGCTCCCGTAACCGTTAATGAAACTGTGTTTTTGTTCTCTTCTGTAATATATAAAATTACTGCACCTGGTTTCACTAATCCAGTTAATGTATAACCTCCGGGTACTCTTCCGTTGCTGTGAGCAAATCCGTTTCTTTCTTGTGGTAAAACAGCAACACTATTTGATACAGCTTCTGCTCCCTCGACACCACCTGTAACAGGTACAACTTTAATAGTATAATCTCCAGCAGCTAAACCTAATACGTCTGCTCTGTAATAACTTCCATAATTTCTTATAAGCTGCGTGTCAATAGATTGATCTGTTAAACCTTCTCCTGTATAATAAACATTATAACTGTCAACACCTTCTAATGGAGTCCAAGTTACATAAGCAGTTTCAAGCCAACCGGTAGCTTGGGTAATTGTGACTTGTGCATTGATTTGCAAAGCCATAAACAAAAGTGTCAAAAAAGGTAAAACTCGTTTCATAATTAAAATTTGATAATATGTATTTATTTAAAGAATCTATGCAATGGATTACACAAAACTATATAATTAAAAATTATGTTCCAAATAAATTATAAATAATAAAATTATTTTGCTTATTTTTTAAGATATTAATTTTTTAAACCCTTTATTTTATTGAACTGTAGCGAATATTTATTTTTATTTTTAGACACTAAAACGATGTAGTTGATAAGAAAATTCTATCTATTTAAAATAATTTCAATTAGTTTTATTGATACGAAATTCTAAAAAGTATTGCTTTTAAAATGTTTTTATCCAAAATATCATTTATTATTTTTGAGTTTTATGCTATTTTAGTTCCTATTAATAAAGGAATTGAAAATTTTAAGCTTTAATTTTTATTAATTTAATATTTTTCATACTTTTGTGTAATCGATTGCAAATTTTCCAATAAAATAGTGTAATTACAAACAATACTATAATGTTATGTTGCTGATTAGAAGTAGATTGAACAAATAATTTATTTTATGAATAAACTACTGTATATCCTTGTATTAACTTTTTGTAATTTGATCTTTGCACAAGTTTCAAAAGATACATCCTATACTTTGTTTTCAGAATTTAATAAACAAATAAAAAAGTATCATTTTATAAAAAGTGTTCAATCAACTGAAAATGAGTTAATTAATGTTAAAAAAAAATATTATTTATCATACTGTTTCAAATAGAAATTTACATTTAGATAGCTATTGTAATAATTTTGAGAAAAAATTACCAGCAATTATTTTAATACATGGAGGAGGATGGAAGTCAGGAAATAAATCAATGCTTCAACCATTAGCTCAAAAAATTGCATTGGACGGATATCATTGTTTTGTTATAGAATACAGATTATCAGACGAAGCAATCTATCCTGCAGCTATTGAAGATATACTGAATGCTATTGATTTTATAAAAAATAATGCAACTAAATTTTCATTAGATAGCGAGAATATTGCAATTTTGGGATGTTCTTCCGGTGCACAAGTAGCTTCTTTAATTGGAACAAAATATCCAAAAGGAATAAAAGCTGTTGTTAACCTTGACGGAATTCTTGCTTTTCATCATCCGCAATCACAAGAAGGAAAATTGGCTTCGCAATGGCTCGGTGGAAGTTATGAAGAAAAACCGGAAGTTTGGGAAGATGCTTCGGCTTTAACGCACGTTAGCAAAAACACACCTCCTTTTCTTTTTATCAATAGTCAACACAAACGATTTCATGCCGGAAGAGACGAAATGATTGCTAAAATGAAGACTTTTAACATCGATTCAAAAGTAGAAACAATTCCAGATAGTCCGCACACTTTCTGGCTATTTCACCCTTGGTTCAACACAACAGTAAATTATATACTAACTTTCTTAAACGAAAAATTAAAATCATAAACAAATGAACTTTACAAAATCAATTGTTGCTTTGACTTCAATTTGTATGTTATCAAGTTGCAACACTACAAAAACAACAGCACAAAATTCAACTACTTCCAAAACATACGCAGAAATTTCAGTAAAAGAAGGAGGAAAGTGGAATAACAGAAAATATGAAGGCGGAACATTTAAAAATATTTCCGAATTAAAAGTTCCCGCAACACATACCGATCATTCCTTCTACATTAGGTACGAAGGTCCGGGTTGGGAAAGCAACAAAGTGGGCTATCGTTTGTATTTAGATTGGCGAAATGCTATTGATATTTTTGGAAAATTAACTGATGAAATGGTTTTACCGCAAGTTGGTCAAGACGGTTTTGATTCCTATCACAACATGAGCGATTGGGGAGCCGATATTCTAAAAGTGGGCAAAGGTCTCGGAATCGGTTCCATCGGAAGAATGGTCAACAACGAAATGCAACATTTTAAAGAAGTAGATTCTACTTTTGCAAAAGTGGATAACAGTAAAAATAAATCAGTTGTCAATGTTGATTATTTTGGATGGAAAACAAATGATCAAAAAACAAATCTCCAGTCAGAATTAACTATTTTTCCGGACGAAAGATATACGCAACACACCATAAAATCTTCCGTTCCTTTGAACGGAATTTGTACAGGAATCGTAAATTTGTATAATCTTCCAATGGTACAAAAAGTGAGTGAAAACAAAAAATGGGCTTACATTGCAACCTACGGAAAACAAACTCTGTTTGATGATAATCTCGGAATGGCAGTATTTTATGAAGTGTACACAGCCGAAAAAGTGTATCAAGGTCCTCACGATCATTTAATTCAGTTTAAACCAACCGCTAATGAAATTACGTTTTACTTTTTAGGAGCTTGGGAAAAAGAAGTTGATGGAATTAAAACTGAACAGCAGTTTTATAATTATTTAGATGAGAAATTGACTAAATTGAACAAATCAAACAAATTAAACTAACATGGAAGAAAGATTGAAATCAGTCCGCATATTTTTTTGGGCAATAGCATTCGCCGTTTTGTTGGTTATTCTATTTACGAATTGTAAACCGGCTTCCACAAGTTCTTCTGAAAAAATGGTTGTTTCAGATAAGTTAAAATGGTCTGAACGAATGGCTCAAACTCTAATGAAAAAGCATCCAAACGCATTTGAAATCGATGACAAAACCGCTCCAAAATGGGATTATGTGCATGGTTTAGTGATGACTTCCTTTGAAGAATTATACAAAAAAACGAATAATCAAATGTATTATGATTATTTGAAAGGGTATGCAGATGCTACGATTTCTCCTGATGGTTCAATTCCGAGTTACAGTATGGAAAAGTATAATATCGACATGATTGTTTCAGGAAATATTATGTTTTTTTTATACGATAAAACCAAAGAAGAAAAATATTTGAAAGCAATGCAAACGATGCGTGAGCAACTGCAAAATCAGCCTCGTACTTCCGAAGGTGGTTTTTGGCATAAAAAAATATACCCAAATCAAATGTGGTTAGACGGATTGTATATGGGTTCACCGTTTTACGCACGATATACCTTAAAATATGAAAACGGAAAGCAATTGGACGACGTTGCCAAGCAATTTGAATTAATTCAAAAAAACTTACTCGATCCCAAAACGGGTTTGCTTTACCACGGTTGGGATGAAAGCAAAGAAATGGCTTGGGCAAATAAAGAAACCGGTACGTCACCCAACTTTTGGTCACGTTCGTTAGGTTGGTATGCAATGGCTTTGGTGGATGCTTTGGATTATTTTCCTGAAAATCATCCTAAAAGAGGTGAGTTAATTTCGTATTTAAATTCGTTATCAAATACATTACTAAAATACCAACATTCATCCGGATTATGGTACCAAGTTACTGATCAAGGAAATAGGGAAGGTAATTATTTGGAAGCTTCCGGTTCGGCTATGTTTGCGTACGCTTTTGCAAAAGGTGTTAACAAAGGTTACTTACCAAAAGAGTTTAAAAACCATGCCAACAAAGCTTTTGACGGACTCACTCGCGATTTGATACAAGTTACTCCCGAAGGCTATACCATTTTAACTCAAGCATGTGCTGTGGCCGGTTTGGGTGGAAAACCATTTCGAGATGGTTCTTACGATTATTATATCAACGAACGCAAAAAAGACAATGATCCAAAAGCAACCGGACCTTTTATTTTAGCTGCTTTAGAATTAAATAAATAAGATGTTCAAAATCAAAAACATAGTTCATTTACTTGTGGTTTCACTTTATGTCTCGATTTCAAATGCACAAGTAAATGATCAATCTTGGCGAAATCTTATTCACAAAAGTGAGAAAGCTTGGTTCGGTTCAGCTGAAGCAAAAAAAATAGCCGAACAAGTGTTGTTGTATCAAAAAGAAAATGGTTGTTGGCCGAAGAATATTCAAATGCATCATCTACTTTCGGAAGATGAAAAAAAGGCGGTGATTGCAAAAAAATCAACGTTAAAAGATTGCACGATTGACAACGGAGCTACAAGTCAGGAAATGATTTTTCTATCAAAAGTCAACCAACAAATTCCTGATGAACGTTATGAAAAGGCGTTTCTTGCCGGATTGAATTATTTGCTCGAAGCTCAATACGAAAACGGTGGTTGGCCACAATTTTATCCCCTAAAAAAAGGCTATTCTTCACACATTACCTACAATGATGATGCGATGATTAATGTGCTTTATTTGCTAAAAGACATTAAAGATCAAAAGGATTTTATTTCGATAAAACCATCAGCTGAAATTGAAAATAAAATCACAAATGCCATCAATAAAGGAATAGATTGTATTTTAAAAACCCAATACAAACAAAATAATTTGCTCACGGCTTGGTGTGCTCAACACGATGAATTTACATTTTTGCCGGCAGATGCTCGAAGTTTCGAATTGGCTTCACTAAGTGGTGGAGAATCGGCTAAGATTGTTCTGTTTTTGATGGATGTAAAAAACCCTTCCAACAAAGTAATTAATGCCGTAAACAGTGCTGTTGCTTGGTTTGAAAAGACAAAAATCACCAATTTGAGAGAAGAATTAAAATTGGATGATAAAGGAAAAGTGATTGATAAAATTATGATTCCGTCACAAAATGAAAAACCAATTTGGGCTCGTTTTATGGAATTGAAAGACAATAAACCTTTCTTTTGTGATCGTGACGGTATCAAAAAAGATTCGATTTCGCAAATTGGTTTAGAAAGAAGAGTAGGATATGCTTGGTATGTGAATTGGCCTCAAAAAGTACTAGATAAGTACGAAAAATGGAAAATCAAAAATGTCATCAAACAACCTAAAGATGACCAAAATTTAGTGGTTTCTTTAGATGATACTGGTGATTTTGCATCCATTCAAGAAGCGATTGATTATTCGAAAGCTTTTCCGTATGAGCGAATTACCATTTTCATCAAAAACGGAAAATACAAAGAGAAAATTAAAATTCACGAATGGAATACAAATCTAACTCTCATCGGCGAAAGCCAAGAAAATACCATCATTACTTTTGATGATTATTTTGATAAGATGGGAATGGGAAGAAATAGTACGTTTTACACTTACACTTTACTAGTTCAAGCCGATGATGTGATTTTGAATAACCTAACCATCGAAAATTCTTCCGGTGAATTAGGTCAAGCAGTAGCTTTGTCAGTAACTTCCAATCGCGTAATAATCAACAATTGTAAATTACTCGGAAATCAAGATACATTGTACGCCAACGGAACCGGAAAGCAATATTATAAAAATTGCTATATAGAAGGAACCACCGATTTTATCTTCGGAAGTGCGACAGCTTACTTTGAAAATTGTCAAATTCACAGTAAAAAAGATTCGTATATCACGGCAGCATCTACACCAAAAGATACCAATTATGGTTATGTTTTTAAGGATTGTAAACTAACGTCGGATGAAAAAATAACAAAAGTGTATTTAGGTCGACCGTGGAGAATTTACGCAAAAACCGTTTTCATCAATTGTGAATTAGGAAAGCATATTCTACCCGAAGGATGGCACAATTGGTCAAAACCGGAAGCTGAAAAAACGACTTTTTATGCCGAATTTAATAGTAGCGGAGAAGGAGCTAATGCAAAATCAAGAGTAAATTGGTCGCATCAATTATCCAAACGACAAGCAAAAAAATATACGTTGAAAAACATTTTAAGCGATGATTCATCAAATCCATTATGGTATGACAAATTATAAATTAGTTCTACTTGCAGCCATTTTATTTTTAGGATGTAAAAGTGCTCAAACCGATGAAACTTCATCACCTGCGATCACCATTCACATGATTGGCGATTCCACGATGGCTAATAAAAAAAATCCAGATGAAAATCCGGAACGTGGTTGGGGACAAGTACTTCCGCAATTTTTTAATGAAAAAGTAACCATCAAAAATCACGCAGTAAATGGGCGAAGCACAAAAAGTTTCAGAGATTTAAATCATTGGCAACCCGTTTTAGATTCATTACAACCCGGAAATTATGTCTTCATTCAATTTGGGCATAATGATGGAAAAGAAACGGATCCGGCACGATATACCAATCCGCAAACGGCATATCGTTATAACTTAATTCGATACATCGAAGAAACGAGAGCCAAAGGAGCGATTCCGATTTTGTTTTCATCGATTGCGAGAAGAAAATTTAATCCCGAAGGTGTTTTGTTGGATGCTCATGGAAATTATACTTTGCAAGCTCGATTAGTAGCTCAAGAAATGAATGTTCCTTTTTTTGATATGCAATACCTTACTGAACAAATGGAAGTTTCGTTTGGTGTAGAAGAATCAAAAAAATTACACCTTCATTTTGTTGCAGGCGAAAACGCTTATTTTCCGGAAGGAATTACGGATAACACACATTTATCAATACTTGGAGCAACTGAAATTTGTAAACTATTTGTGAGTGAATTACGAAAGCAACAATTGCCTTTGGCTATGTTTTTGAAGTAAAAAAATAATTTCTATAAAACAAAAAAGTGACTCCGAAAAATCACTTTTTTTTATCTATTTATTCAACATCACGTTGTAGGTTGGATCTTCAATTACGTTTACTTCAATGATGCTTTCTGCATTTTTAATTAACGATCGGCAATCAGGACTCAAGTGTCTCAACTGTATTTTTTTTCCTTGTTTATGATAACGTTCAGTCAATCGGTTTAACGCTTCAATGGCCGACATATCTACGACACGGCTTTCTTTAAAATCGATGATAATTTCTGTTGGATCATTCAAAATATCAAACTTTTCAATAAAAGCGGTGGTTGAACCAAAGAATAATGGTCCGTAAATTTCATAATGCTTAATGCCATTGTCATCAATATATTTTCTGGCACGAATTCGCTTTGCATTATCCCATGCAAAAACCAAGGCAGCTATGATTACGCCAATTAAAACAGCTAACGCTAAATTATGTAGAAACACAGTTACTAAAGTTACCAAAACCATCACTAAAATATCTGATTTTGGGAATTTGGTAAATGTTTTTAAACTTGCCCATTCAAATGTTCCAATTGCCACCATAATCATTAATCCGGTGAGTGCTGCCATAGGAACTTTTTCAATTAAACTACTACCAAACATCACAAAAACCAAAAGCATTACCGAGGCTACGATGCCGGATAATCTCGCTCTTGCTCCATTGGACACGTTGATTAAACTTTGTCCAATCATAGCACAACCACCCATACCGGAGAAAAACCCCGATAAAATATTTGCTGTTCCTTGTGCAACAGCTTCTCTATTACTGTGTCCGTGACTTTCTGTTAATTCGTCAACAATGTTTAAAGTTAACAAACTTTCTATCAAACCAACTCCGGCAACAATGGCTGCATATGGAAAAATTATTTGTAATGTTTCAAATGTAAATGGGATGGAAGGGATGTGAAACGGCGGAAAACCTCCTTTGATTGAAGCGATATCACCAACCGTTTTAGTATCTAATTTTAAGAAATAAACCAATCCGAAAACTACTAATATTGCTGTTAATGAAGCAGGAATTGCTTTGGTTAATTTTGGTAAACCCCAAATAATTAACATAGTTAAAAATACTAAACTAAGTAATAAATAGAGATTTCCACCAGTTAACCAATTTCCGGAAACATCTTTAAATTGATCTAATTGAGACATAAAAATAATGATGGCCAAACCGTTTACAAATCCGAAAATTACGGGATGCGGAACCAATCGAATGAGTTTACCCAATTTTAAAAAGCCGGCTGCCATTTGAATAATTCCGGCAAGAATTACTGTTGCAAAAATATATTCCACACCGTGACTTTGGGCTAAAGTAACCACAACAACTGCAACAGCACCTGTAGCACCTGAAATCATTCCGGGACGACCACCTAAAATACTGGTCACTAATCCCATCATAAACGCGGCATAAAGTCCGACTAATGGTGAAACTCCTGCTATCATTGCAAATGCAACAGCTTCCGGAACTAAAGCCAAGGCAACGGTTAATCCTGATAGTATTTCTGTTTTATAATTTACTTTTTGTCTAAAATCGAATAAATTGATGATTTTTTGCATATAAATAGTTTGAATATGAATAAATTATGAACTCCTCCAAAAAAGAGTTGGATGTAAAAATGAGCCAATAAAAATCATTGGAGATTTAAAATAATGAACCGACCATCAAGGCGGCGTAAGCTCAAAAGTTTTGGTAGCTACTTTTTTCATGGAGCGGCAAAAGTAAGATAAAAAAACAAAAATAGCACTAAATAGGGGATTTGAAATGGTTATATGAAGTTAATGTTACCTAATCAAAAGCCTTTTCTTTAACTTCAAAAATACCAAAGCTGTAATAAAAGCATCACCTGAAGCAGTGTGTCGGTCGCTTTTTTCCACTTTTAAAATTTTACAAAGTTCATCTAACGTAGAGTGTTGATCTTCTTGCAAACCTTTGAATTTTTGATACATGGCATCGGTATCCATGTTGTCGTTTTTGAGTTTTCCTACATCTAACCGTTTGAGAGCTTGGTTAATCATTTCGATGTCAAAATTCACGTTATGGCCTACTAAAGTAGAATTTTTGATGAATTCTAAAAAGCGAATAATTGCTTCGGCTTCCACAATTTTTTCTTCTTTACCTTCTTTTAAAATACCGTGAATAGAAGCGGTTTCCGTTTTATAGAGATCTTGTTTTAAAAAAAGTTCAAGCGAATCGTTTACGATCACAGCATTTTCAACTACAGCAACTGCTCCGATTGATAAAATAACATCTTTTCGATGATCTAACCCAGTCGTTTCACAATCAAAAACCACATATCGTTTTGGTTGTGATTCATCGGATTCTTGCTCGAAATAATAGAGGTAATTTTCCCAAAATTTTGGATAATCTTTGCTAACTTTTTTAAACCAATCTAATACCATTTTTAGGTGAAATATGTGAGTTGAAAACGATTTTTGATAGCATCTTGAATATCGCGAATGGGTTGAAAAGCATTCTTAAGCTTTACTTTATCTGATTTAGATAACTCATTCAAATTCAAGTACCTACCATTGTTACTATTTAGCAAACCCTCTTCTGTTCTAAAGAGGGAAAGGGTAGAAAAAGCTTCTGCACAACTTTCAAACAAATCGGCGTTTTGAGGTTCAAATTCGGCTAATTTTTTATATCGTTGATAGGTATTATTGATTCCTTTTAAACCTTGACTTAACACCAATAAACGTGCTGCATCTATCAATGGCATTAAAGCACGACTTTTTATATCGAAAGTATCTTTGTGTTCACCATCATCTTCAACCAAAAACTGACGGAAAAAGCCCAATGGTGGTGGATTTTTCAATGCATCCGTACCCAAATAAGCAAAAAATAACTGGTTATTATGCACATTGGCAAAGATGTTTTCTGTAATTAAATCAACCAAACTTTCATCACCCACGATAAAATCATAATCAAAGAAAATGGAACACATTAAAATTCCTTTTTCACCGGGTTTATTAATCCACGAATTATATTGTTTGTTCCAATCTGTAACCGATTTGCACCACATAGGATTGCTGGCCATCATATCTGCCGGACAAAATTCGTAACCAACTTTATTGAGTGTTTTGGTCACTTTTTCGGCTAATTCGAGGAAATATTTTTTTACATCATCATAACGATCTTCTTCTACATCATCAAAAACTAACGCATTATCTTGGTCGGTCATCAACAATTGCTCTTTACGTCCTTGACTGCCAATGTTCATCCAAGCAAATCGGGTAGGGGGTTGCTCCTCCATTTTTTCAATGGCTAATTCCACCGCTCTTTTAGTGATAGCAATATTGATTTCGCCTACAATATTAGAAATATGTTGAATTGGAATGTTTTTATCTAACGAATTCTGAATCAAATCGTTCAGTTTTTCACGAACCGCTTTTAATTCTTTAGAACGTGTTGCACGTTTGGTTTGTTTAAGCAAAACTCCCGGATTATTTGCCTGAGCTGATACTACATCATGTTCAGAAATAATTCCCATAATTTTGGATTTATTTGTTCCGTCAACGGTAACACAAAGATGACCAACATTATGTTTGAGCATCATCATTTGGGTTTCTGCAATTGAAATGTTTTCTGCTACCGTAATCACCGGAGCAGACATGATTTGATCTACTGTAATATCAATAGGGAAGAGGCCTGTAGCGATTTTTGAACGTAAATCTTTATCTGTAACAATGCCAACCGGAAGATTATTATCCTGAATAATTACGCTACCAATTTTGCTTTGTGTCATCGTTTGAGCAACAAATTTCACAATATCTTTTCTGGATGCCGTAATTGGACTTTTTGTATACGATATTGGTTGAAAATATTGAATTTCAGAACTTTGTTCTGTATAAATGACATTTTCAGATATCAGTTTTCCTTTATTTTCTTTATCATAAGGGTTTCGTGTATTGGAAGCAAAACTTTCCAATAAAAAACTCAAAATTTCAGCATTTTGGCTTACATACGGTTTAAAAACATCAATCGGAATGGCATACAAAAGGCTTTCTTCACGAGCTTTGGCGGTCATTAAGTAATTGTCTTTGGCAAAAAAGGGGCGAAGACCAAGAATATCACCTTCATCACATTTATCAATTAACGTTTCTTCTGCATCGGAAGTAACAGAAAGTCCGATAGCACCTTCTTTTACAACATAAAAGAAAGGATGCGTTTTGTCACCAATTTTGAATAAAACATGATTTTTTTCAACATGAACTACCTGAATTTCATTGGAAATAGTGACCAATTCAGGATAAGTGAGACTGAAAAAAGGTGGAAAATTCTTGAGAAAATCCGCTATTCGTTCAGCAATTGAGTTTTTCATACTAATAGTAATTAAAATGATAAAGTTACATAAAATCTAGTAGTCGATTCAAATTTACAATCAGATTTGTTAACTTTATCAAAAATAGAATGATATGCAAAATAAAAAACTTTTTTCGCTTTTTGGTTTTATTTTAGGATGGTTTTCATTGATAGCCCAATTTGTTATTATGATGCAATCGAGTGAAGTTAGTGTTATTGATACAATCGTTCGTTTTTTTACTTTCTTTACGATACTGTCGAATATTTTGGTATCGATATGTTTTACTGCAGTTTTATTTAATTTTTCCTCCTTTTTTAAATCCTATAAAACTCAGACGGCTATTGCTGTTTATATAAGCATTGTAGCAATCGTTTATAATATTATTTTACGCTTTATTTGGGAACCAACCGGTTTGCAGAGAATTGTTGATGAATTGTTGCATGTTGTGAATCCAATAATTTTCGTGATCTATTGGTTTATGAGTAAAAATGAAATTTCTCTATCATATAAATACATTTTTAAAATTTTGATATTTCCATTGGTTTATTTGTTTACTGTTTTATTGATTGGAAGCTATACAAATTATTATCCATATCCGTTTTTAGATGTGAATGCAATAGGTTATACCAAGGTAATTATAAACAGTATTGGAATATCAACAGTATTTGCTATTGTTTCATTATTATTCGTATTCATCTGCAATAGAAGGGATTAATCTTATTTCACAATATATTCTATTTTACATAATATAAATTATAGTTCAAAAAGATGTGATCTTAAATTGTCATCCTTTTAATTTAAATAATCCAAATTATTACTTCAAATATAAATTACAAATTTTAAAAAATAGTGATTTTCAATACGGTCTATAAAATTTTTTTAAGATATAATAAATGTAAACTCAGTCATAAAAAATGATATAAAAACAATCAAATTATGATTAAAAAAATCATTGCAAATCAAAATCAAGTTGAAATTAAAAAATTTGCGTAATCATTTTCTTAAGTCACTGATAACGAGCTGTTCATAATTCTCACAAATCTTTAAAAAAAGTGAACCAAAACCTACATAAAATTATGTTAAAAATAGCAAATAATCTTACAATAAAAACGAAATAATGCATTTCATCGATTTTTAATGTATTTTTTTAACGTAGTTCATCGATAAAAAAATACATTTAATCTATATTTGAATCCGTAATACAATGAGCCACAACATCGTATTATACTAAAAAAACTAAAACGTTTAATCCGCTAACCCAAATTTAGCACAAAACTAACCTACTACTATGAGAAAAGTTTTTACCTTTTTTGGTGCTCTTCTGTTTATTTACGGAGGTGCACAAACAACTACAGTAACCTATACTGCTTCGAGTGCTAACTTTCCAAATCCAGAACGTGGATTTTATAAGTACAGTGATACTGAATCGTCATCGTCAAATGGTTACAATCTTTTGAACCAATCTTCCTTGACAAACTATAGAGTAAATCAAAATATTACATTAGTTTTCAGGTATTTTTATTTGAATGATTTTGTGAATTCTTCAATTCCTCAATCTTATTTAGATAACATGCAGACGGATTTTAACCGAATTCGTAATGCCGGATTAAAAAGTGTAATTCGTTTCGCTTATTCTGATGATTATGGTGATGATGTTGTTCTTGATGCCACCAAAGCGAGAATGTTGGAGCATATTAATCAAATTAAACCCATTTTAATAGCTAATACAGATGTAATTGCTGTTATGCAAGCAGGATTTATTGGTGCTTGGGGTGAATGGTATTATACAGACCAAGCCGAATTTGGCGGTTGGGGTTATAATGAAACTAGTTTGACGGCGGCTAATTATGCTCACAGAAAAAATATCACTGATGCTATTTTAAATGCTTTGCCAAACACGCGGGCTGTTCAAATTAGATATCCAAAAATGAAACAGCAGATGTACAACACTACTGCTCCTCTCCCACCAAGTCAAGCCTATACAAATACTAGTTTAGCTAGAATAGGACACCATAATGATTGCTTTTTATCTAGTAATACGGATGTTGGAACCTATTCAAATGTAAACACTGAATACCCTTATCTTGATCAAGAAACTCAATTTGTACCAATGGGTGGCGAAACATGTGCTGTTTTTGAATCCAGAACTAATTGTACAACAGCTCAATTTGAAATGGAAAAATTTCATTGGTCCTATCTAAATTTAGATTATCATCCAAGTGTAATTAATGGATGGCAAACAGGAGATTGCTATCAAGAAATTCAAAAAAATCTAGGATATCGATTTGTCTTAACTAGTGCTGTACTGCCACAAAGTATTTCACTCGATAATCAATTGTCTGTTACATTAAACATTAATAATGTTGGTTATGCCGCTCCATTTAATGAGCGATATGCTTATATTGTTTTGAAAAACCTTGTTACTAATGATGTGTTTTCAATTATGTTGGATTCTGATCCTAGAAATTGGCAAGATGAAGTTACTATAACAGAAAACTTAACATTACCCGATGGAGTTATTCCGGGTAATTATGATATGTTTTTACATTTACCTGATGCTTATGCATCGTTAGCAAACAGACCGGAATATGCAATTCGTTTTGCAAATAATAATGTTTGGGAATCCTCAACAGGTTATAACCGCTTAAACCATAAAATCGAAGTAACCGAAACACTTGGTATTGCTGACAACAATCGTTTGAAAGTTGTTTTGCATCCTGTTCCTGCAGACAACGAGTTAATTGTTGAAATGGATGCAGCATCTGAATATAGTTATGCCATTTACAATTCCGTAGGACAGCAAATGAAATTAAACTCAACTCAAAACGGTAATAAAGTAAGTTTTGATACACAAGTTTTATCAAATGGTGTTTATTTCATTCAATTTAATAATGGTGAAATCAATGATTCCAGAAGGTTTATAGTGAAACACTAAAACAAGTTCTTGTTTTTTTAAATGATGAAGTACAAACTTTTGTACTTCATCATTTTTTATTTGGTACGATTCTTTTCTCTAAAACTATGTTTTAAACCAAATTGAACTGTATTGGAATAGAATTTATCTTGATTAAATACTTCAAAACCGGCAACTAAAGCAGTATAGTTAAATAATCTATATGATATTGTTCCCGAAAATCGTTGAAATACTTCTGCATAATCATCAAAAAAGTAAGCAGCTTCAACTTTTGCTTTGAAATCATTAGCTTCCAAACCGTAGCTATAGCTTAATCCTCCTCCTCCAAATAAACGTTTATCCAGCATCCAATAGGGATATCCATCGCTTAAATCTGCAGATCCCGATTGTATAGAAGATTCTAAAAACGGAATCAATTTTGATTTTTTCTCTTCACCATCATCCCAACCAACTCTAAGTGTTGCTGAAATATCAATGTTATTATCGGTTATGAAATCGGTATTCGTCTTACTTTTGGTATAATAATTTGATTCGATTCCCAATGTTGCATTAATTTTTTTCATTAAAAAAACACTTTGGTAAAGAACAGATTGAACATGATAAATTTCTTTAGCATGTCCCGGAGCTGTTTGAACCGGGAAAACATTCACTTGGGCTGAACTAAAGTTTTTCTTGAATGTTTTATTGATACCGGCTCCAAACTGAAAATAAGTCTGTTGATAATTATCCATTTCAAATCTTATACGTGACCAATATTGATATTTATCAAACGAAAACGGATTTTTATATTGATATTCAACACCATAAACTCTGGTAAATTTATTGTCATCAGAAATTATCAATTGTTCGTTATCTTCTCTATTTTGTAAGCGTAAATTAGTAATAATCGTATCAACTGTGGATCTAATCAACGGGAAAAATTCAGAATACGTAGCCGCAAATCGATGAAGATTCTTCTTCTTGTCGTAAAAATTATAGGAATGTCTTGTCATTAACGAAGCCATTCTATCTTTGTTAGTTTGAACTTCATTTTCAGATTCAATAAAATTACCGTATTTTAAACGATTGGTTTTGGTAACGGCCATTTTTACATTATCTAAAAATAATTCGGGGTAATTGGCCAACAAATCCTGTTGAAGAAAGTCATCTTGATAAACAACATCAGCGTTTAGTGATTTTCTAAGCGATTCTTTTTCTTTTGATTCGGGTAATTCGCTTGCTAAAATCCATGCTTCTTTAAATTTACCCATGTCGTGGTAATAATTAGCCATTAAAGCTTTTGTTTTATAATCGTCAGGATTTTTTTCTATATGTGTATTATATTCACTTATAAGGTTATCATATTGTTTCAACTGAAAAAGCCATTCCATTTTGTTTGCAATATCAATTTCGTTACTATAAAACGACCAATCATAGGCTTTTTGATAATTTTTTTCGTTAGCATAGAGCCAAGTTATATTTGTTGCCATTTCACGATAATCGTTAGATGGTTCAATTTTTTCTAATTCAACTAAAGCACTTTGAGGTTCATACCAAAGTAAATGTTGAAGATAATTAAACATACTTTCTTTACCGGTATCAACACTTAAAAGAGCAATTAACGCTTGTTTAATTTTTTCTTTATTCTCTGGTGTATTAAAATTTGCAACATAACTATTTAATAAGTCTTTATCTCTTGGATTCACCAGTAATTGAGCATTGATCCATTTTTCCATTGCTAAATCATTAGGATAGCCAATTAGTTTTTCTAGTTCTTGCGAATACATCACGTTTTCTTTGGTTGGATATTTTGCACAATGTTTTTCGAGCATGGTCCAGACTTCTTCACCTTTATTATCCCAAGACATATATTCGGCATATTGATTCCAAGTTGGATAATCAATTTTTGATTCTGAAAGCATTCGTTGTTTTAATGCCGCTTTTTCCAATCGAATCTGTTCTTCATAATTTTCACCGCTTTCTTCTCCTTGCTCAAATTCTCTTACTTTGGCAGCATACGCATAGTAATCATTTTTTACTTTACTATAGATAAAGTCTAACTCTTTCTCTCTGTATTCGCGATAATCTTTGATTTTAATTATAGGTTCATTCGTATAAACAGAATATAAAAATCCATCTAAATAGTTAGTTTTGGAATAAATTACGGCTATTGATTTTAATTGAAGTTCAATATTCTCAGCATTTTCTGAAGTTCCGTAAAGAAACCAATATTGACTGTTAGACATTGAATTTTCCGGATTCAGCTCTTCCACAATATATTTTCCATCATACGTTTTGTGATTAAATTTAGAGGCTCTCCAATCTAATGCAATAAAACCGCCTTCACCAGCATTTAAAAAGCGAGATTGAGGAAATGCTGATGTAAATTCTTTTAGATATTTATCAAACTCCGCCAATAAACCACCCGATTTTCCTTTTGTTTTTCGCCAACCTAAACCTTTTGCATTTCTGAGTTCAAAATCTCCCGCACTTTTATTAAACGGACTTGGAATTTGATATACGTCGTCCGGATGAACGAAGTGATTCCAAATTCCTGTGTATAAATACATGGATTGAATATTGTATTTCGAATTATTATCTATTTGAAAACCACTTGAAATACGGGGATAATCGAACATGCCATGATGATACGGATCAAAATCAAATTCGCGATTTCCACCGTCATACGTTTCACCTAAATATAAACTACACATAAAACTAATTGATGGAAGCCCTTCTTTTAGTCTTTTTAAACCCATTTGATCGATATAATTTGATGGTGGAACATACGAAATCGGTAAATCACCAAAGCTGCTAACTTTCCATTTTTTCTGAACACCTTCTAATGCGGTAACGATAAATTCTGGTTTTTTCCAATCTCTTTTTACTAACGAAACGTGGTTATAACCATGAAAACCTAATTCGTGTCCGTTTTTCATACAATCTCTCATCAACCAGCTACTTGTTGGTTCTACTCTGCCTCCTAATGAAACTTTTTTAGCATCCCATTGGCTGAAAAGAAAAGGCGGATCTGTTTTAGCATTATAATCAAATGCAGGAACGGCAGTGTAGCTCATTTGATATTTTTTAGCTAAATCTTTCATGTCCGGCCACCAAACTTTTCTAACAAAATCGGAAATAGAAAGATTCATTTCAGATTTAATTGGTTCCATTTTCGTGTCATATAATGGAGAAGGAAAGTCATCTAGAAAAATGGTACTTGTATTTGCAATTGGGTAAGGAATCCCTTCTAAACCCATCATAACTCCTGAGAATAATAATCCCCTATCCATTTTTTCAAATTCAAAAGTAGAGTTCAAATTGATGACTCTCCCCTTCCCTATTTTGGACTCTAAAATAGCCGGAAAAGATGGATTATTAATTGATGTGGCATAGATTTTAATTTTAGTTAAATCGAAATTTTCCCCACTCATTCCGAAGTGTATAATCGATTCTCGAGTGGAAGTTCCCGCTAAAGTTGGAATAAAATTTTCTTTGAAGTTGATACCAACAGAAGTAACATCGGTTAAATAATCTGAATTTGTCTTCATACCTACCATAAAACCAAACCGTTTGTCTTCGCAAGCATAGGGCAAGTATAATGTTCCTCCATCAGAAACAAATTTTAAAATTTTTGCTACAGAAGCATCATTCAATTTTTTAGTTTCCAAAACACACAAAACTCGCGTTGATGGTGCAATTTCAAGGTTTGCATTCCACGCTTTTATATTGATGTTTTTATATGGAATTTTAGTATAACTACATACTTTTTTAATGTGGTTGCTGTATTTCACACTCATCGGATTTTCAAAATCCACGATATATTCAACCAAAGGAGGAAGATTCAAATCGGTGTCTGAATAATGTCTTAATAAACCATTTTTTCCTGCTTGATCTTTAGAGAATAAATCAATATTGTTGGGATTCATAATCGCATCAAAGTCGGCACAGCTTGAAAAAATCAACACAAACGCCATAAGGCTGTGTATCATTAATCGATTTAGGGTTGCACGGGTTTTCATACTTAATAGATTAGGTCATCAATCTTACTTGATTTGGGTTCATTTTCAATTTCATACACGTTTACATAGGGGCTTTCGTAATATAAAGAGACTTTTCTTCCTCTTTTTTCTAACGTGTTAAAATGTTCTTTTAAAAGTGGTTCTAATTGATTTTGATCTGCAAAGTGATTTTCTGATTCAGAATTATCATGATACACAAATACCAAAACACTTTTAGGAATTACATACTGTGGGTTTTCAACAAAAAACTTGGGTTTCATTTTATTGTGATGATAGATGGAATCACTTTCTAAATAACTAAATAAAAAATCTTCGTAATTGATGAAAAAGTGTTTATTTAAACTCAGTGTTTGAGCAATATTATCATTCACCACCGCATAGCTATGTGGAAAATATTCATGAAGAATCTTATCATAAGCGTCCAAAACCATTCGAGGAGTTTTGTCTGATGTTTTGATATTGTTTAGAGGTTGAATTTGTGAATATACTATTCCTCCAAATGCCAAAAGCGAAACTGCTACAGCAATTGGTATTTTATATCGAAATACTTTTTTGTAAATTGGAAACAATAATCTTAATAGAACAGCAGTAGTAATTCCGAAACAAATTGGAATAAAAACAGATAGTGCTAATCGTAATAGATCCGAATCAATCCATTCTACTTGTAAAAAACTTAAAGTAACTAATAGATTAAAATACAGCATAAATACTAACGATGGTTTCCATTGTTCTTTTTTATACCAAATTAAGAAGGGTAAAATAACAATACTAAACAAAGAACCATATTGATAGTATTTGAGTAATTCATCAAACGGAATAATCAAATTTGGCATGTAAGTAAAAGACGTTACTGAAATTAAACTTGATTGCAAGAATATTAAAAAATCATTTTGATAATAAACACACATAAAATAATAAGTTGCCAAAATAGAAGCTGTTCCAACAATGTAGGCCAATAAAGCTATCCATTTGAATGACAGGTAGTTTTTATTTACAAACACTAATGCAATTACAAAAAATGGAGGCATTAGTATTAATAATGTAAACAAATCGATTAATCCTATTGCAAAAAAACAAATCGTTAAACTGGTGAAATAATTAATTTTTTTAAAATTAATTACATCAGGCTTTAAAATATAAACCATACAGGGTATAGCAAAGCTTAAGGCCATTAAAACCGGCTCATTTTGCAATAAGTAATGTATTTCTATTGGTGAAAATGTATATAAAAACACATACGTAAGAAAAGCAATCATGGGGGCTAAAATTCGGGAAGAAGTGATTTTACGAATTGTCCAAAAAACCACAAGACTTAATATGATGTCTTCTAAAATTGATAGACTTTGCAAACCTACTTCTGGACTCACATCAACTAATTTAGAATATAAATTACTCATTGCCAATTCTCCTTCAGCTGAAACGGTGCCGTTAAACCAGATGTCTTCATCAAAAAGTATAACCTCATTTAAATTTGCTACCCATAAATCGGAAAGCAAATAGGTGTCATAAATGTAGAAATAATATCTTCCTATAAAAGCCGCTACAATTAAAACTAATGTTGCATAAAAGATAAAGACACGATCATCTTTTAATTTTTTAGGTTTTTCTAAGCGAATCAGATCAGTTAAAGGTTTTTTGTTTTCACTATCTTTTAAGAATTCAAAGAAACGAGATTTAGATACTTCTTTAAAATAACGTACCGGATTTTTAAAGTTTTTGATTCCAACTACATCAATTAAAATTACTAACATCATGATTAGTACATAATTAATTAAGCTGTAAACACTGCATTGAATCAATACAAAAATGATAACTAATGATAAGCTTCCATATTTAAACCATTCATTAACAATAAATTGCAATAAATTATGACTATATTCCCGTTTTACTAACTTATTGTTGCAGTAATACAGAAACATGAGCAAGAAAACGAGCCGAATGAAACCTATTAATATGGAACTAGAAAGTATCATTTTAATTTTGTAAAATTGGGGACAGATTGCAAATCTATTTTTCCAATAAAATATTCAAAGTTGGTTGATGAAAGACGTTTTACTATTTGATCGTGAAGCATAATATTATCTGCATATTCAATAAGTAAAACAGGTATTTTATATTTTGTACTTATTGCTTTTATATTTTTTAATCGTTCGATAAAATCATTGTTTTCACGAAGCTTATATGTATTTCCGTTAAAATTAAAATCAGTTGCTACAGACTCAAACAAAACCGATTCTATAAAGTTCTTGGTATCAGGTATTAATTCTAATCCTGAATTTTGAACCAAAACATGATTAGGATATTCTTTTTTAATTCTCTGAATTAAAGCAACCAAATCATTTCGTTGAGCAAATTGAGGTCCGAATGATGAAAAATTATCAATATTATCTAAAAATAAACCGTCGAATCCTTTATCTAAGACTTTTTTAATTAATGACATTAAGACAACAGGAGTTGTTTTATCTTTTAAATTTAAATAATAACTATCCCAATTATTGTTTTTTCCTAATGTTCTGTTTTTTAATATCTTATAATGTATTGCATTACTATTTACTTCACCTAAACTAATGTAGGCTAAAACATTTTTATTGTTCTTTTTTAGAATTGTTATTTCTTCCGTTTTAAAGTTTTTTTCTTCTAAAATAACATAATTATATCCTTTAATTTTTGCAGGATCTAATTTGCCATAGCACACCAAAACAGTACTCTTATTTACAGGATTACTGAAAACAGGTGTGGAAAGCAACGATGGCAAAAGCCATAAAAACAAATTAAAACGACGCATAATAATGATAATCTAGTTTTTTGAAAAAACGGAAAATATGCTTTAATGTATAAAACATAAAAAACATTGCACCAGCTAACATTCCCACGACACTATATTCAAAACTCACAAACCGGCTAAGAATAAAACCAATTGTTAGGTTAATAACAATTGCATAAATAATTCCTTTGAGCGGATGTTCAGTTTGACCTAATGTAAAGAGATATAGCGTATTAAGCATTCCCCAAGCTAGGAAAAAATACCCTAAACCACCAATGTAGGTAACTTTTACACTTAAAGCCTCTAACTCTTCATGAAATTGACCTTTGTAACCCCAAGAAGCAAACATCAGTTGATAAATAATTACAAATATAACCGCTGCAGTTAGTAGTAAAATAAGAATGTTTTGCCAATATAATTTGTGTAATTCTTTATTAAAAAGTTTTGAATTTTCAAATTGAACTAATTTTTGGGTAATGTCTAAAAAGCGAGTGAATGAAGCAATGCTAAATTCTAACACACCGGACAGCAATAAGAAAACTAAAATCGCCATATCCATTCCTAATTCGTAATCTTTTTCAAAATAAACCATAAATGGAAGTTGACCGTCTGCCGTAGTAGACCAAGCAAGGATTCTATCTATAAATATAAAAAGATAAATACAAATTCCGTACAAAAAATATCGGTGATTTTGATAAATAAACACAGATGTTTTAATATTTAAATCGGCTTTTGGTGGATGTTTTTTTAAGAAACTTCTAAAGAAAAAATACAAGTAAGTTTTTGCAGAAATTATAGCAATACTAATTCCAAACCAATGCGTATAATAAATTAATAGATTTGTATATTTATTTAAAACAACTGTTACAAATGTTCCCAAAACAACAGCAACAGTAATCATCCAACGTTGTCTGATTGTGTGTAACGGTGCTAATACCAATAATAGTAAGCCTATTAAAAACGCATAAGCAAATATGATAAATAATACCTTGTAGGGATAAATATGGATGAAGGAATTAATGAATAGAATAACAGCAAAAACGACAAAAAGTGTTTTTATTCCTAATTTTAAAAGGTAATCAATTGTTTTTTTGGTCATGGAATAGTCAAGATAATTCCAATAAAAAGTTGCTTGACGACCAATTACTTGAACAAATCCTCCGGTGGAAACAATACCAATGATTACTCCCAAAACAACTGCGGTTGACTGCAAATGATTAAAATGAACATGTGTCCACAACGAATAACCAAAAACAACAATGGCTGCAATTTGAAGAAAAACAGGAAGAAGATGAAAAATTCCTAAAGGGTAATATTGAGCAAAAATTTTAGCCTTTACAGCCATGTAATCAGAAAGCTGAATAGTTTCAGGATTAGTGACAATATACTCTCTTTCTTTAGCATTCAAGCTTTCTTTATGCTCCAAAGACGTTGTGAGTTGTCTGTACACATAGTTTGCTAAATCCTGAATGTCTGAAACACCATAATCAGCTTGTGTATCTATATCTCTAATACCAAAAGATTCAATGGTAGCAGCAACAACTCTGCTGCTTACAGGCTTACCAATTTTATCTTTTACATTATTTATTAATACCTTTATATTTTCACTATGCTTTTCCATTTTGCATTAGTAGAACACATACATTCTATTTTTTGGTTAGGTTTGGATTTAGGTGTAAATTTGGGTGGGGTTTATGAGGCTTTCACAGATTGAATTTCATCAAGTGATTGGATTAAAATTGGCATTTGTACTTCTTTAACTTCACGAGTAACAACTCTTTCATATACTTCTTCATAAGCATTAACGAATTTTCCAATAGTAAAATTCTCAATTACTTTTTTTCTCGCATTGATTCCCATTTGCTCTCTTAATTCTTTGTTATTAAGAAGCTCCACTACTCTATTTCCAATATCTTCGGCATCTTTTGGTTTACAAATATAACCACAAGAATTATCAAGAGCCTCAGTTACACCACCAACATCAGTTGCAACAACCGGAATTCCACAACTCATTGATTCCAATACAGTGTATGGAAAACCCTCAGATATAGAAGTTAATATCGAAATATCACCTTCACAAAACAATTCACTTGGCTTGTCATGGTAACCGGCTAATTTGAAATTTTCTTTTAAATCCAGTTCATCAATCAATCGTTCGCATTCTGCAGTATATTCAGGAACAGCATTGTTGTCACCATAAACCAAATACTGAATATTCGGTATTTGACGTTTTGCAACTTCACATGATTTTATCATTGTAACAATATCTTTCAAATCAAAAATACGAGCTGCTGCTACCACTGTTGGAATATCTTTTAAATGTTCCGGTTTTGGTGTAGGTTTAAACACATTGTGATCAATTCCGTTGTAAATGATTTCAATTTTTTCCGGATCAGCTCCGTACATTTTTTCCCATTTGATATTGAATTTGTTTACAGACAGAATTTTATCTGCTTTGTAGTAAACCAATTCAGTTACACATTCAGAAAATTTAATCAACATCTTTTTAAGGAAAAATGAATATTCTGATGAATTTATTGCTAACAAACGTTCACGGATAAAGACACCATGCTCAGTAACAATCATAGGAGTTCCGTATTTATACTTTAAAACCAAGGCCGGAATAACAGGAAAACCGGATAAGGTTAAATGCGAAACGTCAACTCTAGGAACATCAACAGAAAGCGGAATTAAAAAACGGTAAATCCAACGCATCCCGGAAGTTAAATCATATAAAGATACTTTTTCGTTTTCTTGTTCAGAATTCAAATCAGAAACCATGTAACAGAATGTTCTCCAAACTGGCTCACTCTTCATTGTTTTTTTATAATCATGCTTTTGAAAATAACGCCACATTTTTTGAATGGTTTCGTCAAAAGCTCTTACATCTCTATTGTTTGAGAAAATATGTCTTAGTAAATCTTGAAAAACAGGAATAAAAACTTGGTTGATTTTGTCTAAATCATTTTTCTCTTTCTGAGAAATAATTTTATAGTATTTTTTGCCATAATCAATCATTTCCTGTGGTTCCATAGGAGACCATAAAGGAACTTGGATTAGACTCTTTACGTTTTCACTTAATTTATATTTAGATTTAGACTCAAATTCTGCATTAATTGAATAAAGTGTAAAATTTGAATTTTTTACTTCATTACACAGCATATGTGCCCAAGTAGAAACTCCACCACCATTAAAAGGGTAAGTACCTTCTAAAATTAACATTACATCGTACTTTTTGCTCATAACTTTTAGATAATAAGATTCCATTCGTCGATGAGTCTGCCTATGCAGAACCAGACAATTTGGTGCACTTTAACAATCTTAGGGTGGTTTTGTGGTATTTTTTGGAACGCCGGCTCTTTGGGGACGACTTCAAAAAAGTAATTTAATTGACAAAAAAATACATTAACATCTTATTAATTAAAATTCAATCAGTTAAATCACAATTCAAATGTAGAACTAATTCTATATCAGACAAAATAAAAACCTTGAAATCTGTTGAAAACACTCATTTCATCGACGAAATACACATCAAAAAGATGAGTAACCCATAATGTCGATAAACGGTAAATTAAATTTTACAGAGTTTAAAATTAAGAGATATTTAACATCAAAAAAGACAGAATTATTCCTCTGAAAACAATTTTTCTCTAAATTTTCGACCAATAGCAACTGCAAGTCGTGTTTTATAATCTTCAATTAACCAATCGCGATAGTTTTTAGTTGAGCTGCTCAAACAATTGGTAAAATGGCGTACTCTACTTTCGATGTCATCTGCTAATTCTTTAGCCAAATATTTTGCTTCAATTAAAGTTTCCGAATTATCTACACACATCGAAGCATGATGATCTATTGATTTTTCAATCACTACTTTTGGACGTAGATTTTTTGCTAAAGCTATACGATATTCAGATTCTACATCAAAATCTATATCTGCAGTTTTGGCAAACTTAGCCCGAAGTTCAGGTGGCATTTTATAAAAGAAATTCAATTCAATTTCTACATCGCCTTTTAAATTATGAATGTATTGTTCCGGGTATTTAAAAATATGCTGCCAATCCAATTTATCAGTCCAAAGTCCAAACCGTGCCGCATTGTTTCCTAAATCGATAATAGTAAATTCATCTTTGTTTGGAAGTTTACGTGAACCGCGACCAATCATCTGAAAATAAAGTGTTAATGATTTGGTGGCTCGATTAAGAATAATAGATTCAACGGTAGGTTCGTCGAATCCTGTGGTTAGAATTCCAACCGAAGTTAAAATTGCATCAGGTGTTTCTTTAAACCATTTTAATATATCTTTTCGTTCTTCATTTGAATTGGTATTATCTAAATGTCGAATATTTTTAAAACCTGCTTCTTTAAAAACATCTAAAACACCTAAAGATGTAATTATTCCGTTATTAAAAATCAGGGTTTTCTTTCCAAGACAATGAGCAGTATAGGAATGTATCAATTTCTCCTGCATTGCCATGTTGGTATAGAGTTCATCTGAGGATTTTACTGTATAATCACCATTAATACCAATCTTTAATGAAGTTAAACCAACATCGTAACTATAAGTAGTTGCTTTGGCCAAATAACCTTTGTCAATCAATGAACCAATGCTATTTCCAACAACTAACTCATGATAGTTTTCATTCATTGGAAGTTTAATATTGGAGCTTAATGGTGTTGCAGTAACTCCGAGAAAAAAAGTATTTTTAAAAGCATGAAATAATTTTCGAAAAGAATTAAAATGAGCTTCGTCTATGATCAATAAACCAACATTATCAATAAGTAATTTTTCATCATTCAAACGATTTTTCAATGTTTCAACCATTGCAACAAAACAAGAATATTCATCTTGATCCGGTAATTCTTTTACAATGCTGTTAATAATTTTATTCTTCACATCAAACCCTTTCAACATTTTTGAGGTTTGTTTACACAACTCAATTCGATGCGTTAAAACAACTACTTTCTTATTATACTTTTCTAAATAACGACGTGTAATCTCAGAAAAAATTACGGTTTTTCCCCCACCGGTTGGCAATTGATAGAGTAAATGATAGTTGTGTGGAGCGTTTTCTATTTTATCAAAAATAAGGTCAATATCACCCAATTGATAGCTGTAGAGCTTTTTTTTCTCTTCAATTTCTAGCAATATATCTTTTTTTGACATTATGAAAATTTAAAAATTCGATTTTTGCAAAAATAAGCAGATAAAGTCCTACTATTCAATTTTTAGGTTAATTAATTTCAAAATTTCAATACACTATTGCTAAAAGGTTAAATTATACATAAAATCACATAAAAAAAAATCTCAGCGGTTTCATATTCAATGAATATTCTTAATTTTACACTCCTTTTCAGAAAGCCTTTAAAATAATATGAAGTATAGAATTAAAATCACTCCGATAGACAAATGGGTAATTGATCCTGTTAACCGGTTTATTGGTAAATCAACCACGGGCGGAATTGTTTTATTTCTATCTGCTGTTGTAGCTTTAATTTTAGCAAATTCTCCTTGGAAAGATGCTTATCATCATATTTGGGAACATAAAATAAGTTTCGGTATCGATAGTGATTTCTTGTTAGACAAAACTCTTCATCATTGGATAAATGACGGTTTAATGGCTGTTTTTTTCTTTGTAGTAGGATTAGAATTAAAACGAGAAATTATTGGTGGTGAATTATCTAATCCAAGGAAAGCAATATTACCAATCGTAGCAGGCTTTGGTGGAATGATTTTTCCGGCATTAATCTATTTGCTATTTAATCCTACGGGAGAGGCTCATAGCGGATGGGGAATTCCGATGGCAACAGATATTGCATTTGCTTTAGGTGTTTTGTTTTTACTTGGCAAGAGGGTTCCAACCTCACTAAAAGTTTTCCTAACAGTTTTGGCTATTGCAGATGATTTAGGTGCCGTTTTAGTAATTGCGTTTTTCTATACATCCGATATTTCTTTTACTAGTTTGATTGTAGGATCTATATTCTTAGTTCTATTAATTGCGTCAAACCTATTAGGAGTTAGAAATACATTTTATTATGGAATTTTAGGTATTGGTGGCGTCTGGATGGCTTTTATGTTATCCGGTGTTCATGCCACGATTGCTGGAGTTTTAGCTGCATTTACAATTCCGGCCAACGTTAAAGTTGATGAAATTGGTTTCATAGAAAAAATGAAAGATTATTTAAATAAATTTAAACATGCCGATCCAAATGGAGTGCCAACCGTTACACCGGAACAACTTCACATATTGGAAGATATGCGAACACTTTCCAAACAAGCAATGACACCGCTTCAACGTTTGGAACACGGAATGCATCCTTTTGTTACCTATGTTGTAATGCCGATTTTTGCTTTAGCTAATGCAGGCGTAACAATAACATCTGATTCAACCAGTTCAGGAATGAGTTTTGTTGCTTTAGGGGTAATTTTTGGATTATTATTAGGTAAATTTATTGGTATAGTTGGTGTTTCTACTTTATTTATTAAATTAAAATTAGCTCCTCTTCCAATAGGAATGACTATTAAACATTTAATTGGTGTAGGTTTATTAGCCTCCATTGGTTTTACAATGTCATTATTTATAGCAAACCTAGCTTTTAAAAATCAAGAATTAATTCAACAAGCAAAAATGGGAATTCTAATTGCATCATTAATTGGTGGTATAGTAGGATTCTTGTTTTTATATTTTAGCAACAACAAATCAGACGTAAAAATCACAGAAGCTGATACCCATTAATTATGCAACGCGAGAAAATTAAAAAAAATAAATGGAGGCAACTCCACATGTATTATACCTATACAGGTTTTTACAAATTCATTCTTGATGGATTAAAAAGTGCTTTTTTACCAACGGCATTAATAGTTGGTGCATTGTTTTATGTACATTATTATGTAATCAATATTAATGAAGGATTGACATTATTGACACAACGGTATAGTGATTTAACAATATTTTCAGTGTTTTTTGCTTCAGAATCAATTCTGGGTTTACTTCCACCGGACATTTGGATTGCGTGGACAAAAAATACCGACTACCCTATTCTTTACCTATCACTTTTAGCAATTTTGTCTTATTTGGGAGGAGTTGTTTCTTATTTATTAGGTAAAGCAATGTTGATTATTCCTTCTGTGAACAATTTTATGTTCAATAAAATGAGTAAACATATTGCCAACATGCGAAAATGGGGAGGTCTGTTAATTGCTGTTGGAGCACTACTACCACTTCCTTTTGCAATGGCAGCTATGGCGGCAGGAATGATTAAATTTAATTTTAAAAACTTTTTGTTGTTTGCATTATTAAGACTATTGCGTTTTGTTATTTATGGATTTGCAATCTATCAAATGTTGTAGTATGTTGGAGTTATTTAAAAAAACTGCTCTATTAGAAGGTATTTCGCTTTTGGCTCTTTTATTTTTTGCCATGCCAATGAAATATATGTTTGACCAAGAAATATATGTAAAAACTATCGGAATGGCACATGGAATTCTTTTTATAGTCTATATTATATTGTCAGTGATACTTAAATTCACTTTAAATTGGAGTTATAAATTATTAGCAATAATAGGTTTGGCTTCTATTATTCCATTCGGAACATTTTATGTAGAACGAAAATATTTGACTAACTAATTTATTATCTCTCAAGTCTGTCTTTTACATATTCAATTTTGGTTTTGCCGTGAGCAAGGGGTTTTCCATCATCACTTAAGTTGACCATAGTGATTGAATCCACAGAAATAATCGTTTCGCGTGTCATGATGTTTCGAACTTCGCAAGTAAGCGTAATAGATGTGTGCCCGAATTTAACAACATCTATTCCTATTTCAACTATATCGCCAGGTTTTGCTGAGCTTCTGAAGTTTATTTCAGACATGTGCTTGGTAACCACTTTTGCATTTTCCAACTGAATAATAGAATATAGAGCAACTTCTTCATCTATCCAAGCCAATAATCTACCTCCAAATAACGTTCCATTCGGATTCAAATCTTCGGGTTTTACCCATTTTCTGGTATGAAATCTCATCATTAACATATTAAATACACTCACAAAATTAAAATTAAAATCAGCAACTGCCAGAATTTTATAACATATTTAGCGAAAAGGTTTTCGTAATTCAACTAAATCATTTCTACCTTATTATGTAAGTAAACTACATGCATTTCATCGCTAACTTCTTTTAAACTAAGAGATTGTTTTTTATTTTTTTAAACAAAAAGGTTGATTATCTCAACTTTTAAACTATATTTGCACCCGTATAAAATTTGAATTTTAAATAAAATAAACACCAAAATGAAGAAAAACCTACTTATTATTTCTCTGTCAATCTTTGCATGTGCAACTTCTTTCGCACAAGATTCTACAGAAGTATCTAAAGTTGATGAATACAATAAATGGTCTATTGAGTTAAATGCAGGTCAAAGTAAAGGTATTAAGCCTTATTCTACAGGCTATTTCGCCAGTAATCCTGACAAAGTTTTAGGAAGTTTTACCGTAAACCACTACGAACTTGGAGTACGCTATATGTTTAGCCCTACTTTTGGTTTAAAATTAGACGGAGCATACGATAATCTTAAAAATTTAAGTGATGAGAGTTTAGATTTCGAAATGCAACAAATCAGAATTGGACTTCAAGGTGTTATTAACGCTGCACGTCTTTTTGATATACAAGAAAGTTTAGGCCGTTTTGGAATGTTATTCCATGGTGGTGTTCAAGTAGCTCAAATGACTCCTCAAATGGGAATCAACGAAGGACGTAACGAGTGGAATGGCGGAATCATGGTTGGTTTTACTCCGGAAGTTAGAATTACTAAAAATTTAGCTTTAACTGCTGATTTTACTTTAATATCAAATGTTAGACAACATTTCAATTGGGATGGTTCTTATTCTGATTCTAATAACAACTTAGCAGGTAGTATGTACACCACTTCATTAGGTTTATCCTATTCTTTTGGTCCTCACAAAGTTCACGGAGATTGGGCAACAATCACTAACAAACAACAAGAAGAAATTAATGCCCTTGAAAAACGTGTAGGTCAAATTGAAAATGATTTGAGTGATAGCGATCAAGACGGTGTGCCTGATTATTTAGATGTTGAACCAAACTCTATTGCGGGTGTTGCAGTTGATACTAAAGGAAGAATGGTTGATATTAACCAAAATGGCGTTCCGGACGAATTGGAGAGATACTTAAATAACACTTATGTAACCAACGAAAGTTATACTGCTGACGGAAAATCTTCTGAGATGATGAAAAAATTCATTAATGATGGTTATGTTGCAACTTACTTTGATTTCAACAAAAGACAACCAACAAATGTTTCTACAGAAGGAATTGACTTTATTAGAACTTATTTGTTAAACAATCCTACAGCTACTGTTGATATTATTGGTTATGCAGATGAAATTGGAAACACTCCATATAACAACAAGTTAGCTAATGATAGAGCTACTAACGTGAAAAACATCTTAATGAAAGCTGGAATTACTGAAGAAAGATTAAATGTAATTTCAAAAGGTGAAGATACATCAGTAGATAAAGATTCTGCAGGTGCAAGAAAATTGGTAAGAAGAGTAACTTTCAAAGTGAAATAATTAACAATCGATTCTTAATAACTATAAATCAACCTCTGTTTTACGACAGAGGTTTTTTTATAACTTTAAAATAAAAAATCATGACAACAAGAGATAGTTATATTATCGAAAACAGAGGTGAAGCTCTTGGCGTGGTAACAGAACAATCTTCTAACGAAGAAAGGTTTCAAAATCTAACCATCCGCCCTATTCTTAAACTTCAAAATGATTTGTTTGTTGATGTGTTTAAAAACTATATTTCAAAACACAAGAATGATTTTTATTCCTATTCAACGGAAAAGAAATTGCAGTTTATTGAGAATTCAATTCAAAAGGATATTAAGTTCAGAAACTCATTAAAAGGAATGGTGATCGGATTATTCACTATAAATGAATATGAAGACTACATTAAAAATTCATCAAACCTTAATAAAAGAATGATGAATATGTTGATTGAACGATTAAAAAGTAACATCATGCTGTTTGATACGCAGCAAGCTTCTTAATCTATTTTCTTAAAGATAACTTTCATGCCGTCTTGATTTATTAAATGCAAGCGATTGTTTTTAATTTTATATCCCGTAGAACTTTGTAAAGCTTTCAGAAATTCATTTTCCTTATTATTTTCGCCACAAGCCATTTTTGTGGAAATAATGTTCGTAAACCGTAGCAATTCTCTTTCTTGAAAAATTGTTCCGGAAATGCGATTGCAACCACCGTGACCACTAAATTTCTTTTCGGATGAATTTATTTCAATAATCGGAATTTCTTTAGCAAAATTATCTATCGTAACTTTTTTGCCTTCTAATTCTTCTAAAAGCCAAATGTCAAATAATCTATAGTCGGCAATATAATTTCCACAACCGGAATAGTTTACATTTTCCTTTTGATTATTTCTTCTCAAATTAATATCAACTTTATAATCATGTTTATTATCAGACATGCCGTCAGAACAGTTTTGCATACTAATCGTTACTTCTATTTCTCCACTTTCAGTGTTTACGCGATATAATTTCACATTCGAATCCATGGCACGAATGGGTTCCACGTGCGTTGAAGTAAAAAAATCACTTTCTTCAATTCCTTGAAAACGAATCATATCTTCAGAAATCTCTAAACTCCAAAATGGTTCTGTACCAATAGCTTTAAAATAACCTTCTGTTTTAGATTTCAACAAAGGAGCTTCCGGAATAATGGTTTTACTTTCTGTATTGGTTTTAGTGGAACATCCCACAAAAATTCCAATAATAACCATGTATACTATATTTTTCATCTCTTAACAAATTAAAAATTACTACACTAAATTTACATCTTTTAATTAAGATTTTTCATTCTTTCGATTAATTTATTTCACTTTTTTGATTGATTTAGTATGGTTTTAAGTACATTATTACTTATTCCTATCAAAAAAGAAGACATTTTTTTTGCAAATACTTAAATCGAATCCTTAAAATCAATAGTTTTTTTGAGCTTTTTACACACATTTTAAATTGTTAAAGACTATATCACAAAAATAATCAAAACTCAATATTTTGTATTTTAATATGATATTTTTTCATTATTATTGTTAAAACGAATGATATGAGAGAAGAATACTTCAAATGGCACTCCCCCAACCTTGGCAGAGAAATTCAAATGTTAGTTTTTGGTCACGCCGGTTATCCGGTAATTTTATTTCCAACTTCGATGGGAAGTTATCACGAAAATAGAGATCAAGGTCTGATTGCTTCTGCTAAATGGTACATCGAACAAGGATTAATTCAGATATTCTGTCCAGATAGTATTGATAAAGACAGCTTTTATAACAAAAAAATTCATCCTACACATCGAATTCAAAACCATGTTTGGTATGATAAAATGATTTGTCATGAAATTGTAGAACGAGTGAAAAACAATACCTATTCAGGAAAAGTTGCCGTTGCCGGTTGCAGTTTTGGCGGTTATCATGCGGCTAACTTTGCATTTCGTCATCCTGGTTATGTAAGCCATATGTTTTCGATGGGTGGAGCTTTTAATATCAAAAGTTTTATGGATGGCTTTCACGATGATAATGTTTTTTACAACAGTCCGGAAGATTATCTCCACGGATTAAATGATCGTGAATTGTGGAATATGGACATCGTACTAGGAACTTCTAACTGGGATATTTGTTTTGATGCCAATTTAAAACTCAGCCGAGTCCTCGCCCATCGCGATGTTCCACATTGGCTAGATGTCCGGCAAGACCGCGAACACGATTGGCCGGCTTGGAAAGAAATGTTTCCACACTATTTATCAAGAATTAAATTTTTTTAAACAACATAACACTTACCAACCATGAAGAAAATTGGAATTTTATTTGGAATGGAAGATACTTTCCCCCAAGCATTTATTGATCGAGTAAATTCAAAAAAAGAAAAAGGTATCGTTGCCGAAGCCGTTTCTATTGATAAAGTCGTACAAAACAAAGCCACAGAATATGCCGTTATCATCGACCGAATTTCGCAAGACGTACCGTTTTACAGAGCATACTTAAAAAATGCAGCTTTAACCGGAACTGCCGTCATTAATAATCCATTTTGGTGGAGTGCAGATGATAAGTTTTTCAACAACTGTTTAGCGGATGTTTTAGGCGTTCCGTTGCCAAATACAGTGATTTTACCATCTGCTGAACATCCAACAGACACAACCAGCAAATCTTTCCGAAATTTAGCCTATCCAATGGATTGGGAAGCGATTTTTGATTATGTAAAATTTCCGGCTTATATGAAACCGTATGCCGGTGGTGGCTGGAAAAATGTCTATCGTCTTGAAAACCGTGATGAATTTTGGGAAGTTCACCGTGAAACCGGACAATTAGTGATGCTTTTGCAAGAAGAAATTGTTTTTGATCAATATTTCCGTGTATATTGTTTAGGTGGAAAAGCAGTTAAAATTATGCCATACGAACCTAGAAATCCTCACCATTTACGTTATGTTGTCGATGGACCTCCGGCTGATAAAAAATTGTTGGCTACCGTAAAAGATTATACGTTGCGTTTGTGCAAAGGTTTAGGCTATGATTTCAATACGGTTGAATTTGCCGTTCGAGACGGAATTCCGTATGCCATCGATTTTGGAAACCCTGCTCCTGATGCTGAATTGACATCTGTTGGAAAAGAAAATTTTGAATGGGTTGTCGAAGAAGCAGCGAATATGGCTATTGAATACGCCAAAAAGCATAAAGATGGTCAAATGAACCTAACTTGGGGAACTTTTATGAAAGGTTCTGTAAACGACGCCAAACGATTTTAATAAACTCCTTTTTAAGAATAGAATAAAAGAACGACTATGAAGAAAGATTTACCCGTTTTTACACTCGGTGTAGAAGAAGAATACTTGATTATTGACCCACAAACGAGAGATTTGCGTTCGCATATGTCTAAAATTGTGGATGGAGCCAAAATCATTCTTCAGGAACAAGTGAAAGCCGAAATGCACCAATCTGTAGTAGAAGTTGGTACAAACATCTGTAAAAACGTTAAAGAAGCAAGAGAAGAAATTACATTTTTACGTAAAAAAATTGTCGAATTAGCCGCCAATCAAGGTTTGGTAGTTGGTGCTGCCGGAACACATCCGTTTTCCAAATGGCAAGACCAACCCATCACCGATGATCCTCGTTATCATATGATTGTCAATGAATTGCAAGATGCCGCTCGTTCCAATCTGATTTTCGGAATGCATTGCCACGTTGGAATTGAAAGCCGAGAAGTGGGTTTACAATTGATTAACCAAGCGTGCTATTTTTTACCGCATATTTTCTCGCTTTCCACAAATTCGCCTTTTTGGGAAGGAAGAAATACAGGCTACAAATCGTTTAGAACGAAGGTTTTTGACAAATTTCCTCGAACAGGTTTACCGGAATATTTTGATTCGGTTCAATCGTATGACAATTTCTTAGAAACATTAGTTAAAACGAATTGCATCGATAATCCGAAGAAAATTTGGTGGGATTTGCGTTTGCATCCTTTTTATAACACGATTGAATTCCGCATTTGCGATATGAGTTTAACAGTGGATGAAACAATTTGTATTGTCGCAATTATTCAAGCGATTGTAGCAAAATTGTATAAACTGAATACAGCAAACACGAGTTTCAATGTGTATCGATTGGCTCTGATTAAAGAAAATAAATTCCGTGCCGCTCGTTATGGTGTGCAAGGAAATATGATTGATTTTGGCTTACAAAAAGAAGTTCCAACCAAAGATTTAATTCTTGAACTACTTGAATTTATTGATGATGTTGTAGATGAATTAGGAAGTCGAGACGAAATCAATTATGTACACACCATTCTTCGTGAAGGAACCGGAGCCGCCAAACAATTAGCCATTTTCGAACAAACACAAGATCTAACCAAAGTAGTCGATTTTATTACAAGCGAGTTTACGAAAGGAATTTAGAACCATTTTTGTCATTCCGAAAGACGACGAAGTCGAAATAGGAATCTCCCGTTTTGACGGGCAAAAATGTTGAAAAGATTTCTAATAAACCAAAAAACAGCAAATAACTTATTCTTTTCAAAAAAGTTATCTTTGCATCAATAAATAGTTACCAAATGAATTCACACATAAAAATAGCGATTTTAGATATGTACGACGGCGAACCTAATCAGGGAATGCGTTGTATTTATGACATTATCAACCGATTTAATCAAATGGTTTCCTTTCAGGTTTTTGATGTTCGAGGTAAAAATGAATTACCCGACATTAAAAAATTTGATATTTTCATATCAACCGGTGGTCCCGGAAATCCATTGGAAGGGGACGGAAAATGGGACGTGAACTATTTCAATCTACTCGATTCATTGTGGAATTGGAATAATGAAAACGAAATGAAAAAGCACGTTTTATTCATTTGTCATTCATTTCAAATGGCTTGCAAGCACTTTGGTTTAGCCGAAATCACAAAGCGAAAAGACACTTCTTTTGGTGTAATGACTACACATAAAGTGAATGAAGGTCTGACAGATCCATTATTTGAAGGTTTGGACAATCCGTTTTACACAATAGATAGCCGTGATTTTCAAGTGATTCAACCCAAGTTGAAGAACATCAAAAAAATGGGTGCTCAAATCATTGCGTTAGAAAAAATCCGTGATCACGTGCAATACGAACGAGCGATTATGGGAATTCGTTTTTCCAATGAATTTGTTGGTTTACAATTTCATCCGGAAGCCGACCCATTGAGTTTCTTGGCTCATATGAAAAATAAAAGTTTCAAAGAAAAAATCATCAAGATGAAAGGTCGTCCGAAGTTTCTAAAAATGTTAGAAGATTTGGTGGATGAGGAAAAAATCTATCGTACAAACGAAACCATTATTCCAAACTTTCTTCGCATCGCCATCAACGATTTGATGAAACATAAAAAAATACTCTCTAACTAAGTTTCAAATTTTAAATTTTAAAAAAGGCACACTAGTAATTTCTTTTGTGTCTTTTTTTTAAAAATGTTTTACAATGAATACAGCTTTCAGAAAACAATTCAACGAAGAATTCTCAACCGAAAAATACAATCAGTTAATTGATTCAATCACCGCTGATTTTAATTATAAACCGACTTTCAGAATTGGAGAAACGCCTTTTTTCATTTCAAACGAGTTAAAAGCTCAATTATTAGAAGGTTGTAATGAAGTGATAGCTTTCATTCAACAAGACAACTTCAAAGAATTAACAAACAGAGCATTAGAATTAAACAGAAAAGTTCCAAACGAAGACAATCACACCACTTTTTTAGCCATCGATTTTGGTATTTGTGAAGAAAATGGAAAAGTTATTCCGAAGCTAATTGAAGTACAAGGATTTCCTTCATTGTTTAATTTTCAGAATCACTTGTCTCAAAAATTTGCTGACCTCTACCCTTTTCTAAATGAATTGACTCCTTATTTAAATGGTTTGGATAACGAATCGTATTTGAAATTAATCGAAGAAGTGATTTGCAATAATTACCCAAAAGAAAATGTCATTCTGTTGGAAATTGAACCGGAAAAGCAAAACACTAAAATTGATTTCTATTACTGCAAACGCGACATCGGAATTCCGGTAGTTTGTGTGACAGAATTAATTCAAAAAGGAAAAAAACTGTTTTATACCAATGATAAAGGAGTTGAAATTGAAGTAAAACGAATCTATAACCGAGTAATTTTTGACGAATTGGATTTGCGTACCGATTTGCAACTCAACTTTGATTTTTCTGCCGATTTAGACGTAGAATGGGCCGGACATCCGAATTGGTTTTTCCGTATCAGTAAATTTATTTTGCCTTATTTAAAAGGAAAATATTTTATTGAAACTACATTATTAAGCGATTTAAAAGAAATTCCGACCGATTTAGAAAACTATGTACTCAAACCGTTGTTTTCCTTCTCAGGAAGTGGTGTAATCTTCCACGTCAAAAAAGAAGACATCGAAGCCGTTACAGAAAAAGACTTATACATTCTCCAAAAGAAAGTAAATTATCTTCCCATCATTCAATCACCGGATGGCAAAGTAAAAGCCGAAGTTCGCTTGTTAGCCGTTTGGAAAAAAGATGCTCCCTCGCCTACCTTGGTTACCAATTTAGTCCGACTAAGCCGTGGCGAAATGATTGGTGTGAAATTCAATAAAGATAAAGATTGGGTTGGTGGAACAGTTGGGATGTTTGAGGATGAGTAGTTTATATTTAGTTAAATAAAAAATTATGACAGAAACTAAACAAGAAAATATAATTGCTAAATCTATAGATTATCAAAGATTGTTAAAAAATTTCAAAGATAATTTACCCTTAGGATTGGCAATTGCTTCAATATTAGGAGGAATCAATCAATTTTATAGCTTGTTATCGATAGGACCGTATTATGTTAGATTTTTTTCAGTTTCTCAGCTTTTGAGTGATGGTCTATGGATTTCATACTTGTTGTTGCCATTTTACTTTGTATTAATTTTTACTTTACCTTTCATAATAGCGACCGATGATGATTATCTAAGTATTTTTTATCCAACTAATAGTAAAGGAGGTTTTGACAAGACAAAAGTGAAAGCGGTTAATTTACTTATTATCATATTTGTATATGCACCCTTCTTCTATTATATTTTAACAGAAACATGGAAATATGGAAGTATTTTTACAATGATGACATCATTTGTTGCATTATTGGCAAATATGAAACTTGGGAAAAAATTTGATAAAGAAAATGTATTTGACATTTTTGCTGTCATTTCAATGTTGATTTTTATTTCTTCAATTTATTTTACATGGAAATGGACGTTCAGAGATAACCAAATTCCAAAAAACTTAATTAATAAATCAGTAATAGAAAAATCAATTGAAAAAAATCATCCTTCATATGAATATAAAATATTATATATGAATGATAAATACATTTTTTCAAAAATTTATTGTGATTCTATAAATGATCCAAATGCTAGAATTTTTATATTACCATCTGAGGTTTTTTCAGAATTAGAACTTAAACCTTAAATGGTCTCAATTTAACAGTTAGAATAAAGAAATTATTTTTTTATTAAGTTCATAAAAGATAAGTACTACATCATCCAATTCCTCCTCACCTCCCCAAAACTCATCCCATCATAAATCATTTTCGTCACAATTTTTTTTCGTAAACCCTCCAAATCCTCATACTCCAAATACTTCGCCCAATCTTCTTCATTCAAAATTTGTTTGATGTTTTTGATTGTTTTGGCAGTTTCAGAAGCATTTCGTAAAACGACTTTTCCATCATAAAACGACATATCTTTATGAAAAAAATCAATGGTTTTCTGTTCAAAATCCACTTGAATAAAGAATAAGTTGGCGGTTTCATCATTGGGGTAAAAATCTGTCCAGCGAGCAAAACCAATTTTGGTGTGTTGGTTTTTATAGTCGGTTAATGGTAGCAAACGCCAACGACAATTAGCGGCTCTTCCCCAATGGTTGGAGATGCGGTAAACACCATCTTCAGTAAAAAAATATTCACTACCTGACTTACTTTTGAAATGCGATTTTTGCAACTCAAAATCCGTTTGAGAAACTTCTTTCCAAAGGCAAAAAGTGTGTTTATGAAAATTATATGAATTATATTTTTTCATTTTGTAAGTTGCCACGAATTACACGAATTTCCACTAATTTTTAAAAAAAAGCAATACAAATAATTCGTGAAATTAGTTTAATTCGTGGCTAAAATTTAATGCAACTTCTTCACCGCCTGTTGTTCAGCAACTGTAGCAAAGTCTCTCACCAATCGCTCAGCATAATCATCTAATAATTCTCGAACTCGTTCGTGCTTATCACACTTGACAATCAATCCTGCGTGGTATTCCAACGGCACACGGAAACACACTTCACTATCATTAAATCCACTCAAATCTGGCTGTTCAAATTTGGATAACGTCAACACGATTCCTGCAAATTGTTTCTTTTGCGAAGGAACTTTGTATTCTTTTCCTCTTACCAACGCATCTTCAATTCTAGCCCATTCTCCCCATAAATTAATGTTGGAAGCGGCTTCAACCATCTCAGCCAAATGAGCTCCACCCACACGCGAAGAAGTTTCTAAAAAGTAAATTTTTCCATCTTCATTACATTTGATAAACTCGGTGTGAGTAGCTCCGTGTTTCATCCCAAACGCTTTCATCACTTGTTCATTCACTTTTTTAATGGCTTTGTCATCGGCAGAATTATACGGAATATTGGCACTTCTAAAAATTCCTCCACCTTGCGAAATTTCCATCGGTGTTGCCAAATATTGCGATGTTAAACTGAATAAAACTTTGCTGTTAAAATTCAATCCGTCACAATGATAAACTGCTCCCGGTTTGAATTGTTCCACTAAATATTTAATGCGATTTCCGCCTAATTCGTGTATTTTTTCCCATAACTCCTCTTTCGAATGTACTTTCATAATTCCGGATGCAGAAGCTTCCGAACGCGGTTTCAATACCCAAGGAGGCGAAACCGTTTCTGCAAAATGATTGATATATTCATCATTAAACAACGCACTAAATGGCGGAACCGGAACACCTTCGGCGTGAGCTTTTACTCGCATAGCTAACTTGTCACGGAAATACCTTCCGGTGGTTTGCCCCATTCCGTCAACACGCAAATTTTCACGCAAATAAGTTGCTTTTTCTACATCAAAATCGTCCAAAGCCACAATAGCATCTACTTTTTCAGTTCGCATTAATCCGGCGACACCTTGCAAAAGCATATCTAAATCCCAATCGATATCTTGGCCCGGCATATAAAAAATTTCATCAATCGAATCAAAAGCCCACGGTTTGTCACGCAGTTTTTCGGAAGTGATCAGAAAAACTTTGTTTCCTAATTTCTTCAAATTAATTAAAAAATCATTTCCTTTAAAATAATTGGAAATACAGATGAAGGTTTTGGTATTATTTTCCATATACTATTGGTTTTCAATAAAATTAGTAATTAAATGTACTCCAAAAGCCGTTGCGTGTTTGGTTTTGGCAAATTCATCATCCACGAAAGTGACACCGGCAATGTCAAGATGTGCCCAAGAGGTATGATTTTCGGTAAAAAATTCTAAAAATTTAGCTGCAGAAATCGCTCCGGCAACCGGTTTTCCTGAATAATTTTTTACATCAGCAATTTCACTTTCAATGTCCGATTTGTAAGCATCCCATAATGGTAATGGCCACAAACGCTCTCCTATTCCATCTCCAGCAAGTTGTAATTGTTTGACTAGCAATTCATTATTTGTAAACAATGCTCCACATTCATTACCAAAAGTGGCAACGCTACTTCCGGTTAATGTAGCTAAATCAATAACCGTTTCAGGTTTGAAATTTTTAATTAAATACGATAAACCATCGGCTAAAATCAATCGTCCTTCGGCATCTGTATCAATAATTTCGATGGAATGACCACTGTAACTTCCAATCACATCACTTGGCAAAAAGGAATTGGCATCCACCGAATTTTCACAAGCCGGGACAATCGCCGTCACTCGATAAGGAAGTTGTAAATCAGCAATCAATTGCATTGCTCCTAAAACTGCAGCAGCACCAGCCATATCGCATTTCATATGAACCATCCCGGCCGTTTTGATGTTGAGTCCGCCCGTGTCAAATGTGATGCCTTTTCCAACTAAACCGATGTGTTTTTTAGCATTTTCGGGTTGATAATCCATCACGATAAATTGCGATTCATTCGCACTTCCTTTTCCTACGGAAACAAAAGCATCTAAACCTAATTCTTTTGATTTTTGATGACCGAAAACTTCCACTGAAAATCCGAAATTTTTACCCGTTTCAATCGCCCAATCAGCTAAATGTTTTGGGGTAATTTTATTAGGAGGTAAATCTACTAAATGATACGTTTCTAATTGAGCATTGGCAATTTTTAGACCTTTATCAATGGCATTTTTGACATCCGAATACGAATTCACTTCAAAAATAAAATCGTCTGTTTCTAATGAATGTTGCTTTTTATCTTTTTTGTAATGACCTAATTGATAGGTTCCGAGCCATAAACCGGAAATAATCGCTTCGATATTATCTGTGGATAAATCGCCGGAAAGAAACAATTTGGCTTCTTCTTTAAAATAGGATTTTTGCTTCGTAGAAATTCTTCTGAAAGTAGTTTTAATCGATTTGTAATCCGGATCTTTTCCTAAACCAATGAATAAAAAGATATTTTCATCCTTTTCATAAAAATAAAGACTGTCTTTTTTTCCTGAAAAAATGGTTTTAGATAAATGGATTTCATCAAAAATAATCGCCTCTTCTGTTTCCAAAAGCGGAATTAAATTTAATTTTTTATGGGATTGATTGTTTGTATAATGGATTTTCATTGTAAATTTTTATTGATTTTTGACATTGATATTGTCATTGAAATTGATTTTATTCTTCTTTCGTACTAAAAAATAACCATTCAATTGCTTTCGGAAATTCATCACTCCAATACACTTCGTTGTGTTTTCCTTGTTCGTTAATGCTTAATCGTACTTTCATTTTATCGTTTAATGCATCTTTTTTGAGTAATCGCTTTTTGAAATTCTTCACGTGGTCAATCATCGTGGCACTTTCATCACCGCCGGCATACAAGTAAATTCGGGTATCTTGCGGTTCATCCATATCCAAAAAAGACAATTTTATTTTTGGAACAACCCAAAGTGATGGCGAAAAAATCATCAGTTTTCCAAACACTTCAGGATACATAATTCCACTAAAAATACTGACTAATCCACCCATTGAACTTCCTCCAATTCCTGTAAACTCACGTTCCGGTTTAGTTCTGAAATTTTCATCAATAAAGGGTTTCAAGGTATCAGTTAAAAATCGAATGTACTTTTTGCCCTGACCGGTTCCAAGAACCGTATTACCAACATTGTATTCTAAAATTCGTTCACTATCAGCGTGTTCGACGGCAATTACGATTATTTTTCCAATGCTATATTCAGCCATTACGGCTAACTTTTTATCAATTTCCCAGTTACCGTATTTTGCATTTTCATTAAATAAATTCTGAGCATCTTGCAAATACATTACCGGATAATGATCTTTTGAAGTCTCATAATCATACGGCAATAAAGCCCAAACTTTACGTTTTTTATTTAACTGCGGAATTTCAAATTCTTCGGAAACTAAATGCACTTTTGGTAAAAAATTGGGTTTAAAAGGCAACCAATTGTGACGCCATTTCGCTACATGTTCCTTTTTAACGCCACTATGTTGTTTGCACGAACGATTTTCTGTCCGATTTCCGTATTTATCAATTTCAACTTCGCTCCAATCACCTCGTGTAAATTTGTATAAAAGTTCGTCGGGATACTTAAAATCAAATGGGAATTTATAGTGATAAAGTCCTTTTCCAACTTTTTCCATTAGAAAATTCTTGTCTTGCGTAATCCAATTGTTAAAATTTCCGGATATGTAAACCGGCCGATCGTCATCTTCATCGGTGGTTAAAAGTAAATTGAGTTGGGGTTCAATAATTTCTTTTTCAGGCTGTTGGGGTAGTATATTTTCTGCTGGCTTCATGTAATCAATTTAATCGTAATCTTAATTATATATAAAAAGTAAATATAGGTTTTTGGTTTGTGATTAAAAATATTTTTTAACAGAATTTCGAAAAATGCAAGAATAATGAGTAATCGAATCAAATAGTAATAATTAAATAAATTTGAGCATTCATTTCATTCAAAAATCGTATTATTTTTAATAAATTAGCCACTTCAATTTTTACACAACAAACAAATGAAAAATACAGCGTTAACGCACATTCACGAAAGTTTAGGAGCTAAATTAGTACCATTTGCCGGATATAACATGCCGGTTCAATATGAAGGAGTAACTGTGGAACACGAGACAGTTCGCAACGGTGTTGGTGTTTTTGACGTATCACATATGGGTGAATTTTTATTATCGGGTCCTAATGCGTTGGCTTTGATTCAAAAGGTAACTTCCAACGATGCCTCTACTTTAACTATTGGTAGAGCTCAATACTCGTGTTTACCTAATAATCAAGGTGGTATTGTAGATGATTTAATTGTATACAAAATCAAAGAAGAACAATATTTATTGGTAGTTAACGCATCTAATATTGAAAAAGATTGGGATTGGATTTCGTCGCACAATGATTTAGGTGTGGAAATGAAAAACATTTCAGAAGATTATTCTTTATTGGCAATTCAAGGTCCAAAAGCGGTGGAAGCCATGCAATCATTGACATCAATCAATTTATCCGAAATTAAATATTATCATTTTGAAGTAGCTGATTTTGCAGGAATTGAAAATGTAATCATTTCTGCAACAGGCTATACTGGTTCAGGTGGATTTGAAATTTATTGTAAAAATTCGGAAGTAGAACAAATTTGGAAAAAAGTTTTTGAAGCCGGAGCATCCTTCGGAATCAAACCAATCGGATTGGCTGCGAGAGATACATTACGTTTAGAAATGGGCTTTTGTTTGTATGGAAACGACATCAACGACACCACTTCGCCATTAGAAGCGGGTTTGGGGTGGATTACCAAATTCACAAAAGAATTTACCAATTCTGAAAATTTGAAGAAGCAAAAAGAAGAAGGCGTAACCAAAAAATTAGTTGGTTTTGAATTGTTGGAAAGAGGAATTCCGCGTCACGACTACGAAATTTTGGATGCTGACGGTAATAATATCGGAATCGTAACTTCCGGAACCATGGCTCCTACAGTTGGAAAAGGAATTGGTATGGGATATGTGAAAACTGAATTTTCAACTCCTGATTCTGAAATCTACATTCAAATCAGAAATAATAAAGTAAAAGCGAAAGTGGTAAAAATGCCGTTTTACAAGAAATAAAACATTTTGAAATAACGGTTTAAGTATTATTTTTGCATCACAAATAGAATATTGAAATAAATAGAAATGGGAAGAGCATTTGAATTTAGAAAAGCACGAAAAATGAAACGTTGGTCAGCAATGGCCAAAACGTTCACCAGAATAGGAAAAGACATTGTAATGGCTGTGAAAGAAGGTGGTCCGAATGCGGAAACCAACTCTCGTTTGCGTGCCGTTATTCAGAATGCCAAGGCTGCCAATATGCCAAAAGACAATGTTGAAAGAGCAATTAAAAAAGCGTCAGACAAAGACACAGCCAACTTTAAAGAGGTTTTGTTTGAAGGGTATGCTCCACACGGAATCGCTATATTGATTGAAACAGCCACAGACAATAATAATAGAACAGTAGCAAACATTCGAAGTTACTTCAACAAATGCAATGGAACTATGGGAACGCAAGGTTCGGTTGAATTTATGTTTGATCATACCTGTAATTTCAGAATTCCAGCCGAAGGTCAAAATGTAGAAGATTTAGAATTAGAAATGATTGATTTTGGTGTAGAAGAAATTTTTGCCGATGAAGATGGAATTCTAATGTATGCTCCTTTTGAAAGCTTCGGAGCCATTCAAAAAGAATTGGAAAACAGAAACATCGAAATTTTATCTTCCGGTTTTGAAAGAATTCCACAAATCACCAAAGAAGTCACTGCAGAACAAATGGCAGATGTAGAAAAACTATTAGAAAAAATTGAAGAAGATGATGATGTGATGAATGTGTATCACACGATGCAGGAATAATTTCAAATTTTATAGTATAATGAACTCTCTTGAAAAAGGGAGTTTTTTTATGCTTCAATATTACTCCTCTTCCCTGTTCTGAAACTTCGTTCGTTTACTTCCTTCGTAAATATCATATTTCAACAATCTTGCTTCTAATTTTCCGTTGAATAATTTGATTTTTCGGGAAGGTTTTAATCCCACAAATTTCAACGCTTCCAAATTGGCTGTGATAAACCAAGCTTGCGTGTTGGGATAACTTTGCTTGAAAGTATCACCGATTTCTCTATAAAAACGTTCCATATCAATATCCAAGCGTTCACCATACGGCGGATTGAAAACCATATGAAGCGGACCTTCGGTTTGTTTTTCTGTTTCAAAAAAGTCTTTCTGTTCTATCGTAACATAATCATCCAGATTAGCATTTTGAATATTGTCTTGAGCTTTTCGAACTGCACTCGGAGCTTTATCAAATCCTTTTATTGTATAATGAAATTCACGTGTTTTCTTCATCAAACTATCAATAATTTGGTCGAATAAATCATTATCCCAATCATTCCATTTTTCAAAAGCGAATTCTTTTCGATTGATATTGGCGGGAATATTACAAGCAATCATCGCTGCTTCGGCTAAAATGGTTCCGCTTCCGCACATTGGATCGAGAAAATGAGAAGTTCCATCCCAACCGGAAAGAATCAACATTCCGGCTGCTAAAACTTCGTTAATCGGGGCAATATTCGTAGCCGAACGATAACCACGTTGATGCAATGACTCACCGGAAGTATCCAATGAAACTGTGCATTGATCACGATCTAAGTGAATGTGAATTCGTAAATCCGGAAAATCTTTATCAATACTCGGCCGTACTCCTGTTTTTTCACGAAATTGATCCACAATCGCATCTTTCGTTTTTAAAGCTACAAATTGTGAGTTGTTAAACGCTTCAGAATACAATGTGACATCGACAACAAAAGTCTGTTTTTCGTTCATAAACTGACTCCAATCAACACTTGAAATTCCATCATACAAACTCTTGTCATTAAACACTTTAAACCATTTAATTGGCTTCAAAATTTTAAGAGCTGTTCGCAACGATAAATTGGCTTTGTACATAAAACCTTTGTCGCCGGAAAAAGTGACAACTCGTGTCCCGGTTTGCACATCTTGTCCGCCTAATTGCTGCACTTCTTTGGCTAAAATATCTTCAAAACCAAAAAAGGTTTTGGCTACCATCTTAAAATTCTTCTCCATAACTGTTTAAATCTGTAAAACTTGGCAAAAATACACTAAATTTGCACGTTCTTAAAGCATCTATCCAATTAATGTCAGAATCTAAAATTCCTTCAACTCGCAACTCGCAACTCGCCACCGAAAACTGGTACGCCTCTTGGTTTGACACTCCGTATTATCATATTCTTTACAAAGACAGAGATTATGAAGAAGCACAGGCGTTTATGGATAATTTAACCGAATATTTGAATTTACCCGAAGAAGCCAAGATTTTAGATTTAGCTTGTGGAAAAGGTCGTCATTCGATTTATTTGAATCAATTGGGTTATGATGTAACAGGAGCCGATTTATCTGAAAACAGCATAAATGCAGCTTCAAAATCATCGAATGAAAAATTGCATTTTATGGTGCATGACATGCGAATTTCGTTTGAAGAAAAGTTTGATGCTATTTTCAATTTATTTACCAGTTTTGGTTATTTTGAAGATGATGCGGATAATTTAACAACACTAAAGGCCATTCGCGACAGCTTAACAGAATATGGATTTGCTGTAATTGATTTTATGAATGTGGATTTTGTGTTGGAAAATTTAAATCCGGAAGAAACTAAAACAGTCGATGGCATCGATTTTCATATTAAACGATATGAAAAAGACAATCATATTTATAAAGAAATTTCATTTTCGGATAAAGGAAAAGAGTTTCATTTCACCGAAAAAGTGCAAGCTCTCCGATTAGCTGATTTTGAAAAGATGATGGATGAAGCCGGAATCTATTTATTAGATGTTTTTGGAGATTATAAACTACGGAAATTCTATAAATCACAATCTGAACGTTTAATTTTGATTTTTAAATAATGCAGTATATCATCACTTTTTCGGCTGTTATTTTAGGTTTTTTGATTGCTTTGTTTTTAAAACCTCAAAAGAAAAAAAACATCAAATTATTACTGGCTTTTAGTGGAGCTTTTTTGCTTTCGCTAACGGTTTTGCATTTGCTTCCCGAATTATTTCACGAAGGTCATCACCACGTACACGAAGGCGAACACGAACATCACACGCTACCGGTTGGGGTTTTTATTATGATTGGAATTTTATTCCAAATTATTCTTGAATTTTTCTCGAAAGGTGCCGAACACGGTCACGTTCACGTGCATACAGATGAAAACAATGAAGTACATCAAATTCCGTGGTTATTGTTTATCAGTTTATGTATTCACGCGTTGTTAGAAGGATTTCCGATTCACGAAAACACTAATTTGGCTTATGGAATTGCGGTGCATCACTTCCCTATTGCAATTATTCTCACGCTGTTTTTTGTAAATGCTAAGATGAATAAATTGATGGTTTTTGCCTTTATGTTTTCGTTTGCATTGATGACGCCAATCGGAACGTTATTAGCGGAACAATTGCATTTTGCTCAACATTATTCTAAAGAAATTTCAGCCATTGTAGTGGGTATTTTATTTCACATTTCATCTACCATTATTTTTGAAAGTAATGAAGGTCACAAATTCAATTTAGCAAAAGTAACAATGATTGTATTGGGATTTTTATTGGCTTATGTGATGGAAATGGGGCATTCGCATTAAGGTTTTCTATTGTCGGTTGTCGGTTTTCTGATTTGAAGTGAAGTTATATTTCGTCATTGTAATCAAAAAAACTCAGCTTCTCAGTAACTCAGCAACTTTTTTTACTATTTTCAACTTTGGGAACATTCAAAATTCACTTATCTTTGAGTGAAAATTATAAGTATGTCTTTTACCATAACTACCGAACAATCCTCCAACTACGAACATCTGGAAAAGATGTCAGTTTCCGAATTACTACAAAACATTAATAATGAAGATAAAACCGTTCCATTAGCGGTTGAAAAAGCCTTGCCTCAAATTGAAAAAACCGTTCAAAAAGTGGTTAGTCAGTTAAAAAATGGCGGAAGACTTTTCTACATCGGAGCTGGAACTTCAGGAAGATTGGGTGTTGTAGATGCTTCTGAATGTCCGCCAACTTTCGGTGTTCCTTTTGATTTGGTTGTGGGAATCATTGCCGGTGGTGACAAAGCCATTCGAAAAGCAGTAGAATTTGCCGAAGATGATACCGAACAAGCTTGGAAAGATTTATCGGAGTTCAACATCAATCAGAACGATTTTGTAATTGGCATTGCGGCTTCTGGGACTACACCGTATGTGATTGGTGGTTTGGAAATATGCAATCAAAATAATATCCCCACAGGTTGTATTACTTGCAACGAAGGAAGTCCGCTATCAAACGTTTCACAATTTCCAATTGAAGTTGTGGTTGGACCCGAATTTGTAACCGGAAGTTCAAGAATGAAAGCCGGAACAGCTCAAAAGTTGGTTTTGAATATGATTTCAACCGCCACGATGATTCAACTTGGAAAAGTGAAAGGTAACAAAATGGTAGATATGCAATTGAGTAACAATAAATTAGTTGATCGTGGCATTCGAATGATTATGAGTGAAATTCCGGTGAGTTATGAAGAAGCGGGAATTTTGTTGGAAACGTATGGTAGTGTTCGGAAAGCAGTGGAGAATTTTCAGTCGCAGTAAGCATTAATCTACCATAGAAACTCAGTCACTCATAACCTTAGCAACTTAAAAAATATGGACAACAAAGAACTCCTCTTTAAAGGAATAAAATATGCAGTAGGTTCCATTCCTTTGATGTTTTTGGGACCAATCCTCATTCATAATGCGTTTATGAACAAACATACTTGGATTCATTACATCGTTTTGGGTGTAGGTATCTTTGTCTGTATTACTGCGGTTTCATTTATGTTTAGAGGAATAAAAATTATGATGAAAAGTTTATTTGATGGAAACGAAAACTAATTACCTCGAAAGTGTCAAAAAACAATTTCTTTACTATAAAACGTTGGGAGAAAAAGCAATGGAACAACTTGAACCGGAGCAACTTTTTATTTCTGTGAATGAAGACACAAATTCCATTGCAATTATTGTGAATCATATGGTGGGAAATATGCTTTCGCGATGGACCGACTTTCTAACCACCGACGGCGAAAAAGAATGGCGAAACCGTGATGCTGAATTTGAAGAAATTTTCACAACCAAACCTGAACTTGTAGCTCATTGGGAAAAAGGTTGGCAATGTTTATTTGATGCATTAAATGGTTTACAACCGGAACAACTGGACGAAATTATTTACATCAGAAACGAAGGCCATACAGTTATAGAAGCCATAAATCGTCAATTGGCTCATTATCCTTACCACATTGGTCAAATTGTTTTTTATGCCAAAATGTTGAAAAAAACCGAATGGCAAAGTTTATCCATTCCCAAAAATAAATCGAACAATTATAATGCAGATAAATTTTCTAAAGAGAAAAGCATTAAGAATTTTACTGATGATGAATTAAAAAAATTAAAATGAAAAAATTACTTCCACTTCTTAGTTTATTCCTTATTTCCTGCTATCAACAAGAACGAAATTGTGCTGATTTCAAAACTGGGAAATTTCAATTTGAACAAGAAATTGATGGCAAAAAAGAGATTTCAATTTTTGAACGAAATGATACTTTACAAATAGAAACCTTCCGTGGAAAAACAGATTCTTCCTCCGTTCGGTGGTTAAATGATTGCGAATTTGTCTTGCAAAAGCTTCATCCAAAAGGCATGAAAGAAAAAAAAGCAATTCACATGAAAATTTTAACAACAAACGAAAAAAACTATACATTTGAATATTCTTTTGTGGGCGAGGCGACTAAGCAGAAAGGCGTTGTAACAAAAGTAGACTAGTTGCGTATAAGTATAATTAATCACATCAAATTTTATGGAAGTATTTGCTAGTCCCGATGCGTGGATTGCCCTTTTGACATTGACTTTTCTTGAGATTATTCTCGGAATAGATAACATTATTTTTATCTCCATCGTAACCGGAAAATTACCTCAAGAAAAGCGAAAAAAAGCCACTCGAATCGGTTTATTTTTGGCAATGTTTATGCGAATTGCGTTGCTTTTTGGAATATCCATTTTAATTGCAATGAAAGCTCCTTGGTTCTCTGTTGATTGGGGTTGGTTTAGTGGAGGATTTACCGGACAAGCAGTAGTATTATTTTTAGGAGGATTGTTTCTGATTTATAAAAGTACTAAAGAAATTCACGAAAAAGTAGATCATAAAGGCGAAGATGAAAAAGATTTAAAAATATCTGCTGCCAAATCGTTTGGAAATGTGATTTTTCAAATTCTTTTAATTGACTTAATTTTCTCTGTGGATAGTATTTTAACTGCAGTCGGAATGACAAATGGTATTGAAGGTGCTCTTTATATCATGGTAACTGCTGTAGTGATTTCAGTGGGTGTAATGATGCTCTTTGCTGTTCCGGTTGGTAATTTTGTGAACGCAAATCCATCCATTCAAATACTTGGTTTGGCTTTCTTAATCTTAATCGGATTTATGTTGATTACCGAGAGTATGCACTTATCTCACGCAACTCTAGCCGGTCAAGAAGTAGGTGCTGTTCCAAAAGGCTATCTCTATTTTGCTATTGCTTTTTCACTAGCTGTGGAATTTATTAATATGAAAATGAGGAAGAAAAGCGTCCATTAGAAAAAAAATAAAAAAAGATGTAACAATTTTCATTGTGATGAATCAAAAGGAAAACTTTTAAAAATCACAACTTATGAAAACTGTTACATTTTTTATTTTATCACTTGTAAGTTCATTAGTAACTTCAATGTACGCTCAAAAATCATTTGACGTAACTATCAAAGGAAAAGGAGAACCCGTTTTTCTATTTCCAGGTTTTGGATGCACGGGTGAACTTTGGAACGATACTGTTTCCGAACTTTCTAAAACCCACGAATGCCACATTTTTACATTTGCCGGTTTTGGTGATGTTGATCCTATTGAAATGCCTTGGTTTTCTACTATCAAAGAAGAAATTATTACTTATACCAAATCAAATAAAATCAATAAACCTACTTTAATTGGGCACAGTTTGGGTGGAACATTGAGTTATTGGTTGACAGCTTCTGAACCTAATTTATTTAAAAAAGTGATTGCTGTAGATGCTCTTCCCTGCTCTGCCGCCTTGATGATTCCGAATTACAATGGAGAAAAAATTTCGTATGATAATCCGCAAAGTAAAATGATGTTGCAAATGGATGAAATTGCTTTCAAAGGAATGAATGCACAACAAGTTCAGTTTATGTGTAAAAATCAAGAAAAGCAAAAAGTAATTATTGAAATGATGAATAAAGCCGATCGAAAAACTTACGTTAATGGTTATATTGATATGTTGAATTTAGATTTGAGAGAAGAAATTTCAAAAATAAAAGTTCCTGTGATTATCTTAGCTGCTACATTTCCTGATAAAGCTACGGTTGAAAAAACCTATCAAGCACAATTTGAAAAATTACCTTCTGTAAAAATAAGTTATGCCGAAAATGCTGCTCATTTTGTAATGTATGATCAACCGGAATGGTTTATGAAAAATCTAATCGAAAATTTGAAATAACTTGGAAAAGCAATCCCAATTTAACGAACTATTCAACACACACTATCCCAAGGTTTTGCGATTATGCAAAGGATATTTCAATGGCGATTCTGATTTGGCTGCCGATGCTTCCCAAGAAGTTTTCATTAAAGTTTGGGAGAATTTAGATTCGTTTAGAAATGAGTCCAGCTTAAGTACTTGGATTTTCAGAATAGCTGTAAACACGTGTTTGGTGTATTTACGAAAGAAATCAATTAAAAAAGAAATTCGTTCTGATCAATTTCCAAACCTTGAAACAGAAAATTATTCTCCTGAAATTGAAGAAAAATTAAGCAAAATGTACGCTTGTATTCAAAAACTCGATGAAATGGGAAAAATGATTATTCTGATGGTTTTAGAAGGAATGGAGTATAGCGAAATTGCTCAAGTGGTGGGTTTGACCGAAGAAACGCTTCGAGTTCGAATTCATCGCATTAAAAAAAGTTTAACTCAATGTGTACAAAAATGACAGAATTTAATAACATACAAGAAATTTGGAATTCACAATCGGAGGCCAAACCAAACACCACTGCTTTGGCATTAATTGCTAAAGCAAATGAACATACCAAAACCTTAAAACACAATCATTATTGGACAATCGGAATTATTTCTGTGACCGTTTTGATTTTATTGTTTTACTTTTTTTGGACGAATTCGCATCAATTTAATTCACTCACGATTGGATTGAGTGTGATGATTTGTATGCTACTTTTTAGAATTATATTGGAAATCAACAGTTCAACCAAACTAAAAAGCATAAAACCGGATTTATCATTAATAGACTATTCTCAAAAAGTAAAAACATTTTATGAATGGCGAAAAAAGATTCATCTGATCCTAACACCAATTATTTACATCAGCTATTTTATTGGTTTTACTATGCTTTTGCCGACTTTTAAAGCTAATTTCAGCAACGGATTTTATATCTATTGTTTAGTGAGTGGTTATGGATTTTTCTTTGTCTTTGGCTATTTTTTAATCAAACAAATTAAGAAAGAATTAAAATTGATTGAATTTCTTAATCAAGTGAAATAATTTTAAGATTGAATGTTACAATAATACAATTGATTCGTCTTCAATATATTATTAATCAAAAAACAATCAATCATGAAAAAATTAATTTGTGCTGTAGCTGTACTTTTTATTTCCGTTTCTTCTTTTGCTCAATCTTTTGAAAAGTTTGAAAAAGAAGAAAATGTGAGTAGAGTTTCAATGAACAAGAGTTTATTCTCTTTAATTGGTAATTTATCAGAAAAAGAAAATTTATCCTCAGAAGATAAAAAAGTCGTAGATTTTATCAATCGTATCACATCATTTAAAATGTATTCCACCAGCGATACAAACTTGCGGAGCGAAATGAAATCTATTGCTAAAAAATTCAAAAAATCTAAAGAATTTGAAGAATTAATGCGAATTAATGACGGAGGAAAAGAAGTTGAATTTTTAGTAAAGAGCGGAAAAAACGATGAAATTAAAGAACTAATTATGTTTGTGGAAGGTTCCGGCGAAAATGAATCGGTTGTTTTTCAACTTACATTAAGCTAATTATTATTTCAAATTAAAAAGGTTCGCAAGGGAATTATTCTCTTTGCGAACCTTTTTTTTATTTTGATTTGAAATTAAAACCTAATCCAAACTCAACGTTATCTGACCATCATCATCCAATTCCGTTTGAATATCATCGGAAACATTATCTTCTCCTGAAACTTCCATTTCTTCAGGTGCTTCTTCTTCCGGTTCTTCGAAAGGTAAAGGTTCTAACAGATTGATTTGCTTAATTTTATCCGTCGTCAACTGATTTCCAAGAGCTTTTATTCCTTTTACAGCAATAAATTGTTCAATATCAACCGTTTGATTGTCTTTTTGAACTCCTTTTACTTTGGCATAAATAACCTCTGCAACCGGTCGCCAATCAGTTGAAACAATTTCTAACTGCGATTTTTCGTGTTCGGTGATGAAAATTTCTTCTTTGTTTTCGTTTTCAATTAAGAATCGTTTCACAAAATAGCGATCTTTTTCCCCATCATAATAAATAGCAGAAATTGGTTTTTTAGGATGCCATTTTTCCAACACAACCATATCTTCATCAAAATGTGTTGTCAATTCAGGAATGATTGTTTTTAATTTTCCGGATTGATTTACAACTAAAATTCGATCATTCGGACGGAATTCACCCAACAACTCGCCTCTTCCATCTACATTCAGACGTTGAACGGTGTCATCAAACCAAATTTTTCTTGGTCGTAAGGTCGAAATCCCTTTTTCCTTTAATTCGATTTTTTTAATCGGATATTTGGTTACGGTGTTTCCTCGGGAAGCTCTTCCTTTAATGGCAATATCGGCAAAATCTACATCCCATTTTAGTTTTTTGATGCTTCCTACTTGACGAAGTAAAATCGTAACCACTTCTGCTTCACCATTTGGATTAGCCGAAAAATAAGAAACCATCGAACCTGCTTTTTCCTGTGTTAGATCGTAAAATTTATCTCTCGTCACACCGGAAACATTGAATCGTTTGATGAAAGTGGAACCATTTTTACCATCGCGATAAATCATGTTGTAAATCGTTCGCTTATCGTTTTTATCAAAAATGGCAATGTGAATAATATCTTTTCCGATGAATTTTTTGTCATCTACTTTCGTCACCATCATTTTTCCGTCACGGAGAAAAACTATCACATCATCAATATCGGAACAATCGGCAACATACTCGTCTTTTTTGAGGCCGGTTCCCATAAAACCTTCTTCTTTGTTTACGTATAATTTGGTGTTTCGTAAAACTACTTTCGTTGCTTCAATCGTATCAAAACTTCGCAATTCGGTTTGACGTTCTCTGCCTTTTCCGTATTTGTCTTTCAATTTCAAAAAGAAATCAATGGCAAAATCAATAATATGATCCAAATGATGTTTCACTTGTTCCATTTCCGCTTCCAACTTCGCAATGGCATCATCCGCTTTATCCGAATCGAATCGTGTGATACGAATCATCGGAATTTGCGTTAATTTCTGCAAATCATCATCATTAATTTCTCGAACAAATGATTTTAAAAACGGCTTAAATCGATCATACATATACGTATACAACGATTCACGGTCGGAGTACAATTTAAAATCAATATACATTTCTTCGCGAATGAAGATTTTTTCTAACGTAGAAAAATGCCATTTGTTTTCGAGTTCATCCAATTGAATTTCCAACTCACGTTTCAACAAATCCACCGTTCGATGGGTCGAAATTTTCAACATATCGGAAACACCGATAAACAACGGTTTATGGTTTTCAATCACACAACCTAGCGGAGCAACCGAAGTTTCGCAAGCGGTGAAAGCATACAACGCATCAATGGTTTTATCAGGAGAAACACCCGGCGGAAGATGAATTAAAATTTCAACTTCGGCTGCGGTATTATCTTCAATTTTTTTGACTTTAATTTTACCTTTTTCATTGGCTTTCAAAATACTGTCAATCAACGTTCCGGTGTTGGTAGAAAACGGAATTTGCGTAATCACCAACGTTTGCTTGTCCAATTGCGAAATTTTTGCTCGCACACGCACACGACCGCCACGCATTCCGTCGTTGTAATTGGAAACATCGGCAATTCCGGCAGTTGGAAAATCGGGAAATAAGGTAAAAGGTTTGTTTTTTAATATTTTAATCGAACAATCAATCAATTCAATGAAATTGTGTGGTAGCACTTTCGTGGATAAACCAACGGCAATTCCTTCTGCACCTTGAGCTAACAACAGTGGAAATTTCACCGGAAGATTGACAGGTTCTGCACGACGACCATCATACGACATTCCCCATTCGGTAATTTTTGGAGAATATAAAATATCGTGACCCAACTTTGAAATTCGGGCTTCGATGTAACGGGAAGCTGCGGCACTGTCTCCGGTTAGGATATTTCCCCAGTTTCCTTGCATATCAATGAGCAAATCTTTCTGACCGATTTGCACCATCGCATCACCAATACTCGCATCTCCGTGTGGGTGATATTGCATCGTATGACCAACAATATTCGCCACTTTGTTGTAACGACCGTCATCGAGTTCTTTCATCGAGTGCATAATTCGGCGTTGAACCGGTTTAAAACCATCTTCAATAGCCGGAACCGCACGCTCCAAAATTACATAGGAAGCATAATCGAGAAACCAATCCTTATACATTCCAGTCACTTTGGTGATGGTATCTTCGGGGTTTTCGTCGTTTTCGTAAAAATGTTTGTTACTAAAAACTTTTACGTCGTCAAAACCTTGTTCTTGGCTTGACTCGTTCAGTTCTTCGTTTTCATCGTCTGGGATGATGTTTTCTTCGTCTTCGTTCATTTATGCTGAATTTATTTTCAGTATATTATTTACTTTCAATCAATCGTTTAAAATCTTCTTTGCTTGGTAAAATGGTTTTGTATTTACTGGCAAAAATTTGTTCATTTCCTTCCGGTAAAGTATATTCTACCAATAAGTTACTTTTGTTTTGACACAATACAATTCCGATGGTTTTGTTTTCGCCTTCTAATCTCATTTCTCTGTCATAATAATTCACATACATTTGCATCTGACCTAAATCTTGATGCTTGAGTTCGCCAATTTTCAAATCTATTAAAACAAAACTTCGCAACACTCTGTTATAAAAAACCAAATCGATTCTGAAATGCTTATCATCAAACGAAATTCTTTGTTGACGAGACACAAAAGCAAATCCTTGTCCTAATTCTAACAAAAAATGTTCTAGTTTATTGATGATTTCTTGTTCTAATTCTGATTCAGAATACTGATGCAATTCGGGTAATCCTAAAAATTCTAAAATATATGGATCTTTAATGATGTCTTTTGGTTTTTCAATTAGTTGACCTTCTTGAGACAATTTCAAAACACCTTCTTTGTCTCTACTTAAAGCTAATCTTGTGTACAATGCAGAATCGTATTGTCGTTTGAGTTCACGAACACTCCAATTGTTTTTTACTGATTCGATTTCATAAAATTTTCTTTCACTATTATCATCAATATTTAATAGAAAAATATAATGAGACCACGTGAGAATGAAATTTAATGTTAGGACAGGTTTTTCACTTATCAAAGAAATACTAGACACTGTCTCGGATTTTTTATTTTCTACTTTAGAAATACTAGACACTGTCTCGTAATTTGAATAAACAAAATATAACTTCCTCATATTCTGCAAATTATCTACAGAAAAACCTCGTCCAAACTCCTTTGTTAATTCCTTAGAAAGTTCTTTTAAAACTTGTTTGCCGTAGGCTGCTCTTTCTTTTCCATTTTGTTCTTCTTCTACAATCATTCTTCCTATTTCAAAATAGGTATAAACCATTGTTGAGTTGATGGTACGAATAACCTGTTGCTGAGCATTTTTTACTAACGCAACAACTTGTTGAAACAGCACTTTATTTTGAATTTCTCCTGACAATAGCAACAATTTTTAAACCACCTTAAACTTTTAAACCTTTAAACTCCTAAACTTTTAATTCTTCTCAATCGTATCCAACTCCACCTTCAAATTATTGATAATAAACTCTTGTCTATCCGGGGTATTCTTACCCATGTAAAATTCCAACAAGGTTTCGATGGAAGTAGCTTTATCCAACATAACCGGATCTAATCGAATACTTTCCCCAATAAAATTCTTGAATTCGTCGGGCGAAATTTCTCCTAATCCTTTGAATCGGGTGATTTCCGGTTTTGGTTTTAATTTTTCGATGGCATCTACTCGTTCTTGTTCCGAATAACAATAAATCGTTTCTTTTTTATTTCGAACACGGAACAAAGGCGTTTGCAAAATATACAAATGTCCGTCTTTGATTAATTCCGGGAAAAATTGCAGGAAAAACGTAATCAACAACAAACGAATATGCATACCATCCACATCGGCATCGGTAGCGATTACGATGTTGTTGTAACGCAAATCTTCCATCGATTCTTCGATATTTAAAGCGGCTTGCAACAAGTTGAATTCTTCGTTTTCATAAACGATTTTTTTTGTCATACCATACGAATTCAACGGCTTTCCTCGCAAACTAAACACGGCTTGTGTATTAACATCACGAGATTTGGTAATCGAACCAGAAGCCGAATCTCCCTCCGTGATAAAAAGTGTACTTTCTAAACTTCTCGGATTTTTGGCATCGGTTAAATGCACTCGGCAATCGCGTAATTTTTTATTGTGTAAACTCGCTTTCTTTGCTCTGTCTTTCGCTAACTTTCTTATACCGGAAAGTTCTTTGCGTTCTCGTTCTGCTTGAAGAATTTTCCGCAAAAGTGAATCGGCAACCTCAGGATTTTTATGTAAAAAGTTATCGAGTTTTTTCGAAATGAAATCGTTAATGAATGTACGAACCGTCGGCCCTTTTGGTCCAATATCTGTAGAACCTAATTTGGTTTTAGTCTGACTTTCAAAAACCGGTTCTTCAACTTTAACTGCAATTGCCGAAACAATTGATTTTCTGATATCTGACGGATCAAAATCTTTTTTATAAAACTCACGAATGGTTTTTACAATTGATTCACGAAATGCGTTCAAATGCGTTCCTCCTTGCGTTGTATTTTGTCCGTTAACGAATGAATGGTACTCTTCTGAATACTGTGATTTACTGTGTGTGATAGCAATTTCAATATCGTCTCCCGAAAGATGAATGATTGGATAAATCATATCTTCCTCCGTAATATTTTCTTCTAATAAATCTTTTAAACCATTTTCAGAATAATACTTTTCGCCGTTATAATAAATTGTTAATCCCGTATTGAGGTAACAATAATTTTTGAGCATTTTGATGATATACTCGTTACGGTATTTGTAGTTTTTGAAAATCGTTTCATCGGCAATAAACGCTACTTTGGTTCCGCGACGTTTGGTTGTTTCTTGAATGTCTTCTTCCAACGTTAAATTTCCGGCAGAGAATTCAGCTGCTTTTTGTTGGTTGTCACGAACGGATTCCACACGGAAATAATTGGACAAGGCATTCACGGCTTTTGTTCCAACTCCATTCAAACCAACTGATTTTTTAAAGGCTTTTGAATCGTATTTACCTCCGGTATTCATTTTTGAAACCACGTCGACAACTTTTCCTAACGGAATTCCACGACCGTAATCACGAACGGTTACCAACTTATCTTTAATGGTCACTTCGATCGTTTTTCCGGCACCCATAACGTATTCATCGATACAGTTATCTAACGTTTCTTTCAGTAAAATGTAGATACCATCATCGGGGGACGAACCATCGCCCAGTTTTCCGATATACATACCGGGTCGCATTCGGATGTGTTCTTTCCAATCGAGGGAACGAATATTGTCTTCGGTGTATTGATTTTGCTCTGACATAGCGGAAATATGGATTTTGTGCTAATATAGCGGATAAAGCAAAATTTTAAAAGGAATATGGTTTAAAGTTATTAAGAAACATATTGACAGAGTCACTGTTGTCGGTTGTCTGTTATCTGATAACTGTTTTTTATTGATAGTGATAGAAAATTCCTTTGTCTGCCGGAGTCCAAAAAGCAGCTTTCATATTGGCTTTTTTTAGGGCTTGGTTTGCCCACGTATTACAAGTATAAAACAAGTTGTAGGTTCGATGAGCTTCATAAAAACTGTCATTTTTGCCATAGGTTGTAGCGTCAATAAAAATGGGATTTCCGTTGGTATCATATTGAAAACTAGCTTCAATGAAAGTAATTAATTTTTGATATTGTTCTTTCGAAATTTCAATTTTTACACAACTTTCATTTTCTTGAATTTGTTTGTAAAAAGTGGTATGCATAGCCGAAGTTCCGAGGTTAAAGGCTGCGTTGAAAGCTGTGCTAAATTTTAAATCAGACCATTCCGGTGTGTCGAGATAAAAACCTTTGTCTCCCCAACCGAAAGCTAGAAATTGATGGGTCGAATCTTTAGATTTTATTTTTTCAAATTTTATTTTTTCTGACCAATCTTTTAAATCGGTTTTAATGGGTAAAACCAAATCAGTGTGAACGCCGTTTGATTTGATGTAAATTTCATATTCTTTTGCATTCTCCGATTGATTTTTATTAACCGGAATGATAGAAAAAATAACTGCTGAAATTCCGTAAATCAGTAACAATAAGATGATTGACAAAACAAATTTCAGCAGTAATTTGAAAGTTAATTTAACAATTTTCATCTACTATTTTTTAGGAGGTAGGACTTTAAAAGTTACAAAGGTTATATTCTCCAAATATATAGTAATAAATCTTCCGTATGATTTTTTATAGATAATTTCAAATTCAACTACATTATCCTCTAAAATTTTATGATTAAAAGGAATGCGTTGATTTGGTTTTCCTTCAAAAAGTATGCTTTCAATTTGGGTTAGATTTTTTAATCTAAAAGAAAGTTTTTGACCATCAACCGCTTGAAGAACACCTTTATTATCTAACAAAATAATTCCTTTTTCGGGAAATGGGAAATAATGTAACGGAAGATTTTCAAACCAATCTCTGTTTAACGTTTTGTCGAGCCACTTTCCGTCTTCGGGAAAATGTTTCATAAAAAAGAGTTGCTCAGGTGTGTCGAAATAGAAATCGTTGTATCTTTTACTGAATTTAGATGTATTGGATTCGGCAAAACCTGAACCCCAAGTAGCATCAAGTAGTATCCAACGATTATCGGCAAAAACGGCATTCCATGTGTGATTTAGCGGTTTAGATGAAACTCCAATTTGATTAGGTGAAACCCGACCAAAACCTGAAATAGATTGTACTTTTAACCCCACTCTTTCTGCAATTTCGTGGTATAATTCGGTGAAATGTTGACAAACTCCTTTTCGGCTACGGAAGGCTTGATTGATTCTTTTTTGCTTTAATTCTTCTACTTTTTTATCGAATTGTTCTTTTGATTCGTATTTAATGACATCGGTGGTTGGATTTTGTGCCAGTTTCATGTCATACGTTACTGAATTGGCTATCCAAACATAAATGGCTCTGGCTTTATCGTAGTCGGTGGTGAAATCGGATTGGATTTTGTCGGCTAATTTATCGATGGATGAAAAAGATTTTGGATAGTCTACTACTTTTTGATCGACGGGATGAATTTCTTGAGCAGAAAATGTGCTGAAAACAAATAGAAATATAACGGTTATGTTTTTGATAGTCATAAGATAGTTGAGTTGAGTTGAATTTGATTACTAAATTAGCAATTAACGTACCGTAAAAAGTTAGGTTCTTGTTAAAGTTGCGGGTTGCGAGTTACGGGTTGCTTATTTTTTTTGAAAAACGTTGATTGCACAGCTTCTGCCCCCGACCTGCCTACCGGCAGGCAGGTTGAAACGGAAAGCATTTTGCAGGCTTGTTGGACATTTTCTTGCCGAAAAAGAGCGACCTTGTGAAGCTCCTTTTTTGGCTTAGAAAATGCCAACAAGACAAAAAATCTTGGAGTGGAAAGCGGGAGATGGCAGCTTAATAGTTGGCAGTTTTCAGTCACAGTCACAGTGGGCAGAAAATAAAAAACTGCTGAATTTCTTCAACAGTTTAGTCTATTTTCTTTTCTCTTTTTTCTATTCTCTTTACACATTAAAACGGAAATGCATCACATCGCCATCTTTTACAATGTATTCTTTTCCTTCTACGCGAAGTTTTCCGGCTTCTTTTACTTTGGCTTCTGAACCGAAATTGGAGTAATCTTCAAAGGCAATTACTTCGGCACGGATGAATCCTTTTTCAAAATCGGTGTGAATCACTCCGGCTGCTTTTGGAGCGGTATCGCCAATGTTGATGGTCCACGCACGAACTTCTTTTACTCCGGCAGTAAAGTAAGTTTGCAGGTTTAATAATTTATAAGCGGCACGAATTAGAACGGCAGAACCAGGTTCTGTTAAACCCATATCTTCTAAGAAAACTTGGCGTTCTTCGTAGCTTTCTAACTCAGTAATATCGGCCTCTGCTCCTACTGAAAGTACGATGACTTCGGCTTGTTCGTCTTTTACTAATTCGCGAACTTGATCTACATATTTGTTACCGTTTACGGCTGAAGCTTCGTCTACATTACACACATATAAAACCGGTTTGGAAGTGATTAATTGAAATTCTTCCATTAAATCTTCTTCGTCTTGGTTTTGCGGAATGATTGTTCGAGCCGATTTTGCTTGTAATAAGGCTTCACGAATTCGGTCTAACAATGCTTTTTCTACTTGAGCTTCTTTGTTACCGGTTTTGGCGGCACGATTGGTTTTTTCTAAACGTTTTTCAACAGTTTCTAAATCTTTTAGCTGAAGCTCAATATCAATCGTTTCTTTGTCACGGATTGGGTTTACGTTCCCATCAACGTGAACAATATTATCGTTATCAAAACAACGCAATACGTGAATAATAGCGTTACATTCTCTGATGTTACCTAAAAACTGGTTTCCTAACCCTTCACCTTTGCTGGCTCCTTTTACTAATCCGGCAATGTCAACAATATCAACGGTGGCCATTTGAACACGTTCCGGTTTTACCAATTCTTCTAAACGAGCAATTCTCGGATCTGGAACGTTTACCACACCAATATTTGGTTCGATGGTGCAAAAAGGAAAGTTCGCACTTTGAGCTTTTGCATTTGATAAACAATTAAAAAGGGTTGATTTTCCAACATTGGGTAATCCTACAATTCCTGCTTTCATTTTTTAGGTAATGGGTTATTGGTAAAAGGTAATCGGTTTTAAACGGGTGCAAATATAGTTTATAATATTGAAAGATTAAAACTTATCAAATCAGCAAGTGTGAATTGTGTAAACCTTCGTTAAAATTGTGTAAGGCAAAGCTTTTGGTGAGATTGTATCTTTACATTATTAATTATATAAAATATCAAACCATGAAACTAGCAGCAATAATTTTATTCGTATTAACCTTCTCATTAAGTCAAGCTCAGAATAAAAATGTGGTTGATGAAACTAAAAAAACCATCATAACCGTTAATGATGGCGAAAAAGAAACAAAAACAGTTAAAAACGAGAATACTCGAGAGGTACAAATGATTGAATTGGATGGTAAGAAAGATGCAACGGTTAATCGTGACGTTAAACCTTCACCAACAGTAGTTGAACAATCAACTGAAATTATAAATCCGGATGGAAGTGTCAGAATTGTAGATGTTGACCGTACAAATTACTATACGTTAAACGGACAAAAATATAAAGTAGAACTTGATGCTCAAGGTTATTCGTTACTTTCTGAAAACAATAAGAATATTGGAAAAATCAGAAAAACTACTACTAACAGTTTCATTTTTGCAGGAAAAAACAAAACGGCAATTGCCTATTTTGATACCAATGGAAACTTAGTATTAGAATCGTATAATCCAAAAACAGATACGGTTACTTTTGAAACTTATACAGTTTTAAAAGATTAATTTAACCCTAAGTTCCCTTTAGAATCCTGAGTTTCGGCTCAGGATTTTTTTATTTTATTTGGGTTCAAAATCCAGTGGTAACATATCTCCAAACCTCTTTTTTGAAATTTCACCCGAAAAATCAATTTGATCAATGTGAGTATGATTTCCGAATGCATCAACATAAAATTCTGCCGTTTTAAAGATAATTTTCGATTGTTCTTTATTGTTATACAACGTGTTGAAACTTCTGTAGAATTTTTGAGTTGTCAACGAATTAGTAGTGATGTGTTTTCCTTTTACTTTAATCAATTTCATGTTATTCTCATCCAAAATTTCAAAGTGCAAATCGGCATCGGTGGCAAAACTTCCATCAAACAAGACAAATTCTTTCTTTCCCCATTTCTTTTCGATTAAATTTTTAAAAAAATGCTTGGGCGAGCCAAGATAAGCAGATGTTCTGTTCTTGTTGAACGATTTTCCTAAATCTTCAATTTCTTTAAAAAAGGAAGTAACAGCAAAGTAACTGCCTCTCAAATAATCATTTGACAATGTTCTTTTATTATATGCAACATAAAAATCGATTAAATCAACTTCAATGATGTATCCTAAATAATTATTTTTAACTCTTATCTTTTCATCGGCAAACGCAGCTAATTTGAATTCTTTTGAAGTGTATGAAAACTGAATTGCATCTTCATTAAGAATAACGCAATTTTTTCCACCTTTGGTTCTTCCTAAAAATTGTTCTCTAAAAACGGTCAACATTTCCTTTCGGGAAAACTGAATGGGTTCTAAAACAACTTCTTTTAAAACAATTGAACTTGGTTTTAGTTGAATGTTTATTGGCGATTGAATTGTATTTAAGTAAATTGACTCATAACCTATATAACTGATAACTAAGGTTGAGTTGGGTAAAGATTGCAGTTTTAACTCAAAAAAGCCATTGGTATCTGTGGTGGTTCCAATAGTTGTTCCGTCAAAATAAATAGAAACACCATAAAGAGGAGAATTATTTTCATCAACAATTTTTCCGTTGATTGTTTGAGCCTTTATTTGACTAAACCAAAAAAACATCATTAATGTCATCAATTTTACTTTCATAACTTAAATTCGTTCGTTTTTGAATAATGGATGTGGCTTTCGTTTTGTTCGTTTATTTACTTGAAGAATTGAAAAGATATATGGTAATGTAAAGATTAACACAAAAACAACAATCATTTCATTTGAAGTCAACCAAAAATGTGTCACCGTTGCCAAATATACCGGAGTGTTATTTTCGTTTAAAAGAATTTTAACTTTATCATTTACATAAAAACCGGTAGTAAATGCCCAAGAAGAATTCGTTATTTCAAGTTTTTGATTTTTGTGATAATATTCTAATGTTGGAATCATAACAAATTTGAAACTTGTGGGATAACGCGTCCCATTTTGTCCCTTTTTATAGTTTGCTAGGATTTCTTTTTTTACAGAAATCACCGTCGCTTCCACCTTTTTATGTGAAAGATAAATAATTGATTTGTATGAAAAAAACAAAATCAATACTCCAGACATAGTAGGTAAAAATATTCTGAGCATAGTAAAAAAAACCTCAAGAATTCTTGAGGTTAAAATGTGTTTTATTCGTTATGTAAAAACGCTTGCCTATTCAAAAGTGTTTCTTCACTTTCCACATGATTATCGTCGGGTACGCAACAATCTACCGGACAAACCGCAGCACATTGAGGTTCTTCATGAAAGCCTTTGCATTCGGTACATTTTCCGGGAACGATGTAATAAATATCATCTGAAATTGGGGTTTGAGCCGCTTCGGCATCAATTTCGGTTCCATCGGGCAAAATAACTTTTCCGCTCAATTTGGTTCCGTCTTTGTATCGCCAATCGTCTGCTCCTTCGTATATTGCCGTGTTTGGACATTCCGGTTCACAAGCTCCGCAATTGATACATTCGTCTGTTATAATGATTGCCATTTTTTCTTTAATTAAAATTTAAAGATAAGAAATACTATTAACTTTCAATAATTGACTTTTGCCAACTTTCTATTTCTTATTTTTGTGCAAAATTACAATCAAAAGACGTTATAAACAAGTATCAAATGTTACAAAAAAATAAAATTTTGAGTTTTATTGAACTAGGAAAGTTTTTGGCTCAATTTTCAGTGGATAATTCCCAGCTAAATCATGAGGTTCAACACAATGACCGCTTTTTTGATTCATTTGAAACATTGATGGCTTTGTCGCAATCACATAACGGTTGGTTTATAAAAGAACAGGTTTATTTTGCTGTGAATTCGTGGTCAAAAGCGTTGACTGATATAAATTTATCTAAATGGATTTCTAACTATGATTTTTCTAAAGTTCAGCCCAAAACCATTGGTTTAATTTTGGCAGGAAATATTCCACTTGTTGGATTTCATGATTTTTTATCGGTGTTGATTTCAGGTCATAAAGTTTTGGTGAAAACTTCTTCCAACGATCAACATCTAATTAAATTTTTAGCCAATTATTTGATTGCTGTAGATGAAAGTTTGGAAGAAAGAATAACTTTTACAGATGGAAAATTAGAAAATTTTGATGCTGTAATTGCCACCGGAAGCAACAACACTGCTCGTTATTTTGAATATTATTTTAAGGACAAACCTTCAATCATTCGTAAAAACAGAAATTCAGTTGCCATTTTAAATGGAAATGAATCCCACGAAGATTTAGTAAATTTAGGTGAAGATATTTTTCGCTATTTTGGTTTAGGATGCAGAAATGTCTCCAAACTTTTTGTTCCAAAAGGATATAATTTTGACGCTTTTTTTCAAGCTATTTTTGAATACCAAGACGTAATTCATTATGAGAAATATTCAAACAATTACGATTACAACAAAGCTGTTTTTTTGATGAGTAATTTCAAATTATTGGACAACGGATTTTTAACTTTAAAAGAAGATTCAAGCTACTCCTCTCCTATTTCCTCTGTTTTTTATGAATATTATGAATCTTTATCTGATTTGAAAAATCGTTTAAAAAATGATGAAGATCAAATTCAGTGCATCGTTTCCAATGGTTTAACGGAGAACAGCATCGCATTCGGACAAACACAAAAACCACAACTTTGGGATTATGCTGATAATGTTGACACGTTGGAATTTTTGATTTCGGTTTAGAATTTTTCTTATATTTGTAAGAAACAACATCAATCATGATTAGAAAACTACTTTTGTCGGTCTTTGTTGTATTTAGTGTCGGATTATTTGCTCAAACGAATTTAAGTGGATTCTATCCAAGTGAAAATGTTTCCGGATTGCGATTTGGAACTGAAACAGCAATGCATGACAATACTATTGTTGTGGCAAGTGAATCTTCTATTTTACCAACAACTATCGGGATGGTCTACGTATTTTCGCAAGAAAATCAAACAATAACACAAGAAAATGTTTTTTATCCGGACGATGCAGAATCTACCGATCAATATGGCAAATCGATTTCAGTAAATGAAGATTTTATTGTGGTTGGATCACCAATGCACGATGAAGGTTTAATAGATGCCGGGGCAGTATACATTTATAGAAAAGTAAATAATGAATGGAGCTTTTTTCAAAAAATAACCGCGAATGATGCTACATCAGATAAACAATTTGGAGCTTTTTTAAAAATTCAAGGAAATTCAATGTTCATCGCTGCTACAAATGATGTGAATCTGGACGGAATTGGAGCTGTTTATGTTTATACATTTAATGAAACAGAATGGATTTTTAGTCAAAAATTAACTGTTCCTAACACTGTCCATTTAGGAGAGAAAATTGAAATTGAAGATAATTTGTTAGTTATATCAGAACGAGTAAATTTTCAAATCAGCAAATACCATACTTTTATTTTCAACACAAATTGGAATTATAGTGATTCTACAGAGGAATTTGGTCATTTAGAAGAAAACAGTAAAGATTTTTCGCTTGAAAATCAACAATTATATATTACTACTTTAGCAATGACTACTGAATTTACTAATCGTTTATATATATTAAATAGAGTAAATAATTCTTGGGAACAAGAAACCATTTTAACAATGGATTTTCAAGATTTTCAAATCGGAAAAGTAGAAGTTTCGGGAGAGAATATGCTAATTGGATATGAATCTTATACTTTACAAATGAGTCGAAAGTTCCCTGTTTTTTATTATAAAAAAGTTGAGAACGAATGGCAAATGCAAACCTATTTTTTTGGAGAAGGACAAGCCGGAATGGATGATCGATTAGGTAATAGTATTTCCTTACAAGGTTCAAATTTAGTAATGGGAGCTTATACAGAAGGACCTATTAGCAACGGAAAAGCTTATGCTTTTAATCTGGAAAACTTAAGCTCTACTTCATTTGAAAAAAGCCAAATTTCTATTTTTCCTAATCCAACCGCTTCAACAATTACTTTTCAAAATAATTCATTAAATCAACCAAAAAACTACGAGCTTTTTTCATTAACTGGAAAATTACTTCAATCTTCCTCTTTGGATAATAATACTATTTCATTAGAAAATTTTCAAGCAGGACTTTATTTCTTAAAAATTAGTTTTGATAACGGATTATTTGAAACCCATAAAATTATTAAAAAATAGTATTTTAACTTTTCAACTACAACGTTTTTGTTAATAACCTATAATAAAAACCGCTTTCAAAAATCGGTCTTTTCACTATGAATTTCAGAAATTTGCAATTCAATTTTTTGAAATCAAACTTCCATAATGAAAAAACATAACTATAGTGCAGGACCTTGCATTTTACCACCAGAGGTATTTGAAAAATCTGCTCAAGCCATTTTAAATTTTAATAATTCAGGTTTATCGATATTAGAAATTTCACACCGTAGCAAAGATTTCGTTGCTGTAATGGATGAAGCAAGAGCTTTAGCTTTGGAACTTTTAGGATTAGAAGGAAAAGGTTATCAAGCTTTGTTTTTACACGGCGGAGCAAGTTTAGAATTTTTAATGATTCCGTACAATTTGATGAAAGTAAACGGAAAAGCAGCTTATTTAGATACCGGAACTTGGGCAAATTCTGCCATCAAAGAAGCTAAACATTTTGGTGAAACTGTAGTTGTAGCTTCTTCAAAAGGTGAAAATTACAATCATATTCCAAAGGGTTATACCGTTCCATCGGATGCTGATTATTTTCACTGTACATCTAATAACACCATTTTTGGAACACAAATAAAAGAATTTCCAAACCTTGAAATTCCAATGGTTTGTGATATGAGTTCTGATATTTTTTCTCGCACATTAGATTTTTCAAAATTTGATTTAATTTATGCCGGAGCTCAAAAAAATATGGGACCAGCGGGTACAACTTTAGTAGTTGTTAAAGAAGAAATCTTAGGAAAATCTGGAAGAACTATCCCAAATATGCTAGATTATGTTCAACATATTGAAAAGGAAAGTATGTATAACACACCGGCCGTTTTTCCGGTTTATGCATCGCTTTTAACCCTACAATGGTTGAAAAATTTAGGCGGAATTGCCACAATAGAAAAAGTAAATGAAGCGAAAGCAAATTTATTATATACAGAGATTGACCGAAATCCATTATTCAAAGGAACTGCCGTTGCCGAATTTAGAAGCAATATGAATGCAACATTTTTATTGAATGACGAAGCACACGCTCCTGCTTTTGATAAACTCTGGAAAGATGCCGGAATTTCAGGATTACCTGGTCATCGTTCAGTTGGCGGATACAGAGCTTCGATGTATAATGCTATGCCATTGGAAAGCGTTCAGGTTTTGGTGGATGTAATGAGAGAGTTGGAAGTTAGGAGTTAGGAGTTTTTGAAAGCGAATATTACACCAAACAAATCCATTTTCATCCTTCTAGCGAAGCTTAAAATCAGATTAAATCTATTTCATCCATAGAATCCGTGTTCCATTAATCAAGGAATAAATTGTAGATAAATAAAAAAATATTAATTTGAGAACGAGATTGTTTCGTTCCTCGCAATGACAAAAAAATGAAAGTACTAGCCAACGACGGAATTTCTCCAAGCGGAATTAAAGCCCTAGAAAAAGGAGGGTTTGAAGTAATTACAACCAAAGTTGCCCAAGAACAAGTGGCAAATTTTATTAATGCAAATCAAGTAAGCGTAATTTTAGTACGAAGTGCAACTAAAGTTAGAAAAGATATCATCGATAATTGTCCGAGTCTAAAAATCATCGGTCGCGGTGGTGTGGGTATGGATAATATTGATGTTACGTATGCTCGCGAAAAAGGAATTCATGTCATCAATACTCCGGCATCTTCCTCAGAATCGGTAGCCGAATTAGTTTTTGCTCATTTGTTTTCGGGTGTTCGTTTTCTGCATGATGCCAATAGAAATATGCCATTGGAAGGCGATACCAATTTTGAAGGTTTGAAAAAAGCCTACGCAAACGGAATTGAATTACGTGGAAAAACCCTTGGAATCATCGGTTTCGGTAGAATTGGTCAAGCAGTGGCAAAAATGGCTCTTGGTTTAGGAATGAAAGTAATTGCTTCCGATAAATATGTTGGCGAAGCCGTAATTCGTGTAGATTTTTATAATGATCAGTTTATTAATGTTGATATTGTAACCGAGCCGATTGAAGATTTACTTAGACATTCAGACTTTGTGACTTTACACGTGCCGGCTCAAGATGGCTACGTAATTGGTCGTGAAGAGTTTAACATTATGAAAGATAATGTTGGAATTGTTAACGCAGCTCGTGGTGGTGTAATTGATGAAGTTGCGTTAGTAGAAGCATTAGACGAGGGTAAAGTACTTTTTGCTGGTTTGGATGTTTTTGAAAACGAACCAACTCCGGAAATACAAATATTAATGCATCCGAAAATTTCGCTAACTCCACACATAGGTGCGGCTACTTTAGAAGCTCAAGACAGAATTGGAACAGAATTGGCAGAACAAATTATTAGCCTGTTGAAAACAGAAAAATAATATTGATTTATAAAAAGTTATGAATTTATTCTCTAACTTCGTATAAATAACTTTAAAAGCCAACAATATGTTAGATCAATTAACACAATTAGTACAACAATTCGGAGAGCAAGCAGTAGTGAAAAATAATGCGGTTCCAAACGAGTTGAATGATAGCGTAATGAAAGAAACCGAAAGTTCTTTACTTTCAGGATTGCAAAAAATGGCCTCCGAAGGAAAACTCGAGCAGTTGGCCGGACTTTTTCAAGGTAATAATGCAGGTTCAACCTCAAATCCCGTGGTTAAACAACTTATTGAACAAGTTTCAGGAAATTTAGGACAAAAAGTTGGTTTAGATAGTACTGCTGCCAATGGTGTAGCTGCGAGTATGATACCGCAAATATTAGGTTCATTAATTGGTAAAGCAAAAGATCCAAACGTAAAAGGTTTTGATGTTTCAGATTTAGTAAGTGCTATTTCTGGAGGTTCTGGAAATTCCAATTTAATGGATATGGTAACTAAATACGGTGGTCAGTTTGGATTAGATCAAAATAACGATGGAAAAGTAGATATGCAAGATGCGATGGCAGCCGCCACAAAAAAAGGCGGTCTTGGCGGATTGCTAGGTAAATTTTTCGGGAAATAAATTTTAAAATATAGATTTAATAACCACTTCTTTAGGAGTGGTTTTTTTGTTAAATAAACTTAATTGAGTATATAAATCATTGAATTTTTGTACTTTTATAATATGAAAAACGGAGTTGTTATATTCTTCTTATGTTATATAATTTATGCCTGTTCAGGTAATAAACCAAATTCTATTAGTACCGAAAATGAAATTGCATCTACTGCTTCTGATACAGTAAGAATTGCTAATGACGAACTGGAATATGAAATTATCATCATTGAACCTGGTTTTAATTTTTGGTTAGCCAGCAGAGCAATGCCTCGAAACTATTATTCACAAAGCTATCTTGAAGCACGGAATCAATTTTGGGTTACAGAATACAACAATCGTGTTCTACAACCAATGAGGTTTGATCAAAATTTATATCAAATGCAGATTGATTACCGAAGTGGTATTGACTACGGTTACGAAGTAAATTATATGCTCTTTAATTATTTGGTCTATTTTCAACAAACTTATAAACAGCAACTTGGCGGATTTGCTGCTAGAATTTAATGTAAACCTCATGATGCAAAAATTTGTTTATATTATCGTTTCCTTTCTGCTCGGTATATTTTTTGTCATTTTAGGAGCACTATTCAAAATAACACATTTTTCTAATGGTAATTTATTTTTGTTATTAGGAATGCTATTTAAATCTTTAGCTTTAATTTTGTTGATTATAAAAATCGTTAAGAATCCCAAAAAAGAAAAGATTTAATATTCTGGTTACTTTGAAAATCTACCACAATCTATGAAAAAATTAAAAGCCCGCTGGGGTGTTACGTCAAACTTTCAACTCGTTATTATTTTTATTGTTTTTGCAATTACCGGTTCGGTTTCTGCCTATTTATCGAAACCTTTTACAAATTATATTGGTCTTACAAGTGAAAATTTAGGCTGGTTTTATTTACCCTTTCGATTAATTGCTATTTTTCCAATTTATCAGATTTTACTCGTTTTGTTTGGTTTTCTTTTCGGGCAATTTGAATTCTTTTGGGCATTCGAAAAGAAAATGCTTCGCAGTATGAAATTAGGCTTTATTGCTAATTGGTTTGAAAAAAAGGCTACTGCAAAATAAAAAACTGCAATGATTAGATTGCAGTTCTGTTGATTTTTATTTCTTTTTTATCAGATAGGTATAAATCCAAGTTATGGTGAAAGTTGGAATAAAGTCTAGTCCCGGCATTAATTCTTCAACAAAAACTATAAAACCTCCGACAGTTCCTACTGTTCCTTTATACATTCTCATCAAAATTATACCGGCAATTGGAGCCCAAATAACATCGGATATTGCTCCAAAAAATGGAACTAAATAAGATAGCATTCCAATCCCGTCAAAAATGAGACTTAAAACTAAATCTCTCGATTTGGTATCTTTAACTGTTTGAACAGCAACTTCTTTTGTCATAATTTAAAATTAAATAATCTACAATTATAACGACAAAATTGATGCCAAATTATTTTTCCTTCTTCATTAAATTAAAAAAGTCATTTCTATTCTCTTTTTCAGAAAAAATTCCGCCATATTGAATGGTTGAAGTATAACTAGAACTGTCTTTTATTCCGCGACTTGACACGCACAAATGTTCGGCTTCCACCACAACTATCACATCTTCTGTATTTAAAACGGATTTTAATTCGTTAAAAATTTGCATAATCATTCGCTCTTGTACCTGTGGTCGTCTGGCAAAATAATCAACAATTCGATTTAATTTGGATAAACCAATCACTTTTCCATTCGAAACATAACCAATATGAGCTTTCCCGATTATTGGCAAAAAATGATGTTCGCAAGTTGAATTGAAACTGATGTTTGCTTCAACCAGCATTTTGTCATAATGATAACTGTTTTCAAAAACGGAAATTTTCGGTTTATTTGCAGGATTTAAACCGCTAAAAATTTCTTGAATAAACATTTTTGCCACTCGATGCGGAGTTCCACGTAAACTATCATCGGTCATATCCAAACCCATTTCTTCCATAATACTATGAAAGTGTTTTTCAATGGTTGCCATTTTCTCAGCATCCGATTTATTAAATGCATCCGGTCTCAAAGGTGTTTCTGCCGAAGTCATCTGATGTTCATCACCCAAAAGTTCAAATAATTCTTTTTCAATGTGGTTATTCATAGCGTTTGTTTTTTTGAGATTCTTATTAACTTTTGCGTAATTAATTTTTCAATTTATCTTTAAAATTCTTTTTCAATTTATCAATTTTAGGTGTAATGACATAACTGCAGTACGATTGAGTTTTGTTTAAATTGTAATAATTCTGATGATAATCTTCCGCTTCATAAAAAACAGAAGCCGCTGAAACTCTCGTCACAATTGGATCTTTAAACGTTTTTTCATTTGTCATCAATTTAATATAATCTTCAGTCAATTGTTTTTGGTTGTCATTATAGTAAAACACTTCGCTACGGTATTGTGTTCCTACATCATTTCCTTGACGATTTAATGTTGTTGGATCGTGTGTAGCAAAATAAATTTCCAATAATTCTCCAAATGAAACAATTTTTGGGTCAAAAGTGATTTGAATTGCTTCTGCGTGACCGGTCATTCCTGTTCCGATATCTTTATAAGTTGGATTTTTTGTTGTTCCGCCTATGTAGCCTGAAACTACTTTTTTAACGCCTTCAATTTCTAAAAAAACTGCCTCTGTACACCAAAAACATCCACCGGCAAAAGTGGCTAGTTCTAATCCGTTTTCTACATTCATTTTTACTGGTTGTTTATTTTCTAAAAAAGCACTTTTTCTTTCTTGCGATTGACATGAGAAATTTGAAAAGGCTAACACTATTAAAATTAATTTTTTCATTACTTATTTTTGTTTAACAAATATACCACAATATTAAACAAAACTACATCTTTAACGTAATTTTATTATTTATACTACGATAAATAGAACTGATACGGTTTCAAAATCTTTAAAATCTTTGTTACTTTGTAAAAATAGTTTCAGATGATACAAGTAAAAGGAATTCATAAATATTTTGACCAATTACACGTTTTAAAAGGTGTAGATCTCTCTATTAAAAAAGGAGAAGTTGTTTCTATTGTAGGTGCATCTGGTGCCGGAAAAACCACGCTTCTTCAAATTTTAGGAACTTTAGAAAAACCTTCAAAAGAAAACGGAACTTCCTTAGTAATTGATGGTGAATCGGTTTTAGATATGAATGACAAGCAATTATCGAAATTTAGAAACCAAAAATTGGGATTTATATTTCAATTTCATCAATTGTTACCTGAATTCACAGCGTTAGAAAATGTATGCATTCCGGCTTTTATTTCAGGGAAATCAAAATCTGAAGCTGAAGAAGAAGCGGTTAAACTACTTAATTATCTTGGCTTATCACATCGAATGGATCACAAACCTGCTGAACTCTCCGGTGGAGAACAACAACGTGTGGCAGTTGCCAGAGCTTTAATCAATAAACCGGCTGTGATTTTTGCAGATGAACCTTCAGGGAATTTAGATACCACTTCTGCCGAAAATTTACACGAATTATTTTTTAAATTACGAGATGAATTCGGACAAACGTTTGTAATTGTTACGCACAATGAAACCTTAGCGAACATGGCCGACAGAAAATTAATCATGAAAGATGGTTTATTTGATCAAAATTCAGGTTGGATTGATTTTTCATCCTTACCAAATGCAACTGTTTAATGAATCAAGCGGAATTAAAAGAATTTCTGGACGAAAAAGTTCAATTGTACAACCATCCAAAATTTATTGAAAGTGATCCAATTCAAATTCCACATCTTTATACCTTAAAAGAAGATATTGAAATTGCAGGATTCTTGGCCGCCACCATTTCGTGGGGAAATCGCAAAATGATCATCAATAATAGTCAAAACTTAATGGCTAAATTAGGTAATTCACCCTACGATTTTGTAATGAATCATAACGAAAATGATTTAGAGAGATTGAATGATTTTGTCCATCGCACTTTTAATGGAACAGATTGTGTTTCCTTTATCAAAGCATTAAAAAACATTTATCAAAATCACGATGGATTGGAATCTGTTTTCAGTAAAGATATACAAAGCAACACCTTACAACAAAATATTTCAAATTTTAAATCTGTATTTTTTGAAATTGAACATCAATATCGTACACAAAAACATGTTTCAGATCCAATGAATAATTCCGCCGCTAAACGAATTAATATGTTTTTACGATGGATGGTGAGAAAAGATAATGTAGGAGTTGATTTAGGCATTTGGAACTCCATTTCTCCCTCTCAACTTTCGTGTCCGCTTGACGTTCATTCCGGAAATGTAGCTCGAAAATTAGGTTTGCTTACGCGAAAACAAAACGACGCAAAAGCACTTTTTGAGTTAGATTCCAACTTACAAAATTTAGACAAAAGTGATCCTGTAAAATATGATTTTGCTCTATTTGGATTAGGTGTTTTTGAAGGATTTTAGTCCGATTTAGGCATTGATTTAAAATTCCGTACCTTTGCAAAAATTATCTTTTTTATGTCTACTTTTCTGGATTTTGATTTACCTAAATCATTGCAAAAAGCAATTGATGAATTAGGTTTTACCACCCCAACTCCTATTCAAATTAAATCGATGCCGGTTATTTTATCCGGTCGCGATATGATGGGAATTGCTCAAACCGGAACCGGAAAGACTTTTGCTTACTTATTACCGATTTTAAAACATTGGAAATTTCAAAATACCCACACACCACGGGTTTTGATTTTAGTTCCAACACGTGAATTAGTCGTTCAAGTTGCCGAAGAAGTCGTAAAATTGACCCAATATATGTCCGTTCGAACATTAGGTGTTTATGGAGGTGTAAACATTAACACTCAAAAAACAGCGGTTTATCAAGGTGTTGATATTTTAGTGGGAACACCGGGACGAGTGATGGATTTGGCTTTGGACAACGTTATTCGTTTTGATGAAATTCAGAAATTAGTGATTGATGAATTTGATGAAATGCTAAACTTAGGTTTCCGTTTTCAGGTTACTTCCATACTAACGATGTTAAAATCAAAAAGACAAAACATCCTTTTCTCAGCTACAATGACGGATGAAGTGGATGATATGTTGGATGAATATTTTGACTTTCCTGTCGAAGTTTCGTTGGCTCCATCGGGAACGCCTTTAGAAAAAATTACGCAAATTGGTTATAAAGTGCCAAATTTTCTAACCAAATTAAATTTACTAAAAGAACTTTTACACTCCGATGAAAGTATGTCGCGATTGCTGATTTTCATCAACAATAAAAAAACAGCTGATTTAGTTTCTGTAGCTTTGGAAGAAGAATTTCCGGATCAGTTTGGTTTGATTCATTCGAATAAATCGCAAAATTATCGTTTGAATACGATGGCTTCGTTTCAAGCAGGAGAAATCAGAGGAATTGTAACTACTGATGTAATGGCTCGTGGTTTGGATATTTCTGATATCACCCACGTTGTCAATATGGAATTTCCTGAAGTTCCTGAACAATATGTACACAGAATTGGTCGAACCGGTCGTGCCGATAAAACCGGTGTCGCAGTGAGTTTTGTGAGTCCGAGAGAAGAAGAAATTCAAATTGAAGCCGAAATTTTAATGGAAAAGGAAATTGAGTTTTTACCACTTCCTAACATCGAAATCGAAGAAAAAGTACTTGAATTCGAAAAAGAAAAGAGAAAAATGAAAGTGCTTTTGAAACGTCCAAAGAAAGAAGGTGGCGAAGCATTTCACGATAAAAAAGATAAAAATAAAAAGGTAAATCTTGGTGGTCCCGGAAAAAGAACGCCAAGAAAAACCGAATCGAGAAATCGAGGTGTGGAACGAAAAAGAGATGAGAAAAGAAAGAAAAAATAAATGTTTTTCTTCTCCCAAGCTTTCGCTTTTGCTTAACACTTTTGATTTGTGCTATTAAAATATAAAAGCTATCTTTGACAAACTTTCAATTAATGCAGTTTAAACATCCTGAAATTCTGTATTTCCTTTTTTTATTGGTGTTGCCAATTTTAGTCCATTTATTTCAACTCAGACGATTTAAAAAGGAATATTTCACTAATGTAAAATTCCTGAAAGAACTTTCCATACAAACCAGAAAAAGCTCTCAACTCAAAAAATGGTTGTTGTTATTAACACGATTGTTACTTTTAACAGCGTTGATTTTTGCATTTGCCCAACCCTTTTTTAAAGCCAAAGACAGTAAAGGAGTTACCAACGAATTATATCTTGTTTTAGACAATTCGTTTAGCATGCAAGCCAAAGGAAAACAAGGTGAATTATTGAAAAGAGCTGTTCAGGAATTATTAGAAAATACACCTGAAAGCACAACTTTTTCTCTCCTTACCAATGATGATGTATATTGGAATACAGACATCAAATCGATTCAAAAAGAATTGATGAATTTGGATTACAGTGCCACAAATTTTCAATTGGATCAGAGTTTAACGAAAATTAAATCCAGAAAGACTCCTTTTAATAAAGATGTTGTGGTGATTACTGATGCGATAAATCTTCAAGCAAATCAGTTAAAACCAATTGATGAAACGATTAATCCCATCTTTATCCTACCCAAATCGGAACAAAAAAATAATGTGTCGGTTGATAGTGTTTATCTTCAACAAACGTTAGATAATTTTTATGAAATTGGTGTAAAATTAAAAGCATACGGAAAGTCGGAACAAGAAATTCCTGTTGCCATTTACAATCAAAAACAACTGATTGCCAAAACACAAGTAAAATTGGATCAAACAGAAAAAGAACTTTTTTTCACTATTCCAAAAGCTGATTTCAACGGTTATGTTTTTATTGACGAACCTGGGTTGAGTTATGACAATTATTACTATTTCAGTATTTCTAAACCTGAAAAAGCTTCAATTTTAGCCATTGGTAATGCGGATAAAAATCAATTTCTGACGAAAATTTATACTGAGAATGAATTTGTCTTTTCGCAATTTGAATTAAAATCGTTGGATTATAATTTATTGGAAAAACAAGATGCTATTATTCTCAATGAAATAAAAGAAATTCCGCAAGCTCTTCAAACCACATTAAAAGCTTTTTATGATAAAGGAGGAAATATTATTTTTATTCCGTCAGAAGAAAATAATGCATTGAATATAAACAGTTTGCTTAGAAATTTTGGAACATTTTCTGTGGATGAATTACTTAAAAAAGAAGCACAAATTACTACCATTTCATTTTCTCATCCACTTTATAATGGTGTTTTTGAAAAGAAAGTTGCGAATTTTCAATATCCAAATACTAAAACAAATTTCACTTTAAAAAGTGCTTATCCTTCTATTTTGACGTATGAAGATCAAAGTCCGTTTTTAACAGCAGTTTCCAATTCGTTGGGTTCATTTTATGTTTTTTCGGCACCAATTAACAAGGGAAATTCTAACTTTAAAAATTCTCCTTTAATTGTTCCGACGTTTTATAATATGGCTTTTCAAAGTGCGAAAACGGGAATCAATGCCCTGACAGTTGGCACTTCTTCTCCCATAACAATTGACCAACTTTTGGCAAAAGATGAAATTATTTCTGTGGTTTCGGTAACTGATGAAAAAAGCGAAAAATTTATTCCGCAACAACAAATTCTGAACAATAAAGTAAAACTTACTTTTTCGGAAAGTCCAAGTCAATCCGGAAATTTCAATGCTTTAAAAGATAATACAATCATAAAAAATATAAGTTTTAATTATTCCCTAACCGAAAGTGATTTAGGCTTGGATAATTCAAATTTATTAGAATCTTACGAAAACGGTAATTCAATTGAATCTGTTTTTGATGCTTTGCAAACCAACCGAACAGATAACACAATTTGGAAATGGTTTGTGATACTTACATTATTATTTGTGGTACTGGAAATACTCATTCAAAAATTTGTGAAATGAATTTAATCATCCGAAATGCAACCATAATCGATCCAAACGGTGTGCATCACAACCAAAAAACCGACCTGAAAATTGTGGGCAAAAACATTGAAAAAATTGGTTTAAACTTACCCTCGGAAAAAGACTTTGAAGAAATTAGTTTAGAAAATCTACATATATCCAAAGGATGGTTTGATAGCTCAGTTTCTCTTGGCGAACCTGGTTTTGAAGACCGTGAAACCATTGCCAACGGATTATCGGTGGCGACAAAAAGCGGTTTTACAACTATTGCTTTGCAACCCAACTCGTTTCCGGTGATTGATAATCAGTCGCAAGTTCGATTTGTAAAGGAAAAAGCCAGAGATAACGCAGTAAATTTATTTCCAATTGGAGCGTTAACCAAAGGTTCGGAAGGAAATGATTTGGCTGAATTATTCGATATGAAAAATGCCGGAGCAGTTGCTTTTGGCGATTACGGGAAAAATATAACCAATGCTAATTTACTAAAAATAGGATTGCAATATGTGCAAGATTTTGATGGATTAGTGATTGCTTTTTCGCAAGATGAAAAAATAAAAGGAAATGGTGTGGCTCACGAAGGTGCTGTTTCCACTCGATTAGGATTAAAAGGAATCCCAACTTTAGCAGAAGAATTAGTGATTGCCCGAAACTTATTTTTATTAGAATACACCGGTGGAAAGTTACATATTCCAACGATTTCTACTGCAAAATCAGTGAAATTAATCAAAGACGCAAAAGCAAAAGGTTTACACGTTTCGTGCAGTGTAGCGGTTCATCATTTGGTTTTAACAGATGAAAAATTAAGTGAATTTGACACACGTTTGAAAGTGAGTCCACCCTTGCGAGATGAAAAAACCAGAAAAGCATTAGTGCAAGGTGTTTTAGACGGAACGATTGATATGATTACTTCCGACCATAATCCGATTGACATTGAGCATAAAAAAATGGAATTTGATTTGGCCAAAAACGGAACCATTGGCTTAGAAAGTGCTTTTGGAGCTTTATTAAATGTACTTCCCTTGGATGTGATTATTTCTAAATTATCAAATGGAAAAGGAACTTTTGGTATCGAAAATTCTTCAATAACAGAAGGTTCAACTGCAGATTTAACTTTTTTTAATCCTACATCAGAATGGACTTTTACGAAAGAAAATATTCTTTCAAAATCAAAAAATTCAGCCTTTTTAGGCGAAAAAATGATTGGAAAAGTATACGGAATTTATAATAATGGTAAATTAGTTTTAGGATAATGGAACAAAATAAAAATGCTGCAATTGTAGCTTACTTAACGATTATTGGATCTGTAATCGCAATTTTTATGAATAGTGAAAACAAAAGTTCATTCGCTAGTTTTCACATCAGACAAGCATTGGGAATCTTTTTGACCTTTTTTGCTTTAGGATATCCTATCGGTTATTTTGATAGTTGGATGATATCCTCGGCTTTTTACATTTTCTTTTTTATTTTATGGATTTTTGGATTCATGGGAGCATTGAATAATGAAGAGAAAAAAGTTCCTTTGTTGGGTGATTTTTACCAAAATATATTTAAAAGCCTATAATTATGTCGTTACAGTATTTAATTCGAGAGCCAAAAACAATTCAAGAAAAAAATCCCTTATTACTTTTATTGCACGGTTATGGCAGTAATAAAGAAGATTTATTTTCATTTGCATCAGAACTTCCGGAGGAATATTATGTGATTTCGGTACAAGCTCCGCATGATTTAATGTACGGAAGCTATGCTTGGTATGCTATCAATTTTGATGCAGACGACACTAAGTTTTCCGATATAAATCAAGCCAAACAATCGAGAGATTTAATCGTTGATTTTATAGATGAATTGGTTGCAAAATATCCAATTGATAAGGAGAAAATCACCTTAATCGGATTCAGTCAAGGAGCTATTTTGAGTTATGCTATCGCCCTATCCTATCCGGAAAAAGTTTCAAAAATTGTTGCGATGAGTGGTTATTTGAATACCGACATGGCGAAAGAGAATTTTGAGCAAAATGACTTCTCAAACTTAAAAATATTTGCTTCACATGGAACTGTTGATCAGGTAATTCCGGTGGATTGGGCAAGAAAAACAAGTCCGGTTTTAGAAAAATTAGGAATTAAATTTGTGTATAAAGAATATCCCGTTGGTCACGGAGTTGCTCCACAAAATTTTTATGATTTTAGGAATTGGTTGGAAGAAAATAAGTAAATTAATCCTCGTTTTTATCGCTTCCGGTGATTTTTGGTCCAACACCTCCATCGCCGGCAAATAAAATATCTTCTCCTTTTTTAAGTACAAATCCTTTCCACGGAATGAGCTGCCATTCGTCAAATTTCCAAGGTTGGCCTTCTTCGGGACGAATAAGAATTACTGATTTCACTTGATTAGGAAGAAATATTTCTGCTTCGTTTCCTCCATTCTCACCAAAAACAATGTAGGCATTTTTTGTTTCATCCTCATTATTTTGATTATCCTGAGGATATAAAGTGATTGCCGATTCATAGATTTTTATACATTCTTTATTCAATGTTGACCAAAAATAACCAGCTCCATCCAAACAACCATTTTCATCTTTGTCGATGCTGGTAATTGTGTCTAACAACGTTTGCTTTTTAAGCAATTCAGGTTCTACATCCTGATCAAATTTTTTGCAGGAAACAAAACTCAAAACCAATACAGCTAAAAGCAAACAATTTTTCATAGGAAAAAAATTAAGGACTTAAATATACAAAAGTTTACTGTTTTGGATACAATGTTGACTGAATAATTTTAAAATCTAATGATTCATCTTCTTCAATGAAATACTGCAACAATACTTCACCCCAAAGATCTCCGTTACTGAAATCGGCAATAATCCAACGATGGTTTAATACTTCAATTTTATTAATGATAAATTTTCTATCATCAATTTTACCAAAATCAACCAACGGATTTCCTTCCGGATTATCGTTTAATTCCATTAAATTGGCTTCAATTTTCGGAATTAATTTTTCAATAGAATAATCTTCTAAATAATTTTGAGCATTGTCATTATTTCGAAGCGTAAAATAATTTGCATCAAAAATCTGATTATTAAGTGTTTGAATTGTGTCATTCATCTTAGTCTTCAAATTTTCAAATCGTTCTGCTTCAAATTTTACTTTTTTACTATAATACATAAAAGTAAAAACTGTCATTAAAACACTGACAATGAACAAATAGAGAAATAATGATTTTTTCATTTTATTAAATTGAAATTTCTAAGTTATCGTATGCTAAATAAACGTTTTTTGGCAATTTTTGTTGTACTTCTTGATGAAATCCCAACAGATGACTAATGTGCGTCAAATAACTTTTTTTCGGATTGACCAAAGCTATGAAATTTAATGCTTCTTCCAAATTAAAATGTGTGCTGTGAGGTTCTTCACGTAAGGCATTGACAACCAATACATCTAAATTTTTCAGTTTTTCAAGTTCACTTTTTGCAATGGTTTTTACATCCGTTAAATAAGCAAAATTATCAATGCGATATCCAAATACCTGAAGGTTTCCATGCATCACCTCAATTGGAATAATTTTTTTTTGAGCGATTGAAAAATTTTGATTTGGAATTACTTCATGAACTGCTACAGAAGGAGCTCCAGGATATCTATCTTCCGTTTCAAAAATATAATCAAAACGTTTTTTCAAATTTTGAATTACTCTTTGATGAGCATAAATTGGAATATCACCTTGCTTGAAAAAAAATGGTCTGATGTCGTCTAATCCAGCAGTATGATCGGCGTGTTCGTGCGTAAAAAGAATAGCATCTAACTTCGTGCAACCGGAAGTTAACATCTGTTGTCTGAAATCAGGTCCGCAATCAATCACAAATGAATAGTCTTTGTCATAAATCCATACCGAAACTCGCAAACGTTTGTCTTTAGAATCAGAACTTTTGCAAACAGAATGATTACTCCCGATTACAGGAATTCCTTGTGATGTGCCCGTGCCTAAAAAATAAACCTTCAAGACGTTAAATTTTCACAAAAATAGCACTATTTATCTTTTATTACGGTATGATATTTGTTAACTTTGCATTGAACTATTACTGATTATGGAAAGAATTGCGATGGAAATAAAACTTAAAGGTGATCGAGCGATTGAACAAATTCCCTCGATAAAAGATAAAGCCCTGCGAATCAACCTTAACGAAAATATATACGGAACTTTTGCAGAAATTGGTGCGGGACAGGAAACTGTGCGTCACTTTTTTAGATCGGGAGGCTCATCCGGAACGATTGCAAAAGCGATGTCTGCATATGATAAAGATTTTAGTGATGCGATTTACGGTATTGAAAAAGACGGTAGATATGTAACTGAAAGTCGTTTGAAAAAAATGCTTTCCCACGAAGTAGATTTAATTGAAAAACGTTTGGATCGTGTAAAACACCCTAACAAAATGTTTTTCAGTTATGCAAATACCGTAGCAACCATTGATTTTGCAAAGCAATTTAAAGGTCACGGTTGGGTTGGTGTGAAATACCAAATTGAACCGGACGAAGATTATAACGAAATCATTCTTCATATTCGTTTTAAAGAAAATGATGCTCGATTACAACAAGAAACTCTAGGTATTCTTGGTGTGAACTTAATTTATGGTGCGTTTTATAAATACAATGATCCTAAAAAATTATTGCGATATTTATATGACCATTTAGACAAAGATCAGTTAGAAATTGATACGATTAACTTTTCCGGTCCTCGATTTGCCAATGTTGACAATCGATTGATGAGTTTACAATTGGTTAAAAACGGAATGACCGATGCCGTAATGTTTGGCCCTGATGGAAATAATATTCTTCCTGCTTCAATTTTATACAAGAAAAACATTTTAGCTCTTCGTGGAAGTTTTCGCCCGGTAACTCGTGTGAATATGGATATGTATGAAAAATCGCTTGAGATGTTTTTGTGTGAAAACAAAGTTGAAGCCGATAATACGTTAGTTATTTTTGAAATTACACTTTCCAATTTACGTTCGGAAGGTGAAATTGATGAACGTGATTTTATGGATCGTGCCGAATTACTTTGTTCACTTGGTCAATATGTAATGATTTCGAACTTCCAAGAATACTATCGTGTGGTTGAATATTTCTCCAGTTACACGAAAGCCAGAATGGGATTGGCGATGGGTGTCAACAACTTAGTGGATATTTTTGATGAAAAATATTACCGTCATTTAAGTGGTGGAATTTTGGAAGCTTTTGGTAAATTATTCTACCGTGATTTGAAAGTTTTCCTATATCCAATGAAAGATGAAAATGGTGAAATCGTCAATTCTGAAAACTTAAAAGTACATCCGAGAATGAAAGAATTATACAAATTCTTTAAATTCAACGGGAAAGTGGTCGATATTGAAATTGCCAACCAAAATAACTTGGAAATTTATTCTCGTCACGTGTTGAGAATGATTGCTAAAGGAACCGAAGGTTGGGAAGAAATGCTGCCAAAAGGTGTTGCCGAAATAATTAAAAAAGATAAATTATTTGGCTACGACTCCAAACCAAAAATTGAAGAACCAACGAATTAAAAGATAAAAGCCACGAATTCCACTAATTTCACGAATTAATTTGTGTGAATTAGTGGAATTTGTCGCTAAAATTACTTAGTTTTTTATCCTAAAATTTGTTCTGCGTGAGCTTTAGTTTTTACAGAAGTGATAACCTCATCAATAATTCCGTTTTCGTTGATTACAAATGTGGTGCGATGAATTCCGTCGTACTCTTTGCCCATAAATTTTTTGGGTCCCCAAACACCAAAGGCTTGAATGACTGCTTTGTCTTCATCGGCTAAAAGCGGAAATGGGAATTCGTATTTGTTTTTGAAATTTGATTGTGCTTTGGCATTGTCGGCACTCACGCCTAAAAGTGCATAATTGTTGGCTTCGAAACGGGCAAAATTATCACGTAAATCGCAAGCTTCGGCGGTACAGCCCGGCGTGTTGGCTTTTGGATAGAAGAAAACCACTAATTTTTTTCCTTTGTAATCGGATAAGGTGTGAACTTTTCCGTCTTGATCTTTTGCTGAAAAATTGGGTGCTTTGTCGCCTTTTTCTAATGTTGTCATATGTTGGATTTTTAGATTATTTGATTTTTGGATTGTTCGATTTTTGGATTGTTCGATTGTTGGATTTTTAGAAGATGTGAAAATCTAATAATCTGTTTTTCTAATAATCTGAAAATCAAAAAATCTAATAATTTTTTTTCTAACAATCTAAAAATCTAACAATCTCTTTTTCTTGCCCCAGATTGCAGTGGAAAGCTTTTATTGAAGAAAGCTAGTTTTTGTAAGGCTAAAAAAGCGACCAAAGGAAGCTCTTTTTGGACTTAACAAAAACAGCTTTGTGAAATAAAACTTGGAACGGAAAGCTGGATTAGGCACATAAAAATTAATAGTATAAATTTACAATCATAAAATTACGAAAATGACGAAGAAACAGCGTGCAACATTTGTTATAAATACGTTAAATGACTTATATCCATCGATTCCTGTGCCCTTGGACCACAAAGATTCGTACACTTTGCTGATTGCGGTATTGCTTTCGGCTCAATGCACGGATGTTCGGGTGAATCAAATTACGCCACTTTTGTTTGCAAAAGCCGATAATCCGTATGATATGGTGAAAATGAGTGTGGAAGAAATTAAGGAAATTATTCGTCCGTGTGGGCTTTCACCTATGAAATCGAAGGGAATTCACGGTTTATCAGAAATTTTGATTCAAAAGCACAATGGTTTGGTTCCGCAAAGTTTTGAAGCGTTGGAAGAACTTCCGGCTGTGGGTCACAAAACGGCGAGTGTAGTGATGAGTCAGGCATTTGGTGTACCCGCTTTTCCGGTGGATACACACATTCATCGATTGATGTATCGTTGGAATTTATCGGATGGAAAAAATGTCGTGCAAACGGAACGCGATGCGAAAGCTATTTTTCCGAGAGAATTGTGGAACGATTTGCACTTGCAAATTATTTGGTACGGACGCGAATATTCACCCGCAAGAGGTTGGAGTTTGGAGAAAGATGTGATTACGAAAACGATTGGAAGGAAGTCGGTTTTGAAGGAGTTTGAGAAAGTAAGAAAAGGGAATGATTGATGATGAAAATGAAGCTTGCTTCCAAATTATAAATTATTTTAAAATTTAAAAAAATATCACATATAATTTAATTAAGTTTGTTAATTGATAACCAAATTTTTAAAACTTATGAAAAAAATTTTACTATTTTTTTTTATTGCTTTATTTTCATTTGCCAATGCAAAGGATAACATTAGTTCTATTAACGAACCAAGAATTGGGGTTTTATTAGTTTATGAAGCTGGTTTAGCTAAAATAAAAGTAAAAAATCTTGGAGACGAAGTATTAACTAATATCTATGTATATTCAAATTCACCAGAAGTTTATTTTGAAACAAATATCGAAACATTACAAATTGGTGAAGAAACACCAATTTTACTCGTAGGGATTTCATTTGACTATTTAGATTGTGTACTATTTTTGGAGGCAATCGCAGAAGCTGAAACTGAGACGGGTGGTTACGTCTATGATATGTCTGCTGATCCGGGATCTTACTCAAACCCTAACTATGCAGATTTTTATGAACTAAACGAATATACATATGCCTATTTTGATGATTATATGTATGGTTCACAGTCGGGGGTATATCAGGATTTAAACAATAATTCAATAGTTGATGTTGGTGATGTTATAAATTACACCTATACTATTTATACCGATTTCAATATGGGTTATGAATTATCAGAAATAATTGACAATAATGCAACCGTAACAATATCGGGTAATACAGCAACCGGAATACACTACATCACTCAAGAAGAAATAGATTTTGGATACGTTTATAACACAGCCTATGGTGAAGGATTTGACTCTTGTGGTCAAAGTCAATTTTTCTATTTTGACGGTCAAAATTGTTCAGGTTGTCCAAATCCTAATAATGAATTTTCTATTGTTTCAATAACTCCACTTCCGCCTCATATAATTAGTGGAAACGTTAAATTCAATTTAAATAATGATAATTGTGCTAATGGTCTAAATTTTCCACGAAGAACAGTTAAGGCTATTACAAGTAGTCTGAATTATAGAACGTTTACCAATACAAATGGGGATTATTCCATAAATATTCCAAATATTAATGAATCATACACCATTACTACATTAGAAAATCTTCCTGCTAATTTTACATCAAATCCTTCAACGCGTAGTGTCAATTCTATTACTAATGCTGCATCAGTAAACTATAATAACCAAAATTTTTGTATTTCAAGTACCACAAGCATTAATGATTTATCAATTTTATTCACAAATATTAATGATGCAATTCCGGGGTTTACTGCCAATTACATGATTTTTTACCAAAACAATGGGACAACTGTTATGAATGGAACAGTATCATTATCATTTGATGGAACTAAATTAACGTTTAATAATTCAGCACCAAGTCCTGATAATGTGAATACTTCATCTTTAGAATGGAATTTTAGCAATCTGCTTCCTTTTGAAATAAGATCAATTCCTGTTACTTTCTCTGTGTTTACTCCACCAACTGTTGTTATGAACGATATACTTACTTTCACTGCTATTGTTAATCCCATAGCTAGTGATGTTACACCAATAAATAACACAAAAGTGATCAATCAAATTGTTGTTAGTTCGTTTGATCCGAATGATAAAACAGTTTTAGAAGGTGCTTATATAGAAGAAAGTCAGGCGAATGAATATTTAACTTACTTAACTCGCTTTCAAAATTCAGGAACAGCAAATGCCACATTTGTCATTATCAAAGAAATATTAGATGCTAATCTGGATTGGACAACTTTTACTCCGATTGCAGAAAGTCATAATGCAAACATAGAAATTAGAAACGGTAATGAATTAACTTATACTTTTCCAGATATAAATTTACCTTATGAAGAAATTGAGCCCGAATTAAGTAACGGTTGGATGCTTTACAAAATTAAATTGAAAAACAACTTTTCAATTGGTGATATTGCCAGTTCGTCTTCAGATATTTATTTTGATTTTAATCCTCCTATCATCACAAATACAGTTACTACACAATTTGCTCCTTTATCTATTACAGAAAATTTTAGAAATAACTTTAAAATAATTCCTAATCCTGCATCATCAATCGTAACTATCTCTATGGAAAATTTAGTTAATTCTACATATGAAATAGTATCTATCAACGGTAAGAAATTAACGGAAGGAACTGTGGAAAATTTTAAACCAATTGATATAAGTTATCTTAATAATGGCTTTTATTTCATCATCATTACCACTGAAAACAGTAAGTCAACATACAAACTCATAAAGAATTAATTTTTTAAAATCGCTTTATAAAAAATATAATTTTAAAAGAATTCAAAAAAAAACATCCCGACTTTAATCGGGATGTTCCTTTTAGTTAGCAATAGTTTCGAAAGACATGTTACCTACTTTAACAATGCTCAGTGCCTTGGAGTAGTTGAGCAAAAAACTTATAGTTTCTTTTTTAGGTAACATCTTTGGAGTCGCTAACTTTTTTCTAGTGTAAAGTTTTGCCATAGATAAAATATGTTTGTTTTAATCTACAACGAAAGACTTTTCCAAATATTGTTTAATTGGTTAAAATTATTTGATTTTTTTCGATTACTTTTCTCAAATTCATTAAAGCATAACGCATTCTGCCTAAAGCGGTGTTAATGCTGACTCCGGTTAAATCGGCGATTTCCTTGAAACTCATATCTTGATACATTCTCATTATCAATACTTCTTTTTGATCGGCTGGTAATTCTTCCAAAAGACGTTTTAAATCACTTTCTACTTGATCAGTAATCATTCGGCCTTCCACATTCATAGAATTGTCGCTCATATACGAAAAGATAGAATATTCTTCTGTTTCGCGTTGCATTGGCATTTTTTTATTTCTTCGGAAATGATCGACAACTAAATTATGAGCAATTCGCATTACCCAAGGTAAAAACTTACCTTCTTCGTTATATGAGTTTGATTTTAAAGTTTTAATTACTTTAATGAAAGTATCTTGAAAAACATCATCAGTAATATCGCGATCTGCAATTTTGGAATAGATAAATCCGTAAATTTTTGATTGATGTCTTTCTATAAGAATAGCCAACGATTGCTCATCACCAGCAATGTAATTCTTAACCAATAAAGCGTCTGGGAGTTGATTAACAGTAGCCATAGTAATACCTTTTTAATTTCGTGTTTTGAACTAAATTTTCTAAAAAAGTATTTTTTTCCTATAAGCAGTTGTTAAATAAAGATTAATTATTAGCCAAATGTAACACAATTTTATTTGAACAAACAAATTTTAATTGAAATTTTAACATTCAAAATGCAATAAATGTGGAAAACCATAATAAATTAGTCATATTTTGCATAAAAAAGATGTTTTTTTATAGCTTACAGGTTTCAGAAACCTATCAGGCGTAACTTCTGTGAAAGTAAAGTCCTGATTCCACAAAAAATAGAAAATCCCAACCTTTTAATTGAAATTTCAAATCACTATCTTTGCGATTCTTTCAACTTTGCTATGACACCAGAAGAATTTGCCCTACTCGAACCCAAGAAAAATATCCTAATTAAAGGAGCACAACTACACAATCTTAAAAACATTGATGTAGCGATTCCGCGAAATAAATTAGTGGTTATCACCGGACTTTCGGGTTCCGGAAAATCGAGTTTGGCTTTTGATACGTTGTATGCCGAAGGTCAGCGACGTTATGTGGAAAGTTTGTCGTCTTATGCTCGTCAATTCTTAGGAAGATTAGACAAGCCGAAAGTGGAATATATTAAAGGTATTGCTCCCGCCATTGCCATCGAGCAAAAAGTGAACACCACAAACGCTCGTTCGACAGTTGGAACCTCAACAGAAATATATGATTATCTGAAATTGCTTTTTGCTCGTATTGGAAAGACTTTTTCACCTGTTTCCGGTCAAGAAGTAAAAAAACAAAACGTTTCGGATGTTGTGAAAATCATTACTTCCTTTGAACCCGAAAGCAAATGGCTCCTCCTCGCTCCTATTCATTTGGAAGAAGGAAGAGCATTGGAAGACAAATTGAAAGTGTTACTTCAACAAGGTTTTATTAGGATTTTGGTTGACAATGAAATGATTCGTTTGGATGAATTAGAACAACACTCTTTAGACAATAAAGACATTCTGCTAATCATAGACCGAATCGTGGTGAAAGACGATGAAGAGTTCTTAAATCGTTTAGCCGACGCCGTTCAAACCGCTTTTTATGAAGGAAAAGGCGAATGTTATGTGCAAGAAGTAGCTACACAAAAAAGACTTGAATTCAGCACCAATTTTCAATTAGACGGTATCACTTTTTTAGAACCAAACGTGCATCTGTTCAGTTTTAATAATCCGTACGGAGCTTGTCCGACTTGTGAAGGCTATGGAAATATTATTGGAATTGATGAAGAATTGGTTGTCCCGAACACCGCTTTATCTGTTTATGAAAATGCTATTTTCCCTTGGCGAGGCGAAAGTATGGGATGGTATCGTGATCAATTAGTGAACAATGCTTACAAATTTGATTTCCCGATTCACAAACCGTATTTTCAATTAACAGAGGAACAAAAACAGTTGATTTGGAACGGAAATAAATACTTTACCGGATTACACGATTTCTTCAAAGAATTAGAAGAAAAAAATTATAAAATTCAAAACCGCGTAATGCTTTCTCGTTACCGAGGAAAAACAAAATGTCCGACTTGTAAAGGAAAACGGTTACGAATAGAAACCAATTATATTAAGGTAGGCAACAAAACCGTTTCTGAATTGGTTGATTTACCGATAAAAAATCTAATTGTCTTTTTTCAACAATTAGAACTTTCAGAATACGATCAAAAAGTTGCAAAACGATTGTTGATTGAAATTAATAACCGACTTAAATTTTTAGATGAAGTGGGTTTGAATTATTTAACGTTAAACCGAAATTCCGCTTCCCTTTCCGGTGGCGAATCGCAACGCATCAACTTGGCTACCTCGTTAGGAAGTAGTTTGGTGGGTTCGATGTATATTTTGGATGAACCCAGCATCGGATTACATCCAAAAGATACGGAACGTTTAATTGAAGTGTTGAAAAACCTACGAAACCTAGGAAATACAGTAATCGTTGTTGAACACGACGAAGACATAATGAAAGCCGCCGACCGCATCATCGATATTGGTCCCGAAGCCGGAACACACGGTGGTCATTTAGTTGCCGAAGGAGATTTTAGCGAAATTCTAAAAGCTGATTCTTTAACTGCTAAATATTTAAACGGCGAATTAGAAATCGAAGTTCCTAAAAAGAGACGGAAATTCAAGAATCATATCGAAATTATAGGAGCTCGTGAAAATAATTTAAAAAACATCGACGTGAACTTTCCATTGGATTGTTTAACCGTGATTACCGGCGTTTCCGGAAGTGGGAAAAGTACGTTAGTAAAAAAAATATTGTTTCCTGCTTTACAAAAGAAATTAGAAGGTGTGAGCGATAAAGCCGGACAATTCACTGAATTGCGAGGCAATTTCTCGCATATTAAACACATTGAATATGTAGATCAAAATCCGATTGGGCGAAGTTCTCGTTCTAATCCGGTGACGTACATCAAAGCCTACGATGATATTCGGGATTTGTTTACGAAACAAAAACTCTCGAAAATTCGTGGTTATTTACCGAAACATTTTTCGTTTAACGTTGATGGTGGTCGTTGCGAAACCTGCAAAGGCGATGGCGAAGTAACCATTGAAATGCAATTTATGGCCGATGTTCATTTGGAATGTGAAACCTGTGGCGGAAAACGTTTCAAAAAAGAAATACTCGAAGTACAATTTGAAGGAAAAAATATCGATAACATTTTGACAATGACCATCGATGATGCCGTTGCTTTTTTTGACGAACAAAAGCAAACCAAAATCATTCAGAAATTGAAACCGCTTCAAGATGTTGGTTTGGGTTATGTGCAATTGGGTCAATCCTCTTCTACTCTTTCGGGTGGAGAAGCTCAACGAATTAAACTCGCTTCCTTTCTAGTAAAAGGCACAACCAAAGACAAAGCTCTTTTTGTCTTTGATGAACCTACCACCGGTTTGCACTTTCACGACATCAAAAAATTACTTGCTTCGTTTGAAGCTTTGATCGAAAAAGGTCATTCAATCATCGTAATTGAGCATAATTTGGACTTAATTAAATGTGCCGATTACATCATCGACATTGGTCCGGAAGGTGGCGAAAATGGCGGACAATTAATGGCGTTCGGAACTCCGGAAGAAGTGGCAAAAGACAAAAAATCGATTACGGGGAAATATTTGAAGGAGAAGTTGAAGTAGTTCTCTGTTCTCTGTTCTCTGTTCTCTGTTCTCTGTTCTCTGTTGTCTGTAAACTGCGACTGAAAACTGCGACTGAAAACTTTCCAAGTAGGCGATTTGTTTACTTTCTAGCCCCGATTGTAGTGGAAATCCTCGCCTTTTGGCGAGATTGCAACGGAAAGCGGGAAAATGGATGGCTGAAAATGCCCGAACCATTCGCTTCTAAGTCCGTTATCAGTTCTCTGTTATCGGTTTGATTTTTCTAATTTCTCAAATTTTTAAAATCTGTGTTCTCCCTTTCTTGTCTCTTGCTTCTTGCTTCTTTCTTCTATAAAACACTAAAAAAACAACTACTTAAAAATCATTAACAACTCATTCACAACACAAAATTCATTTTTGGCACAGCAATTGAAAATAACTAAACAAGAAACTGAAACAAATCAGTTTTTAGTGAAAGCTGAAAAACTCAAGAGTAAGCAAAAAGTTTAAATCGAATGTGTCATGAAAAAAATTACCCTCTTAGTAGCCGCAAACTTACTGGTTGGAAGTTTGGCTTTAGCAGCAGAAAAAACCACTTTTTCTGATTTTGAAAGAAATGTTGCTTACTCAAATTACATGGACGCAGAACCAATTGTATTCATGGAGCGAGGTATCGAGTTCTTTGTATTCTTAAACGGTGATTTCGATTTCAACACTCGTCCACAAGACAGTCAAGGAGGCATCTTCTACCGCAGAGGAGGCACCCGAGGAAACACCGCAGTAGCCGTGAATTACGGAGTTCGGATTGAGCACGATAGTTTTGGAAGAGTTCGTCGCGTTGGCAACACCTTCATTAACTACGACAACAGAAACCGCGTAAGCCGTATCGGAACTGTCTATATGAGATACAACCGTTTTGCACTCTCTCAAATTGGTGGCATGCAAATTGTATATAACAACAGAGGAATGATCACCCGCACGATTGGTCAAGTGAATTTTACAAGAGGAAATTATGGTTACGCCCATAACACCTACTACGGAAGTTCAGAAAACTATAACAGCGGTTACACCTACAACGACAACAGTTACTACTACTACAAAGCAGATGGAACACGAGCGTTGGTTAAAGACAAAAAATAAGTAAATAAAAAATTGAGTTTGGTTAGTTAGATTAAAAAGTTTGGTTAAGTTTGGTTGAAGAAAGTCCTGCGAAAATCCCCAAGTAGCAGGGCTTTCTCTTTTTTATTATTTTGGATAGTCTTTTCTTCTATTTTCTAATTTTTTTGGGCATGACCACAAGGGTCGGGCTTTTCGTTCCAAGTCCTCGTTCCACCTACGCAAGCTCCGGCTTCTCTGTGGGCTTTCCTCTTCAATCCCTCATGCAGGTTGGTACTAGGAAGAAATTTGTATCTAACTTAAATGTGATAAAATAGTCGTTCATTAAATTCTCTTTTGTTTTTTTGAAAAATAATAAAGACAATTCAATTTATCTTTTTATTTTCATCAAAACTTTATCCATCACACCATTAATATCCTCAGAAATGGTTAGTTTGTAATTCAAACCCCAATAGAATACGACAATTAAAAGCGATTTTAATAAAATATTGAGAATCGGGTGAAAGGAAAAATTCCAGAAATAAAAGACAACAAAAGTTATGGCAATAATTGCCAATGAAACAATTGTTTTTTTGGTAAACGGAAACAAATCCATTTTAAAAACCACAAATAAAAATTTGGCTAAACTGTATAATCCAATAGAAATTAAAGTAGCAATGGCTGCTCCTTCAATACCAAAATTCGGAATAAAATACATATTCAAACTAACGGTTAATCCCACCAAACACAATCCTAAAAACAAAACCGTTCGGTAATATTTTGAATTAAAAATGATGGAATTATTGTTTCCCAACATCAAATCAAAGAATTTAGAAAAGGAAATCAAAAACACCACCGCTACTCCACCACTATATTTTTCAGGCAATAACGCATAGACTTGGTGAATATTGGTTAGAATTCCCAACATGATAAATCCGCCGATTACTTGCAAAGTAATGGCCGTTTTTTTGTATAAATCATTCAATTCGTCATGCTTTTTTCTCGCCATTAAATCGGTCGTAATCGGATGCGTAATTTGGTGCATCGCCCGCATGGGAACAGAAATCGTCAATGCAATAAAAATCGCAACCGAATAATAAGCCGCTTCATTAATTGGAATATATTGCCCAATCATAAATTTATCAATATCCAACAAAAGTACCGCGATACTGGAGGAAAATATGATAAAAGCAGAATAAACAATGACTTCTCTTTTTTCCTTTGGAAACTTCAAATGAAATTGCGGTTTTCGCACAGAAAAAGCGACCAATCCCATAATAACCATCATCGTAAAATAAATAAACACCAAACAATACACAAATTGCACGTTGGTTATCCAATCAAAGTATACAGCAAAAAGAAAAATGCTGATGAATACACGAAGTAAAACTTCTTTAACAAAATTGCCAAAAACGGATTTCAGATGCACTTTGACCCACGCATAAAAAATCTCGAAATAACCCATGAATAATCCGATGACCGGAATCATCCAAACGTAATCGTGAATAATTGGATTTTTTTGGGAAAGTAGATTGGCAGTTTCTCCATAAAACAGAAACAAAATCAAGAAAATTGGAATAATTATAACGAAAGGCAAAACCAAAACTAAATTCAGAAAACGGGATTTTTCTTCTTCCGATTTATGTTCGGAATAAAATTTCACTAATGTATTTTGAATTCCAAACGCCATCAATGGCATCATAATATTGGCTGAGGAAAGTAAAAATGCGGTTAATCCATAATAATCTTCTCCCAAAAAATGAGTGTACATAAACAATGCATTCGTAGCACCAATAGCAAAACCAATAAAGGTAATGATGGTGTTTTTGATGGATTGATTAAGTACGATTCCCATTTTGGATGATTGGATTGTTTGATTTTTATTCTAAACAGGTTTTTACCAACTTTTCAGTTAAATTTTTTCTGCTGTAATATTGCAAACCTACTGGATATACTTTCAAATTATTCTGCTTATACAATTGATATTGAGCAAAAATAGCTTCTTTTAATTTCCATTTTTCATCGTATGTAAAAAACTGACCGGTGTTTGTTTCTTTTATAATTTCTTCAAAATCGGATGCTTTAGGTCCAATTGCAATAATCGGACGATCAGAAACCATGTATTCAAACAATTTTCCGGGAATGATGCAACGGGTTTCTTCAGAATCTATTTCAATTAATAACAAAACTTGTGATGTTCGTTGATGAACAACTGCTTCATCATGCGAAAGATATCCTAAATTAGTAACAAATTTAGTCAGCTTGAATTCATCAATCGTTTCCAAAACATCCTTACTCACTTTTCCAATCAATTTCAATTGAAAATCAGCAGCAAATTCTTTGTTTTCTTTGACTAATTCTTTTAATGCTTTCCACAAAATTCTCGGATTTCTGTCGGATAAAAACGAACCGATGTGAGCGATGGAAAATTTCTCATCTAATTCGGTTTTAGTAACTTTTTCCACATCATAACCATTTGTAATTACTTCAATTGGTTTTGAAGTTAATTTAGAAAATTCGCTTTTTGTTGTCGGACTGGTAACAATAATTTTATCGGCAGAATCGAGAACTTTTTTCTCTAATTCTTTGTGTTTCTTCTCTGATTTCTCATTGAGCATCAATTCTTTGTGATAGCCAATGGTTGTCCACGGATCTCGAAAGTCAGCAATCCATTTGACATTACTTTGCTTTTTCAATTGTAAACCAATTAAATGCAAACTGTGTGGCGGACCGGTTGTAATAATTGTTTCTATTTGATGTATTTCAATATAGTCTTTCAAAAAAACAACTGAAGGTTTCACCCATAAAATTCGAGCATCGGGAATGAAAAAATTTCCGCGAATCCAAAGCATTAGCTTTTCAATCAAAGATTGTTTCTTTTTACTTGGAATGATTCCGGAACTTATTTGTTTAGTATTTTTTTTAGATAAAAATGAAGCCCAACGGTACGGTTCTTTGATTTTATTTTTGATGATGATTGCCTTGTCTGAAACTTGTTCTAATAATTTTACATCAACTATTGGATAGGTTGGATTTTCGGGAATGTAAACGTGCGGTTCATACCCAAAATCCGGTAGATATTTGACAAATTTTAGCCAACGTTGAACACCGGGACCACCGGCTGGCGGCCAGTAGTAGGTAATGACTAAAATTTTTTGTGCTTCTGTTTTCAGCTTATTTTTGGTTAAAGTTTTTTTTTGTTTTACTCTTTATCTGGATTATTGATTTTATTTAATTCCTCTAAATCTAATTTATCCTTTAATCGATTCGTTGCTTTTTTTGCGATAATTAGGTTATCGTAATCAATAAAATTTACAGCAACATTTCCCATAATAACTTTAGTTGCTTTTTCTAATAATTCTTCAAAAGGTACATTTTCTAGACCTTTAATTGAAGTCATCACATCTAATCGCAAACCAAAAAACAAAGTAAAATCTGTCCAACCTGGAATAAATTGCATAGTTTCTATTGATTCAAAATCTCCAATTCCAATTTCAATAAAAGCTTTTCTTAAATTTTTTCTGTTCTCTAATGAGTCTTCAATTAAAATATCCAAATCACCAGTGTTTCTCGTATAGCCATAAATATTGACAGCAAAACCACCAATTGTAATATATTTTACATTATTTACTTCAAAAACTTTCCAAATATTTATTATCGCTTCAATCATTTTTTATCTGGATAAACTTTAGGTGCATTCTTTAAAGCATAAGAAAGTTCCATTAACTTTAAGAAATTTTCAAGTCGTTGAGCATAAGAGAGTTTTTTTATTTCCTCAATTCTTTTTACTTCTTTTTCTTTCCTATTTTCTTTATTTATATGGGATTCTTTCATATTACTATCATTATAAGAAAATCTAATATTACGCTACTTTTTCTTAGTCTCAAAATAAATTCCACCAATTAATAACAGCAACATTCCAATTGAACTAAACAAAGCAATTGAACTTCCAGTTTTCACTACATCCGGTTCAAATTTGAATTCAATAGTATGTTTTCCTGCCGGAATTTCTAACGCTCTTAACACATAATTGGCTCTAATCTGTTCTGCTTCTTTTCCATCAATTGTGATTTTCCATCCTTTTGGATAATAAATTTCTGAAAAAATAGCCAAACCTTTATTGCTGTTTTGAGAAGTATATTTTAGATAATTCGGTTTGTATTCCTCTAATGTGATGGTTGCCAAACTATCTTTTACAAACGATTTTGAACTTACCGATTTCATGAATTCTTTGTCAACAACCGCTTCATTTTTAGTATCTAAACTATCCAAAGCACGAATTTCTTCATCCGCATTTTTAACGGTTTTTATATTACTCACAAACCATGCATTTCCATTTGCATTTGGGTTTTGAAGTGGAATAGGCTGACCTTCTTCGGTGGTTTGAATAACATATTTGACATTCAACATATTCAGAACTTGAATATTATTGTTCGCAATTTGATAATCGTATAATTGCTGAATACGTTGCGGTTTTACTGCACTATAGCCGCCAATCGCTTTATGAAAATAGGAAGTTCTACCTCCTGCCATTCCTTGCGAAGGTTCAAAAACACGGAAGTTTGGATCTTTATCCTCTAAAATTTTTAAATCAGCCTCAGTAGGTTGAAAAGGTTGATTGACTTGTCTTGCATTTACAAAATCATCAGCATTCACATAATTTTTATCAATCACATATAAATCTAAAACCATCAATGTTCCAACTAAAATAACCGCAAGAGTTTGTGACAATTTTTCTTTGATAAACAACCAAAAAAGAGTAAAAGCTACTAAAATGAATCCCATAGAACGAAGTAAATCGGAGGTGTACATTGAACGTCTGTCTTCCTTTAATGCATCAACAAAAGGTTGACCAATTTCGCCATACGCTTGTCTGAAATAACCGTCACTTTCTGCAGAAAAACTGAACATTGCTTTCAATACAAATAGCATAGCTAAGACGCCTAATGCAATTGCAGACGACTTCCAAAGTGCTTTCCATTGTTCTTCTTTTTCTACTTTAAAAAACGAATACAATCCTAAAACTGCTAAAACCGGAATACATAATTCTAAGATGACTTGTATGGAAGAAACCGCTCTAAATTTGTTATACAACGGAAAATAATCAATAAAAAAGTCGGTTAGGATTGGGAAGTTTTTGCCCCAAGATAACATCAATGAAAAAATGGCTCCAACTAAAAACGCATACTTCAATTTGCGTTTTTCAGTAAACATTGCCAATACAAAAAGGAAGAAAACTACCGCTCCAATGTAAGCCGGAGCAGCAACAATGGGTTGGTCTCCCCAATAAGTTGGTGCACTACTTGCAAAATCAAGAGCTTGAGATTCCGGAGCACCTAAACCAATAAACATTTCATATAAAGCACTATTCTCTCCGAGTTTTTCAGAATTTCCTCCACCAAATAAACGAGGAGCAATTAGGTTAAAACTTTCGGCAATTCCATAGCTATATTCGGTGATATATTCATACGTCATCCCAGATTTATTCTCCAACTTTTCACCTTCTAAACTAATGGTTAATTCGTTTTTACCTCGGGTGCTAAACTCGGTATATTCGGCTGTAGCCAATAAATTTGTGGCATTTGCTCCTAACGCTAAAAGTCCGGCAATAGCAAAAACTCCAAAAGCAATTCCAATATTTTTAAACTCTTTCGCTTTGATTAATTTATAAATGTAATAAACGGAAATCACAATTAACAACAACAATAAATAATACGTCATTTGAAAGTGATTCGCTTGAATTTCAAGAGCTGCAGCTGCCATCGTAAGCAATCCACCAACAATAAATCGTTTTTGAAAAACAAGTAAAACTCCCGCTACAACCATTGGCATATAAGCAATGGCATGAGCTTTGGCATTATGCCCAACTCCTAAAATAATAATAAGATAAGTGGAAAATCCAAAAGCCAATGCTCCAAAAAACGCTTTGAGTGGATCAACTTTTAAAACACATAAAAGAATATAAAAACCTAGGAAATATAAAAACAAATAATCAGCTGGACGAGGAAGAAAACGCAAAAAACCATCAACAGATTTCACATAATTATGCGGGTATTTTGCTCCTAATTGATAGGTTGGCATTCCACCAAAAGCTGCATTTGTCCAAAAAGGTTCTTCGTCAAACTCTGCTCGAAAATCGTTTTGTTCTTTTGCCATTCCGGTATATTGCACAATATCGGATTGCGAAATTTGTTTGCCTTGCAAAACCGGATAAAAATAAACCAGTGAAAGAATCACAAAACCAAAAAATGCTAAAAGATGCGGAAGAAATTTCTGAAAATATTTCATTCTAAGTTTTTATAAAATCAATGTAAATTTAAGCGAAAGTAATCATTCTAATCTACTTCTTCATAATCGATGTATTCTCCAACTTGCTTTTTAGATTTTGGTTTTTCAAATGAAGCAGTTGAATTTTGTGATTGCGTTGTATTTTGATTTGGATTATTCATTTGTTGCTTAAAATTTTGTTCGGCTTTTTGAACCATTTTTCTTAACAAGAAAGGCATTAATAAACGAGCTAAAATCTTAAAAGCATAGTAAATTCCAACAATAATTAAAATTGTTCTGATAAATCCCGGAACTGATGCTGTTTGCATAATTAATATTTTTGGTAAAAATAAGAAATACGTCAATCAAAATTAAACTAACAATCTTAAATAAATAATAAAAAGTCTTATTTTTGGTTTCTAATCAGTAATTCAACCTCATTACTACCATGAAAAAAATTCAAAATTTACTACAATTTGCATTCGTCTTAAGCTTTTCCAGCTTATTGGCTCAGCACACAGATATGATAAATTCTAATCGTCCCGGACTTTCGATGGCCGCATTTTCGGTTGGAAAAAATGTTTTTCAAATGGAAAGTGGTCTATATGGAATTAGAGAAGACCATAACCTTTCTCGTTATAATTCAAATGGATTTGGAGTTGATTTAGATGTTCGATACGGATTCCTTTTTGAACAATTGGAAGTAATTGGAAATTTCAAATACCAATATGATAAATATTATTCTCCTTTGGTTGAAACGTCTAGAAGCGGATTTAGAAGTACGACTTTTGGGGCTAAATATCTAGTCTATGATCCGTTTAAAAAAGGTGAAGACAAACCAAATTTATTAAGTTGGAAAGCCAATCACCGTTTTAAATGGAAACAATTTATTCCTGCTGTAGGTGTTTATGTGGGTATGAATTTTGGTTTTGCCAACGAAGATTATGCGTATGTCAATGAACCAAGCATGAGTCCGAAAGTAATGATTATTGCCCAAAACCATTTTGGAACACGATGGGTTTTAGTGACAAATATTTTTTATGACAAATTCACAACTGATTACAAATCACTAGGTTACATTTTAACATTAACTCGAGGATTCAATCAAAAATGGTCTGGATTTATTGAAAATCAAGGGATAAAAGGCGATTATTATTCGGATAGTATTTTTAGAATTGGTTCTGCTTATTTAATTCAAAACAACTTGCAAGTAGATGCTTCCATCAGTAAAAACTTTAAAGATACTCCCGATATTTTATATGGTGGAGTTGGTGTTTCTTGGCGATTTGATAAAAAACATAAACCAGTAAAAATGGAACGCGAAGAAGATGGGGGAAAAAGAGTAGATAAAAAGAAAAAAGATAAAAAAGATAAGAAAAAACGTGTTGATGAAGTTGAAGGAGGAGAATAATATGATACAAATTATTGAAGCAAATTCAAAAAAACTGCTTACTGATTATGTTAAGTTTCCATTTTCGTTATACAAAAATCATCCTTATTGGGTTCCTCCTTTAATTTCGGATGAATTAGAAACATTTAACAAACAAGAAAATCCGGCTTTTGATAATGCTGAAGCTTATTTTTATTTAGCTTACCGAGAAAATAAAATTGTTGGACGAATTGCTGCCATTATCAATTGGGAAGAAGTTAATAATCAGCAAAAAAGAAAAGTGCGTTTTGGTTGGTGGGATGTGATTGATGATGTTGAAGTGACTAGAGCCCTGTTGGAGAAAGTATATGAATTAGGCAGAAAAAACAACTTAGAATATGTTGAAGGTCCGATGGGGTTTTCAAACCTTGACAAAGTAGGGGTTTTAACCGAAGGTTTTGATCGTTTAGGGTCGATGATTACATGGTATAATTATCCTTATTACAAAGATCATTTAGAGCAGCTGGGCTATGTGAGAGAGAAGGAATATTTTGAAAGTGTATTTTCGTTTTCAAATGTAAATCCGGATACTTTCATGAAAGCAAGTGAATTGATTCAAAAGCGATACGAATTAAGAACAATCACGTTTACAAACACAAAAGACATTCTTCCGTATGTTGACAAAATGTTTGATTTGTTTAATTCAAGTTATGAAAAACTAGCTTCTTTTGTTGCTGTTTCAGAAAGGCAAAAGGAATATTTTAAAAAGAAATACATTCCGTTTGTTAATCCTGAATATATTTTATTTGTGGTAGATAAAAACGATAAAATGGTTGCTTTCAGTATTGTAATGCCCGGTTTTTCTGAAGCTTTACAAAAAGCAAATGGTCGTTTATTTCCATTTGGGTTTTATCATCTTCTGAAAGCCAAAAAACACAGTAAAGAAGTTTTGTTTTATCTCATTGGTATTGATCCTGAGTACCAAAACAAAGGAGTAACAGCACTTGTTTTTAGAGAATACTATCGTGTTTTTAAAGAAAAAGGTATCACACAATGCAACAGAACTCCCGAATTAGAAGAAAACAATGCCATTCATAATTTATGGAAAAATTTTAACTCGGTGGTTGACCGAAAACGAAGAACATACCGAATCGATTTATAAAAACAAAACCACTCGTAAAAGAGTGGTTTATTATTTATAGTTATTATAAAAATTTAAGAAACATCTACCGTAGTAGCGTCTGCAATCTTTTTATAAATTCCGTTTTCTAATTTTTCACGAATTGCTTCAAAAGCAGTAAGTGTTTCATTAATATCATCAATAGTGTGAGAAGAAGTTGGAATCATTCGCAACAAAATTATTCCTTTAGGTATTACCGGATAAATTACGATAGACAAGAAAATACCGTAGTTTTCTCTTAAATCATTCACCATCACCATTGCTTCCGGCACACTTCCTTCTAAATAAACCGGTGTAACACAAGTGTTTGTATCACCAATGTTAAAGTTTCTTTCACGTAAACCTGATTGTAAAGCATTTACGTTTTCCCACAATTTATCTTTTAATTCAGGGTGATTTCGCAATAATTCCAAACGTTTTAAAGCTCCAACCGTTTGAATCATTGGTAATGCTTTTGCAAACATTTGCGAACGTAAATTATATTTTAAATAATCAATTATGTCTTTATCCGCAGCAATAAATGCTCCGATACTAGCCATTGATTTGGCGAAAGTTGAAAAATAAACATCAATTCCGTCTTGGCAACCTTGCTCCTCGCCTGCTCCTGCTCCAGTTTTTCCTAACGTTCCAAAACCGTGAGCATCATCAACTAATAAACGGAAATTGTATTTTTCTTTCATGGCAACAATTTCTTTCAACTTTCCTTGTTGACCACGCATTCCAAAAACACCTTCGGTAATAAAAAGAATTCCTCCACCCGTTTCTTCTGCCATTTTGGTAGCACGTTGAAGGTTTTTCTCCATACTTTCCAAATCGTTATGACGGTAAGTAAAACGTTTTCCCATGTGTAAACGAACACCATCAATAATACAAGCATGTGCATCTACATCATAAACAATAATATCGTTTTTAGTAACCAAAGCATCAATGGTTGACATAATTCCTTGGTAACCAAAATTCAATAAATAAGCTGATTCTTTCATTACAAAAGCAGCCAATTCATTCTCTAATTGTTCATGAGCATCAGTATGCCCGCTCATCATTCTGGCTCCCATTGGATAAGCTGCACCATATTGCTTAGCCGCATCAATATCTGCCTGACGAACTTCAGGATGATTTGCTAACCCTAGATAATCGTTTAAGCTCCAATTTAAAATATTTTTACCTTGAAATTGCATTCTTGGTCCAAGTTCGCCTTCTAATTTTGGAAAAACAAAGTAACCTTCTGCTTGAGATGCCCATTTTCCTAGTGGACCTTTATTGTTCTGAATTCTTTCGAATAAATCTTTTACCATGATTTTTTGTGTGTTAAAAAACGTGGCAAAAATAAGGATTTCAAATCTACTTTCATAATATTTTTTGTAGAATGATTTTGAATTGATATCAACTTTTATTTTATTCAAAAAAAGTGTAATGAGAATGTGTTAATATCTGTATATTTGATTTTATAATTCGATTTTTATGAGTAAACACGACGATAATGATTTAAAATTAGCTGTTTTGATTGATGCCGATAATGTTCCGTTTAGCAATATTAAAGGTATGATGGAAGAAATTGCAAAATACGGAACACCCACAACAAAACGAATTTATGCCGACTGGACTCGCCCGAATGCAAACGGTTGGAAAGGTGTTTTGTTGGAAAATGCCATTACGCCAATTCAACAATATGGTTATACGACAGGAAAAAACTCTTCGGATTCGGCTTTGATTATTGATGCAATGGATTTGTTGTATTCCGGAAAATTAGACGGTTTTTGCATTGTTTCAAGTGATAGTGATTTTACGAGATTAGCTATTAGATTAAGAGAATCGGGCATGAAAGTAATTGGCATTGGGGAACAAAAAACGCCAAAACCATTTATTAGTGCTTGCGACCGATTTATATTTATTGAAGTGTTAGAAGGTGCAAAAAAGAAAAAAACTACTGCAACTTCGACTGATAAAAAGAAAGAAGAAAGAATATTTACAAAAATTGATGTGGAAACCATCGATATTATCGAATCAAGTATTGAAGACATTGCAGATGATGACGGATGGGCATTTTTGGGTGACGTTGGAAATCTGATTGTGAAGAAAAAACCAGAATTCGATCCAAGAAATTTTGGCTTTACAAAACTAACTCCGCTAATGAAATCGCTTACACATTTGTTAGAAATTCACGAACGCGAATCAGATAAAAAAGGAATTAAACATGTTTATGTCCGGTTAAAATAGATTTTATGCTTAAATTTTTCAGAAAAATTCGTTTCAACCAACTCAAAGAAGGTAAATTTTTGAACTACTTAAAATATGGAGTTGGAGAAATTATTTTAGTTGTTATTGGAATTCTGATTGCGGTAAACATTAATAATTATAATGAAAAGAGAAAGCAAAAAAATCTACAATCATCTATCTTTAAAATAATTGAAGAAGAGATGATTAGTGATACTTTAACTATTCATCAATCGAATGAAAGTTTTACTTATTTAGATAGCATTTACAACAGAATTCTATCCGGAAAAATGACAAACGAAGATTATATTTCTTGCGAAGTATGTGCCAATTTGGTTGGTATGCACAATCCACATAAATTTAAAAACAAAGGTTTCAAAATGTTAGAAAGTTATGTGGAAAGTGAAAATAAAATCAAAGATTCACTTTCTACAGACATTCTTACTTTTTATAATCAAATGGATGAATTGATGAATGTTATCAACGAGTATTCTAAAGATGATGTTCGTGAAAACTTAAAGAATTGGAAAGAAAATTACGATTGGTTTTATTTGAGTCATCAAGAAAGAATTAAAAAAAACGAATATCTTGCCTATCTTCAAAGTGCTGATTTTAAAAATAGAATTGCCATGCAACAAGTGCTTGTCATCAGAAATAAAAAAGGAATGCTTGATGCATTTAATAAAAATGCACAAATTATTCTCCCAAGAATAAAAAGGCGAATTAATCAAGATTGATTAAACACCAACTAATTCTGCAATATTTTTATATAATAACTCTTTATCAACGGGTTTAGACATGTACTTGTTCATGCCGATTTCCATTACACGTTCTTTTGTTGTTTCCATTACATCGGCGGTTAAGGCGATAATTGGAATATTTTTTTTCTCATCGCCCGCAGCACCATTTCTGATGGCAATCGTGGCTTCATAGCCATCCATAACCGGCATTTGTAAATCCATTAGAATCAAATCGAAGTGATTTTCTTGTAAAGCCGTAACGCCTTCTTGACCGTTATTGGCGAAAACGACAGTGGTATTTAACCACTTTTTGGTAATCATTTTAATGACCATTTGGTTCATGGCGTTGTCTTCTACCACAAGAATATTTTTGCCTTTTAAATCATAATCAGCCACTTCAACAACAGGAATTTGTTGTTTTTCTACTGCAATGGTTTTGTATTCTAAAGTGATTTTGCAAACAGTTCCTTGGTCCAAAATACTTTGTAAATCAACTTTACCATTGTGCAAATCGGCCAAAGTTTTTACGATGTAAAGTCCTAGACCTAAACCGCCGAATTTTCGTTTATTGTTGATACTTTCTTGTGTAAATGACTCAAATATCGAATTCATTTTTTCTTTTGGAATGCCTACGCCGGTGTCTGCGATTGTAAAAATCAAATCAACAGTATTCCCTTTCTTTTGCTTACACTCCACTTTGAAAGTTACAAAACCGTGCGTTGTAAACTTTAATGCATTGCTCAACACATTGTTGATCATTTGTGTCAAACGCATTTTATCACCTAAAATCATTTCGGGCAAATCAGGAGAAATGTCTAAATTAAATCCGAGACCTTGATTTTTAGCTCGGTACACCATGTTTTTTGCTAAATGTTCAAGCAATGGTTTTGGACTAAATTCTTCTAAATCTAATTTTAATTCGCCTTTTTCTATTTTAGAAAAATCTAAAATATCGTTTACAGAACTCAACAAACTATAGGATGAATCTTTGATTAATAAACTGTTTTTCTGAATGTTTTCGTCTTTAGAATCTTTGGAAATTTCTTTGGATAAATTCAAAATGGCATTCAAAGGTGTGCGAAGTTCGTGGCTAATGTTCGAAAGAAAATAGGACTTCATTTCGTTCATTTCTTCCGATTTTTGAAGAGCTACCACTTGCAATTCCTCTCGTTCGTCACGCAGTTTTCTGATTAAATTTGCCATAGAAAGCGAAAGGAAAATAACTTCCATTCCGGTTCCTAATTTTGATCCGTTTTCGGTCATAAACGTAACCGGAAGAATACTGAAATTCTTTAGAATAAACACTACAAAACCAGCTACTAAAAAGAAAATACCAATCACGAAAAATTTATCAATTTTTCTTGTTTTGCTATAAATTACAACTACTGAAGAAATAATCAAAATAAGCAAAAACAACCCTAAAATATTGGCTATTGGATAGGAAATTTCTAATGCTTTTGGATGTATGAATAATGAAATTAAAAGAATGAAATCTAAAATAAAAACAACATAGAATGCATTGTTTATAAATTTGCTATACTTTCTTATTTGAAGAAAAACTTGAGCATATCTTCCAAGGAAAAAATTAGCAATACAAGCAGATAAAATAACCGCATTTAAACAAAGCCAACCCGAATTTGGAGAAAATAACTGATAGAAATAACCATCTAATGAAAATTGCAGCATTCCAATAAAAACAACATATAAGCTGTAATACAAGAAACTACGTTCTTTCATTGCGAAAAAGAAGAACATATAAATTATGGCTGCAATGAGAAGAATACCGTAGAAAATTCCGAAAATAACTTGTTCAAAAGACAGGGTTTGAATCAAATTATCCATTGTTCTGAGTATGATTCCGGCATTAATTACTTCACCATCACTTTTGAGATGAAGAAAATAGGAATAATCAGAATTTGGCTGAAGCGTGATTTTAAAGAGAATTTTTCTGTTTTTTAAACTTCTCTCCTTGAACGGAATTGCATCTCCGCTAATTTGTTTTGAGATATTTCCTTTTTCATCAATGGTATAAAATTCGGCAACATCAACAATTGGCCGGCAAGCTTCTAAAAAGTATGTTTTTTCGGTATCGGTTTCATTGTGAATATCAAATTTTATCCAATAATTATTATTGGTAAAACCTAAATCAGTGTTTTCGTTTGGTAAAGTTTCGAAAACTAATTTTTCATCAAGAATAATTTGCTCAACTGTTCGCTTATTTTGTTCTAAGTTGGCAATTTTTGCGTAAGGATGTAAAGAAATTTCATCCGAAAAACTATTGTCTTTAATAACAAATTGTGCATTTACATGAAAAGTACTTACTATAAAAAGGAAGGATAAAGCACAGAAAACTGAAAACGATGGGGCTTCGTAATTATGTTTCATTTTGTGTATTTAGTTTTATTGGTACTCTATTTACGACAATTAAATTAGTTTGGTTTTATTTTTTGAAATAAATTTTTAAATAAAACTTAACTACCTGACATAGAAACTACACAAGTATAAACATAAAAAATAATAAAGGAATTATATTTAACTATTGTTGAAGTAGAAAAATTAAGAGGATAATAGAAGAAATTCAACACTTAAACACTTAAATAAATAGAAACAAAATGAGCAATTGTTCCAAAAAGAACGAAAAAATGCCAAATGGTGTGATAGTAAAATTTATGGTCTTTCATGTAAAAATAAACACCGATAGTATAACTCAATCCGCCAATTAAAATCCACATAAAAACTGAAAATGGCATGGTATGAATGAGTGGTTCTATTACAAAAACTATCATCCAACCTAAAGCTAAATAGAGTAAAACTGAAACAAATCTGAATTTTTTAGTAAAGAAAATTTTAAAAATGATTCCAATAGCCACAATTGACCACATTATTCCTAAAAAAACAGTTGCCGTTTTTGGTTGCAAATAACGAACCATCAGCGGTGTATAGGTTCCCGCAATTAGAAAGTAAATACTGATGTGATCACCAATTTGTAAAATATCTTTTACTTTGGGGTTTTTCACTGCGTGAAACAAGGTAGAAAATGTATAAACCAGCAACATTCCAACTCCAAAAGCAAGAACTGATATAAAATTGGATAATTGATTTTCATTGAACGAATCAACTAATAAAAACGGCATCGCAACAAGACAAAATAGAATTCCAATACCATGTGTGATGGCATTTACAATTTCTTCTTTTCGGGTTTGTTCTCGTTTTGACATACTACAAAATTAACTAAAAAGTTAATTATCCTTTGAATTAAATAGAGCAAATAAATCTAAACTAATGTATTTTCCATCTTTAAATTCACATTCATTTAACGTACCCTCATATAAAAATTTATTTTTCTTCATGACGTTTTGACAAGCTAAATTTTCAGTTTCAACTTGAGCTTCAATGCGATGCAAACCTAGACTTTCAAAAGCATAAGCACAAACTGTAGGTAAAACTTCAGAAATAATTCCCTTTTTCCATCTTTCAGGAAGTAGCCAAAAACCAATTTCGGCTCGTTTGTGTTGCTTATTCAAATTATTAAAACCAATTGCTCCACAGAATTCTTGATTTTCAATCGATTCAATTGCCCACCAAATACCGGTTTCGTCTTTTTCCAATTGCGAAAACCAACTCATCTGTTCTTTTGTTGCTTCCAAAGAATCAAAACTAATTCCGTAGTACTTGATAACTTCCGGATGAGAAAGCCCTTTGTAAACGTTTTGCAAATCGTTGTCTGTAAACTGCCTAAGTAAAAATCTATTAGTTGTCATCAAAATCAAAAAAATTAAGCTCTTAAATTTATAAATAAACTTCAAAAAATGAACTATTTTTACAAATCAAATTTAGTTACAAAAAAATGAAACTTGCACTTGTTTTCGCTTCAAATAATCCAAATAAAATTAAAGAAATTCAGTTATTACTTCCAAATGAAATTACGATTTTAAGCTTAGAAGAAATTGGTTGTTTTGAAGATATTCCCGAAACAGCACCCACCATTGAAGGAAATGCTATCCTAAAAGCCAATTATGTAACCGAAAAATATGGTTATTCCTGTTTTGCCGATGATACCGGTTTGGAAGTGGCAGCATTAAACGGCGAACCCGGTGTTTATTCAGCACGTTATGCAGGAGAACAAAAAAATGCAGATGACAATATGAATAAATTACTTGCTAATTTAGCTGATAAAGAAAATAGAAATGCTCAATTCAAAACCGTTATTTGTTTAAATTTGGATGGAAATCAACACTTATTCGAAGGTATAATCAAAGGTGAAATCATCAACAAAAAAATAGGCTCAGAAGGATTTGGTTACGACCCAATTTTCATACCAAACGGCTATTCTAAAACCTTCGCAGAGATGCCAATTGCCGAAAAATCCAAAATTAGTCATCGTGGTTTAGCAGTTGAAAAATTGGTTGCGTTTTTAACTAAATAATTTGTATTTCAAGCAAACTTTCTGTCTTATCTTCCATCTTCCCTCTTCCATCTCCCATCCTTTTCTCCCAACTATTTAAAAATCAATCACTAACATCATTAGCTTTTGTAATTTTAAAACCGTACCTTTGCACCCAATTTAAAATATTTTATGAGTAAATTTGAACAATTAGGATTGAGTGAGTCGCTACAACGTGCGATTATCGATCTAGGATTTGAAAATCCGACCGAAGTACAGGAAAAAGCGATTCCCCTCTTATTGGAACAAGAAACAGATTTAGTTGCGTTGGCTCAAACTGGGACAGGGAAAACGGCAGCATTTGGTTTCCCGCTAATCCAAAAAATTGATGCGAACAATAGAAATACGCAAGCTTTAATTTTATCACCAACTCGCGAACTTTGTTTGCAGATTACGAACGAAATTAAGTTGTACTCCAAGTACGAAAAAGGCCTGAATGTAGTAGCTGTTTATGGTGGTGCTAGCATCTCCGAACAAGCCAGAGAAGTAAAACGTGGTGCACAAATCATCGTGGCAACCCCAGGAAGAATGCAAGACATGATTAACAGAGGGTTGGTAAACATCACTCAAATTAATTACTGTATTCTTGACGAAGCAGACGAAATGTTGAATATGGGATTCTACGAAGACATCGTAAGCATTCTTTCAACAACTCCTGACGAAAAAAATACGTGGTTATTCTCGGCTACAATGCCGGTTGAAGTTTCTCGTATTGCCAAAAAATTCATGCACGATCCGGTAGAAATTACCGTGGGTACAAAAAATTCAGGTTCTGCTACAGTTTCACACGAATTTTATTTAGTGAATGCTCGTGATCGTTATGAAGCGTTAAAACGTTTAGCCGATGCCAATCCGGATATCTTTTCGGTAGTATTTTGTAGAACCAAAAGAGATACACAAGCTGTTGCCGAAAAATTAATCGAAGACGGATACAATGCTGCTGCTTTGCACGGCGATTTATCGCAAGCTCAACGAGATGGCGTAATGAAATCGTTCCGTGGTCGTCAAATTCAAATGTTAGTTGCGACCGATGTTGCTGCTCGTGGAATTGACGTTGATAACATCACTCACGTGGTAAACTATCAATTGCCGGATGAAATTGAAACCTATAATCACCGTTCAGGCCGTACTGGTCGTGCCGGAAAATTAGGAACTTCCATCGTAATTGTAACGAAAAGTGAATTGCGTAAAATTTCGTCTATCGAAAGAATCATCAAACAAAAATTTGAAGAAAAAACAATTCCTTCCGGAATCGAAATCTGCGAAATCCAATTATTACACTTAGCTACTAAAATTAAAGATACCGAAGTAGATCACGAAATTGACAACTATCTTCCGGCAATCAACGAAGTTTTAGAAGGTTTAAGTAAAGAAGAATTAATTAAGAAAATGGTTTCTGTTGAATTTAACCGCTTCATTAATTACTATAAAAAGAACAGAGATTTATCTTCACAAGCTTCCGGTTCAGACCGTCGTGAAGAAAGAGCACCAAGAGAAAATACCAGCGGAGCAACGCGTTACTTCGTAAACATCGGATCTAGAGACAATTTTGATTGGATGCAACTGAAAGATTTCTTGCGTGATACTTTGGAATTAGGTCGCGAAGATGTGTATAAAGTAGATGTAAAAGAAGGTTTCTCTTTCTTTAATACAGACGAAGAACATACTGATAAAGTAATGGGAATTCTTAACGGAATGGAAATTGAAGGTCGCAGAATCAACGTAGAAATTTCTAAAAATGATGGTGGCGGAAGACGTGACCACAACGGAAGAAGTTCTGGTGGTGGCGGTGGATTCAGAGGAGAAAGAAGCTCAGGACAACGCAGCGGTGGTTTCGGACCAAGAAAAGAAGGTGGCGGAGCTCCAAGATCAGACAGACGTGAAGGCGGATTCAGACCAAGAACAGAAAGCGGATCGTCAGACAGACCAAGAAGAACAGAAGGCGACAGACCAGCAAGCCGTTCTTTTGAAGCTGCAAAAACCAGAAGACCAAGAAGAAGCTAACATCATTTGTTAATTTTCTTATAATTATACAGAAACTACAAAATATATTCTTGTGATTTAGTACTTTTAAACCGTTAAATCATTTTATGAAATATTTTGTAGTTTTTTTATTGTTTATCGCTTTTCAACTTACCGCTCAGGATAAAGAAAGAACCGAAAAAGTATCCGGAACGGTACTTAACGATAGTGATTCTAAACCGCTGTCAAATGTGAACATTATCAATATGAATTCTGTTCGCGGAAGCATCTCAGACAACAATGGTGTTTTCGAAATCAGCGTGCAAGTCAACGATACACTACATATTTCGTTAATCGGGTTTCAATCTATTCGTGTTCGTGTTACAAACGACTGGATCAAATCAAAAAATACACAAATAAAACTAACCGAAAAAGCAATTGCTTTAGAAGAAGTAGTTTTAACACCTTATAATTTAACCGGCTACCTTCAAGTAGATGCAAAACTTATTCCTATAAACAGCAATCAACGTTACGGAATTTCAGGTCTAAACTATGGCTACGAAGCCGGACAATATTCGCCAAATGCATTCAATCGAGTACTTGGCTCAATATTTAATCCTACCGACATGCTCTACAATTTCTTCGGAAACAAGCCCCGCGAACTCCGTAAGCTAAAAGAAATGAAGAAAGATGATACGGTACGAAACCTATTAGAATCCAAATTCGATCGCGAAACGATTGCCATCATGCTTGGCATCGACAAAAAAGAAATACCGGAAATTTTAGAACGCTGTAATTACTCCGAATCCTTCATCAAAACCGCCAACGATCTTCAGGTTTTAGATGCAATTAATGATTGCTACGAAGAATACAAAATCTTAAAAAGAAAATAGTTTTCAGTTGTCTGTTGTCCGTTGTCTGTCAACCGATAACTGATAACCGACAACGGATAAGAAGCGAATGGCTCGGGCATTTCCAGCCATCCATTTTCCCGCTATCCGCTCTATCTTTTGTTCCGTAAACTCCACAAAAGGATGCCGCTACTATCGGGGCTAAAAAGTAAACAAATCGCCTACTTGGAAACAAAAACCGGCTAAAAAAATTTCTCACAGAAAACACAGAATCCACAGAAAATCCGAAACCCGAAACCCGCAACCCGCAACTCTCACCCCTCCAAAAACCTCTCCTCAATCCTATCAATATCCTTAATCGATTTTCTAGCCCAATCAATTCGTTTCAAAAAAATTTCCTCATCACTCAATTTCCAATTCAACTCAGAATTCCGTAATCGATTTGTCAAATTTTGCAAAATAATCGCTGCCGCAACCGAAATATTCAAACTTTCAGAAAATCCTACCATCGGAATTTTCAAAAAACAATCGGCTTGAGCCATTACATCTTCTGATAAACCATCTCTTTCCGTTCCAAAAAATAATGCCGATTTTTTAGAAACATCAAAATCATCCAACAAGTATGAATCATTATGAGGAGAAGTGGCCACAATTTGATATCCTTTTTCTTTCAAAGCATTTATGCACGATTGATTCGTTTGATATTGATTTACATCTACCCATTTTTGAGCTCCCATGGCAATTTCTGCATCAATACTTTTACCAAATTTCTGTTCAACCACATGAAGTTCCTGAATTCCAAAAACATCACAACTCCGCATAACGGCACTTGTGTTATGCATTTGAAACACATCTTCAATGGCTACGGTAAAATGTTTTGTTCTAAATTGTAATACTTCTAAAAACTTTGATTTTCTGCTTTCGGTCAAAAAACCTTCTAAATAAGCAAGGTATTCAATCGTAGTTAACTTTTCATTCATACAAAATTGGTTTTTAACTCTTAAGTTATTATCTTGGCTACATCAAAAAAAAAGGTATGACACAAGAAGAATTATTGCCCCTAATTTACAAAAAAGATGATAGGGCCTTCACACTTTTGTATGACATGTACTCAAAAAGTCTCTTTGGTGTAATCAGCAACCTGATTAAAGACCGTGAAGAAGCTGAAGATGTTTTGCAAGATGTATTTGTAAAAATATGGAAAAATATCGATTCTTATAGTGAAGACAAAGGCAGGTTTTATACTTGGATTGTCAATATAGCCAGAAATAGTTCTATTGATAAGCTTCGCTCAAAAGGATTTAATAACAGTCAAAAAAACCTATCGGCAGATAATTTCGTACATCTACTTGACGATAACACAAGAATGAACAATAAGATTGATTCCATCGGAATTCAAGAATTTGTTAAAAAACTAAAACCTAAATGCATTAAGATTATCGACTTATTATTCTTTAAAGGCTACACCCAACAAGAAGCGTCAGACGAACTTGAAATTCCGTTAGGAACCGTTAAAACACAAAACAGAAACTGTATTAACGAATTAAGAAACTTATTACAAGTATCATGAGTACACAAGAATATATAGAATCAGGAATTCTGGAATTGTATGTCTACGGTAAATTAAACGACTCCGAAGTTGAAGAGGTCGTTAAAATGGCCAAACAACATGCGGAAATTCGAGCGGAAATTATTGAGATAGAAAACGCAATGGTTTATTTATCAGGAAGCGTTGCTCCTCGTTTGTCCGGCAAAAATTATGAAGCCATCAAACAACAAATTTTTGGTAGCGAAACCAAAGTAGTCGATTTAAAACCGGAAGTAAAACCAAAATCGGGCATCAGTCAGTATCTCGGATGGGCGGCAGCAATTGTTTTCCTTGTGGGAGGCGGTTATTTATATCAGCAAGTGGAAGGTAAAAAAGAAGCTATTGCTAACATCGAAAAAGAAAAAGGCAAATTACAAGAAGCCGTTGTTGATTTGGAATTGAAAAACAAAGCAAACGAAGAAGCTTTGGCATTGGTTAGAGATCCAAAAAATACGATTGTGCCTTTAGCCGGTCAAGAAGTTTCGCCAACCTCTTTTGCTAAAGTATATTGGAATCAAGAAACACAAACGGTTTATATCGATGGAGCCGGATTACCTGAACCACCGGAAGGTTATGTCTATCAAGTCTGGGCTTTAAAATTAAACCCTTTAACTCCATTAAGCATTGGTCTTTTGGATGACTTTAAAGGAGATAACAAACGTCTGTTCCCGGTTGACAATGTCGTAGAAGCCGAAGCCTTCGGTATCACATTAGAACCCGCAGGCGGAAGTGTAAGTCCAACTTTAGAACAGTTGTACACCTTAGGAAAAGTTTAAAAATATATAAATCAAAACCCTTTCACATTGAGAGGGTTTCTTTTTGCTTATGAAAAAATTAGTAGTTTTAAGTGGAGCCGGAATTAGTGCAGAAAGTGGCATCAAAACCTTTCGTGATGCTGACGGACTTTGGGAAGGTCATGACATCATGGAAGTAGCTTCTCCACTGGGTTGGAATAACAATCCAGAACTTGTTTTAGATTTTTACAATAAAAGAAGAAAGCAGTTGCATGAGGTTCAACCCAATCAAGGACATTATATTTTAGCCGAATTAGAAAAACATTTTGATGTGCATATCATCACTCAAAACGTAGATAATTTGCATGAAAAAGCAGGAAGCACTAAGGTTTTACACTTGCATGGCGAATTATTAAAAGTCAGGAGCACAAAAGATGAAAATTATATTTTGGATTGGAGTGACGATTTAACCACTGCTCATAAAGATCCTAACGGAAACCAAATGCGACCCCATATTGTTTGGTTTGGCGAAGATGTTCCTGCTATTGAAGAAGCTATTGATTTGGCAGAGCAAGCTGATATTTTTATCGTAATCGGAACTTCATTACAAGTATATCCGGCAGCCGGAATCATGCATTATACAAAGGCTGAAACTCCTGTTTTCTATATTGATCCAAAACCGGCAAGTGTGGTTCAATTAGCAAATTCGTTAGAAATAATTCCGCTTTCCGGTTCAGAAGGAATAATGAAGCTGAAAGATCGATTATTGCTATTGAAATAATTATTTTAAGAAAATATTCTTCCAAACTTTGTAATAAAATCCTATAATTACAAGTGTAAAAGCTAATGGAATTCCTGTTTCAACTAATTCTTCAGGTCGGTTATCCAAAAACAAATGAAGAATAAAAATATTGAATATAATAGGTAATAAAACAATTGCTCCTACTAATCTGGTTCTTGGAATAAGCAACAAAATTCCAGACAAAATCTGAAAAAAACCAACCACTTTTAACATCCCTGATTGACACATTCCGGTAATAACCTGCTGATATACTAACGGAATTGTACTAGTTTCATCATACACTTTACAAGGTGATAAAAAATGTTTATTTAAACCTTTGTAGATAAAAAATAAACCTAAAATGATACTTAATACAACAATCAAAAGTTCTAAACCTCTCTTCATGTTTTTTTTTATTTTTAATTAATCTAAATTGCAATTGCAATAATACTATAATTTTATAAAAAAACATAGAATCTAACAAACTTTTTCATTTCCTTTTCTTGACTAGAAAAACTATATTTGCAGTTCGAAAAAACCTGATAAATTCGAAAAATCAACCCAACAACACAACTACTATGCATCCTTTAAATGAACTTAACGCCATTTCTCCAATAGACGGAAGATACCGCAATAAAACCGTTTCGTTAGCAGCTTACTTTTCAGAAGAAGCTCTAATAAAATACAGAGTTTTGGTTGAAATTGAATATTTTATTGCTCTTTGTCAAATTCCTCTACCACAATTAAAATCGGTGGATGCAAGTGTTTTTGAAAAATTGAGAGATTTGTATCGTAACTTTTCTACTGAAGATGCTTTATCCATCAAAGAAATTGAAAAAACGACCAATCACGATGTAAAAGCAGTTGAATATTTTATCAAAAATGGATTTGACAAATTAGGTTTAGAAAATCACAAAGAATTTATTCATTTTGGGTTAACGTCACAAGACATCAATAATACAGCGATTCCGCTTTCTGTGAAAGAGAGTTTTGAAAAAGTATATTTACCACTTTTAGTCAATGTCATTTCAAAATTAAAAGACTTGAGTCAGGAATGGAGAGATGTTCCAATGCTTGCACGTACACACGGGCAGCCTGCCTCTCCTACCCGCTTAGGAAAAGAATTTAGTGTTTTTGTAGAACGTTTAGAAGAACAAATGCGTCAGTTATTCAACATTCCGTTTGCAGCAAAATTTGGTGGTGCAACCGGAAATTATAATGCTCATCACGTAGCTTATCCGCAAATTGATTGGAAAAAATTCGGAACTTCTTTTGTGGAAGATACATTAGGACTTCATCATTCTTTCCCAACCACACAAATAGAACATTACGATCATATTGCAGCTTATTTTGATTGTTTAAAAAGAATCAATACCATTTTAATCGATTTAGATAGAGATATTTGGACGTATGTTTCGATGGATTATTTCAAACAAAAAATTAAAGCAGGCGAAATTGGTTCATCGGCCATGCCACATAAAGTAAACCCAATTGATTTTGAAAATTCAGAAGGAAATTTAGGTATTGCCAATGCTATTTTTGAACATCTTTCAGCCAAATTACCGCTTTCTCGTTTGCAACGCGATTTAACTGATAGCACGGTTTTACGTAATATCGGTGTGCCTATCGGACATACTTTAATTGGTTTTGAAGCCACTTTGAAAGGATTAGGTAAATTGCTTTTAAACCAATCCAAATTAGAAGAAGATTTAGAACGAAATTGGGCAGTTGTAGCCGAAGCAATTCAAACTATCTTGCGAAGAGAAGGTTATCCAAATCCGTATGAAGCATTGAAAGGTCTGACTAGAACCAATGAAGTGATGAACCAAAAAACAATTCATGAATTCATTCAAACGTTAGCCATTTCTGAAGATATAAAAGCCGAATTACTGCAAATTACACCAGCCAATTATTTAGGAATCTAGTTTTATTTTAAAAAAACAAACCTCATTTTACAAAAAAAAGCTGTAGATTTAAAGCATGCCACAAAACAAAATTTTAATTCTATTTGCTCATCCCCTGTTTGAAAAATCGTTTGTCAATCAGGAGCTCGTTCGTCATATCCCTTTTTCAAACCACATTACTTTTCATGATTTGTATGAAGAATATCCTGAATTTGATATCAATGTAAAACACGAGCAAAATTTATTGGAAAAACACGATATTATTATATGGCATCATCCCATGTATTGGTATAGTTGTCCACCATTACTAAAACAATGGATTGATATGGTTTTAGAATACGATTGGGCTTACGGTAAAAACGGAAATGCCTTAAACGGAAAATCAATTTTTCAAGTAATAACTACCGGCGGAGCTAAGGAAAACTATTGTGCAACGGGAAAAGACCGTTTCTCAATTCCTGAACTATTAGAGCCTTTTAATCAAACCGCAAAAGTTTGCAAAATGAATTATTTGCCACCTTTTGTTGTGCACGGTACGCATAAAATGAACGAAGAAGAAGTTTTTAATCATGCTAAAACCTATGCTGAATTATTACTTTTTTTAACCAAAAACGAAATCAATTCCGAAGAAATCAATCGTAATTTCTACATGAATGAATGGTTTTTAAAAATAAAATCAAATGGATAACGGATTTTTTATACAAGCCATCATCTATTTAACTTCGGCCATTGTTTGTGTTCCGATAGCTAAGAAATTGGGATTAAGTTCCATTTTAGGCTATCTTTTTGCCGGAATTTTTATCGGTCCGTTTGTTTTAGGATTCATTGGTAACGAAGGCGAAGACATCATGCACTTTGCAGAGTTTGGTGTGGTTATGATGTTATTCCTTATCGGATTAGAACTTGATCCCTATAAATTCTGGAAGATGCGAAAATTCATCCTTGGAATGGGTTCTATGCAATTAATTGGAAGTGCAATTGTCATATTTATACTTTGCCAACTATTTTTAGATTGGTCTTGGCAGACAACAGTTGTGATAGCCTTGGCACTTTCACTTTCTTCGACAGCTATAGTTTTACAAACTTTAAAAGAAAAAGGACTTTCACAAACTTCGATGGGAAGATCTTCTTTTGCCGTTTTACTTTTTCAAGACATTGCAGTGATTCCAATTTTAGCGATTATTCCGCTAATGGTTTCAGGAAGTACTGTTGAAGCAGAGAATTTACATTCCTCATTAATATCCGATTTTGATGCTTGGATTCAGACACTTATAGTTGCTGCGACAATTATTGCAGTATATTTTAGCGGAAGATTGATAGTAATTCCGGTTCTTAGAATGGTTGCAAAAACTCGTTTGCAAGAATTGTTCACAGCATCTGCTTTATTATTGGTTGTAGCCGTTTCCTATTTGATGCAATTGGTGGGATTAAGCCCTGCTCTTGGTGCATTTTTGGCCGGAGTTGTATTAGCCAATTCTGAATTCCGACATGAATTAGAAGGCGACATTGCTCCGTTTAAAGGATTATTGTTAGGTTTATTTTTTATTGGTGTTGGAGCTTCCATTAATTTTAAATTAATTATTGATAATCCGATTTTTATTCTAGTATTTGGAGCAATTTTTACTGCGGTTAAGTTTTTTGTGCTTTTCGGAATTGGGAAATTTTATAAAAAAAGTAATGACCAAAACTTATTGTTTTCGTTTGGATTAAGTCAAGCCGGTGAATTTGGTTTTGTAATTCTTAGCTTTTCGATGCAATTGAATATTTTACCAAACATATTAGCCAATCAAATGATGGCGATTATTGCATTGAGTATGCTTTCGACTCCTTTTTTACTTTTAATTAATGAAAAATGGATTGATCCTTATTTTGGAGTAAAAGAAAAAGATAATAGAAAACATGATGAGATTGATGAACATAACGAAGTCATCATTGCCGGTTTTGGACACTTCGGAAGCACGATTGGACGTTTATTACGTGCCAATGGAGTAAGTGCAACTATTTTAGATAATGATTCAGATCGCGTTGATTTACTTCGTAAAATGGGTTTTAAAGTATATTATGGCGATGCCACTCGTTTAGAATTATTAAAAGCAGCCGGTGCCGAGGATGCCAAAATATTCATTGCCGCCATTGATAATCCTGAAGTGAATCTGAGTGTGGTTGAAATTTTACGTAAACATTTTCCACATTTAAATATTTTAACCCGAGCCAGAAATCGTGTGGATGCCTATGAATTAATTGATCATGGTGTTGATAAAATTTATCGTGAAACACTTTATACCGCTGTTCATTTGGGTGTTGATGCCTTGACTCAATTGGGACACAGAAAATATTCTGCCACACGTCAAGGACAGCGATTTATCAAATATGATGAAGCAGCCATTCGAAAGTTAGCTGCTAAACGACACGATAAAATGGCTTATTTAGCCACCGTGAAAGATGAAATTGAAATGCAAGAACAGTTGCTTAAAAATGATTTACATATCAATTTTTCTGCCTCAGATCATGCGTGGGATAGTGAACTTTTGAAAAAACAAATTTCTGAATAATTTTACATAAAAAAACCACGAACTCAATTGAATTCGTGGTTTTTAAATTTAATTTTTAATTAGTTATTCTAAAAGAAAACTAACATTTATGTTGGTTATAATCTCAATTTCTCCTATGGCCAGTGTTTCTTGTGAAGAATCCATTGCTTCTGCTTTCATCATCACATTTCTGTACATTGGTGGTTGATACATCGGTTGAGAATTATCCGTAATCAAGATTGCTTTTCCTACTTTTTGATTTAAGGCCGAAGCAAAATCTTCGGCTTTTTTCTTCGCATCCAAAACAGCTTGTTTTCTTGCCGTAACTTTATGCTCTTCTAATTTAGATGATTTGAATTCAATACCATTGATGTTATTAATTCCTGTATCAACCAATCCCATCATTAATTCATCATATTTTTTGATATCTTTTAAAGTAATTGTGATGGATTGTGAAGCTTGAAAATTATGTTTCTTTTTTTCATAATCATACGATTTATACAAGCTCACATTAGTGGTTTGAAAATCGGAAGTTGCAATTCCAAATTTTTTGATATACTTCACCACTTTATCCACTGTTTCATCGTTCATTTTTTTTACTTCCGCTGCATCTTTACCAGTGTTTTGAACACCTAAATTGATGACAACTTGGTCTGGAGCAACTTTTACTTTTCCTTCTCCGGAAACGGAAATCTGTGGAACTAGTTTGTTTTCTTGTGCATTCATTGACGTAGCGACTAACGTTAATAAGATAATAATTGACTTTTTCATTTTGTTTTGATTTATTTTAAAGGTCTATTTCAATTTGTATGCCAAAATTTATTCTCTTTAAATTTTTCCCATTTTAGTCAAGACAAAAAGAATAATAATCGGAATTGCCAAAAGAATTACCATCAACGTATTTTCTGTTAGCATTTGCGGTTCTTTGGAAAGTGTAATCAAATAGCCTCCAATCGCTCCGCCAAAATGTGCTGTATGACCGATGTTGTCTTTTCTGGATTTCATTCCATAAATAGAATAAAGCAAATAGCCAATTCCAAAAATATAAGCCGGAATTGGAATTGGGATAAAAAACAAATACAAATTCATATCCGGTCTAAGCAATATAGCTGCATACAAAATCCCTGTCACAGCTCCAGAAGCTCCTACTGCACGGTAATGATACTCATTTTTATGAAATTGCAAAGTCAATAAGCTCCCACACAGCAAACTTCCAAAATAAACCATTAAAAACGAAGGTACTCCTAAAAAAGCAATGACTGTTGGTGCAAAAAAATACAAGGTTAACATGTTAAAAGCTAAATGACCAATATCCACATGTAAAAAAGCAGACGTAATCATTCGAAGATGTTCACCCGAACGAATGCTACCAATGTGAAACTCATATTTTCTGAAAAAAAACTGATCATCAAATGCTTTAAAACTAATTAAAGCATTGGCAACGATAATGACAATTAAGGCAATACTCATACTAAATTTTTAGAACTGTAAAAATAACAATTGTTTCTTTACCATTTGTTAAACCTTGATTTATAAAACTGGAAATTGCTGTATATTTGCAAAAATTTTTAGCATGCAATTCATCGCTTTTATTCTGATTTACCCCCTGCTTTGGATGATTTCCATGCTTCCTTTTCGATTATTGTATTTATTATCAGACTTTTTATTCGTAATTATGTATTACATTGTTGGATATAGAAAAAATACTGTACGAAAAAATCTTTTAATTTCATTACCTCATTTGACCGATAAAGAGCGTTTGGTTATTGAAAAAAAATCATATCATCATTTGTGTGATTTGTTTTTAGAAATGATTAAAACACTAACCATTTCAGATAAAGAAATGAATAAGCGTTTCATTACCAAAAACATCGAAGTAATCAAAGAATTAGAAACAAAAGGAAAAAGCATAGCTATCATGACTGGACATTACGCCAGTTATGAATGGTCGATTTCGATGAATAAAAGTTTTAGTTTTCAAGGTTATGCCATTTATAAGAAAATTGCAAATAGTTATTTTGATAAATTGGTGCGTGACATACGATCAAAATTTGGTGCAACTTTAATTACAACCAAAGAAACGATTCCAACCATCGAAGAAAACTTTAAAAAAGGACATTTAGGGATTTATGGTTTTGCCAGTGATCAATCTCCAAAACCAACAAAAGCATTTCATTGGGGTATTTTTTTTGGAACTTCAACCCCACTTCAAACGGGAGCCGAAATGCTTTCGAAACGATTTGACATGAATATCGTTTTTATGCGAATTAGAAAAATAAAACGTGGTTTTTATGAGGCCGAGTTAGAAATTCTCTCGGATAATCCAAAAAGTGTGCCTGATTATGAGTTAACAGATTTATTCATGAAAAAGTTGGAAGATCTTATTTTAGAAGCTCCGGAATATTATTTGTGGACGCACAAACGATTTAAACTCATAAAATAGATCAAAGAAACCAGCCTTTGACCATCTCTTTTTCTAAAACCAAATCATTTTTATGACGGAAGTTATTTGTTTTTCCATCGTACAAATAATCCTCAGCCCAAGTTATATGATTTTCGGCTAATTGTTTGATACTTTCACAAACAAATTTAATTTCTTCCGTTGTGGTGGTTGGATGAATAGACATTCTAATCCAACCCGGTTTTTTGATTAAATCTCCTGATGAAATTTGACAAACCAATTCATTGGATGTTTCTTCGTCCACATGAAGCAAATAATGTCCATAAGTACCTGCACAGCTGCAACCGCCGCGGGTTTGAATTCCAAATTTATCATTTAGAATTTTAACCCCTAAATTAAAATGTAAATCTTTTATGTAAAACGAAATCACACCCAATCGATCTTTATGTTGATTGGCTAAGATGGATAAATTTTCAACATTTTCAAGTTGTTCAAAAACATAATCAACCAACTCATGCTCGCGATCAAGAATATTTTGAATACCCATTTTTTCCTTTAACTGAATAGCTAAAGCGGTTTTAATAACTTGTAAAAAACCAGGAGTACCACCATCTTCTCTATCTTCAATATTGTCGATGTATTTATGTCCGCCCCACGGATTAGTCCAAGAAACAGTTCCTCCTCCGGGACAATCCGGAACATTATTTTTGTATAAATTTTTATTAAAAACCAAAACTCCTGAAGTTCCCGGTCCGCCTAAAAATTTATGTGGAGAAAAGAAAATAGCATCTAAATAACCCTCATTATCCGGATGCATATCAATCTCAACATAAGGTCCGGAACAAGCAAAATCAACGAAACAAACACCATTATTTTGGTGCATTATTTTAGCTACTTCGTGATACGGTGTTTTAATTCCGGTAACGTTAGAGCAAGAAGTTATTGAGGCAATTTTAAAACTTCTATCGCTGTATTGTTCAACTAATTTTTTAAATTCATTTATACAAAAAAGCCCTTCTGAGTCAGCAGGAATCAAGACAACATCAGCAATTGTTTCCAGCCAGGAAGTTTGATTGGAATGATGTTCCATGTGCGAAATAAACACAATTGGTTTAATTGCTTTTGGAATTTCGGTAAACTCTTTTAGATTTTCAGAAACACGTAAACCTAAAATTCGTTGAAATTTATTCACAACTCCTGTCATTCCTGTTCCATCGGTAATCAACACATCATTTTCATTAGCATTCACGTGCTTTTTGATGATGTTTCTCGCTTGATGATAAGCCATCGTCATCGCCGTTCCTGAAATCGTTGTTTCAGTGTGTGTGTTAGCAACATACGGACCAAACTCATTCATCAATTTTTCTTCAATCGGACGATATAACCTTCCACTGGCGGTCCAATCAGTATAAACCATTTTTTGCTTGCCAAAAGGCGAAACAAATTCCTGATTGATTCCGATTATATTTTCACGAAATTGTTGAAAATACAATTCCAATTGTGTTGTCATTTCCGTAGTAATCATAACAAAAGAGTTTTGACAAAGATACATTTTTTTGGTAAATTCTATCGAATATGAAAAATGGCTTGTATTGTTAAAATAATTAAAATGTCGATTTTTTATTCTTCTATTAAAGTATATTTGAATAGTGCTTTTAAATTTTCGTAAGATGGCAAAATATCTGCTTTTTATTTTTTTCATTTCTTCAATTGCTTCATCGCAAAATAATATTTCGGTTGAACCGGCTTTTGAATTCCTTTCAAACTACCATCACGTAAGAGATTTTACGATTTCTTCCAATCAAAACGAAGCTTACTTTTCAATAGTGAGTCCGAATGAAAAATTATCAGCCATTGCATTTATGAAAAAAGTAAAAGACCAATGGAGCAAACCGGAATTAGTTTCATTTACCGGAAAATATAGAGATTTAGAACCTTTTTTATCAATCGATGGATTGAAACTTTATTTTGCTTCCAATCGACCTCTGACTGAAAATGGAGAGCCAAAAGATTTTGATATTTGGTATGTGGAACGAAAAAACAATAAAAGTGAATGGTCTGCTCCTATCAATGTTGGAAGTCCGATAAACACTACTGCCGATGAATTTTATCCCACCGTGGCAAACAACAAAAACCTTTATTACACCTCTGATTCTGATAAATCAATGGGAAAAGATGATATTTTCATGAGTGTTTGGAATGGAAAAAATTATGAAAATCCGATTCGTTTAGATGAAAGCATTAATAGTAAAGGGTATGAATTCAATGCATACATTTCTCCTGATGAAACGTTCTTGATTTATACAATTTATGGTTCGCCTGATGGTTTGGGAAGTGGCGATTTATATATTAGTTTTAAAGATAATGATGGCAATTGGAAAAAATCATTCAACTTGAAGGAATTCAATTCTGAAAGTATGGATTATTGTCCGTTTTATGATGCTTTCACACAAACATTATATTTTACAAGTAAAAGAAGTCTTCCAACCACAAAATCCTTTCAAAACTTAAAAGAATTTGAATCTGAAATTCAAAAGTATCAAAATGGATTGAGTAGAATTTATAAAGTTTCGTTGAAAGAAATAATCGAAAAAAAATAAAGTTGATGAAATTCTCTATTTTACTTTTCTTAATGTGTTTTGGATTTTGTAATGCTCAAACCATTCAAAACAACAATTACGGTACAACCGGCTATATTAAAAACGACGGAACTATTCAGGACAGAAATTACAGAACGGTTGCCTACATCAAAGAAAACGGAACAATTCAGAACAGCAATTATTCAACAATTGGTTACATCAAAAACGACGGAACCATTCAAAACAATAATTATTCTACTGTTGGTTATGTGAAAGAAAACGGAACGGTTCAAAATAACAACTATTCCACTTTAGGCTACATCAAGGATGATGGAACCGTTCAAAACAACAATTATTCTACTATTGGCTATGCTAAAGGAGTCAGAAAAGAATGGGCTGCTGTGGTGTTTTTCTTTTTTAAATTTGAAAATTAGTTGCGTCTCAATTTCTTTTTCAAAAATAAATTCACATCATTATTAATCGATTGAACATCCCAATTGGTTTGTTCACTAATTCTATCGGTAAACAAAATTCCGTTTAAATGATCTTCTTCGTGTTGAAAAATAACGGCTGTAAAACCTTCCACTATTTCTTCTTTAAAATTTCCTTTTAAATCAAAATAAGTGACTTTGATGGTATAATTTCGATATACATCTCCTCGGTCTTCGGGAATAGAGAGACACCCTTCCATTCCTTTTCGCAACAAATCGGAACGCCAAACAATTTTCGTATTAATATAAAATTCAAACGGTTCGCCGGGTTTGTCTAATCGCTGCACCCAAAATAAATTTCTATTAATCCCAACTTGCGGAGCGGCAATACCAATTCCGGGATTTTCAGGATTTTGCATTGCCAAAAGCATTCGTTTTGCTACAATCGGAATTAATTTATCTTTAGGATTCACATCGGTTGAAACTGCTTTCAAAATTTTCAATTCATTGGGTTCAGTTATCTGAATTACTTTGAACATTTGGGTTGAATCGGCTTCCAAAATAAAATCACGTTCTTCTTTAGTGAACTTTTGAGAAAAAGTCACAATCGAAATCAATAAAAAAGAAACCAGAATAGATTTTTTCATTTTATTTTGAAATAACGGCTTTAATTTCATCAATAATTCGCAAAGCCAATGCATCTGCTGCTTGTTGCGTTGGAGCTTCCGTATAAATTCTAATTATAGGCTCTGTATTCGATTTTCGTAAGTGAACCCATTCGTTTGCAAAATCAATTTTCACCCCATCAATGGTCGAAATTTGTTCGTGAGCATATTTAGCTGTCATCGCAACCAAAATGGCATCCACATCAATTTCGGGAGTCAATTCAATTTTGTTTTTGCTCATATAATATTGTGGATAGGAAGCACGAAGTTCAGCCACCGTAACATCTAAATTCGCTAAATGCGTCAAAAACAAAGCCACACCTACCAAACTATCACGACCATAATGCGACTCAGGATAAATGATTCCTCCGTTTCCTTCTCCACCAATAATAGCATTCGTTGATTTCATCAATTCCACCACATTTACTTCACCAACAGCACTGGCTTGGTATTTACCGTTGTGTTTTTCCGTAATATCACGTAAAGCTCTTGACGATGACATGTTAGAAACTGTATTTCCGGGAGTTTTACTCAACACATAATCAGCAACTGCCACCAAAGTATATTCTTCGCCAAACATTTCGCCATCATTTGAAATAAAAGCCAAACGATCAACATCCGGATCAACTACAATTCCGAAATCGGCTTTTTCCTTTACAACCAATTCGCAAATATCCCCTAAATGTTCTTTCAAAGGTTCCGGATTGTGAGGAAAATGTCCGTTTGGTTCACAGTATAATTTCACGACTTCCACACCCATTTGTTCTAACAAATTTGGAATAATGATTCCGCCCGAAGAATTTACACCATCAACCACCACTTTAAATTTACGTTTGGCAACGGCTTCAGCATCCACCAAAGGCAAATTCAACACTTCATCAATGTGAATATCCATGTAGGCATCATTCACAGTAACTTCACCTAAACTATCTACATCGGAAAAATCAAATGCTTCACTTTCAGCAATTTCTAAAATCTTTACACCTTCCGCACCATTTAAAAATTCACCTTTTTCATTCAATAATTTCAATGCATTCCATTGTTTTGGATTGTGCGAAGCGGTTAAAATAATTCCACCATCCGCTTTTTCCAATGGAACTGCAATTTCAACTGTTGGCGTAGTTGAAAGCCCTAAATCAATTACATCAATACCTAAACCAATCAATGTGTTCATCACTAAATTATGAATCATTGGACCGGAAATTCGGGCATCACGGCCGATTACGACTTTAAGTTTCGAGTTACGGGTTGCGGATTGCGAGTTTTTTAAAAATGTTCCGTAAGCCGAAGCAAATTTTACTGCATCAACCGGAGTGAGATTATCACCAACTTTTCCGCCAATTGTTCCTCTGATTCCTGAAATTGATTTAATTAATGTCATACTATATTTGAATTGAATTTCTAAATTTTATAAAATTTAATCACAAAGATATAGAAATGAAAGTATCTAAAAGTGATTTAAAATTCAATTTTTCAAGAATTAATTCCTACTTTAGGCAAATGAATTTTTTAGCTCACATCTATCTTTCCGGTGACAACGAACTGCTTCAAATCGGAAATTTTATGGCCGATGGCATTCGTGGCAACGATTATTTGAATTATCCTCCGGAAGTTCAAAAAGGAATTATTTTGCACAGAGCCATTGATACGTTTACTGATGCTCATCCCATTTTTAGGAAGAGTAAGCATCGTTTGCATGAAAAATACGGACATTATTCGGGTGTAATTATCGATATTTTTTACGATCATTTTTTGGCTAAGAATTGGGGCAACTACTCCAATCAGCCTTTAGAGAAAGTGGCGAACGATTTTTATGAAAATTTGCGAAGTCATTATGACATCTTAACCGAAAGAACCAAAGGAATGATGCCTTATATGATTGCCCGAAATTGGTTGGTGAGTTATGCCTCAATTGAAGGTTTATCGATGATTTTATTTCAAATGGACCATCGCACAAAAAACCGAGTTGATATGCATCTTTCAATAAACGAATTACAAGAATTTTATACGGAATTTGAAGAAGAATTCACTGCCTTTTTTGAAGAATTACAAATCCATTGCCAAGAAAAATTAGCTACTTTATGAGAACTATTTCATTACTTTTTTTATTGATTTTAATGGGATGCAAATCGGAGCAAACAACTATTCCAACAGGATTAGTAACCGAAAAAGCGATGGTAGTTTCTGCCCGTCAAGAAGCATCTCAAATAGGTGTAGAAATCATGAAACAAGGCGGAAATGCGTTTGATGCAATGATTGCTACTGAATTAGCTTTGGCAGTTGCCTATCCATACGCAGGAAATATTGGCGGAGGCGGATTCATGGTTTTTAGAAAATTTTCCGGTGAAACTGGGAGTTTAGATTACCGCGAAAAAGCTCCATTAGCCGCTACTTCAAGTATGTTTTTAGATGAAAAAGGAGATGTCGTAAGCGGAATGAGCACCGAATCTGCCAAAAGTACTGGCATTCCCGGAACTATTGCTGGCGTTTTTGCTGTGCATGAAAAATTTGGAACGCTTCCGATAGAAACTATTTTAAAACCGGTAATTGAATTAGCAAAAAAAGGAGTTATCGTAACCAAAAAGCAAGAAGAACGATTGAACTATTATCGAAATGCAATTATTAAAGTAAACGGAAATGAATCGCTATTTTCAAAATCATACAAGGAAAATGACACAATTCGATACTTTGCTTTAGCCAATACATTAGAACAAATTGCCAAAAATGGTCGAGATGAATTTTATAAAGGTGAAACAGCTAAGAAATTAGTTATGTACATTCAAACCAAAGGCGGAATTATAACGTTAGAAGATTTAGAAAAATATCAAGCGGTTTGGCGTGATCCAATTTCAATTGATTATAAAAATTACAAAGTAACTTCGATGGCTCCACCCAGCAGCGGCGGAATTACATTGGGTCAGATTTTAAAAATGATTGAACCGTATGACGTACATACATTGCAACATAATTCGGAAAAGTACATTCAACTTTTGGTGGAAGCCGAACGAAGAGCTTATGCCGACCGGAATCATTATTTAGGTGATCCTGATTTTGTAAAAATTCCGAGTAAAGAACTATTGGATGATGTGTATTTGAAAAGCCGAATGAGTAATTTTTCATTTGATGAAGCGACCAAATCAAGTGATGTTTCAAAAGGAAACGTTCAATTTTCGGAAAGCATGGAAACCACTCATTATTCAATTATTGATCAATTTGGCAATGCAGTTTCTGCCACCACTACAATTAATGATGCGTATGGTTCAAAATTGTATTGCGATGAGTTGGGCTTTTTCTTAAACAATGAAATGGATGATTTTTCAGCAAAACCCGGCATACCAAATATGTTTGGTTTAACTGGTTCCGAAGCCAATAGCATTGCTCCTCAAAAAAGAATGTTGAGTTCGATGACTCCCACCATTATAGAAAAAGACGGAAAACTTTTTATGATTTTAGGAACTCCGGGCGGTTCAACCATTATAACTTCCGTTTTACAAACTTTTTTAAATGTTGCTGCATTTGAAATGAGCATGCAAGAAGCTGTGAATGCTCCTCGTTTTCATCATCAATGGCTACCGGATGAAGTGATTTTTGAACCGGAAAGTTTTTCTAAAGAAATTCTTCAATCGTTAAAGAAGAAAAATTATCTCATCAACGAAGAAGCCACTCCAATTCTTGGAAAAGTCGATGCCATTTTAGTTCTACCCGACGGAAAATATGAAGGTGGAGCAGACAAAAGAGGCGACGATAAAGCAGTTGGTTTTTAATTTTAGTTTTATCTTAGCGGTTTAAAACCGAATTTTCATGCCAAACGAAAAAAAATCAATCTTTAAAACATTTTTCAGAAAGAACTTCAGAAGACTGGAAGGATTTATTTTTTATCTAAAATCATTTCTTTCCCCCAGACAATTTATTTATCTAGCCTGTTTTTTGGTAGGAGTTTCGTCTGCTTTGGCTGTAATTGTTTTAAAAACATTTGCACACTGGGTTTACATTTTTGCACAATACATCGATTCCATTTTTCACTTGCCGTACAGTAACAGTACGCTTCCCATCATTGGAATTGTGCTAACCGCTTTTGTGGTAAAAAAAGTATTGGATGGTTCCATCGAAAAAGGTACTTCTCAAATTATGTATGCCGTTGCAAAAAAGTCAGGCATCATGCCTAAAAAGCAGATGTACGCACAGATTATAACCAGTTCACTTACGGTTGGTATGGGTGGATCGGCCGGATTAGAATCGCCTATCACCATTACAGGAGCTGCTTTTGGAAGCAATTTTGCCCAAAATTACCGTCTGAGTTACAAAGACCGAACGTTGCTTTTGGCTTGTGGTGTGGCTGCCGGAATTGCTGCTGCGTTTAACGCTCCAATTGCAGGAGTTCTTTTTGCAATTGAAGTTGTATTGATGGATGTGAGCATCACAGCATTTATTCCCATCATGATTTCGTCTGCAACCGGAGCAATAGTTTCGGCTGTTTTGTTGAAAGATGAAATTTTATTCACGTTCAGCAAACAATTGGATTTTGATTATCATAACTTACCTTTTTATATTTTGTTGGGAGTAGTTTCAGGCTTTGTTTCCATAAATTATGCCCGAACTTTTAGAAAAATTGAACATCATTTTGAAAAATCAAAACTCAAACCCATACGAAAAGCATTGTACGGAGCTTTTCTATTAGCTATTTTGATTTTCTTTTTCCCTACGTTGTTTGGCGAAGGATATGAAAGTATAAAAATGCTCGCCAATACCAATCCGCAACAAATTTTAGATAATACAGTACTCCAAGGTTTTAAAGATAATATTTGGATTTTACTCCTTTTTGTGGGAGCGACTATGTTAATTAAAGTGTATGCCACAAGTATCACCATTGGAAGTGGTGGAAACGGCGGAAACTTTGCTCCTTCCCTATTTGTGGGTTCTTATTTGGGATTTGTTATTGCTACATTTTTTAACCAAATCGGATTTAAACTTCCAGTAAGTAATTTTACACTGGTTGGTATGGCAGGAATTCTGAGTGGACTGTTCCATGCTCCGCTGACTGCTATATTTCTAATTGCAGAAATTACAAGTGGATATAGTTTAATGGTGCCGTTGATGGTGGTTTCATCCATTAGCTTTGCTATTTCCAAAAGGTATGAACCGTATTCTTTTGATATAAAAAATCTGGCAGCCAAAGGCGATGTATTTACCGATGATCGAGATAGAAATATTCTTTCCGGCATTACACCTTCCAATCTCATTCAAACTAATATTCAAACGTTGAAATTATCAAATTCATTGGAAGAATTAGTAGCGAAAATTTCTTCTCATAATCAATCTGTTTTCCCGATAGTAAATGATAAAAATGAATTGATTGGTATGGTCTATTTTGAAGATATCCGTGCTTATATTTTCAATTCTTATAAAGTAAAATATACAAAAATTCAAGAAATCATGCGTCCTGCGAAGGAACAAATTAATTATGATGAAATCATGGATACCATCATGGAGAAATTTGATCGTACTGAAGAAGATTTTCTTCCGGTTTTAAAAAATAATCAAGTAATTGGTTTGTTATCAAAAACTTCAATTTTAGAAGCTTATCGAATTCGATTGAAGAACATGATTATTGAATAATTTCTTAATATCGGATAGATTTATTTTTTTATCCTACCGATAATTGTATATTTGTGGCGTTATGTGGAAAATTGATACATCATACCGCCCAGAATTTCAATCAACTTTTGAACGATTGTATGAAAAGCTGACTGTTTTAAAACAAAGCAGACCGCTTCCTACCATTGCATTGCAAAAAATCAAAGAATCGTTGACTATTGAATGGACATATAATTCCAACAGTATTGAAGGAAACACATTGACTTTGCGTGAAACTCAAATGGTTTTGCAGGAAGGAATTACCGTAAAAGGCAAATCGCTTCGAGAACATTTTGAAGCCAAAAATCATGAAAAAGCAATTGACTATTTATATTCTTTGGTTGATGAAAGTTATACTTTACGGAGCATTGATATTTTATCATTACACGAATTAGTTTTGCGAATGATTGAAGATGAATTTGCAGGAAGAATCAGAAATGGTGGTGTTCGTATTACCGGAGCCAATTTTGTTCCGCCCAATGCAAATAAAGTTTCAGACTTGTTGGATGAATTAATTGATTTTGTCAATACAAATCCACTTGGTTTGAATGATATTGAATTGGCGACCGTTTTTCATCATAAATTAGTTTGGATTCATCCCTTTTTTGATGGAAATGGAAGAACAGTTCGTTTAGCCATGAATTTATTGCTAATGCGGAAAGGTTTTCCTCCCGCTATCATTTTAAAAAATGACCGAAAGAAATATTACGAAGCACTCAATCAAGCCAATTCCGGTAACTATCAAAAATTAATTTTGTTGATGAGTCAAGCTTTGGAAAGAACGCTGAACATCTATATAAGTTCATTACCAGATAATGATTATGATTTTCAGGAAATTTCCAACATAGTTAGCGAACCAAATGAATTGCCATACGGACAAGAATACATCAGTTTATTAGCCCGTCAAGGAAAAATTGATGCTCATAAAGAAGGTAGAAATTGGTTTACCACCAAAAAAGCTATTGAAGAATACATGGCGAATAGAAAACGGATGAGGTAGTTTTCAGTCGCAGTCTCAGTTAGCAGCAAATCCTGCCAACTGAGACTGTAAACTGAGACTATTTACTCTTCTCTCCCACAAAATAATCATTCGTGCTTTTAAACAACACATTAAATGTAGTTAAACTACCGTAAATTCTTGTAATATATTGTTGCAAATCAACTTTTTCGGATGGGTCGAGGTTACTTGCGTTTACTTTTTGTTCCATCACTCTCAAACGATCTCGAACCATAATAATTTTATGGAAAAAAGTGTCAATTGGCACTTCCTTGTTTTGCGTTGCCGTTCCCGGTTCCATAATTAGTTTTCCGCCTTTCCATTTATCGGCAATCGGAACAATTTGCGAAACATCAGACCATTTTTGCAGTAGATTTTTCAAGGTTCTTTCCACTTCATAAAAACTTACTGAATCTACTTCGTCTTCCAAGGCTTCAATAACTTCAAATTCGCTGTCAACATCAATGGTTTCTAATCCGCTTTCGATAAAAGTTACCCAATAATGTTTGGCCGTAACGTTTGTAACTACTCCTGCTCCGTGTTCCGGATGTTTAATTCTGGAACCAATTCCTAGTATTTTCATATCGTCTTTTAATTTTTTCAAAAATAGAAATTGTTTAACAAATTCTTCTTATCTGTCTGTATAAATCTTGCTGTTAAAATCGTAACTTTGCGTTTTGCCAAAAAATTATGCAACAACCAGACGAAACGATTGAAATTTTAGGAGCTCGGGTTCACAACCTTAAGAACATTGACGTATCCATTCCAAGAGAAAAATTGGTGGTCATTACCGGACTTTCAGGTTCGGGAAAATCATCGTTGGCTTTTGATACTATTTATGCGGAAGGACAGCGACGATACATCGAAACTTTTTCGGCGTATGCCCGACAATTCTTAGGCGGATTAGAACGTCCGGATGTCGATAAAATTGACGGACTTTCTCCTGTAATTGCTATCGAACAAAAAACGACCAGCAAAAGTCCACGTTCAACGGTTGGAACCATTACTGAAATTTATGATTTCTTGCGTTTGTTATTTGCTCGTGCCGCCGATGCTTACAGTTATAACACCGGCGAAAAAATGGTTTCCTATTCTGATGAGCAAATCAAAGAATTGATTATTGAAAATTTCAAAGGAAAACGCATCAATATTTTGGCTCCGGTCATTCGTTCACGTAAAGGTCATTATGCCGAATTATTTCAGCAAATTGCCAAACAAGGATTTGTAAAAGTTCGTGTGAATGGCGAAATTGTTGACATCACAGCCGGAATGAAATTGGATCGATACAAAACCCACGACATCGAAATTGTCATTGACAGAATGCAAATTGATGAAGATGAAAATACTGATAAACGTTTAGCCGATAGCATCAAAACAGCGATGCATCACGGAGATGATGTAATGATGGTGATTGAACACGAAAGTAATGAAGTTCGGTTTTTCAGTCGAACGTTAATGTGTCCGACATCGGGAATTTCGTATCCGAATCCGGAACCAAATAATTTTTCGTTCAATTCGCCCAAAGGTGCTTGCGATCATTGCAATGGATTGGGTACAGTGAACGAAATTAATTTGAAAAAAATTATTCCCAACCCAAAATTAACAATAAAACAAGGTGGTTTTGCTCCGCTTGGCGAATATAAATCGAATTGGATTTTTAAACAATTGGAAACGATTGGCGAAAAATATGGTTTTAAATTAACCGATTCAGTTGATAGTATTTCAACCGAAGCAATGGAAATGATTTTGAATGGCGGAAAAGAAAAATTTTCAGTTCAATCAAAAACATTAGGAATCACCAAAGAATATAAAATTGAATTTGAAGGAATTTCTAATTTCATTAAGAATCAATTTGACGAAAGCAGTTCAACATCCATCAAACGTTGGGCAAAAGAATTTATGGATGAAATTGAATGCCCGAATTGTCACGGTTCTCGATTAAAAAAAGAAGCATTATATTTTAAAATAAACGATAAAAATATCGCCGATTTATCGCAAATGGATATTTCGGAATTAGCAAATTGGTTTATCAGTTTAGACGAAAATTTATCCGACAAACAAAAAGCCATCGCCATTGAAGTTTCCAAAGAAATCAAAGCTCGATTACAATTTTTGTTGGATGTTGGTTTGAATTATTTATCGTTAAATCGAAGTTCTAAGTCACTTTCCGGTGGTGAAGCACAACGGATTCGGTTAGCCACCCAAATTGGTTCGCAATTGGTTGGTGTTTTATATATTTTGGATGAGCCAAGCATTGGATTGCATCAGCGAGATAACGAACGTTTGATTAATTCGTTAGAAAATCTTCGCGATATTGGCAACTCTGTTTTAGTAGTCGAACACGATAAAGATATGATTGAACGTGCCGATTGGGTCATCGATATTGGTCCGAAAGCCGGACGTTTTGGCGGAAGAATCATCAGCGAAGGAACTCCAAAGCAATTGTTGTTAGAAAACACGATGACGGCTCAGTATATGAGTGGGAAGATGAAAATTGAAATTCCCAAAAAACGTCGTGAAGGAAACGGAAAAGTCCTGAAATTATCAGGAGCAACAGGAAATAATTTAAAAAATGTTACGACAGAATTTCCTTTGGGAAAACTAATTTGTGTAACCGGAGTTTCAGGCAGCGGAAAATCTACTTTAATCAATGAAACCCTCTATCCTATTCTGAACGAACACTTTTTTAATGCTGTAAAAAAACCACAACCATTCAAAAAAATTGAAGGTTTGGAACATATTGATAAAGTCATCGACATCGACCAAAGTCCGATTGGAAGAACTCCACGAAGCAATCCTGCTACTTACACCGATGTTTTTTCGGAAATCAGAAGTCTGTTTACGCAAACTCCGGAAGCAATGATTCGCGGATACAAAGCCGGACGTTTTAGTTTTAATGTAAATGGCGGAAGATGTGAAACCTGCGAAGGTTCCGGTGTTCGAACCATCGAAATGAGTTTCTTGCCGGATGTTTATGTGGAATGTGAAACGTGTATGGGAAAACGTTTTAACCGAGAAACTTTAGAAATTCGTTTTAAGGGAAAATCGATTTCTGATGTGTTGAATATGACAGTTGATGAAGCGGTTGAATTCTTTGAAAACATTCCGAAAATATATCGAAAAGTAAAAACAATTCAAGATGTTGGATTAGGCTATATTACATTAGGCCAGCAAAGTACAACGCTTTCAGGTGGAGAAGCTCAACGAATTAAATTGGCTACTGAATTATCTAAAAAAGATACGGGAAATACCTTTTACATTTTAGACGAACCCACGACGGGCTTGCACTTTGAAGATATTCGTGTGTTGATGGAAGTCATCACAAAATTAGTAGATAAAGGAAATACCGTGCTGGTTATTGAACATAATATGGATGTTATCAAGTTGGCCGACCATATTATCGATATTGGTTTAGAAGGCGGAAAAGGCGGCGGAGAAATCATTTGCAAAGGAACTCCGGAAGAAATTGTGAAAAACAAAAAAAGCTTCACAGCCCAATTTCTAAAAAAAGAATTACTTTAGCACGTTTGTTTAATTAAAAAATAGAAGAAAATGTCAGTACATAATTACGAAAATGAAGATGATAGAATCCAGGCTAAATTCAAACAGAAAAACTGGAATGAAATAAGAACAAATGATTCTTGGGCGATTTTTAAAATCATGTCCGAATTTGTAAATGGTTACGAGAGTATGGCCAGAATTGGTCCGTGTGTATCCATTTTTGGATCTGCGAGAACAAAACCGGGCGAAAAATATTATGAATTAGCCGAAAGTGTAGCATATAAAATTAGTAAAGCAGGTTATGGTGTAATAACCGGCGGTGGTCCGGGAATTATGGAAGCAGGAAATAAAGGAGCTCATCGAGGCGAAGGAACTTCGGTTGGATTAAATATTGAATTGCCTTTTGAGCAACATTTTAATCCATATATTGATAAAGATAAAAATTTGAATTTTGATTATTTCTTCGTTCGAAAAGTAATGTTTGTCAAATATTCGCAAGGATTTGTAGTAATGCCCGGCGGATTTGGGACATTGGATGAATTGTTTGAAGCCATCACCTTAATCCAAACCAAAAAAATTGGTAAATTTCCAATTATTTTGGTGGGAACAGAATATTGGTCAGGTTTATTAGATTGGATAAAAAATGTAATGATTGACAAGCAGAAAAATGCAAGTCCGGATGATATGAACCTAATCAAATTAGTTGATACCGAAGATGAAGTAGTTGAAGTGCTCGATGCATTCTACAAAAAGTACAATTTGAGTCCGAATTTCTAAACATAAAAAAACCGCAAATTTCAATTGAATCTGCGGTTTTTCTTTTCTAAAACGAATCTATAAAGTAGGTTCGTTTTTTATTTTATGATGATTTTCTTAGTCAATTTTTGATTATCCGTTTCGATGTTCATCAAATACATTCCTGAAGCTAAATTCAAATTCAATTGCGTAAATCCGTTAATTTTAGATTGATAAACTTGAACTCCTTCCAATGAAAAAATTGTCACATTCGCATCATTTTCAATTCCACTGATATTGATTTCATCTTTTGCAGGGATTGGATACACTTTTACATCACTAAAATTATTATCCTCTAAACTTAACGGAGCAAACCATTGATCACCAAAATTAGAACCAAAAATATAGTTAGCTAATTCCGGATAATCGATGAACGGATTGCGGTTCATTTGCCAAGTATAAATGTAATTATTTCGATTCATTTCGAAATCATCCGAAGGATCAGTTTCATTCCACGTTAACAAAGAAGCTAAATCACCCATTTGACCCATTGTATTGTCTGGCGGATTTCCATTCACTAAATTCAAACCATTGTAACGAACAGCCATATAAAACAGAGAACGAGCCACATCACCTTTCCAAGAACCTACATTTCCATTAGGACCATTGTAATCGCTTAATCCATAATCACGGTTTCCTCTAGAGCTATTTTCCTGTCCATCTTCTGCTCTTAAGTGATGAGCATCAGAATGTCCGGTTAGAATATCATCTGCATTAGTTGGTAACCAAATATCAATACCGTCTGGAAACGAAGAAGTTCCTCCCGAAAAACCACCTCTTGATTGAGGCCAAATGTGTTCACGATTCCAAAAGCCAACAATACTTGCTCCGGTTTGGTAGTCAATTTTTGTTTGCGGACGTTCCACATACATTAACCAAACTTGATTATTGTTTGCCGGATTTTGATCGGCGTTGAATAAAATTTCAACTACATCTCCATAGGAATGAGCACGAACAACATTCGGATCAGCAATAATATCTTGAACTGCTTGTTTTAATGCTGCTCCTGAAAGACCTTCTAAAGAATCATAATAACCTGCCGGTGCAGTGCTATTAACATTACCAAAGGTTGGAACCATTGGTGTTCCCCAATCGGATTCTTGAAAATTAACATCCAACACACGAACTATTACACTATTGTTTAATGTGATATATCCTTCAGGCAAAGAACCAACAACAATAGACATTTCTTCATCACCATCATTAATTCCGTCATTTGTAACTTGAATTTGTGTTGATGCAGATGAACTTCCCATAGGAATTGTTAAAGAAAGATTTCCTGTAAAATCGGCTGTTGTAAATGTTCCGTTGTTTAGGTTTAAAGTGAAATTTAACGTTTCAGCAACCGGAGTATCTGTTTCAAAAGAAATTGTTACACTTTCACCTTCATTGACTAAAGATGTAGATGTTATCACTTCAATACCATTATAAACAATTCCGCTTCCATCATTATTTGCTCGTGGAGTTGGTGCTTTTACTTCATAAGTACCATCATTTTTTCTTTGAATAGATTGAGAAGCAGCTAAGCCATTCGCATTTTCATTAGTTTGAACAAAAATATTCAATGCGTTTTGAAGAGCTGTTGCTTGAGTAGCATTATTACCATAAATCAAAGCGTCAATCAAATTTGTAGTTGTTGCCGGAGTATCAATAGGGAAAGTATCAATAACATCTTGGTAAATGGCTATTGCATCCGGACCGTTTTGTACAGTATTTTGAGGAAAAAGTCTGGATGGCGATGGATTAACCTGCGAATTTCCTAAAAGAACAATCCCATTTCCATCTGTTACTAAACCATTTAAGTCAATCGTATAGTAGCTTAAAGTACCTGAGCCGGAACCACCATTAAAAAGAACTAGTATGTAGCCATCTAAAGCAAAATAAGGCGTTTCCGATTTTAATTCTATAATTTCTAAAACGTCAAGGCCAGGAGTATCTGCGTCTACTTCATTAATTACCACTTGCGAATAGAAACAAAATGGCAATAGAAGGCAGACCCAAAGATGTAATCTTTTTGTCATAAGTATTTAGTTTGGACAAATTTACTGAATTTAAGCTGAAGAGGTGGTATTTTTAACAATTTAAACATTTTAATAACATTTTGATGCAAATAATTTAATATCTTTCAACCTAAAAAATTGCAGTTGAATTCTTTTATTAAAATTATCTTTTGCCTTTCTACTTTGTTGATTGGTAAGTGTTTATTTGCTCAAAACAGTAACTCACTTTATGTTGAATTGCTTCCGGAACAAAAATCACTAACCGTTCAACAGGAAATTATTTTTCAAAATACAGGAACAGACAGTCTTAGTAAAATCATTTTGAATGATTGGAATAATGCCTTTTCAGATAAAAACACGCCGCTTGCCAAACGTTTTTCGGATGAATTTGTAAGAAGTTTTCATTTGGCTAAACCATATGAAAGAGGAAATACATCCGATTTAACCATTATTCATGAAAACAAATCATTTTTAAATTGGTGCCGACCCGAAAGGCATCCGGATTTGATAGAAGTAACACTAAGTGAAAAGTTAGGTCCAAATGAAAAAGTTAAATTCAACCTCACCTATCGTGTTAAAATTCCAAGTGATAAATTCACTAAATATGGTTATACTAACGAAGGTGGTTTTAATCTTAAAAATTGGTTTTTAACTCCTGCAAGATTTGAAAACAATGAGTTTTGCATGAATAGTAATTATAACGTAGATGATATAACTAATGCTCCATCTGATTATAATGTCACTTTCAAAACACCACAAAATCAAAAGCTTTTTACTGACTTGACTTTTATTTCATCTGAAAAAAATGGAAAACATACCATTTATACCTTAGAAGGAAAAGACAGAGTGGATTTCAGCATTTATACAGAAGAAATCATCTCTTTCAATCGTTATAAAAATTCAATCGCTGATGTTTATACCAACCTAAAAGACAATCGCCTTGATGATATTCAAAAAGCTGTAATTATTGATAAAATTGTAAAATTTGCTAATGAAAATATTGGTTCATCCAGTAACTCAACCATAATTGTATCGCAAGCTGATTATGAACGAAATCCATTCTATGGATTAAATCAACTTCCTGCTTTTATCAGTCCCTATCCTGATAATTTTTTATATGAAATTAAGTTTCTAAAAACCTACGTAAACAGATATTTAAAAAATAATTTAAAGCTTAACGCTCGCGAAGATAATTGGATTTATGATGCAATTCAGGTGCACATTATGATGAAATATATTGATGAACATTATCCTGACATGAAAATGATGGGAAACATCTCTAAACTCAAAATTCTTAAAGGTTTCAACTTATTTAATTTAGATTTCAACGAACAATACAGTTATTATTATTTGTTGATGGCCAGAAAAAATTTAGACCAGCCCATCGGAAATCCCAAAAATTCTTTGCTTAAATTCAACGAACAAATTGCCGGAAAATATCGTGCCGGTTTAAGTTTAAAATACCTTGATGATTATTGTGGAAATAATTTAGCCTCCAAAAGTATTCATTCGTTTGTAGAATTAAACCGCAACCAACAAACCTCAGAAAAAGATTTTGAAAACATACTTAGGCAAAATTGTCCAAACAACATCGATTGGTTTTTTGATACGATTATAAATTCCAGAGATATTGTTGATTATAAGTTCACAGATGTTTCCAAAACAGAGGACAGCATTACTTTTACAGTTCGAAATAAAACCGGAGTAGTTGTTCCAATCCCTATTTTTGGTTTAAAAGAGGGTAAAGTTGTATTTAAAGAATGGCTTCAAAATATAAAAGGCGACAGTACTATCACAACGAGTCGAAACGATGCCGACCGGATTGTGCTGAATTATGAAAACGAAGTTCCTGAATATAATTTACGAAATAACTGGAAATCGCTCAAAGATTATTCGTTTAATGACCGACCTCTTAAATTTAATTTTTTAAAAGATCTCGAGGATCCTTACCATAACCAGATACTCTATGTGCCAACCTTGGAATACAATCTTTACAATGGATTGATGCCCGGAATGCGTTTTCACAATAAAACTTTTTTAGACAAGCCCATAATTTTTGATGTTAATCCTGCTTACTCAACTTTAACTCAAAAAATGATTGGAAACTTTCGTGTTGTTGGGAATCAATTTCGAAGAGAAAGCAACATTTACCTCATTCGTTACCAGTTTTCAGGTCAATTCTTTGATTATGCACAGGATGCCAGCTACATTCGTTTTAATCCGATGATACAGTTCTTCAAGCGGCCGGATAACTATCGCGATAACAGAAAAGAATCACTTATGATTAGACAAGTTATTGTTGAACGAGAGGAATCACCGTTTGTTTCGCTTGAGGGAAGAAATGAAAATTATTCCATTTTTAACATTCGGTATTTTAATGTAAAAACGGAAGTAAAAAATCATTTTGGCTTTAGAACAGATTTACAAATAGCCAATTCCTTCGGAAAAGCTTCCGTTGAACTCGAATACCGAAAACTTTTTGAAAGTAACAGACAAGTCAATCTTCGTTTTTATGCAGGATCATTTTTATACCGAAAAACAAATTCCGATTTCTTTAGTTTTGCATTAGATCGACCAACCGATTATATGTTTGATTATGGTTTGTATGGACGCTCTGAAACATCCGGTTTATTCAGTCAACAATACATTGTTGCCGAAGGTGCTTTTAAATCACAACTCGATACACCTTTTGCCAATCAATGGATTACAACTTTAAATACAAGCGTTAATATTTGGAATTGGATTGAAGTATATGGCGACATAGGTGCTTTAAAAAACGAAAACGAATCCGCCAAATTTGTCTATGATAGCGGAATCCGATTAAATTTAGTTACCGATTATTTTGAACTTTATTTCCCAATTTACTCTTCCAACGGTTGGGAAGTTGATAATAAAAATTACGGAGAACGCATCCGATTTATGGTAACTTTAAGTCCGAATGTGTTAGTCAGTTTATTTACTCGAAAATGGTTTTAATTGATTGAAAAATCTCTAATAAATTACATTTTATTCATCAATACGAGTATTTTTCAATTAAAAATACAAACATACATCCCATATCAACATTTTTTTTATCAATAGTATAAATTTATTTTTATCTAGATTGTATTGTTTTTCCAAGTTTTTACTTAAATTTGTTCATTACAAGAATTTTTTTGACTTATGACAGCACCAGAAACCAAACAAGCCATGACGTTTGAAGATTTCCGAACAGAAGTTTTAAACGACTACAAAATTGCAATTACCAGTAGAGAATGTTCCCTTTTAGGGCGACGTGAAGTGCTGACCGGAAAAGCCAAATTTGGTATTTTTGGTGATGGTAAAGAAGTACCGCAATTGGCCATGGCAAAAGCGTTTAAAAATGGTGATTTCCGTTCAGGTTATTATCGCGATCAAACGTTTATGATGGCAATTGGTCAGTTAAACATTCAACAGTTTTTTGCCGGATTATACGGTCATACCGATTTGGAACACGATCCAATGAGTGCCGGTCGACAAATGGGCGGACACTTTGCTACGCATTCACTTGACGAAAACGGAAACTGGAACGATTTAACCAAACAAAAAAATTCAAGTGCCGACATCTCTCCTACTGCCGGACAAATGCCGCGATTGTTAGGATTGGCTCAGGCTTCTAAAATTTATAGAAATGTATCGGTTTTACCGAAAAAAAATAAATTCTCCGATAACGGAAACGAAATAGCTTGGGGAACGATTGGAAATGCAAGTACTTCCGAAGGTTTGTTTTTTGAAACTATCAACGCAGCCGGTGTTCTTCAAGTGCCAATGGTCATGAGCGTTTGGGATGACGAATACGGAATTTCCGTGCATGCTCGCTACCAAACCACCAAAGAAAATATCTCCGAAATCCTAAAAGGTTTTCAACGAGACGAAGACAATAAGGGGTACGAAATCATGAATGTGTTAGGATGGGATTATGCCGCTTTGGTAGGAACCTATCAACGTGCCGCTCAAATTGCTCGCGAAGAACACGTTCCGGTTTTAATTCACGTAAGCGAATTAACGCAACCGCAAGGTCACTCTACTTCGGGAAGTCATGAACGCTACAAAAATGCAGAACGATTAGCTTGGGAAGCCGAATTTGATTGTTTGGCTCAAATACGTTTGTGGATGATCGCCAACAACATTGCCACTGCCGAAGAAATTGATGAAATTGACAATGTAACTAAAAAAGAAGTTTTAGAAGGCAAAAAAGCGGCTTGGACAGCGTTTGTGGAACCTTTCAAAAAAGAGCAAAACGAATTAGTTGCTTTGTTGGAAAGTATCGCTTCCACAAGTGTGAACCGAGTTTTTATTCAAAAATTTGCCAACGACTTAAAAGATATTAAAGAACCGATTCGCAAAGATATAATCACCACAGCCCGAAAAGTGCTACGCATGATAGTGGGAGAAAAATCGCAACCGCAATTGGCAACGTGGATTAAAAACTACATGTCAAAAATCCAACCGAAATTCAGTTCGCATTTGTTTTCTGAATCGGCTCAACAAGTAACTTCGGTAAAGGAAGTATTACCAACTTATGATGCGTCTGCCGAAGAGGTAGATGCTCGTTTAGTACTTCGTGATAACTTTGATGCCATTTTCAGCAAACATCCTGAAGTCTTGATTTTTGGAGAAGATTCCGGAAACATTGGCGATGTAAACCAAGGTTTAGAAGGTATGCAAGAAAAATTTGGCGAAATGCGTGTGGCCGATGCCGGTATTCGTGAAGCCACCATTTTAGGACAAGGAATCGGAATGGCCATGCGTGGCCTCCGCCCTATTGCCGAAATTCAATATTTAGATTATCTGCTGTATGCCATTCAAATCATGAGTGATGATTTGGCAACATTACAATACCGTACCAAAGGCCGTCAAAAAGCACCCTTGATTATTCGTACTCGTGGACATCGTTTAGAAGGCGTTTGGCATTCCGGTTCACCAATGGGAATGATTATTAATGCCGTTCGTGGTATTCACGTGTTGGTGCCTAGAAACATGACCAAAGCAGCAGGATTTTATAACACTTTATTAGAAACCGACGAACCGGCTTTGCTCATTGAGTGTTTGAACGGATATCGTTTAAAAGAAAAAATGCCAACCAATTTAGGAGCGTTTAAAACGCCAATTGGTGTGGTGGAAACTATCAAAAAAGGAACAGATATTACCATCGTTTCCTATGGTTCAACGTTACGTTTAGTAGAGCAAGCTGCAAAAGAATTGTTAGAAGTTGGAATTGATTGCGAAATCATTGATATACAATCACTTTTACCATTTGATATCAACCATGACATTAAGAAAAGTTTAGCCCAAACAAACCGTCTTTTAGTGGTAGATGAAGACGTTCCGGGAGGTGCTTCTGCGTTTATCCTGCAACAAGTCTTGGATGTGCAAAACGGCTATGATTATTTAGACAGCAAACCACAAACATTGGCTGCCCAACCCCACCGTCCAGCGTATGGAACAGATGGCGATTATTTCTGCAAACCTTCTGCTGAAGACATCTACGAAAAAGTATATGCTATGATGCACGAAGTCAATCCAAAAGAATTTCCATGTTTATATTAAAGCTATATTGAAAACCGCTAATTGGCGGTTTTTTTTATACTTTTTTTGGGGCGTTCCCCTCCGCAAGCTACGGGTCGGGCTATCCGCTGCAAGTCCTCACTCGTCGTGCCTCCTCGCTGTGGGCTTTTCGCTTCTATCCCTAACGCGAATGAGTGCTAATAAGAAACTTATTTTTAAAATTCAATTTGATTCTTTACGATCTTACTCAAAACAACAGAAATTTATACGCACGTTGGCACCAAAAATATTCAACAAATAAAAAGTCCGTTTGATGATCTGTAAGATTTTTTTATTAAATTTGAGAAAATAAATCTGACGATTGTCAGACATATAGACCCAATTTGGGGTAAATAAGTCTGATTTTGTCAGACATATATATAAGTTACCGGCAAGCTTAAACCAGCTATGAAAAAAATCAGTATTCTTTTCGCACTCTTTATTATTCTACTTTCTTGTACCAAACAAGAACGTAAAATAGAAATCTACTTACTGAAATCAAGAGCAGAAAACATTAAAGGGATTCCTTTGAAAGAATATATAAAAAATGTGGAATGGAAAATTGACACAGCAAATTTTAAATATGTAACGTATGACACAATAGAAAAGAATTTTGTTTATGCTGGTGAATTTGACATTTCAAAAAGTATTTTAGAAGACAAACCTTTTATTGAAGACGAGGAAATTGAATATCTTGATTTAAAAAGAAATATAATTGTATTCAAAAAATCTGCTGGAAGAAAAATTGGCTCATTAAAAGGCAAAATGACAGAAGGTCATCAATTTGTAATTACTGAAAACGGAATTCCAATATTTGGCGGTTATTTTTGGAGTATTTTTTCATCTTATAAAAATAATTGGAATACTATTCTTCATGTTCATCAAATTAAAAGTCATGAACCAAAAGAAGATAGTGAATATCCTATTTTTATAGAAAATGGAATGAATGAACCTGACAGCAAAATTGATTTTAAAAAGCATCCAAAGCTGATTGAGGCTTTAAAAAAATCTAACAAAATAAGGGAATAAAGCCAGCCGGTAACAACTGTTTTGCCTAATGCTGGCTAATTTACTAACTTTAAACGTCTTACAATAATAAACTAAAGGCTTAACTGACAGTGACGGACTCCAAAAACCAGCACTAGGCAAAGCAGCAATACGTTGTAAAACATTAAAGCAAAAAAATGAAAAAATTAAAAATCTATCACTTACTTATTTTATTACTAATTTTTGGTTGTAGTTCAGATGATGATTCGAATAACAACACACAAAATATTGCAGAAGACATAGTTGGAATATGGAATCTAACCGGGTATTCAAGTAATTCAAATACAATCGAAACAGGACGAATTGTTACAGAAAGTTTATCAAGTTCGGATTACAGTCTTGAATTCACTGATAATCCAAAGGAGATTAATGTAAATGGAACATTGGAAGTTCTAGTTGAAGAAACGAATAATGGAAACACAAGTGATTTTACTTATCTTGTAAACGGTAATTTTGATGAAGGATTTCATACTGGTGAATGGCGAATAGAAAACGGTAATTTAATAACTCGCTCTTTTGAAAACGACCCGAATGAAGAAGGTGCATTTGATTTAATTACAGAAATTGTTGAATTGACATCTAATAGTTTGATTTTGAAAATTGACAATGCTCAGTATAGTTCTGAAAACAGTACCCAAACTGGAATTAGAACATTAACTTATTCGAAACAATAAGGTTTTAAACATTTGCTATAGCAAATTCAGGCCAAAGTACTAAGATGAAACTAATTACATAAGAATTAAAAGAATAGATTTTCTAAAAAATATCACTATCCCCTTTACCCTCTCGAATCACAACCGGCTCTCCTTCTGATAAATCAATAATGGTAGAAGGTTGATTATCGCCATAACCTCCATCGACTACAACATCAACAAGGTTTTGCCATTTCTCAAAAATGAGTTCGGGATCTGTGGAATATTCCAACACTTCATCATCATCATGAATAGAAGTTGATACAATTGGATTGCCCAATAACTTGACGATTTCAAGTACAATATTATTATCAGGCACACGAATACCAACCGTTTTTTTCTTTTTAAATTCTTTTGGTAAATTGTTATTTCCGGGAAGAATAAAAGTATAAGGGCCAGGCAAAGCACGTTTCAGAATCTTAAAAGTAGCCGTGTCAATTTGTCGCACATAATCAGAAATATTACTCAAATCATGGCAAATGAATGAAAAATTAGCTTTTTCGAGTTTTATACCTTTAATTTTTGCAATGCGTTCCAAAGCTCTGGTGTTGGTAATATCGCAACCCAAACCATAAACCGTATCGGTAGGATAAATTACTAATCCGCCATCTTTTAAAACTTTAACCACTTTGGCAATGGCAGCTTCGTTGGGATTCTCCGGATATATTTTAATAAATTGAGCCATAGGACAAATTTAAACAAGTTAATACTTATACAGTATAATTATTAATGTATTTTTTCAAAATAAAAAAGCATAAAAAAACCCTACCGAAGCAGGGTTTTAAAGTTTTTTGTGTTTGAATATTATTGCTCAGCAATAATTTCATATGGCAAATCAATCACAACGTTTCTGTGTAAACGAATAGTTGCATTGTATTTTCCGGTTCTTTTTACTGTACCGGAGGTAACAAATTTTCTATCGATTGGTTGTCCGGCTTTTTCCAAAGCTTCAACAATATCAATATTGGTTACAGAACCAAATAATTTTTCACCACCTGCTTTTGCAGTAATTTTAATATCTAAAGCTTTTAATGTTTCGGCCAATTTCTTAGCATCATCCACCACTTTTTGCTCTTTGTGTGCTTTTTGTTTCAAGTTTTCAGCCAATACTTTTTTAGCTGATGGTGTTGCTAATGCAGCAAAACCTTGAGGAATCAAAAAGTTTCTTCCGTAACCCGGTTTTACAGAAACGATATCGTCTTTAAAACCTAAATTTTGAACGTCTTGTTTTAAGATTAGTTCCATGTTGTTGTCCTTTTTTTAGAGAAGTTAGCCCGCCAATGGCGAGGCAACAACTTAATTAATTATTATTTTAATAAATCCGCCACATATGGCATTAAAGCTAAATGTCTAGCTCTTTTAACTGCCACAGACACTTTTCTTTGGTATTTTAATGAAGTTCCAGTTAAACGTCTTGGTAAAATTTTACCTTGCTCGTTTACAAATTTCAATAAAAAGTCTGCATCTTTATAATCAATGTATTTAATACCTGATTTTTTGAAACGACAATACTTTTTAGTTTTGTTTGTATCTATATTCAAAGGAGTAAGATATCTGATATCCCCTTCTTTTTTTCCTTTTGCTGATTGCTCGATTGTTGACATAGTAATTATGCTTTAACTTTTAATTTTTCTCTTCTTCTCTCAGCCCAAGAAATTGCGTGTTTATCTAAACTTACAGTTAAGAAACGCATAATTCTCTCGTCACGTCTTAATTCAGTTTCAAAACCTAAGATGCTATCTGCAGGTGCTTTGAATTCGAATAAATGGTAAAAACCACTTTTCTTGTGTTGGATTTCGTAGGCTAACTTTTTAAGTCCCCAATCCTCTTTGGATACCATCTCTGCCCCTTTGGCTGTAAGAAAATCTTCGAATTTGCTTACTGTTTCCTTTACCTGTTGTTCAGATAAAACGGGATTCAAGATGAAAACAGCTTCATAATGATTCATAATAATTTACTTTAAAATTGTTAAATTGGGTGCAAAAGTAAGAATTTAATTTTAATAACCAAGCCATATACCAAAATAATCGACATAAGGTAAAAAAAACCGAAAAAAATTATTTTTTATCGATGAAATGCATTATGTTTGTTTCACCAAATCTATAATAAATCGAATTATGAAACTAAATTGTGTCGTAGTCGATGACAGTTCTATCCAAAGAATGATCATCACAAAGTTAGTGAATAATCACCAGAGTTTACATCTTGTGGGTGATTTCTCTAACGCTATTGAAGCAAAGAGTTGTATGTCTATACACTCCGTTGACCTTATTTTTCTCGATATCGAAATGCCAATTATCAATGGTTTCGATTTTCTTGATGGTTTAAAAAATAAACCACAAATTATTTTTATCACATCAAAAGCGGATTATGCCGTGAAAGCTTTTGATTATGATGCCACTGATTACTTACAAAAACCAATTTCTGTTGATCGTTTCGATTCTGCTGTAAAAAGAGCAATCGATATGCACAAACTTAGAAATGAAGTTTCTGAAGAAGAAGGTGATTACATCTTTATTAAAAGTAATTTGAAAAAACTAAAAGTATTCACTTCTAAAATTAAGTGGATTGAAGCCTATGGTGACTATGTAAAAGTAGTTACTGATGAAGACAGCAATTTAGTGCTTTCTACTATGAAATCGTTTGAAAATGATTTGTCGAAAGACAGATTCCTTCGAGTACACAAATCATTTATTGTGAACATCGACAAAATTGAACGTTTCAATAGCAAGTTTGCCGAAATTGGTGTAACAAAAATTCCTTTAAGCAGAAACAAGAAAGACGATTTGAAGAAAGCTCTTGCTATCGCCTAACCAAAATCAACATTTACTACAAGCTTTATAGATCTATATTGCGAAATAACATCAAAACTATTCAATATTTTTTGGATAGTTTTTTTTGTGCCTTGTGGCGAAACATCATCCGGAATTTTAATCACAATTGTTCTGATGTATTCATTTCTAATTTTGCTTACAGCCGGCTCTTCCGGTCCTAAAACCGGCATTTTTAAGTGTTGACTCAAAACTTGATACAACCACATCGAACTTTCTTTCACTTTTTCATATTCTTTATGACGAAGTGTAATTTTGATTAATTTAAAAAATGGCGGATATTTAAAAATCTGTCGCTCATACAACTGTTCTTTATACATTCCAACATAATCATTGTGCGTTACTTGCTGAATGGTGTTATGATTCGGATTATACGTCTGAATCACTACTTTCCCTCTTTTTTCTGCTCTTCCTGCCCTACCCGACACTTGTGCCATCATCTGGTAACTACGTTCAAAAGCTCTGAAATCTGGGAAATAAAGCATGTTGTCGGCATTCAAAATTCCAACCAAACTTACATTATCAAAATCCAATCCTTTGGCGAGCATTTGCGTACCAACCAAAATATCAACTTCTCTATTTTGAAATTTATCGATAATCGTATCATATCCAAATTTTCCTCTGGTGGTATCTTGATCCATTCGGAGTATTTTTTTCTTGGGAAAAAGCGTGGCCAATTCCAACTCAATTTGCTCAGTGCCGAAACCTTTTGTCGTTAAATCAACACTTGAACATTGATGACAATTAGTTGGCTTTGCAATCGAATGTCCGCAATAATGACATCGGAGTTGGTTTTTAAATTTGTGATAAGTTAAACTCACATCGCAATTTGGGCACTGCGGAATGTGTCCGCATGTCACACATTCTAATAAAGGTGCATATCCTCTTCTGTTTTGAAAAAGTATCACTTGTTCACCTAATGATAAAGCAGATGTAATTTCCTCAATCAACGTATCACTAAAATGACCGTTCATTCGCTTGCGGAAATACTTATCTTTTAAATCAACCAAAATAACTTCCGGTAAAGGAGTATTATTGAAGCGTTCAAAGAGCTCAACTAATGCATACTTCTGATTTTGAGTATTATAATAGGTTTCCAAACTCGGTGTAGCCGAACCTAATAGTACTTTTGCCTGATGAAATTTAGCTAAAACCGTTACTGCATCGCGAGCATGATAACGTGGAGCAGGATCGGTTTGTTTGAAATTTTGTTCATGTTCTTCATCCACAATCACTAATCCCAAATCAGAAAAAGGTAAAAACATAGCCGACCGAGCACCAATAACCACTTGTGCTTTCGGAGAATTTTGCAAAACCTGATTCCAAACTTCCACCCGTTCATTATTACTATATTTGGAATGGAAAACGGCAACTTTATTACCAAAGAACTTTCGCAAACGAGAAACTAATTGTGTAGTCAGAGCAATTTCCGGCAATAGAAATAAAATTTGCTTGCCGGTTTGCATTGTTTCTTGGATGAGTTTGCTGTAAATTTCCGTTTTACCACTGGAGGTTACACCATGCAATAAACAAACATCTTTGGATTCAAATTGCTTTTTAATTTCAACTAAAGCAGTTTGCTGTGATTGACTTAAGGAAAGGTTTTTAGCTTTTTCATCATCCTTAAAATCGGTTCGATCATGAATGAGATGGTATTCTTCGAAGATTTCTTTTTCAATCAGTTTCTTTAAAACAGCCGATGTTGAAGATGAAAAATCAATCAATTGTTTGGCAGAAATTGGTTTCTTTTCCGAAGCATTTAACTGAAAATAGCCTAATATAAGTTCCTTTTGTTTTTCGGCTTTGATGGAATTCAACAATTCATTCAAACTTTCATCGGTTGTGTAATTTTGATGAAGTTTGATGTATCTCACTAATTTGGGTTTGTATGATTCATGCATTTCCTCTTGAAGAGAAATTACACTTTTATCAATCAATTTTTGAAGAACGGGAAAAACATTTTTTTTGCTCAGAATAGAAATGACGTCACTTACTTTTAGTGAACTTTGGTGTTGAAGAGCTTCAAATACCAAAAATTCATCATCGGATAATGTTTTTTCATCTACAAGTTCACCTTGCTTTAATGAAATTACCGTCTCACTTTCTAACAAAAAACCTGAAGGTAACGCTGCACGAAAAACTTCGCCGATGGAACACATATAATAAGACGCAATCCACTGCCAATGTTTTAATTGTACTTCATTTACAATTGAATTCTCATCCAAAATTTGATGAATTTCTTTTGCTTCGTATAAAGTAGGTGGATTTTGATGCGTTTCAATTGCCAAAGCAGTGTACATTTTACTTTTACCAAACGGAACAGCAATTCGCATTCCGGGTTTAATGTACTTAAACTCAGCTTCAGAAACTTGATAAGTAAAGGTTTTATCGAGTGCTAAGGGCAAAATAACTTCAACGAAGTAAGACATAAATTGACTATTGTTTCATCAGAAAAAGAAATTAATCAAATAGATTTTTCCTTTTTAATTTGTTAATGGAGGCATTCAATTCAAAACCAAGCAACAGAATCATGCAGTTAATCCAAATGTAAAACATCAGAATTAACAGTGTTCCGATAGAACCGTAAAGTTCGTTATACTTAGCAAATTTCACAACATAAATTCCAAAAACATACGAAGACAAAAGAATTAAAATGGTTGTAAAAACCGACCCAATACTAATAAGAGGGATTTTTGAAGTTTCTTTTGCTCCAAATTTAAATAAAAGCGAAGTTGTTATTAAAACCATTAAAATCACAAAGCCGTATCGGGTAATTTGAATTAAGGTAATATCGGTATAAGCAAATTGCTCAAATTGAATTTGTTGAATAATTACTTCAGAAATTACAATGGCTGCAACAGTAATAATTAGAATCATCGAAAAAAGCAATGACATGACCAATGCTACGAAATACTGTCTAAAAAAGCTTCTGGAAATCGTGATGTGATAGGAAGTTTCAAATCCACCTAAAATCGCATTTATTCCATTAGACATCAAAAAGATAGATAGAATAAATCCGGAAGATAATAATCCTTGATAACTGTTATTTAAAATATCATCGATGATGTTTTTGATGGCTTCAAATGTATTGGGCGGAACTCCTTCTTCTACAAATTGTAGAAAATCTTGCTGAAATCCTTCAATTGGAATGTATGGTATTAAGTTTAAGATAAATAAAGCAAACGGAAACAAGGCCATGAAAAAACTAAATGCAATGGCACCCGCTCTATAGGAAAAAGTTCCTTGGGCAATTCCAATGATGTATAATTCCATTAGTTCATAAAACGACAAGCCCTCTAACCAAGGTAGTTTTATGTTTTTAGTAAATCGAACGATGTGTTTGATTACCGGAATTTTATCGAGTTTTTGCTCTGTTTCTGATGACATAATTTTGTCTGATACAATTTTTTATTTCTTTTTTTAATGGAACGCTGATTTGCACAGATTTTGATAGCTTCGCTATAATGGATTTTCACGGATTTTCGAAATGCTGTAACTGCGACCGAAAACTCCTTACTCCTTACTCCCAACTCATTCTAAAAAGCCTTCAAACTCAAATCCATATTATAAACCGAGTGCGTCAAAGCACCGGATGAAATGTAATTCACGCCACATTCTGCATAATGACGAATTGTTTTTTCGTTGATGTTTCCTGAACTTTCGGTTAAGCATTTATTGCCAATAAGCTTTACGGCTTCTTTTGTCATTTCGTAATCAAAATTGTCTAGCAAAATTCGGTAAACGCCTCCACTATTCAGAATTTCGTCTACTTCATTTAAGTTTCTGGCTTCTACAATTATTTTTAAATCCAACTTATTCTCGTTTAAGTAATCTTTTGTTTTTTGAATCGCTTTCGAAATTCCACCGGCAAAATCATTGTGATTATCTTTCAACATAATCATATCATATAACGCAAAGCGATGATTTTCGCCACCGCCGATTTTTACAGCCCATTTCTCAGCTGCACGAAATCCGGGAGTAGTCTTTCGGGTATCTAATACTTTTGTAGAAGTTCCTTCCAACAAATCAACATACATTTTTGTTTTGGTAGCAATGGCACTCATGCGTTGCATCGAATTGAGCACCAACCGTTCGACTTTCAAAATAGATTGCGAACTTCCGGAAACATGAAAAACAATATCGCCATAGTCTACTGAACTACCGTCTTGAATAAATGTCTCCACTTCTAATCCAGAATCAACATGTTTAAAAATCAGTTTAGCGAATTCAACTCCGGCAATTATTCCTTTGTCTTTTACTAACAATTTTGCTTTACCAATGGCTGATTTTGGAATGCATGCCAGCGAACTGTGATCGCCTTCACCAATATCTTCTCTGATTCCGTTTTGGATGATGAGTTTTAATTCGTTTTGAAATTGGGCTTCTGTAATCATAACTAAATTTTGTATCGAATGGCTAAAATAGGAAATCGTTTTTATTATTTTGGTAAATTCTTGTATAAAAAAACCACGAAATCCGTGGTTTTATATTTATTGAAATTTCATTTTATTTCTTTCTTTTTACCTCGCAGGTACTTTTTCCAACCAAAGCATAGAGCGGACAAAAGGTGGCAAATGCGGTGATGATTAAAATCATACTCACACCCAAAACAATCCATTGTAGTAAATTGTTTTCAATGACTCCGGACATAAAAAGAATCAAAAGAATAATGCCAAACATTACTCTAACAAATCGATCGGTATTGCCTACATTTTTTTTCATAATCTCTAATTTTTTGGTTTTGGAATATAAAAATAGGAAAAAAAAGCTATAAAACTGCAATAAATGCAAATTTAGTTTGGTTCAATAATTGGTCCATTCCATTCTGAAATGCCGCCTGAAAGATTAAACGTTTTTTCAAATCCCAATTGTTGCATTACTTCACACGCTTTTGCACTGCGACTTCCGGCATGGCAATAGACATAGTAATTTTTAGATTTATCTAATTCTTCTACCATATAAATAAACCCTTGTCCTTTATAGATATCAATGTTGATTGCATTTGGAATAATGCCACGCTCAAATTCTTCCGCTGTTCGCACATCTAAAATAACCGCGTTTTCATCGCTTTGGGCATCTACCCACCATTTTTCTTGTTGTAAATTCATTTTTTTCTGAGTTGTTGAGAGGCTGAGTGTTTGAGTTGCTTAGATACTGAGTAGCTGAGAGGCTGAGAGGCTGAGAAAATTAAATGCTGAGAAAAAACTCAGTCGCTCAGAATCTCAGCTACTCAGCAACTTTACTAAGCTTTATTGGAACAACCGATTGCTTTAGTTGTCTTTACTTTTACTTCTTGTTTTTTCAATAACGCATCAACAGCGTTTTCAACATATTTTTGTTTCACAGCTGTTTCGTCTGAATGATTATCATCTATTGCACCAATGTATTGCACAACATTTCCTTTGTCTGTTTTTTGCAAAATGTAAACATGAGGCGTTTTAGTTGCTCCATATTGTGGATAAATTTTCTGCCCATCATCAAACAAATACGGAAAAGTGAATCCTTTTTCTTTGGCACGCACTTGCATTTTATCAAAACTATCGTCCTTTTGCTTTTCAGGATTGTTTGGATTAATGGCAATTACAGGATAACCTAACTTTTTATATTTTTTATCTAAATCGATAATTCGATCTTCATACGCCACTGCATACGGACAGTGATTACACGTAAAAATTACAATAAAACCTTTTGCATCTTTATAATCTTTTAATGACACATTTTTATTGTCTACATTTTTTAGTGAAAAATCAGTAGCAATTGAACCAATTTCGTAACCGGCTGGATTCGTTGATGTAAAAGCCGTAATCAATCCGGCTACAAGCACTAAAAAGGCAATTTTGAATTTTTTCATAGTTTTTAATTTAGTTAATGAATGATTTTATTTCTGTTTCTAATTCGTCTTCTGTAAACGATTGTTCATAGAACTTTCGCTTATCATTTTTATAAATAATGGTTGCCGGAATGGCTCCCGACCACTCTTTTGCAACTTTTTCAATCCAACTATTGGCGTCGGGATCATTTAGAACAACAACTTCTGCTTCCAAATTTTTATTTTTAATGAATGGAATAACTCGACTTTCTATCATCTTAGGAAAATCTAAACTCACTAGAATCATTTTGAATTTTCCTGATTTGTATTTTTGATTTAGTTTTTCAAAATGAGGCAATTCTTTTACACAAGGAACGCACCACGTTGCCCAAAAGTTGACGACATAAATGGTATCATTCTTTTGATTCAAATACGGTTGTAATCCATCGAAATTATATGATTTTAATGTAATTCCATCTTTCTCATAGACTTTTAATGGTTTATTCTGTGAATATCCATTCCCTAACAAAAAGAATTGAAATACAATCAACAATAAAAGTTTTTTATAGTTTGTCATCGCCACACAATTATCTCATAAAATTAAACCTTCCACTTTCCTCTTAAAAATCTTTAACAAAAATTTAATAGACATTTGTATATACAATAAAAAAATAGAATTACATTTGTACATACAAATTTTGTAATTACAAATGAAGATAGAAGAAATCATAAAATCCAATTCACCCATTAGCATCGAAAAGCGAACTGTACTAAATATCATGTTCACTCAAAATGTTATTGCAGATGCTTTTAATGATATTTTAAAATCCTTTGATTTATCGGTTGAACAATTTAATGTTTTGCGAATCCTACGTGGCCAAAAAGGAAAACCTGCAAATATGTGTGTAATTCAAGAACGAATGATTGCTAAAACAAGTAACACTACCCGATTGGTAGATAAATTACTATTGAAAGGTTTAGTAAATCGTGAAGTCTGTGAAGAAAACAGACGCAAAATGGAAATCACCATCACCGAAAAAGGACTAAAATTATTAGCCGAACTAGATCCGAAAATTGAAGCACATGAAACTTTATTTTCCACTAATTTAACTTCAGAAGAATTAGAAAATTTGAACAACTTGTTAGAAAAATATAGAACAATTTAATTTACCAAAAAAAAAAATGAGCGACTTCATTACTAATCAAAACTGGCGTTATGCCACCAAAAAATTTGATGCCACCAAAAAAATCTCTTCAGAAGATTTGGAAACATTAAAAGAGGCAATTCAATTGAGCACTTCCTCTTATGGATTGCAACCTTACAAAGTATTTATTATCGAAAATCCTGAGTTAAGAGCTAAAATTCAACCTTTTGCATGGGGACAATCGCAAATTGTAGATGCTTCTCAGCTATTAGTTTTCGCAAATATTACTAACTTTGGAGAAACCGAAATTGATAATTACATTGCTAATATGGCAGAAACAAGAGGGATTTCTGCTGAAAGCGTAAAAGGATATGCCGATTTCATGAAAATGAAAATAACCGCATTAACAGAAGAGGATAGAAATAACTGGACATCTAAGCAAACCTATTTAGCTCTAGGAAACTTACTAAACGCCGCAGCAGAACTAAAAATTGACGTAACACCAATGGAAGGTTTTGAACCGGAAAATGTAAACGAACTATTAGGCTTAAAAGCACTAGGTTTAAATGCCTCATTGCTTGCCACAATCGGTTACCGTCATGAAGAAGATGCCACGCAACATTATAAAAAAGTGCGTAAACCAAAAAACGAATTATTTATCAATTTATAAAAACAACCTTAAACAATTAAATCAATGAAAAATTTAAAAACAATTGCATTAGCATTTATAGTAGCTGCAGGAACATTCACCGCTACTGCTCAAAACAAAAAAATTAACGTAGATAAAAGTAAAATTACGTGGGTTGGAAAAAAAGTAACCGGACAACATGACGGAACTATCAATTTTAGTTCAGGAACATTGGTTTTTGAAGGAAAAAAATTAAAAGGTGGTTCTTTTGAAGTGGATATGACTTCTATAACTGTTGCCGATTTGCAAGCAGGAAAAGGAAAAGAAAAGTTAGAAGGACACTTGAAAGCTGATGATTTCTTTGGTGTAGATAGACACCCTTCTTCAACTTTAGAATTCAAAACAATAGCTTCAAAAGGAAGTGATGTTTATACTGTAACAGCCGATTTAACCATCAAAGGAAAAAAATTACCGGTAACTTTTGATTTAGCCATTGGAGATGGAACTGCCAGAACATCTTTTAAAGTGGACAGAACTAAATACGGAATTGAATATGGTTCAGGTAGCTTTTTTGATAGCTTAGGCGACAAAGCTATCAACGACGATTTCGAATTAACAGTAGTGTTAGTTTACTAAAAAACAAATGGGGAAAATTGCTAAATCCTGATTCGAAAAAAGTTTCAGGATTTTTTTTGTTTAAACAAATCATAAAAATTGATAATTTTAAGCAAATCGTTTGCTTATTCAAATTTCATCCCTACATTTGTCATTCAAAAGAAAACATGAACACATTTTTAAATACAGCTTGGTGGTGGAACAACTTACGTCGGTCGTCGTGAGCTAGCTACCTATAGTTATATTTTTCAAAATATTTAAAAGGGCTTGTCAAACACGACAAGCCCTTTTTCTTTTTAATTCAATCAAATATGAAGCAATACAAATTAAATACAACATACAAATCGGTTTTAGCCGACACCATCACGCCGGTGAGTGTTTACTTAAAAATTCGGGATAAATTTCCAAACAGTATTTTATTGGAAAGTTCCGATTATCATACGAGCGATAATAGTTTATCCTATATCTGTTGTAATCCGATTGCGAGTTTTAAGGTTGAAAACAATGTGATTACAACACATTTTCCGGATGGAAGTTCTGAAAATCATCCTATAAAAAATGAAACTTCAATTACGAATGAAATTTCAAACTTTATGCAAAAGTTTGAAGTAAATGGTCCGAATCTAAAGTTTGCCTACAACGGACTATTTGGATTTACAAGCTATGAAGCCATTCGTTATTTTGAAAAAATTGAAATTTCAAAAAAGGACGATTCCATTGTAATTCCTGAAATGTATTACGCCATTTATCAAAACGTCATCGCCATCCATCATTTTAACAATGAAGCATTTCTTTTCTGCCATAGTATTTCTGATTATTCTAATAATAATGAAATTGAACAATTGCTCCAAGTGAAAAATTTTGCTTCTTTTTCGTTTTCAAAAGTGGGAAAAACGGTTTCCAATTTAACCGATGAAAATTTTAAAGAACAAGTTACTTTAGCCAAAAAACACTGTCATCGTGGTGATGTTTTTCAATTGGTTTTATCACGACGATTTTCGCAAGAATTCAAAGGCGATGAGTTTAATGTGTATCGGGCTCTTCGAAACATCAACCCTTCACCCTATTTGTTCTATTTTGATTATGGCGATTTCAAATTATTTGGTTCTTCGCCCGAAGCTCATTTGATTGTAAAAAACGGTGAAGCCGAAATTCATCCCATCGCCGGAACTTTCAAACGAACCGGAAATGATGAAAACGATGCCATTCAAGCCAAAAAATTAGCCGAAGATGTCAAAGAAAACAGCGAACACGTGATGCTTGTCGATTTAGCCCGAAACGATTTAAGCAGAAATTGCAATCAAGTGAAAATTGAGAAATACAAAGAAATTCAGTTCTTTTCGCACGTTATTCACTTGGTTTCAAAAGTTGTTGGAAAACTAAAACCAGAAGCTAAAACAGTGGATTTAGTGGCTTCCACTTTTCCTGCAGGAACTTTAACCGGAGCTCCAAAACACAAAGCAATGCAGTTAATCGAAAAAATCGAAAACACCAACCGAAGTTTTTACGGTGGAGCCATTGGTTTTATAGATTTTAATGGTAACTTCAATCACGCAATACTGATTCGCACATTCTTGAGTAAAAACCATCATTTGCATTACCAAGCCGGAGCCGGAATTGTAGAAAGTTCCTCCGAAGAAAGCGAAATGCAAGAGGTCTACAATAAATTAAACGCGTTAAACAAAGCCTTAGAAATGGCAGAAAAAATATAATTTCGATGAAAAAAATTATCATTATCGACAACTACGATAGTTTTACCTACAATTTGGTTCACTATTTAGAAGATTTGAATGCCGAAGTTACCGTTTTTAGAAACGATGAATTTGAGTTGAACGAATTAGAAAAATTCGATAAAATTCTTCTTTCACCCGGCCCAGGAATTCCCGAAGAAGCCGGTTTGTTGCTGGATGTTATCAAAAAATATGCTTCAACCAAAAGTATACTTGGCGTTTGTTTGGGTCAGCAAGCCATTGGGGAAGTTTTCGGTGGAAGTTTAATCAACTTAGAAAAAGTCTATCATGGAGTAGCTTCCAAAGTGAAAATCACCAAAGAAGATTCTCTTTTCAATAATTTGCCAACTGAATTTGAAGTCGGTCGCTACCACTCTTGGGTCATCAATCCTGATGATTTTCCGGAAGATTTAGAAATCACTTCCGTGGATGAAAACGGCGAAATTATGTCCATTCGACACAAAACATTAGATGTAAAAGGTGTTCAATACCATCCCGAAAGCGTTTTAACGCCGAATGGGAAGAAGATTTTGGAAAATTGGCTGGAGAGTTAGACCGTTGTCGGTTGTCGGTTCTCAGTTGTCTGTTGAAGCTTGACTAATTACCAATTACTATTCACTAATCACTAAAAAACTATGAAAAACATACTCAATCAATTAATCAATCACAAAACGCTGACGAAAGAAGAAGCGAAAAACGTGTTGATTAATCTTTCTTCCGGACAATACAATGCCAGTCAAATGGCGGCATTTATGACGGTTTATATGATGCGAAGCATTACGATCGAAGAACTAACCGGTTTTCGGGAAGCGTTGTTGGAACTTTGCGTCCCAATCGATTTTTCAGACTATGAAACCATCGATTTGTGCGGAACCGGTGGCGATGGAAAAGACACATTCAACATTTCTACTTTAGCTTCCTTCGTAGTTGCCGGAGCGGGAATTAAAGTCGCAAAGCACGGAAATTATGGAGTTTCGTCCATTTCAGGTTCCAGTAATGTGATGGAAAATTTAGGCGTAAAATTTAGTAACCAACAAGATTATCTCGAAAAATGTCTGGAAGAAGCCAATATTGCCATTCTTCACGCTCCGTTATTTCATCCGGCGATGAAAAATGTGGGTCCGATTCGAAAAGAATTAGGTGTAAAAACTTTTTTTAATATGCTCGGACCAATGGTAAATCCGTCTTTTCCAAAAAATCAATTGGTTGGCGTTTTTAGTTTGGAATTAGCTCGAATGTATGCTTATTTGTATCAAAATACTACAACCAATTTTTCTATTTTATATGATTTAGAAGGTTTTGATGAAGTTTCATTGACCGGAAATGTCAAGATAATTTCCAATTCATCGGAAAAAATTCTAAAACCGGAAGATTTCAATACCAAATCGGTCACTTTGCATCAAATCAAAGGTGGCGAAACCGTTGAAGAAGCAGCCAACATTTTCATGACAATTCTATCCGGTAACGGAACGCAAATGCAAAATGACGTGGTTTTTTCGAATGCGGCCTTAGCAATTTCAATGATGAAAAAAATATCAATTGATGAAAGTTTAGAAATCGCTAAAGAAAGTTTGATGAGCGGAAAAGCTCTCGAAAAATTGAAAACACTTCAAAATCTCAGTCGATAATGAACATTTTAGATCAAATAATCGCTTCCAAAAAAAGAGAAGTTGAGTTAAAAAAATCCATCATCCCGATAAAACAATTGGAACAATCGGTTTTGTTTAAAAGAAAAACGAATTCATTGGTTCATCGTTTATTGAATAATTCAAGTGGAATAATTGCTGAACATAAGCGTCGATCGCCTTCCAAATCAGTCATCAACCAATCGGATGCCGTGGAAGATATTGTAAAAAGCTATGATAATGGAGGATCTTCAGGAATATCAATTCTGACTGATAATCAGTATTTTGGTGGATCATTAGACGATTTAATTTTAGCGAGAGCCACCACCAATTTACCACTTTTGCGAAAGGATTTTTTGGTAGATGAATTCCAAATTATTGAAGCAAAAGCTTTTGGAGCGGATGTGATTTTACTGATTGCAGCGGTTTTGACTCGAGAAGAAATCAAGCAGTTTTCTGAATTAGCAAAATCACTCAACTTAGAAGTTTTATTAGAAATTCACAACCAAGAAGAACTGAATAAATCGATTATGCCAACTTTAGATTTAATTGGTGTGAACAATCGGAATTTGAAAACATTTGATGTCAATTTAGAATACAGTAAGCAATTAGCGGAACACATTCCATCAGGATTTATCAAAATTTCGGAAAGCGGAATTGATTCCACAGAAGCAATTCTAGAGCTAAAAGAATATGGTTTTAAAGGTTTTTTAATGGGTGAATATTTTATGAAAAGTGAGAACCCAGAAAGTGAAATGAAGAAATTTATCAATAAAATAAAAATATGAAATTAAAAATTTGTGGGATGAAAGATCAGGAAAATACGCTTTCAATAAGTGAATTGCAACCTGACTTTCTAGGATTTATTTTTTGGAAAAATTCCAAACGTTATTGCGAAAATGTTATCCAAGATATTCCGAGCACAATTCAAAAAGTTGGCGTTTTTGTGGATGCTGATTACAATGAAATTGTTGATAAAATCATTTCGCACAAATTAGATTTTGTGCAACTGCATGGTGAAGAAACAGCAGATTTTTGCTTAGAAATGCGAAAAACTAATATTAAAGTAATTAAATCAATAACTATTGATAATAATTTTAATTTCAATGAATTGGATTACAAAAATGAGTGTGTAGATTATCTTTTATTTGATACAAAAGGAGAACTTCCCGGCGGAAACGGAACTACCTTTGATTGGGAAATTTTAAATCAGTACAAAGAAGACATTCCGTACTTTTTAAGTGGCGGAATTGGGTTGGATGAACTACCAAAATTGGAGAAATTTCTTCAATCAGAATCCGCTAAAAACTGTTTTGCGATTGATATAAACAGTCAATTTGAAGATGATTTTGGTATCAAAAACAAAGAAAAAATTAGAGAATTTCAAGAAAAATTAAATCAATTGCGATGAATTATCAAGTAGATGAAAAAGGATTTTATGGCGAATTTGGCGGAGCTTTCATTCCTGAAATGTTGTACCCAAATATCGAAGAACTTCGGATAAATTATTTAAAGATTACAGCTGAACCTAGTTTTAAAAAAGAATTTATGGAATTGCTGGTAGATTATGTCGGTCGTCCTACTCCACTCTATTTTGCCAAGCGATTATCCGAAAAATACAACACTAAAATCTATTTGAAAAGAGAAGATTTGTGCCATACCGGAGCTCATAAAATCAATAACACGATTGGTCAAATACTGATTGCCAAACGATTAGGAAAAACCAGAATCATTGCCGAGACAGGAGCCGGTCAACACGGCGTTGCCACAGCCACCGTTTGTGCGTTAATGGGTTTGGAGTGTGTGATTTATATGGGTGAAATCGACATCAAACGTCAAGCTCCCAATGTAGCACGAATGAAAATGTTGGGTGCAGAAGTCAGACCCGCCACTTCAGGTTCAAAAACCCTGAAAGATGCAACCAATGAAGCGATTCGCGATTGGATTAACAATCCCGAAAACACCTATTACATCATTGGTTCTGTGGTTGGACCTCATCCCTATCCGGACATGGTTGCACGTTTTCAAGCCGTAATTTCTGAGGAAATCAAAGCTCAATTAGAAGAAAAAGAAGGGACAGAATTTCCAAACTACGTGATTGCGTGTGTTGGCGGCGGAAGCAATGCAGCCGGAGCTTTTTATCATTTTCTAGACGATGAAAACGTGAAATTAATTGCTGTGGAAGCTGCCGGAAAAGGTGTTGAATCCGGCGAAAGTGCAGCGACTTCTATTTTGGGTAAAATCGGTATCATTCACGGAAGTAAAACGCTTTTGATGCAATCGAATGATGGACAGATTACGGAACCTTACTCGATTTCTGCAGGTTTGGATTATCCCGGTGTTGGTCCGCTTCATTCACATTTACATCAAACAAAACGAGCTGAATTTATTGCGATAACCGATGATGAAGCAATGCAATCGGGTTGGGAATTATCACAAACAGAAGGCATCATCCCAGCGATTGAAACTGCTCACGCCTTTTCGATTTTAGATAAAAAACAATTCAAACCAACTGATATTGTGGTAATTAATCTTTCCGGACGAGGCGATAAAGATTTGAGCACCTACATTGATTATTTTAATTTACATTAGAAATGAATCGAATAAATAAAAAATTGCAAGAAGATAAAAAGCTATTATCTATCTATTTCACAGCTGGTTATCCTAATTTGGATGATACAACCAAAATCATTTCTGAATTAGAAAAAAGTGGTGTTGATATGATTGAAATCGGCTTACCCTTCAGTGATCCGTTAGCGGATGGTCCAACGATTCAAGCGAGTTCCACACAAGCACTGCGAAACGGAATGACGACAGAACTATTGTTTGAACAACTGGCGAATATTCGTGAAAGCGTTGAAATTCCTTTGATTATCATGGGATATTTTAATCCAATCATGCAATTTGGAGTAGAAAATTTCTGCCAAAAATGTAATGAAGTTGGAATTGACGGCTTAATTATTCCTGATCTGCCTTTAGAAATCTATGAATCGGAGTATAAAGAATTGTTTGAAAAGTATGATTTGAAGAACATTTTTTTAATCACACCACAAACTTCAGATGAGCGAATTCTGAAAATTGATGACTTATCCAACAGTTTTATTTACATGGTTAGCTCATCAAGTGTAACCGGAAATCAATTAGGATTTAATGAAATTCAGGAAAATTATTTTGAGAGAATTGCATCCATGAATTTAAAAAATCCGCAAATTATTGGCTTTGGAATTTCGGATAAAACAACTTTTCTGCAAGCAACAAAACATCAAAAAGGAGCGATTATTGGAAGTGGATTTATCAATTTTATCAAAAATAATCCTGTAGAAAGCACTTCTGAATTTATCAAAAAATTACTTTAAATAAATAGCCACAAAGACTTCTTAATCAATTACATAAATTATCACTATAAATTTTGTCTATATTGAAAAATTAACAATATAAGGCTTAATTTTTGACTTCGTATTAAAAAAAATTACTCGTTTAAAAAGAAATCTTTCAAAAATTATTTTAACATTTTCTTGTAACTTTTTGTAAAAGTCCACGTATAAAAGTTGTAACCAAACCAAAACTCAATTTATGGAATTTCTTGAAGGATTAGATCCATTACTAAAAACCTATTGGTACATTGCTTTACCAACAAGTTTGTTTTTTTTATTGCAAACCGTTTTAACTTTTATAGGATTTGGCGGTGCAGATGCAGATGTTGACATGGTAGAAGGACACGATTCGGCAGATGCTCCTTTTGAATTGTTTTCACTTAGAAACCTCATCAACTTTTTATTGGGTTTCAGTTGGACCGGAATTTCGTTGTATGACAGCATCGAAAACAAAACTGTTTTAATTATCATCTCAGTTGTGGTGGGAATTATTTTTATTGCTCTTTTCTTTTTCCTTATCAAACAAATACTAAAACTAGGAGAAGACAATTCGTTTAAATTTGAAAATACCATCAACCAAACGGCTACAGTATATCTAACCATTCCTGAATCAAAAACAGGTGTAGGAAAAGTACAAATAAGTGTAAAAGGTTCTTTTCACGAATTGCAAGCCATGACAGAAGCCTCCGAAAAAATAGCGACCGGAAGCCTCGTAAAAATTAAAAATATTGAAAATAATATCCTAATCGTCGATAAACTTTAAACTCTAACCATATGACCCAATTAATTATTATTGTTGTTGCTGTTTTTATTGTCTTTGTTCTTTTTGTTACTTTAGTTTCGCGTTACAAACGCTGTCCTTCAGACAAAATTCTTGTTATTTATGGAAAAACGGGCGGTTCTTCTGCCAAATGTGTTCACGGTGGTGGTGCTTTCATCTGGCCGGTTATTCAAGATTATCAGTATTTGGATTTAAAACCGCTTTCGATTGAAGCCAATCTAACAAATGCTCTTTCAAGACAAAATATTCGTGTAGACGTTCCTTGTCGTTTTACGATTGCCATTTCAACAGAAACAGATAGCATGAATACGGCTGCTGAACGTCTTTTAGGACTTTCTCCTGAACAAATTCAGGAATTGGCTAAAGATATTCTTTTCGGTCAATTGCGTTTAGTTATTGCAACAATGACGATTGAAGAAATTAACTCTGATCGTGATAAATTCTTAGACAATATTTCTAAAAACGTAGATTCTGAGTTGAAAAAAATCGGTTTAAAATTAATCAACGTAAACGTTACCGATATTAAAGACGAATCCGGATATATTGAAGCATTAGGAAAAGAAGCCGCTGCAAAAGCCATTAACGAAGCGAAGATTTCGGTAGCAGAGCAAGAAAAAATCGGGGAAACCGGTAAAGCAATGGCCGATCGTGAAAAAGACGTTCAAATTGCTGAAACCCATAGAGATCGTGATGTGAAAATCGCCATCACCAATAAAGATAAAGAAGTAAGTATTGCCGAAGCGTTTAAAGACGAAAGTATTGGTAAAGCCGAAGCTCAAAGAGATACTCGTGTGGCTACATCAGAAGCCAATGCGATTGCGATTCAAGGGGAAAACGAAGCGAAAATTGCGATTGCACAATCGGATGCTTCACGTCGTGAAAAAGAAGCTGAAGCGTTGCGTATTGCCTTAGCTTCTGAAAAAGTACAACAAGCAAAAGCATTGGAAGAATCCTATGTGGCCGAACAAAAAGCAGAATCTGCTCGTGCGGAAAGAGAACGTTCGACCCAAAATGCGAACATTGTAATTCCGGCCGAGATTGCGAAACAAAAAGCCATTATTGATGCCCAAGCTGAAGCTGAAAAAACACGTGTTCAAGCCAAAGGTGAGGCCGATGCAATTTTTGCCAAAATGGAAGCGGAAGCAAAAGGTTTATATGAAATCTTAACCAAACAAGCAGAAGGTTATCGTGAAGTGGTGAATGCTGCCGGTGGCGATCCAACCAAAGCTTTCCAGTTGTTATTAATTGAAAAACTTCCTGAGTTGGTGAAAACACAAGTGGAGGCCGTGAAAAACATCAAAATTGATAAAATTACCGTTTGGGATTCAGGAAATAATGCTGACGGAAACGGTTCTACTGCCAATTTTGTATCAGGAATGATGAAAACCGTGCCGCCGTTGAATGATTTATTCAACATGGCCGGATTGAATTTGCCAACGTATTTGAAAGGTGAAGATAAAGTCGAAGATGTGAAATCTACTGATGTTTCGTTGGATCCTAAACCAAATACAGAGAAATAGTAATTTATTTAGTAACTAATTATAAATCCCAAATTCAAAGTTATGAATTTGGGATTTTTTCTTACTTTTACATACATCAATAAATTTTTAATGGAAATTATAATTCAAACAAGCAACCTTAATTTTCAATATTCAAAACATAAAAGCGTTATTGAAAACTTATCCATCAATGTTCCTAAAGGAAGTATTTATGGATTTCTTGGTCCTAATGGTGCAGGAAAGTCAACTACGATGCGACTACTAACAGGAATAATTCCTGATGATAACAATGCAATTAAAATTTTTGGAAAAGGTTTAAATGAGCAAATACCATCTATTTTTTCTAAGATTGGTGCTTTAGTGGAAAGTCCTGCATTATATCTTCATTTATCGGGTTATAACAACCTTTTGTATATCGCAACAGTCAAAAACATTAATCCTGACAAAATTGATGAAGTGCTTGAATTGGTTGAGTTAACCTATGCTAAAAATCAAAAGGCAAAACAATATTCGCTTGGCATGAAACAACGATTAGCAATTGCAATGGCACTCTTAGGCGAGCCCGAATTGTTGTTTTTAGACGAACCTGTTAATGGACTAGATCCAAATGGAATTGTTGAAATAAGAAAACTTTTAATCAAAATTAATAAAGAAAAAGGCGTAACTATTTTTGTGTCAAGTCATTTGCTAAGTGAAATCGAAAAAATGTGTACACACATTGGTATCATTGCAAAAGGTAAACTAAAATTTGAAGGTACAATGAATCAATTGTCTACAAGTTTTAATACATGCAAAATTGAAATAACGATTGACAATGCTTCAGATTGGCAAAAAAAATTAGAAGAGAATGACGTTAAAACAGAATTAAACGAAGCTAATAAAATTGCCGTTGTCTTGAATTCCAAAGATGAAATTCCAACTTTTATAAAAAAATTAATTGAAGCAGGTGCGTTAATTTATGAAGTTAAAATACTTGAAGGATTAGAAGAATGGTTCATGAACTTAATTGAAAATTAAAAATGAAAAATAGTATAAATAATTTATTTACTGCCATTCAAGCCGAACACATAAAAAAACGCGGCACAGGCTTATATTCGCTCAGTTTTATTTTTGGTCTTATTATCCCTTTACTCTATACAATTGTTGTTGTTCTTAATCCAGAACCAAGTAAACCTATTGCCTTTTCATTTAATATTTTTACAAAACATCTGGATGATATTTTGGATTCATTCACAGTTTTTATTTTTCCATTACTAATTATTCTAATTACAAGTAAAATAGCTCAATTAGATCATAAAAACGGTGGTTGGCAACTGATGGAAACCACACCTTTGCAAAAGACTTCCATTTACCTTTCCAAATTTTGCATTGTTTTGATTGCCAATATTATCGCTATTTCCACTTTCTTATTTTTTAGTGTAATTTCTACCTATCTAATTTATCTCTTTACAGAAGCTCCTGAAGTGGCCGATTTTAGCATACCTGTTACCTATTTATTGCACATTTTTATACGATTATTTATTGCAAGTCTTTATTTAACAGCCTTTCAATACTTCTTAGCTGTAAAAATATCAAGTTATATTTGGTCAGTTTTAATCGGTTTTTTTCTGTTGATAGGATTTTTAATTATATCAAATCTAGTTACGATACCGGACTGGTTTCCTTTTGAAATTTTAAATAGAGTTTCAAAGTATCCGGAGGGTAGCCAAGTAGGAAATTGGTTTTTATTTACAGAAAAAAACAGTTTGATTGGTACAGCTTTCTTTTTGTTTTTAGGTTACTATTGGTATAGCTTTAAATCGATTTTCAGAGCATTTTTTAGTACCAAAAAAAGAGTACTACTTTCATTATTTGTTCTTTTAATTACACTATTTTCCTATTTGTTTCTCTCACAAACTCATCAAGTAAAATTAAATGACAAAACAATAATTGCCGGTGAAATTAAAAGTGATATACAATTTGGGAAAGCCTATCTAATTCATCCAATTATTGAAGATACACTTGCCGCTTTAGAAATTAAAAACAATAAATTTCATACTGTTTTAAGCAATAAAATTCCATTGGATAATTATAAAATAATCATTGATAATTCTTTACCAGTAGATTTATTATTTGCTTCGAATGATAGTATTTTTGCTTCCATTGAATTTAAAAATAATGAATTAAAAACGGAATTATTTGGTACACGATTTCCCGAAAACGATTATAAAAAAAGCAACAGTATTAGTTGGAGTTATTTAAGTTATCAAATTAATGAAAATGTCAATTTAGACAACTCAAAGAGAATTCAAGAGGAATTATATGATGAATGGGAAGAAAAGTTCAACGCAGCAAATACCTTTAGAACGGCTGATAATTATACTCCAAAGCAAGATTTTATTGAAAAAGAAAAAAAATTAATTACAGTTGAATATCTTAATCTTCTTAATCAATTTCTTGATAAAAGAAAAGCATTATTTCCAAACGAAAAAACAGTTCTAACGGATGATATTGCCTCTTTGAAGTCAAAAATTTCTTTACAAGATGAGACTTTGATTGGGAACGAAAATTATTTGATCTACTTACTTTATGAACTAACTAAAAATGATGATCGTGATATTGATAAAAATCTGAAAGAAATTGATGCCATTTCAACCTTAGAACCAAGTCAATTCAAAAACAGATTGCTATTTTATTATTTAAAAAATAACATTAAAGAGGCAAATTCTTCTGAAAACAGATTGCAATTAGTTGAAAATTATGCTAATAAAATAACTGATTCAAAACTAAATAAAAGTATTCTTCATCTTTTCAAAACCTATGAAAGATTAGGAAGAGGAAAAATAGCTGATGAAATTTTAGCCACCAATTTAGATTCAAAACCCATTAGTTTAGCAAATTTTAAAGGAAAATATGTGGTAATTGATGTTTGGGCAACTTGGTGTGGTCCATGCTTATTTCAATCGCCATATTTTGAAAAAATGGCCATTAAATATAAAAAAGAAAACATTCAATTTATTGCGTTGAGTACAGATAAAGATATTACAAAATGGTACGTAAGTGCCAAGTTAAAATCAAAATCTGTCTTGCAATTGCATGCCAATGATATGGAAAAACTTAGGAAAGATTATAACATTGAATCAATTCCGAGATTCATATTAATTGATACCGATGGTAAAATATATAATTCAAACATGCCATTTCCCACAGAACCGGCTTTTGAAATGATTTTGCGAAAAGTATTAAATTTGAAAGAAATGGAATAAATTTAGTGTTAAACGCCGCACAAAAGTCTGTTAAATCAGTTTAACCAAAAGCCAATTACATTTACTTTTATAAAAAAATCATAAAAGATGAAAATAGGTTTCGTTTTACTGATGGCGATTTTTAACACAACTATGATATACGACTTCAACCAAAACTCCTCCCCACGCGATTGGCGAATCATTGACGATGGTGTGATGGGCGGTTTATCGCAAGGGAATTTTTCTATTGATACGGAAGGAAATGGCGTTTTTGCAGGAACTGTTTCGTTAGAAAATAATGGTGGTTTTTCGTCCGTACGTTATCAATGTGATAAAGTGAAGGTGACCAAAGACAGTAAAGTTCGCATTCGTTTGAAAGGCGATGGCAAAAACTATCAATTCAGAATCAAAGACAAAGCAACTTCCTATTACTCGTACATCACGACTTTTAAAACTTCCGGCGATTGGGAAACCATTGAAATTAAACTGAGTGAATTATATCCTTCGTTTAGAGGACAAACCTTGAATTTACCGAATTTTGATAGTAATTCTTTTGAAGAAATCGTGTTTTTAATCGGTAACAAAAAGAACGAATCGTTTCAGTTGGTTTTGGATAAAATTGAGTTGGAATAAAATTAATTCCTTTTCGCTTATCTTTACGACTCAATCAAATACATGAGTCCTACCCTATTATCCTCGCCTTTACAAGGTTTTACCGATTTCCGTTTTCGAAATGCGTTTCACAGCTATTTTGGTGGTATCGATACATTTTATGCTCCGTATATTCGTTTGGATGGAAAACTGATAATCAAAAATTCGTACCAACGAGATTTGCAACCCGAAAACAACAAAGTCTCCGAATTGATTCCGCAAGTAATGACGAATGATGCCGATGAGTTTTTGTTTGTAGTGAAATACATTCAGGAATTGGGTTACAAAGAACTGAACTGGAATTTAGGTTGTCCCTACCCGATGGTGACTAAAAAAGGAATGGGTTCCGGGTTGATTTGTGAACCGCAACGGATTGACCATATTTTAAACCGCGTGCACAACGAAACCGACGTCATTGTTTCGATGAAAATGCGAATGGGTTATGAACATCCCGAAGAAATCTTAGATGTTTTCCCGATTTTGGATAAATACCCGATTAAAAACATTGCGATTCACGCCCGAATTGGTAAGCAATTGTATAACGGCGGTGTAAATTTAGAAGCTTTTCAACGGTGCACCGAAAACACCAAACACAAATTATATTACAACGGCGACATCACCTCAGTTGCCAAGTTTAAAGAAATGCAAGAACGTTTTCCAAGTATTGATCATTTTATGATTGGTCGCGGTTTAATTGCCGACCCGTTTTTGCCAAGCATGATTAAAACCAACACCACAGAATACCCAACCAACCGTTGGCAAATCTTCAAGGAATTTCACGACTCGATTTACCAAGAATACGATGCCGCTCTTTCCGGCCCCACGCCTATCAAAATGAAAATGTTAGGTTTTTGGGAATACTTTTCCACTTCTTTCTCCAACCCTCAAAAGACATTGAAAAAGATTAAAAAAGCTCAAAATCCGAAAAGTTATGTGGAGGCGGTGAAGGAGATTTTTGGTGGGGAGAGGTAGCATTATCAGACTTTTTTTTATATTCCATTTTTGTTTATATTTGCCTTAATCAAGTTTTTTTACAAGCCATTCAAAACAAATAATTATGAACATCAACAAAGAAATTATTTTACAAGCCATCCAAGAGTCCGATTTCGTTTTAACTTCTTCACACAACAAGCTTTGTCTTCCTATTATCAATAGAATCTACAAAAAAATGATTCATGGTATAAAATTTGACGATATAAAAATCTGTGAAACGCTGATAATTGATGGACATCATCGATACATTAGTTCTATTTTGGCGAATGTAAAACTAGAAAGAGCTAAATCTTCCAAAACAAGTGCAACAATTGAATATGATTGGTTAGATGTTGAATTTGTTGAAGAAGAATGGGATACTGAAGATAAAATACTAAGATTAAACGAATTAGACGCTCTTTACAACAACATTTCTTTGGAGAAAATTATTGAACTAACAAAATAATTGTAGTATTTTTGCATCATGTTACTATATTTAGACATAGATGGAGTGATGGTACCTGCCAACGCATGGCGAAAACCGGAAATTTTAGAAGATGGTTTCCCTGCGTTCAGTTCAAATGCCGTTCGATCGCTTGATAGAATTATTTCTAGTTCAAGTGCCAATATTGTCTTGACCACCTCGCACAAATACAAATACACGTTAAAAGAATGGAACAACATTTTTAAACGAAGAAACATCAACGTAAATAAAATTACGCGACTTCCAAAGAATCCGAATCATTTGAATCGAAAAGAAGAACTTTTACAATGGTTTAACACGAAAAATGTGGATGAAAAATTCATCATCATCGACGACGATAAATCGCTGAACGGATTGCCCGACTTTTTAAAAAGTAAATTAATCCAAACAAGCGGCTCAGTTGGTTTAACAGAAAGTCTCGCCGATGAAGCGATAGATAAAATTAAAATGTATTAAATTCATCCACTCAAAATATGAAAAGTTAATTGGAGTTTTTTTCAATTAACTTTTTTTATTAATGAAAATGTTAGGTTTTTGGAAGTACTTTTCCTCTTCCTTCTCCAACCCACAAAAGACGCTGAAAAAGATTAAAAAAGCTCAGAATCCGAGAAATTATGTTGAGGCGGTGAAGGAGATTTTTGGTGGGGAGAGGTAGGTTTTTGGTTTGTTTTTTTTATTATATTTGAAGGATAATGTATGATTTTTTCATACATAGAAACGAGTTTGCTGACATCTTTCGAAAACTATGAAAAATCACGAGGATATTATTAGAGATAATTTGGCTTCAAATCTTAAACTTATTAATTCTGAATTTATTCTTATTAGTACTGAACATTATATTCCAGAATCAAAAACAACAAAGAGTTTTATTGATATTTTGGCTAAGGATAATAACAATAATTATGTAATTATAGAGGTTAAACGTTCAAATCAATCATCAAGACAAGCGATTCACGAAATTTATAAATATACCGAAGCAATTAAAGCTGAGTATAAAGTTAAATCAAGCGAAATAAAAGCTGTAATAATCTCTACTGAATGGAAAGAACTATACATACCATTCTCAACATTTGCAAACGAATCAAAGATTAGTATTGAGGGTTTTCAAATAGAAACTGATAATAATCTGAATATTTTAAAAGCTACAAAAATTAAGCCTTGCAAAACAAATAACGGACGATTATTTTCCCCAATTCACGAATGCAATCTATACTCAAATCTTGAAAATCTTGAAAAAGGTATTGAAAGTCATAAAAAAATATATGAATTAAAAGGTATTTTTGATTATGTCTTAATTATATTGAAAGGTGCTGAATTTAACAACGAAAAATACAAAAAAGATTTAGAACAAGTTATGTCTAATCTTTTAGGAATTGATAAATCAGAATTTGTTGGCCATTTTGATAATATGGAAGTATATAAATATATGATTTATTCAGTATTTCAAAGATTAACAATTGAAGAATATTACGAGATTTTAAAACGTGATAAAACTGAATATAAACAAACAAAAGAATATATCAAATATTGCGATTTTAAAGATGAAGATGACATATTAGCAACTTTAGAAAATAATGTATTAGGTAACTTAAAACCTTGGTTCTATTCTGATTCATCTGAAATTGGATATCCAGCAAAGTTTGCTAATAAAATTATTGATGAAGAAAAATGGGAAATTACTGAGTTAATTCGTTCTTCATCATTAATAAAAAATAAATTATTAACGGATGATAAAATTATTTCAGAAACAAAAGGATTGTCAGGAATCGGCAATTCCGTTTTGCAAGATTCTTGTAGTCCTAATCATAAGTCTAAATTCATAGAATTAAAAGAAACGATAAACAAAACATTAAAAAACAACATTGTTTGGAAAAATAATCTTAAATTAATATTTGATGAGAATGACTTTTTAAAATATGACAAATTAAATATAGAAATTTTAACAACTAAAAATATCTTATTATCTATAATCAACATTGTTGTAAATGAGAATTCTTTAGAATACTTACCTTTTTATAGTCTTGAAGTAAAAAACGAAATAGAAAATGAAATTTATTTAGGCTCTTTTAGTTGGAATGGAGAAAAACCTAATTTTGAAAAATTTGTAAATAAATATTTCAACAATGAACCTGGAAATATTATTATGATGATGACTTGGGGAATTAGTGAAATAGAAAATGAATCAATTTTTGAAGATTTAGGACTTACTTATGAAACTTATAAAATTAAAAATTTAATTGATAAAGATTTTTATATTTTAAAAAATTATAAATTTAAAAAGGTAAGTGAACTAAAAAACGGATTAATAGATTTCATAAACTCAAACCAAGAATTTATTGATAAATTAGTTATTACACATAATAACCATTTTCATAAAGCTAAAATTGAATTTAAAAAATAATACGTCAACTAACAGAGGTTTCAAGAAATTGGGGTTTTAGACTAATTCTAAAGTTTGTTTTGTACTTTAGATTTTCTGAGTTTATCTAAAAATTTTGAGTCTACAAACCAGCCCGCTCGTGCGAGCGACTCGCTCATACAAACACCTGTAAGTAAACCTTAATAACATCGGAAAAGTCTAAAAAGACATATCCGTAAGTTAGAAAAAATTGTCAAACCCTAATTACCGGTCACTTTTATTTTTTACTTTAAACTTTTCAAACTTATCTCCATTTTGTTTGTAAACGCCATCATTATCTGTACCTAGCCAAAGAATTCCGTTTTTGTCTTGGTAGATTGAAACTAGTAAAATATCTTCTATTTCACTATTGATTTCAAACTTTGATAGTGTTTTTCCATCATATTTCCAGACACCACCGCTGTAGGTTGCCATCCATAAATTTCCTTTATTATCTGATAATCCGGAATTGAAATAGTGAGGATGGTCTTTTTCAATTCCTTTTAATTTTTTATACGCTGATCCGCTTGCTTCGATTTTATATTTGCTTATAAAATTGCTCAACCAAAAATATCCATCTTTGTCTTGAATTATTGAGCGAACTGCTGGAACTCTTCCATCCGGAAGTGTGGAAAGTTCTTTTTCATCAAACCACAAAAACGATTTTCCATCGTATCGGAAAGCACCAGCTATAAACGTTCCAAACCAAATATTTCCGTCTTTGTCTTTATTTACACCATAAACCGAATAAGGATTATTACGATTAAAAGGGCTGATTAACGTGTCAATTCCAAACGCTTTTTTTAAATCTTGTCGTGGTAATTTTAATTCGTAAAGTGAATCACCATCATAACGATATAAATCGTTTGCATTGTAGAAACCAAACCACAAGTCATTCGGTTCAAGTTTCCATTGGTTTTGAGACGATCTTATTACTTTTAAAGTGGTGAATTTCCTTCCGTCAAACTTGCTTATTCCTTTGTGTGTTTCGATGTAAATAGTTCCGTCCGCATCTTCTTGAATACCACGTATTGAGTCGTTCACTAATCCGTCTACAGTTGTAAATTGTTTCAGCTCGTTTCCGTTTAAATGATAGATACCTTTTCCATCACTTCCAAACCAGTACTTTCCTTTTGAGTCTTGAAATATTCTCCAAATTTTAGTATGAAGTTCAGAAGCTGATTTACCGATTTCTAACGTTTCTGCTTTAGTCTGTTTTTGTTCAGATTTCTTTTCATCAGCAGAGAGTAGATTTGGAATTGGCTTTTTAGGAGTTTCCGTAGTAATTTCACGATTAGCAACCCAGTCGTTGTTGAACTGAGTTAAACTAAGCACCAGTCCGCCAATTACTGCCAACATTAAGATAAGTATAGAAATGATTTTTTTCATATTATTTATTGATTATACGAATGCTTTATAACGACTGAAAACTGACAACAGACAACTGATAACAGACAACCAACAACTGATAACAGACAACCAACAACAGTTAACACCCATCCATCTTCACACTCAACTTTCCATCCACATACGAAAGAATAAAAGGAATTTTTTCTAATGAACATCGCGGTTCAATCGTAAATTGGATGTAGCCATAGACTTCAAAATTTTCGTTGGAAAGTACTTTTAATGATTGTTTGTAATGCGTGTTTTCTCGAACCCATTTTACAAAACCTTCGTTTTCATCCACATTTGATAAAGGTGTTTCGATAATTGCTTCATTAGTTTGTAGATGTTTCGGTTCGGTAAGTACAATCGTAAATTTTCCTGTAAAAGAACCGGGTTCTGTTGGCGAAACAAAATAGCTATTATTCTTTAAATTCATTTGAATGGAAAGTAAATGTTCCTTGTTGCTTTGTTTGTCAACGCGAACGATAGCGGTGTAAAGCGGATCTTCCCGCACCACATCATCGCTAAAATGAGTTTGCCCAACATACACGCTGTCAACCGCTGTGGTGTTTATAGCCATGTCTTGCGAGTTTACTTCCGCACAATTGTAATTGAACGAAAGTAGTAATAAGCCAAATAATAACTTGTTGTTCATGATTGATGATTTTAATGATTTATAATAAATTGATTTTTTTATTTTCTTTTACCATGGTCCATTTCTTGTAACATTCACAAAGGCATTGTTTTCAAAACGATACGCTCCTTTAAAACCTACAAACCAGATTCGTTGTTGTCGGTCTTGGTAGATTTGAAATGGGAAAGGTGAAAAATTACCTTCTTGCTTTTGTTGGTCTTGGTTAACTTCAAAGGGCAATACTATATAATCGCTTATTTTAATTTTAGCTTCAATTTTCTGAAATGTTTTGCCGTTATAATTATAGATATCACGCTTATACGCAATAAACCAAATCGTACCGGTTTTGTCTTCAAAAATACAGCCTACTCCTTCATCCTTACCCAATAACTTTTCGGTGATACTTTTAAACGTAGTCCCATCGTAGAGAAAAAGTCCGTTTACGGTTGAAATCCAATACGTTCCATCTGCTCTTTCAATAATTCGATTTACAAAATTGGAAAGCGATTGGTCTTTAGCTGAAATGTTCGTTAATGTATTTCCGTCAAACCTATATGCTCCGCCATTGGTGGCAAACCATATATTACCTTTACTGTCCTCAGTAATGGAGTGTATCATTTTAGAAGTGCTAACTCCAAAGTTTGGATTTACTTTTCCTTCCGGAATTTCAAACGGTGTAAATGCTTTGCCATCAAAAGTAAAGACACCCTGCGTGGTTCCAATCCAAAGCGTTCCTTTTGAGTCCATTAGCATGCTCCAAAGTCCGCCGGTTGTCAGGATATCTTTTTCATGATAATTGGTAAAATACGTTCCGTCATATTTAGCAATTCCACCTCCATAGCCAATCCAAATTGCACCTGTTTTGTCTTCAAGGATCACATGAACAGTTACTCCCTGACCAGTACGATTTTTAATATCAAAATAAACAAGTCCATTTTTGTCTTTTCGACAGAGTCCGCTTTGTGTTCCAAACCAAAAATTTCCCTTACTATCTTGAAAAACAGTTCGAACCACGCCACTGATTTGATTTCCCTGGTAGTCTTTATCATGTACGTCCACTCTATATTCGGGTAAAGTTTCTGCTTTTAAACTTATACTGTCAGCATGTATTTTCGTTTGCTCCGGTATAAATTTTAATGGTGTAGCGTTTTTTTCAATTTGCCCGGCACAAGAAGTTATAAACAATAAACATATTGATAAAAAAAATGATTTTAAAATAAGATTATGTAATTGCTTGTATCTCATAATTGATTTCATATTAGTAAAAAGTGTATGTTAATAAAGTTTCTTCATCCGAACAAACTTGGTGTAAAACTAGCCCAATCAATTCATTGAAATGCAAAAAAAATGTAAAAGAAGTGTCAACAGTTTTAAAAAATCACAAAATTGTATGTTATTTGCAGAACTTATGAATCAACGAAAAATATATTTTTACGGTAGTGTTTTGATTGCCATTTTTGCTGCGATCATGGTTTTCACTTCTAGTAAAAAAGACGAAACCTTTTCTGAATTAGTCAAAATTGCCTTGCGGGATGTGGGCAATAAATTATTATTAGCCAATCAAGACAGCACATCACTAATATTGCCGATTCAAAAAGTAGAAAAATCAAAATACCAACTTTCCTTTGAAAAAGAACTGACGATTTACCCGGACACTTTGGTAAAAGTTGTGCAAGAAAGTTTTCAAAAAGCCAATCTTCCCTCCCATTATCAACTTGAAGTGAAACAATGTAAAGATTTGGAAGTGGCGTATAGTTTTTTACAAAATGCCAACGTTGAGAAAAGTATCGTTCCTTGTAGTGGACGAACAATACCGCAAAAATGCTATACGATTGAAGTAAGATTCTTAGAAAAAGGAGAAGCTTCAACCAACAAAATCATTTGGATAGTACTTTTGTCATTAAGTATAATAACTGCTTTTATCTTCTTTCCGAAAAGAAAAAAAACAAAACAACCTCATTCCACTATCGAAAATGGAATTCCATTGGGTAAATTTCTATTTTATCCTGAAGAGAGTAAATTGCTATTGACCTCAAATGAAATCAGTCTTTCAAAAAAAGAAGTGGAATTATTGACTCTTTTTGTAGAAAATCCCAACAAAATCATCAAACGAGAAGAACTCTCCAAAAAAGTTTGGGAAGATCACGGTGTTTTTGTGGGAAGAAGTTTGGATACGTATATTTCTAAATTACGCAAAAAATTGAGTGATGATGAATCAATTAAGTTGACGAATGTACACGGGATTGGGTATGTATTGGAGGTGAAAGACTAACACTCTTAATGGAACACGGACCTGCCTGCCGGCAGGCAGGTTGAACGGATTTGCTCCGCAAAACGCAGATTTTCACAGATTTTGATAGCTTCGCTATAAAAGGATAAAAGCGGATTTATTACTTCAAACTTGCAATTCTAAGCAGAATTCCAAACTTGAAACCTGAAACTTGAANNACCTGAAACTTGAAACCTGAAACCTGAAACCTGAAACTAATAAAAACCTACCTCGTAAACACCAACCTATTCCCTTTACTCAAATTCGCATCAAAAGCATAGCCTTCATAATTAAACCCTTTTAAATCCTCAATTGTTTCAGCATTCGTATCGATGATGTAGCGTACCATCATTCCTCTCGCTTTCTTAGCAAAAAAGCTAATCATTTTTAATTTTCCGTCTTTGTAGTCTTTGAATTCGGGAGTGATAACAGGTACTTTTAAAGCTTTTACATCCACCGCATCAAAATACTCATTACTAGCTAAATTGATAAAAAGTTCGCCTTTTGTCAGTTCTTTATTTAATTCTTTTGTGATTTTTGTTTTCCAAAATTCATATAAGTTCTTGCTTTTACCAATCGGAAATTTAGTTCCCATTTCCAATCGATACGGCTGCATTAAATCCAACGGTTTTAATAAACCATACAATCCGGAAAGAATGCGGAGTTTGTCTTGCAAAACGTCTAATTTTTCAGTTGGTAAGGTTTTAATATCCAAACCAATATAAACATCGCCGTTAAAAGCATAAATCGCTTGACGTGAGTTTTCAGGTGTAAAATTATCCAAATCACGTTCTTGGTTGCGTTGCCAATTCAAATCGGCCAACTTATCTGAAATATCCATCATTTCCATCAACTTTTTTGGCTTTTGCTTTTTTAATTGACGGTTGATCATGTTTGCTTCTTTCAAAAAACAAGAAATGGTCGATTGATTGGTTGGCAACGGACTTTCGTAATCCAATGATTTAGCCGGAGATATAACGATTTTCATAGATTTATTTTATAATTTCAAAAATACAAATTGATTCCCAAAAATCATCTACGTAAAAATGGAAAGTATTGATTGTTCCATCAACTAAAATTATATCGGCATTTCCTGCACTTGAACGAAAAAAATAGGTGTTGGCAATTCAATTTTCTACATTTGAGTGTAAATTACTTAATAATGAGAACCTTATCAGTTTCAATACTATTGCTTTTTTTGCCGATTTTTGTGGCGGGTCAGACTCATTTTGAAGAAGTTGCAAAACCTTTGACGATCAATAATGAACTAAAAGGAAACTCAATTTTGCATAACAGCCAAAAAATCCGTGAAGCAAAAAATGCCGGAATGGCTTTTCTTGGGTTTGAGGTGAAAAACATAGCACTTGACTATTCGGAAGAAATGATTCCAACTTCTATTGAAAAAATAGTATTAGAAGAAAATCATTGTTTAGTAAAATTTAGTGCTCCTAGCAACTGCGGCTATTCCTTTTTAGGCGAAATCGAAATTGTAGACGACACGCTAAACCTCATCTATCATGGCTACGGAACAAATTGTTTTGGAAATTGCTTGTTTTCTTTTCAGTACGAAATTCAGAAAGACATCTCCAATGAAAATATCCTGAATTTAAAGTATTTTATGATAAACGGAAATCTTTCTACCAAAACAGAGCTAAGCAAAAAACTTGTGGATTAAATCCAAAACCAAGTCAAATTGCTCCTTTTTAGTTAAGGTAGAATTATCAATTTCAATCGCATCATGAGCTTTTACTAATGGAGAATCATCACGATGTGTATCAATATAATCGCGTTCTTGCACGTTTTGAAGCACTTCTTCATACGTAACCAATTGCCCTTTTTCGGCCAATTCATCAAAACGGCGTTTCGCTCGTGTGTGAGCACTCGCAGTCATGAACAATTTCAGTTCTGCATCCGGAAAAACGACCGTTCCAATATCCCGACCATCCATAACAATTCCTTTATTTTTGCCCATGGCTTGTTGTTGCTCAACCAATTTGGCTCTCACTTCTGAGATTTCGGCAATTTTGCTTACCAAACGAGAAACTTCGATGGTGCGGATTTCATTTTCTACATTTACATCATTCAAAAACATTTCTGCAAATCCTAAATCGGCATTAAACTGAAAATGAAGTTTGATTTCCGGTAGTTTATTTAATAAACCTTCTTTGTCTAAAAAATCTTCTGAAACCAACTTATGCTGCATGGCAAAATAAGTCACAGCACGGTACATTGCACCCGTATCCACATAAACATAACCTAAATGGTTGGCTAATTGTTTGGCTAAAGTACTTTTCCCTGTAGAAGAAAATCCGTCGATGGCAATGGTAATGTTGTTCATTTTTTGAGATGCTGAGTCGCTAAGTTTCTGAGTGGCTAAGATACGTTTTTTCAAAAATCAATAGCAATTTAAAAAATCAAAATTTCTCAACTTTTTAAACTTTAAACCTTAAACTTTTAAACTAATTTTTAAGTGGGTGTGCCCCTCCGACAAGCTCCGGGTCGGGCTATCCGCTACAAGTCCTCGTTCGTCGTGCCTCCTCTCTGTGGGCTTTCCGCTGCTATCCCTCACACAATTCAGTGAAACTTCGCATTTCAATGGAAATCCTCTTCACTAAACATAAAAATGGAACGCTGATCTGACTGATTTGCTTTGCAAAACGCTGATTTTCGCTGATTTTAATAGCTTCTTATTAACCCGAAACTCGTAACCCACAACCCGCAACCAGTATTACTGCAAATTAATCATCAACCCAAACAAACTTGTATTAGCTGCCACAGTATATCTGGAATAAGAATAATCAAAACGAACTTTATTAAATCGCAAGCTAAAACCTGCAGAAATACCCGAAAAATGGCGTTGATCTACAATTCGTAATTCTTCACCACGTCTAAAATTATAACCTAATCGAAGGTTAAATGCTCTTCCTGGAAATAATTCGGCACCCAAAATCACGTGACGAAGTGCATTATTAAAAAAAGAAACTTTTTCTTCTTGTTGGCCACCATCTAAGTTACCTTCCGCTCGGGCAGGATTGGAAAAAGCAATATTCCATTGCTGTAAATTTTCTAACGTAATATGCCATCTAATCGGAACATTTTCAACTTCCTGCGAAATTCCGGCTATAATTTCTAATGGCAATTTTTCATGTGTTCCTGCATACGTAGTAAACTGGGTTCCAATGTTTCGGATAACTAAAGCGAAATTGATATCATTTCGTTCATCAATATACAAAGCACCAAGATCCAATGCTCCACCAAATGAATTATAACTTTCTAATGTTGAGGTAATTAATTTAGCATTTGCTCCAATATAAAAATCGGTAAAAGGTAAATTATAAGAATAACCAAAAGACAAAGCGGCTTCGCTACCTGAAAAATCAGCTGTTCTTGTTCCGTTTTCATCATAACCTTCAAAAGTTCCATAGTTGACATAACTTACTCCTGCATGGAATGTTTGCACATGACGATCATACGTGTAAGCGTATGCGGCAGTTCCATAAGTAATTTCGCCAAAATAATTTCCGTAATTAACCGAAAGATGATTATCCATTTCGTTGTTGATGCTGGCAGGATTAAATATTCCTGCATTTACATCATAATCATAATGAGTGATTACTTTTCCGCCCAAAGCAGCTTGTCTGGGAGAAGTAACTAAGTTCAAAAACTGATACACGGATTGACCACCAATTTGGCTGTAGCTCACAGAACAAAAAAGAACAATAAAAAGACGTAAAAAGTTTTTAAACATTATAAACAGAACTCAGTTAGCTTAATGATAACGGTAATGCGAAGATATTATTTTTTGCTCAGTAAATTAATCTTAAAAATAAAAATAAGCCAATAAAAAAGTTGGTGCTTTTTAAGACACCAACTTTAAAAAATTATATTCTATTTAAAGTGTTTTAGCGTTTTTTACCTTCTGATTTGTGATTGCTAATGCAATTACTTCACTCATTTCTTTCACATAATGAAAAGTCAAACCTTCTAAATACTCAGCCTTAATTTCATCTATATCATACTTATTATCTGCACACAAAATGATTTCTTTAATATTTGCTCTTTTGGCAGCCAGGATTTTTTCCTTAATCCCACCCACAGGAAGCACTTTTCCGCGAAGGGTAATTTCACCTGTCATAGCCAAATTCTTCTTCACTCTTTTTTGGGTTAAAACAGAAACTAACGAAGTTAGCATTGCAATTCCGGCACTCGGTCCGTCTTTTGGCGTGGCTCCTTCAGGAACGTGAATATGAATATTATAATTTTGGAGAATTTCTTGATTAACACCAAGTAATTCAGCATTCGACTTAATATATTCCATGGCAATAGTTGCCGATTCTTTCATCACCGTACCTAAATTTCCGGTTAAGGTAAGCGTTCCTTTTCCTTTGGAAATCAATGATTCAATAAATAAAATATCTCCACCAACGCTTGTCCATGCCAAACCTGTAACTACACCTGCAACTTCATTTCCTTCCGATTTATCTCTTTCTAAACGAGGTGCTCCTAAGCTTTTGATGATATCCTCATCAGTTACTTTTACATTATACTCCTCCTCCATGGCAACTGATTTTGCCGCATTTCGGATTACTTGTGCTAATTTTTGTTCTAAGGCTCTAACACCGGATTCACGGGTATAACCTTCAATTATTTTTTCTAACTGACGTTTTCCGATGGTTAGATGTTTATTAGTTAATCCATGTTCTTTTAATTGTTTTGGAAATAAATGTTGACGAGCAATTTCTACTTTTTCTTCAATCGTATAACCGGTCATTTTAATGACTTCCATCCTATCTTTCAAAGCGGGTTGAATGGTTGTCATGGTGTTAGATGTGGCAATAAACATCACTTTAGACAAATCAAATCCCATTTCAAGGAAATTGTCGTAAAACTCCTTGTTTTGTTCAGGATCCAACACTTCTAACAAAGCAGAAGACGGATCTCCGGAATGACTAACCGACAATTTATCAATTTCATCTAATACAAAAACCGGATTAGAAGTTCCTGCTTTTTTCAAACTTTGCAAAATTCTACCGGGCATAGCACCAATATAGGTTTTACGATGACCGCGAATTTCAGCTTCATCTCGTAATCCACCTAATGACATGCGAACATACTCTCTACCCAATGCTTTGGCAATCGATTTTCCAATGGATGTTTTTCCAACTCCCGGAGGACCTGTTAAACAGATTATTGGCGATTTCATATCATTTCGCAATTTCAAAACTGCTAAATGCTCGATGATACGCTTTTTTACATCTTCAAGACCGAAATGATCTTTGTCTAATATTTTTTGAGCTCTTTTTAAATCAAAATTATCTTTGGAAAAATTATTCCATGGTAATTCTAGAAAAAGTTCTAAATAGTTACGAAGTATTCCAAAATCTGGCGATTGCGGATTTGTTCTTTGTAGTTTTGATATTTCTTTTTCAAAGTGTTTTTCAACTTTCTCATCCCATTTTTTTCCCTTTGCCTTTGCACGCATCTCATCAATTTCCTGATCATACGAAACGCCTCCCAATTCTTCTTGAATGGTTTTCATTTGCTGGTGCAAAAAATATTCTCTTTGCTGTTGATCTAAATCAACACGAACTTTTGATTGAATATCATTCTTCAATTCCAACTTTTGCAATTCAGTATTCATATACCGCAAAGTTGAAAGTGCTCTTTCTTTCAAGATATTCATCGATAACAAATCTTGTTTCTCTTTCACATCTAAATTCATGTTGGAAGAAACAAAATTGATTAAGAACGATTGGCTTTCAATGTTTTTGATGGCAAAAGTAGCCTCTGTTGGAATATTTGGACTTTCCTTTATAATTTTAATAGCAATTTCCTTGACAGAATCAATGATAGCTCCAAATTCTGTATCGGTAACACTTGGTCTTTTTTCAGGAACTTCTTTAATCAATGCATTGATATAAGGTTCTTCTGAAATGACTTTGCTGATTTGAAATCGTTTTTTTCCTTGTAAAATTACAGTTACATTTCCATCAGGCATTTTTAATACACGAAGAATTTGAGCTACCGTTCCAATTTGATGAATATCATCTCGGGTTGGATCTTCAATATCTTCGTCTTTTTGAGCAACAACACCAATTACTTTTCCAGCTGCATTGGCATCATTTATCAATTTAATTGATTTATCTCTTCCGGCGGTAATAGGTATAACGACTCCTGGAAACAAAACTGTGTTTCGAAGAGGTAAAATAGCTAGTGAATTCGGCAATTCTTCGTTTGCCATTTCTTCTTCATCTTCGGGTGTGAGAAGCGGAATTAAATCGGCTTCGGTATCGAAATCATGAAGTGACATTTTGTCAAGGGTTAAAATATTGTGATTCGACATATACTAAATAGGGTCAATTTGTCATTAATAATTTTCTGATAAAGAGAATCAAATATAAGGCATCTGATTGATAATGAGTAAGGAATACTTACAAAAACGATGAAATGCAGTTTCTCTACTTTGAATAGTCAAAATACATGCCATAAAAAAACCGTCTAATTAGAATTAAACGGTTATAATCATTTTTTAAACTCTTAATTTAACGAATAAGAAACCAGTTCACTTGTAGTATTAGTTCCTTGTATAATATTTTGATATTTCACCACGCCAACATCTTTTGCAAACCAATAATAGTTAGTATTAACCTGGCCTTGTGTGTTTTGAACAACTTCAACTTTAATTACATTTTCAAACGTAGTTGTTCCCACTTGTAATGTTGAATCTCTTTCCAGAACCTTTCCGGTAAGATTCACTGCAGTAGTTATTGGTGGTAATCCTGTAATTGTAGTTGTTTGAGTTAAGTTTTGCGTCCACGTTTGATCAACTTCTAAAAAATCTTTCAATACAATTATCTCCAAAGGAGAAACAGAAATTGCTGGATTTCCGCCTACTGATGGAATGTTTACTGCAGCTAAATAATAATAAACGCCATTTTCCTTTCGTGTTGCAATAATTCCCTCAAATTGATCCCCAGCAGTTGAAACACCAAATAGATTATCATAACTGTAATATGTTTTGCCGTTATATTGCTCAGTTCCTATTATTTTCATTGGTGCTTGTTGAACACCGGATTGGGTAAAAACCCACTGATTATTAACTGCCATTGGCCAATAATCTCCTGTTGATACTCCACCTCCATTGTTACCGCCGCCATTATTTCCTCCTCCTCCGTTATTTCCTCCTCCATTGCTAGGGATTTGAATTGCTGGATCAACTGGCTCAAACTCTTCAGAACATGATGTAAAAAAAGCGACACAAAAAATAAACAAAAAAGATAATAGTGTTTGTTTTTTCATTAGGATTAAAATTAATTTTTCAAATATAAAAAATTGTTAGTAGGATTACATAAGATTTAATAATTTATTTTTACAAAACTGTAACATTTCTTTAAACTATCTGTCATTATATCAAATCAAAGTCAACCGATTGAGTTTAGCAAACGAAAATATTGAGCAACTGATATCGCTCTGCAAGCAAAATAATCAAAAAGCACAATTAGAGGTGTATAATCGCTATTGCAAAGCGATGTATAACGTGGCTCTTCGAATTGTGAAAGACGAACATTTTGCTGAAGATGTGATGCAAGAAGCTTTTTTGAAAGCGTTTCAAAAACTTGAAACATTCAAAGGTGAAGTCGCTTTTGGAGCTTGGTTAAAACGAATTGTGATTAATTATAGTATTGATTTTTATAAAAAAAACAGCTTTTTTAATCATGATGATTATGAAGCTCAAGCATACAAAATTGAAGATACTAACGAAGACGATCTAATCGATCATACAAATCTGAAAGTACAAGAAATTATGAATGCTATGCAAAAACTGAAAGAAAGTTATCGGATGATTTTGACTTTGGTTTTAATAGAAGGTTATGATTTAGAAGAAGTTTGCGAAATCATCAACATCAGTTATGCCAACTGCCGGACGACTTTGAGCAGAGCAAAAGAAAGTTTACGAATGCAATTAGCATCAAAATAAAAGAGTATGAAAGAGAAAAAAGATTCAATCGAAACGTTGTTTAGTCAATTTGAGAATCAATGGGATACCGAAACACCACGGCTAGGTCATTCTGATCGATTTTTGAAAAAATTAAACGCAGAACCCGTTCAAACAAAAAAGAAAAATTGGATGCCGCTTTCGTTGGCTGCTTCACTTCTGTTGATTGCCGGAATCATCGGTTTTTATCAACTAAAAGACAATCAGCCAACTAATCAATGGCAGAATGCTTCAGCTCAGACCAAAGAAACCCACGATTACTTTGCCTCTGTAGTTGAAAAAGAGTTGACCGATTTAAAATCAAAACAAACTCCGGAAACGGAACAAATTATCACCGATGCTCTCACTCAAATGAAAGTATTTGAAAAAGATTATCAAAAAATCATCAATGAATTACAAAAAAACGGAGACACCAAACAATTGCTTCACGCTATGATTCTGAATTTTCAAACGAGAATTTCATTTCTGGAAGAAGTAATCAAAAAAATTGAAATCATTAATCATCAAAAAAACATCGAAAATGAAAAATCTATATAGTTTATTATTAATTTGTTTTGTTGTGTTATCAGGTTTTGCAACCGAACACAACGGAAAATATACAAAACAAAAAAACGTTAAAAAAGCAGTTATCGTAAATTCAGATGCAACTGTTGACATTGACAACAAATACGGAAATGTATTTGTGACGACTTGGGCAGAAGATAAAATTGAAATTGACGTAGTCATCACCGTGAGTGGCGATAGTGAAAGTTGGGTTGATAAAAAATTAGCTTCCATTTCAATTGAATTTGGTGGAACAAAAAGTCTTTATTCGGCTAAAACTATCTTTGGAAATGTAAGTAGCTCAGGCAGAAGAACCAGTATGGAAGTGAATTACACCGTGAAAATCCCGAAAAACGGAAACGTGAAAATTGAAAATCAATACGGAAATATTGTGACGCACGATTTAAACGGAAGTACTGATATTCTTTGCAAATACGGAAAGATTTCAATGGGAAAATTGAATAATTCTTCCAATAACATTAAAATTGATTATTGTTCAAAATCAACAATTGAAAGCTTGAAAAGTGCCGTGATTAATGCAAAATATTCAGGTTTGACAATTGGATCTTTTACTACTTTAGATTTGAATACAAGTTATACTGATGTAACAGTTTTAAATGGAAGTAATCTAAAATACGACAGCAATTACGGTAAAATCGCGATTGGAAAAGTGAACAATGTGGAAGGAAGCGGAAATTACTTAACCATTAAAATTGATGAAATTGAAAATAATTTGAAACTAACTACCAATTACAGTAATTTTTCACTGAATGGTGTTTCGGCTAAAGCGAGTAATATTTCAATTTCAGCGGGGTACACCAATATTAAAGTGAACCACAGTGTCAATTATCATTTTGACTTTGATGTTTCTACTAAATATGCCAACTTTAAAAGCGAAGCACCATTGGAATATAGTGCAAGAGTAGAAACGCAATCCACGAAATCATATAAAGGTTATTATAAAAAAAGTGGAGCCAATAAAATGACAATTTCGTCAAACTACGGAAATGTAAACTTAAATTTATCTAATTAATCAATCAAAAAAATAATCAAAATGCAAAAATTAATCACATTAGTAGCTGTTCTTACCGTTTCAATTGTTTCGGCACAATGGGGACAAGAAAAAATTAAAGGAAATGGAAATGTAGTTTCCAAAGAAATTACAACTTCTGATTACGAATCGATAAGTGTCGCAGGATTTTTCAATGTGACTTTAGTGGAAGGAAAAGAAGGCAAAATCATAGTAAAAGGGGAAGAAAATCTACTGGAATTTATTGTAATTGAAAACAATGGAACCGACTTAAAAATTCGCACCGAAAAAGGATATAACCTAACCACTTCAAGAAAGCACAAAATTGAAATCACTGTTCCTGTAGAGACAATTGAAAAAGTTAGCTTAGCCGGATCAGGCAACATTGTTGCTAATTTCACATTGAAATCATCTGATTTTAAAGCTACTTTGGCCGGTTCAGGTGATATTAAATTAACGGTAGATTCACAAAATGTAGAAGCAAAAGTAGCCGGTTCAGGTGATATTGAATTGAAAGGAAAAACTAAAAATTTGGAATTAACTGTTTCAGGTTCAGGAGATATCGAAGCGTTTGGTTTACAATCTGAAAACAGCAAAGCAACACTTTCCGGTTCAGGGAATATTTCAACCACTTGTTCAGAATTAATTGAAGGTCGTGTAGCCGGTTCAGGCGATATTGAATACAAAGGAAATCCAAAAAAAATTGACACGAAAGTGGCTGGTTCTGGTAAAATTAAGATGATTTAAGATTTTTTTGCCACGAATTTCACAAATTACACGAATTTGAATAGATTAATTCGTGCTAATTCGTGAAATTCGTGGCTTATTTTATTTAACATTTGTGAACAATTTTCTGAAAAATTATTCTGCTTCAATAGTTTCATTTTTTGGTACTCGAAGCAACAATAACAATCCGGCTACAAAGAAAACCATCAAAAATACAATGGCATTTCGCATACTTCCGGTAATTTGATCGATTGTTCCATAAATCGCCATCCCAATCACAATTCCGATTTTTTCGGCTACATCATAAAAACTAAAGAAAGAAGCTGTATCTTCTGTTTTTGGTAAAAATTTAGAATAAGTTGAACGAGAAAGTGCCTGAATTCCTCCCATCACTAATCCAACAAAACCTGCTGTCACATAAAAATGAATTGGTTCTGTCACAAAATAAGCAAACACACAAATGATTGCCCAAATGGCGTTTATTACAATCAACGTTGGAATATTTCCAAATTTTTCTGAAGCTTTTGAAGTTAAAGTTGCACCAAGAACAGCAACCAATTGAATCACTAAAACACTAACTATTAAACCAAATCTTTTTTGATCATCATCAATCCAATTAATTTCTTCAGAACCAAAATAAGTTGCAACTAACATTACTGTTTGAACCGCCATACTATACACAAAAAAAGCAACCAAATAGCGATAAAGTCGTAGATTTTGGTATAATTGACTTTGTACTTTTTTCAGTTCTCGAAATCCGTTTAAAATAACATCTTTTGTAATTTTATCTTTGTTTTTATTTCCTTTCGGAAGGTACCAAAAAGCATATTGAGCGAAGAAAATCCACCAAATTCCGGTCATTGCAAAAGAAACTCGCATTGCGTGAAGAGCATCCTCTCCTTTTTTACTTAAAATAACTGCTAAACTTATTCCCAGTAAAATAACACTTCCCACATATCCAAACGAATACCCTTTTGCACTCAAACTGTCTTGTTGCTCTTTGTACGCAATGTCGGGCAAATAAGAATTATAAAACACCAAACTTCCCCAAAATCCAATCAATCCAAAAAAGAAACATACAATTCCGAAATAAATATTATCCTTCGTAAACCAATACATTCCAATGCAAGATAAAGCTCCCAAATAGCAGAAAAACTGCATAAATCGCTTTTTATTTCCTGCAAAATCGGCAATTCCTGATAAAATTGGTGAAATAATAGCAACGCATAAAAATGCAAAAGCTGTGACAAAACTAATAAGTGCAGTACTTTTAAATTCATACCCTAAAAAAGGAATATTCGGATTTTCTTTTGGGAATAAAAATCCATAATACAAAGGAAAAATGGAGGATGAAATAACTAATGGATAAACCGAATTGGCCCAATCATAAAATGCCCAAGCGTTGGTTAATTTCTTACTTCCTTTTGCAAGTGTTGCCATAGTTGAAATTTTTGGTCATAAAAAAAGCTGCTCTTTTCAGAACAGCTTCGAAGATACTAATTTTTTACTTGAATACTACACCGTATTTTGCGGCTTCAGCCTTCGCCTCAGGAATCCACTTTCTAAGATTTGAAACCCTTGTGTTATGCGAAGGGTGCGTACTCATAAACTCTGCAGGAGCTTGTCCGCCCGACGCTGCACCCATTCTTTCCCAAAAAGGAACTGAAGCTTCAGGGTTATAACCTGCAATTGCCATCAAAATTAAACCAATTTTGTCGGCTTCACTTTCATGACTTCGGCTAAATGGTAACATCCCAAACATTTGAGATCCAGCTCCATAAGCTGTCATCGCAATGGCCTGTGTTTGCTCATTTTTTTCACCTACTGCCAAGCCAACTCCAACAGCTCCGGCTTGTTGTAACATTCCGGCACTCATTCGCTGTTGACCGTGGTTTAAAAGTGCGTGAGCAACTTCGTGACCCATAACTGTCGCTAAACCTGCTTCATCTTTGGTAACAGGCAAAATTCCTGTGTAAACTACAATTTTTCCGCCCGGCATACACCAAGCATTCACAGCATCATCTTGAACCAACTTGTATTCCCATTGATAATCTTTCAGATAATCTGAATGACCCACAGCAGCTAACCATTTTTCGGCTGCTAATTTAATTTTTATCCCAACAGCTTCTACCCTTTTTGCATCGGCTGTTCCTGTAACCACTTTGTTTTCTTTCAAAAAAGTGTCATACTGTTGAAATGCAGATGGAAAAATAGAACTGTTATTCACCAAAGCTAAGGTGCTTTTTCCTGTTAACGGATTGGTAGCACACCCCATCGTTAGTACTAATGCACTAAACGAACAAAACGCAATAATTCTTTTCATTTTATTTATAATTAGGCTAATATTTTTACAAAATTAGTAATCTATTTGCCAACAATATGTAATTCCGTAAAGAATTTATCAACCAACAACGAATTTTTTCCGTCAAAAAAAGCAGATTCTAATGAAACCTTCTCATTATCAATTTCGATGGAAGAAATTTTAAACGGTAAACCAATTATATTAATTCTAAATTTTGAATAATTAGTTAAAAATTCTCCCACCTGATGCAACTGAATAATCAATTCTTTCTCTTTTCCGGTAAGGTTGAATGTGCGTAACGAAAACCTTCCTTTATTGTAATCATAACCATCTTGAGCATCTTCATATAAAACGGATTTTTCTTTTCCAAATTTATAATAAACATCCAATGAGATTTCTTCAAATTCTTTTTCGCCTACAAATTGTTGAATAGGATATTTAGGAATGATAGCTCCTTCTTTTATGAAAATCGGAATTTGATCATAGTCTGTAGCGACCCATAACTCCCTCTTACCTTCAACCAATTCATTAGTCCAATAATTATACCAGTTTCCTTTTGGAAGATACATTCGTCGTCCCACTGCATTTGGTTCTAAAATCGGACAAACTAGAATTTGATTACCGAAAATAAATTCGTCTGTTCGATATAACGTTTGAACATCTTCCTGATCAAAGTAAACTAAAGGTTTCAACATCGCTTCACCTTCATTTACATATTTCCAAAACATTGTGTACAAATAAGGAAGCAATTGGTAACGAAGATTGACAAATTTTCGAGTAATATCAACTACTTCTTCCCCAAACGACCAAGGTTCTTGCTCACCGTGATCACCGGAAGAATGCGTTCTGCAAAACGGATGAAAAACACCTAATTGAATCCAACGAGCATATAATTCGCCCGAAGGTTGTTCGGCAAAACCGCCAATATCAGAACCGGTAAAACCCATTCCGCTAATCGACATTCGTTGCATTTGAATATTGGCAATCCACAAATGTTCCCAAGTTGCTACGTTATCGCCTGTCCATGATGAAGAGTAACGTTGAGCACCTGAATAAGCCGAACGAGTAATAATAAATGGACGTTTTGGATAAGCAAATCGCTTCACACCTTCGTATGTTGCTCTTGCCATTTGGGTTCCATAAATATTATGAGCTTTTCGGTGACTACACGGATGACCATCATAATCATGACGCACATCCATTGGGAAGGTTTTTCCGGGAACATCCATTACGGCTGGCTCATTCATATCGTTCCAAACTCCTTTTACGCCAATATCTGAAATTAATTCTTTGAATAATCCTGCCCACCATTCGCGAACTTCAGGATTTGTATAATCGGGAAAATTACATTCACCCGGCCAAACTTTTCCTTTCATATAAGGTCCGTCGGCACGTTTGCAGAAATAATCTTTTTCTAAAGCTTCTTGATAAACCCAGTAATCTTTATCAATTTTTATTCCGGGGTCAATAATCACAACGGTTTTAAATCCGTCTTTCGCCAATTCAGCCACCATTCGTTTAGGATCGGGAAAATATTCTTTGCTCCAAGTGAAACAACGAAATCCTTCCATATAATCGATATCCAAATAAATAGCATCACATGGAATTTGCAATTTTCTGAAAGTTGAAGTAATTTCTTTTACTTTACTTTCAGGATAATAACTCCATTTACATTGATGATAACCCAACGTCCACATTGGCGGAAGCTCGGGTTTTCCGGTTAAATGCGTATAATTTGTGACCACATCTTTCATTTTCGGACCGTAGATGAAATAATAATTCATCTCGCCACCTTCTGCCCAAAAACTGGTTACATTTCTGCGTTCATGACAAAAATCGAAAAATGTTCTGAAGGTATTGTCAAAAAATATTCCATACGCATTATTATGATGTAAACCGATATAAAACGGAACTACTTTGTACAATGGTTCTTGTTCACGATGAAAAGCATATTGATCGGTTGCCCAATTTTCAACTCGTTTTCCTTTTAAATTAAGATGCGTAGCTTTGTCACCCATTCCATAATAACATTCACCATCATTGGCTTTCTTACTCATTTTTACGATGTTTCCGCCAAATTCATAGCTTTCTTCCCAATGAAAACCAATTTCATCATCCAAAATTTGAAAACCTTCTAAATCAAAAATCGAAACTTTTGCATTCTGTTTATTGATTTTACAAACTATTTTGCTGGTTGTAATCGTATAAAAAGCTTTGTGCTCTTCCACAGCCAATTCGTTATAACCGTGCGACTGACCTTTATCAATGGCATACGAAAAGTCTTTGTTGAAATAACCTTTGGTTGTGTAGCGAAATCGAATCATGCTATCACGAAGAATGGTGATTTTGAGCACAACATTATTTTCTGTATAGAAAAAGACATTGTCAACATCTTGATTGAATGACACTATCTTGGAAGGAAACTGATCGCCTTTGTGTTCTAATTCAGTATTTGTAATCATAGTAATTGGATTATAATTGTCAAATTTACAAAGTTGAAACTTTTAATCACTTTTTAATTTGAGGTTTTATTAACTCAAACGTTTGCGTTTATGGATAAAATGGAAATCCCTCTTTGTTAGAGGGATTTTATCGTATTACGATATTTTAAAAACCGAAACACCCAAAGGCGGTAATGTCAATTCTGCCGAAAAATCTCTACCATTCCAATGTTCTTTTTCAATTTTAATTGCTTTCTTGTTGTTGATGCCACTTCCGCCATATTCAACTTTATCAGAATTAAAAATTTCAGTCAATTTTCCTTTAGAAGGCAATCCGATTCGATAATTCTCGCGAACAACCGGTGTGAAATTACAAACCACCACTAAATTTTCTTTTTCATTTTTTCCTTTACGGATGTAGCTCAGCACCGCATTTTGATGGTCGGAATAATTGATCCATTCAAAACCTTCTGGACTAAATTGATTTTCAAACAAAGCGGGATTCGTTTTATACAATTCATTCAAGTCTGAAATACATTTTCGTGTGCCTTCGTGATAACCATAATTCAATAAATGCCAGTCTAAACTTCCGTCAAATTTCCATTCGGCTCGTTGACCGAATTCGGAACCCATAAACAGTAAATTCGTACCCGGATGCGTAAACATATAGCCATAAAGCAAACGTAAATTGGCAAATTGCTGCCATTCGTCGCCTGTCATTCTTCCTAAAATGGATTTTTTGCCATATACAACTTCGTCGTGTGAAAGCGGCAACATAAAGTTTTCAGAAAACGCATACGTCATCGAAAAAGTCAAATCATTTTGATGGTATTTTCGGTAAATCGATTCACGTTTGAAATATTGCAAGGTGTCGTGCATCCATCCCATCATCCATTTCATACCAAATCCTAAACCGCCCACCGAAGTCGGTCTGGAAACCATCGGAAACGATGTACTTTCTTCGGCAATCGTCTGAACTCCTTCATAATTAGAATAAACCGCTTCGTTAAAATCTTTTAAGAAACTAATCGTGTCTAAATTTTCTCTTCCGCCAAAAATATTCGGCTCCCACTCCCCTTCTTTTCTGGAATAATCCAAATACAACATCGAAGCTACGGCATCAACGCGAAGACCATCCGCGTGATAATAATCCAACCAAAATAAGGCATTGGAAATCAAAAACGAACGCACTTCATTTCTGCCGTAATTAAAAACTAAACTTTTCCAATCGGGATGATAGCCTTTTCTTCGATCGGGATGTTCATACAAATTGGAACCGTCAAAAAATCCTAAACCGTGAGCATCGTCTGGAAAATGAGACGGTACCCAGTCTAAAATCACGCCAATTCCGGCTTGATGTAATTTATCTACCAAAAACATAAAATCCTGCGGTTTTCCAAATCGGGAAGTTGGTGCAAAATAGCCAATCAACTGATAACCCCAAGAAGGATCATACGGATATTCCATAATTGGCATAAATTCCACGTGCGTGAAACCGGTTTCTTTTACATAATTCACCAAATCTTCCGCCAATTCTAAATAAGTGAGCGAACGATCTTGCTCTAAATTGCGTTTCCACGAACCCAAATGCACTTCATACACCGAATACGGTTTGTCTAAATCATTTTTATCTTTTCGGGAATCCATCCATTTTTTGTCTTTCCATTTGTATTCCAAATCCCAAATAACTGACGCAGTTTCCGGTGGTTTTTGACAATACAACGCAAACGGATCCGCTTTTTCAGTGATGATACCGTTGTTGTTGGATTGAATTTTATATTTGTATTTTGTTCCTTTATCAATGTTGGGAATGAATCCTTCCCAAATTCCGGAAGCATCCCAACGCACATTCAATTGATGCTCGCCTTGAATCCAATAATTAAAATCGCCCACGACCGAAACGGAACGTGCAGACGGTGCCCAAACGGCAAAATAAACGCCTTTTACGCCGTTGACCTCCGTGAGATGAGCTCCTAATTTTTCGTATAATCTAAAATGTTTTCCGGCTTTGAATAAGGCGATGTCAAAATCGGTGAATAAGGAATGTGGTTGTACTTGGTTCATTGTTTGTTTTTTAGAATTGGGTTTCATTTTTAATTTTGACATATTCTACTTTAAAACCATTTTCGGTACCAGTAAGTTTTTGTGAATTTGAATATGTTAAATCGCAAACGAAATATTCATCTTTTTCTTTAATTTTTAATTCATTAAAATTACGAACTTTCTTAATAAACTGAATCTTTTTTTCAAATGGTAAATAATAAAAATGTAGTATTTCAAATTGAAAATAACTAGATTTATTGTTTATTATTAAGATTTTATCTTCATTAATTTGATATTTATAACTTTCTACAACTTTATTATCATTATCATACTTTGTAAAATTCCAATTCCCTCTAATAATTTGAGTGTTTTTATATGTAGATAAGAAAGTATTTGCTTCATTAATTCTCTGTTGAATTAATGAATTTTCATTTTTTAATTTATCAACTTCTTTATTTTTAGCATCTAACTCAATTAAAAATTTACTTTCGCTCTCTATAATTTCTTCTAAACTTTTTGTTTTTTCTATATAATTATCTCTTAATGCAAGATACTTATCAATTCCAATTTTACTATCCTTAGAAATTTTTAAATTCCAATCTTCACCCCATTTAATTATCCAAGTCTGAAAAGCATTCACAAGATTTCTAAAAATTGGAAAAACAAAAGTATATAGTAAAGCGATTAAAAAAGGCATAAATAACTTTCCTTTATTATCCCACCTATTTCTAATAAATTCAAAAATGGATTTAAAGCCCTCAGCTTTAATTTGATTATAGTCGTTGTAAAAAATTGATAGAGTAATCTCCCAGTTATAAACCAAGAATGCTATTAAAAAAGAAAACAAAAATGGATTTGAAAGTCTTTCTTTAATGTTGTTAAAAATGTCTTTTATTTTTTCTTCCATTTTTTTTAATAATTCATAATACTCTGAATACCCCTCAACGGAATCACCGCCCAACGTGGTCTGGAATTCAATTCGTAACCCAACTCGTAAACCGCTTTTTCCAACAAACAATACTTCAACAAAAAGTCGATTTCGTGGTTGTAACCAATGTTTAAATTACCGGATTGAGCTTTTTCAATGTAGGTTTCCAAAAAGACACCTACAAAATATTTATACAAAATTTCTCCGGCTTTAAACAATTCTTCTTGTTCAAACGGATATTTTTCTTTATTGTTAAAAATCGTCGCATAAATAGCATAATGAAACGAACGGAACATTCCTGCGACATCTTTCAACGGCGGTTGTTTTACTTTTCTGTCACGAATGGTACTTTCCGGTTCGCCTTCAAAATCCAAAATATAAAAATCATCGCCATTCACTAACACTTGTCCTAAATGATAATCGCCGTGAATTCTGATGCGTTCCGATTTCATTTTTGTCCAATCGAAATCTACAAAATGTTTCCGAACTAACTTCTTATTTTCCATAAATTGATGAGCCAATTCCAACGCTAATCCGTCTAATTTATGCAAACTGTTTTCAATGATATTCAATCGATTTTGAAATTGATACAACATTCTGTTTTTCAACCAAACGGTATAATCGCCGTTGTAAGTGGTTGGTGTAAAAGCCGTTTCGTGAATATCACTTCCCAACGCAATGTGCATTTCTGCTGTTCGCAAAGCCAACGTTTGAATGCGTAAAAACAAACTCAACCCAACCCAATCAATAATTTCGGGTGGAATTTCATTAATTCGCAACCGTTTAAACATCGCAATATCGGGTAATTTATCGATTTTGATTTTTTTGCGTTTCAAATTATCAAAAACACCGTCAATTTGTTCGAGCATAAATTTCCACGCATCACCTTGATTTGAAACCAATTCTTGCATTAAACCAAGCGTAATATTTCCTTCGGCTAAAGCCAAATTAATACTTCCGGTATAGCGTGGTGTATTTTCAAAATGCATTCGTTCCGTTAAAAAACGACTGATTTCATAATCGGGATTTGTGCTCACATAAATGCGTCTGAAAATCTTCAACACAAACGAATCATTGTAAATAATTGAAGTATTACTTTGCTCCAATCCCATAAAACGAGATGATTGATAATCCTCTTTTTCAATGGTTGAACCCTTGTGAAAAACCAATTTCAATCCGGGTGTTTCTTTTGACTTTACAATGTTGTCAAACAACAACTTACGAAAATCTTCTTGATGTAATGCATCAACTAAATAACCGGTTTGTTTTCCCATGACAACGGGAGCAATAACGGTACTCGTATCCAACTCTTCTTTGGCCATAAAAGCCAATGGCATAAAATAATGTTGGTAAAAGGCTTCCTTGAAATTTACTTCCAACAATACACCATAATAGGTATTTTTCTTTGAAGTTATTTTAAACTGATCAACCACCTCGATGTACTTTAACGTACTCGCTTTTCCACCATACCATCGTTTGTTGATGATATAATTTTCTAAAATATCCGAAGAAAAAACCTTGACAAAATCATCATCTTCAAAACAAGTTTCCCACGTTGTTTTAAATTCGAATGTACTGGTAAAAGTATCTTGGTTGGTTGTATTCATTATCGTTCAATTTTAAATAAATGAAAAGGTAAGGCAGGATGTAATTCAACAAAATTCCACTCTCTATCCCAATAATAACTGTTTCCAGTGATTAAATCGGTCACTTTAATGGGTTGATTTCCAATTTCTTCCAAGGGTAAACGAACAACGGCTTGCAACGGATTTTGTGCATTCAAACTACAAACCATCAACGTATGATCGGTTTTAGCATCATTAAATTTATAATACGCAATCAACTGTTCGTTATCCGTTTTACAAAAAACAATATTATTGGTTTGTTGCAAGGATTCTTGCTGTTTTCGTAGGTGATTGATGCGAGTAATCAACGTAGTCAATTTGTTCTTCGCTTCCCAATCCCAATGATATACTTCGTATTTTTCTGAATTCAAATATTCTTCTTTTCCTTTTGCCATCGGTTGATGAACCAAAAATTCATAAGCCGGACCATAAATTCCAACACTTGAACTCAGTGTCGCAGCTAAAAAATATTTTTGTAAATAAACCGATTCATTTCCGGTTTGCAACGCAAATGGCAGAATATCAGGTGTATTTGGCCAGAAGTTCGGACGGAAGAATTCCTTTTGTTCGGTTTGCGTTAATTCGGTGACATATTCAATCAATTCGGCTTTCGTATTTCGCCACGTAAAATAGGTATACGATTGTGAAAAACCTTGCTTCGCCAATTCAGCCATAATTTTCGGACGCGTAAAAGCTTCCGATAAAAACAACACATCCGGATGTTTTTTCTTAATCTCGCCAATCAACCATCCCCAGAAATAAAAGGGTTTGGTATGTGGATTATCAACACGATAGACTTTAATTCCGCATTCTTCAATCCAAAACAAAGCCACGTCTAATAACTCTTTCCACAAATTTTTCCAATCGCCGCTTTCAAAATAAATCGGTTGAATATCTTGGTATTTTTTTGGTGGATTTTCAGCATATTGCACCGTTCCGTCCGGTCGCCATTTGAACCATTGCGGAAAATCCTTCACATACGGATGGTCGGGAGCCGCTTGCAACGCATAATCCATCGCAATTTCAATTCCCATCGATTGGGCTTTTTTAACCAACGCTTTAAAATCATCAATTGTTCCCAATTCAGGATGCGTCGATTTATGTCCGCCAAACTTTGAACCAATTCCCCAAGGCGAACCCACATCGCCTTTTTCAGCCGTAGTAGCATTGTTTTTTCCTTTTCGATTTACTTCTCCAATTGGATGAATCGGCGGAAAATACAACGTATCAAAACCCATTTCCACCACTCGTGGCAATAATCGTTCGCAATCTTTAAATGTTCCGTGCTTGCCTGGAGTTTCTGAAGTTGAACGCGGAAAAAATTCATACCAAGTGCTGAACAACGCTTTTTTACGATCTACATAAACCTTCAACTCCGCAGATGAATTCGCCAATGTTCGAGTTGGATACTTTTTAAAAATCTGATGCAATTCATCCGATAATGCAATGGCTATCGCTGAATCATATAATTTTGCATCTTGAAACGCTTTAATGGCGGAATTCAAATAGGCTTTTTCTTCTTTTGTAACTTCTTTCAAAATCGCTTGACAGTACTCTGCTCCTTCCAACAACTCCGATTTAACGTGTTGATTATCGTTAATTTTTCGTTCGGTTCCGTGTTGCCAATTCAATGCATAATCCACCCAACCTTCGATAAAATAGGAATAGAAACCTTGTTTTTCAACCAAAAATCCGGCTTCCCATTCATCATTTTCGGTTGGATTCATTCGCACTTCACTCCACTTTTTATCTTTTTCGTGTTTAAATTTCACACAACATTCCACCACATCGTGACCGTCGGCAAAAACGTGAGCAGATACGTTAACTGTTTGGTTGATAATTCGCTTTATAAAAAAAGAACCTCCATCCAACTGAGGCTTCACACTTTCAATAATGATACGCGTCTGATTTTGCATTTTAAGTAATTTTTATGAACTCTAAATTTATAAAAAATAATTTTAAATCATACCTTGCGTTAAAATTTATTGAAATGTCAAAAAAAACCAAGTCTGACAATCAATCCTTGCAGATTCCGAAGCCAATTCTCATAACCGCTAAATTTTTGCAAGCAATTTCACCAAAATTAGCGACTCAATTTGCTGCAAAACTTTTTACAACACCCATAAAACACAAAATTCCGAAACGGGAATTTCAAATGGATAAACAAAGTATTCAACACGATGTTTTAATTCCGTCCATCAATAAAACCATTAAAACTTACCAATACGGCAACAGCCCGAAAAAGATTCTACTCGTTCACGGTTGGTCGGGTCGCGGCACACAATTAGTCAAAATTGCAGACGAACTCATAGAAAACGGCTATTCCATCGTCAGTTTCGATGCTCCCGCACACGGCAAAAGCAAAGGAAATTCGTCGATTATGACCGAATTTATCGCCAGTATTCTCGTCCTCGAAAAACAGTATGGTCCTTTTGAATTTGCCGTTGGTCACTCGTTGGGCGGAATGGCAATCATCAACGCCATCAAACAAAACCTGAACGTCAAAAAAGCCGTAATTATAGGTAGTGGCGATTTAATTCAGGATATTATCTCCGATTTTATTCGAAATTTAGGTCTAAAACCACAAATTGGCGACAGAATGAGAGAACATTTTGAAAAGAAATTCGGCGAACCAATGAACAATTATTCTACATCGGTTGTGTCCAAAAACATCGAAACACCAGTTTTCATAATCCACGACAACGACGATCACGATGTAAATGTAAAATGTGCTCACAACATTCACAGCCATTTAAAAAACAGCAAATTAATGATAACCAATCATTTAGGACATAGAAAAATACTAGGAAACGAAAAAGTTATCAATGAAATCAGTAATTTTATCAGAAGCTAATCCAGCTATCCGCTACAACTCCTCGGCCTTCAAGCCATTTTTCTAACGCTTTTTCGTGGCTTCTTTGGTCGCCCCAAAAAGCGAAGAAAAATTGGCTTTCAGTCCTGCGAGGTTTCCGCTACTATCTGGGCTAGGATATGTGCAAATAAGGAAATAATAATGAAATTCGTGGCAAAAACTAACAAGAAAGCTTAGCTCTGTGAAATTCTTAATCTGTGATAATTAGTGAAATTCGTGTCAAAAAAATAAAAAACTATGAAAAAATTAATTTTAATCCTGTCTATCTTTACCTTAACCTCGTGTCAAGGACAAAAAAAAGAAACTAAAAAGCCCTTAAAAGTCGTCAAAACCGAAGCTGAATGGAAGGCTGAACTAACACCCGAACAATACGAAGTATTGCGTAAGAAAGGCACAGAAAGAGCTTTCACCGGAGAATACTGGAATCACTTTGAAGAAGGACAATACGTATGTGCCGCTTGTGAAAATCCATTATTTGTTTCCGAAACCAAATTCGAATCTGATTGTGGTTGGCCATCGTTTGACCAAGCTATCAAAGGTTCTGTAATCTATGAAAATGATTACAGTTATGGCATGTCACGTGTAGAAGTTATGTGTGCAAACTGTGGCGGTCACCTTGGTCACGTTTTCAACGACGGTCCAAAAGAAACAACAGGAAAACGTTTTTGTACCAACTCTGTTTCTGTCAAATTCAAACCAAAAACCAAATGAGTTACAAAATCCAAAAAACCGAAGAAGAATGGAAAGCCCAATTAGGCTTAGAAAAATATAAAATCCTCCGTCAAAAAGGGACTGAATTTCCACACACCGGAGAATACAACCTTCATTTCGAAAAAGGAAACTATTGTTGTGCAGCTTGTGGCGAAGTTCTATTTGAAAGCGATTCCAAATTTGATGCTCACTGCGGTTGGCCATCCTTCGATCAATCCATCCCCGGAAAAGTTGAATACATCAAAGATGCATCCCACGGTATGATTCGTACCGAAATCCTTTGTGCCAGCTGCGGAAGTCATCTTGGCCACGTTTTCGATGATGGTCCAACTGAAACCGGAATTCGTTATTGTGTAAATTCGCTTTCGATTGATTTCAAAGAGTAAAAAATGAATTTATTTGAAGAAACACCTAATTGGAAAGAAAAATTAACTCCTTTAATTAATCAATACAAAGGAAAAAAGCATCCATTGGATTACCAAAATGCTTATCAATTGCTAGTTATGGTTGTGCTTTCTGCTCAAGATTCAGATGCCAATATCAACAAAATTGCACCTGAATTATTCAAAAACTTTCCCAACATGGAGGCATTAGCCGCTTCAAACGCAGAATCGTTAATTCCTTTTATTAGTAAAGTGAGAAATTTTGCAACAAAAGCAAATTGGCTTATTGAAATTGCTAAAACCGTAAAAGAAGATAAATACATCCCAACAAATCTTGAAAACTTGACTGCTCTAAAAGGAATAGGAAGAAAATCAGCCAATGTAATTCTCCGTGAAACCAACCAAAAAGCAGAAGGAATTATTGCGGATTTACATGTCATGCGAGTAACTCCAAGAATTGGTCTAACCGACGATAGTAAAGACGGTATCAAAATTGAAAAACAACTCATGAAAATCCTTCCACCGGAAGTCTGGAATGAAATCGGAATGTCAATTTCATTTTTAGGAAGAGAAATTTGTCGCCCAACTAATCCAAAATGCAACCAATGTATTATCCAAAAAGATTGTCAGTATCCATTTAAAATAATTTAATTATTTTTATATACTTAAACTTTACTCTTTCTAGTTTATGAATAAAGAAAAACCGAAATATTTATTAGCTGTAATGCCTAGTCTGGAAATTTCAAGCTGTGTTAATGAATGGAAACAATCTCTAATAAAAGAAATTGGTAGATTTGGAAGTGATAAATCTCTTGCTCATATCACTGTGATGGGTTTTAACGCAGACTCAAATCAATTATCTCTTTGGATCAATGGAATTTCAACCTTTTGTAACAATCAACCTAATCATGATATTGGTTTCAATGGTTTTGCTTCCTTTGGTTCTTATGCATATTATGTTAAACCTGATAATAGTTCAGAAAAATATCTTAATAATTTAATCAGAAACATTCATCATCATTTGGGTTTTAAAATTAAAAGTGTTAAATCACATATGACCATAGCTCGCGAGTTGGATGAAATAAGAATAGAAAGAGCATCTAAATTATTTAAAAATCATGATACAGATTTTAAATTTTTATGTGATGGTTTTACACTCAGAAAATTCAATGAAACTAACAAACAATATTCTGATTTAATAGCTGAATTCAAATTTAGTGAACAGCAACTAAAACTTTTTTAAAAAACATTTTGACGTGCCCCTCCGCAAGCTCCGGG